>NZ_JYIW01000001.1 GCF_000956525.1 Microbacterium oxydans
TCCCCGCCGAGGACCCAGGGGATCACCCCACCCCCGGCCGCGATCCGCCTGGCCGCCCCGACACTGACCGGCTGATCAACCCCATCGATCGACGCCGCCCCGACACCCGAGTCCAGATCATCCAGGCCGACCCGGACGATGACCGTCGCCCCCGCCAGCGGGACCCGTGTCTCGCATCCGAGGACGTGCGCGCAGAACACACTCAACGCGTCCGCCTGGATCATCGGCACCGTCCGCCGATCCGCATCCGGTGCATCCGCATCGGTGGCATCCTTCCGGGCAGCGAACGCCGCGGTCACGAACCCACGGATCGCGGTCACCACCGGCGCTGCGGTCTCCGCATCCAACACCGCGTGCAGATGCACCATCCCGTCACGTTCGAACATCGTCACCGACCGGCGCCCCCGCCGCTCCTGCTCCCGAGGCCCCACACCGGCCGGGTCCAACCACGCCTCCGCACGCACCACCAGCTTCCGCACATCATCCAACGACACCCCCACCGCACGCTCCACCAGCACCCGCTCACCCTCCACGGTCCGCTCCGGCCCTGCCGCCACCCGACACCGGTCCAACACCGC
>NZ_JYIW01000002.1 GCF_000956525.1 Microbacterium oxydans
CCCCCACCGAAGTGGAGACGAGGATAATTTGGCATTTGACAAGTGCACGCTGTTGAGTTCTCAAGGATCGGACGCTCCCACGACCCAGTCATCACAACCAGGCCCGCAGGGCAACTTCTCAATCTTATCCGCGTCTTCCAGGCTGTCAAATCGACACGCCGGAAGGCTTGGAACCAGATCTGCAGCTCGGGGCTCAAGGCCTCCGAGGCAACTTCACTAGCTTATCCGTTCCGGCGTCGCTGTCAAGCTGACTGCTGTTCCGGTGTGGATGCTCCAGGTCAGACAGAAGTATGTCTGCGATCTGCTCCGAGGAGCTGATCGAGTGGAGGTGGTTCTCCGCTTGAGGGGGGTGAAGCTCTCGGCCTCTCCGCTTCCCTGTGGGGCGAACAAGTTATAACTTACGTGGATCCCGGGGGTCCGGCAAATCAGGGCCGACCGCCGGGCGTGTCGCCCGGGATTCCGGGCGAGCACCGCTCCCGCTCCCGCTCCCGGAGACACAGAAACGGCCGGTCGGATTCACTCTCGTGATTCCGACCGACCGTTGTGATCTGTGGACCTAAGGGGATTCGAACCCCTGACCTCCTCGATGCGAACGAGGCGCGCTACCAACTGCGCCATAGGCCCTAGAACGTCTCTACGCTATCACGACGGAAGAGACACCTCCCTCGGCAGTTCAGCCCTGCGTGACCCTCGGCAACGAGGGCACTGCGTCGATCAGCAGCCGCGTGTAAGCATCCGTGGGATCGCGCAGCACCCTCGCGGTCGGACCGACCTCACGGATCGTGCCGTCACGCAGCACCACGACGGTGTCGCAGACCTTCTGGATCACGCCGAGGTCGTGCGAGATGAAGAGGTAGCCGACACCGGTCTCCTGCTGCAGGCGGGCGATCAGCTCGAGGATCTGCTTCTGCACGGCGACGTCGAGCGCTGAGACCGGTTCGTCGAGCACGACGACGGCGGGTTCCACAGCGAGCGCCCTGGCGATGCCGAGCCGCTGGCGTTGTCCCCCCGACAGTGAGGCCGGACGACGGTCGGCCAGCTCACCCGACAGCCCGACGCGCTCCAACCAGTCCCGCACGCGAACACTGCGCTCTGCACGAGCGAGCCCCGGATGCCGCAGCGCGACGGCCTCGTCGAGGATGCGCCCGACCGTCCACCGCGGATCGAACGACGACCCAGGGTCCTGATAGACGAACTGCACATCTCGCGGGTCGTCGCTCGCACGTCGGACGGTGCCGCTGTCGGCGGTCGCGAGGCCGGCCAGGATGCGGGCGAGCGTCGTCTTCCCGGAGCCGGACTCACCGACGATGCCGAGCGAGCGCCCCCTCCGCACCGCGACCGAGACGTCCTGCACCGCATGCCGCTCGACACCGCCCGGCAGCCGGAATGTCTTGCTCACATGTTCGGCGGAGAGCACGATCTCGGTCTCGTCCGCGGCATCCGTCGCATCGGCGGAGTCCGCCGGTCCCGACTCGAAGTGCGGAGCGGCGTCGATCAGCGACCGCGTGTACGGATGCGCGGGCGACGACAGCACTTCGGCCGTCGCGCCGGACTCCACGACCGCGCCGCCCTGCAGCACCAGCACGCGGTCGGCCAGCTGCGACACCACAGCCAGATCGTGGCTGATCAGCAGTAGCGCGATGCCCTGCGCCTTGAGCTCGCCGAACAGCTCGAGGATCTGCTTCTGCACTGAGACGTCGAGCGCCGTGGTCGGCTCGTCCGCGATCAGCACCGCAGGGTCGCCGGCGAGGGCCGTGGCGATCAGCGCCCGCTGTCGTTGACCGCCGGAGAGCTGGGACGGACGCTCGTCGATGCGCGTCTCCGGGTCCGGCACGTGCGTGCGACGCAACAGCTCGAGCGCCCTGGCACGACCGGCACGACCACGTGGCCCACCCGTGGCGGCGATCGCCTCCTGCACCTCCTTGCCGACCGTGCGCAGCGGATCGAGCGACGACAACGCATCCTGCAGGATGTACCCGATCCGTCTGCCGCGCACGGTGCGCCAGCGACGCTCAGAGAACGTCCGCGCATCCTGCCCGTCGATCTCGAGCACATCGGCCTGCACGCGCGAGCCGGTGCCGACGAGGCCGAGCAGGCTCCGCGCGCTCACCGACTTCCCCGAGCCGGACTCGCCGACCAGCGCGACGCATTCACCGGGGGCCAGGTCGAACCCGACGCCCTCGACGACCGTGTTCGCCGCTCCCCCGCCACCGAACGACACGTGAAGCCCCGCGACTCGAACCAGCGCGCTCATCCGCGTCCCTCCAGCCGTGCCTGCAGTCGTCGACCGAGCACGGTCGTGCTGATGACGAACAGCGTGATCGCGAGACCGGGGAACACCGCGGCCCACCAGCCCAGCGTCAGGAAGTTGCGGGCGTTGGAGAGCATGGAGCCCCATTCCGGGGTCGGCGGCGGACTGCCCAGCCCGAGGAACGACAGCGCAGCGCCCGCGAGCGTCGCCCCGCCCAGGCCGATCGTGGCGATCACGACGACCGGTCGAACGGCGTTCGGCAGGAGGTGTCTGCCGAGCACGGCCTGACCCGAGAGACCCATGCTGCGGGATGCCTCGATATAGGTGGAGGTGCGCACCCGCAGCGTCTCACCGCGGACCACCCGGACGTAATAGGGGATGCCGGCGATGCCGATCGCGATCGTCGCGGTCGCGAGCCCGCCACCGAACAACGCGAGGATCAGGATCGCCAGGACCAGTTCGGGGAACGCGGCGCCGATGTCGGTCAGCCGCAACGTGATGGTCGAGATCACCCGGTTCGAGAGACCGGCGACCAGGCCGAGCACCGTGCCGAACACGAGCGAGATGAGCACGGCGCCGAAACCGAGCACGAGCGAACTGCGTGCGCCGTGGATGATGCGGGCCAGCACATCGCGGCCGATCTCATCCGTGCCGAGAAGATGCGCCGGCGACGGCGGCGAGAGGATCAGCGCACGATCCGCGGCGAGCGGATCCTGCCCGGTGAGCAGCTGCGGCCAGAGAGCCGCGAGCACGAACAGGACGAGCACCAGCGCGCACAGCAGCGTGCCGACATCGGCGGCGAGCCGCACCCAACCGCGCCAGCGGACCACGGTGGCGCGGGGCGCGACGGCCTCGGCGACGACGCCACCGCTCATGCGACGACCTCCGCGCGGCCGGTCTCGCGCACCCTCGGATCGACGAGTCCGTATGACAGATCGACGAGCGTGTTCACCAGGATGAACACCGCGGTGCCGACGAGCACCACGCCGATCACGACCGGGATGTCCTGCGACGCCACCGAGGTCACGAGCAGGCGGCCGAGGCCAGGACGGCTGAACAGCGTCTCGGTGATCGCAGCGCCACCGAGCAGCGCGCCGAACGAGAAGCCGAGCATCGTGAGATACGGCACCGCAGCATGCCGCAGCGCGTGCCGGACCGTGACCGCGAGTGAGCCGAGACCGCGCGCCCGAGCGGAGAGGATGAACGGCTGCTCCAAGGCGTCATCGAGCGACTGGCGCAGCACCTGCAGGAGAAGAGCCGCCGCGGGAAGGGCGAGCGTGAGCGCCGGGAGGATCAGCGACCGCAGATCGCCGCTGTCGAGGATGGGCAGGGCACGCAGCCACACCGCGAAGACCAGCATCAGGATGAACCCGAGCCAGAACACCGGAGTGGACGCCAGGACCAGCTCGACGCCCGAGGAGATCCAGCTCGGGAGGCGGCGGCCAGCGGTGAGCACACCCCCGACGAGGGAGATCACGATCGCGAGCAGGGTCGCCGCGAGCGCGAGCGCCACGGTGGGTCCGGCCTGAGCGGCGAGGAGTTGACCGACCGGCTGCTCCTGCACGTACGACATGCCGAGGTCACCCCGCACGAGGCGCCCGAGATAGAGGAGATACTGCACAAGCAGCGGCTCGTCGAGGTGATATTCCTGCCGCACGACGGCGAGCACCTCAGGGCTGATATCGACCTGCTGCTGCCCGGCCCCGAGGATCGCGAACGCCGGATCGACCGGCACCAGGCGGAGCGCGAAGAACGTCAGGGTCGCTGCGCCCAGGAGCGTGAGCAGGCTCACGCCGAGACGGCGCAGCACCCTCCAGACGGCGAGGCTCATGGTTCTCCTTTCACGGGGGCGGGGCCCTTCGACAGGCTCAGGGACCCAGGGGGCGAGACCGGGGCCCTTCGACAGGCTCAGGGACCCAGGTTGGGAGACGGGGGGCGGGTTGGGG
>NZ_JYIW01000003.1 GCF_000956525.1 Microbacterium oxydans
AAATGGCCACCCATCGATGGGTGGCCATTTGCTTAAAAGGAGTCCGGCGGTGTCCTACTCTCCCACAGGGTCCCCCCTGCAGTACCATCGGCGCTGTGAGGCTTAGCTTCCGGGTTCGGAATGTAACCGGGCGTTTCCCTCACGCTATGGCCGCCGAAACACTATTGATGTTTCAATCAAACACATAACAAAGTCATTGTTGTTATGCGGTTCTCGACCGTACATCGAGAACCACTCAGTGGACGCGTAGCACCAACAAACGGTGTGTTATCAAGTCATCGGCTTATTAGTACCAGTCAGCTGCATGCATTGCTGCACTTCCACATCTGGCCTATCAACCCAGTAGTCTGGCTGGGAGCCTCTCACCCGAAGGTATGGAAATCTCATCTTGAGGCCGGCTTCCCGCTTAGATGCTTTCAGCGGTTATCCATCCCGAACGTAGCTAATCAGCGGTGCTCCTGGCGGAACAACTGACACACCAGAGGTTCGTCCAACCCGGTCCTCTCGTACTAGGGTCAGATCCTCTCAAATTTCCTACGCGCGCAGCGGATAGGGACCGAACTGTCTCACGACGTTCTAAACCCAGCTCGCGTACCGCTTTAATGGGCGAACAGCCCAACCCTTGGGACCTACTCCAGCCCCAGGATGCGACGAGCCGACATCGAGGTGCCAAACCATGCCGTCGATATGGACTCTTGGGCAAGATCAGCCTGTTATCCCCGAGGTACCTTTTATCCGTTGAGCGACAGCGCTTCCACAAGCCACTGCCGGATCACTAGTCCCGACTTTCGTCCCTGCTCGACCTGTCAGTCTCACAGTCAAGCTCCCTTGTGCACTTACACTCGACACCTGATTGCCAACCAGGTTGAGGGAACCTTTGGGCGCCTCCGTTACTTTTTGGGAGGCAACCGCCCCAGTTAAACTACCCACCAGGCACTGTCCCTGAACCGGATTACGGTTCGAAGTTAGATATCCAGAGTGACCAGAGTGGTATTTCAACAATGACTCCACATGAACTGGCGTCCATGCTTCAAAGTCTCCCACCTATCCTACACAAGCCACACCGAACACCAATACCAAGCTGTAGTAAAGGTCACGGGGTCTTTCCGTCCTGCTGCGCGTAACGAGCATCTTTACTCGTAATGCAATTTCGCCGAGTTCGCGGTTGAGACAGTTGGGAAGTCGTTACGCCATTCGTGCAGGTCGGAACTTACCCGACAAGGAATTTCGCTACCTTAGGATGGTTATAGTTACCACCGCCGTTTACTGGGGCTTAAATTCTCAGCTTCGCCTTGCGGCTAACCGGTCCTCTTAACCTTCCAGCACCGGGCAGGCGTCAGTCCGTATACATCGTCTTGCGACTTGGCACGGACCTGTGTTTTTAGTAAACAGTCGCTACCCACTAGTCTCTGCGGCCACCACACCCTTTTCGGAGTAAATCCGTATAAGTGGATGGCCCCCCTTCTCCCGAAGTTACGGGGGCATTTTGCCGAGTTCCTTAACCACGATTCTCTCGATCTCCTTGGTATTCTCTACCTGACCACCTGAGTCGGTTTGGGGTACGGGCGGCTAGAACCTCGCGTCGATGCTTTTCTTGGCAGCATAGGATCACCCACTTTTTATCCGCATCGTGTCTCAGCCTATGTGAACGGCGGATTTGCCTACCGTTCGGCCTACGCACTTGCACCAGGACAACCATCGCCTGGCTTGGGCTACCTTCCTGCGTCACACCTGTTAATACGCTAACCGCACCAGAATGGGGTCGTGCGCTAGGCCCAGAGCGTCACCCCGAAGGGATCAGTCACTGGGATTCAGACACTTAGCACTACTGGATTAGCTTGGGCGGTTCTTCGCCGGTACGGGAATATCAACCCGTTGTCCATCGACTACGCCTGTCGGCCTCGCCTTAGGTCCCGACTTACCCAGGGAAGATTAGCTTGACCCTGGAACCCTTGGTCTTTCGGAGGACGTGTTTCTCACACGTCATTCGCTACTCATGCCTGCATTCTCACTCGTGTAGCCTCCACGGCTGGTTTCCACCGCCGCTTCGCTGGCCACACGACGCTCTCCTACCCATCAATACGGCTGGACCACGAAGGCCTACCAAAAATATCAATGCCACAACTTCGGTGGCGTGCTTGAGCCCCGTTACATTGTCGGCGCGGAATCACTTGACCAGTGAGCTATTACGCACTCTTTCAAGGGTGGCTGCTTCTAAGCCAACCTCCTGGTTGTCAAAGCAACTCCACATCCTTTCCCACTTAGCACGCGCTTTGGGACCTTAGTTGGTGGTCTGGGTTGTTTCCCTCTCGACTATGAAGCTTATCCCCCACAGTCTCACTGCTGCGCTCTCACTTACCGGCATTCGGAGTTTGGCTGACGTCAGTAACCTTGTAGGGCCCATCGGCCATCCAGTAGCTCTACCTCCGGCAAGAAACACGCAACGCTGCACCTAAATGCATTTCGGAGAGAACCAGCTATCACGAAGTTTGATTGGCCTTTCACCCCTATCCACAGCTCATCCCCTCAGTTTTCAACCTAAGTGGGTTCGGTCCTCCACGACGTCTTACCGTCGCTTCAACCTGGCCATGGATAGATCACTTCGCTTCGGGTCTAGGACATGCGACTGAATCGCCCTATTCAGACTCGCTTTCGCTACGGCTACCCCACACGGGTTAACCTCGCCACATATCGCTAACTCGCAGGCTCATTCTTCAAAAGGCACGCTGTCACCCCTACTAAGGAGGCTCCAACGGTTTGTAAGCAAACGGTTTCAGGTACTATTTCACTCCCCTCCCGGGGTACTTTTCACCTTTCCCTCACGGTACTTGTCCGCTATCGGTCATCTGGGAGTATTTAGGCTTATCAGGTGGTCCTGACAGATTCACACGGGATTTCACGGGCCCCGTGCTACTTGGGATACTCTTCGCGCCAAGAGAGGCATTTCGACTACGGGGTTGGCACCCTCTATGACCGGCCTTTCAAGACCGTTCGTCTATACCTTCTTGTAACGCCGCCACCTCGGCAGAGATGACTGAAAAGTCCCACAACCCCGAACGTGCAACACCTGCCGGCTATCACACACGCTCGGTTTAGCCTGTTCCGGTTTCGCTCGCCACTACTAACGGAATCGCGGTTGCTTTCTCTTCCTGTGGGTACTGAGATGTTTCACTTCCCCACGTTCCCTCTACCCGCCCTATATATTCAGGCGGGAGTCACTAGGTCGGCACGCCGCCCAGCGGGGTTTCCCCATTCGGACACCCTCGGATCAAAACTTGCTTATCAGTTCCCCGAGGCTTATCGCAGATTGCTACGTCCTTCTTCGGCTCCAGATGCCAAGGCATCCACCGTTTGCTCTTAAAGACTTGAAATCACATGAGTTTGAATCAGAATCGACACCAGACCCCGAAAGGTCCGGCATGAAATTGACTAATGATCTTTAAGATCATCTTGTGCAACTGACCGAAGTCAGCTGCAAGATGCTCGCGTCCACTGTGTAGTTCTCAAAGTACGGGCGGTACCCCAATCCGAAACCCCCACAACAGGAGGAAACAGAAAGAGGTCCAGAGTCACCGACTGGCTCCCAACCCCAAAAGGTCAGAGCACATCCGGTCCCTCAGGACCCAACAGCGTGCAGGTGCAACACCCGAAACCCTCCCCGTTCCAACCGCCGAAGCGACGTACTAGGAAAGACTCTCATCGTTTGCACCATGTCAAATGTTCCACCCATGAGCTCCCAGCGAAGAACGTATGCCTTCGAACTGGGTTCTGGACTCCGAAGAGTCAGATGCTCCTTAGAAAGGAGGTGATCCAGCCGCACCTTCCGGTACGGCTACCTTGTTACGACTTAGTCCTAATTACCGATCCCACCTTCGACGGCTCCCTCCACAAGGGTTAGGCCACCGGCTTCAGGTGTTACCGACTTTCATGACTTGACGGGCGGTGTGTACAAGACCCGGGAACGTATTCACCGCAGCGTTGCTGATCTGCGATTACTAGCGACTCCGACTTCATGAGGTCGAGTTGCAGACCTCAATCCGAACTGGGACCGGCTTTTTGGGATTCGCTCCACCTCGCGGTATTGCAGCCCTTTGTACCGGCCATTGTAGCATGCGTGAAGCCCAAGACATAAGGGGCATGATGATTTGACGTCATCCCCACCTTCCTCCGAGTTGACCCCGGCAGTATCCCATGAGTTCCCACCATTACGTGCTGGCAACATAGAACGAGGGTTGCGCTCGTTGCGGGACTTAACCCAACATCTCACGACACGAGCTGACGACAACCATGCACCACCTGTTTACGAGTGTCCAAAGAGTTGACCATTTCTGGCCCGTTCTCGTATATGTCAAGCCTTGGTAAGGTTCTTCGCGTTGCATCGAATTAATCCGCATGCTCCGCCGCTTGTGCGGGTCCCCGTCAATTCCTTTGAGTTTTAGCCTTGCGGCCGTACTCCCCAGGCGGGGAACTTAATGCGTTAGCTGCGTCACGGAATCCGTGGAATGGACCCCACAACTAGTTCCCAACGTTTACGGGGTGGACTACCAGGGTATCTAAGCCTGTTTGCTCCCCACCCTTTCGCTCCTCAGCGTCAGTTACGGCCCAGAGATCTGCCTTCGCCATCGGTGTTCCTCCTGATATCTGCGCATTCCACCGCTACACCAGGAATTCCAATCTCCCCTACCGCACTCTAGTCTGCCCGTACCCACTGCAGGCCGGAGGTTGAGCCTCCGGATTTCACAGCAGACGCGACAAACCGCCTACGAGCTCTTTACGCCCAATAATTCCGGATAACGCTTGCGCCCTACGTATTACCGCGGCTGCTGGCACGTAGTTAGCCGGCGCTTTTTCTGCAGGTACCGTCACTTTCGCTTCTTCCCTGCTAAAAGAGGTTTACAACCCGAAGGCCGTCATCCCTCACGCGGCGTTGCTGCATCAGGCTTGCGCCCATTGTGCAATATTCCCCACTGCTGCCTCCCGTAGGAGTCTGGGCCGTGTCTCAGTCCCAGTGTGGCCGGTCACCCTCTCAGGCCGGCTACCCGTCGACGCCTTGGTGAGCCATTACCTCACCAACAAGCTGATAGGCCGCGAGCCCATCCCCAACCGAAATTCTTTCCAGACGCAGACCATGCGGTCACGTCACATATCCAGTATTAGACGCCGTTTCCAGCGCTTATCCCAGAGTCAGGGGCAGGTTGCTCACGTGTTACTCACCCGTTCGCCACTGATCCCACAGAGCAAGCTCCGTGTTCACCGTTCGACTTGCATGTGTTAAGCACGCCGCCAGCGTTCATCCTGAGCCAGGATCAAACTCTCCGTAAAAAAGAAATGCATACGACACCGGGAAAACGGTGACGCAGCGAGTTTGATGCTGACCAAAGAGACAAATTCATTGCTGACTTCATCCATCGCCAACCCCCCGGAAGGGATTGGTCTTTGATCCAAAGGAATTCTCACCCCCACCGAAGTGGAGACGAGGATAATTTGGCATTTGACAAGTGCACGCTGTTGAGTTCTCAAGGATCGGACGCTCCCACGACCCAGTCATCACAACCAGGCCCGCAGGGCAACTTCTCAATCTTA
>NZ_JYIW01000004.1 GCF_000956525.1 Microbacterium oxydans
CTCCCCCCCTGGCTCCCCGAGCTCCCACCCTGGGTCCCTGAGCTTGTCGAAGGGCCGCCGTTCGTGGTCAGCTCGCCGATATTCGTGATGAGCGTGAGCGTCGTCATCGCATCTCCTCTCGCTGAGAGGTCAGAACGCGCCGCAGCCTTCGCAGGGCGCGCGGCGTGTTCTGACCTCTCGGCATCAGTCGCCTCGGTCGAGTGTCTCAGAGCATCGGAACGTTCAGGCCGCGCTCGCGAGCGATGTCGCGTGCGTGCTCGTACCCGGCATCCACGTGCCGCATGACACCTGTGCCCGGGTCGTTCGTGAGCACGCGTTCGAGCTTCTGCGCCGCGAGCTCGGTGCCGTCCGCGACCGTGACCTGCCCGGCGTGGATGGATCGGCCGATGCCGACGCCGCCTCCGTGATGCAGCGAGACCCAGGATGCTCCGGACGCCGTGTTCAGCAGCGCATTCAGCAGGGGCCAGTCGGCGATCGCATCCGAGCCGTCCTTCATGGCCTCGGTCTCACGGTACGGCGATGCCACCGAGCCGGAGTCGAGGTGGTCGCGGCCGATCACGATCGGCGCCGCGAGCTCGCCCGACGCGACCATCTCGTTGAACTTGAGCCCGGCGAGGTGGCGTTCCTTGTAGCCGAGCCAGCAGATGCGCGCCGGCAAGCCCTCGAAGTGCACCTTCTCGCCGGCCTTCTGCAGCCAGCGGTGCAGCGCGGCATCCTCGGGGAACAGCTCGGCGATCGCCCGGTCGGTCTTGTAGATGTCCTCGGGATCGCCCGACAGCGCGGCCCAGCGGAACGGCCCACGACCCTCTTCGAACTGCGGACGGATGTACGCCGGCACGAAGCCGGGGAACTCGAAGGCGCGGTCGAAGCCGCCGAGCTCCGCCTCACGACGGATCGAGTTGCCGTAGTCGAACACCGCGGCGCCGGCATCCTGGAACGCCACCATCGCGGCGACGTGCGCAGCCATGGATTCGCGGGCGCGGCGGGTGAACTCCTCCGGGTCGCGCTCGGCGCCGCTCCTCCAGTCGGCCACGCTGATGCCGACCGGGAGGTACGCGAGCGGGTCGTGTGCGCTGGTCTGGTCGGTCACGATGTCGATCGGCACGCCGCGGCGCAGCAGCTCGGGGAACAGCTCGGCGGCGTTGCCGACGACGCCGACCGAGAGCGCCTCGCCGGCCTCCTTCGCGGCGACGACCCGGGCGACCGCCGCGTCGAGATCGGTCGTGTACTCGTCGAGGTAGCCGTGCTCGACGCGACGGGCCAGGCGCGACTCGTCGACGTCGACGATGAGCACCACGCCGTCGTTGAGGGTCACCGCGAGCGGCTGCGCCCCGCCCATCCCGCCGGCACCGCCGGTGAGGGTGAGGGTGCCGCGCAAGGAGTCGCGTCCGAGCGAACGGGCGACAGCGGCGAACGTCTCGTACGTGCCCTGCAGGATGCCCTGGGTGCCGATGTAGATCCAGGAGCCCGCGGTCATCTGGCCGTACATGATGAGGCCGAGCTCTTCGAGCTTGCGGAACTCGGGCCACGTCGCCCAGTCGCCGACGAGGTTCGAGTTGGCGATCAGCACCCGCGGCGCCCAGTCGTGCGTGCGGAACACCCCGACCGGCTTGCCGGACTGCACCAGCAGGGTCTCGTCCGGCTCGAGCTCATCGAGCGTGCGCACGATCGCGTCGTACGCCTCCCAGTTGCGGGCGGCCTTGCCCGTGCCGCCATAGACGACCAGGTCTTCGGGGTGCTCGGCGACCTCGGGGTCGAGGTTGTTCATGAGCATGCGCTTGGCGGCCTCGGCACCCCAGCTCTTGGCGGTGCGCTGGTTGCCGCGCGCCGCGCGGACGACGCGAGGACCGGATGCGGGGGACTCAGCCATGGGTGTGCTCCTTTGCGATGCGGGCGACGGCGCCCGACTGGACGAGTTCTGCGACGGCTTCCATCTCGGGCGAGAGGAAGCGGTCAGGGCCGGGGCCTGCGGCCACGGTACGGACGAGGTCGCGCACGGCGCCGGTGGCGGGTCCGGCCTGCAGCGGGGCGCGCAGATCGAGGGCGCGCGCACCGGTGAGGATCTCGATCGCGAGCACGCGGCCGAGGCCGTCGATCGCGCGGCGGAGCTTGCGGGCAGCCGCCCACCCCATCGAGACGTGATCCTCCTGCATCGCCGACGACGGGATCGAGTCGACGGATGCCGGCACGGCGAGGCGCTTGAGCTCCGAGACGATTCCGGCGGAGGCGTACTGCGCGATCATGAGTCCGGAGTCGACGCCCACCTCATCGGCGAGGAACGGCGGGAGCCCGTGGCTGCGCGCGGGGTCGAGGGCGCGGTCGGTGCGGCGCTCCGACACCGAGGCGACATCCGCGACCGAGATCGCGAGGAAGTCGAGCACGGCGGCCACGGGCGCACCGTGGAAGTTGCCATTGGACTCGATGCGGCCGTCGAGGGTGATCACCGGGTTGTCGATCACGCTCGCGAGCTCGCGTCCGGCGATCATGGCGGCATGGGCCATGGTGTCGCGCGCGGCGCCGTGCACCTGCGGCGAGCAGCGCAGCGAATACGCGTCCTGCACGCGGCCGTCGTCCGGGCCCTTGTGGCTGGCGACCATCGGGGAGTCGCCGAGGAACGCACGCAGGTTCGCCGCAGACTCCGTCTGCCCGGTCTGCGGACGCAGCGCCATCAGGTCGGCCGCGAACACGGCATCCGTGCCGAGCTGCGACTCGATCGACATTGCCGCGGCGATGTCGGCCGTGAGGAGCAGCTCCTGCAGGTCGTGCAGCGCGAGCACCAGTGTGCCCAGCATCCCGTCGGTGCCGTTGATGAGGGCGAGGCCCTCCTTCTCGACGAGCGTGAGCGGCTCGATGCCGGCGGCAGCCAGGGCGTCGGCGGCAGGCATCACCTCCGAGCTGGGCTGCTGAGCCGCCGTGCTGGGCTGCTGAGCCTGTCGAAGCACACGGACATCCCCTTCGCCCATCGCCGCGAGGGCGATGTGGGCGAGAGGCGCGAGGTCACCGGAGCATCCGAGTGAGCCGTACTCGCGCACGATCGGAGTGATGCCGGCGTTCAGCATCGCGGCGTAGGTCTCGACGACGACGGGCCGCACGCCGGTGCGCCCGGAGGTGAGTGTCTGCAGGCGGAGCAGCTGCAGTCCCCGCGTGACCTCGCGCTCGATCTCCGGACCGGTACCGGCCGCGTGCGAACGGATCAGGCTGGCCTGCAGCTGCAGGCGGCGGTCCGGGGCGATGAAGGTGGTCGCGAGCGCACCGAAGCCGGTGGAGACGCCGTAGTGCGGATGCGGGTCGGCGGCGAGACCGTCGATCACGCTGCGGGTCTCGGCGACACGGGCGAGAGCGGCGGGGTCGATGACGACCGGCGCGCCCAGCCGTGCGACGGCGACGACATCTGCGGGCGCGAGGGGCGCCGCACCGACGAGAACAGGGGCAAGATCAGTCATGTTCTGATTCCACACCCGCCGTGTCGACGGCGACAGCGGATCATGACATCCTGTGTCTGTGATACCAGACAGTGCGGGCACCTCGCGCAGCGGCGAACCGCAGGTGCCGGCGGCCGAGAACACGCTGCGCATCCTCAGCTACCTGGCCGGGCGGCCGGCTCCGGTGGCCGCATCGGCGATCGCGCGCGAGCTCGACCTGCCGCGCTCCACGGTCTATCACCTGCTCACCACGCTGTCGGCGCACGGCTTCGTGCTGCACTTCCGCGAGGAGCAGCGGTGGGGCCTGGGCACCTCGGCCTTCGAGCTCGCCGGCGGCTATACGCGCCAACAGCCACTCGCCCGACTCGGGCGGCGGCTGATCGCCGCGCTGTCCGACCGCCTGGGCGAGAGCGCCCATCTCGCCGTCATGAGCGGCGGCGACGTGCTCTACATCGTCGAGGAGCGCGCGCCCCGGCGGCCCGCCCTGGTGACGGATGTCGGAGTGCGGCTGCCCGCACACCTCACCGCCAGCGGTCGGGCGATGCTGGCCGCGCTCCCCCGCGAGCAGGTGCGCGCGCTGTACCCGAGCGCCTCGGCCTTTCCCGACCGCACCGGACTGGGTCCGCGGCGGCCCACCGAACTGCGTGATCTCCTGAGGGAGGTGCGTGCACGCGGATACGCGGTCGAAGACAGCGAGGTGGCGGACGGTCTCCGCTCGGTCGGTGCCGTGGTGCGCGACCATGCCGGCTGGCCGGTCGCGGCGGTAGCGGTCACCTGGGCCGATGAGGGACTCGAGGAGCGTGTGCTCGCGGACGCCGTGATCGAGGCGGCCGGGGTGCTGGAGTCCCGAGTGAAGCGGTGAGCGGAGTTGTCGCAGGCTTGCGACAACTCCGCGACACGCTCGCCACATCGGCTGGATACGCTCGATCCATGACCACCGCCGCACGCATCGCCTCGTCTGCCTCCCGCCGTCGCCGTCGAGGCATCACCCTCGGACTCCTGGCCTCCCTGGTCGTGACCGGCTGCGCAGCGACGCCGACAGAAGCCCCGAAGCCGACCGCCGTCCCGACCTTGCCGGATGCGCCGGCGTCCACCGCTGCCACGGTGCCCGGCTACGACGTCGGACAGTTCCCTCCGGTTCCGCTGTTCGTGCTGCCTGACCTGTCGCTGCTGGACTCCTCTGCAGCCGCGTTCGCGATCGAGGTCAATGACGCGCTGGCCGACATTCCCGGGGTCACCGCGACTCCTGCGCACTGCGACGCCGACGGAAGCGTGATCTCCGGCAACGGCACCGCGCTGCTGTACGGCGACGGGTCCGGCACCTTCACCGGCCCCGACGGGACCGTGCAGAACTTCGGCGACGGATCCGGCACCTCGACGATCAACGGCGTGACGATCCAGAACTTCGGCGACGGATCCGGCAACTACACGGATGGCGAGGTCACGATCCAGAACTTCGGCGACGGGTCGGGCAACTACACCGACGGGTCCAAGACCGTGCAGATCTTCGGCGACGGATCCGGCAACTACACCGACGGCGCCGTGACCATCCAGAACTTCGGCGACGGATCGGGCAACTATGACGCGGGAGCCGTGACCATCCAGAACTTCGGCGACGGATCCGGCACCTACACCAGCCGCGACATCACGATCCAGAACTTCGGCGATGGCACCGCGCAGGTCAACGGCGAGCGGGTCGACGCGGAGCCGCTGCCGGTCGTCCCGACGCTCGGGGTGTTCCCGCCGCTGGGCACCCTCGCTCCGCTGGAGTCCTGCGGCACGACCCTCACCTTCGAGGACGGCGTGCTGTTCGACTTCAACAGGAGCGACATCCGTGACGATGCCGCCGCAACCCTGGATGCCGTGGCCGACGTGCTCAGCCGGCTCGATGTCGCAGAAGCCTCGGTGTCGGGTCACACGGATGCCATCGGCTCGGATGCCGAGAACCAGTCGCTGTCGGAGGATCGCGCGGATGCGGTCGTCGACGGCCTCGAGGACCGCGGTGTCCGCACCGCGCTGACCGCCGAGGGCTTCGGTGAATCCCGTCCGGTCGCCGCGAACGAGATCGACGGCGTCGACAACCCCGCGGGGCGACAGCTCAACCGCCGCGTCGAGATCTTCATCCCCGCGACCTTCTGACACGAGAGGATGGATGACATGCGCGCTGCACGCCGTCATCCGGTCACGATCACTTCCCTGGTCATCTCTGCCCTGATGCTCACCGGATGCACGGTCAGCATCATCGACCCCACGGCGGACGACCGCGCCTCATCCCCATCGCAGGATGCCGCGCCCACTCCGCCGCACGAGGCCACACCCCGCACCACTCCGAGCGAAGAGCCGGGCGACGCAGACGCGGAATCACCGGAACTCTCTGCACCGAACGCGGCCGAGCGCGAGCGGCTCATCGCCGCAGCCACGACCACCATGACCTGCCCCCGCGGTCCACTCGACGAGGATGGCGCGATCATCCGCGTCGAGGGCCCCTGCGCCGAGCTGGTGATCGACATCGATGCGGGCGTCGTGATCGCCGACGATGTCGAGGAACTGCTGCTCCGCGGCTCCGGCAGCGTGGTGTACGCCGGGGCCATCGGCACGGCGACCGTCTCCGGAAGTGCAAATCAGGTGTACTGGTCCGGCGCGACGCCGATCCTGGAAGACAGCGGAAGCGCCAACTCCCTCGGGCGGGGCTGATGATCACGGAGCAGACGGAACGCCCGCACATCCTGCTCGTCGACGACGACGAGGCGATCACCGGCGCTCTGGCCGCGTTCCTCGGACGCAGCGGGTTCGACGTGCGCGTCGCCGAAGACGGGCGAGCAGGTCTCGCCGAGGTGGAGCGCGCGGTTCCCGACCTGGTGGTGTGCGACGTGATCATGCCCCATATCGACGGGCGGGAGTTCGTCCGCCGCATCCGGGGTAGGCAGCTCTGGCTTCCCATCATCCTTCTGACGCAGGTCGGTGAGTCGTGGGAACGCAGTGCCGCCCTCGACGAAGGTGCCGACGACTACCTGAACAAGCCCTTCGATCCGCACGAGCTGATCTCCCGGATCCGGGCCGTGCTGCGTCGGAGCTCACAGGGCGCTGGGTCCCTCCAGGCCTCTCAACGCCTGCGGGCTCTGGACATCACGGTCGATCGCACCGCCCGCCGCGTGTGGCGAGGTGACACCGAGATCACCCTCACGCCCAAGGCGCTCACGCTTCTCGAATACCTGATGCTGCACCCGCAGGAGGTCCACTCCCGTGAGCGGCTCCTCTCGGCGCTGTGGGGTTTCGATTTCGCCTCATCGAGCCGCGCCGTCGATCACCGGATCGCCGAGCTCCGCCGGGTCCTCGGCGATTCGGCCGGAGACGCACGGATCATCGAGACCGCGCAGAGCCTGGGGTACCTCTTCGTGCCACGGGTGGTCAGCGCATGAGCGACCGGAGGGGCGTGGCACTCGGAGTCGCCTCAGCGGCACCGATCGGGCTCTGCGCGATCGCCGCGGCCGCCATGACAGCGGCGGGCGACCCACGCGTCCTGGCCATCGACCTCGCGCTGCCCGGGGCCGTGCTCATCGCGGGTGCCCTCGTCTCCGCCGTTCCGGCGTTCATGCTCGTCGTTCACCGCCAGAGACGACGCGAAAGCGCCCGAGTGCAGGCCGCTGTCGCCGATGCCGCCGCGCAGGCGACGCAGCAGGAGCGAGCGAATCATCAGCGATTCCTCTCGCGGTTGGATCATGAGCTGAAGAACCCGCTCACCGCCATTCGTGCCACCGCGGCGGCAGCGCAGAGCGACTCCGCACTCGACGAATGGCGCGTCATCGATACACAGGCGACCAAGTTGAGCGCGCTGGTCCGTGATCTCCGCAAGCTGGCAGAACTCGAGACGCGGGCGCTGGACCTCGAGGTCGTCGATCTGGAGCAGCTGCTCACCGAGGCGATGGCCGCACTGTCGATCCAGAACCCTGCCGCCGGGGCGCGGATGAGCTTGGCCGTCACTCGAGTTCCGTGGCCTGTGCCCCCGCTCACCGCAGATCTCGACCTGCTGTCTCTGGCAATCGACAACGTCCTGGCGAACGCCGCGAAGTATTCCGCGCACGGACCGATCGAGGTCCGCCTCCGGGAACAGGACGGCTGGGCCGTGATCGACATCGCGGATGCGGGACGGGGCATTCCTGCCGCCGACCTGCCGACGGTCTTCGACGAGCTCGCGCGCGCCCAGAATGCACGGGATGTGACCGGCTCCGGCATCGGGCTCACCCTTGTCGCCACGATCATGCGGCGCCACGGCGGCGACGTGTCCATCCGTTCCGCCGAGGGCGCCGGCACGGTTCTCACGCTGCGTCTGCCGATACGCCGCTGACGCGAACGGCGCGTTAATGCAGAAGAGCCACCCCGCGAGGGATGGCTCTTCTTCATGTTTCGTACGCACTTCTGCGTTAACGCGAAATGGCCACCCATCGATGGGTGGCCATTTGCTTAAAAGGAGTCCGGCGGTGTCCTACTCTCCCACAGGGTCCCCCCTGCAGTACCATCGGCGCTGTGAGGCTTAGCTTCCGGGTTCGGAATGTAAC
>NZ_JYIW01000005.1 GCF_000956525.1 Microbacterium oxydans
GGGGGAGGGTGCGGGGGCTACCCGAGCAGCTCCACGCCGAAGCCCGCCACCACGGCGCGCAGCTCCGCGAGGTAGCGCTGCGCCTGTTCGGTGAGCGGGATCGCGGAATGCCCGATCCATCCGATCTCGATCCGTTCGTCGATGTCGAGCGGGATCGCGACGATCTCCGGGTCGAGGTCGTCGCTGATGATGCCCGTCGAGATCGTGTAGCCGTCGAGGCCGATCATGAGGTTGAAGATGGTGGCTCGATCCGAGACCCGGATCTCCTGCGGGCTCGACAGGGTGGAGAGGATCTCCTCGGCGAAGTAGAACGAGTTGTTCGCGCCCTGATCGAAGGTGAGCCGAGGCAGCTCGGCGAGATCGTCGAGGGTGACGTGGTCGCGTGCGGCGAGCGGGTTCTTCCGAGAGATGAAGATGTGCGGATCGGCGAGGAAGAGCGGATGGAACGCCAGCCCCGAGTCACGGAGGAGCTTGTCGATGACGTTCCGGTTGAACTCGTTCCGGTACAGGATGCCGAGCTCGCTGCGGAGCGTGCGGACATCCTCGATGATGTCCCAGGTGCGCGTCTCCCGCAGCGAGAACTCGTACTCGGCCGCATCGCTGCCCTTGACCATGCGCACGAACGCCTCGACGACGAACGAGTAGTGCTGCGCCGAGACTCCGAGCAGGCGCCTGGAGGGCGGCCGGCCGAGGTAGCGCTGTTCGAGCAGCGCCACCTGCTCGGTGACCTGCCTCGCGTAGCCGAGGAACTCCGCACCGTCGTCGGTGAGTGTCACGCCGCGCGCCGAGCGCAGGAACAGCGTGCGGCCCACCCGGGATTCGAGATCCTTCATCGCCGCCGACATCGTCGGCTGGGAGACGTAGAGCAGATCGGCCGCCGCGCTGATCGACCCCTCGGCGGCGACCTCGATGAAGTAGAGGAGCTGCTGGAGGGTGATGCTGGGGGTTCGAGCCATAGGGAGAGACTATAACAACGCATAGCCCCGGCGAGTTACTCGATATTCGCGGTGGGGATGCACCATGGCAGTGCAGACTTCCGCACGGCCGACCTCGGCCGACAGGCATCAGATTGGCCCGCTCATGGCGAACGAATTCACGTTCAACATCACCACCACCCGCTTCGATGAGGACTACGCGCCCTCCGAGAACTCGCGCATCACCACGAACTTCGCCAACCTGGCGCGGGGCGAGCACCGGCAGCAGAACCTCCGCAACGCGCTCACGATGATCGACCGTCGCTTCAATGACCTCGCCCACTGGGACAACCCGACCCGCGACCGCTACAGCGTCGAGCTCGAGATCGTCTCGGTCGAGCTCGAGTTCACCACCGATGGTGAGGACAAGGCGTTCCCGCTGCTCGAGGTCCTCGACATCCGCATCCTCGACCGGACGACCGGGGTGCGCCATCAGGGGATCGTCGGCAACAACTTCTCGTCGTACGTGCGCGACTACGACTTCAGCGTGCTGCTGCCGGCCGTCACCGAGGCCGCTGGCACGTTCACTCTTCCCGACGAGTTCGGTGTGCTGCACGGCAAGCTCTTCCAGCATTTCCTGGCCTCGGATGCATACCGCGAGCGGTTCACCGCGTCGCCCGTCATCTGCATCAGCGTCTCGACGAGCAAGGAATATCAGCGCACCGCGAACCACCACCCGATCCTCGGCGTCGAGTACCAGCAGGACGACTACTCCCTGACCGACGAGTACTTCGGGAAGATGGGGCTCAAGGTCCGGTACTTCATGCCCCCCGGCAGTGTTGCGCCGCTCGCCTTCTACTTCCGAGGCGACCTGCTCACGGACTACTCGAACCTGCAGCTGATCGGCACCATCAGCACGATGGAGACGTTCCAGAAGATCTACCGCCCGGAGATCTACAACGCGAACTCGGCCGCCGCGAGCACCTACCGACCGACGCTCGAGCAGGACGACTACTCCGGCACCAAGGTCGCCTACGACCGGGTCGAGCGCAATCAGCTCGCCCGCGCCCAGGGAAAGCACACCGCGGAGCACTTCATCACGCCGCATCAGGACGTGCTGGACCGCTGGGCCGCGAACGCCCCCACACCTGTCGCCTGATCTGCGGAGCCTCACGACCATGAACACACTCATCCCCACCGCGCTCGTCGGCAGCCTGCCGAAGCCCTCATGGCTCGCGCAGCCCGAGACCCTCTGGTCGCCGTGGAAGCTCGAGGGCGATGCCCTGACCGAGGGCAAGCAGGATGCGCTCCGCGTGGCCGTCCAGGAGCAGCAGCGCCGCGGTCTCGACATCATCAGCGACGGCGAGCAGACCCGCCAGCACTTCGTCACGACGTTCATCGAGCATCTCGACGGGGTGGACTTCGATCGGCGCGAGACGGTGCGGATCCGCGATCGCTACGACGCGAGCGTGCCGACGGTCGTCGGGGCCGTGAGCCGTCAGAAGCCCGTGTTCGTCGACGACGTGAAGTACCTCCGACAGCAGACGGACCAGCCGATCAAGTGGGCGCTTCCCGGTCCGATGACGATGATCGACACCCTTGCCGACCGTCACTACAAGAGCCGCGAGAAGCTGGCGTGGGAGTTCGCGACGATCCTCAATCAGGAGGCGCGCGAGCTCGAGGCTGCCGGTGCCGACATCATCCAGTTCGATGAGCCCGCGTTCAACGTCTTCTTCGACGAGCTGCAGGACTGGGGAGTCGCGACGCTGGAACGCGCGGCGGAGGGCCTGCGCGCCGAGACCGTCGTGCACATCTGCTACGGCTACGGCATCAAGGCGAACACCGACTGGAAGGCGACGCTCGGAGCGGAATGGCGCCAGTACGAGGCCTCGTTCCCACTGCTGCAGCAGTCCACCATCGACGGTGTCTCGCTCGAGAGCCGCAACTCCCACGTGCCCTTGGACATCCTCGAGCTCATCCGCGGCAAGAAGGTCATGCTCGGAGCGATCGACGTCGCGAGCGACACGATCGAGACGCCGGAGCAGGTCGCAGAGACGCTCAGGGATGCGCTCGAGTTCGTGGATGCCGACAAGCTGATCGCGAGCACGAACTGCGGCATGGCGCCGCTCGCGCGCGACGTCGCCCGCGGGAAGATGAGCGCTCTCAGCGCCGGCGCGGCCCTCGTGCGCGAGGAGCTCTCCGTACGGGTCTGACCGCTCGGGCTCGTTCGGCTCGCGTGCTCGTTCGTCTCACTGAGGGGTCAATACGCGCCGCAGCCGTGCGCGCGCTCGCGGCGTGTGTTGACCTCTCGGGTTCTGGGAGGGTTTCGTGTGCGCGGCCTTGGCGCGTGCCGTCTCGGGTGAGGGGTCAATACGCGCCGCGTTCGGTTGCGCTCTTGCGGCGTGTGGTGACCTCTCGCGCTTGGGTCCGGCGAGCTCGCGGGCGCGGACGGTCTTGTTCGCGGTCGGAGAAGTTCTCGTGCGTGCGGCCTTGGCGCGTGCCGTCTCGGGTGAGGGGTCATGACGCGCCGTGTCCGGGCGCGCACTTGCGGCATGTTGTGACCTCTCGCGGCCCGAGGGCGAGGCCGAGGGGGTGGATCAGTCCAGCAGCGAGGTGATGGCGGGGTCGCGACGAGCGACCTCCGCCGCGGTCGACAGGATCACGTCGCGCATCGCGGCGACCGCGACGGTCGGCGTCACATCCGATCGATGCGCGAGGCTCACGATGCGGGTCATCATCGGATGCGTCAATCGCACCGAGCGCAGCGCCGGCTGATCGAGCAGCACCATCGCTGGCACGACCGCGACCCCCACTCCGCGCTCGACGAAACGCAGCACCGCATCCATCTCGGCCCCTTCGAGCACGTGCGTCGGGGTGAGCCCGACCGAGCGGAAGGCGGCATCCGTCGTCGCACGCAGTTCGTACGTCTCGTCGAGGGCGATCATGGGCAGCGTCGCGAGATGCTCGAGGCCGATCGCGGGAGTCACCGCGACCGGAGGGCGGGATGCTGCCGAGACGACGACGAGTTCTTCGGTGAGCAGCGGCGTGCGGGTGAGGCTGAAGCCGGAGGGCGGCGGGCCGTCCGACTCGGTGATGAGTGCGATGTCGACGGCCCCGACCGCGAGCTGCTCGACCAGCAGCCGTGAACCGCTCTCGATGAGGTGCAGATCGACGCCGGGGTGCGCGTCGTGGAAGACGCTGATCGCCTCGGCGACGAGGCTGATGCAGAGCGTCGGCGGTGCGCCGAGCCGCACGCGTCCGCGCCGCAGGCCCCGCAGCTCGTCCATCTCCTCGCGGATGGCATCGGCCTCCGCGAGCATCCGCTGTGCGCGGGGGAGCAGCGTCTCGCCGGCGGCAGTGAGGGCGATGTGGCCGCGTGCTCGATGGAACAGTTCGGTGCCGAGTTCGCGTTCGAGCGTGGAGATCTGACGGCTCAACGATGGCTGTGCCAGGTGGAGGTGCTCGGAGGCGCGGGTGAAGTGGCCGAGGCGGGCGACCTCGACGAACCCGCGCAACTGCTCCAGGTTCATATCCATAGGCTACCAACATGGTTCGAAGAGGAACTATGCATTGGAGTTATTAGGATGCCCTAATTAGCGTTGCTCGTATGAGTACACGCGAACGTCAGATCTCCACCACGGTCCTCGTCATCGGCACCGGCGGTTCCGGGCTGCGCGCGGCGATCGAGGTCGCCGAACACGGCATCGACGTCCTCGCCGTCGGCAAACGCCCCCGACAGGATGCCCACACCTCCCTCGCCGCCGGCGGCATCAACGCGGCCCTCGGCACCATGGACGCCGACGACAGCTGGCAGCAGCACGCCGCTGACACGATCAAGGAGAGCTACCTGCTCGCCAACCCGCACACGGTCGAGATCGTGACGCAGGGCGCCGAGCGCGGCATCCGCGATCTCGAACGGTGGGGGATGGACTTCGCCCGTGAGGACGACGGCCGCATCTCGCAGCGGTTCTTCGGCGCGCACACCTTCCGCCGCACGGCATTCTCCGGCGACTACACCGGACTCGAGATCCAGCGCACGCTCGTCCGCCGCGCTGAGCAGCTCGAGGTGCCCATCCTCGACCACGTCTACATCACCCGCCTGCTCGTGCGCGACAACGTGATCTTCGGCGCCTACGGGTTCGATCAGGCCGACGGCACCCGCTACCTGATCCACGCCGACTCCGTGATCCTCGCCGCCGGCGGCCACAACCGCATCTGGCGCCGCACCTCCTCTCGCCGCGATGAGAACACCGGTGACTCGTTCCGCCTCGCCGTCGACGCGGGCGCCCGTCTGCGCGACCCCGAGCTCGTGCAGTTCCATCCGTCCGGCATCATCGAGCCGGAGAACGCGGCGGGCACGCTGATCTCCGAGGCGGCCCGAGGCGAGGGCGGCGTGCTGCGCAACGCGCTGGGTGAACGGTTCATGGCGAAGTACGACCCGGAGCGCCAGGAGCTCTCGACCCGCGACCGCGTCGCGCTCGCCGCGTACACCGAGATCAAGGAAGGGCGCGGCACCGAGAACGGCGGCGTCTGGCTCGACGTCTCGCACCTGCCGCGCGAGACGATCATGACCCGGCTGCCGCGCGTCTACCAGACGATGATGGAGCTGCAGATGCTCGACATCACCACCGATCCGATCGAGATCGCACCCACCGCGCACTACTCGATGGGCGGAGTGTGGGTGCGGCCGGAGGATCACCAGACCGACGTCGAGGGCCTCTACGCGATCGGTGAGGCGTCGAGCGGCCTGCATGGCGCGAACCGGCTCGGCGGCAATTCGCTGATCGAGCTCCTGGTCTACGGCCGCATCGTCGGGCAGGCCGCGATGGATCACGCGGCCGGACTGGAAGCCCAGCACCGGTCGGCAGAAGCGGTGGCTGCGGCGCGGGCCGAGATCGCCGACCTCCTGGCCGCGGACGGACGCGAGAACGTGCGTGCCCTGCAGCGCGCGATCCGCAACACGATGACCGAGCATGCAGGCGTCGTCCGCGACGAGGACGGTCTTCGCGCCGGCCTCGCCGAGCTCGACATGATCGAGGGGCGAATGGAGGACATCGGCATCCACCCCGACATCGCCGGATTCCAGGATCTCGCGCACGCCTTCGACCTCAAGGCCTCAGCGCTCGCTGCCAGGGCGACGCTCGAGGCCGCGCTGGAACGGCGCGAGACCCGCGGATGCCACAACCGCAGCGACTTCCCCGACACCGATCCCACGCTGCAGGTGAATCTGGTCTGGTCGCCGACCGCAGGGATCACGCACGAGGCGATCCCCGAGATCCCCGCGGAGATCGCGGAGCTCATGCGGGAGGTCGACACCGCGGGGAAGCTCGTCGAGTAGCAGCATCCGACGCTTCGACAGGCTCAGCGACCCAGGGTGATTCGGCCCCGGCCCCGCTGGGTCCCTGATCCTGTCGCCCCACTGGGTCCCTGAGCCTGTCGAAGGGCCGAGCCCCTTCAGTCGGCCTGTGGTTCCTCGGTCTCGACGACGCCGATGCCGACCGCCTCATGGTCGGGCTCCGGCTCGTCGCGCTGCGGGGCCTTGGGCTCCTCGCCCGGGTCCTTCTCGGTGCTCGGCTCCTGGAGTTCTTCCGTGCTCGGGATCTCGTCCGGGTCGGCCTGCTCGGGCGACTCGGCCTGTTCCGGGGTCTCCGCAGTGAGGTGTCCTGCCTCCTCGGATGCAGGCGGCGACGTCGGCGTCGGCGCCTGCGTCTCCGCGTCGTCCTGCGTAGAGGTGCTGTCCTGGTCAGGCGTGCTGTTCGTCATGATCGTCCTTTCGAGCTGCGGTCACGACCAGGATGCCGTCGCCCGTGCGTCCGATGAAGGGGCTTGACGCGCGTGCAGTAGTGCATCCGCTCGAGGGCGCCGACAACGATCCAGTTAATGTAGGTGAACCGAATCGCCGAATGCGGCTAGCCTGGACCCGTGACAGCGTATGTGTCGGCATTCGATCTCTTCTCCATCGGCGTCGGGCCCTCGAGCTCGCACACCGTGGGGCCCATGCGAGCCGCGCTCGATTTCGTGCACCGGCTGACCGCCGACGGTTCCCTCGAAGACGTCGCCCGCGTTGGTAGCACGCTCTTCGGCTCGCTCGGTGCGACCGGGATCGGACACGGGACTCCGGATGCCGTCGTCGCCGGCCTGCGCGGACTCGCCCCCGAGACATGCGACCCGCAGGAGGTCCGCTCGGCGTGGACCGAGTTCCCCGATGGCGGGATGCTCGCGCTCGACGGCCGCCATGAGGTGCCGTTCGCCAAGGCCGACATCGTCTTCACGCCTCGCACGCGCCTGCCAGGGCACCCGAACGCGATGACCATCACGGCATGGTCGGCCGATGACGCCGTCGTGGCGGAGGAGACCTATTACTCGGTCGGCGGCGGCTTCATCCGGCGCGAGGGTGAGGGCGCCGCGATCGCCTCGGCCGGGTATCCGTATTCCTATGCGGATGCCGCTTCGCTGATCGCGCTCTGCGACGAGCACGGACTCTCGATCGCCGAGCTCGCACGGCTCAACGAGTCGTCGGTGCGCAGCGAGGAAGAGGTCGCTGCCGGGCTCGACGCCATCTGGGATGCGATGTCCGGCTGCGTCGACGCCGGCCTGCACGCGGACGGTGTGCTGCCCGGCTTCCTGCAGGTGAAGCGGCGTGCCGGCGTGATCCGCGGGCAGCTCGAGGAAGCCGAGTCCGACGGGCACCGAGAGCTCCCCGGCGAATGGCTGGGCGCGTTCGCGCTCGCCGTGAACGAGGAGAATGCCGCGGGCGGACGCGTCGTCACCGCGCCGACGAACGGTGCCGCCGGCATCCTGCCCGCCGTGGCCATGTACTGGTGGCGGTTCCTGGCTGACTCCGGGCTCGGCGCCGGCAATGCCGTCACCCCGTACGGCGAGCTGGTCGGCAGTGCGCTGCTCGGGTTCGGACCGGATGCCGCAACGCCGGCGATCTCGGCGGGTGACGCCCTCGACGCGGAGCAGACCGCTGAGGCGAACCGCCGCCGCGGCATCCGTCGGTTCCTGCTGACCGCCACAGCGCTCGGATCGCTGTTCAAGGCCAACGCGTCGATCTCAGGCGCCGAGGGCGGCTGCCAGGCCGAGGTCGGGTCAGCATGCGCGATGGCAGCAGGTGGACTCACCGCCGTGATGGGTGGCACGAACCGGCAGATCGAGAACGCCGCCGAGATCGCGATGGAGCACCACCTCGGGCTCACGTGCGACCCGATCGGCGGGCTCGTGCAGATCCCGTGCATCGAGCGGAACGCGATCGCGGCGTCCACTGCGGTGACTGCCGCACGGCTGGCGCTGCGTGGCGACGGCAGCCACTACGTCTCGCTCGATGCGGTGGTCGAGACGATGCGTCAGACCGGCGCCGACATGTCGACGAAGTACAAGGAGACGAGCGAGGGCGGCCTCGCGGTGAACGTCATCGAGTGCTGACCCCCTGTTCCTCCCCCCTCGCACCCTC
>NZ_JYIW01000006.1 GCF_000956525.1 Microbacterium oxydans
ACCCGGGTGTGGCGGGGCCCAGCAACCCAGGGGTGGAGGGGTTCTGCGACCCGGGTGTGGCGGGGGCGGATCGGCGCTTCGCGCCGGGCGCGAGGGGCTCGCCCTCGAACAGCACCTGCCCGTCGCTGGGGGCGGCGAGGCCGAGCAGCAGCCGGAGGATCGTCGACTTTCCCGCACCCGACTCGCCGACGAGGCCGAGTGATTCGCCCTCGTCGATTCGCAGCGACACGTCGTCGAGCACGCGACGGGATCCGTAGGCGAACCCGGCGCCACGCAGTTCGAGCAGGCTCATGCGTCGGCCTCCCGTGCATCGAGGAACGCGTCGAGCGCTCGGGCGCTGTCGACCAGCATCCGCGTGTACGGCTCGGCCGGCGCCTGCAGCACCTGCGTGACTGAGCCCGACTCGACGACGAGCCCGTCGCGGAGCACGACGATGCGATCAACCATGCGCGACACGACCGCCAGGTCGTGGCTGATGAACAGCAGCGCCATGCCGCGTTCGGCGACGAGGCGTTCGAGCAGCCCGAGCACGCCATCCTGCACGGTGACATCGAGGGCAGTGGTCGGCTCGTCCGCGATGAGCAGCTGCGGCTTGGCGGCGAGGGCGATCGCGATCGCCACGCGCTGGCGCTGACCACCCGAGAGCTCGTGCGGGTACGCGCGTGCGAACCGCGGTTCCGACAGCGCGACCTCGTCGAGTGCGGCCGCGACGGCTGCCCGCAGCTCGGGACCGCGCAGCCCGAGATGGCGGCGCAGCGGTTCGGCGATCTGGCGGCCCACCCGCATCAGCGGGTCGAGCGCGGTGAGCGGCTCCTGGAACACGATCTGCGCGACGGGGCCTCGGAGCGGGCGCAGGTCGGCATCCCGAGCACCGACGACCTGTTGCCCGTCGAGCAGCACCGAACCCGACGCCACGAGTGCGTCTGGGAGCAGCCCGGTGACCGCGAGCGAGGTCAACGACTTGCCCGAGCCGGACTCGCCGATCAGCCCGAGGCGCTCGCCCGCAGCGACCGAGAACGACACATCGCGCACGAGTGCGCCGGAACCGGAGCGGACCGTGAGGCCCGAGACGTCGAGCAGGCTCATCGGCTCCTCCTGCGGGTCGGGTCGGCCAGGTCGCGCAGCCCGTCGGCGAGGAAGTTCACGCCGAGCACGAGCGCGATGATCGCGATGCCCGGTGCGATGGCGCCGACCGGCGCGGTGAGCACGGTTCCCTGCGCCTCCTGCAGCATCCGTCCCCATGAGGCGTTGGGCGGCGGCGCGCCCAGGCCGAGGTACGACAGGCTCGCCTCCGCCAGCACGGCCGCGCCGAACTGCAGCGCGAGGCTCACGGCGAGCGTCGGCGCGATGTTCGGCAGCACGTGCTGGAAGACGATGCCGAGCACACTCGTGCCGCTGGTGCGCGCGGCGGTGATGTACTGCTCCTGCAGCACGCGGCGCGCGAGGATGCGGGTGAGACGAGCGACGACCGCCGACATCGCGAGGCCGATCGCGAGCACGGCAGACCACAACGATGCGCCCTGTACCGCCACGACGAGCATCGCGAGCAGCAGCACGGGGAACGCGATCACCACGTCGAGCCCGGCCGAGAGCGTGTCGTCGACCCAGGGGCGGGCGAACGCGGCGATCAAGCCGATGAGCGTGCCGAGGACGGCGGCGATCGCGACCGCGCAGGTGCCGACGATGAGCGCGATCCGCGCGCCCCACATCAGCTGCGAGAACAGGTCGCGGCCGAGCCGGTCGGTGCCGAGCAGGTGCAGGGCGCTCGGACCCTCGAGGCGGCTGCCGCTGGTGTCGGCGAGCGGATAGGGCAGCCAGAACAGCGAGACCAGGGCGATCAGCACGATGACGCCGGTGAGCACGATGCCGATCAGCAGGGTCGCCTTGGGCCGCCTCCGCACGGGGACGGAGTCGGTGATCAGCTGTTCTGCGATGCGGCTCATCGGTTCCCCGAGACGCTCGTGCGCAGGCGCGGATCGATCAGACGCTGCACGATGTCGGCAGCGAACCCGACGAGCAGCACGAAGAGCGTGCTGACGACGAGAACGCCCTGGATGACCTGGAAGTCGTGCTGCTCGATGGCCGACAGCAGCAGGCTGCCGAGGCCGGGAAGCGTGAAGACGCTCTCGACGACGACTGCGCCGAGCAGGGTCGTCGACAGCTCGATGCCGAGGATCGCGACGACCGGCACCGCGCCGTTGCGCACCCCGTGACGCAGCAGCGCCTCGGCCATGCCGGAGCCTCCGGCGCGAGCGGTGCGCAGGTAGTCGCTGCCGAGCACGTCGAGCGTCGCCGACCGGACGTAGCGGCTGAGAGACGCGCTCATGACGATCACGATCGTGATGACCGGCAGCGTGAGCGAGCGCAGCGCATCAGCCGGATCCTCCCAGTCATCCCGGGGGAAGCCGCCCGACGGCAGCGCGCCGAGCCCCAGCGCGAAGATCCACACGAGCACGACGCCCACCCAGAACACGGGGACCGCGACGCCCAGCTGCGCGAAGCCCGAGAGCGCGATGCCGTACCAGCGGTCCGACTTCACGGCGGCGGTGATGCCGATGATGAGGGAGACGAGCAGCGCGACGATGAAGGCGATGAGCGTGAGCGGCAGCGTCACGGCGAGCCGGGCGGCGATGTCGGGACCGACCGGCCGCGAGCTCAGGAACGAGTCGCCGAGGTCGAAGCGGATCAGTTGGCCGGCCCACGTCGCGAACTGCTGCAGGAGCGGCTGATCGGAGCCGACCTGTGCGCGCGCTGCGGCGATTTGCTCAGGGGTCGCGTTCACCGAGAGCAGGGCGTTGGCCGGGTCGCCCGGCAGCAGTCGCAGCAGCACGAAGATCGCGATCATCGCGACGACGAGCGACACGACGAGGAACGCGAGGCGGCGAAGCAGGTAGGCGGGCATGGCTTCTCAGGATGGAAGAGGGGGATGCCGACACGCGGCATCCCCCTCGCGCGTCAGGACTTGACGATGTCGTAGGCGAAGAACTGCGAGTTCAGGCCGTTGACCGGATACCCGCTGAGGTCGCTGGAGGCGACCACGATCTGCGGGTACAGGTACAACCATACGCTCGCAGCATCCGCCGCGATCTTCTCGTTGACCTGCTTCAGGAGGGCCGTCTGCTCGTCGGTCGTGGCTGCCTGTTCGGCCTCCGAGACCCACTGCTGCACGTCGGCGTCGTTGTACCCCCAGTAGAAGTCGGGGTTGCCGTACCAGACCACGTCACGGTCGTTCACGTGCTCCTGGAGCGTCGCCTCGAAGTTCTGCTCCTTGAAGACCTTCGTGTACCACTCGTCGGCGCTGATCGTGTTGATCTCGACGGTGATGCCGACCTCGGCGAGCTGCGACTGCAGGAACTCCGCCACGGCGGGGTGCGGGTCGTAGCTCGGGGTGTCGAGCGTGAACGTGAAGCCGTCGGCGTAGCCGGCCTGCGCGAGCAGGTCCTTCGAGAGCTCGACGTCGTACGGGTTCACCGACGTGAGGTCCTCGTACCAGGGGTCGGTCGGCGGGACCATCGATCCGATGAGCGTGCCGTAGTCGCCCCAGATCGACTCGAGGAGCTTCTTGGTGTCGACAGCGGAGTAGATCGCCTTGCGCACGAGTGCGTTGTCGAAGGGCGCGACGCGGTCGTTGAACGCGAGCAGTTCCTTCGTGGTCGAGGTGCCCTCGCTGACGACGTAGTCGTCGGAGTCGAACTGCGTGAGCGAGTCGGGGCTCTGCACGCTGGTGATCACGTCGATCTCACCCGTGAGCAGGGCGTTGTTCTCGGCCGTCGCGTCGGTGAAGTACGTGTAGACGACCTCGCCGTTCTTGGCCGGGTCGCCCCAGTAGTCGTCCCAGCGCTGGAGGGTCAGGGTCGAGCCCTTCTTCCAGTCGTCGAGCGTGTACGGGCCGGTGCCGTCTTCCGTGCTGGTGATGTCGCCGGCCTCGTCGTTCACGATCCAGACGTAGCTGAGGTTGTACAGGAACGAGATCGACCGCTGCGACAGGGTGAACACGACGGTGTTGTCGTCGGGGGTGGCGATGTCGGCGATCGTCTTGAAGCTCGACTTGCGGGCCGAGACCGAGTCCTCGGCGGTGACGGCCTCGACGCTCGACTTCACATCGGCGGACGTGAGCGGGTCGCCCGAGTGGAACGTCACGTCGTCGCGCAGCGTGATCGTGTACGTCAGCCCGTCATCCGACACCTGGGCGTCCTCGGCGAGCAGCGGCTCGACCTCGCCGTCGTCCGTCAGCCGGTACAGGCCCTCGTAGACGTTGCCGGTGAGGGCCTCGGTCACGCCCTGGCCACCGCCCTGGGTGTTGCTGAGGTTGGTCGGCTCGTACAGCGACCCGATGAAGATCGTGGCGTCTTCACTCGCGGTGGCGTCGGTGCTCGTGCCTGACGCGCAGCCGGCCACGAGGGCGAGCGTTGCGACGGCGCCGAGCGCGCCGAGGATGCGGGTTCTTCTCATGAGTACTCCAGGGTGAGAGTGTGCGGCGTCACGCCGCGTAGATGTCGAAGCCGTCGCGGAACACGACGTTCTTCTCGCCTGCTCGGATCGGCAGGGGGAAGCGGTTGGATGCCGGGGGCAGCGGGCAGTTGTACTGGGCGCTGAACCCGCAGGGCGGCACGAAGGCGCGGTTGAAGTCGAGCACGACCGTTCCCTCGTCATCGCGCAGCTCGACGAACAGGAAGCGACCGGACCCGTAGGTCTCGGAGCCGTTGGTCTGGTCGCCGAACACGAGCAGCAGCGTGCCGCCGTCGTCGAACGCGGCGAGCGTGTACTCGCGGCCGTCGAGCTCGAACCGGATGTCGCCTGGCACGACGAGGTCGCGCGAGCCGCCGTTGTCTCGGATGTGCTCGAACGACACCCGACGGTCGCCGGCCACCGGGGTGAAGTGCCCCTCGAGCACCCAGGCGGGGTCGTACTCGTAGGTGTCGATGCGGTCGAAGGCACGGATGGCCGGAGCATCCGCGTCCCACAGGCGAAGCCCGTGCTCGGCCGCGCCGGTCTCGATGTTCGTGCGCTCGACGGGCGTCACGGTCACGGTGTCGGATGCGGCGAGCCGCTCGGCATCCAGATCCGGGCGCTCGCCGGTCCAGCGGGTCTCGATCAGGGCGAGGTTGCCGGTCGCCGACGTGACGGAGGCGCGGCGCTCGGCCTGCCAGGTGGTGTGATCTTCGCGTTCAGACATCACCTTCCATTCTCTTGCATGCAGAACGGAGTGGGGCCGACGTCGTCACGCTGAGTAACGCGGCCGGACGCGCAGAGGCCGGACGTGAAGAACCGAGGAGGGTAGTGGGGGTGGGTGTCGCTTGGGGACCGACATCCACCCCATCCCCCCTCGGGATCGGAGGAGGAGAAGTGAATCCTCCTCCGCAGACGGCTGAGCCGTCACACTCGCGGTCAGCTGGGGACTGACGCAGCGGAGCGTTTGCCAGGTATGGTATACCGGATGAGGTTGCAAGTGATTGCGCTCATTCACGTGCATGGAAGCCACGCGGTCAGTGCATCCGAATCCAGAACCAGATCAGCCCGAAGCCGATCAGGAACACGATCGGCACCCAGGTTCCGCTGCGCTTCAGCCGGCGTCCCTGCTGGGCCACCCCGGGCGGGGGAGTGAGCAGTCCCGCTGGTGGCGCGAACGGCAGCTGCACGGCGCCGGTCGTGAGCGCTGCGGCGCTGTTCTCGGCCCGCAGGCGGTCATCGCGCCACCGCGCCCACTGGTCGAACTTCGTCATGAGCGCGCCGACCGCGCCGAACAGCCACGCCCACGTCGCCGCGTCGAGGGTCGACACTCTGCGCTGCGTGTACAGGAACAGCCAGTCGTCGACGATCTCGACGTCGAGCTGGGCCGCATTGTCGATGAACCGAGCCATGATGTCCGGCGTGAACAGGTAGAGCGCATCCTGCTCGTAGCCGGCCGGGCAGTACAGGGTGAAGTGCTGATCGAAATCGCCCTCGAGCGACAGCCGCTGCTGCTTCTGGAACGAGGCCGGCAGATTCGACCCGAACCCGTTGTTGCCGACAGCGTCGAGCACGATGTTCGGCAGCGGCACGTCGAGCTTCACGGCGACGTAGCCCCACCGGTAGGTCGTGGAGCTCTTCCCGGATCGCACCGTGTACTGATAGTTGCCGAACTCGACGAAACGCGGACGGGAGCCGCGCAACAGGTCGGTCGACATCCGGGAGTTCCCGAGGCTGAAGATCATGCCCGGCAGCGGCGGCGAGTCGACCTGGGCCTCGTACTCCATGCCGTTCGCCTGCGCGAAACGGTGCAGCCGGTAGCGACGCTCGCGTCCGCGGCGCCACGTCAACCACGCGATCACGACCGCGGCGCCGAATCCGAGCACGATCAGGAGCACCGGGATCACGGCGATGCCGGGATTCTCGCCGAGGGACACGATGCTGATCAGGATGGTGACGAAGACCGGGATGATGATGACGGCCGCGACCACCGCCACGACGATGCCGATGACGACGGCGGCCGTCGCGGTGCCGGAGCGACGCGATCGCAGCTCGGCGGCGAACGACCGCACTGCCGCCGGATCGACGGGCTCGGTCAGCGGGCGCGAATCGAAGGTGATCGGATGCTGCGGCGTCGTCACCGGTTCACCTCGTCGGCGTCCCAGCCGAGGTCGGCGCCTTCCCGGATCGGCAGCGCCTCGATCCGGGCATCGGTGCAGATCGCACGGATCAGCTCATTCGAGCCCGCGACGATCGTGGAGTCGAAATCGACCTCGGTCACCAGCACCCAGGCTCGATCCTCGGGCCAGAGGATGCCCGGGCTCTGCGCGGACGGCGGGAAGCCGCGCTCCTCAGCGGCGACATCGCGCCAGGCCGCGTGCAGCACCCAATCCGGGTCGGCGAACGTGCGCGGCGCGGCGGAGAACAGCACGTGCTCGCGGTCGGGAAGCTGCAGCCGCGGGCCCTCCGAGATCGCACGCGACAGGATGCCCTCCTGCCAGGTCGGCTTGCGGAAGACGTTGTTGAACGGATCGTGCGTGCTGCGGTTCAGCATGGCCTGGTGGTGCGGATCATCGCTCGACACCGCGAACGCGCTGGACGGCGTCTGCCCGAAGTGGCCGAGCAGGCCCCCGTGCCCCTCCCACAGCGCGGCGACTCCGGCATCCGGTGTCGTCGTGTGCGCGACGAGGTGATCGGCCACGGCCGCGAGCTGCTCCGGGTCGAGCTCGCCCTCGAGCGGCGCCGAGTACTCACGGCCATCGGGCCCGATCCGGGTGCGCCAGTCTCCGTCGACCGGCGTGCGCACGATGCGCTGCCACTGGGCGAGCCCGTGCAGCGTGGTGCCGAATGCTGCGGCGGTCGCTGCCCAGGTGGTCGGTGCATCGTCGACCAGCGGCGGATGGAACACCCTGGCGTACGCGGGGTACCCGCGGGGCACGACACCGTGCATGGAGGCGAAGCCCGGGTCGAGGCGTTCGCGCAGCCAATCGCCGACGCTCGGGTTCGCGATCCACTCCATGCCACCCACGCTACCCACATAGAGTGTCGGGGTGACCGCCGAGACCGACTTCGCCAGACGGGTCGCCGCGTGGGGGCTGTGTCGAACGGTCGCCGGGGTGTTCGTCGTGGCGGTGCTCTGCTTCGGCTACGGCCTTCGCATCGCCGTCGGAGACGCCAACCCCTTCGACTACTTCGGCTACTTCACGAATCAGACGAGTCTGCTGGCCGCCGGCATCCTGATCGCCACGGGCTCGCTGATGATCGTGGGGCGACGGGTTCCGCCTGTGCTCACGCTCGCGCGCGGCATCGTGACGGCGTACCTCCTGGTCGTCGCCCTGATCTACAACCTGCTGGTTCCCGGAACCGGCTCGGCGCCGCCGTGGATGAGCTTCGTCCTGCATGTCGTGTTCCCGCTCCTGGTCGCACTCGACTGGGTGTTCATCGGCGACCGGCCCCGACTCGCCTGGCGACGGATGTGGATGCTGCTCCCGTACCCGATCGCCTGGCTGGTGGTGGTGCTGGTCCGTGGCGTCACAGACGGATGGGTGCCCTACGGGTTCCTGCTGCCGGAGCGTGGCCTCGCATCACTGCTGCTCCACATCGTGGGGCTGCTCGCGACGGTGATCGCGGCCGGTGCGCTGGTCTGGGCGGCGAGCAGATCGCGTGGCGCCCTGCTGGCCGACGGCCCGAAGAAACCGCGCCCCGGTCGTGCGTCCCCACTACGGTAGAGGCGTATCGCGGACGCTCGACGGCCCAAGGGGAGATGTCGCATGGTGAATCAGACCTCGGTCATGCCCGGCGAACGGGTGTTCCGCCGGCATCCGCTTCGGGCAGCGATCGGCGCGCTGGTGCTCTCGGTGGTGCTGTCTGCGGCGACGCTCTTCATCCTTCCGCGGTTCCTGCCGCGGAACATGGAGCTCTCCACCCGCGGGCTGATCGTCGCGGTCGTGGCGATCGCGCTCACCGTGGCTGTCTGGGTGAGCACCTTCTGGTTCCGGAACATGCGCATCGTCGTGCGCCCCGACGCCGTGGAGATCGGTCGACCGGGCGCGCGGGAGACGTACGTGCGCGCCGCGACCGGATTCCGCTCGCAGATCACCGAGCACCGCACGAACGGTCTGCGCAGCGGTGTCACGCGCGCCCTGATCGTGCACAGCGCCGGCCGGGAGATCACGGTCGAACTGCCCGGATTCACGCGGGCCACCTTCAATGAGCTGATGGCCGAGCTGAACCCGATCGCGCAACCGCGCCTCGCCGACCCGGTGGACGACGCCAGGGCCAGGGCGCACCTTCCGCGGATGTTCACGGTCGACGCCTCGCGTGAGCGCGGGTTGGTCCGTGGACTGACGATCGCCACCGTCGTCTGCGCCCTGGCGACGGCCGCGACGATCGTCCTGGTCCTGCAGCCCGGATTCCTCGACAGCGAGCTGTCGGCCCTGGTCCTCCTGGCTCCGTTCGCCGGGCTCGCCGCGATCGCATGCGGGATCCTCGCCGGGCTGCGCAGCAGGGTCGCACGGTCGGCGCCGACGCAGATCTCCCTCACGCACCACGGCATCCGCATCGACGACGTCGACCATCCGTACGACCAGATCACCCGCCTCTGGCTGACGCCACCCGCATACCCGAACCGTCGACTCCGCATCGAGCGCACCAGCGGGCGCCCCGTCAGGCACATCCTGTCGTCAGCACGCATCGAGATCAGCCCGGACTACGGCGACCTCCTGCTCACCCTGCGAGCCGACACCGCCCAGCGGCCGGGGCTCATCTCCATGGACCTCGAATGACCTCGGAGTCCGAGGACTCGGAGCGCGGCCGCGGCATCCGTCTCGCGCCCGACTACCCGATCCGCACCGAGCGTCTGCTGCTGCGCCCGATCGTGATCGACGACGCCGCGGCGATGCACGCGTACAAGTCCGACGCGGATGTCGTGCGCTATGTGCCCTACGCCCCGCTCGAACTCGCAGAGGTCGAGCGCCGCATCGCGACGACCTGGTCGAACACGCGGTTCGCGCAGCATGGCGATGCCGTGTGCCTCGCCGTCGAGGAGCGCGCGACCGGGGAGTTGATCGGCGACGTCGTGCTGTTCTGGCGCAGCGAGGTCGATCGCGCCGGCGAGGTCGGGTACATCTTCGACCCCCGGTCAGCGGGTCGAGGCTTCGCGACGGAGGCGGTCGGCGCACTGCTCGCGCTCGGTTTCGACGGGCTCGGGCTGCACCGCATCTCCGCGCGGATCGACGAGCGCAACACCGCATCGGCGCGGGTCGTGGAGCGGCTCGGCTTCCGGCAGGAGGCCCGACTCGTGGACAGCGAGTGGTTCAAGGATGAGTGGTCGACGCTGCTGATCTTCGGGCTGCTCGACGATGAATGGCGCGCGTCCGACGCGGTCGAGGGCTGACGGCATCCCCCATAATCGAGGAGTGACTGCCACTGCGACGCTCCCTTCCCTCGACGGCCGCCGATTCGGGATGGTCTCCTCGACCACCTCAGCGGTCGACCCCGACGCACCGAGCGTGTTCGAGTATTTCGAGCGCGACGGCGCCATCTGGGGCGGCTATGAGGGCGACACCGTGACCTTCGGCAAGTTCGTCGGCACGCGAACGGGTGACACGATCTGGGTCTCATTCGTGCACGTGCTCGTCGCCGACGGCACGGTCGTCACCGGCGACGGCGAGAGCGAGATCGAGCTCACGGAGGACGGACGCCTCCGCCTGGTCGAGCACTACGAGATGCACGGCCTGCCGCAGCTCAGCGTGTGCGAGGAAGTCCCGGCCTGATCGCGCCTCGTCTCGCCTGATCGCGCTCCGCCCTCGCCTGAGGAGCCACGAAACGCCGCGATCGGATGCTGCGCTGCGGCGTGTGTTGACCCCTCACGGGGTGGGGGCGCGGGGGTGG
>NZ_JYIW01000007.1 GCF_000956525.1 Microbacterium oxydans
GCCTGGATGATCTGGACTCGGGTGTCGGGGCGGCGTCGATCGATGGGGTTGATCAGCCGCTCAGTGTCGGGGCGGCCAGGCGGATCGCGGCCGGGGGTGGGGTGATCCCCTGGGTCCTCGGCGGGGACAGCGAGGTCCTCGATTGGGGGCGGGAGCGACGGTTGTTCACGAAGGCGCAACGTCTCGCGCTCGTGGAACGTGATGGTGGGTGTGCGATGTGCGGGCTCCCACCGGGGATGACGAAAGCACACCACATCCGGTGGTGGCAGCGAGACACCGGACCGACGGACCTGTCCAACGGGGTGCTGCTGTGTGAGACCTGTCACCACCGCATCCATGACAACGGGTGGGGCATCCACATCGACCAGGCAGGGACGGCAGCACGGGTGTGGTTCATCCCACCCAGCTACGTCGACCCCGAACGCACACCACGCCTCGGCGGACGCGCACGACTCGACATCGCCGCCTGAAGAGATGAACGAGGCAGTGCAATCGAACGAGGCAGTGCATTCGAACGACGGAGCGTTGCGAACCGCTCGACGAGTGCGCGCGGGAGAAGACAGCGACGCGGGCGGTCAGATCGGCCGGATCGAGCGACCGAGGTCAGCGGCGCCCGCCGACGCCAGCGCGGCGGAGGCGATCGGCGATCAGGATGCCGAGAGCGGTGCCCCCGATGCAGCTCGCCATGGTGGTGGCGAAGAACGCGATCTGCAATCCGAGTGGCATCGCACCCAGGTTGAACGAGGCCCAGGCAAGGACCGGATACACGAGAGCGACGACCACCGCACCGACGTAGTGCATCCAGGTTCCCCAGTAGCGCCAGAACACGAGCAGGAACGGCAGCTCTGTGAACGCGGCCCACCAGACGTTCGTCGCGACGCTCTGGAACCCGTAGCCCGAGAACGGCACGAGCACGAGACCCGCGATGAGACCGACCAGCAGTCCCACCAGCGGACGACGGAGCAGACGAAGCGCGACCACTGACGGCAGCAGCCACAGTCCGGCAAGTGCCATGCCCAGGAACGGCAGCGGACCTGTCAGGATCGTGGCTGCCCAGTTCATCGGAGCAAGCAGCACAGCACCCGCGACACCGAGCGCGGCGCAGGTCAGCAGGATCGCGGTGGGGAAGCGGAAGCGTCCGCCCGTGCGCGTCGCCGATGGGCCGGTCATATCGGCAGCGGTCTCGGTGACGAGGGCATCGCCGCCGGAACCCGTGCGGCCGGGGGTGCCGGGGAGGCTCGCGTCACCGATGGCATTCGTGCGGCCGGGGGTATCGGCGAGGTTCGCGTCACCGGCGGCATTCGTGCCGCTCATGCGAGGGGCTCCGCAGCTGCCTCGCGGGCGGCCTTCGAGGCGGGAGATGCCGCGCCGATCTTCCAGTAGCCGCAGAAGCTGACCGAGTTCTTGTCGACGCCCCGCTCACCGACCAAGTGCTTGCGCACACCGGAAGCGAGGGCCTGCTCGCCGGCCGCATACGCGTGGAAAGGAGCATCCGGCAAAGCCATCGTGTGCAGCGCAGTCAGAGCCAGCGCGCCCGGCTGCTCTGCATGCGGACGAACGATCCAGACCACCTCGATGCCCGACGGATGGGGGAACGCCAACGCATCCTCCTCTGACGCAACCTCGATGATCGCGGTGCCGGTGGCATCCGACGGCAGCGAAGCGCAGATCGACGAGATCGCCGGCAACGCCGTCTCATCGCCGACCAGCAGCACACGAGCGGTGCCGCGCTCCGGATTGAACGCGAGGCCCTCATCGATGATCAGCACGTGCTCACCGGGCGCGCAGGTCTCAGCCCAGCGCGACGCAGGACCAGCGGTGCCGTCTGCAGCCGAGCCGTGCAGCACGAAATCCACATCGATCTCGGCACCTCGCCCTGCAGCCGCCGGCCGGTACGCACGCACGCTGTAATTGCGCATCACCGGCCGCTCACCATCGGGGATGCGCAGGAACTTCAGATACCCGAACATCGTGTTCGCCTTCGCCGGTACGCGGTCGAGCCCCACATCGCCGCCGATCGGCAGGAACAGCCGGAACCACTGATCGAAGCCCATCGGCCGGAACTTCTCGATCTCACCGCCACCGAGCGTCACGCGGACCCAATGCGCCGACAGCCGTTCCGATCGCAGCACCATCACGTGGATGAGTTCGGCGGAATCGGGTTTGACCATCTTGCTGAACGCCATCAGGACGCCTTTCCGGGAAGCTGCCAGGGGAAGAACACGAAGAAGATCAGAGCGGATGCCGCGAGGCACAGCACGATGAAGACCGTGTCGCGCGTGCGGAACGGCACCAGGTGCCGCTCGGTCCGCGTCGCATGGGCACCGAAGGCGCGCGAGTCCATCGCCAGAGCGACGCGCTCAGCGTGGCGGATGGCACCGGCCAGCAACGGCACGATGTAGCCCCAGCCGCGGGCGATCCGAGCAAACGGCCCCCGCCCGCCGTGGTGGCCGCGCACGCGGTGCGCCGCACGGATGACCGCGAGCTCATGGCCGAAGCGCGGCACGAAACGGAACGCCGCGAGCGCGGTGTACCCGATCCGATACGGCACCCGCAGCTGTTGCACGCTCGCACGCACCAGGTCGGGCCCACTCGTCGTGAGACCGCCGACGAGGGCGAGGGCGATGATCGCCCCCAGACGGAGCGCGGTCGCGAAACCGATCTGCAGCGCGTCCGCGAACAGCGTCCAGTCGCCGATCTGCACGAGCGCGACGGTGTCGTTCACGAGCGCGGCATCCACCCACAGCGAGAAGCCCAGGCCGATCGCGGCCATCCCCACCGGCACCGCCAGCAGCAGGATGAGCAGGACGCGCGCCGTCATCCTCGCGCCGAACAGGATCAGCGCGTACGCGAGCACGAGGAACGCGGCCGGCGTCGCGAGATCGCGCACGAACACCAGCAGCACCATGGCGGGAGCGAGGCCCGCGACCTTCGAGAGCGGGTTCAGGGCGTACAGGAACTGATGCCGCGAGGTCGCGACCATCGCCGCGTACGGATCGAAGATCGCGGCGCTCATGACTCCACCGACCGCGGATACGACGCCAGCACGCGCTGCAGCGCGGGGAGCCGCAGCCCGGCATCCGTGAAGATGCGCTCGTCCTGGAAGAGCTCGGCGGTGCGCCCTGCCGCGTGCACCCGCCCGTCGGCGAGGATCACGGTGTGCGTCGTGTGCTCGGCGACCAGCTGCAGATCATGGGTCACGATGATGATCGTGGTGCCCTCATCGCGCAGCCCTCGCAGCAGATCGAGGAGCTCGGATGCACGGGCGCGATCCTGCCCGAAGGTGGGCTCATCGAGCGCGAGCACCTGCGGACGCGTGATGAGCGCGGTGCCGACCGACAGCCGCCGTTTCTCGCCGCCGGAGAGCAGGAACGGATGCACCCCGGCCTTGTGCTCGAGGCCGAATCGGCCGAGCATCTCCTCGACGCGCGCCGTGACCTCGGCATCCGGCATCCGCTGGTCCCTCGGGCCCTGAGCCTGTCGGAGCCGCAGCCCGTGCGCGAGCTCGTCGAACACGGTGTGCGCGATGAACTGATGCTCCGGGTTCTGGAACACGAAGCCGATGCGTGCGGCCAGCTCGCGCGGCGAGGCCGTGGCCGGGTCGAGTCCGTCGACGTCGACCTGCCGCTTGGGCGGCGGCACGACACCCGCGAGCGCCTGGATGAGCGTCGTCTTGCCTGCGCCGTTCGCGCCGACGATCGCGGTCAGGCTGCCCTGCTCGATATCGAGATCGACGCCGTGCAGGATCTCGGTGCGGTGGCGCGTGACCGTGAGCCCCCGAGCCCGGATGACCGACGGCGTCGCAACGGATGCCGTCGGCGTGACGGCACGGGCGATGTCTGCAGCACCAGGGTGCGTGGCGAGCGCGACGGCGAGCTCGTCGGCCGTGAGGGGGAGCGGCGTCAGCGGGATGCCCTCACCGCGCAGCCGCAGTGCCGCGAGTGTCGCTGCCGGCAGCCACACCCCCATCGCCACGAGCTCGTCGGCGTGAGCGCGGATGATCTCGGCGGCCGGCCCGTCGAACACGACGCTGCCGGCGCGGTCGAGCACGATCGTGCGGGTGACGAAGCCCATCGCCGCATCGAGGTTGTGCTCCACCAGCAGGATCGCGCGGTCGCCGGTCGCGACGACATCGACGAGCGCCGCATACACGTCGTCGATCCCCTGCGGATCGAGGTTCGCCGTCGGCTCGTCGAGCACGATCAGGGGCGAGCCCATCGCGAGCGCGCAGGCGATCGCGAGGCGTTGGCGGCCGCCGCCGGAGAGCCGATCGGGGTTCTCGTCGCGGCGCCCCCAGAGTCCCACCCGGCGCAGCGAATGCTCGGTGCGTTCGCGCACCTCGTGGAGGGGCAACAGCAGGTTCTCTGGCCCGAACGCCACCTCGTCGTACACGCTGCCGGTGACGATCTGGGCGTCGGGGTCCTGGAACACCATCGCGACGTGCGTGCTGAGCGTGGCGGTCTGCGCGGATGCCGTGTCGATCCCGCCGGCCTCGACGGTGCCGGTCATGGTCGCAGGCAGCGCGTGCGGGATGAGCCCGTTCAATGCGAGCGTGAGCGTGGACTTGCCCGATCCTGACGGGCCGAGCAGCAGCACGACCTCGCCTGGCGCGATGTCGAAGGTGACGTTCCCAGGTGATGGGTGCGCGGCATCGGCGTGGGTGAGGGAGAGATCACGCACGCGGAGAAGAGGCGCGGATGGGCGCACGGCGGAACCCCGGGTCGATGGAACGTACCGTACTAACTTAGCTGAGCCTTACCTGAGTTGCCATGCTCGGGTTCCAGGCAGTCACGCGTGCAGGGAGGGGCTCAGCGGCGAGCCACGCCAGCTCGACTCAACGCGGTGCCGACGCCGAGGCCCACGGCGGTCCAGCCGATCGGGCCGAGCACCGAGAGCGCGAGGTACGCGATCTGCGCCCACGGGGGCAACGAACCCAGATGCGCCGCGAAGAACACGACGACTGCCACGATCACGCCGATCACCGCTGCCGAGATGAAGAAGCGCCACGGCCCCCACGCCCGATAGCGGGTGAGGGCTGCGACGCCCTCCTGGATCGCGCCGAACAACAGCGCAGTGCCGATGAACCGCAGCGACCAGGCCGGGTTGAACGCGCTGGCGACGAGCGCGGCGATGAAATGGGTGACCACCGCGACGAGCGGACGCCGAAGCACCTCCTGCGCGATGATCCCCGGCAGCACGTGTGAGCCGAGCAGCAGGCCGTACGCCCACGGGGCGGCGATCAGCACGACCGGCGTCAGCAGCCCGGCGATGCCGCCGATGATGCCGGTGGCGACCCCGATCGCCGCGCAGACGAGCAGCACGCGGGTCGACAGGACGGGGGTTCGGGCCACGGTTCCAGCCTAGTTGCGCGAAAGCGGCGGATGCCCCGTGGCGGCCGGGAGAAATCACCCGTTCGTCGCGCGGTCCGTGCCGCTCGTCGCAGCATCCGCTCTCCATGCAGGGCGTCCGCGCGCACCCTTCATAGCGTTGGACAACGCAATGATGCGCACACCGAGGAGAACCCCATGACCGCACCTTCGTCGCGCCGCCCCTCGACGGACGAACTTCCCCCTGTCGCCCTCTCCGAGGAGCACCACGAGAAGGCCAACCGCTGGACGCTGCCGAAGATCATCCTGTGGGCGGCGATCGCTCTGCTCGGCGCCGTCGCCTGGACCATGCTCGCGATCGTCCGCGGCGAGACCGTCAACGCGATCTGGTTCGTGTTCGCGGCCGTCTGCACGTACCTGATCGGCTACCGCTTCTACTCGAAGGTGATCGAGAAGTACATCACCCGCCCCGACGACCGCCGGGCCACCCCTGCCGAGGTCAAGCAGGACGGCAAGGACTACGTCCCCACCGACCGCCGCGTGCTCTACGGCCACCACTTCGCCGCGATCGCCGGTGCCGGACCTCTCGTCGGACCCGTGCTGGCCGCGCAGATGGGCTACCTGCCTGGCACGATCTGGATCATCGTCGGTGTCGTGCTCGCCGGTGCGGTGCAGGACTACACGGTGCTCTTCTTCTCGATGCGCCGCGGCGGCCGCACGATCGGGCAGATGGCGCGCCAGGAGCTCGGCCGGATCGGCGGCACCGCCGCGATCGTCGCCTCGCTGCTGATCATGCTGATCATCGTCGCGATCCTCGCGCTCGTCGTCGTCAACGCGCTCGGCGAGAGCCCCTGGGGCGTCTTCTCGGTGGCCATGACCATCCCGATCGCCATCTTCATGGGCATCTACCTGCGCTTCCTGCGTCCTGGCAAGGTCACCGAGGTCTCGATCATCGGCTTCGTGCTGCTCATGGCCGCGATCGTCGGCGGCGGCTGGGTCGCCGGCACCGACTGGGGTCAGGCGATCTTCCACCTCGACCGCACCACGATCGCGTGGGGCATCATCATCTACGGCTTCATCGCCGCTGTGCTCCCGGTCTGGCTGCTGCTCGCACCGCGCGACTACCTGTCCACCTTCATGAAGATCGGCGTGATCGTCATGCTCGCCGGCGCCATCATCCTGGTGCGTCCTGAGATCACGGTCCCCGCGGTCAGCGTCTTCGGTGAGAACGGCATGGGTCCGGTGTTCGCCGGCCCGCTCTTCCCGTTCCTGTTCGTGACGATCGCGTGCGGTGCCTTGTCGGGATTCCATGCGCTGATCGCCTCGGGAACCACGCCCAAGCTCATCGAGAAGGAGCGCCAGACGCGCTTCATCGGGTACGGCGGCATGCTCATGGAGTCCTTCGTCGCGATCATGGCGCTGGTCGCCGCGATCTCGATCGACCAGGGCATCTACTTCGCGATGAACGCCCCGACCGCTGCGACCGGAGGCACGGTCGAAGGGGCCGTCGCCTTCGTGAACTCCCTGGGGCTGACGGGGGTGAACCTGACGCCCGAGATGCTCACCGGCACCGCGCAGGCCGTCGGCGAGGAGTCGATCGTCTCCCGCACGGGTGGCGCCCCGACGCTCGCGCTCGGTCTCGCGCACATCATGCAGCAGGCCCTCGGCGGTCAGGCGATGATGGCGTTCTGGTACCACTTCGCGATCATGTTCGAGGCGCTGTTCATCCTCACCGCGGTGGATGCCGGAACCCGTGTCGCCCGCTTCATGCTGCAGGACTCGATCGGCGCCTGGTTCCCCAAGTTCCGTGACGTCTCCTGGCGCCCCGGTGTCTGGATCTGCACCGCGATCATGGTGGCCGGCTGGGGAGCGATCCTCATCCTCGGCGTCACCGACCCGCTCGGCGGCATCAACACCTTCTTCCCGCTGTTCGGCATCGCGAACCAGCTGCTCGCCGCGATCGCGCTCGCCGTGGTGATGGCCATCGTCGCCAAGCGCGGCAAGAGCTCCATCAAGTGGTTGTGGATCATCGGTCTGCCGCTCGCGTTCACCGCGGTCGTCACGATCACGGCTTCGCTGTACAAGATCCTCTCCCCGGTCCCCGCGATCGGCTACTGGGCGAACCACTTCAAGTACGTGGCGGCGCGGGACAGCGGCGACACCTCGCTCGGAGCGCCGGAGGTGCTCGACGCCGTCATCCGCAACACCGCGGTGCAGGGGACCTTGTCGATCATCTTCGTCACCCTCGCGATCGTCGTGATGGTCGCCGCGGTGGTCGTGACGATCACAGCCATCCGCAACGGCGGCGGCGAGAACACCGAGGACGAGCCGGTGGCCTCCCGGCGCTTCGCCCCGGCCGGCTTCCTGCCCAACGCGGCAGAGCGCGAGCTCGAGAAGCAGTGGGAACCGCTTCTCGCGGATGAGCGCAAGGCGTCGAGCCACTGATGACGAACCGGACGGATGCCGCGACCACCCCGCTGCGCGCGCTGCTCAGCGCCGTGGGGCGGGTCGGCCGCGGCATCCGCTGGTACATGACGACCCTGATGGGTGATACCGCCTACGCGACCTACGTCGCCCATCACCGGCGGCAGCACCCGGGCGAGGAGCCGATGACCGAGCGTCAGTTCTGGCGGCAGCGGATGGACGACCAGGATCGCAACCCCGGTGCCAGGTGCTGCTGACGGTCGGCCCTTCGACGGGCTCAGGGACCCAGGTGGTCGGGCCAGGGACCCAGGTGGTCGGGCTCAGGGACCCAGGTGGTTGGGCTCAGGGACCGACGCACGGTTGGGTCGCTGAGCCTGTCGAAGCGTCGCCACAGCGCAGTGCCTAGGCTGAACGCATGACCGACGTCGTCCTCGCCGCGATCCTCGGCGTGCTCGGCGGCATCGTGCTCTCGGTGCTCCTGCTGCTCGCGCGGCGGCTCGCCCGCCGCGCACCGGACCTCGGCAGCGATGCGGAGCAGGCGGCGCTCACCGCGCTGCACCATGCGAGTCTCGCGGCCCCGCACCTGCGTGCCGGACTCTCGTCGCCCGATGTGGTGAAGGCGGCGCGGCATCTGCGCGTGCTGCTGGGCAGCGCGGCGGTCGCGATCGTGAGCGACGACGACACGGTGTCGTTCGACGGTCCCTCCGACGGGCTGGAGGCGGCGGCGCTCCGGATCGCGACCCAGGTGCGGGCATCGGGGCGGCGGCAGGTGTTCCCGGCGCCAGGACCCGACGACGATCTCGCAGCGGTCGGCGCACCGATCCTCGTCGACAGCCACGTCGTCGGCGTCGTCGTGGCGTTCGCCGCCCCGGTGCCTGCGGCGCTCGTCCGTGCAGCGGAAGAGGTCGCCGACTGGTGCGCCGCGCAGGTCGAGCTCGGCGGTCTCGATGCCTCGCGCACCCAACTGGCCGAGGCGGAGCTGCGCTCGTTGCGGGCGCAGATCTCCCCGCACTTCATCTACAACGCGCTCACGGCGATCGCCTCGTTCATCCTCACCGACCCCGCTCGTGCCCGTGAGCTCGTGCTCGAGTTCGCCGACTTCACCCGCTACTCCTTCCGCCGGCAGGGGGAGTTCACGACCCTCGCGGAGGAGCTCGGCAGCATCCACTCGTATCTCGAACTCGAACGCGCCCGGTTCGGTGATCGCCTGCGTGTCACACTGCAGATCGCACCGGAGACGCTCGCGACGGTCATCCCGTTCCTGTCGGTGCAGCCGCTCGTCGAGAACGCGGTGCGGCACGGGCTCGAGCCGGGCGAGGGCGGCGGCGAGATCCGCATCGTCTCGCGTGACGACGGCACCCACACCGAGATCACCGTGGAGGACGACGGCGTCGGCATGGACCCGGAGGGACTGCGGACGACGCTCACCGCGGCCGACGACGGGTTGCACGTCGGTCTGCGCAACGTCGACACCCGACTGCGACAGCTCTACGGCAGCGACGGCGGACTCGTGATCGAGACGAACACCGGCGCGGGTACCCTGGTGCGCATGCGGGTGCCGAAGTCGCAGCCGCTGCACGACCCGGACACCGAGTGACGACCAGTGCACCGACGATCGAGACCTGGAACGAGGCGCGCATGATCGACGTCCTCGTCGCCGACGACGAGAAGCCGGCGCTCGACGAGCTCGTGCACCTGCTGCGCACCGACGAGCGGATCGGCGAGATCCTCACCGCGACCTCCGGCGCGGACGCGCTGCGGCAGCTGTCCGAGCGCGCAGTGCGCATCGCCTTCCTCGACATCCACATGCCCGGGCTGCTCGGCACCGAGCTCGCACGGTCGCTGCTCGCGCTCGCCGCGCCCCCTGCCGTCGTCTTCGTGACGGCCGATGAGGCCCGAGCAGTCGAGGCCTTCGAGCTGCGGGCGGTCGACTACCTGCTGAAGCCGGTTCGCGCAGAGCGGCTGCGCCGGTCGATCGACCGCGTCGTCGAGCTCGGCGACGCTGCGGCATCCGGCGATGACGAGATGGTGCCGGTCACGGTCGGATCGATCGTGCGGTTCGTCCGGCGCAGCGAGGTGCGCTGGGTGCAGGCGCAGGGCGACTACTCGCGATTGCACGCCGGCGACGGACTCGGGCATCTCGTGCGCGTGCCGATCTCGGAGCTCGAGGTGCGGTGGGCGGATGCCGGGTTCCTGCGCGTGCATCGATCGTCGCTCGTGCGGGCATCGGCTGTGACCGAGGTGCGGCTGTCCGGCGCCGAACCGTCGGTCGTGGTCGGCGACACCGCGCTGCCGGTCAGCCGCCGACTCCTGCCGGCGGTCCGCGATGCGCTCGTGCGCGGCGAGGGCGCCGGATGACCGAGGCGCCGAAGCGGGTGCGCGTGACGGCCGATGTGCCGCCCCGACGCCCGGCGACGTTCACGCGCGGCATCGCACTGCCTGGCTCGCCGGTCGACGAGGCCGATGCCGTGTACGCCAGAGCCCTGATGCGCAGCCAGCTGCGACTCGCGCTCGGCACGGTCGCGGGTTTCGTGCTCGTGGTGATCGCCTTGACGCTGGCGATCGCGTTGATCCCCGAGATCGGCGAGCTCGTCGTGTGGGGGCTGCCGCTGTCGTGGCTGCTGCAGGCATACGCGTTCTATCCGATCATCCTGGTGTTCGCAGTGCTCCACGTGCGCACGGCCGCACGCAACGAGCGCCGCTACCGGGCCCTGCGGGACCGCGAATGAACGCCGTGATGGACCTGGTCGGTGTCGCGCTCGTCGTGGTCGCGACCCTGCTCATCGGCGTCTACGGGCTGCGGATCTCACGCACCACGAGCGACTTCTTCGTCGCCTCGCGCACGGTGCGACCGGTCTGGAACGCCTCGGCGATCAGCGGCGAGTACCTCTCGGCCGGCACCTTCCTCGGACTCTCCGGCCTCGTGCTGCTCGATGGCGCCCGCGGATTCTGGTTCCCGATCGGCTACGCGGCGGGCTATCTGCTCGTGCTCGCCTTCGTCGCGGCTCCCCTCCGCCGCAGCGGCGCGTACACGATCCCCGACTTCATCCAGGCGCGGTTGGAGTCGACCTCGGCCCGCCGGGTCACGAGCATCGCGGTGCTCATCATCGGCTGGCTGTACATCGTGCCGCAGCTGCACGGCGCCGGCATCACGCTGCTCGTCGTGGCCGGCGTGCCCGAGTGGGTCGGCGCTGTCACGGTCGCGGTGCTGGTCGCCGCCGCAGTGGCCGCCGGTGGCATGCGCGCCATCACCTACGTGCAGGCGTTCCAGTACTGGCTCAAGCTCACGGCGCTCCTGGTGCCGGTCGTATGCATCGCGTTCGCATTGAGCGGCGGGCCGCACGACTTCGATCCGGCGCTCGTGTTCCCTGCCGAGGCCGGGCCATCCGGGTTCGACGCCTACGAGACCGCATCCCTGCTGCTCGCCCTGCTGCTGGGAACCATGGGCCTCCCGCATGTGCTGGTGCGGTTCTACACGAGCCCGACCGGGGTGTCGGCTCGGCGCACCACCGTGATCGTGATCGTGATGGTCAGTGCGTTCTATGCGGTCTCGAGCACCATGGGACTGCTCGCCCGCATCGCCGCTCCCGATCTTGCGGTGCCAGGCGTCGCCGACACCGTCGTGCTCCTGCTGCCATCGCGCGTCTTCCCCGGGGTGTTCGGCGAGCTGCTCACGGCGCTGATCGTGGCCGGCGCGTTCGCGGCGTTCCTGGCCACGTCGGCGGGGCTCGTGGTGTCGCTCGCAGGTGTGGTCAGCCAGGACGTGTTCTCGGGTTCCGTCCGCTCGTTCCGGCTCTCCGCCGTGCTCTGCGCGCTGGTGCCGCTCGCGGTCGCGCTGCTCACGGCTCCTGCCGGACTCGGCTCGAGTGTCGGCGTCGTGTTCGTGGTGGCGGCCTCGACGCTCTCGCCGGTGGTGCTGCTCGGTGTCTGGTGGCGCGGTCTGACGGCGCGCGGAGCCGTGGCCGGCATGGTCTCAGGTGGCCTCGCCGCCGGCCTCGCGCTGCTCGTGCACGCGCTGATCGACGGTGTCGGGGTGGCTGCGCCCTATCTCGCGCAGCCGGCCGCGTGGACGATTCCGCTCGCGGCGACCGTGACGGTGGCGGTGTCGCTGCTCGACCCTCGCGGCCCGTCCCCGCGCACCGACCGCTTCCTGGCTCGCGTGCACACGCCAGAGCGCGCCTGATCCCGCCGCCTGTCCCCGCGATCGCCCACGCCGCGAATCACTCCCGACCTGGGCGCAGCGACCAGGCCGGCCACCAGCCGTCCGAGAGGCTGCCGAGGAGTTCCGCTGCAGCATCGAGACGCGCTGCAGGGACCGACCGGCCAGGCTCGCCGGCGCTCGATCGTCCTCCGCCGTCCACGGTACGGATCCTGATGTGCGCCGAGCGCCGCTGCCCGACCGGGAACACCTCTCGCAGTCCGCCGGCCGCGATGGAGAGCAGGGTCTCCTCGACCTGCTCTGCCACGGAATCGGCCGACTCGTCGCAGGCATCGCACGTGCAGCTGGGAACGATCTCGCTGAACAGGGCTCCGGCTTCGATCCCGATCGACTCGCCCGTCGCCGACATCGTGAGCGTGATCGGCGCGCCGGTCGTCGGACGCAGGTGCACGACGCGCGATCCCGATGGCTCGACCGCGCGGTCGACGTCGACGACGTACCAGGTCTCGAGGTGATCGATCAGGGCATCGACGGCTGCGAGCGCCGGGGCGAAGCGCTCGGGGTGAGAGACCCGCGAGTACGCGTCGTCCGGTGGGGAGCCGCCGGCCCAACGGGATCCGTAGTCGATGACACGGCCGTCGTCGTCGAGGAACACCGGGATCTCGAGCGCCGGACGCACGAAGGGTTCCGGGGTGACGACGAAGTCGATGTCGACGGCGAAATCCTGTGCTCCGAGCGCGGCGAGCTCCTGGCTGTCATGATCGGCCTGCGGCCAGGAGGCGAGTACCTCCCTGAACGGTTCGCGCTGCTGCGGGCGCTCCACGATCGTCCGCAGCAGTCCGACGACCGGCACCGACATCGTCGAGGTGCCGACCTCGGGTTCGCTCGCCATGTGCCAGGTCGCCGCCGGATGCACCACGGCGATCGCGTTGCCCAGGAACCGTGCCGCCGCGTCCGCCGTGACCGCGGACTCGAGGAGCTCGGGGTGCGCGGCCACGAAGTCCCAGAGCGCGAAGAGATCCCCGGCCAGCACCGCGGGGTCGGCGCCGGCATCGCGCGCGAACGCCGCGAACGGTTCGAAACCGTCGACGAAGCGGGCCGGAATCGCAGGCTCCGCATCGGGCCAGATCATGATGGCGGATCCTGTGGCCTGCGGCATCGGCACCGGCGTGCCGGGGAAGAGATCTGACGTCGGCATCCGGCTCAGATCCGGCGTCCGCGCGGCATCAGCTGCACATCGGGCAACGGCGGGGCTGGGATGCGCACGTCGTGCCCCCCGACGGCACCGAAGCGCGTCGTCTCGGCGCCGGGCGACGACTCGGCCTCCCATGCCTCGCGTGCGGCGACGATCTCGTCGTGCGTGCGGCCGGCGAAGTTCCACCACATCACGATCTCGTCTTCGAACGGCTCGCCACCCAGGATGAACAGCAGCGCACCCTCGGTCGTCGACACCTCGACCTCGGCGCGCGAGTCGCCGAGATACAGCAGGGCGTTGCGATCGAGCGGATGCTCCGCCACCACGACATCACCCTCGACGAGCATCAGCGCGTGCTCCCACTCGGGGCGCAGCGGCAGCCGAACCGTCGACCCTGCGGCCAGCGCGATCTCGGCGCCGACGATCGGCGTGTGCACGGTGGCGGGGGAGCGCACGCCGACGAACTCGCCGAGCACGACGGTGGCCTCGGCATCCGTTCCCGCCTCGGCGGCCAGGGTGAGGGTCGGCAGCTCGGTGTGCCGCTCGAACCCGGCCCCGCCGTGGCGGGCGGATTCCGGCAGCACGACCCAGAGCTGCAGCGCGTCGAGCGGGATCGGGTCGTCGCCGATCGAGTACTCGGAGTGCGAGATGCCGTTGCCTGCGGTCATGAGGTTCAACTGGCCGCGGCGCAGATCGGCATCGCTGCCGAGCGAGTCGCGGTGGCGGATCTCGCCCACGAGCGGCCAGGTCACGGTCTGCAGACCGATGTGAGGGTGCGGCTCGACGCGCATGCGGGTATCGGCCGGACCGAAGCGGTCGAGGAAGCACCAGGCGCCGATCGTCGGCAGGTTGCGGTGCGGCAGGGCGCGCAGCACCGTCATCCCGCGGACTCCGCCGAGCGGCACTTCGCGGGGTTCGAGGAGCAGGCGCCGCGCGCCGATCATTCCGGGTCCGCGGTGGTGGTGGCGGAGCGCTTCGGCCACCGGATCTCCGCGCCCTCGATCTCGTGCGTCTCGAGGTACTTCGCGATGTAGGGGCACAGCGGCACGATCGCCGCATCGGATGCCGCGGCATCCGCCAGCGCGTAGGCGGCGAGCTTTCCTGCCAGACCCTGACCCTGGAACGCGGGGTCGATCTCGGTGTGCGTGAAGCGCACGGCGCCGGGGCGCAGTTCGAACTCCGCGAACCCCGCGAGCACGTCGTCGGAGCGGATCTCGTAGCGCGAGGTGTCGTCGTTGCGGGTGATGGTGACAGCGGTCATCGGATGCTCCTTCGATCGTCTCCGCCTAACCTACGCCCGCCCGTGGACATCGGGTCTGTGGACAGGGCGCCGCCGAGGTCGGCGGGGGTCGTTACGCTTGAGGGATGCCGCAGACTCCCCGTGACCCGTACGCAGGATGGGTCCCTGAGCCTGTCGACGGGTACGCCGACGAACCGTACGACGACGGCTGGGAGCCGTCTGAGCCACCAGAGCCGATGGACTGGGAACCGCAGGGTGCCGGTTTCGAGCCCCCGCTCGACTGGGGGCCAGGTCCGGTCACGCCGGTGACCGCCGCATCCGCTCGTCCTGCCTCTTCCCGGCCGGCCGCTGCTCCTGCCGAGCGCAGGGCGACGCCGAGCCGGTACCCGACCGCGGCTGCGGCTCTGCACACGGTCTTCGGGTACGACGAGTTCCGCGGCGACCAGGCGGCGATCGTCGATCAGGTGATCGCCGGCGGTGACGCGGTCGTGCTGATGCCCACCGGTGGCGGCAAGAGCATCACCTACCAGGTCCCCGCGCTCGTGCGCGAGGGAACCGGCCTCGTGGTCAGCCCGCTGATCGCCCTCATGCACGACCAGGTCGACGCGCTGCGCGCCAATGGCGTGAGCGCGGCCTATCTCAATTCGACCCAGTCGATCGACGAGCGGCGCGAGGTCGAGCGGGCCTACGTCGCCGGCGAGCTCGACCTCATCTACGTCGCGCCGGAACGGCTGTCCAACCCGCAGACCACAGCGCTGCTGCAGCGCGGCACGCTCAGCGTGATCGCGATCGACGAAGCGCACTGCGTGTCGCAATGGGGCCACGACTTCCGCCCCGACTACCTCGCGCTCGGCGACCTCGGCGAACGGTTCCCAGGGGTGCCGCGCATGGCGCTCACCGCCACCGCGACCCGAGCCACGCACCAGGAGCTCACCGAGCGCCTGCGCCTCGATGCCGCGAAGCACTTCGTCGCGAGTTTCGACCGTCCGAACATCCAGTACCGGATCGTGCCGAAGGTCGACCCCCGCAAACAGCTCGTCTCCTTCATCAAGGCGCAGGACGCTTCGACAGGCTCAGGGACCCAGCCATCGGGCATCGTCTATGCGCTCAGCCGCAAATCGGTCGAGCAGACCGCGACCTATCTCGCGGCGCAGGGCCTCAACGCACTCCCGTACCACGCCGGGCTCCCAGCCGAGGTGCGCCAGGCGAACCAGTCGCGATTCCTCCGCGAAGATGGCGTCGTCATGGTCGCGACGATCGCCTTCGGCATGGGGATCGACAAGCCCGATGTGCGCTTCGTCGCCCACATCGACCTGCCGAAATCGGTCGAGGGGTACTACCAGGAGACCGGTCGTGCGGGCCGAGACGGTCAGCCGGCGGTCGGCTGGATGGCGTACGGACTGGGCGACGTCGTGCAGCAGCGCCGGCTCATCGACCAGAGCCCCGGCGACCGCACGTTCAAGATGCGGATGGGCCAGCACCTCGACGCCATGCTCGCGCTGTGCGAGACCGTGGAGTGCCGTCGGCAGAACCTGCTCGGCTACTTCGGTCAGGAGTCGCAGCCCTGCGGCAACTGCGACACCTGCCTGGAAGACACCGCCACCTTCGACGGACTCGTCCCTGCGCAGAAGCTGCTGTCGACGATCGTGCGGCTGAAGCGCGAGCGCAATCAGTCCTTCGGTGCAGGGCACCTGATCGACATCCTCCGCGGCGCCTCGACCGAGCGGATCCGGCAGCAGGGCCACGAGAAGCTCGCGACCTACGGCATCGGCGCCGACCTCTCCGACCAGGACTGGCGGAGCGTCGTGCGACAGCTGCTCGCCCGCGGCATCCTCGTCGCGCAGGGCGACTACGGCACCCTCGCTCCCGGTGAGCAGTCCGCCGGCGTGCTGCGCGGCGAGACCCCGGTGCCGTTGCGCAAGGACACGATCGGCCGCGCGACCACGACGCGCGCCCGCAAGGCCTCCGCGGCGGATGCGCTGGCTGAGGGTGATCGGCTGCTGTTCGAGGCGCTGCGGGTCTGGCGCGCCGAGACCGCGAAGGCGCAGGGTGTGCCCGCGTACATCGTGTTCGGCGACGCGACGCTGCGTGCACTCGCGGAGCACCGCCCGGCATCCCTCACCGACCTCGAGGGCATCACCGGCATCGGTGCGAAGAAGCGCGAGGCCTACGGCGACGGCGTGCTCGCGGTGGTCGCTGCGAACTGATCGGCGTCCTGCGGACAGGGTGTTGCCCCCCCTGCGGGTAAGCAGGTGTCGCACATGGCCGCCTCCCACCCGAGGACGCGGCCCTCTGCGCCCCCTCTCGACATGGAGGTGTCGCGAATGGTCGCCTCAGAGGAGCGGATGCGACCATTCGTGACACCTGCGCGAACCGGACCCCTGCGCGGACGGGACCTCTGCGCGAGGGCAATACCGGCGCGCGCACCCGGCGCCCCGCGCGACGCGGATCAGCGTGGGGGCAGCACGTCGTCGAGGTGGGCGCGCAGCTGCGCGGCGGTGTCGACGGCATCCCGGTCGTACAGCCACTGGTACTGCAGGCCGTCCCAGAGCGCGACGAGCCAGATGGCTTCGTGCGTCGGGTCGCGGTGCTCCGGAAGATCACCGTCGACCTGCGCCAGCCGGAACAGCTCCGTGAAATAGCCGATCGCATCGGCGAACCGGGTCTCGAAGTACTCGTGGGCTGGATGCCCCGCCGGCAGCGCCTCGCACGAGAGCACCGCGTAGACCTCGATCAGGCCGGGTTCGTCGCTCGCGCTGTGCGCCGCTCCCTCGGGAAGACTGCGCAGCAGCTCCGCTGCCGAGGCCGGGGCGATCACCGCCTCGTGCATGCCGATCGCGGTGTCGCGTTCTGCGAGCACGGCGCTCAGCAGCGTCTCCTTCGAGGCGTAGTGGTGCAGGAGCGTCGATTTCGAGACGCCGACGGCATCCGCGATGTCGCGCAGACTCGTGTCGCCGTACCCGTCTCGTGCGAACAGGCGCATCGCATCGGCGAGGATCTGCACCCGCCGCCGCCGCCCGACGGCGTACCCTGGGTCGCCTTCGGGGGCGCGTGCGGTGAACAGCGGCGGGAGCGGTCCTGCGGGCGCATCGCCGGACGGCTCGTCATCGGCGTCCCGCCAGCCGACCGGCAGTGCCCACAGGGTCTCGCGCTCCTCGAGCATCTCGACCACGTCGACCTGGTCAGGCAGGTACTGCGAGAGCAGTTGCAGGCCGTCCCAGCCGGCGGTGTGCCGCACGATCTCGCCGTCGACCTCACGATCGGCAGCGACCACGCCGTGGTATTTGGCGTCTTCGAGCACGTCGGTGCCGAGCCGGCGCAGACGCGCGTAGCGCTCCCGCATCCGTGCGTGTGCCGGATGGCCTGGGGCGGATGCTTCGCCGGTGAGCGCGGCGAACAGCTCGAGGTACCCCTCGGTGCCGGCGTTGCGGGCGGCGAGCGCGGAGAAGATCAGCTCGCCGGGTTCGGCGGCTGCGACGAGCCCGTTCGACACTGATTCGTTGTCGGCTTCGAGTTCGGCGACGACCGCTGCGAGCAGCTCGTCCTTCGAGGGGAAGTGCCCGAGCAGCCCGGGGTGGCTGACGGATGCCGCTGCGGCGATGTCGCGCAGCGAGGTCGAGCGGTAGCCGTTGCTCACGAACAGGTCGTGCGCGGCGGTGAGGATGCGCTGCCTGGTGGCTGCGGCACGATCGTGCCGTGAGCCCGTCGGCGTCGTGATCGTCATCGCATCCTCCTCCTGCCTCCCATTCTCGCTGATTACCAAGCGGTCTGCATTCACTTACCACTCGGTCGAGTTTCATGTATTCTGTGCGAAGCGCCGCGTTCGCCCGATGATGTGCGGCATTTCGAAAGGGTCTTCATGACAGAGCTGTCATCCGCCGCAACCGCGGCCGCGGTCGGCACCACCGGCTTCAAGGCGCTGGGGACGACCCCGCCCCGCACGCCCCGTGGCTACACCCCGGGTCTCGCCGCCGTGAACTTCGGCATCTACCTCGCACTCCTCACGCCGGTGATGGTGTCGATGGCCTTCAAGATCCAGCACATCGACCCCACGAACACCGAGGGCAGCCTCGGCCTCGTGATGGGTGTCGGCGCCGCCTTCGCCCTGATCGCCAACCCGCTCGTCGGCCGGCTCTCCGACCGCACCACCTCGCGGTGGGGCATGCGCCGGCCGTGGATCCTCGGCGGCGCGATCGTCGGCCTCGGTGGCTTCGCGATCATCGGTGCCGCGACGTCGATCTGGATCGTGCTCCTCGCGTGGTGCCTCGTGCAGACCTCGATGAACGCCGTGCTCGCCGCGGCCAACGCCACACTGCCCGATCAGGTGCCCGTCCGCAGCCGCGGCAAGGTGTCGGGCATCATCGGCATCACGACGCCGGTCGGCATCCTCGCGGGCAGCTTCCTGGTGAACTTCCTCCCCGGCGACTTCGAGCGCTTCGTCGTCCCGGGCGTGATCGCCCTGATCCTCGTGATCATCTTCGTGCTCACCCTCAAGGACCGCGTGCTCACCGAGAAGCCCGCAGAGCGCTTCACCGTCGGCATGTTCTTCGGCTCCTTCGTCTTCAACCCCCGCAAGCACCCCGACTTCGGCTGGACCTGGCTGACGAAGTTCTTCGTGATGTTCGGGTACGCGGGCATCGCGACCTTCCTGCCGCTGTACCTCGTGTCGAAGTTCCAGCTCGACGAGCAGGGCGCGGTCGGCACGATCCTGATCGCCAACCTCGCCTCGATGGCCGCGATGGCGATCTCCTCCCCGCTGGGTGGATTCCTCTCCGACAAGCTCGGCAAGCGCCGTCCGTTCGTCGCGATCGCCGGTGTGATCATGGTCGTCGGCCTCGTGATCCTCGCTGTCGCGCCCGACGTCACGACCGTCATCATCGCGCAGGCGATCATCGGTCTCGGCGCCGGCTCCTTCCTCTCGGTCGACCTCGCGCTCGCCACCGAGGTGCTGCCGAACCCTGACGACGTCGCGAAGGACCTCGGTGTCCTCAACATCGCCAACGCGCTGCCGCAGTCGATCGCGCCCGCGATCGCTCCCGGCATCATCGCGCTCGGTGCGGCCACACCGCTCGGCGGCTACACCACCTGGTACCTGTTCGGAGCGCTCGTCGCGCTCGCCGGTGCCGTGCTCGTCTACCGCATCAAGGGAGTCAAGTGACCATGACCGACACCACCACCACGGACGCGACCGTCGCGACCCGCCCGTGGCTCGACGCCGGGCTCCCGGTCGACGAGCGCGTGCAGCTGCTGCTCGACGAGATGACGATCGAGGAGAAGGCCGGGCTCTTCTTCCACACGATGATCGCGATCGGCGACCTCGACGAACCGAACCCGACCTTCAGCACACCGAGTGCGCGCGAGTTCATCGACGTCAAGCAGATGACGCACTTCAACCTGCTCGGCGCCGCCCCCACCGGTCGCGAGATCGCTGCGTGGCAGAACGCGCTGCAGGAGATGGCGGCATCCACCCGCCTCGGCATCCCGGTGACGCTCTCGACCGACCCGCGGCACTCGTTCAGCGAGAACCCCGGTGCCTCGATCCTCGCCGGTCCGTTCTCGCAGTGGCCGGAGACGCTCGGCCTCGCGGCGACCCGTGATGAGGCGCTCGTCGAGCGCTTCGCCGACATCGCCCGTCAGGAGTACACCGCTGTCGGGCTGCGCGTCGCACTGCACCCCCAGGTCGACCTCGCGACCGAGCCGCGCTGGGCACGTCAGACCGCCACCTTCGGTGAGGATGCCGAGCTGTCGGGTGCGCTCGGCGCGGCGTACATCCGCGGCTTCCAAGGCGCGTCGTTCGGTCCTGGTTCGGTCTCGACGATGACGAAGCACTTCCCCGGCGGCGGCCCGCAGAAGGACGGCGAGGACCCGCACTTCCCGTACGGCCGAGAGCAGGTGTACCCGGGCGGACAGTTCGAGCTGCACCTGAAGCCCTTCGAGGATGCGCTCGCCGCCGGCACGCGTCAGATGATGCCGTACTACGGGATGCCGGTGGGCACCGAGTACGAAGAGGTCGGATTCGGCTTCAACAAGTCCGTCATCACGGGGCTGCTGCGGGAGCGCTACGGCTTCGACGGGTTGGTCTGCACCGACTGGGGTCTGATCAACGACTCCGAGATCTTCGGGCAGCCGTTCCCCGCTCGAGCGTGGGGTGTGGAGGAGTTGTCGCCCAAGGAGCGGATGAAGAAGGTGCTGGATGCCGGCGCCGATCAGTTCGGCGGCGAGGACTGCCCGGAGCTGCTGGTCGCGCTCATCGCCGACGGCGAGATCAGCGAGGAACGCATCGACGTCTCGGCGCGACGGCTGCTGCGCGAGAAGTTCGAGCTCGGCCTGTTCGAGAACGCCTTCGTGGATGAGGATGCGGCAGACGACATCGTCGGTCGCGCCGAGTTCAGGGCTGCAGGGGAGGAGGCGCAGCGCGCGTCGATCACCGTGCTCTCGAACGGTGGAGCGCTGCCGTTCGCGCGCGGGCTCAGGCTGTACGTCGAGGGGATCGATGCTGCGGTCGCTGCCGCGTATGGCGAGGTCGTCGCGACGCCGGCCGAGGCCGACCTCGCCGTGATCCGGTTGCAGGCGCCGTTCGAGGAGCGCGCGACGATGTTCGAGAACTTCTTCCACGCCGGCTCGCTCGACTTCGACGCCGAGACCGTGGCGCATGTGCGCGCGATCGCCGCCGCTGCGCCGACCGTGGTCGACGTGCTCGCCGATCGTCCGCCGATCCTCACGCAGCTCGTGGATGCCGCAGCCGCGGTCACGGTGAACTGGGGCGCCTCGGGTGCTGCACTGCTCGACGTGCTCAGCGCTGCCGCCCCCGCGCAGGGCAAGCTGCCGTTCGACCTCCCGCGCTCGATGGCGGCCGTCGAGGCATCCGCTCCTGACGTGCCGTTCGACACCGCCGATCCGCTCTTCCGCTTCGGGCACGGTCTCTCGCTCTGACCCCCGTACCCTCCCCAACCCCCCTGGTGC
>NZ_JYIW01000008.1 GCF_000956525.1 Microbacterium oxydans
GCTCTGCCCCTCCCCTTTCCCCCCTGACCACTGAAGCTGAGGGGTCAATACACGCCGCGCCGAGGGCTCGCGCTGCGGCGTGTATTGACCCCTCAGCTTCAGTGGTCAGGGGGGAAAGGGGAGGGGCAGAGCGGGGTCAGAACAGCAGGTACACGGCGCCGGCGATCGTGAGCGCGATCACGATGCGGTCGAACAGGCGCTGATCCATGCGACGGGCGAGACGGATGCCGGTGAGCGCGCCGACCACGACGAGCGGTGCGAGCACGGCATCCATCAGCAGCACGTGCCCCTCGAAGAGTCCGAGGCTCGCGAGGAACGGCAGCTTGACGAGGTTGATGATCGCGAAGAACCACGCCGAGGTGCCGAGGAAGACCTGCACCTGGGTGCGGGTCGCGAGGAAGTACATCGACATGACGGGGCCGCCCGCGTTCGCGACCATCGTGGTGAATCCGCCGAGCGTGCCGTAGACCCCGGAGAGCAGGATGCCGCCGGGAGCGGGCGCCGCGGCATCCGCACGGTTCTGTCGCCATCGCCGCCACAGCGTCACGGCGATCATCGCGAGCAGGATGACGCCGATCGCACGCCGCACGATGCCGTCACCAGCGAGCGCGAGGAACGCGAACCCCGCGAGCAGGCCGGCGACCACGGCTGGCGCGAGGCGGAGCAGCGTCGGCCAGTGCGCGTGACGACGATAGGCGATCAGCGCGAACACGTCGCCGACGATCAGGAGCAGCAGCATCGCTGCGGTCGACGTGCGGGCCGGAAGCACGGTCGCGAACAGCGCGATGGCCAGGATGCTGCCGCCGGGCAGCGCGGTCTTCGAGATGCCGATCGTGACAGCCGCGAGCGCGAGCGCCGCCCAAGCCAGCGGATCGAGGGCGATCACCGAGTCGGTCAGGCCTTCGCTGCGGCGAGCGAGGCCGCGAACCGCGCCGCGCGCTGCTCGATGTCGGCCCAATCGGATGCCGCGATCGATGCGCCGTTCGCGAGGTCTCCGCCCGCGCCGACCGCGACAGCGCCGGCTGCGAACCAGGCGGCGAGGTTGTCCGGGCTCACGCCGCCCGTCGGCATGAGCGGAGCCGTCGGGAACGGACCGCGCAGCGCGCCGAGGTACGAGGGGCCGCCGAGCGATGCCGGGAAGATCTTGACCACGTCGACGCCGAGCTCGAGCGCGCCCATGACCTCGGTCGGCGTCATGGCGCCGGTCATCACGACGCGTCCGGTGTCGAGCATGGTGCGCGTGAGGTGGGGGAGCGTGCCTGGGCTGACCAGGAACTCGGCGCCGGCATCCGCGGCATCCGCTGCCTGCTCTGCCGTCGTGACGGTCCCTGCGCCGATGTAGGCGGCGTCGCCGTGGCGGGCGATGAGCTCGCGGATGACGGCCGGGGCATCCGGAGTGGAGAACGTGACCTCGATGCCGGTGACACCGCCGCGGATGATCGCCTCGGATGCCTCGAGAGCCAGCTCGGGCGACGGTGCGCGCAGCACGGCGAGGATTCCGGTCGTGCGGGCGCGGTCGAGACGGTCAGACATGGGGCTCCTTGCTCGGGGGTGGTGTCCATTCTCCCCGACCGTGACCTGTAATGACAAGTTCGGCGGGTCGTGGGGCGCTTCGACAGGCTCAGCGACCCAGGTGGGTGAGCGGGGTGGGGCGCTTCGACAGGCTCAGCGACCCAGGTGGGTGAGCGGGGTGGGGCGCTTCGACAGGCTCAGCGACCCAGCTGGGCTCAGCGGGCGGAGCGCGGAACCCAGCCGTCGATGACGTGCTTCGACTCCTTGAGACCGAGACCGGTCTGCTCGCGGACGATCTTGATCGCATGGATCTGCTGGTTGCCGACGACGAGCCGATCGATGTCGGCCGCGACGTTCTTCGGCAGAGCGGCACGAACCGATTCCGGGGTCGCGGCGGATGGGCTGATCGACGAGTAGGCGGCCGTCGCGTTCGACACCGCTGCGAGGTGGGGCGCCGTCGTGCTGACCGACCAGTGATCGATGCGGTCCTTCGCCTCCTTCAGTCCCAGGCCCGTGCTGTCGCGGAGCAGCTTGATCGCGTGGATCTTCTGCCCGGCGGCCACGCGCCGGTCGATCTCGGCAGTCGCGGACGGCGTGAGGCCGGACAGCGTGGTCGGAGCAGCGGATGCCGGAGCCGAGCGCGGCGCCGCGGGAGTGGGCGTGTATGTCTGGGCCTCAGGAGCCTGAGGGCGCATGCCGCGGAACGCGGCCCGGAGGATCAGCACCGCCGCGATCAACACGACGAGGGCGATGATGATCCAGACGATGGTGTCCATCCGCCCAGTCTACGGACGCGATGTCGCTCGCCCCAGGGGTTCCGGGCCGCCACTCCAGGCCTTCCCACCCACCACCGCGTACCCTGGTAAGCATGACCGATTCTCCCCGCACGCGCGAGACGCGCCCCGCAGCATCCGCGTCCGCCCCGCAGGGTCGACCGGCCCAGGGCAAGATCCGTTCGACGAAGCCTGCGCAGGTGCGCCCGGCGACCGAGGGATGGACCCAGCAGAAGGATGCCGAAGGGCGTCCGCTCCTGCAGTTCGCCAGCCCCAAGCGCGGCAAGCCGCCAGTGCACCTCGCCGACCTCACCCCGGCGGAGCGCACCGAGAAGGTCAAGGAGCTCGGCCTGCCCGGGTTCCGCGCCAAGCAGCTGTCGACGCACTACTTCCGCCACTACACGTCGGACCCCGCCGAGATGACGGACCTTCCGGCCGAGACCAGGGAGCAGCTCGTCGCCGGGCTCCTGCCGCCGCTGCTCACCGAGGTGCGCCGGCTCGAGACCGACCGCGGTGACACGATCAAGTTCCTGTGGCGTCTGCACGACGGCGCGCTCGTCGAGTCCGTGCTCATGCGCTACCCCGGCCGCATCACCCTGTGCGTGTCGAGCCAGGCCGGCTGCGGCATGAACTGCCCGTTCTGCGCGACCGGCCAGGCGGGACTGACCCGCAACATGTCCACCGCTGAGATCGTCGAGCAGATCGTGCGCGCCAACCGGCTGATCGCCGACGGCGGCCTCGGCGGAAAGAAGGCCGACGACCACAGCATGGAGCGCGTCTCCAACATCGTGTTCATGGGCATGGGTGAGCCGCTCGCCAACTACAAGCGCGTCATGGATGCGGTGCGCAGCATGGTCGCTCCGCAGCCAGACGGCCTCGGCATGAGCGCCCGCGGCATCACCGTCTCGACCGTCGGCCTGGTGCCTGCGATCAAGAAGCTCGCCGATGAGGGCATCCCCGTCACCTTCGCCCTGTCGCTGCACGCGCCGGACGACCACCTGCGTGACGAGCTCATCCCGGTGAACTCCCGCTGGAAGGTCGACGAGGCCCTCGACGCCGCCTACGACTACTACGCCAAGACCGGTCGCCGAGTCTCGATCGAATACGCGCTGATCAAGGACATGAACGACCACGGCTGGCGCGCAGACCTGCTGGCGGAGAAGCTCAACCAGCGCGGCCGCGGCTGGGTGCACGTGAACCCGATCCCGCTGAACCCGACGCCGGGCTCCATCTGGACCTCGTCGGAGAAGGACGTCACCGACGAGTTCGTGCGCCGCCTGAACGACGCCGGCATCCCGACGACCCTCCGCGACACCCGCGGCAAGGAGATCGACGGCGCCTGTGGGCAGTTGGTCGCCACGACCGAGGACGAGGCGGCCTCCGCCGCGATGGCCTGAGCCGTCGGCGGGGGTCGGGGCCCTTCGACGGGCTCAGGGACCCAAGGGGGTCAGGGGACGCGAGGGGCACCGAGGAGCTGCGGGCGGACCAGGGTGAGGCGCTCCTGCAGCGCGTCGAGGAACGCACTCACGGCAGGCTGACGCAACGCCTCTGGCCGCGCGACCAACCAATATGGCAGGCGCTCCTCGACGATGCCGGGGAGCACGCGCACCAGATCGTCGTGCGCGTCGGCCAGGAACGCCGGCAGCAGGCCGAAGCCCGCTCCACCACGCGTCGCATCCACATGCACGTACACGTTCGTGCTGGCGACGGCATCCGTCATCCCCGGAACCGCGCGACGCGCGTCGTCGAGCGAGTCGACGTGCAGCATCGACTCGATGAAGTAGACGAGCGGCGCGCCCGCGAGATCCTCGACGGTGCGCGGCGTGGGGTGGCGGCGCAGATAGTCCTTGCTCGCGTACAGGCCGAGTGCGTAGTCGGCGAGGTGCACTGCGCGTGCGCGACGCACCTGCGGTCGGCCGACCACGACCTCGAGATCGGCGCCGGCCCGTTGCTGGGAGGCCTGCCGAGTGCCGGTGATGATCTCGAGTCGAACGTCCGGATGCCGCTGCTGCAGCGCCGCCATCGCCGGTGCCGCCACGAAGCCGCTGAACCCGTCGGTCGCGGACAGACGGATGAGACCTTCCACTCGCGCATCGTCGTGAGTGTCGAGACCGCCCAGCGCTCGCTCGACGTCTTCCGCCGCGGTCAGCGCGCGGGTGCCGAGTGGCGTCAGCTCCCAGACGCCTTCCTCCCTGGTGAGGACTCGACCGCCGAGCTGAGCCTCGAGCGCGGCGATGCGGCGCGCGATCGTCGTGTGGTTCAGGCCGAGGTGCTCACCCGCGGCCGTGTAGCGGCCGCTGCGGGCGACCGCGAGGAGCACCAGCAGATCATCCGCGCTCAACGGCGGTGTGGGGAAATGCGCCATCACATCTGCAGTTTTGCATATCCGCGCCCCTGGTGGCTGTGCTGAGAACTGAACTACTGTGCAGGCATGGCAACGGAGCGGACGCACACCCGATGACACGGCTGGGGGCCGCACGCGGTACCGATCTGAAGGGCCGAACCGCGCTCGTGACGGGCGCGGCCAGCGGGATCGGTGCCGCGTGCTCCGTCGCCCTCGCGGATGCCGGAGCCCATGTGCTCGTCGCCGACCGCGATGCCGTCGGTGCCGAACGGGTCGCCGCCGAGGTCGGGGGCGAGGTGCTCGTGATCGACCTCGGCGACCTCGACGCGCTCGCCGACCGGGCGTTCGACGCCGACATCCTCGTGAACAATGCCGGCATCCAGACGGTCGCGCCCATCGTCGACTTCGATCCGTCGACGTTCCGGCGCATGCTCGACATCATGGTCACCGCGCCCTTCCTGCTCACCCGCGCCGTGCTTCCCGGCATGTACGAGCGCGGCTGGGGCCGCATCGTCAACATCAGCTCGGTGCACGGCATCCGTGCGAGCGAGTACAAATCCGCCTACGTGACCGCGAAGCACGCGCTCGAGGGGCTCTCGAAGGTCACGGCACTCGAAGGCGCGCCCCACGGCGTGACGAGCAACTGCCTCAATCCCGGGTACGTGCGCACGCCGCTCGTCGAGAAGCAGATCGCCGACCAGGCCCGGGTGCACGGCATCCCCGAATCCGAGGTGATCGAGAAGGTCATGCTCGTCGAGTCGGCGATCAAACGACTGCTGGAACCGGCCGAGGTGGCCGACCTCGCGCTCTGGCTCTGCGGCCCGACCGCCGCATCGGTCACCGGCGCCTCCTACGCCATGGACGGCGGATGGAGCGCGCGATGAGCACGCCACCGGCCGCGTCGGAGGCGCTCGCTGTGACGACCTTCGGCCCGACGTCGGATGGCCCTGCGGTGTTGGCCGTGCACGGCATCACGGCGAACGGACGCTCGTGGAACACGGTCGCCGCCCACCTCGGGGCGCTGCGCATCATCGCGCCGGATCTCCGCGGCCGAGGACGAAGCAACCGGATGCCCGGGCCGTACGGTCTGCGTCGGCACGCGGCCGACCTCGCGGCGCTGCTCGATGCCGACGGCGGCGGTGCACGCACCGTGCTGGGGCACTCGATGGGAGCGTTCGTGACGGTCGCCCTCGCCGCTGCGCGGCCGGATCTCGTCGAGCGTCTGGTGCTGGTCGACGGCGGATTCCCGCTCGCGCTCCCGGCGACCGCTGTCGGCATCGACGACCTCGACGTCGCGGCACTGCTGGGCCCGGCGGCGCAGCGGCTGTCGATGGACTTCGCCGACGACGATGCGTACCTCGACTTCTGGCGAGCGCATCCGGCGTTCCGTGACGACTGGTCGACGGCCGTCGAGGACTACGCGCGGTACGACCTCGACGGAGAGCCGCCGCATCGGCGCGCCTCGACGGTCGTCGCCGCGATGCTGGAAGACGGCGCCGAGCTCTACGGTCCGGCCTGGTACGTCGAGGCGCTGCGTGCATTGCGGATGCCGGTCACGGTGCTGCGCGCCCCGCGCGGACTGACCGACGCCGATCCGCTCTACGCCGCCGGCGCGCTCGACGCGTTCCGCGATCTCGTGCCGCAGCTCGAGGTCATCGAGGTCGACGACGTGAACCACTACACGATCCTGTTCGCCCACCGGGGCGCTGCGCGCGTCGCCGCGGCGGCATCCGCATCCAGTGCTGCACCTGCATCCGAACCCACGACGAAGGAGTCGCCATGACCACTGCCCTCTTCGACGGAATCGACGCCAGTCGTGTCGAGACCGAGCGATACACCGCGAACGTCCTGGAGCGACCGGCGTCCGACCCATCGGCACCCGAGGCGACCGTGGTGTTCGTGCACGGCAACGTCTCGTCGTCGCTCTTCTTCCAGCCGACGATGCTCGCGCTGCCGGCCGGCGTGCGCGCCCTGGCGATCGATCTGCGCGGGTTCGGCGACAGCGAGACCAAGCCGGTGGATGCGACGCGGGGTCTGCGCGACTTCGCCGACGACGTGCGCGCGGTGCTCGACGCCCTCGGCCTCGACGCGGTGCACCTCGTCGGCTGGAGCATGGGTGGCGGCGTCGTGCTGCAGGTCGCGCTCGATGCACCTGAGCGCGTGCTGTCGCTCACGCTCGAGTCGCCCGTCTCGCCGTACGGGTTCGGCGGCACGCATGGTCCGGACGGCACGCGCAACGACGCCGACGGCGCGGGAACCGGCGGCGGCGGAGCGAACCCCGATTTCGTGGCCAGACTCGAGGGCGGCGACACCACTGCCGAGGACCAGACCTCGCCGCGCTCCGTCTACCGCACGGCGTATGTCGCGAAGCCGGAGCTGCAGGCGGCGAACGAGGATGCCTGGATCGCATCGATGCTCACCACGAAGACCGGACTCGACAACTACCCGGGAGATGGGGTGGCATCGGACACCTGGCCCGGCTTCGCGGCCGGCAGCAGAGGTGTGCTGAACACGATGGCGCCGCAGCACCTCGATGTCTCCGGCATCGTCGACCTGGCGGTGAAGCCCCCGATCCTCTGGATCCGCGGCGAGAAGGACGCGATCGTGTCGGATGCCTCATTCTTCGACCTCAACCAGCTCGGGCTGCTCGGCGTGATTCCAGGGTGGCCGGGTGCCGAGGTCGCGCCACCGCAGCCGATGGTCACGCAGACTCGAGCGGTGCTGGATCGCTACGCCGCCGCGGGTGGTGCGTATCGCGAGGTGTCGCTTGCGGAGGCGGGCCACGCCCCGCACCTGGACGAGGCGGAGACCTTCGACCGGGAGCTCGCCGCGCACCTCGGGGTCTGAGGCGCACCTCGGGGCTGCGGGGCGCCTCGGCGGTCGGGGCTATGCGGTGACGAGCGCCGGTCGCCGCGCGGAGACGCGGGCGTCGTTCGCGCCCAGGCGCTCTGCGCGGTCGAGCCAGCGGGTGATCGTGGCCGGCGAGGCATCCTTCACGCCGAGCATGCGGTGCGTGCGTACCGAGTCGATACCGCAGAAGCGCATCGTGCCGCGGGCGACGTGGGTCTGGGCGGGGAGTCCTGTGAACGGCACGAAGTACCAGGGCGTGTCTGCGAGCAGCAGCAGGCGACCCTGGCGTGCTGGCACGAGTCCGTCGACCAGGCCGTGCTTCGTGTAGCGGTACTCCTGCTGCGGCAGCAGCGCGCGGTCGAAGAAGCCCTTGAGCAGGGCGGGCACCGACCCCCACCACAGCGGTGTGGCGATGACCACGGTGTCGGCGGTCTGCAGTGCGGCCTTCGCGTCGATCAGGTCGGGCTCGAGCGTCATCCGCTCGCGGTAGCCGTATCGCAGGCTCGGGTCGAAGTCGAGGTCGCGCAGGGCCAGCACGCGAGCGTCGCCATGGCCGTCGGCGTAGCGCTGCGCGAGTGCGGCGGTCAGGGAGCGGGCGTCGGGGTGGCCGTCGATCACGAGAGCGGACATGTGCGGTTCCAATCTGGACAGTGTCAAGTAGGTGGACACTGTCAAGATAGGAGAGGATGTTGCGCATGTCAAGTTCGAAGGACGGCTACCACCACGGCGATCTCGCCAGGGCCCTCGAGGATGCCGCGATGCAGCTGCTCGAGCGGATGCCGGCGGCCGACATCAGCCTGCGCGAGGTGGCCCGCGCAGCGAACGTCAGCCACAACGCCCCGTACCACCACTTCGCCGATCGGCTGGGGCTCCTCAAGGTGCTCGCCGAGCGGAGCATGGCCGATCTGCTCGCCAGGGTGCGCGCCGCGGTGGCGGATGCCGGAACACCGCGTGAGCAGGTCATCGCAGGCGGCTTCGCCTACATCCGCTTCGCCGTCGAGCATCCGCACGCCTTCGATGCCGTCTACGACCCGACCGTCTGCGTCCCCGGATCACCGACCGCGACCATGGCCCCGCTGATCGACGGACTCGAGCAGGTGCTCGCCGCCGCCGCGGTGGCCGCCGGCCTTGATCGCCCGGCTGATGTCGTCGCGTTGTGGGGACTGATCCACGGACTCGGCACGCTCGCGGCCGCCGGTCACTTCACGATCGATGATGCCTTCGCCGCCCACACCGCGACCGTGGACCGGCTGCTCGCCTGACCCGCGACTCGGGCTGCGATCCGGCCTGGAATCCGACCGGGATCGCCGCTGTTCTGCGACCGGAACTGCGGAAAGCTGAGAGCCGCTCAAAGGAGTCTTCCAACCGACGCACAGGGACTCTTCCCTACATTGGTCTGATGCCCTACTCCGCCCACCGACCGGGTCGCTTCGACTCGCAGGGTCGGATCATCATCGACGGCGACCCGAACGCCGACACGGATGACCTCGACTTCCTGCGTGAGTTCGAGCCGACCGGCGCCGCAGACACGACCGGCGAGACCCCCGTCTCCGAGCCGTCCGACGCGACCCCGGAGGGGGACCCCGCCCTTCGACAGGCTCAGGGACCCAGCGGGGCGGCTGAGGGACCCAGCGGGGCGGCTCAGGGAACCAGTGGGGAGGCTCAGGGGCCCAGCGGGCGGAAGCCTCGCAGGAAACCGCGTGTTCGCAGGCCGCGCACGCCGGGCTCGCGCGCCAGGACGCTCGCGATCCTCGGAGGTGCCGAAGGCGAGATCCTCGACCGCGTGCCCAACGAGACCCCGCGCTTCGTGCAGATGTTCTTCGTGCTCGCCGGCACCGCGCTCGTCTCGGCGATCTCGATGCTCTTCGCACTGACCACGGGCGTGCAGGCCGCCGTCTGGCTGGCTGTGCCGCTCGCGCTCGTGTGGGCGCTCATCATCTTCAACCTCGACCGGTTCCTCACGTCGACCATGGCGTCGACCAAGAACGTCTGGCGGCTCATCGGACTCGCGATCCCGCGAGTCATCATGGCCGCGATCATCGGCTTCGTGGTCGCCGAGCCGCTCGTGCTGCAGATCTTCAACAACGACATCGCCCGCGAGGTCGCGTCGACGAACATCACCCAGTCGCAGTCCGACCAGGAGGCGCTCGAGTCGGGTCCCGAGAAGATCGCGCTCGATGCGGCATCCGCCCGCGTCGCCGCACTCGAGAACCAGGCCGCGACCGGCATCGTCGCAGGCACCGACTCCGCATCGGCATCCGAGTCCGCCGCACAGGCGACCGTCGACGACGTGACCGCGAAGATGACCGCCCAGCAGGGCGTGATCGATCAGGCTCGTGCGCTGTACCAGTGCGAGCTCACCGGCGAAGGTGCAGGCACCGTGCCGGGTTGCACCGGCGTGAACGGCGAGGGCGCGAGCTCGGATGCCGCCAAGGCCCAGCTCGCCGAAGCCCAGCAGACCTACGACGCCCTGGCCGCGCAGCTGCGCACCGCGAACGAGGAGCTCGCAGCAGCTGGCACCGCCGCGAAGGAGAACACCTCGACCTCGGAGGCGCAGAACCGCGAGCAGGCGCAGTCGCAGCTCGCCGGCGCGCGCGACACCTACGACCAGGCGCTCGCCGCGTACAACGCGAGGGCGGATGCCGTCGCGCAGGGCAACGCCGGGGCCATCGGGCTGCTCAGCCAGATCAGCGGACTGAACCGCCTGAGCGAGAAGGAGCCGACGATCCTGTGGGCGCACATCCTGATCGCGGCGCTGTTCTTCATGATCGAGCTGCTGCCGGTGCTCGTGAAGGTCCTCACCAGCTACGGCGAGCCGAGCCTCTACGAGAAGGCCGCGGCGATCCGCAAGCAGGTCGATCTCGATCGGGTGACGGCTGAGGGCTTCCGTGATCGGGCCGCCATCGTCACCTCGCAATCCCAGGGGATGCAGGCGGATGCCGGTTCCGGCGAGCCGCAGACCCGCGCGGAGCGCCGTGAGGCGGCCGAAGCGCAGGAGCGCGAGCTGGCCGAGAAGCGTGCGCAGGCGCAGACGCTGGAGGAGCAGGAAGACCTGGTTCGTTCGACGACGGTCTGAGCGGCCGCGCGGTGCGGTTGCGGGTGTGGTTGTGGTTTCGGTGAGGGGTCAAGACACGCCGTGCCCGGAGCTCGCGGTGCGGCGCGTCGCGACTCCTCACCGGAGTAGCGGGCGCGTCAGGTGAGCTGAGGAATCCGTTCCGGCATCCGTGGTGACTCCTGCCGGTCGAGTTCGCCGATTCGGATGCGTCGCAGCGCGGGATCACGGCGGACGGCGTCGGTGATCGAGCGGATCAGCGCGACCGTCGACGGGGTGCCCGACCACGTTGTGCCGGTGAGCAGCGCCTCGATGCGGGCGAGCGGACGCCGAAGCGCCTCGTCGTGCTGACCGGCATCGTCGCTGAGCCACTGGATGAGGTCATCGATGGTCCAATCGGTGTCGATTGGTCCATGATCCGACGTCCTGGTGGCGGTGAGCGTGTCCATTGGTCCAGAATCATGTCTCATGAGCACCGATCACAGGGCCAATAGCGTGCCAGTGGACCACGGATCGGCCACGAACGGCGCGACCATGCTCGTGCGGTCGGGTGAGGTGTCGTCCGACGGTCTCTCCATCCGCCTCGGACGGTGGACGTACGGTGACGGGACGCTCGCCGCCCGGCTGTCGCGGGGCATCGCCGACCTGATCGCCGGAGGAGAGCTCCGCCCCGGCGACCGACTGCCGGCCGAGCGTGCGCTCGCCGGCGCGAGCTCGGTCTCGCGGGGCACGGTCGTCGCCGCGTACGCCGACCTCGCCGAGCGCGGGCTCGTCGATCGGCGGCAGGGGAGCGGCACCCGCGTCGCCGGTGCTCCGGCGCCATCGGTCTCGGCGTCGCGTCCTGGCCGAGGCGAAGCCCTGTTCTCCGCGCTGCCGAACGCGATCGACCTGCTGCGAACGGTGCCGCAGATCTCCGACCTCGCCGTGCAGCTGATCCGCGACCATCAGCCGCGGCTCGAACTCGCGCTGCTCCCCGAGACCGACCCGGCAGGCCTCCCGGTGCTGCGCGAACTCATCGCCGACATGTACCGCGCCGAGGGCACACCGACCACGCCCGAGCAGATCCTGGTGACTCACGGCGCGCAGCAGGCGATCAGCCTGGTGGTCAATGCGCTGGTCGGCCCCGGCGACGTGGTGCTGGCCGAGGAGGTGACCTGGCCAGGTGTGACCGACTCGGTCGGCCTGCGCGGCGGCACCGTGCACGGCATCCCGATGGGTCCTGACGGCATCGACGTCGATGTGCTCGAGGTCGCGATCGCACGGCTGCGCCCGGTGCTGATCGCCCTCAACCCGCATCACCAGAACCCGACAGGCACCAGGCTGCCGGCTGACGCGCGACATCGTGTCGCCGTGCTGGCGGCGCAGTACGGCGTGCCGGTCATCGAGGACAGGGTGCTCGCCGGCATCTCCTTCGACGGCGTCACACCGCCCACGCTCGCGGCAGAGCGACCGGATGCTCCGGTGATCGTCGTGGAGTCCGTGTCGAAGTGGGCCTGGGCCGGGCTGCGGATCGGATGGCTGCGGGCCGATCCGGTGCTGGTGCGTCGGCTGCGCGGAGCGCGTCAGCTCGCCGACCAGTCCACGAGTGTGCCTGGCCAGCTGATCGCGCTCGACCTCATCGCCCGCGCCGAAGACCTCCGGCGCGAGAACAGCAGGATCCACCAGCAGCGGCTCCGGCTGCTGCAGACGCTGCTGTCAGAGCACCTGCCCGATTGGGAGGCTGCCGCGCCGCGTGGCGGCCTCTCGCTCTGGGTCGCGCTCCCCGCTGGGTCGGCCGCGGCGCTCGCCAGGGTCGCCGCAGCGCACGGCGTCTCGATCGCGGGGAGCGCCGCCTTCGCGGCATCCGTCTCGCCCGACGACCACATCCGCATCCCGTTCACCGCGCCAGACGACGTGCTCGCCGAAGGCATCCGTCGACTCGGCGCCGCCTGGCGCGAATATCGGGAGTCTCTCGGACTCGGTTCCTAGGATGACCTGATGAAACGGATGCCGCGTCACACGCTCTGGGTCTCGATCGCCGGCGTCGTCGCGGTCACCGCATACGCCGCGTTCGCCGCGGTGCAGATCCTCGTGCTGAACCCGCTCGCCGCGGCACCGGGACTCAGCCTCGACGAGATCAGGGCGCAGATGTCCGGTGCAGGGGAAGGCCTGGGTGGTGAAGGCGTCTTCTTCGTCCTGGGCATCGGTGTCGTGATGGCCGTCGGGGTGGCCCTCGCCGCGATCGTGACGAAGGCCCCGCCGATCATCCCCGGGATGTCGATGCTCGCGCTCCTGATGCTCGGCACCCTCGGCTACTTCGTCGCCTCGTTCGGGCCGGGGATGGGCCTCGCCGACACCTTCGGCATCAGCGGTGCCGACGCCTCGCCGTGGGCCCGTCCGCTGTACGCGGTGAGCGCGCTTGCTGCGATCGCCGTGGTCGTCGGCGGCGTCCTCAGCATCCGTCGTGCCAGGCTCGAGGCTGCCGCTGCCGCTGCTGCTGCTGCTGCCGACTGACGTTCCAGTCGCAGTTGCTGCCGCTTCGCGGGAGCCGGGGCGACGTGAACTGCGACCGGAACCCGGATGTCGGCGCCCGAGACCGGTCACGGAACCCGGCCTCTCGGCATCCGAGAGCCAGTAGCGTTGGACCATGGTCAACTATCGCTATCTCGGCAACAGCGGTCTCAAGGTCTCTGAGATCACCTACGGCAACTGGGTCACGCACGCCTCGCAGGTCGGCGACGACGCCGCTGTGAAGACGGTGCACGCGGCGCTCCACGCCGGCATCACCACCTTCGACACCGCGGACACCTACGCCAACACGGCGGCCGAGGTCATCCTCGGCAAGGCGCTCGAGGGTCAGCGCCGCGAGGGGCTCGAGATCTTCACGAAGGTCTACTTCCCGACCGGTCCGAAGGGCCCGAACGACACCGGCCTGAGCCGCAAGCACATCCTCGAGTCGATCAACGGCTCGCTGCAGCGCCTCGGCACCGACTACGTCGACCTCTACCAGGCGCACCGTTTCGACTATGAGACGCCGCTCGAGGAGACGTTCCAGGCGTTCGCGGACGTGGTCCGTCAGGGCAAGGCGCTCTACATCGGCGTCTCGGAGTGGACCGCGGAGCAGCTCCGCGAAGGACACGCGCTCGCGAAGCAGGTCGGGGTGCAGCTCATCTCGAACCAGCCGCAGTACTCCATGCTGTGGCGTGTGATCGAGGGCAAGGTCGTGCCGGCCTCCGAGGAGCTCGGCATCTCGCAGATCGTCTGGTCGCCGATGGCTCAGGGCGTGCTCAGCGGCAAGTACCTCCCCGGCCAGCCGGTGCCGGAGGGCTCGCGCGCGACCGACCCGCACAGCGGCTCCGACTTCATCAAGAGCTTCCTGAAGGACGACATCCTGACGGCCGTGCAGAAACTCAAGCCGATCGCGGAGGAAGCGGGCCTGACGATGCCGCAGCTCGCGATCGCGTGGGTGCTGCAGAACCCGAACATCGCAGCCGCGTTGGTCGGAGCATCCCGACCGGAGCAGCTCGCCGACACCGTCAAGGCATCCGGCGTGAAGCTCGACGCCGACACCATGGCCGCGATCGACACGGCGCTGGGCGACACGGTCAACCGCGACGCCGAGCACACCTACACGACCTCGCCGAAGACGCGCCTGGTCTGAGCTCGCGCTGCTCGCTCCGCGTTGCCGAGCGGCCCCCTTGTAACCGAACCGGCCCCTTTCGCACGTGCGAAAGGGGCCGGTTCGGCGTGAAAGGGGCCGCTCGACAGAGCAGCGGGCGGCGGGGGAGGGGGCTACTCCTTCACGGCGCCGGCGGTGAGGCCCTGCACGATCCAGCGGCTCGCGAGGGCGAACATCGCCATCGTCGGCAGGATCGTCAGGACTGCGGCGGCGCTCATGGAGCCCCAGTCGATGTTGAACGTCGAGATGAAGCCGTTCAGCGCCGATGGCACCGTGCGGTTGGCGTCCGTGTTCATCAGCACGACCGACAGGAACAGCTCGTTCCAGCAGTTCACGAAGTTGAAGATGAACGCCGCGATGATGCCGGGGGTCATGACCGGCACCAGCACCCGGAACAGCGCGCCGAGCCTGGAGCATCCGTCGATCATCGCGGCCTCTTCGAGCGCGTCCGGCACATTCTCGAAGAACCCGCGCAGCATCACGGTCGAGAACGGGATGCAGACCGCGATGTAGACGAGGATCAGACCGGGCTTGGTGTCGACGAGACCGAGGTCGGTCATCATCGAGTACAGCGGCCCGAGCGCGATGAACGCCGGGATCATCTGCGTCAGCAGGAACGCGATCAGCACCGCGCCCTTGCCGCGGAACTCGAAGCGCGCGATCACATAGGCGCTCAGCAGGGCGATCAGGGTGGCCACGGCTCCGGCGACGATCGCGACGAGCGCCGAGTTGCCGAGGAACACCCCGAAGGAGCTCTGCTGGAACAGGCTGATGTAGTTCTCGAACGACGGCTCACTCGGCCAGTACTCGATCGGGAACCTGTTGATCGTGCCGGGCGACTTGAACGAGGTCAGCGCGATCCAGTACAGCGGGAACAGCGTGATCACGAGCCAGAGCCCGAGGCCGACGACGCGGATGACGCCACCGGGCGTCACCCTGCGCTTCGGTCGAGGGGCCTTCGCCAGATCGGGGACGGTGAGACGCCTGGTCTCGGTGACTGTCGTGCCGGTGATGGTCATCGCTGGGCCTTCCGCATCGCCATCAGGTAGAACGCGCAGAACACGAACAGGAACGCCACGACGATCAAGCCGATCGCACTCGCGATGCCGTAGTTGCCCTGCTGCGTGTAGTTGATCATCCAGGTGGTGATGATGTGGGTCTGGTTCGCGGGTCCACCGTTGGTCATGGCGTAGATGATGTCCGGGAAGTTGAAGATCCAGATCACGCGCAACAGGACCGTGAGCAGGAGCGTCACCGAGATGTACGGGATGATGATCGAGAACAGCTGACGGGCTTTGCCAGCGCCGTCGAGGCTCGCGGCCTCGAGCATCTCGTCCGGAACGGACTGCAGCGCCGCCAGGATCATGATCGCGAAGAACGTCACGCCGTACCAGATGTTCGCCACGATCACCGCGAACATCGCCAGCTTCGGGTCGGCGAGCCACGGCAGCGGAGCGTCGATGAGCCCCGCCTTCATGAGGAGGTCGTTCACGACGCCGAATTCGGCGTTGAACATCCAGCGGAACAGCATCCCGATCAGGAATCCGGACACCGCCCAGGGGAAGAACACGAGCGCCTGGTAGAGCCCGCGGAAGCGGAACCGCTTGCGCAGCGCGAGCGCGATCAGGAAGCCGATCACCAGCTGCGGCACGAGCGAGCCGACGACCCAGAGCACCGAGTTCCAGGCGACGACCGGGAACGCCGGGTCCTGGAACACCGCGACGAAGTTGTCGAAGCCGACGAACGGGGTCGAGGTGAGGTCCCAGAGGTTCCAGTCGTGGAACGCCATCCTGGCGCCCTGCAGCATCGGCCAGTACGTGAACCAGCACACGAACACGATCGCCGGGGCCATGAAGGCCAGCAGCGTCAGCGCGTGACGGCCGCGGAACTGTCGGCGACGAGGGCCGGGGGAGGCCCCGCCGGCGGTGCCGACGGAGCCTCTCTCACGAAGAGCGGATGCCACGGATCAGCCCTGTTCCGCTGCGTACTTCTCGGTCCAGAACGTGTCCCACGAGGCCAGCAGGTCGCTGGTCGACATGTTGCCCAGCAGCACGTTCTGCACGTCCTGGTCGGACTTCTGGATCCACTCGGTCCACCAGCTGACGCCGCGCGGCTGGCGGACGTTGACGTAGGTGTCCGGGTCTTCCGTCATCGTGACGTAGCTCGTCCAGGGGCCGGTCGAGTAGAAGTCGTCGTCCGCGGCGGAGGCGATGATCGGCACCAGACTGTTCGCCTGGGCGAACTCGGTCGCGGGCTCGGCTGATGACAGGAACTCGACCAGCTTCACGGCCGCCTCCTTGTTCTCGCTCTTCTCGGCGACGCCCCAGCCTGCGACGGCCAGCGGCTGCGCGGCCTTGCCCGAGGGGCCGACGAGCAGGGGCGCGGTGTCCCACTGGTCTTCGGTGAGCGAGGAGTCCTGCACGGTGGCGATGACCTCGGGGTCCTGCAGCAGGAACGCGGTGGTGCCGTTCGTGAAGCCGGCGACCATCTCGGGGTAGCCCCACGAGACGGCGGAGGGCGGAGACGCCTTCTTGAACAGGTCGAAGTAGTCGTCGACGGCATCCTGCGCCTCGGGGGCGGCGAAGATCGTCGAGCCGTCCTTCATCAGGAACGCGTCGTCGACGTCGAGACCGTCGATCGTGTACGCCTCGATCGCGGCGACCACGTTGCTGTTCGCGTTCGCGCCGCCGCGGAAGGCGTAGCCGTAGATGTTGTTCGACGGGTCCTGGATCGCGCTGGCCTGCTCGAGCAGGTCCTTCCAGCTGTGCGGCGGGCCGTCGAACCCGGCGTCGGCGACGAGGTCGGTGCGGTAGAACAGCGACAGGCCGTAGAAGCCGTACGGCACGAAGTAGCTCTTGCCGTCCTCGGCGACCCCGGCCGACTTGGCGTTGTCGGTCAGGGCATCCCAGCCGTCCCACTTCTCGAGGTCGGGGCCGAGGTCGTACAGCCAGCCGTTGTTCGCGAACGGCCCGACGGTGATGTCGCGGACCTCGAGGAGGTCGACGCCCTTGCCGGATTGCAGCATCTGCTGGATCTTCGCGTCGGCCTGCTCGGTCGGCGGCGAGACCAGGTTGACCTTGATCTTCGGGTTCTCCTTCTCGAACTCGTCGAGGAGTCCGCGGATGAGCTCGGTGCGGGCGGGGTTGGTCAGGCTCTCGACCATCTGCAGGGTGACGGTGCCATCGGCGGACGGACCGCTGCCGGTGGAGCAGCCGGTCAGCGCGAGTGCGGCGACGGTGCCGAATGCTGCAGCTGCCGTCAAGATCTTGTGCTTCACGATGTGCCTCTCAGTGTGGGGTGATCAGTGTGGTGGGTGTTCGGGGTGGGAATCGGGTCAGGGGATGACGACGGACTCGGCGGATCGGATGCCGGCGCGACGGAGGATCGAGGGGATGCACCGTTCGACGAACGCCTCGAAATCGGATGCCTCGGTGTACAGGTGCGCCGAGAGGCGGAAGTAGCCGATGCCGCGGAAGCTGGTGAACGCGGTCTCGACCGCGGTCTCGTCGAGCAACTGCATCCGCAGCTCGTCCGCCTCTTCGCGCGTGGCGCCGAGTCCGAGCGGGAGACGCACGAGTCGCATCGACGGCACCGGGGAGAGCAGCGGCGTCAGCGGGTCGGCGTCGTCGTAGGGGCGGAAGCCCTCGGCGATGATCTCGGCACCGGCATCCGCCATCAGCGTCATGGCCTTGCGGGTCTGCTGCCAGCCGATCTCGTGCTCGACGAAGTCGATCGCGGCCGGGGTGCTGAGGTAGGTGGTCGCATCGATCGTGCCCTGGGTGTCGAAGCGCTCGGGGTACGGCTCGTTCGCCGCCCAGGAGTCGATGAGCGGCCAAAGCTCGTCGCGGTCGGCCGTGGTCGTGACCAGCAGGGCTGACCCGCGAGGAGCGCAGGGCCACTTGTGCAGGTTGCCGAACCACCAGTCGCCCCCGGCGACGGCCGCGGCCTCCGGGATCAGGCCGGGAGCGTGGGCGCCGTCGACGAGCGTGCGCACGCCGCGCTCGGCGGCGAGCTGTGCGATGCGTGCCGTCGGCAGCAGGCGAGCCGTGGGGGAGGTGATCTGGTCGACCACGATCAGCCGAGTGCGCGGGGTGATCGCATCGCTGAACCGCTGCACGACCTCGTCGTCGGAGGAGAGGAGGGGAAGCTCGACCGCCCGCACCCGGGCACCGAAGCGGCGGGCGAGGCGCTGCGCGCCCATCGTGATCGCGCCGTAGCCCTGATCGGTGACGAGGATCTCGTCGTCGCGGTCGAGGCGCAGCGCGTTGTAGACCACGGTCGCTGCGGCGGAGGCGTTCGGCACGAAGGCGCTGTCCTCGGGCCGGGCGCCGACGAACGGGGCGGTGCGCTCCCTGGCCTCGCGTACCCGTTCGGCGATGCGGGGGAACCACTCGACCGGGCTGAGATCGGCACGGCGACGCAGGGTTTCCTGGTGTGCGACGACCGGTGTGGGGACCGCGCCGAAAGAGCCGTGGTTGAGGTGGATGACCTCGGGGTCCAGCGGCCAGGCGTCCCGCGCCCTGGCGAAGGAGTGCAGCGCGAGTGGTGCGGGGAAGGGGAGTGCCGACATGCGTCCTCATCTAGGTGTCCTGCGAGTTGTTGCACAACTTTGCCACAGGGGTACACGTATCGCCACAATTATTCGAGAATCGGACTTAGTTGTTATACGAATTGGTCGGAGTCCCCCCATCCGACAGACTCACAAGGGAGTTGGCGTGACCGGGAGGATGACGATGAGCGCACTGGACACCGCGCTGCACGGACTGCGGACGCTGATCGCCGACGGAGCGCTGCGCCCCGGAGACCGGCTGCCGAGCGAGGGCGAGCTGTGCGAGCGGCTCGGCGTCTCACGCGGATCGCTGCGTGAGGCGATCAGGATGCTGGCGGCACTCGGCGTGCTCGAGACCCGGCACGGCTCAGGCAGCTACGTCGGCGAGTTGCGGGCGGCCGACCTGATCGGCAGCCTCTCGCTCACGGTCGGACTGCTGCCGATGGCCGGCGTGCTCGAACTCACCGAACTGCGCCGCGTGCTCGAACCGCACGCCGCAGCGCTCGCCGCAGCGCGCATCGACCTCGAGACGATCGAACGGCTCGATCAGCTGCTCGACCAGATCGAGGCGAGCGACGACTTCGAACTGCACTCGCGACTCGACCACGAGTTCCACATGACGATCTCGCTCGTGGCCGGCAACGACGCGCTCACGAGCCTGATCGACGTGCTGCGATCGCGGTCGAGGGCGTACCGCATCCCGGATGCCGGCGACGCCGCCGAGCTCAAGCTGCACTCCGACGCCGGGCATCGCGCGATCCTTCGTGGGCTCGCCGCTGCCGATCCGGTCGCCGCGAGTGCCGCCGCTTCCTCGCACGTGGCCTACACCGAGTACTGGGTGCGCCGCTACACCGACGACGACGAGCATCCCGCGTCGTGATCCAGCCTGCGCCTCCTGCCGCCTTGCGCTGAGCCACCCCCTTCTGCCGAGTCTCCTGCCGCCGACCCCCCTCCGCCGAGCCACCCCCTTGTGTGCGAACCGGCCCCTTGCGCACGTGCGCAAAGGGGCCGGGTGGCGTGTAAAGGGGTGGCTCGGCGGAGGGGGTGAGCGGGGTCAGCCGAGCGTGATGTCGACCTGGATCTCGGCGGCGAGGCGCTCGAGGTCGGTGCGCAGCGTCTCCAGATCGACGGATGCCGGCACGCGCGCCACGACGGATGCCTCGAACAGGCGGCCGCCGGCCATCGCGGCATCCCTGGTCTCGGTCGCCAGCTCCTCGATGCTCAGCGCGTGCGCGTTCAGCACGGTGGAGACCTCGCGGACGATGCCGGGGCGGTCGTTGCCGAGCACCTGGATCTCGAGCAGCTGGTCCTCATCGGCCTCCGCATCAGGCGTACCGGTCAGCACGGCGAGCGTCAGGAGACCCTGACCCTGCAACCCGCGAAGCGCACTCTCGAGCGTCGCCGCGTGCTCGGTCGGCACCGAGACCTCGATCACCCCGGCGAACGTGCCTGCCAGCTCGGCGAGCGAGCTGTTCTCCCAGTTCCCGCCGTTCGCATCCACGACATCGGCGACCGCGGCGACGAGTCCAGGTCGGTCTGCTCCGGCAACGGTGAGGATCAGAGTAGTCATGCGGCCAGCGTAGCCGGATGGCCCCGGTGGGGGGTGGGGTGTCGGAGCGTCTGGCCCTTCGACAGGCTCAGGGACCCAGGGGGTGGGCTCAGGGACCCAACGGGGGGCGAGGGTTGGGGTCAGTCGGTCCAGACGCCGGTGTCGAGGAAGTTGTCGAGGCGCGCGCGATGCGGCGTGAGATCCCACCCCTGCGCTGCCACCCAGTCATCGGAGTAGTAGGTGCCGGCGTAGCGGATGCCGCTGTCGCAGATGAGGGTCACCACGCTGCCCGTCTCACCAGCGGCGCGCATGCGGGCGATCAGTTGGAACGCCCCGTACAGGTTGGTGCCGGTCGAGCCGCCGGCCAGGTGCAGGGTTCGTTCGCGCAGCATCCGGATCGCGGCGACCGACCCGGCATCCGGCACTCGGATCATCTCGTCGATCACCGTCGGCACGAACGACGCCTCGACACGGGGGCGTCCGATGCCCTCGATGCGACTCGGGCGTCCGGCCGGCGGGTCCACCGTGCCGGCCCAGCCGTCGTAGAAGGCCGAGCCCTCCGGGTCGACGACTGCGATCTGCGTCTCGTGGCGGCGGTACTTCACGTAGCGGCCGAAGGTCGCGCTGGTGCCGCCGGTGCCAGCGCCCACGACGATCCAGCGGGGGATCGGATGCCGCTCCTGCGACAGCTGACTGAACACGCTCTCGGCGATGTTGTTGTTGCCCCGCCAGTCGGTCGCGCGCTCGGCGAAGGTGAACTGGTCGAGGTAGTGCCCGTGGCAGTCGGATGCCAGGCGCTGGGCCTCCGGCGACAAGTCCTCCGCGCGGTCGACGAAGTGGCAGCGACCGCCGTAGAACTCGATCAGGTCGATCTTCTCCTGGCTCGTGGAACGGGGCACGACCGTCACGAACGGGAGTCCCAGCATCCGCGCGAAATACGCCTCGGACACCGCGGTCGACCCGCTGGACGACTCGACCAGCGTGGAACCCTCGTGGATGCGGCCGTTCACGAGTCCGTAGAGCAGCAGCGAGCGCGCGAGGCGATGCTTGAGGGAGCCGGTCGGATGCACCGACTCGTCCTTCAGGTACAGATCGATGCCCCACTCCGGCGGCAGCGGGAACAGGTGCAGGTGCGTGTCGGCGCTGCGGTTGGCGTCGGCCTCCAGCAGGGCGATCGCAGTGCTGGTCCAGTCGCTCATCCTTCGAGCGTAACGGTCGCCTACTTCGGCGTGAAGCCGCCCTCGCCCGTCTCGCCATCGTACGTGAAGACCTGCTTCTCCAACGTGATCCGGATGTCGTCGCCGAGCGGCTGCTGAGCGAGGAACCGCTCTTCCAGCATCGTCATCCGCTCGTCGTACTCCTGCGCCTGCTCCGCGTCGACACCCCAGATCGTGGCGACCTTCATATCGGTGAGGAAGAAGAGGAAGGCCGAGAGCGCAGTGCGGTTGAAGTCGTTGTCCGGGATGCGCTGCCAGAGCGCCCCGCTGTCGCGCAAGCTCCTGTACTCGTCCATCTTGGCCTCGAGGCGGTCGGCGATGCCGGAGGAATCGACGCCCGATGGTGCGCCGCCCGGATCCTCGGCGACCGACGTCGGTTGCGCGGGCGTCGGGGTGCCGCGCCCGGCGCCGAGCAGGAGGCTGACCACGGCGACGATGCCGATGGTGCTGAGCACGACGGCTCCGCCGACCGCCGCGAGCACGACGCCGCGGCGGTTCGACAGGGCGGGCTGGGCTCCGGGGTACGAGGCTGCGGGGTACGAGGGTGCCGGGAACGAGGCCGCCGGGTACGGTGTTGCGGCGGGCGGGCCCGCGGGAGAGGGGCCGGCGGCGTAGGGCCGGTC
>NZ_JYIW01000009.1 GCF_000956525.1 Microbacterium oxydans
GACAGGGGTGGGGCGGGGGCGGGATGCTACAGGGTGGCGTCCGCGTAGATGCGGAGCGCGTCACGGACGAACTCCGCGCCACGGGTGCCGCCGTCGGACGTCGCGTAATTCGCGCCGAAGCGCGGATCCGCGACATACATCTCGCCGAGTCCGATCACGTAGCCCTTCACGTCGCCGCCCGGGGCGGCTGCCGGCGTGCCAGGCACACCGGTGAGCCAGGCGACGTGTCGTCGAGCGAGGTCCTGCGCAGGGTCGGATGCCGGATCGATGCCGCTCTCCGCCGCGGCGACCCAGTCGCGCCCGAGGTCGGACACACGCTGCTGCCAGTCGGCGCGCTCGGCATCCGTCATCCCCCGCCACCAGCTGTCGCTGTCGGCGTAGGCCTTCGTGCCCCAACGTTCCTCGACCTCCTCCTTGTACCGGGTGTGGTCGAAGCCGTCGAACATGTTCTCTGCCATGAGTTGTTCACCTCCTCTCAGTGCATCGATGGTGGATTCGACCGCCGCGATCTGCCGCGTCAGCCTGGCCTGCTCCTCACGCAGCAGCGCGAGGTGGGTCTGGAGAGCGGATGCCTCCGCCACGGCGCGGTTCCCGGCGCCCGAGGCGTCGGCTTCTGCCTCGACAGCACCGTGCCCGCCAACGCCTCGGCCGCGCGCCGGACCGAGCACCTCAGCGACCTGCGGCAGTCCGAGACCGAGTTCCCGCAGCAGCAGGATGCGCTGGAGCCGCACGAGCGCCGAGGAGTCGTAGTGCCGGTATCCGTTCGAGGCGATGCGCGACGGCGGCAGCAACCCGATGTCGTCATAGTGCCGCAGCGTCCGGCTCGTGGTGCCAGCCAGCCGGGCGATCTCCTGGATCGACCAGTCGTTCATCGTTCTCCTCCTCTGCTGTCGTTGCTTCCACGATAGAAGTTGACGTTGCGTCAATGTCAACTGTCGTTGTTTGACATCATTTCCACTACATATGGGGGTATGCAGCAGCGTTTGTTCATGTCACGATCAGAGCTCTCCATCTCCGGAACGCGGTCGATCGAAAGGCACACACGTCATGAAGCGGTCGTTGAGAACCGCCGGATGCGCAGTCGCAGCGCTCGTCCTCACGGCCGGCGCGGCGATCGTCGCGGCGATCTGGCTCATGTTCGCCGAAGGGTCGACCGTGGGGAGAAGGCTGGGATTCTTCGATGCCGTGTTCGTCGAGGTGCGGCGAGGACCAGGTGGGTCATCGCAACTCGGAGCGGGCCTCAACGACCCGCTCCCACTGGTGATCACGTTCATCGTCGCGACACTGATCCTCGTCGCCGTCCTGGCGGGATGCGATCGACTGGTCGCGCGCAGAACGCAACCATCCGCCGGCGCCCGGTAGGTCCGCGCAACGCGGCGGAGCCCACCGGGCCTGATGCTCGCCCTCGCCTAGCCTTGATGGGACTCCCGGAGGAGTCGCGACGCCATCTCACCCGGAGGAGCACCAGCATGCCCGAAATCACCCGCTCGACGCCGACGGGTCCGAGCCGCAGAACGATCCTCAAGGCATCCGCCTGGTCACTGCCCGTCGTGGCCGTCGCCGCGGCCGTGCCGCTCGCAGCCGCGAGCACGGCGATCGATCTCGAGCTCACCGCGCAGCCGTTCGGCAACCGGATCATCGTGACGAATCCGGAGGGGACGCTGACCTTCGACGTGACGATCCCGTACACCTTCGACGCCACCACCTTCGGCGCGACCGCCACGTCGGGCGCCACACTGCTGCTCAGCTTCGACATCCGTCTGCTCGACGACGTGAGCGTGACGATGCTGGGCGAACCGGCGATCCAGCTCACCTCCGAGCTCACCGGGAACACGAGAACCGTGACGTTCGCGCTGCCGATCGCGATCCCCGCCGACGGGACGACCGCCCCGATCCAGCCGTTCTTCGCCACGGTCAACTCCTCCACGTTCGTGTCCGACCTCGCGCCTCTGGTCGTCACCCTCGTGGCCCCGGCCGGCTCCGGCGAATCCGACCTGTCGAACAACGCGGTGACCACGGCCGTGCAGTACGTCGCCCCTCCGAACTGAGTCGTCGGGGGCTGTCGTGGCAGGAACCCCTTGACAGAATCGAGATATATCGTGTTACTCTTCCAACACACGATATATCGTGACCCACGACACAGGAGAAGCAGACATGACCGAGAAGTGGCTCATCGCCCCCGGCGAAGAACGCGTCATCGACATCGCATCCGCGACCAGGCTCAAGGTCGGCCTCGTCGGCGGGCAGGTCGACATCATCGCCCACGACGAACCGGGCATCCGCATCGAGGTGCATGGCGTCACCACCAAGGATCTCCGCGTGGAAGCCCACGACGGCGAGGTCGAGATCGACCACCCGCAGCTGGGCTGGGACAACTTCCTCGAGGTCTTCCGCAACTTCGGTTCGGGTGGCCCGCGCGCAGAGGTGAGCGTCGCCGTCCCCCGCGGGATCGCGCTGAACCTCGGCGTCGTGAGCGCCGGCGCCCTCGTCTCGGGCCTCCGCAACGACACCCGACTGAACACCGTGTCCGGCGACATCATCGTCGACACCCTGATCGGCGACCTCACCGTGAACTCGGTCTCCGGCGACGTGCAGGTGCGCGGCCTGACCGGCTCGATCAGTGCGAACAGCGTCTCGGGAGACGTGGCCGTGACCGGCGCCGTCCGCAAGGCAACCGTCGACATCGTCTCGGGAGCCACGCTCGTGGATGCCGCGGGCGACGTCAATTCCATCACCGTCAACTCGGTGTCGGGCGGCACCACGGTGCGCCTCGACGAGTCCCTCGCCGCGAACTACGTCATCCGTTCGCTCACCGGCCGCCTGCTGATCGACGGCGTCGAGCGCAACTCCTCCGGCCCGAGCAACTACACGGGCACGAAGGGCGAGCTGGCCGGCCGCTTCGTCGACCTGCGCGCGAACTCGGTCTCCGGCGGCGTCACGGTGCTTCGCCGGGCACCCGAATCGATCACGAACGACGCGGAGTGGGAGGAAGCATGAGCCCCGCAGTGTTCTCGCACGGCGACCTGCGGCTCTACCTCCTGTCGTTGCTCGCCGAGGCGCCGCAGCATGGCTATGGCATCATCCAATCGCTGACCGATCGCACCGGCGGCACCTACACGCCGAGCGCCGGCACCATCTACCCGCGGCTCGCGAAGCTCGAGGAAGAGGGCCTGGTCTCGAAGACCGTCGACGGCCGCACCACGATCTACTCGATCACCGACGCCGGTCGTGAGGAGCTCGCAGCGCGCGAAGGCGACCTCGCCGGGATCGAGTCCGGCCTCGCCGACTCGGTTCGCCTCATCGCGAACGAGGTGCGCCAGAGCGTGAAGGACGCGATGAAGAGCCTGCGGGCCGATCTCGCCTCGGCGGAGCACGACGAGCGCGCCGCGGCGCAGAGCCGACCGCGTGCGGCGAGCGACGACGTCCGCGCCACCAGTCGCGAAGAGCTGCACCGGGCGGATGCCATCATCAATGCGTTCCGTGCCAGGGTGCGTACCGACATCCGGACGCATGTGGCGAAGGGCGGCGCCCTGCCGGCATCCGTCGTCTCCGAACTGGAGGACGGACTGGATGCCGCGGCCCACGCCGTGACGAGAGCCCTCTCGACGTCGTGACCCTCACAGCCCGGGCAGCAGCAGCCCGGGCTGCCGAGGTGTCGCATCCGGCCGCTTCAGGACTACCGATGCGACCGGATGCGACACCTCCTCCGGCGCAGGTGTCGCAGAGTGCTGCTTCAGCCCAACGGATGCGGCCAAGTGCGACACCTCAGGCCGCCGCACAAGCCGCAGTCATCACCGGCACGAGAAGCTCGGCGCGGCTACTCCGGCCAGATCTCCTTCTGCGAGTCCGGCACCGAGTCACCGAGCGGCACGACGAGCACCGAGCGGTGCTGGCGGTGCGTGAGACGCGCCGCGACCGATCCGGTGAAGAACTCGCGGATCGACTCGCCGATCCCCCGCTTGCGCGTGCCGACCACGATGAGCTGGGCGTCGAGCTTGTTCGCGAGCTGTTTGATGGCGAGCGCCGGGTCGCCGACGAGCTGGCGCGCCGTCCAGGTGACGCCCGCCGGGTCGAGCACGGCGGCGGCAGCGGCCTGCACCGCCTCGAACTCGGCCGCACCGGCGTCGAAGTTGATGTCGATCGGAGCGGAGTGCACGTAGCCGTCCGGATCCTCATAGGTCACGAACCGCGTGACGTCGACATGGGCGACGACGAGGGGCACATCGAGCAGTCGTGCGAACCGCAGCGCCTCGTCCAGGACCCGCTGATTCTGGTCCGGCTGCAGGCCGACGATCACCGCTGTCTGCAGCGCCGCGTTCTGCGCGACCTCGTCGGACGGAGTGGAGGTGCTGTCGGTCATGAAGATCGTTCCCTTCACCAGCCTGGCCTCGGCCAGAGGGGCTTACCCGCGTGCTATTCTGAATGCTACTCTTACCGGCTGCGCGCCGGTGTCGTGATGCCTCGGGCTCTTGCCGCCCGCAGCTTAACTCGTGAGGGGGTCTCGCGCATGGGCCGTGGCCGTCAGAAGGCGAAACACACAAAGATCGCCCGCGAACTCAAGGCGTACAGTCCGTCGGTGAACTATTCCGCTCTCGAGCGCGAATTGGGTCATCCGACCGACGAAGACGCCTACGTCGACAAGTGGGCTGATGATTATGCCGACGAAGACGAGGACGAACTAGAGAAGGCCTGACCGCTTTCTGTTCGACGTCTCCCCCGTATGACCTACGGGGGTTTCGTCGTGCCCGGGCGTCGGGCGCTCCACCTGAGAGGATCTCCTCATGGCCCGCGTCATCTCGCTCTCTCGTCACCCGATCAAGGGACTCACACCTGAGCCCGTCGACGCACTGACCGTGCAGGCCGACGGCAGGGTCGCGGGAGACCGCGTCCTCGCCTTCCGCTTCGCTGACGCCGCCACCCCGGAGGTCCGCGACGGTCTGGATCACTGGCCGAAGGCCAAGGGCCTCGCGCTGCAGGATTTCCCCGCACTGGCCGCGCTCCGCACCAGCTACGACGAGAGGTCCGGACGGGTCCGGATCGAGCACGAGGGTGACGTGCTGGTCGAGGCCGGGCTCGACGTCGATGGCCGCGCAGCGTTGACCGATGCCATCACCGAGTTCGTGCTCGCGACCCCTGAGGCGAAGAAGCTCGGTCGTCCCGGTCGTCTTCCGCTGGTGCTCGTCGGCGACGGCGCGACCTCCCGGTTCCAGGACCGCGCCCAGGGCTACGTCTCGGTGCACAGCCGCGCCAGCGTGGATGCGCTCGGCGACGCGCTGCACCTGCGCATCGACGACCGTCGCTTCCGCTCGAACGTCGTGATCGACGGCGTCGATGCGTGGGACGAGCTCGACTGGTCGGGCGAGGTGCGCATCGGCGACGTGACGTTCCGCGCCGCCGGCCCGATCGCGCGCTGCCTGGCGACGCACGCGAATCCGGACACCGGGGTCCGCGATGCGAAGGTGCTCACCACCCTCACCGGCGCGCTCGCGCAAGACGAGCCGACCCTCGGACGGCTGCTGCTGCCGGGGTGGGCCGCCGAGCAGGGCACTGCGCCTGTCGGCGTCATCCGCGTCGGCGACGAGGTGCACGCGCGCTGAGCACGCTCGCAGCGCCCGCTGACCCCGCTCACGCCAGCGGCAGCGTCGCCCGCACGACCCACGCATCACCCTCGGTCGCCTGCACGAACTCGCCGCCGAGGACGTCGACCCGCTCCGCCAGGCGCGTGGAGCCGAATCCGCCCGACGGCACGCCCGTACGAACCCGGGGGACGCTGTAGTCGTTGCTGACCTGCAGGCGGGCGGTCTGAGCATCCGCTCCCACGTGGATGCCCACCGGGCCGACCCGTCCGTGCTTGATGATGTTCGTGGTGCTCTCGCGCAGCACACGCGCGAGCGTGGCATCCACCAGCCGGGGCAGCGGCTGCGACAGGTCCGCGGTCACCTCAGGGGCGTATCCTGCGGCGCGCAGCGTCGCCTCCATCTGCGCCAGCGTCGCCTCGAAGTCGTCGATCCGCTCCGGCTGCGCCTCACCGTGCCCGGGCGCGATGAGGCGGCGGATGTCGTGCAGCGCGCGTCGAGCCGCGTCACCGATCTCCTGCTGGGTCTGCGCGAGCAGCTCTGGATCGCGCTGGCGCTCCATGACCCGGGTCTGCATCGCGATCACCGTCAGGTCGTGGGCGATCACGTCGTGCAGCTCATCCGCGATGAGCAGGCGTTCATCGCGGCGGATCTGATCCATGACGGCCGCCTGCTCCCGCGCCGCCTCCGCCAGGCGTTGCTCGCGGCCTCGAGCCGAACGCAGCAGGAAGCCGGCGGCACCGGCGATCACCGAGATCAGCAGACCGACGCCGACCACGACCGGTTCCGACGGCTGCACGATCGCGATCGCCGCCGCCGTGAGCAGCAGCAGCCCACCGAAGGAGACGATCACCCGAACCGAGCCGGTGCGGACGACGACCGCGGTGGCGACGGAGAGCGCGGAGAACGCAGGGCCGTCCCAGCCGGAGAAGAACGCGACGACCATCGCCGCCGCGAACAGCAGGACGGCGACGGGTGGCGACACCAGGAACACCGCGAAGCTCGCCGTGATCGCCAGGTCGAGCAGGATCGCGAACGTGAACGGTTCGCCACCGAGGGCGGTCGAGAGCAGCGTGAACAGGAGGGCGACGCTCACACCGACGAGCAGCACCACCTGCTCTGCACGGTTCAACGGCGCCGCAGCGACGATTCCGCGCGATGTGCTCGGCGTCGCGATGACGGATCGCAGTCTGCTCATATCGTCGATTATCCCTTCGGCTCGACTGTTCACACTGCCGTCGACCGCGGCCCGGCACCAGAGTCTTTCGGGTCGTTCTCGACGGTACGTTCGGTCGGCGGACGACGCGGCACGCACGCACGGGCGGCGGGAGCCTCAGGCGCCGACGATATGATCCAGACGTGGGACGAATCCGTGTGGCCATCGTCGATGACGACAAGCTCGTCCGCCGAGCACTGACCGTGTTCCTCGAGGACGCCGATGACATCGACGTCGTGGGCGAGGCCATCGACGGGGTCGACGGGGTCGCCCTCGTGCAGGAGCTGCGCCCCGACGTCGTCCTCCTCGACATGCAGATGCCCCGCATGGGCGGTGTGGAGGCGGCGGCCGAGATGGCCGCACGCACGCCGACGACCCGGGTGCTGGCGATCACGACCTTCGGCACGATCGAACGGATCCTGCCGATGCTCCGGGCCGGGGCCGCGGGATATCTCTTGAAGGACGCCGAGCCGGAGGCGATCATCGAGGCCGTGCGCCTCGTCCACGCGGGCGCGGCTGCCCTGTCGCCGACGATCACCGCCCGACTGATCGAGAGCGCGCAAGACGGTCAGGTGAAGCCGAGCGAGGAACTCGTCGGCGGCCAGCAGCTCTCCGAGCGCGAGAAGGAGATCGTCACGCACCTCGCCCTCGGTCTCTCGAACGCCGAGATCGCCCGCGCCATCCATGTCTCCGAGAGCACGGTGAAGACACACCTGAGCAACATCATGACCAAGTGGGAGGTCAACAACCGCGTGCAGATCCTCATCCGCGCGGCCCGCAGCGGACTCGTCCGATTCCACTGAACGGCGCGAGTCACCGGCGAGGGGTGACCTGAGCCGATCGGTCACCAGCGACCGTGGCGGTGCTCCCACTCGTCTTCGATCGTGCGCCGACGGCCCGCGACGATGCCGGCTGGGATCGAGACGATCAACACCCCGGCGATCACGATGAGCGGCACCTGCCACCCGGCCGTCGTGTCATGCAGCAGGCCGACGAGCAGCGGGAAGACCGCCGCGATCCCGTAGCCGATGCTCTGCACGAAGCCGCTCAGCGCGACAGCGCTCTCGGGGGTGCGGGCGCGGATGCTGAGCAGCACCAGGCTCAGCGGGAACATGATGGCCGTGAGCCCGAAGAAGCTCACCCACAGCGGCAGTGCAACGGTCGGCACGAGCAGCAGCCCGAGGAGGCCGACCAGTCCACCGCCCACCGCGATGAAGAACAGCGGACGAGTCGCCTGGAACCGCACCACCATGATCGGCACGATCATCGAGCAGGGCAGGCCGATCAGCGCGAACAGCGACAGCAGCAGGCCAGCGGTGGCCGGGGTGACGTCTCCGATGTCGACGAGCAGGGTCGGCAACCAGGCGAACGAGACGTAGGCCATGGTCGACGAGGTGCCGAAGACGAGCGCCAGCGCCCAGGCGAGCGGCAGCCGCCACAGGCGGGCGAAGTATCGCGGATCGGCTGGAGCGGTCGAGATCGGACCGGTCGCGACGGCCACGGCATCCTGCACATCGTGCCGACCGTCGGTCGGATCGATCGACACGGTCTCGGTCGACGCTGCCACGGGAGTCGACCGCTCGCGGATCAGCAGCGTCAGCCACGGCACCAGGGAGATCGCAGCGACGATGCCCCACATGCCGAGCGACACCCGCCAGCCGAGTGAATCGGCGACCGGCACGGCCACCAGCGGCGGCAGGAAGGTCGAGATCGCGAGCGTCGTCGAGTAGACCGTCATCATGATGCCGATGCGGTCGGGGAAGTACTTCTTCACCAGCGGCGGCAGCAGGACGTTGCCTGAACCGACCCCGGCGAACACCAGCGCGGTCGCGGCGAGCAGCGTGACCGAGTCGACCGCGAACCCGCGCAGCAGCATCCCGGCGGCCATCAGGGCGATCGCCGTGACGGCGACGCGCTCGAGGCCGAAGCGGCGCTCGAACAGCGGGGTGAGCAGCCCGAACACCGCGAAGCACACCGGCGGTGCCGCGCCGATCAGACCGACCACGACCGACGAGATCGTGAAGTCCTCGGCGACGTGATCGATCACCGGAGACAGCGAGGCGACGGCGGAACGCAGGGAGAACGCGACGAGCACGATCCCCACGAGTGCGAGGGATCGTCCTTCCCAGAGCGGGCGACCCTTCGACGAGCCGCGGGACCCGGACATCAAGAGGTCTGCGAGCCCTCGACCCAGGCGAGGTACTCGTCGGAGACCGTGCCGGTGACGTACCGGCCGTCGAAGCAGCTCATGTCGAGATCGGTGATCGCCGAGCCCTCCGTGATCGCCGCCTTGAGATCTTCGACCTCCTGGTAGACGAGGTGATCGCAGCCGAGCACCTCGGCGATCTCGGGAATCGTGCGGCCGTGCGCGATCAGCTCCTGGCGCGACGGCATGTTGATGCCGTAGACGTGCGGGTGGCGGACCGGAGGCGCAGCCGAGGCGAAGGTCACCGAGGTCGCACCGGCATCCCTGGCCATCTGGATGATCTCCTTCGACGTCGTGCCGCGCACGATCGAGTCGTCGATCAGCAGCACGTTCTTGCCCTGGAACTCCGTCGACATGGCGTTGAGCTTCTGACGAACGCTCTTCTTGCGCACCGCCTGACCAGGCATGATGAACGTTCGGCCGACGTAGCGGTTCTTGTAGAAGCCCTCGCGGTACTCGATGCCGAGCTTGCGGGCGACCTCCATCGCTGCGGGGCGCGAGGAGTCAGGGATCGGCATCACGACGTCGATCTTGTCCATCGGGACGTGCTTCGCGATGGTGTCGGCGAGACGGTCGCCCATCCGCAGGCGCGACTCGTACACCGAGATGCCGTTCATGACGGAGTCGGGGCGGGCCAGGTACACGTACTCGAACGCGCACGGCGCCAGCTGCGCGGCTTCCGAGCACTGCTTCGAGTGCAGCTCGCCCTCGGTGGTGATGAAGATCGCCTCACCCGGCTCGACCTCGCGCACGACCTCGTAGTCGCCGTTCTCGAGCACGAGCGACTCGCTCGCGACGACCCACTCGTCCCTGCCCTCGGCGCCGGCCACCGTCGAGGGACGGCGACCGAGGATGAGGGGGCGGATGCCGAAGGGATCACGGAACGCGAGCAGACCGTAGCCAGCGATCACCGCGATCACGGCGTAGGCACCCTCGATGCGCTCGTGCGTTCGGGCGACGGCCTCGAACACCCGCTCGGGGTCGAGGTCGACGGCAGACGTGGTGTTCTGCAGCTCGCCGGCGAGCACGTTCAGCAGCAGCTCGGTGTCGCTGGAGGAGTTCAGGTGACGGCGGTCGCGCTGCGCCATCTCGGCGGTCAGCTCACGCGTGTTGGTGAGGTTGCCGTTGTGGATGAGGATGATGCCGTAGGGCGCGTTCACGTAGAACGGCTGCATCTCCTCCTCGTTCGAGGCGGTGCCCTTCGTGGCGTAGCGCACGTGCCCGAGGCCGACGTTGCCGAGCAGCGCCCGCATGTCACGGGTGCGGAAGGCCTCGCGGACCATGCCCTGCGCCTTGGCGTTGTGCATCACCCCGTTCGACTCCGCCGTCGCGATGCCCGTCGCATCCTGGCCGCGATGCTGCAGCAGCAGGAGTGCGTCGTAGATGTCCTGATTGACCGGGGCTGCCCCCACCATTCCGACGATGCCGCACATGGGGGATTACTTCGCTCCGTCCGCGTATGCTCCGACGAGGCGAACCGCTCCGCCGTCGACGCCCTTGGCGCCCTGTTCGAACTCTCCGGCCGGACGCGCGCCGAAACCGACGGTGGCGACCTGCCACGACGGCATGCCCTCCGCGTTCAGCGCCGCGATCGCGGCATCCTTCTTGTCGGCCGCGATCACCGCGAGGAAGCCGACGCCGAGGTTCCAGGTGCCCTCGGCAGACTCGAGCGTGGATCCGGCGATGTCGCTGAGCACCCGGAAGATCGGGCTCGGCGACCACGTGCTGCGGTCGACCTCGGCCCAGCTGCCCTGAGGCAGCACCCTGGCGAGGTTCGCGGCGATGCCGCCGCCCGTGACGTGGCTGAGTGCGTGCACCGAGCCGCCACCCTGGGTCCCTGAGCCGCCACCCTGGGTCCCTGAGCCTGTCGAAGGGCCCAGCTGGTCGATCAGGCGCAGCAGCGGCAGCGTGTACAGGCGGGTCGGCTCGAGGAGCGCCTCGCCCCAGGTCGAGCCGAAGTCGGCGGCGTTGTCGCCGTAGCCGATGCCGGCGTTCGTGATGATGTGACGCACGAGCGAGTAGCCGTTGGAGTGCAGTCCGCTGGACGAGACCGCGATCACGGCATCCCCGTCCTGCACGCGGTCGGCACCGAGGATGGCGTCGGCCTCGACCACACCGGTCGCGGCTCCCGCGACGTCGTAGTCACGGGGTCCGAGCAGACCTGGGTGCTCTGCCGTCTCGCCGCCGATCAGCGCGGTGCCGGTGGCGGAGCAGGCCTCGGCGATACCCCGCACGATGTCGGCGATGCGCTGCGGGACGACCTTGCCGCAGGCGATGTAGTCGGTCATGAAGAGCGGCTTCGCGCCCACCACGACGATGTCGTCGACGACCATGCCGACGAGGTCCTGGCCGATCGTGTCGTGCTTGTCGATGGCCTGCGCGATCGCGACCTTCGTGCCGACGCCGTCGGTACTGGTCGCGAGCAGCGGGCGACGGAAGTCGCGCAGCGCGCTGGCATCGAACAGGCCGGCGAATCCGCCGACACCGCCGAGCACTTCAGGGCCGTGCGTCGCGCGCACGGAAGACTTCATCAGCTCGACGGCGAGATCGCCTGCAGCGGTATCGACGCCGGCTTCGGAATAGGGATTGGTGGGGGAGGCAGCCACCTGAACAGCCTACCGCCCGAAGAGGCCGTGGGAATCCGTGCGACAGGTCTCGGATGCCGGAGCCTCAGCGCCCTACGATGGGGCCATGGCCGACAAGCCGCAGTGGCTCATCCGCGAAGACGCGAGCGTTCCCGTTCTCGTCGCGCTCGCGCTGCGCCAGGCGCTCGGCATCCGGGCGCCGGAGGATCTGCCGAGCCTGCGCGAACTGCCGGTCAGGGCTCCGGATGCCGTCGACGCCTCCCCCGAGGTCGAGGCCCAGTGGCGCGAATACTGGGACATGACCGTCGAGCCGCGCGCCCACCGCTCCGAGGTGCCGTTGGAGCTGATCGAGGGGTTCGACACGCTCGTCGCGCTACCGGCGACAGGAGCGGAGGAGCTCACCGAAGCGATCGTGCCGCAGGCGGAATCCGCGTTGCGCTACGCCAGGGCAGCGCACGATCGATACCTCAGCTCGATCAAGAGCAACCGCGGCGGCGACGCCTACCGTGCCTACGCCAGCGCGATCGCGGAGTTCGAGCGCGACATCGGGCGGCGAGCCCATTCGTTCGAGCTGAACGTGCAGGTGCTGCCGTTCTCGCAGCGCGGCATCTGGTGGATCGGAGCGCTCACGGTCGCGGTCACCGATGGGCTGCGGCGCGACGTGGTCGCATTCGACGGTGCGATCCGGCCGGTGATCGCCGAACTGGCCTGAACGCCGAGTCGGCCCGACGCCGACCTGGACCGGGTCAGTCTGCTTCGATGATCGTCTCGCGGTCGACCCGCACGACGCGGTCGTGGCGACGCGCGAGGCGTTCCATGATGAGTCCGGCGATACCGCCGAGCGCGATGCCGATCGGCGCGGTCCACAACAGCAGGAACCCGAAGACCTGACCGGCCGGGTAGACGACATCGAGCGCCTGCGACTCCTCGAAGCTGCCGGTGAAGGTCAGGATCGCCGCGGCGATCACGCCGAGCACGCCGCCGATCGTCATCAGCACGCCGTACCGCGGCACGTGGCGCACGGTCGCTTCGACGGTCTGGTGGGAATCGGTGGAGGACATGCATCCATTCTCCCACCGTTCCCTGTGGCCCAGTACCCGTGCTTCGACAGGCTCAGCAACCCATGGCTGGGTCCCTGAGCCTGTCGACCACAGCTGGGTCCCTGAGCCCGCCGAACCACACCTGGGTCCCTGAGCCCGTCGAAGGGCCCCGAACCACACCTGGGTCCCTGAGCCTGTCGAAGGGGCCGGGGCCTTGCTGGGCCCCTGAGCCCGTCGAAGGGCCCCGACCACACCTGGGTCCCTGAGCCTGTCGAAGGGCCCGGGTCAGACCTCGGTCGTCACCTCGGCGGTCTCGCCCTTCGTGTTGCGCCGGGCGATGAGCACGCCACCCGCTGCGACGAGCGCGACGACGAGGCCGCCGACGATCCACGGCCACACCGGAGCACCGTCGGAGTCGGCGGGTGCCGAGATCGCGGTTACCGCGGTGGTGGCCTCGGACTCGGCCTCCTCGTCATCGGCCGGAGCGGCGATGCCGCAGTCCGCGGCGACCGGGATCGTCGCGGTCATCGGGTCGAGCGCCTCACCGGCGGCATAGGTGCCGAACGCGGCTGCCCCCGCCTCAGTGAGCGTCGTCGGGACCGCGTCGAGCGACAGCACGCCGTCGACGACCGCGGCATCGCCGAGCGCGAACTCCGCGAGGCGCACGCCGGGCTGGTCGACGCTCGCGCCGTCCTGCGTGGTGCCGGTCACATCGAACACCAGGTACCCGGTGCTGCCGGCGAGCTCGACCCTGGCGTCGGCGAGCGTCGTGTTCAACGCGCCGTCGTGGCCCGTGAAGGTGATGCTGCCGCCGTACGTGATCAGACCGGTGAGGGTCTCGTCGTCGAACGATCCGCTGCCGTTGGCCCACACGTAGTCGGGGTACTCGTAGGCGACGTCGGTCAGCGTCCAGCCGCCCTTGGCGATGCCCTCGATGTAGGTGCGGAACGACTCCTTGTAGCCCCACTCGAGCGAGGCGCCTTCGACCGTGCACGCGCCGATCGCAGTCACCGCGCGCGTCAGCGTGAACGCGAGGCCGCGGGAGACCGAGCCCTGCATGGTGAGCGTGTGAGCGCCGTCCTCGAGTGCGGCCGGAAGGGTACCGGTCCAGGTGGCGGTGCCCGCGGCATCCGCCGTCACGGTGTCGAGCAGCACGGGCGTCGAGTACACGACGACCTTGATGTCGGTCTCGTTCGGCTGGAACCCGGACGCCGAGAACGTCGCCGGCTGCCCGGACTGGAGTGCTGCGAGGTTCTCGTCATCGATCCGGATGCCGGTGCTCGCCGGCGGGGTCGCCGGGAGCGACGCCTTGGCCTTCACCGCAGCGGCTGCGACGGTGCCTGTCGTGCCGGACGGCGCAGCGGCGACGGAACCGATCGTGAACGTCACCGGGTCGAGCGTCGTCGAGAAGCCGGACAGGACCCGGTCTCGTCCGTCGGCCGTGAGCGTCGCCGGGGCGGCGTTGTAGGTGACCGCGCCGTTCGCCGTGGTCGTGGCGGCCCTGGAGAGATCGAGCGTGGCGAACGCCACCTGCACTCCGCCGTGCGTGACGAACAGGGTCGCCGCGCCCGCAGCGCTGATGCTGATCTGCGGGTTCGAGACCGTGACGTCGAGCACACCGGCGTGGCCGGTGAAGCGCACGGAGCCGCGGTACACGACGCTGCCGATGCCGGTCGCCGCGTTGTAGTCGCCGCCGACCGTCTGGCCGAACTGGAACTGTCCGCCGGAACGGGTGGCCCCGTTCGAGACGTCGATCGCGCCCTTCGCGATCTGACCGATGACGTACTCGGAGAACGACGTCGAGATCGCCCAGCGCAGCGAACCACCGGGCACGGCTGCGGCCGGAGGCGTCACGGGCGTGGTCGGGGTCTCGGGCTGCTCCGGCTCCGGCGCCGCCGGTGCGAGCGCGTTCCACTGCGCGTCGGTGATCGTGACCGTCGAACGCGCGAAGATCGTGTCGGCCGTCGGCAGCGTGTGCTGCTTCCAGACAATCACCTCGTACGTCTTCGTCTTGTCGAGGGTCTTCGCTGCGGCGGTCAGGTCGACGCTGAAGGCGCCGCCGGAGATACCGCGCACGTACTGCATCGCGAGGAAGCCGCCGCCGGCGGTCACATCCGCCTCGGTGCCCTGCTCGATCAGCGCGACGTACGCACCGGAGATGTCGCCCAGCTTCGTCCCGGCCGCGGTCACGGTCAGGCCGTCGGCGACGGTGGCCGCCTTCACGGTCGACGTGATGAACGGCGTCTGACCGTAGTTCAGGGCGACGCTGCGCTCCTGGTCGGCGTTCACGACGCCGCCGGCGCCGTAGGTGTAGACGCCGTAGGTGCCGGGCGTGGCCGGGGTGTCCTTCAGCGTGAGGGTGGCTTCGAACGTGCCGTCGGCCGCGATGTCGACCCACTGCGAACGGATCGCAGCCTGGTACTGCACCGGCACCTGGTTCAGCACGTCCTCCGACAGCGCCCAGACCTGTGCGCCGACCGAGCGCGTCGAGCTCGCCGCGCCCGTCGAGGGCTGCCAGGCGGAAGCGAAGTTGCCGAACACCACGTAGGTGCCCTGCGGGAGGTTCGAGGGGATCGGCACGCCGCGGCCGCCGACGTTCGCGGTCGGGTCGTAACCGCTGCCCTTCACGACGACCGTGTCGCCGGCCTGCAGTGCGACGCCCGCCGCTGGAGTGGTGCCGTCGGCGAGGAACACCGAGATCGCCGCATCGACCGGCTCCGGGGCGATGACATCCCAGTCGGCGTCGCTGATGGCGAGCGCCGAGCGCACCAGGATCGTGTCGGCGTTCGGCATCGTGTGCTGCTTCCAGACGATCACCTCGTAGGTCTTGCTGCGGTCGAGCGATGCAGCCGTCGCAGTCAGGTCGACGCTGAACGCGCCGCCGGAGATGCCGCGCACGTACTGCATCGCGAGGAAGCCTCCTCCGGTGGTCACCGCGGCCTCCGTGCCGGTCTCGATCACGGCCGCGTAGACGCCGACCGCGGTGCCGAAGTCGGTACCCGTGACGGTCGCGGTGATGCCGGGTGTGGGTGTGGAGACGGCCGAGGTCACCGTGATCTTGGGCGCGACGCTGTAATCCAGAGCGACGCTGCGCTCCTGGTCGGCGTTCACGACGCCGCCGGCACCGTAGGTGTAGACGCCGTAGGTGCCGGGGGTCGCCTTCGTGTCCTTCAGCGTGAGCGTGGCTTCGAACGAGCCGTCAGCGGCGATGTCGACCCACTGCGAGCGGATCGTCTGCTGGTACTGCGACGGCACCTGGTTCAGCACGGTCTCGGCGAGACCCCAGACCTGCGAACCGACGGAACGGGTGGCGGATGCCGCGCCGGCCGACGGCTGCCACGTCGGCGCGAAGTTGCCGAACACGACGTAGGTGCCCTGCGGGAGGTTCGAGGGGATCGGCACGCCGCGGCCGCCGACGTTCGCGGTCGGGTCGTAGCCGGTTCCCTTCACGACGATGGTGTCGCCGGTCGTGAGCGTCGTGCCGGCTGCCGGGGTGGTGCCGTCGGCGAGGAAGACCTCGATCGATGCCTCATCGGGGACGGCCGGACCGGTGCCCGGGTCGGTGCCGGGATCGGTTCCAGGGTCGGTGCCGGGATCCGTCCCGGGGTCCGTGCCGGGGTCGGTGCCTGGATCAGTGCCGGGATCTGTCCCGGGATCAGTGCCGGGGTCGGTCCCGGGATCAGGCGTCTCGGTGCCGAACACGGCATCCCACTGCCCGCCCGAGATGCTGACGTCGCCACGACCGTAGATCGTCGAGCTGTCGGGGTTCGAGTGCTGCTGCCAGATGAGCACCTCGTATACCTGCGTGCGGTCGAGCTTGTCGACCGGCGCGGTGAGCGTGAACGAGCTCGCGCCCGCCGACACCGCCGGGAAGGGGATCGCGAAGGCCGCGTAGCCACCGCCGCCGGAGAGCCCGCTCTCGGTGCCCTTCACGATGAGCGCGGCGTAGACGCTCGCGACGTCCGGGAGACCGGATGCCGCGACCTGCACGGTCACGCCGGAGGTGCTCGCAGAGGTCACCGATGCGTTCACGGTCGCGCCGGCGGCGTGCGCCGGCGGGGCGATCACGGCACCGGCCGCGATCAGGACGAAGGAGATGAGGGCGGCGAGCAGCACGCGTATGCGGGCGCTCCCTGAGGGTGCTGTGGCTGTGGCGTTCACGATTCTCCACGGCTCCGGGCACGCGGATGAGCACGCGCGCCGGCGGTGCCGCAATGCAGTCGGGCGAAGGGTGGGATATTGGTTAGGCTTACCTCAGCAAGCCTCCTTCCCGAGCGTAGGGGTGCCCGGGAGAGCGCGTCAAGTTTTAGGCTAGCCTTGCCTAATGCGCCGCGTTCCCGTCGTCCTCCTCGTTGCCGTTCTCGCGCTCGGTCTCACCGGGTGCGCTGGGGCGGGAGCAACCACCGCCCCGCAGGCATCCGCGGCCGCCGACAGCTGCCCGCAGGCATCCGTGCCCCTCGCCGAGCTCGACCTCGTCGACGACGTGCGCGCCGTGACCGGCGGCTCGACCGCGTGCCTCTCCGACCACGCGATCGATCCGATCGACGACGACGCCGCTCCGACCCTGCCTGTCTCCGTGACCGACAGCGAAGGGCGCGAGATCGAGATCACCGACATCGACCGCATCCTGCCGATCGACATCTCCGGCACCATCGCATCGACCGTGTTCGCGCTCGGACTCGGCGATCAGGTCGTCGGCCGCGACGCCTCGACCATGTTCGCCGGCACCGAAGACCTGCCCGTCGTGACCAAGACGGGGCATACCCTCAACGCCGAGGCCATCCTCGAGCTCGCACCGACCGTGATCCTCACCGACACCACGATCGGCCCGAAGGAGATCAGACAGCAGTTGCGGGATGCCGGCATCGCCGTCGTCGTCATCTCCAGCGACCGCCGCATCGACACCACCGACGAGCTGGTGACCGAGATCGCCACCGCCCTCGGCGTGCCGACGCGCGGACAGGCCCTGATCGAGCGGCTCGACGCCGACCTCGCCGCCGCGCAGGCCGAGATCGCCGCGGTGGTGCCCGCCGATGTCGAGCACCGCGCGCGGATGCTGTTCCTCTATGTGCGCGGCACCGCGAACGTCTACTACATCTTCGGCGAGGACTCCGGAGCGGACTCCCTCATCGACGCGGTCGGCGGCGTCGACGTGGCAGCCGAGATCGGCTGGGAGGGCATGAAGCCGATGACGGCCGAGGCGCTCGTCGCGGCCCGTCCCGACGTGCTCGTCATGATGACCGATGGTCTCGAATCGGTCGACGGCATCGACGGACTCATCGAGCGCATCCCGGCGATCGCCGAGACGCCGGCCGGGATCAACCGCCGCGTGATCGACATGGCCGACAGTGAGATCCTCAGCTTCGGGCCGCGCTCGGCCGACGTGATCGGTGCGCTGGCACGCGCGCTCTACGCCCCAGAGCCCCCGAAGTGAGCGGCGAGGTCGTCACCCGCACCCCCTCGACGCACCGGGGACTGCGCTTCACGCTCGTCACGATCGGGCTCCTCGTGGCGCTCGTCGCCACCTGCATCGTGTCGATCACGAGCGGGCAGTACACGCTCTCCCCGACCGACCTGATCGGCGTGCTGCTGCGCGGCATCGGGATCGACTCGGCCTGGGCGCCCACGTCGGCGACCGACTACGGCGTGATCTACAACCTCCGACTCCCCCGCCTCGTGCTCGGCCTGCTCGTCGGCGCCGCGCTCGCGGTCTCCGGCGTGCTGATGCAGGCGATCTTCGGCAACCCGCTGGCGGATGCCGGGGTCGTCGGCGTCTCCTCGGGCGCCGCCCTCGGCGCAGCCGCGAGCATCACACTGGGGCTCGCCTCCTTCGGAATGTGGACGACGCCCGCCTTCGCGTTCCTCGGCGGCCTCGTCGCCGTGCTCGCCGTGTACTTCATCAGCCGATCCGGCGGACGCACCGAGGTCGTCACGCTGCTGCTGACCGGTATCGCGATCAACGCGATCGCGGGCGCCGGCATGGCCTTCCTCACGTTCCTCGGCACCACGTCGACGCGCGAGCAGATCGTGTTCTGGCAGCTCGGCTCGCTCAACGGCGCCCTCTGGGCGAACGTCGGCCTGGTCGCGCCGCTCGTCGCGATCGGCGTGGTCGTCGCGCTCATCGTGTCACCGCAGCTCGACCTCTTCGCCCTCGGCGAGCGCACCGCGCGCCACCTCGGCGTCAACGTCGAGCTGCTGCGGATGATCGTGATCGTCACCGTCGCGGTGCTGGTGTGCGCGGCTGTCGCGTTCGCCGGGATCATCGGTTTCGCCGGGCTCGTCGTGCCCCACCTGATGCGCATGATCATCGGGCCGGCCCACCTGCCGCTCATGATCGCGTCGGCGGTCGGCGGCGCGCTCCTGATCGCGGTCGCCGACCTCGTCGCGCGCACCGCCGTGCCCCTGGCCGACCTGCCGATCGGCATGATCACCTCGCTCGTCGGTGGACCGTTCTTCCTCTGGCTGCTGGTGCGCACCCGCCGCCGCTCCGGTGGGTGGGCATGAGCGTCCAGCTCCGCGCGAGTGGCGTCACGGTACGCGTCGGCGGCGACCGCGCGATCCTCGACGATGCGTCGATCGAGGTCGGCGCCGGCGAGATCCACGCGCTGGTCGGCCCCAACGGTGCCGGCAAGTCGACCCTCTTCGGGGTGCTCGCGGGAGACGTATCTCCGCACGCCGGATCGGTCGCCCTCGACGGGGCGCCGATCACCGGCATCCGACCGCAGGAACTGGCGCGCGCACGGGCGGTGCTGCTGCAGGAGAACGCCGTCTCCTTCCCGTTCAGCGCCGAGCAGGTCGTGCGGATGGGACGCGCGCCGTGGGCACGCACAGAGGCAGCCGACGATGACGACGAGATCGTGGCGGCAGCGATGGCGGCGACCGAGGTGCTGCCGCTCGCCGCACGATCCGTCACCTCGCTCTCCGGTGGCGAGCGCGCCCGTGTCGCGTTGGCTCGAGTGCTCGCGCAGCGCACCGGCATCCTGCTGCTCGACGAACCGACCGCCGCCCTCGACCTGAAGCATCACGAAGACGTCATGCGGCTGATCAGGGCGCAGGCGGATGCCGGCACCGCGGTCGCGATCGTGCTGCACGACCTGAACGCCGCACTCGCGCACGCCGATCGTGTCACCCTGCTCGACGGCGGCCGCGTCGCGGCATCCGGCAGCGCGGCAGAGGTGCTCACCGCCGAGCGGATCGAGGCCGTCTACGGCCAGCCGGTCGATGTCTTCCCGCACCCGAGCACCGGGGTGCCGCTGGTGGTCGCGCGGCGCTGAGCCGAGGGTCACCCTCGTGCGCGGCAACCGGCCGATCGTGCGCGGTCGGCTACCGCGTCGACGGCGCCTGCGTCGGATGCACCGGAAGCGGGGCCGCGGGCCGCACCAGTGCCGTCCGGTCCGGCACCGCGAACCCGAACTGCTCGTACAGGCCGTGCGCGTCGCTCGTGAAGAGCGTCCACCGGAAATGGGCGCCGGGGCCGTCGTCGATCATCGCCTGCACGATCCGCTTGCCCAAGCCGTGACCGCGATGCTCCTCGACCACGATGACGTCGGCGAGATACGCGAAGCCGAGGCCGTCTGACACCGCACGAGCGAATCCGACCTGCTCGCCCGTCTGCTCCTCGTACACGCCGATCACCCGCCACGCATCGCGGATCTGCGCCTCGATGTCGTCGCGGCTGCGCCACTTGCCCCAGTAGACCTCGCGCAGCGCACGCCACACCATGTCGGTGTCGATGCGGTCGAGGGAGTCGTCGACGACGTAGCTCACGAGATCGGCCGCCCGTCGTCGTCGAAGCTCACGCCCTCGGAGATCAGCCGCTCCATGGCCTCGTGGTGCACGACGCCGCGCTTGCGCGGGTCGGGTTCGAGCAGCTCGAGGAGGACGCCCCTCGTGGTGTTCGGATGCTTCGCGACCTCGATGCGCACGCCCCAGAACCGGTCGTGCGCGAACTGCGAGAGCGACGCCGCATCCGCCGCCGGATTGTGCGCAGCCGCCGCGCGGATCGCCTGATTGGGGTCGAACACGAACGCTTCGAACTCCTCTGGCGTGCGCGCAGCCCGAGCCAGCTCGTACCGGCGCTCCTCATCCGCGATCTGTTCCGGCGTCTTGCGCGTGCTCACAGCAGTCCCCTCGTCATGATCATCACCGTCATCGTCACGCTACCCGGCACCGCAGACAGCGCCGGACCCGGCTCAGGGGCGCAACGGCAGCACGTCCAGGAGGTCGGCGCGGATGCCGGAGGCGTGGATACGACCGGATGCCGCGGCATCCGCCCAGTGCTCCTCACCCGTGGCGACGGCGATCCAGGTCGCGGCATCCATCTCGACCACGTTCGGCGGCGTGCCACGCGTGTGCCGAGGGCCCTGGATGACCTGCACCGCGCCGAACGGCGGAACCCGGACCTCGACGCTGTTCCCCGGCGCCTTCTCATCGAGCAGCTGCAGCAGATACCGCACCGCGGTCGCGAGCGCCGTGCGCTGCGGCTTCGCGCCCTCGGCATCCGCCCGTCGGACGGCGTCGAGCGCCGTGCGTCCGTCGATGATGTCGATCTTGCGAGCCATGGGAATCAGGGTACGCGCCCGCTCGCCGTGCCCGGCCACCCGCCGCCCGCCCGCCCCGCGGCAGGCATAGGCTCGGAGCATGAGCACGCAGCATCCGGAAGGCGCACGCGCCGAGCTGCTCGCCGCAGCGTCTGGCCATTCCTGGGGCGGGCCGTTCCCCGCCCTCCTCGATCCGGACAGCGCGCACGACGCCGCCGTCCTGATCCTGTTCGGTGTGCTCGACCGTGTGCCTGCACCGACGTGGGATGCCGCGGTCGCCCGCGACCTCGACGTGCTGCTGCAGCGGCGAGCCCCGACGCTCTCCTCGCATCCAGGGCAGGTGTCGTTTCCCGGCGGACGCACCGAGCCGGACGACGCGGATGCCGCGGCCACCGCGCTGCGCGAAGCGGAGGAGGAGACCGGACTCGATCCCGCCGGCGTCGACGTGCTGGCGACGCTGCCAGAGATCCCGCTCGCCGCGAGCAACCACCGCGTGACGCCGGTGCTCGGCTGGTGGCGCACGCCCTCACGCGTCGCAGCGGTCGACCATGCCGAGACCGTCGAGGTGTTCCGCGTGCCCGTCGCTCAGCTGCTCGACCCGGCCACCCGATACACCTCGGTGCGAGCCTTCGGGGACCGCACCTTCCGCGCCCCGGCGTTCGACGTCGACGGCACGATCGTCTGGGGCTTCACGGCGATGGTGCTGAGCGGCCTGTTCGACGCCGCAGGGTGGACCGTGCCGTGGAACGTCGACGACGAACGGCCCGTCTGAGCGGATCGGATGCGTCGGGCGTCGAGCCTCGACGGAAATCCCGGCCTGGACCCTCGGTAGTCTGGACAGGTGAAGATTCTCGTCCTCGGTTCCGGTGCCCGTGAGCACGCGATCATCCTCGCTCTGCGGGCAGAGCAGTCGGAGCACGAGATCTTCGTCGCTCCCGGCAACGCCGGCATCGCGCAGGACGCCACCCCCGTGTCGCTCGATCCGCTCGACGGCGGCGCCGTGACCGGCTTCGCCAACGAGCACGCGATCGACCTCGTCGTGGTCGGCCCTGAGGCCCCCCTCGTCGCCGGCGTCGCCGATGCGCTGCGAGCCCACGGCATCCCGGTGTTCGGGCCAGGCAAGGCTGCGGCGCAGCTCGAGGGGTCGAAGTCCTTCGCCAAGCGCATCATGGACGAGGCCGGTGTGCCGACCGGCCGCGCCGCCAGGGCGACCACCCTCGCCGAGGTCGAGGCCGCGTTCGACGAGCTCGGAGCCCCGCACGTCGTGAAGGCCGACGGTCTCGCCGCAGGCAAGGGCGTGATCGTCACCTCCGACCGCGCCGAGGCACTCGCGCACGCCGAGCAGTATCTGCCCACCGGTCCGGTGCTGGTCGAGGAGTTCCTGTCCGGCCCCGAGGTCTCACTGTTCTTCCTCAGCGACGGCGACACGGTGCGGGCGCTCAGCCCCGCGCAGGACTTCAAGCGCGCGCTCGACGGCGACGCCGGCCCCAACACGGGCGGCATGGGCGCCTACTCGCCGCTCCCCTGGCTCGCCGAGCAGTTCGGCAGCGAGCAGGAGTTCACAGCCGAGGTCACGCGCGACGTCGCGATGCCGGTGATCCGTCAGCTCGACGCCGAGGGCACCCCGTTCATCGGCCTACTCTACGCAGGGCTGATCCTCACGCCGGCCGGTGTGCGCGTGATCGAGTTCAACGCGCGCTTCGGCGACCCCGAGACGCAGATCGTGCTGCCGCGCCTGGTCACCCCGCTGTCCGAGCTGCTGTTCGCCGCGGCATCCGGCACGCTCGAAGATCAGCCGGAGCCCGAGTTCAGCGACGACGTCGCGATCACGGTGGTGCTGGCGAGTGAGGGCTACCCCGAGGCGCCGCAGACCGGTCGTCCGATCGAGGGACTGGCGGATGCAGCCTCGGTCGAGGGCGTCCGCATCGTGCACGCCGCGACCGCAGCACCCGACGCACCGGGCGGATCACTCATCGCGACGGGCGGCCGGGTGCTGAACGTCGTCGCCGTGGCATCCGATTTCCGCACCGCTCGCGACCGCGCGTACGACGCGATCTCGCGCATCACCCTCGACGGCTCGCATTACCGCACCGACATCGCCTGAGGTGTCACGACACGCCGTGTGCTGCGTGGCTGAAGCGGCCATTCGCGACCCCTCCCGCGGAGGAGGTGCCGCGAACGGCCGCTTCGGATCAGGCGGGGTCGCCGCCGAGCGGGCCAA
>NZ_JYIW01000010.1 GCF_000956525.1 Microbacterium oxydans
CCGGCCCCTCGTGCGCGACCCGGCCCTTTCCATCCGTATGCAAAGGGGCCGCTCGCACAGAAAGGGGCCGCCCGGCAGAGGGGAAAGCCACGACGCCTTCTCGCCCCAGCATCCGTATCGCTCCGCCCTCCCATCCCGTCCCGCCCGCCGAGCGGCCCCGTTTGCGACGACCCGGCCCTTTCCATCCGTTCGAAGAGGGGCCGCTCGCACGAAAAGGGGCCGCTCGGCAGAGGAGTGAGCCGCGACGCCTTCTCGCCCCAGCATCCGTATCGTTCCCTCCTCCCGTCCCGTCCCGCCTGCCGAGCGGCCCCTTTTTGTGCGACCCGGCCCTTTCCATCCGTTCGAAAAGGGGGCGCTCGTACAGAAAGGGGCCGCTCGGCAGAGGAGTGAGCCGCGACGCCTTCTCGCCCCAGCATCCGTATCGTTCCGTCCTCCCGTCCCGTCCCGCCTGCCGAGCGGCCCCGTTTTGTGCGACCCGGCCCTTTCCATCCGTCTGCAAAGGGGCCGCTCGCACAGAAAGGGGCCGCTCGGCAGAAGAGGGAGCCAGGACGGTAGCGTGAGCGGATGGAGAAGGTGACACTCGAGACCGCGCGACTCGTCCTGTCGGCGCCGACCGACGGCGACATCGACGCGATCACGGCGGCGTGCCAGGATCCGGAGATCGCCCGCTGGACGACCGTGCCGAGTCCATACTCGCGGCAGGACGCCGCAGAATTCGTCCGCCTCGTCGACGAATGGTGGGCTGACGGCTCTCAGACCATCTGGGCGATGCGCGTCGACGGCATGCTCGTCGGATCGATCGGCCTCCATCACATCGCCGACCACCGCACGGGCGGTCACGCCGAACTGGGCTTCTGGGTCACGGCCGAGGCACGCGGCACCGGGTATGTCGTCGAGGCGTCCCGCGCCGTGATCGACTGGGGCTTCACCGAACTCGGGCTCGCACGCATCCGCTGGCAGGCCGTCGCGGGCAACGTCCCTTCCGCCCGCGCGGCACGCGCACTCGGCTTCCGGTACGAGGGATTGCAGCGTCAGGCGCTGACGAGCCCGCGGGGCCGCGATGACGGCTGGGTCGCCGGCCTCCTCGCCTCCGACGACGGCACACCGGTGGCGTGGCCGGTGCTCTGACCGCGATCCCCTGACGACAGGGGTGACGATGTCGGATGCCGGTGGCAGGATGTGACCATGCCGGAGATGCCGGAAGTCCAAGGTCTGACACTGTTCCTCGGCGAGCGCGCCGTCGGGCGCACGATCACCCGCACGAGTGTCGCCGCGATCGCCGCACTGAAGACGTACGACCCGCCGATCACCGCGCTGCACGGCGCCGAGATCACGAAGGCGACACGACTCGGCAAGTTCGTCGTCCTGTCGTGCGGCGACGAACTGCACCTCGTCTTCCACCTCGCGAAGGCGGGATGGCTGCGCTGGTACGACACGCTGCCCGCGACGCTGATCAAGCCGGGGAAGACGCCGATCGCGCTGCGGGTCGCGCTCGACGACGGCAGCGGCTTCGACCTCACGGAAGCGGGCACCAAGAAGTCGCTTGCCGTCTCCGTCGTCCGTGATCCGCACGAGGTCCCCGGCATCGCCCGGCTCGGGCCGGATCCGCTCGACGAGTCATTCACCCGCGACACCTTCGCAGCGCTGCTCGACGGCCGCCGTACCCAGATCAAAGGGCTGCTGCGGGATCAGGCCGTGATCGCCGGGATCGGCAACGCCTACTCCGACGAGATCCTGCACGCGGCACGCATGTCGCCCTACGCGATCGCCGCGACGTTGACCGACGCCGACATCGACCGGTTGTTCGCCTCGATGCAGCAGACGCTCACCGAGGCGGTGGCCGAAGCATCCGGAAAGCCACCGGCCGACCTGAAGGACGCCAAACGACGCGGGATGCAGGTGCACGCCCGCCGGGGCGAGGCCTGCCCCGTCTGCGGCGACACCGTTCGGAGCGTGTTCTTCGCCGACCGCTCGCTCGAGTACTGCCCGACGTGTCAGACCAACGGCAAACCACTCGCCGACCGACGTCTGTCGCGGCTGCTCCGATGACCGACAACGACCGCGCCCATGACAGGTATATGACGCGGAATGAATTCCCCTCGGGCGCGTTGAGTACACTCAGAGCATCAACGTGCTCCGGGGTCGGTGAGAATCCGAACCGGCGGTGACAGTCCGCGAGCGCCGAGGGAGACCTCGGTGCCGATCCGGTGGAATTCCGGGACCGACGGTGGTGCGAGGGCAACCTCGCTAGTCCGGAAGGGAGGCAGCACGATGCGCCGCCGTGCGCGCGTTCTGCATCCCCCGGAGCCTCAAAGAAGGACGACGGATGGCAGTGGACGCGAACGAGCGCAAGGCGATGACCCGCGCTCTCGAGCTCGCAGCGCTCGGTCCGCGCGGGGTGAACCCGCAGGTGGGCGCAGTCATCCTCTCCCCCGAGGGCGACATCCTCGCTGAGGGCTGGCACCACGGCGCCGGCACCCCGCACGCCGAGGTCGACGCGCTCTCGAAGCTCGCCCGCGGCCAGGCCGAAGGCGCGACCGCGGTGGTCACCCTCGAACCCTGCAACCACACCGGCCGCACCGGTCCCTGCGCCGTCGCGCTGATCGAAGCCGGCGTCGCCAGGGTGGTCTACGCGCTCGACGACCCGGGTGCGCTCTCCGGCGGCGGAGCAGAGCGGCTGCGCGCCGCCGGCGTCGAGGTCGAGGGCGGCGAGCAGGCCGATGCCGCCCACCACGTGATCGACGGCTGGCTCACCGCACAGCGACTCGGCCGCCCGCACGTCACCGTGAAGTGGGCGCAGAGCCTCGACGGGCGCGCTGCCGCCGACGACGGCACCAGCCAGTGGATCACCGGCCCCGACGCGAGGGCCGATGTGCATCGCCGACGCGCACTCGCCGATGCGATCGTCGTCGGCACCGGCACGGTTCTCGCCGACGACCCGGCGCTCACCGCGCGCGCCGGCGATGACCTGCTCCCCTCGCAGCCGGTGCCCGTCGTGATCGGCTCGCGCGAGACGCCGACGGATGCCGCGGTGCGCCGCCACCCACACGAACCGCTCTTCTTCGACACCCGCGACCTGCACCAGGTGCTGGCCGACCTGCACGCCCGCGGCATCCAGAGCGTCTTCGTCGAGGGCGGGCCGACGTTGGCCAGCGCCTTCGTCGCCGCCGGGCTCGCCGACCGCGTGCTTGCGTACATCGCCCCTGTGCTGCTCGGCGGCAGCCGCTGGGCGCTGACAGATATCGGAGTGTCGACGATCGGCGAGGCGCGACGCCTCACCGTCGACGAATGGGTGCCCCTCGGGGCAGACCTGCTGGCGATCGCCCACCCGGCGGTCGAGAACGAAGGAGTCGTCTGATGTTCACCGGAATCATCGAGGAGATCGGTGAGATCACCGCCATCACCCCGGCTGGAGACGGCTGGCGGCTGACCGTGCGTGCTCCACGCGCTGCGGCGGATGCCGTGCACGGCGAGTCGATCGCGGTCTCCGGCGTGTGCCTGACGGTCGTCGGATCCACGGCCGACACCTTCGACGCCGATGTGATGAAGCAGACGCTCGACGTGGCAGCCCTCGGCGGCGCCACCATCGGCACCAGGGTCAACATCGAGAAGGCCATGCCGGTGGGCGCCCGCCTCGGCGGACACATCGTGCAGGGCCACGTCGACGGTGTCGGCGAGGTCATCGACGTGCGCCCCGGCGAACAGTGGAGCGTGCTGCGGATCAGCCTGCCTGCCGACCTGGCGCCGCTCGTGGTCGACAAGGGCTCGATCTCGATCGACGGCACCTCGCTCACGGTGAGCGCTGTGAGCGGCCCTTCGACAGGCTCAGGGACCCAGGGGGCTGGCTCAGGGACCCAGGGGGCTGGCTCAGGGACCCACGGGGCTGGCTCAGGGACCCACGCCCACGAGCCGGGGCACTGGCTCGAGGTCTCGCTGATCCCCGAGACCCTCGCCGCGACCACGCTCGGCACCCGCGCGATCGGTGATCGCGTGAACCTGGAGACCGATATCCTCGCCCGGCACGTCGAGCGCCTGCTCGCCTTCAGATCGGACGATCGCACTGCACCGGAAGGAGGCTCGCGATGAGCCTTTCCACCATCCCCGAAGCGCTCGACGCGCTGCGCGCCGGACGGCCTGTTCTGGTCGCCGACGACGAGAACCGCGAGAACGAGGGCGACGTCATCCTCTCCGCCGAGCTCGCGACGCCCGAATGGGTCGCCTGGACGGTGCGCTGGTCCTCCGGCTTCATCTGCGCCCCGATGCCGACCGACCTCGCCGACAACCTCAACCTGCAGCCGATGGTCGCGGCGAGCGAAGACCTGCGCTCGACGGCATACACGGTGAGCGTCGACGCCGCCGAGGGTGTGACGACCGGCATCAGCGCGCACGACCGCGCGCACACGCTGAACGTGCTGGCGAACCCGGAGTCCACTGCGCGAAGCCTGATCCGGCCAGGACACGTGCTGCCCCTGCGTGCGGTCGACGGGGGCGTGCGCGAACGCAGCGGCCACACCGAGGCAGCGGTCGAGCTCATGCAGCTCGCCGGCCTCCGCCCGGTCGGCGCGATCGCCGAGGTCGTCGCCGAGGACGGCAGCATGATGCGGCTCCCCGGCCTGCTCGAGCTCGGAGCCCGCGACGGGGTGCCGGTCATCACGATCGAGCAGCTGATCGCGCACCTGGAAGAGGTCGACCCGCAGAGCGGTACCGCTGGCCCGCACAGCAGCCGCCGGGTGAGCCTGCGGGCGGATGCCACGGTGCCTACCACGCACGGCACCTTCCGGTTCCTCGCGTACAAGGATCGCGTCACGGGCACGGACCACATCGCTGTCGTCTCGGGAGAGCCGACCGAGACGTCGCTGGTGCGGGTGCACTCCGAGTGCCTGACCGGCGAGGCGTTCGGCTCGCTCAAGTGCGAGTGCGGTCCGCAGCTCGATGCCGCCCTCGACGCGATCGAACAGGATGGCGGCATCGTCATCTACATGCGCGGTCACGAGGGCCGCGGCATCGGGCTGATCAACAAGCTCCGTGCCTACAGCCTGCAGGAGGAGGGGCTCGACACGGTCGATGCCAACCTCGCGCTCGGTCTGCCTGCGGATGCCCGCGAGTACGCCGCAGCCGCCGGCATCCTGAACGATCTCGGGGTCTCGAAGGTTCGTCTGTTGACGAACAACACCGACAAGGTGAACCAGCTGCGCGCCCTCGGCCTCGACGTGGTCGAGCAGGTGCCGCTGATCGTCGGCGTCGGCCCGAACAACCATCAGTACTTGGAGACGAAGCGTGACCGCATGGGTCACATCATCGGCGCCGCGGAGCTCGCAGAGGCTCTCGCGGAAGGAAAGGACGACGCATGAGCGGCTCAGGAGCACCCACGACAGGCGACATCGACGGACGGGGTCTCGACGTCGTCATCATCGCCGGCACCTGGCATGACGTGATCACGAACGGCCTGATCGCCGGCGCGGAGCGCGTGCTGAACGACGCGAAGGCGACGCACCGACTCGTTCGCGTTCCAGGTTCGTTCGAGCTGGCACTCGCAGCGCAGGCCGCGTTCGCCGGCGGAGCGGATGCCGTGGTCGCCCTCGGCGTGATCATCCGCGGCGGCACGCCGCACTTCGAGTACGTCTCGGCCGCGACGACCGATGGCCTCACCAGGGTCGCGCTCGACGCCGGCAAGCCGGTCGGCTTCGGCGTGCTCACCCTCGACGACGAGCAGCAGGGCCTCGACCGCGCCGGACTCGAAGGTTCGAAGGAGGACAAGGGCGCAGAGGCGGCGGATGCTGCGCTGCGCACCGCGCTCCTCGTTCGGGAGCTGCGCGGCTGACAGGTCGGACGAGCGCTGCGCGGCGCTGAGGTCAGCCTGCCCTTGCTGGCGGAACATCGGCTGGCTTCGTAGCGTGAGGGTATGGAGACCCTGCGCCACATCGTGCTCTTCGTCCACCTCATCGGCTTCGCCGTGCTCTTCGGGGCGTGGGCCGTCCAGGCGTTCGGGGGCAAGCGGGAGTTCACCCGACTGATGAGCGTCGGGATGACGATCGCAGCGATCGCCGGCCTCGCGCTCGCGGCTCCGTGGGGCATCTCCTACGAGCTGAACTACGTCAAGATCGGCGTGAAGCTCGTGCTCCTGCTGATCATCGGCGCGCTGCTCGGCATCGGCACCGCACGGCAGAAGCGCGGAGCATCCGTCCCGCCGGTCATGTTCTGGCTCGTCGGGATCCTCACCGCGGCGAACGCCGCGATCGCCGCGATCTGGCGCTGACCTTCACTCCTCGTCGCGGTAGCGGTTCCACACCGCGAGCGTGGGTGCGCTGACGCTGGCGGCACGGATCCGCTGCCAGTTGCGTCCGCCGCGACCGAACGTCGCCTGCACGTCGGCCGGCACCGAGCCCTCGTCGACGGGATCTGGGAGCCAGTCGCAGCGTCGCACATGCACGAGGTCGGCGGCGACGGCGGCCTCGTCGGCGTCATAGGTCCAGGGGCCGGTGATGCGGCCGAGATAGGTCAGGCCATCGACGTCGCGCGTCCAGACGAACGCGCCGATCGGTGCCTTCGCGAACCGCTCGATGCGCCACGCCAGCCGGATGCCGGCCTGCGCGTCCGCCGCGACGAGCGCTTCGGCCAATGATGTGGGTGCCGGCACCAGCCTGCCGCCGATTCCGCAGATCCCGAGCGCGAGCGCTCGCTCCGGCCCCACCCCACGGGGCACGGCATCGTCGCGTGAGCGCATGGGTGCGCGGTAGACCGGGGTCTCGTCAGTCGAAGCCATGGCTCCGACTCTACGCAGCGCGCACTCGGCGCCGGTCGACGCGGATCAGCGAGCGCGAGGAGCGGCGCTGCTCCCCCGCACCACGAGCTCAGTGCTGACCAGCGGAGTCCGCGGGGGGTCACCGCCGTCGAGTTCGACGAGCAGCGCATCGACGGCAAGTGCACCGACCCGCTCAGGGTGCTGCTGCACGGTCGTGAGCGGCGGCCACAGCTGCGCGGCATCCGGCAGGCCGTCGAAGCCCACCACGCTGACGTCGTCCGGGATATCGAGTCCGGCCTCTCGGAACGCGCGTACGAGCCCGATCGCCATCTGGTCGTTCGCCGCGAACACGGCTGTCACATCGTCGCGCTCCCGGAGCTGCAGACCGGCCCGATAGCCCGACTCGGCGCTCCAGTCGCCGAAGATCGCCGTCGGAGCCGGACGCCCGGCCGCCTCGAGGGTCGCCTGCCACGCTTCGCGCCGCCGCTCGGCCGAGTACGACTCGGCCGGACCGGTCACGTGCCACACCGTCTCGTGTCCGAGTTCGAGCAGATGCTCCGTGGCGAGTCGCGCACCCTGCGCCTGATCCGTGTCGACGAAGGGGTGGGTGGTACCGCGGTTCGAGTCGACCAGCACGATCGGCATGCCCGCCGGGATCTCCACGTCCGCCTCGTCGAGCTGGTGCGCCTCGAGGACGATGATGATGCCGTCGACGGCATGCTCCTCGATGCGGCGGAAGGCGCCGGCGACGGTCTCGACGGCGCTGGACTCGACCGGGATGAGCGTCAGGGCGTAACCGCGTTGCGAAGCACGCACCGCGATCGCGTCGAGCGTGCGCTGATTGCCGTAGGAGCTGAACGAGAACATCACGACGCCGATCGTGCGGAATCGTCCCGATCGCAGCGCCCTCGCTGCACTGTTGGGGCGGTATCCGAGGTGCTGCATCGCCAGCTCGACGCGCTCCCTGGTGGCAGCGCCGACGTATCCACGGGCGTTCACGACTCGGGACACGGTCTGCCCGGAGACACCGGCTTCGCGCGCCACGTCCTCCATCGAGGGCTCTCTGCGGCGCTGCGACTGCTCTGTCGAAGGTTCCAGGCTCACGAGGAAACATCCATTCATGTGTTGACGTTGACACACTACCAACACATCGCATATGTTGACGTTGACACACGGCGCAGTGGGCGCCACGACTTGGAGAAGGTCTCGTCGATGACGACTGAAATCACTGCGGCGCCGCCGGCTGCCGGCATCCGCCGCCGCGAGAAGCGCGACTGGAAGGGATGGGCCTTCGTCGGCCCGTTCATGGTCGTGTTCGCACTGGTGTTCCTGACACCCCTCGCTTACGCCCTGTACCTCAGCTTCTTCCAGGAGAAGCTGATCGGGGGCACCGCCTTCGTCGGTTTCGACAACTACGTGCGAGCCCTCACCGACTCCCAGTTCTGGGAGGCGTTCGGCCGAGTGGTCCTGTTCCTCGTGGTGCAGGTGCCGATCATGCTCGTCCTCGCGCTGGCCGCGGCCCTCGCGCTCGACAGCGCCCGCCTGCGCGGAGCATCGTTCTTCCGCATCCTGATCTTCCTGCCGTACGCGGTGCCGGCCGTCGTCGCCGTGCTGATGTGGGGATACATCTACGGCGACCAGTTCGGCCTCGCCTCGAACATCAACGACCTGATCGGCAGCACGTTCTTCACGCCGTTCGCCAAGGAGTGGATCCTGGTCTCGATCGGCAACATCGTGACCTGGCAGTTCGTCGGCTACAACATGCTGATCTTCTACTCCTCGCTCAAGACCATCCCGACCGACATGTACGAAGCCGCGTCGCTCGACGGCGCAGGCGTGTGGCGCACGATCTTCTCGATCAAGATCCCCTCGGTGCGCGGCGCGCTCGTGATCGCGACGATCTTCTCGATCATCGGCAGCTTCCAGCTCTTCAACGAGCCCAACATCCTCCGCCCGCTCGCACCGAACGTGATCACGACGTACTTCACCCCGAACATGTACGCGTACAACCTGTCGTTCGCAGGGCAGCAGTTCAACTACGCCGCGACGATCGCCATCATCATGGGCGTCATCACGGCCGTGATCGCCTACGTCGTGCAACTGCGCGGCTCCAAGTCGGAGGTGCGCTGAGATGGCACTCCCCCTCGTCCGTCCTGCACGCAAGAGCAACGGCCACCTGAACCCGCGGTCGTCGAAGACGCTGCTGATCGTCATGGTCGTGTACGCGCTGTACACCCTGGTGCCGCTGGTCTGGCTGCTGTTCAGCTCGACCAAGACGCAGTCAGGACTCTTCAGCTCGTTCGGGCTCTGGTTCGCCGACGACTTCGCTTTCTTCGACAACCTGGTCGCGACGTTCTCGTATCGCGACGGCATCTTCCTCCGCTGGCTCGGCAACACGCTCCTGTACGTGGTCGTGGGCGCTGGCGGCGCGACGCTGCTGGCGACCATGGCCGGCTACGGCCTCGCGAAGTACCGCTTCCCCGGACGCCCGGCGGTGTTCGCGATCGTGCTCGGCGCCGTCGCGGTGCCGGGCACCGCCCTGGCGGTCCCGACGTTCCTGCTCTTCAGCGAGCTCGGACTCACGAACACCCCGTGGGCCGTGATCATCCCCTCGCTGATCAGTCCGTTCGGGCTGTACCTGATCTGGGTGTTCGCCACCGAATCGGTCCCGACGGAACTGCTCGAGGCCGCGCGTATCGACGGCGCCGGCGAGTTCCGCACCTTCTTCACGATCTCGATGCGCCTGCTCGCGCCCGGCATCGTGACGGTCGCCCTGTTCACGGTGGTCGCCACCTGGAACAACTACTTCCTGCCGCTGATCATGCTGTCGGACCCCGCCTGGTACCCGCTCACGGTCGGCCTCAACCAGTGGAGCTCGCAAGCCATCGGCGCAGGATCCCAGCCGATCTACAACCTCGTGATCATGGGCTCGCTCCTCACCATCATCCCGATCGTCATCGCCTTCCTGCTGCTGCAGCGGTTCTGGCAGTCAGGTCTCACCGCGGGCAGCGTCAAGCAGTAGACGCCACCGCTCCACCACCCGCGGTCCGATGCTGGACCGCACCCCCGAAAGGACACAGCAATGAAGCACCTTCCCAACCCCGCTGCGCGCCGCACCCTGACGGTGCTCGCAGTCGGCACCGTCGCAGCGCTCGCGCTGGCCGGTTGCAGCACCGGAGGCTCCGACACCGGCAGCGGCGCAGCCGCCGGCGACGGCTCCTTCGACTCGGTCAAGGCCGCACTCGAGAAGGGTGGCGAGATCACGTACTGGTCCTGGACCCCCTCAGCCGAGGATCAGGCCGCAGCGTTCATGAAGGAATACCCGAACGTCAAGGTCAACGTCGTCAACGCCGGTACCAACAACGACGAGTACACCAAGCTGCAGAACGCGATCAAGGCCGGCTCCGGCGCACCCGACGTCGTGCAGATCGAGTACTACGCCTTCCCGCAGTTCTCGCTCACTGACGCCTTCACCGACCTCTCGCAGTACGGCTTCGCCGACTTCGAAGACGACTACACCGCGTCGACCTGGAACTCCGTCACCGAGGGCGACGCGATCTACGGTCTCCCCCAGGACTCGGGCCCCATGGCGCTGTTCTACAACAAGGCCGTCTTCGACGCCGCAGGCATCGCCGTGCCGACCACGTGGGACGAGTACTACGAGGCGGCCAAGGCGATCCACGCCGCCAACCCCGACGCGTACATCACGAACGACACCGGTGACGCCGGCTTCGCGACCTCGATGATCTGGCAGGCCGGCGGCAAGCCGTTCGCGACCGACGGCACCGACGTCACGATCGACCTCCAGGACGAGGGTTCCAAGAAGTGGACCGAGAACTGGAACCGCCTCGTCGAGGAAGACCTCATCGCCCCGACCAGCAGCTGGAGCGACGAGTGGTTCCGTGCGCTCGGCGACGGCAGCATCGCGACACTCGTGATCGGCGCCTGGATGCCCGGCAACCTGATCTCCGGCGCCCCCGACGGTGCCGGTGACTGGCGCGTCGCGCCGATGCCGACCTACGACGGCACGCCAGCGAGCGCCGAGAACGGCGGCGGCGGCCAGGCCGTCACGAAGCAGAGCGAGAACCCCGCTCTCGCGGCCGGCTTCCTGTGGTGGCTGAACAACTCCGAGGACAGCATCTCGCTGTTCATGGAGAGCGGCGGATTCCCGTCGACCACGGCCGAGCTCTCGAGCGACGAGTTCCTCGCCGACGCCCCCGAGTACTTCGGCGGCCAGAAGATCAACGAGGTCCTCGCGGCAGCTGCGAACGACGTCGTCAAGGGCTGGAACTACCTGCCCTACCAGGTCTACGGCAACAGCATCTTCGGTGACACCGTCGGCCAGTCGTACCAGAACGGCACGGACCTGAACGAGGGTCTGAGCACCTGGCAGGACGCGCTGGTGGAGTACGGCAACGACCAGGGCTTCACTGTCAACAAGTAACACGCTGGCCGGGTCGGCCCCCTTCGACAAGCTCAGGGACCCAATTCCTGCTCAGGGACCCAGTTCCTGAGCAGGGACCCAGTTCCTGAGCAGGACCCAGTTCCTGAGCAGGACCCAGTTCCTGAGCAGGACCCAGTTCTGCGCAGGGACCCAATTCCTGCGTGCGGGACCGACCCGGCCACTCCCCTATCGAAAGCACCAGACAGACGTGACCTCCTTCTCCATCGGCGAGACCGACTTCCTCCGCGACGGGCGACCGCACCAGGTGATCGCCGGTGCGCTGCACTACTTCCGGGTGCACCCCGACCAGTGGCAGGACCGCATCCGCAAGGCGCGCCTGATGGGACTGAACACGATCGAGACCTACGTCGCGTGGAACGCGCACGAGCCGCGCCGCGCCGAATGGGACGCGACCGGCTGGAACGACCTCGGCCGCTTCCTCGACCTCGTGCACGCGGAGGGGATGGATGCGATCGTGCGCCCTGGCCCCTACATCTGCGCCGAATGGCACAACGGCGGGCTGCCGAACTGGCTCACCGCCGGCGAGCGGGCGCTCCGCTCATCCGACCCGGAGTTCCTCGCCGACGTCAGCGCCTATCTGACCCGCGTCTACGAGATCGTCGCGCCGCGCCAGATCGACCGAGGCGGTCCGGTGGTGCTGGTGCAGATCGAGAACGAGTACGGCGCCTACGGCTCCGACAAGGCCTACCTCCAGGCACTGGTCGCCCTCACGAGGGAGGCCGGGATCACCGTGCCCCTCACCACCGTCGATCAGCCTCAGGATCGGATGCTGGCTGACGGCAGCCTCCCCGAGCTGCACAAGACCGGCTCGTTCGGCTCCCGCAGCGCCGAGCGCCTCGCCACGCTGCGCGAGCACCAGCCCACCGGCCCCCTGATGTGCTCCGAGTTCTGGGACGGATGGTTCGACTGGTGGGGCGGCGTGCACCACACCACCGATGTCGCCGCAGCGGCATCCGATCTCGATGCGCTGCTCGCCGCCGGCGCCTCCGTGAACATCTACATGTTCCACGGCGGCACGAACTTCGGACTCACGAACGGTGCGAACCACAAGGGTCGCTACCTGCCGATCGTGACCTCCTACGACTACGACGCCCCGCTCGACGAGGCCGGCAACCCGACCGAGAAGTTCTTCGCGTTCCGCGACGTCATCGCGAAGTACGCCCCGGTGCCTGCCGATGAGCCGTCCGGTGCTGCCGAGGCTCCGGTCCTGACCGTGCCGCTGACGCCGGTCGGCGCCTGGACGGATGCCGCGGCATCCGGGTCTCCGACCGCAGCCCCGCAGACCTTCGACGCCATCGGACACCTCAGCGCGCTCGTGCGCTACGACGTCGAGCTGCCCCCGATGTCCGCCCCCGGTCTGCTGGCACTCGACGAGGTGCGTGACCTCGCCTGGGTTCGTGTCGACGGGCAACCGGTCGGCACGCTCTCGCGGACCCGCCACGATCGCACCCTGCGCGTTCCCGCAGGGCGCACCCTGAGCATCCTGGTCGAGGAGCAGGGACGCGTGAACTACGACCACCGCCTCGGCGAGGAGAAGGGGCTGATCGGCACACCGACGCTCGACGGCACGCCGCTGACCGGATGGCGGTCGACACCGCTGGACGTCGCCGAGATCGCCCACGATGTCGCCGATCGCACGACCGACGCTGCGCCGGGGTCAGCACCGAGCGCCTGGGTCGCCGACTTCACGCTCGACACAGCGGCCGATCTGTTCCTCGACACCGCGTCGTGGAGCAAGGGCTATGCGTTCGTGAACGGCTTCTTCCTGGGTCGGTACTGGCGCAACGGTCCGCAGCGCACACTCTTCGTGCCCGCCCCGGCGACGGTCGCAGGAACGAACCGCCTGGTGGTGCTGGAGCTGGAGGACCTGCTCTCGCCGCACGCCGACTTCGTGAACGGACTGCTGCTCGGCGACACCGAAGAGTGATCGGCGCGCCGCCCGCCTCAGCGTGCGATCAGGCGACCGGCACCAGCGACGCGTCGATCCGGCGTCCGTCGATCGTGACCCACATCATGGTGCACGCCGGCTGACGGCGACGGTCGGTCGGCGAGCCGGGATTCAGAAGCCGCATGCCCGCCGTCGACACGGCGTCCCACGGGATGTGCGAGTGTCCGAAGATCAGCAGGTCGGTCTCGGGGAACTGCAGGTCCATGCGGTCCTCGCGCTTCGCCGCCTGGCCCGTCTCGTGCACGACGGCGACGCGCACGTCTTCGACCGTGAACCGCGCGATCTCGGGCAACCGGGTTCGCAGTTCGGCACCGTCGTTGTTGCCGTACACGCCGTGCAGGATCCGGGCCCGCGACTCGAGCAGTTCCAGCGTGGCGAGATCCACCCAGTCCCCCGCATGCACCACCGCGTCCGCCTCATCGATCGCGTGCAGCACGGCATCCGGCAGCACTCTCGCGCGCTTCGGCACGTGCGTGTCCGCGAGCAGCAGCAGTCGTGTGGGCATCGTGCCCCTCCCCACCTCGGTCGTCATCCGACTCTACGCACCGGGCGCATCCGGGCGGCGACACCGGCGCCACGGACGTCCAGCCAACACTCAGGAAGGCGTAAACTCGCCCGAGTGTCCGGCGGTCCGGCACCGACCGAAGGAGCTGTATGAGTACGACCACCGCGCCAGCGAATCCGCGATCCCGCGTCATCACCGCGAGCCTCGTCGGCACCACGATCGAGTTCTACGACTTCTACGCGTATGCGACGGCAGCGGTTCTCGTGTTCCCCGTGCTGTTCTTCCCGACCGGCGACGACACGACATCGCTGCTCGCCTCGTTCGCGGTCTTCGGTGCCGCCATGGTCGCGCGTCCGATCGGCGCCGTGATCTTCGGACACTTCGGTGACAAGTACGGCCGCAAGGCGACGCTGGTCGCCTCGCTGCTCACGATGGGCATCGCGACCTTCCTCATCGGCATCCTGCCCACCTACCAGCAGATCAACTGGTGGGCGGCGCTCCTGCTGCTGATCCTGCGTCTCGCACAGGGCTTCGCGCTCGGCGGCGAATGGTCGGGCGCGGCGCTGGTCGCCACCGAGAACGCACCGAAGGGCAAGCGCGCCTGGTACGGCACGTTCCCGCAGCTGGGTGCCCCGCTCGGCTTCATCATCGCGAACTTCCTGTTCCTCGCGATCAACTGGCTGCTGCCGCACTCCGAGAACCCGGCGCTGAAGTCCGAGGCGTTCCTCGCCTGGGGCTGGCGGATCCCGTTCCTGTTCTCGGCCGTGATGGTCATCATCGGCCTGTGGGTGCGTCTCAAGCTCGTCGAGTCCGACACCTTCAAGAAGGCCGAGACGACCGGCGCGATCCGCAAGTTGCCGCTCGCGACGGTGTTCCGTCACCACTGGAAGCAGCTGATCCTCGGCACCTTCATCATGCTGGCGACCTACGTGCTGTTCTACCTGATGACGAACTTCACGCTGTCGTACGGCACCAAGCCGGCATCGCTGGAGACGGCATCCGCTGCCGCGAAGGCCGCAGCAGAGGCGACCGGCGCCGACTTCGACCCGTCGGCGTTCGCCGCGCAGTTCTATCCGGGTCTGGGCTTCGGCTACACCGACTTCGTGCTCATGCAGATCATCGGCGTCGTGTTCTTCGGCATCTTCACGCTGCTGTCCGGACCGATCGCCGACCAGATCGGCCGCCGCAAGCTGCTGCTGTGGGTGACCGGCCTGATCATCGTGTTCGGTCTCACGTTCAACGCGTTCCTGCTGCCGACGGTCGATCCGAAGTTCAGCGGGGCGCTCACGCAGGCGTTCCTGGTGTTCGGCTTCATGCTGATGGGCGCGACGTTCGGCCCGATGGGTGCGCTGCTGCCTGAGCTGTTCCCGACGAACGTGCGCTACACCGGGTCGGCGATCGCCTACAACGTGTCGTCGATCCTCGGCGCTGCCGTGGCCCCGCTCATCGCGTTGAAGCTGTGGGAGGCCGCCGGCGGTGCGCCCTGGCTGGTCGGCCTGTACCTCTCGGCCATGGGTGTGCTGACCTTCATCGCCCTGCTCTTCAGCACGGAGACGAAGGACAACGACTACCAGGAGGATCTCGGCGTCGCGGTGGCCCCGCAGCCGTAGCATCCGGTCGACGATCGTCGGAAGGCACCCGCTTCTTCGGAGGCGGGTGCCTTCCTGCATCAGTACTGCGCGCTCACCGTGCGAGCCGCGCCGTCGACGATCATGCTGCCGCCGTACGGCACGATCCACTGCGGGCGCGTATGCCCGAAGGGCGGACCGATGCACACCACCGCCGCAGGGTTGTAGCGACCGACGACGTCGAGCACGGCATCCCGTTGGGCCTCGCGCAGTGCTCGGGCATCGTCAGCGGATGGCCGGAACTCGAAATCGCTCACCGGAGGTCGGGCCACCACGATGCCGGCGACTGCAGCGAGCATGCCGCGCTCCCCGAGCCCGCGCAGCCAGCGGGCCACCCAGCTCGCTGGCGGGCGCTCCTCACTCGTCTCCAGTACGAGGATGCCGCCGACGAGATCGGCGACGGGCGGCAACCGATCGGCGAGGGCGAGCGAGTCGATGACCTCGAGACATCCGCCCCAGGTGCGTCCTTCGACACGGCGCTCAGGGCCTGACCACGTCCACGGCTCGGTCGCGGCGCGGTCGCCGAACTCCGTCAGTGCACGCGGATCAGACCAGCTCCGCCCCACATCCTCCGATTCGCCGGGCTCGGTGATCTCGAACACGCCGCCGTCGAGCAGCGCGGCACGCAGCGAACGGAGGTGCACGTCATCGACGCCGGGCCCCGGCCCCAGGTGCACGGCGGTGGATCCGCCGTAGTAGCCGCTGATGCCGAGCGACCACAGCCAGTTCAGGATGTTCGTGTTGTCGCTGTACCCGATGAACGGCTTGGGGTCGGCCAGCGCGAGCGCCGGGTCGAGGAGCGGTGTCACGAGGATCTGGTCGTCGCCGCCGATCGTGGCGAGGATCGCACGGATGCTCGGGTCGGCGAACGCCGCGTTCAGATCAGCAGCACGGGCTTCGGGGGTCGCATCGAGCAGCCGGGTGGTCGGGTATTCCACCGGGACCAGTCCGGTGAGCTCGCGGAGGCGGCGCATCGCCTGCTCGTGGAGTTCGGGGGCGACCGCCGGTGCGGCGAAGGCGGGCGAGAGCACGGCGACGCGGTCACCGGCGCGGAGTTTCGGTGCGGAGAGCATCCCTCCAGTCTGTCGCAGGGCTCCGTATCGGTCAATGTATGTTGACTTGCTCCGCGCGTCAAGGTATGTTGACTCACGAAGGAGGGCAGCATGAGCATCCGCACCGGCATCGCAACCGACCCCGAGGGCGAACCCCTCGCCGAACTGAACCGCCTGACGGCGCTCCGCCGCGAGCTCGCGCGCGCCGAAGAGACGCAGGTGCGCCGAGCCCGCAACACGGGCTATTCCTGGCAGGCGATCGCCAGCGCACTCGGCGTCAGCAAACAAGCCGCACATCGGCGGTTCGGCCGCTCCTGACCGACCGCCGACCTCCCCAGCAGGAAGTACGGTCGTAGTACCCCCTTTTCCAGAACGAGGTCACCCATGTCCAGCACGGCGACATCCCGCCGCCGCGGACGCGGCGCGCAGCAGGACGGCCCGCGCGCCACGTTCCGCCAGCTCCTTCCCTTCCTCTTCGAGCACAAGCGGACGCTCATCATCGTCGCGGTGCTCAGCGTCTTCGGTGCGGCCACCTCGCTCGTGCAGCCGCTGCTGGTCGGGCAGGTCATCGAGGCGGTGCAGTCGGAGCAGACCATCGGCATCCTCGTCTGGCTGCTGGTCGGCTTCGTGGTCGTGTCATCGATCATCTCCGGCTTCCAGCACTACCTGTTGCAGCGCACCGGCACCGCCGTCGTGCACTCGAGCCGCAGACAGCTCATCGCCCGCATCCTGCACCTCCCGACCTCCGAATTCGATGCCCGCCGCACCGGCGACCTCGTCTCGCGCGTCGGCACCGACACCACCCTGCTGTACGCAGTGCTCACGCAAGGACTCGCGGATGCCGTGGGCAACGTCGTCCTGTTCCTCGGCGCACTCATCGCGATGCTCGTGATCGACCCGATCCTCCTGCTGCTGATCGTGATCGTGATCGGCGTCTCGGTCGTCGTGGTCGTCGCCCTGAGTGGCCGCATCCGCACGGCATCGACCGAGCAGCAGGAGAAGGTCGGCGAGCTGGCATCCGGTGTCGAGCGCGCCGTCGGCTCCATCCGCACGATCCGCGCCTCCGGTGCCGCCGAGCGGGAGACCGTCGCGGTGTCCGGCCTCGCCACCGAGGCATACGGCATCGGTGTGCGGATCGCGAAGATCTCGTCACTGGTCGTCCCGATCGCCGGCGTCGCACTGCAGCTCTCGCTGCTCGTCGTGCTGGGCGTCGGCGGCTTCCGTGTCGCCGCCGGTGCGATCACGATCGCCTCCCTCATCGCGTTCATCATGTTCCTGTTCCTGCTCGTGATGCCGCTCGCCTCGACCTTCGGCGCGATCACCTCGGTCAACCAGGCGCTCGGCGCGCTCGGCCGCATCCAGGAGGTCCTCGACCTGCCGACCGAGACCGACCGCGACGCCGAGATCGCCGCCGGCATCACCCGAGACGAGGCCGACCCCCAGGCGCCGGCGCTCGAGTTCCGCGACGTGCACTTCCGCTACCCCGAGAACGTCGTCGCCGCCCGTCGCGCCGCCGCGAGAGAGGCGCAGACCCTGCTCGCCGACGCGCACCTCGAGCAGACGGATGCCTACGCCGCACCGACCACCGACCACGAGGTGCTCCGCGGCGTCTCGTTCTCGGTGCCCCGAGGAGCCCGCGTCGCGCTCGTCGGCCCGAGCGGCGCCGGCAAGAGCACGATCCTGTCGCTCGTCGAGCGCTTCTACGACCCGACCGGCGGCTCGATCCGCCTCTACGGACACGATGCGCGCACGTACCCCCGCCCTGAACTGCGCGCGCAGTTCGGCTACGTCGAGCAGGACGCACCGACGCTGGCCGGCACCCTGGCGGACAACCTGCGTCTCGCCGCCCCCGCCTCCACCGACGCCGAATGCGAAGCGGTGCTGCGCGCGGTGAACCTCGGCGATGTGCTCGAGCGGAGCCCGCTCGGCCTCGAGGCCCCGGTCGGCGAGGACGGCGTCATGCTCTCAGGCGGCGAGCGCCAGCGGCTCGCGATCGCGCGCGCGCTGCTCACGGACGCACCGATCCTGCTGCTCGACGAGTCGACCTCCTCGCTCGACGGCGTCAACGAGCAGCGGATGCGCGAGGCGATCGACGCGGTCTCGACCGACCGCACGCTCGTCGTCATCGCACACCGCCTCTCGACCGTCGTCGACAGCGACCTGATCGTCGTGCTGCAGGACGGTGCGGTCGTCGGCCAGGGCACGCATGCCGAGCTCGTCGAGTCGACGCCGCTGTATCGGGACCTCGCACGGCACCAGTTGCTCGCCTGACCCTTCGACGGGCTCAGGGACCCAGTGAGGTGAGCTCAGGGACCCAGGGTGCTGCCCTTCGACAGGCTCAGGGACCCAGGGGGGTGAGCTCAGGGACCCGGTGGGGCGCAGGGACCCAATGGGGGTGCTCAGGGAGCGCGTGCAGACGCGAAGGCGGGATGCCGGAGACCACTCAGCCATGGGTTCGTCTCTGACTTCCCGCCTTCGCGGAGGAGAGGTGCCGACTCCCCCGAGTCGGCACCGGTCTGTGGACTAGCTGTTCGCCAGTCGGTAGCGGAGCGAGGCGAGCTCGCTGCGCAGCGCAGCGGGCACCTTGTCGCCGAAGGTGTCGTAGAACTCCTCGGTCAGGTCTGCCTCGGTCTTCCAGGCCTCGGCCTTCACCGAGAAGAGCTCCTCGAGGTCGGCTGCGGGGATGTCGAGACCGTCCAGGTTCAAGTCCTCGATGCGCGGCAGGCGTCCGATCGGGCTGTCGACAGCAGGCACCTCACCGGCGACTCGACGGATGATCCAGTCGACGACCCGCGAGTTGTCGCCGAATCCGGGCCACAGGAAGCGGCCGTCGTCGCCACGGCGGAACCAGTTCACCTGGAAGATGCGCGGCGCGCGGTCGAACCGCAGCGTGCGGCCGACCTTCAGCCAGTGCGCGAAGTAGTCGGCCATGTTGTAGCCGCAGAACGGGAGCATCGCGAAGGGGTCGCGACGCAGCTCGCCGAGTGTTCCCTCGGCGGCGGCGGTGCGCTCCGACGAGATGTTCGAGCCGAGGAACACGCCGTGCGTCCAATCGGTCGCCTCGACCACGAGCGGCACATTGCTCGCCCGGCGTCCGCCGAAGAGGATGACGTCGAGCGGCACGGCCTCTTCCCAGTCCTCGGAGATCTGCGGGCACTGCGCCGCCGACACCGTGAAGCGGGAGTTCGGGTGCGCTGCGGGGCGACCGGAGTCGGGCGTCCAGGCGTTGCCCTCCCAGTCGGTCAACTCGGCCGGAGCGTTCTCGGTCAGGCCTTCCCACCAGACGTCGCCGTCGGGGCGGAGCGCGACGTTCGTGAAGATCGTGTTGCCCCAGAGCGTCTCGACCGCCGTGACGTTGGTCGACTCACCGGTGCCCGGTGCGACGCCGAAGAAACCCGCCTCCGGGTTGATCGCCCACATGCGGCCGTCCTCGCCGGGACGGATCCAGGCGATGTCGTCGCCGAGCGTCTCGACCTTCCAGCCGGGGATCGTCGGACGCAGCATCGCCAGGTTGGTCTTGCCGCAGGCGGAGGGGAAGGCCGCGGCCACGTGGTACGCCTTGCCCTCGGGCGAGATGACGCGGATGAGCAGCATGTGCTCGGCGAGCCAGCCCTCGTCGCGGGCGATCACGGAGGCGATGCGCAGAGCGAAGCACTTCTTGGCCAGGATCGCGTTGCCGCCGTAGCCGGAGCCGAAGGAGTACACCTCGAGCGTCTCGGGGAAGTGCACGATGTACTTGTCGTCGTTGCACGGCCATTCCGCATCGGCCTGTCCTGGGGCGAGCGGCGCACCGACCGAATGCACGGTCTTCACCCACGGGGCGCCCTCGGCGATCCGGCGGGTGACGGCGTCGCCGACCCGGGTCATGATGCCGATGGATGCCACGGCGTATGCACTGTCGGTCACCTGCACGCCGATGTGCGAGAGCGGACCACCGACCGGACCCATCGAGAACGGCACGACGAACATGGTGCGTCCGCGCATGGAGCCCTCGAAGATCTCGTCCATCTTCGCGTGCATCTCGGCCGGGTCGGCCCAGTTGTTCGTGGGACCCGCGTCTTCCTCGCGCTCGGAGGCGATGAACGTGCGACCCTCGGTGCGAGCGACATCGCTCGGGTGCGAACGGGCGAGGTAGGAGCCGGGACGCCATTCCGGGTTGAGCTTGATCAGCTTGCCCTCGTCGACCATGCCGCGCAGCAGCCAGTCGTTCTCGGCACGCGAGCCGTCGACCCAGTGCACGGAGTCGGGCTGGGTGATCGCGCGGATCTCCTCGACCCACGCAGCCAGCTCGGCCATCGCGGGGGTGTCGTAGCTCGGGGCAGCGCCGAACGTGCGCACGGAGGCGACGGGAGACGTGCGGGGGGCGAAGACTTCGGCGATGGCCACGATTCATGCTCCTTCGATGTGTGGGGCGTTGCTTCTATCTTCTTCTGACTTTGGAGCGACTTTCGGGCCAATTCAGACATAAGAAATGCGATTCTTTCGCTAGGCTCAAGGAATGGCGACCTCAGGCATCCATCTCACAACCCTCGGCCACCGCATCCGTCACCACCGCCTCGAGAACGGGTTCACACTCGACGAGCTCGGGGCGCTCGTGGGGGTGGCCGGCTCGCAGCTCAGCCTGATCGAGAACGGCAAGCGCGAACCGAAGCTCTCGCTGCTGCAGGCGATCGCCCACGCGACGAAGACCGAGGTGACCGACCTCATCTCCGGTGAGCCGCCGAACCGCCGCGCCGCGCTCGAGATCGAGCTGGAGCGCGCACAGGAGAGCCCGGTGTTCCGTCAGCTCGGCGTCGCGCCGGTGCGCGTCACCAAGGGGATGAGCGATGAGACCATCGAGTCGCTGCTCGGTCTGCACCACGAGCTGCAGCGTCGCGAGCGCGAGGCCATCGCGACGCCGGAGGAGGCGCGTCGGGCGAACACCGAGCTGCGGCTGCGCATGCGTGCGCAGGACAACTACCTCGGTGACATCGACAAGCTCGCCGAGAAGCATCTGCGCGCGGCCGGCCACGTGCAGGGCGCGCTCACGCACCGCACCGTGAGCATCATGGCCGAGAAGCTCGGCTTCGAGCTGATCTACGTCAACGACCTGCCGCACTCCACACGCTCGGTGACCGACCTCGAGAACGGACGCATCTACCTGCCGCCGGCCTCGATCCCCGGCGGGCACGGCCTTCGGTCGATGGCGTTGCAGGCGATGGCGCACCGACTGCTCGGTCACACGCCGCCGACGGACTACGCCGACTTCCTGCAGCAGCGACTCGAGATCAACTACTTCGCGGCGTCCTGCCTGATGCCGGAGACGGCGGCGGTGGCATTCCTGCAGCAGGCGAAGAAGGATCGCAACCTCGCCGTCGAGGACTTCCGCGATGCGTTCGGAGTGACCCACGAGGCCGCCGGCATGCGCATGACCAACCTGATGACGCAGCACCTCGGGATGTCGCTGCACTTCCTGCGCGTCGACGCCACCGGGGCCATCACCCGCGTCTACGAGAACGATGATCTGCCGCTGCCGATGGACGTCACCGGCTCCGTCGAGGGTCAGCGCGTGTGCCGGAAGTTCCAGGCGCGCGCGGCGTTCACACAGCAGAACCGCACCACAGAGCACCACCAGTACACCGACACACCGTCCGGCACCTTCTGGTGCTCGACGCAGACGGGCTCCTCGCGCGACGGGGAGTTCTCGGTCACGGTCGGCGTGCCGTTCGACGACGCCCGGTGGTGGCGCGGACGCGAGACCAACGACCGCGCCGTCTCGACGTGTCCCGATGAGGCGTGCTGCCGGCGGCCGTCGACCGAGCTGCGCGACCGCTGGAGCGGCAGGGCATGGCCGAGCGCACGTGTGCACACGCACATGTTCTCGCCGCTCCCCCGCGGCGCCTTCCCCGGTGTCGACGACAACGAGGTGTACAGCTTCCTCGGGCGGCACGCCGACGAGTGACGGACCTGCGCTGCGCTCAGCCCTCGAGGAAGTGCGTGAACCTCGCGAGCGCGGCGTGGACCGTGTCGGCGTCGGCGTCAGCACGCCGGTCGAAGAACTCTGGCGGCGAGCCGAGCGTGGCGCTCGCGTGCGTCCAGCATCCGATCACCCGGCCGCGCTCGACGAGGGTGGCGCGCACCATGCCGTTCTTCCCCGGGCCGACCGCTGCGAGATGCTCCGCGGCGCAGACCGCCGTGCGGTCGGCGTACGAGATGTAGTACTCGTCGAATGCGCCGAGCGCGAGCACTGGCGCCACGGTCGCCGACCGTCGCGGGCGTGACGCCGACACGAACAGTCCGCTCTCGACCTCGACCACACGGCCGGCCGCCCGCGCCACCGCCTCTCGCGACTGCCCGAGCGTGAGCCCCGACCACCACGAGAAGTCGGCGACGCCGGCGGGACCGTGCCCGTCGATGTACCGCACGAAAAGCTCGGTGAGCGGATCGTCGGGGCGCGCACGCTCGCGGATGTGCTCGTCGACCAGCACGAAGCGCTGCTCGCGGGTCACTCCGTCGCGAGCGACCACCGGCCCCTGGCAGATCAGCCCGTCGATCGTGAGCGTGAAGAGCAGGTGGATGCCGCGCTGCCCCGTGGGGTCGATGCCGATGCCCTCCAGCAGCTCGAAAACCTCCGCGCGGGTGCGCCCGCCGTCGCGGAGTGCCGGAGTCAGCGTGCGCACGGCAGCGGCGACCATCTCGTCGTCGATGCCGAGATCGCGGTGGCGCGACGCCGCCTGCTGACGTTGCCGCCCCGCAGTGACCTCGAGGATCCACCCCAGGTCGCGCGCGGACACGATGTGCAGCGTGCCGCGCATCGTCCACGCCCGCACCAGCTCGCCGCGATCGAAGGCGCGGCCGACCTGGTGCAGGGTCGACGCACCGCGCGTGCGGATGCCGAGCGCCCACCGCCCGGCCGTGAAGTCCTGGCTCTGCACAGCGAGCATGTGGCTCGCTGCATCCGTCACCGTGCGCGCTGGCGCCGCGAGCCGGTGCGACCGGAGCCGTTCGGACAGCAGCGTCGTGCTCTTCATGCCCCCATCATGCCGGGACCCTCGCCCGCCGACCCACCCCTTTCTGTGCGAGCCACCCCCCTCAGAGACGTCGAAAGAGGGGTGGCTCGCGCAGAAAGGGGCCGCTCGGCGGAGAAGGAGGGAGGTCAGGCGTGCAACGTCACCTCACGGCGGGCCGGCAGCACGATGGGGTGCGAGCCCGCCATGACCTCGAGCACACGGATGACCTGGCACGAGTAGCCGTACTCGTTGTCGTACCAGACGTAGAGCACGATGTCGCGGTCGTTCGCGATCGTGGCGAGGCCGTCGACGATGCCGGCGCGATGCGAGCCGACGAAGTCCGTCGAGACGACCTCGGGGCTCTCGACGTAGTCGATCTGCTGGCGGAGCTTCGAGTGCAGCGAGACGCGGCGCAGGTAGTCGTTGAGCTCGGTCCTCTCCGCCGGACGCTCGAGGCTCAGGTGCAGCACGGCGAGCGAGACGTCCGGCGTCGGCACGCGGATCGCCGACCCGGTGAGCTTGCCCTCGAGTTCGGGCAGCGCCCTGGCGACGGCCTTCGCGGCACCGGTCTCGGTGATGACCATGTTGAGCACTGCCGAGCGTCCGCGGCGGTCGCCGCTGTGGAAGTTGTCGATCAGGTTCTGGTCGTTCGTGAACGAGTGCACGGTCTCGACGTGACCCCGCACGATGCCGTACGCCTCATCGATGGCCTTCAGCACCGGGGTGATCGCGTTCGTGGTGCAGGATGCCGCGGTGATGATGCGGTCGTCGGCGGTGATCGTGTCGTCGTTGATGCCGTGCACGATGTTCTTCAGCGCGCCCTTGCCAGGTGCGGTCAGCAGCACGCGGGCGACACCAGTGGCCTCGAGGTGGCGGCTGAGGCCCTCCTCGTCGCGCCAGCGTCCGGTGTTGTCGACGACGATCGCATCGTGGATGCCGTAGGCCGTGTAGTCGACGGACGCCGGATCGCCCGAGTAGATGACCTGGATGCGAGTGCCGTTCGCGATGATCTGCTCGGCCTCCTCGTCGACCGTGACGGAGCCGGCGAACCGACCGTGCACCGAGTCGCGCAGCAGGAGCGACGCGCGCTTGACGAGATCGTTCTCGGAGCCGCGGCGCACGACGATGGCGCGAAGGCGCAGCCCGCTGCCGCCTCCGGTGTGCGCGATCAGGATGCGGGCGAGCAGGCGACCGATCCGACCGAAGCCGTACAGCACCACGTCGGTCGGCGCGGCCGGGGTCGCCCCGATGGCCGGCGCGAGTGCCTGTGCGAGGTAGGCGTCGAGCGGCAGCTCGCTCTCGGCATACCCCTCGGCGAGCCTGGCGACATCGAGGGAGGACGCCCCCGGCGCAAGAGCGTGGACCGCCTCGAGGACGGCGAGGGTGTCGTCGAGGGGCAGCTGCTCGTGGCCGAGCTGGGCGACACGATCATGCACTTCGACCAGGCCGGTGGCCGAGAGTCCGAGCAGGCGGTGGCCGTGCAGGGACGTGACGACGTCATGTTCGCGCTTGAGCGAACCGATGAGCGGGATCATCCGCTCCGCCAGTTCTTCGCTCGCGGTCCAGTCGCCGTGGGGTGCGGGGGTCACGTTCATCTGCGTCCTTGCATGTGTGAGCGCGCCGAGGTGTCGCCGGCGCGCGAGATTGCCGGGTGAGCTTCGGGGGATGCTGCCAGCCTACGCGGCCAGCGCACGACCTTCGAATCGTTCAGGCGGCGATGTCGAGTCGTGCGCGTCCGCCGAGGCGTGGTGCACGTTCGGGGTCAACGTAGCTGGGTGGGATGAACCACACCCGTGCTGCCGTCCCTGCCCCGTCGATGTGGATGCCCCACCCGTTGTCATGGATGCGGTGATGACACGTCTCACACAGCAGCACCCCGTTGGACAGGTCCGTCGGTCCGGCGTCTCGCTGCCACCACCGGATGTGGTGCGCTTTCGTCATCCCCGGTGGGAGCCCGCACATCGCACACCCACCATCACGTTCCACGAGCGCGAGACGTTGCGCCTTCGTGAACAACCGTCGCTCCCGCCCCCAATCGAGGACCTCACTCTCCCCGCCGAGGACCCAGGGGATCACCCCACCCCCGGCCGCGATCCGCCTGGCCGCCCCGACACTGACCGGCTGATCAACCCCATCGATCGACGCCGCCCCGACACCCGAGTCCAGATCATCCAGGC
>NZ_JYIW01000011.1 GCF_000956525.1 Microbacterium oxydans
CCTCCGCACGCACCACCAGCTTCCGCACATCATCCAACGACACCCCCACCGCACGCTCCACCAGCACCCGCTCACCCTCCACGGTCCGCTCCGGCCCTGCCGCCACCCGACACCGGTCCAACACCGCGATGATCAGGCCCGCGGCTGCGACCCCGAGTACTCCGGAGGCCAGCGCGTCACGCACCGCCGGGTATCTCGCCGGTACCGGCGCCCCGACCAGATCCGTGCGTGGTGCGGTCGCCTCCCCCACCGCCACCAGGCGAGCAGCATCACCCGCGGAACCTCCGGTCGTCGCGGCGATCAGCTTCGCGGGATTCCGGAAGCCCTGCTGCTTCGCAAGACTCTCCGCCCCGAGCTCCGGCCGCGACTCGCGAGCGATACCAGCCGCCACGTCGACATACACCGCTCCGAGCCGTCGCTGCAGCACACCGATCGCCGCATTCACCGCGATCAACTGCGCCCGCGACAGGTCGGTCGCATCGTCAGCATCCGCCCAGGCCGCGTCGAGGCGAGCCACCGCCTCATGCACCCCGACCAGCTTCCCCATAGCCCCATTTTACCCCGACCACCACCGAGTCTCGAAGCTATGTTCGAATCGCATTCCGGCATACCGGCATCCTGGCAAACAAGAAGAGAGCACGGAGCGGCGAGGAAACGGGGACCGAAAGCAACGAGCAAAGACAAGGAACGGAAGGCGAGAAGCAGAGCGAAGGGAGTAGAGAAGGAGAAGACCGAGGACGCCACCCTCCGACCGGACTCACCGCGTATCGTCGAACAACCCCAGCACGTCCGGCCCGATCTCGACCTGCGTGAGCACGATCCGGAACGATCCGTCCGGGTCGACCGAGAAGTCGGTTCCGAGCCCGCCGGACCAGCCGTATCGTCCGGCACGCTCGCCTTCGGCCTGCATGGCCACGCCGTATCCCCAGCCGGTGGCGTCCCAGAAACCGGGGTAGAAGCTGTCCGACGCTTTGGCGCTCGCGGGCACCTGATCTGTCCGCATGGCCGCGAGCAACTCCGGCGCCAGCACCACCTGTCCGTCGTGCAGGCCACCAGCGGCCAGCATCCGTGCGAAGGCGGCATAGTCGGCCGCTGTCGACACGAGCTCCGAATGGCTGACGTCGAACGGCGCAGGCGCGACCGAGAAGCCAGAGGCGGCCGGCTCGACCTCGATCAGCCTTCCACCGTCGTGTCGATGGGTGGCAGGCAGCCGATGCGCCTGCTCGACCGGTACGGAGTACCCGGTGTCGACCATGCCCAGTGGCTCGAAGAGTTCGCGTTCCAGGTGCTCCTGCAGCGAGCCGTCCGCCAGCCTGGAGAGCAGGATGCCGAGGATGCCGAAGGAGTGGTGATAGCGCCATCCCGTGCCGGGCTGGAAGGCCAGCGGGAGCGCGGCGAGCGCCTCGAGCCAGTCCTGCGCTCCGAGCGTCACGGGTTCAGGACCCGCCTCGGTCCGGTTGGCGATCATCGCCTCCTGCAGCGGGGACGGTGCGGTCATCACGCCGTATCCCGAGGTGTTCGTGAGCAGATGCCGGACGGTGATCGGCGTCACCGCGGGTTCGACATCGTCGAGGGATGCTCCGGGCGAACGCAGCACTCGACGTGCCGCCAGCTCCGGCAGCCAGGTCTCCACTGCGTCGTCGAGACCGAGGCGTCCGTCCTGCACGAGTCGCAGCGTGGCGACCGCGATGATCGGCTTGGTCATGGACTGGATCCGAACGATCGCATCCGCTGCGAGGTCGCCGGCGGTGACGATCTCGACGTCTCCGTCAGGTTCGCCGGTGACGCCGATGATCCCAGGAGCGGTTCCACGCGAGACGTGGTCGTCGAGGATCTGCTGCAGTGGCTGCGTCATGCCCCTGATTCAACCACCGGATGCCGCCATGCGGCGGCATCCGGTGAGAACCCTCAGCGCTTGCCGGCGATCTGCCGTCCGACGATCTCCCGCATGATCTCGTTCGTGCCGCCGTAGATGCGGTGCACGCGGGCGTCGAGGAAGGCGCGAGCGATCGGGTACTCGGTGATGTAGCCGTAGCCTCCGTGCAGCTGCACGCCGGTGTCGAGCACCTCCCACTCGCGCTCGGTCGCCCAGAACTTCACCTTCGCAGCCTCTTCCGCAGACAGCTTGCCCTGCGAGTAGGCGAGCAGCGCACGGTCGACGTACGCCCAGAGCGCGTCGACGGTCGTGGCCATGTCGGCGATCTTGAAGCGGGTGTTCTGGAAGTCGATGATCCGCTCGCCGAAGGCCTCACGGTCCTTCGTGTACGAGATCGTCCAGGTGAGGGCCGCCTGCGCTGCCGCGGCTCCCGCGACGCCGATCGACAGGCGCTCGAGCGGCAGGTTCATCATGAGCTGCACGAAGCCCTTGCCCTCGACGCCGCCGATGAGGTTCTCCTCCGGCACGAACACGTCGGTGAAGGACAGCTCCGCGGTGTCGTGGCCCTGGAAGCCCATCTTGTGCAGCTTCTTGCCGTGCTCGAAGCCCTCCATGCCGTCTTCGAGCAGCACGAGGCTGAACGCGTCCGGACGGTTGCCCTCGCCGGTCTTGACGAAGGTGACGACGAGGTCGGCGGTCGCGCCGGACGAGATGAACGTCTTCGCACCGTTGACGACATAGCCGCCGTCGACCTTCTTCGCGGTGGTCTTGATGCCACGCAGATCCGACCCGGCGCCCGGCTCGGTCATCGCGAGCGCTCCGATGATCTCGCCGGTGGCCATCCGCGGCAGCCACTTGGCCTTCTGCTCCTGCGTGCCCATGTGCACGAGGTAGGGCACGGCCAGATCGTCCTGGATGCCGAAGGCACCGGCGAGCGAGCCGGCGCCGGCCGCGATGACCTCTTCGTTCACGACCGCGCGGAAGCGGTAGTCCTGCAGCATCCCCGCTCCGCCGAACTCCTCCGGAACGGACAGGCCGATGATCCCGGCCTCTCCCGCAGCACGCATGGTGTCGCGGTCGACCTCGCCGGCGGCATCCCACCGCTCGATCGCCTCACCGGTCACGTAGCGCTTGACGAAGTCCTTGACGAGGTCGCGGAAGGCCTCGTGATCCTCTTCGTAGATGTCGCGTTCCATCGCGTCCTCCTGAACGTCTCGTGCGTCATTGCTCCCGCGATTCTATGTCGATGAGCGCAGCAAAGACAGGGAGTTGTGAGAATGCATCCCACATTCAGTGAGACTGGGTTCCTCGATTGTCGGATGCCACCAGACGGCCCCGATCGTCCGGATCAGGGCGTGTAGTCGGGGGCGGCGGGCAGTCCGAAGAACTCCTCCAGCGTGTGGAATCCGCCGGCCTGATAGGCCGCTGCGAGGTCGACACCGATGTACCGGAGATGCCAGGGCTCCGGCGCGTATCCCGTGACGCCGCTGCCGACGCTCTCGTAACGGACGACGAATCCGTACTCCCACGCGTGCTCCGCGACCCAGGCGCTCTGCCCGGTGGCGCCGAACCCATCGAGCCCACCGCACCGTGCATCGCAGGCGACGACATCGAGCGCGAGCCCGGTCTGGTGTTCGCTGTGGCCCGGTCGCGCCGACCCGGCATCCGCCCCCTGCTGCCCCTGTGAGCGAACATGCGAGTCATAGGTCGTGACCTGCAGACCATAGGAGCGGTAGCCGTTGTTCGCCCCGATCGTGCCCGCACCTGCAGCAGCCGCGTCCGCCGCCATCTGCCCGACAGCCGCACCCACGTCGGCGCGCACTTCATCAGAGCGCGTCGTCGTCTGCAGCGGCACCGCCGCCAGCCCCGTCGGCGCGTAGTCAGCCGGCTCGAGGGGGCGCGCCTTGTTCACGACGACCCAGATCCGCGCCGGATCGCTCAGCGAGACGCAGGGCGCGTTGCCGGCGACGACGGCCGCCCTGAACGGCTCACCACCGCCGAAGCCGGCGATCGCGGCGGCGTCATCCCCGCGCGCGAGCGCGTCCTGCACAGCCGGGTCCGCACACGGGTCGGCCGCGGTCGTCGCATCCACCTGGACCGACGGCACCTGCATCACCGCGACGGGTTCCGGCATCGTGCTCGGGTCGGCCGGGGCGAGCGGCGCTGTCGCGATCGAGAGCAGCATTCCGAGCGCGGTCACCGCGATGCCGATCGGCAGTGCAGGACCGCGCAGCGGTGAGGGCGCGGCCGCATGCTGAGCGTGCGGCAGGGAAGGCATTGACTCATTCTCTCGCGTCCGCGCGGATGACACCACTGCGGCGAGCGCGACGGTAGCCTCGATGCATGCCGCCAGCCCTCGATACCACTGCGCCCTCGAGCAGCATGGGCCGCGGTCTCGACGTGCTCACCGCGCTCGCTGCGCTGATCAGGGACGGGCAGCAGACCACCGTCGGTGAGATCGCCCGGGCGCTGGGGCGCGAACGCTCCCAGGTGTCGCGCACGCTCGCGACCCTGGACCGCTCCGGCCTGGTCGAGCGCCGCTCCGACCGCTCGTTCGGCCTCGCCTGGGGCTGGTACGCCGCGGCGCAGGAGCTGACGGCGCAGCGTCTGCGCACGCACGGACTCGCGGTGCTGGAGCGCCTCTCGTCTGAGCTCGGCGAGGCGGCCTTCCTCAGCGAGCTGCAGGGAGACGCGACGCTCACGACGCTGGAGAGCCTGCCCCCGGCGTCTCGCATGATCGGGTCGTGGATCGGGCGCGCCTACCCGGCGTACTGCAGTGATGCGGGGCGCGCATCGCTGTGGGATGCCTCGGCCGCCGAGGTGCGCGCGGTGTTCGCCTCGACCGAGTTCGCACCACAGGGGCCGAACACCCCGACGTCGGTCGACGACTTCCTCGCCCGTCTCGACGACGACCGTCGACGCGGGTTCTCCATCGTCGATCAGGAGGCGGAACCGGACCTCTACTCGGTCGCGGCACCCGTCTGGGATTTCCGCGGGGAGGTCGTCGGCGCGGTGCAGGTGGTCGGCACCCGCGAGGCGATGCTGGCCCGCACGGCCGAGTGCGGAGCGGCCTGCGCGCGCGCCGCGGCCGACCTGTCCCGTCAGCTCGGCGCACCGGCATCCGTCGCAGGCTGATTCCCTACCCCGCGTCGGCCGCGGCGGTGAGATCGCGGGCGAACTGCGTCAGCAGCGCGCGGGTCTCACGAGTCGCGCCCTTCGGCCGGTGCCGTCCGCGCACTGCGAGCGAGGCGATGACCTCGCCCCCGCTGCGGATCGGGAGCGCGTACTCGTCGATCCCCTCGTCGTACTCCTCCGACGCCGAGATCAGACCGTCGGCGAGATCGCGCTCCTGCATCGCTCGCACCTCATCGGTCGAACGCGCAGCGGTCGGACCGCCGACGCCGATGAACTGCACGTCGTCGAGCAGTTGCTGCAGCTGCGCCGGGGTGTGATCCCACAGCAGCGCGCGCCCAGCACCGGTGCACCAGATCGGCGTCACGAGCCCAGCGCGGATCGAACGGTCGGAACCGTCGGCCGAGCGCTCGTAGCGCAGCAGCACGCCGCGCGCGCCGTCGGCGACCGTGATCAGCGCGTTGACCGCCAGCTGCGAGGCGAGCGCGCGCAGGGCCACCCTGGCTTCGCTGAGCCAGGCGGCGTTGAGCACGGCCGCCGTGCCGAAGAACTCGGGTCCTGCCGAGAACAGCGAGTCGTCGTCACGGCGGAGGAACTGCCGCGAACGCAGCTCCTGCGTGAGCCGCGAGACCCGGCTGCGCTCGATGTCGGTGTGCTCAGCGAGTCGCGAGGCGTTGAGCCCAGGACGGGCACGGCGCTCCTGCTCAACGGCTGCACCCAGCAGACTCAGTCCTTGCACGAGCGACGAAGAAGCCACTGCCACCCCTCCTCGTCTGCCGGTCGAGACCTCGGCCATCCTATCCGGCGACCATGACGGCATCGGATGCCGCGGCAGCCGCCGAGACACCGGATGCGCCGACGGTCCGGCGCGGCAGGAGCCGCCCCCACGCGACATAGAGGTCGGCTGCGATGCTGCCGTGCGCGCGATCGACGTCGGCGGAGGTGATCGCCTGGCCGCCCTGCGCACCGAAGAGCACGACCTCGTCGCCCGGGGCCGCGTCGGCGATGTGCGACACGTCGACCAGGAAGCTGTTCATCGCGATGCGGTCGACGATGCGCGCCCGCTCGCCGCGAACGAGCACCTCGCCGGTGCCGCTGAGGCTGCGGTGGAACCCGTCGGCGTAGCCCAGCGGGATCAGCGCCAGGCGCGCATCCGCATCGAGCCGATGCCAGCGGTCGTACCCCACCGTGCTGCCAGCAGGGTAGGAGTTGATGGCGGCGATGCGCGACACCACCCGCATTGCCGGGCGAAGCGCACCGCCCAGCGCATCCGTGTCGCCGTACACGCCGGCGCCGATGCGGACGAGGTCGAACCAGGACTCCGGCACGTGCAGCGCCGCGAACGTGGTCGCGCAGTGCCGGGAGACCGCCCCCGCCTCGACGCCGTCGAGCACGGCCAGCGACTGCCGGTCGAAGCTCGCGGTGCCGGCAGCGACATCCGCTTCGTCCTCGCACGGGAAGTGCGAGCAGATCCCCACGACGTCGAGCAGCGGATCCGCGAGCACGCCACGCGCGACGCGCACGCCCGGCGGCTGGCTCGCTTCGATCCCGTCGCGGCCGAGCCCGGTGGAGTTGAGCGAGAGATGCGCACGGATCCGGGTGCCCCGAGCCGCTGCCACCGCGCTCACGGTCTCGGCGTGCTCGGCCCCGCCGATCCACTCCTCGATCGCGAAGCGGATGCCGTCGTCGACCTCGTCGCGGCCGGCCGGTCGCACGCGCATCAGCCGTCCGGTGAACCCGCTCGACCGCACCGCGGCGGCATCCTCGTTCGAGGCCACACCGATCATGGTCACCCCCTCCGCGGCGAGGAGGGGGGCCACGATGTCGATCCCGTGCCCGTAGGCGTCGGCCTTCACGACCCCGCAGAACTCGACCGGGTCGCCCAGCGCTGCGCGGATCGTGCGGATGTTGTGGGTGATCGCGTCCGGGTCGATCTCCACCCACCCGCCTGCGGGCACGGGATCCGTCATGCGTCGACGGGTGCGGCTTCGTGGTTCTGGGCCGTGTCGCGCTGGCCCTTGCGTCCGTGCCGCCACCAGAAGTAGAGGTAGCAGAGGCCGACGAAGGGGATCCCGAAGTAGAGCGCAGCGACCTGGTTCGGGTCGAATGCGATCGCGATGATCGAGATCAGCAGCAGCGAGAAGGCGACGATCGGCAGCGCGGGATAGAGCGGCGTGCGGTAGGCGAGGTCGGCCACGCGTCCTCCCTCGCGGACGAACCTGCGGCGATGGAAGAACTGCGAGGCGACGATCGACATCCACACCGCGACGACCGCGAATCCGGCGATCGAGACGAGCACGAGGTAGACGGTTCCGGCGGCGACCACGCTGGTCACCAGGGACACCAGACCGATCAGGATACTGACGCTGAGCGCGACGATCGGCACTCCGCGCTTCGTCAGGCGTGTGAACGCCTTCGGCGCGTGGCCCTCTTCTGCGAGCGAGAACAGCATGCGCGCGCAGGAGAAGAGTCCGCTGTTGCCGGCGGAGAGCAGCGCGGTGATGATGACGAAGTTCATGATGTCGGGGGCGTACGGCACTCCGACGTACTGGAACACGTCGACGAAGGGGCTGCTGGTGACGCTGGCCTGGTCGTAGGGCAGGATCGCGGCGATCACGGCGATCGCACCCACGAAGAGCACGACGAGCCGGAGCACGGTCGAGCGCAGCGCCTTGGGGATGTTCTTGGCCGGATCCTTCGTCTCACCCGCGGCGACACCGATGAGCTCGGAGCCGCTGAAGGCGTAGAAGACGGCGAGCGCGGTGACGATCACGCCGCTGAAGCCGTTCGGGAACAGGCCGCCAGGCGTCTCGAAGTTGCTGAACAGGATGGCGGGCGAGGATTCGGTCGACAGCGGGGTGAAGCCGAAGATGGCCGCACCGCCGAGCACGATCAGCGCGACGATGGCGACGACCTTGACGAGCGAGAACCAGAACTCGGCCTCGCCGAACACGCGGGCGGAGATCGCGTTCAGGAGGAACAGCACCGAGGCGAAGATCAGGCACCACAGCCAGACGGGAACCCCGGGGAACCAGCGCTGCATCAGGATGCCGGCGGCCGTGAACTCCGACCCGAGGGCGACGACCCAGCAGAGCCAGTACAACCAGGCGGTCGTGAAACCGGTCGCTGGTCCGATCGACCGGGCCGCGTAGATGTGGAAGGCGCCGGACACCGGGTACGCGATGGCGAGCTCACCGAGACAGGCCATCACCAGGTAGACCACGAACGCGCCGATCAGGTAGGCGACGATCGCGCCGAGCGGACCGGCCTGCGAGATCGTGTAGCCGGAGCTGAGGAACAGCCCCGATCCGATCACTCCGCCGAGCGCGATCATGATCAGGTGCCTGGCGTCCATCGTCCGCTGGAGGCGCCGGAGCGGCACCTGCGTCGCGGTCGTGTTCGGCAGGACGTTGGGGAGGGACTTCTCCCCGGGAAGAGGCGTCATCGGAACTCTCAATCGGGTTTGATATGTGCATCATATTCACATCTATGTGCCAATGACGCATCACTTGGAGCGGATGCCGGGACACTATCCCGTCGGCGAACCCCTCCACAAGAGCCCGACCGAGGATTCCCCGCCTCCGCAGCCACCGCCGACGATCCGTCCGCGGCACTGACATTCCGCACGGTCGCACTGCCGTTCCGACAGGCGCGCGCTGACACCACCCGAACCGAGGATTGACCCATGTCCGCACGGCGCCCCCGGCGGCAGCCACTGCAACGAAGGAGAACCCCGGTGACTCACCACGACCTCGCCCTCATCGGCTTCGGAGGCGTCAACCGCGCCCTCGCCGAGATCATCCGCGACCGCGGCGAGACGCTCGCCGACGACCTCGGCTTCACCCTGCGCGTGGTCGCGATCACCGACCTGCGCCTCGGCTCGCTCATGCAGAGCGAGGGCATCGACCTGCATGCGGCCCTCGCCATGACCGGCGCCGACACCTTCGCCGGTCTGCCCGGCGGCGACGCCGAGCCGCGCAACCACCACGTCATCCGCAACACCACGGCCGATGTCATCTCCGAGGCGACCTTCACGAACCCGATCGACGGCGAGCCCGCGATCTCGCACGTGCGCGCTGCCCTGGAGAGCGGCAAGAGCGTCACGACCACGAACAAGGGTCCGGTCGCGCTCGCCGGCGCCGCGCTGAACCGCCTCGCCGAAGAGAACGGCGCCAGCTTCGAGTACGAGGGCTCCGTGATGAGCGGCACCCCTGTGCTGCGGCTGGCAGGCGAGACCCTCAAGGGGCTCCGCATCACGCGCATCCAGGGCATCCTGAACGGCACCAGCAACTTCGTGCTCGGCCAGATGGAGGCGGGCAAGTCGCTCGACGATGCAGTCGCCGAGGCGCAGGCGCTCGGCTACGCCGAGGCAGACCCCACGGCCGACATCGAGGGCTCCGACGTGCAGCTCAAGGTCGTCATCCTCGCGAACGAGCTCCTCGACGCCGAGCTGACGACGGCCGACGTGCCGCGCACCGGCATCAGCGGCATCACCGCGACCGACGTGATCGCCGCCGCGGCAGCCGGTGAGCACTGGAAGCTCATCGGCACGGTCGAGCGCGACGAGTCCGGTGCCGTCACGGCATCCGTGCAGCCGCTCTCGCTGAGCGCCGATCACCCGCTCGCCGGCATCTCCGGTGCGACGAACGCCGTCGCCTTCACGACCGATCTGCTCGGCACCGTCACGATCTCGGGGCCCGGCGCCGGTCGCATCGAGACCGCATACGCGCTGCTCTCCGACATCATCGCGATCGACGCGCACCAGCAGTCCTTCGCCGGAGCGCTGCGATGAGCGTGGTGACGATCGACGCCCCGGTCACCGAGACACCGATGCTCGAGGTCCTCGACCCGTACAGCGGCGAGGTCATCGCCCACCTGGCCCAGCACACGGTCGACGACGTCGAGTCCATCATGGCGCGCGCTCGACTCGGATCCTCGCTCTCACGGGGGCTGACCCGGTTCGAACGGCACGGCATCCTGGATCGCGCCGCGCGGATCCTCGAAGGACGGGCAGAGGAGGCGGCGACGCTCATCGTGCGCGAAGCCGGGAAGACCATCACGCAGGCCCGCAAGGAGGTGCGTCGCGCGGTCACCACGATCTCGCTGTCAGCCGAGACTGCGCGCGCCTTCGACGGCGAGGTCATCCCCTTCGACGCCTACGAGGGCGGGGCGAACCGCCGCGGCTGGTTCACCAGGGAGCCGCTCGGCGTGATCCTCGCGATCACGCCGTACAACGATGCGCTCAACCTGGTGGCCCACAAGCTCGGGCCCGCGATCGCCGGCGGGAACGCCGTGATCCTCAAGCCGTCGCAGTTCACCCCGCTGACCGCACGGCTCCTGGTCGAGGTGCTGCTCGAGGCCGGGCTCCCCGACGAGATCATCACGACGGTGCACGGCGACCGCCACGTAGCGCAGGCGCTCGTCGCCGTGCGCGACATCCGCATGGTGTCGTTCACCGGAGGGTTCGCGACCGGTGAGGCGATCGCCCGCACCGCCGGGCTCAAGAAGCTCGCGATGGAACTCGGCGGCAACGCCCCCGTGCTCGTGTTCGCGGATGCCAACATCCCCGCTGCGGTCGAGGCCTGCGTATCCGGGGCGTTCTGGGCCGCCGGACAGAACTGCGTCGGCGCGCAGCGCATCCTGATCGAGCGCTCCGTCTACGACGAGTTCCGCGACCGGTTCGCCGCGCGCACCTCGACGCTGCGTGCGGGAGATCCGACCGATGCGGCGACCGATGTGGGTCCGATGATCTCTGAGGCGGCGGCGATCCGCGCCGAGCGCGTGGTCGACGACGCCGTGCGCTCCGGCGCGCGCGTTCTCGCGGGGCACCGCAGGGAGGGCTCGGTCTACTGGCCGACCGCCGTCGAGAACGTGTCGCTGACCTGCGAGCTCTGGGGCGAGGAGGCGTTCGCGCCGGTCGTGGTCCTGACGCCGTTCGACACCGAGGCCGAAGCGGTCGCTGAGGCGAACAGCATCGACTACGCCCTGCATGCGGGGGCCTTCACCTCGGACCTGACCCGTGCCCTGCGGGTCGCCGAGGCGCTCGACGCCGGCGGCGTGATGATCAACGACTCCTCCGACTACCGCATCGACAGCATGCCGTTCGGCGGTTCCAAGTACGGGAGCATGGGCCGCGAAGGCGTCCGCTTCGCGTACGAGGAGATGACGCAGCCGAAGGTCACCTGCATCACCACCTGAGATCTCCTCGGGGAGGGGCCGGGGGTCCAGGGGGATACCCCGCCCCTTCCTGAGGTTCAGACGGGGTCGATCACCCGCGGTCGATCACCCGGGTCAGCGAGAGGGCCGTCACGGTGTTCGCGACGCCCGGTATGGCGGCAAGGAGCTCCCAGATCTCGCCGATGCGATCCATCGAATCTGCCTCGAGCGTCACCAGCAGGTCGAAATCCCCCGACAGCACGTCGCATCTGCGCACCTCGGGGATCTGCGAGATCTCGGCGATCACGCCGCCGCCGCGCATCCGATCACTGCGGTAGACGAGCACGACTGCCGAGACCGGCGATGCGCCTGCGCGCCCCGGCGTGACGGTGTAGCCGGCGATCACGCCCTGCCGCTCCATCCGATCCATCCGCTGTTTCACCGCGTTGCGCGACAGATGCACCTGCGCCGCCAGCGTCACCAGCGGCACACGAGCGTCCTCTGTGAGCGCAGCGAGGATGCTGCGGTCGATCTGATCGAGGTGGAGCCGCTCCATCGGGGCCTCCTGGCCATGTCATCAAGCGTGCAGGATTAGCAATTGCGTGTGTCTATTATGCACTCTAAGCTGGGAATCGGCACCCCTCGACGGGTGCAGGAACGAAGGAGTCATCATGAGCGCTCGACCTGACCGCAAAGACCTGCTCACACTGTCGGACCTCAGCCTCGCCGTGCACGCCGGCAATCAGCTCGACTCGACCATGGCACTGCGCACGCCGCTCGTGATGGCCAACTCCTACCAGCTGCCCGACGACCCGAGCGAGATCAGCTGGTCGGCGACCGCTCCAGGGCTCTACACGCGCAACACCGGGGTGAACCAGGCGGCGCTCGAGCAGAAGCTCGCAGCGCTCGACGGCGCGGAAGACGCCGTGGCCCTCGCCTCGGGAGTCGCCGCCCTGCACGCCGTGTTCTTCACCCACGTCAGGGCTGGCGACCACGTCGTCGTGAGCGATGTCGTCTACGAGGCGACCTGGCGCCTGTGGACCGAGCTGCTCCCCCGCCGCTACGGACTCGAAGCCACCTTCGTCGACATCAGCGACCTCGACGCCGTCCGCGCAGCGATGCGCCCCGAGACCCGCTTGGTCTGCATCGAAGCCATCGCGAACCCCACCACCAAGGTCGCCGACGTCGCGGCGATCGCCGAGATCGCGCACGACGCCGGCGCCATCCTCATGGTGGACTCCACCTTCTCGCCGCCGCCGTTCTACCGTCCGATCCAGCACGGCGCCGATCTGGTCGTGCACTCGCTCACCAAGTACCTGAACGGGCACGGCGACGCGATGGGCGGCTCGGTCTCGGGACGGCACGACCTGATCGAGCCCATCAAGGCGGATGCCATGGTCGACGTCGGCGGCATCATCTCGCCGTTCAACGCCTGGCAGATCCAGCGCGGAACCGTGACGCTCCCCCTGCGTCTGCGTCAGCACTTCTCGTCGGCGGAGCGCATCGCGCACATGCTCGCGGACGACCCGCGCGTCGAGTACATCGCCTACCCCGGCCTCGACTCGCACCCCGATCACGCGCTCGCCGTGCGGCAGTTCGGCGGTCGCGGTTTCGGCGGCATGATGGCCTTCGCCGTCAAGGGATCACCCGATGTGCAGAACCGGTTCGTCGCGAACCTGCGGCTGATCACCTCCGGCTTCTCGCTCGGGCACGACGATTCGCTGATCGTGCACACCGGTACCGAGGGCGGCCGGGTGGCGACCTACCCGGAGCCGTTCCAGACCTTCGGTCACCTGCGGCTCTCGGTCGGGCTCGAGGATGCCGACGACCTGCTGGCCGACCTGAGCGCGGCGCTGGACGCGACCTTCGACTGAGCGCCCTCGAATCGTAGAGAGATTCGATTTCGGTTGACAAAGCTTCGTCGTTTTGTTCGAATAGCTGGATGCGGTGGCAAGGGCAGAAAGTCGGAGACGTGGATGCCGCTGCGCTGCCCGGCATGGAGGATCGCACCAGCGTCCTGCGCACGGTGACGACGCCCGAGTTCGCCGGCATGACCTTCCACGAGGTGTTGTCGAAGTCGGCGCTCAACCACGTACCCGGCGCCTCGCGCATGCCCTTCGCCTGGACGATCAACCCGTACCGCGGCTGCAGTCATGCCTGCACCTACTGCTTCGCCCGCGGCACGCACGAATACCTCGACCTCGACGGAGGGGCCGACTTCGACTCGCAGATCGTCGTGAAGGTCAACGTCGTCGAGGTGCTCGAGAAAGAGCTGCGCCGCGGCAGCTGGGAGCACGAGACCGTCGCCCTCGGTACCAACACCGACCCGTACCAGCGGGCCGAAGGACGCTACAAGCTCATGCCCGGCATCATCGAGACGCTCGCGGCATCCGGTACCCCGCTGTCGATCCTCACCAAGGGCACGCTCATCCGTCGCGACATCCCGCTGCTCGCGAAGGCAGCCGAGCGTGTGCCGGTCGACGTGCAGATGTCGATCGCGATGTACGACGACGAGCTGCAGAAGGCCATCGAGCCCGGCGCACCGACCACGCAAGCGCGACTCGATACCGTGCGGGCACTGGCGGATGCCGGATTCCGGGTGACCGTATTCCTGATGCCGATCATGCCGCACATGACTGACTCGGTCGCCGCGATCGACGAGGCACTCGCCCGCATCAAGGCGGCAGGCGCGCGGACCGTCATCTACGGTGCGCTGCACCTGCGAGCCGGCGTGAAGCCATGGTTCTTCCAGTGGCTCGGTGAGGCGCGCCCCGACCTTGTCTCGTCGTACCGCGGCCTCTATCCCGGCGCCGCCGCCGAAGCACCCAAGGGCTACCGGCAGTGGCTCGCGAAGCGCGCACGCCCGCTGATCCGCTCGCACGGCCTCGACGCCCGGCACGAAGACGATTACCCGCAGCGCGTCCGCCCGGTGCGCTTCACACCGGGCGCGGCATCCGATCCGGCGGCGCAGCCGATGCTCTTCTGATCCGGCGGAGCGCTGCGCGATAGGTTGAGCGCATGTTCCGCGGATACGTCGCCCTCCTCTTCCTCGGTGGCCTCGCTGCCACGATCGTCGGCACGATCCTGCCCGAGGGCGGGGGCATGACGGTGGCGATCGTGGGCGCGGCAGCACTCGGGGCTTCGCTCGTGCTGATCGGCATGGTGTTCCTCCGGGATCACGAGCGCACGACAGCGCGCGCCGACATCGACGGTTGACGATCCGACGGAGCGCTGCGGCCGCGTAGGCTCGACAGTTATGGCTACCGGCTCCACGATGCACACGTTCGACGTCCAATTGGCCGACACGGACAGGGGCGTCTACGAGGACTTCTCGCTGCGCGTGGCGCGGCATCCGTCCGAGACGGACGCATACATGCTCACCCGGATGCTCGCCTACGGGCTCGAGTACACGGAGGGCATCGCGTTCGGTGAGGGCATCTCGTCGACCGCGGAGCCCGCGGTGATCGTGCGCGACCTCACCGGCGCGATCATGGCCTGGATCGAGATCGGAGCCCCCGACGCCGAACGCCTGCACTACGGGAGCCGACTCGCCGAGCGCACGGTCGTCTACACGCACCGCGATCCCGCGAAGGTCATGGCGCCGTGGGCCGGGAAGAAGATCCACAAGTCCGAGGCGATCCGCGTCTACAGCTTCGACCCCGGCTTCATCGAGTCAGCGGTGCCGCAGCTCGAGCGCCGAAACACGATGACGCTCACCGTGACCGAGCAGGTGGTCTACCTCGACCTGAACGGCACGTCGCTGACGACGGCGATCCACGAGCACGAGATCGCCTGACCCCGCCGCCCGGTGCGGAGGAGTTCCCCGCCTCGGGAGGAGCTTTCGGCGCTGCGCGTCAGCCCCATGCGGAGATCTCCTCCCGACGCGCCTGGCTCCGCCCCCCCACGGCTCCGCGACGCCTGGCGAGAAGCCAAAACACGCCGCGCGGACAGCGGTCCGCGCGGCGTGTTTTGACCCCTCACCGAAGAGGGCGGGAGGGGGTGAGCGAGATCAGCTCGTGAGGTCGGCCGCCGTCGGCACGCGACCGGCGATCTCCTCGATGATGTCGTCGTCGAGGCGCGCGTTCTCGAACGGAGCGTCGATCTCGGCGCGCTCGAGCATCTCGGTCATGCGACGCTGGCGCTGACGCGTGATCAGCGTGACGACACGGCCCGAACGACCGGCGCGGCCGGTCCGACCGGAGCGGTGCAGGTACGTCTTGTACTCGTCGGGAGCGTCGGCCTGCACGACCAGGTCGATGTCATCGACGTGGATGCCTCGGGCGGCGACGTCCGTCGCGACGAGCACGTTCACGCGACCAGAGGTGAGACGCTCCAGGTTGCGCGTGCGCTTCGCCTGGTTCAGGTCACCGTGGAGCGAGACCGCGGGGATGCCGGCGTCATCGAACTGCTCGGCGAGCATGTCGGCATACGCACGGGTGCGGGCGAACACGAGCGTCTTGCCCGCGCGGTCGACCAGCGACGTGAGGATGTCGGCCTTGTCGCGGTGCTCGATCACGAGCACGCGGTGCTCGATCGTGCTGGAACCCTGGTCTTCACCGGCGACCTCGAAGACGGCCGGGTCGATCAGGAACTCGTCGACGAGGGCTGCGACCTCGCGGTCGAGCGTCGCCGAGAACAGCAGCTTCTGGCTGCCGTCTGCGGTGTGACGCAGGATGCGCTGCACCGGCTCGACGAATCCGAGCTCGCACATGTGGTCGGCCTCGTCGAGCACTGCGATCTGGCAGTCCGACAGGTCGAGCTTGCCCTGGTTGATCAGGTCCTCGACGCGGCCGGGGGTGCCGATCACGATGTCGACGCCCTTCTTGAGCGCACCGACCTGGCGACCCTGCGGCACACCACCGTAGATCTGCGTGGTGAAGAGGCCGACGCTGCGGGCGATCGGCTGGATGGTGCGGTCGATCTGCAGTGCGAGTTCACGCGTCGGCGCGAGGATGATCGCACGCGGCGAACGGCCGAACTCACGGCGCTTGCCGGCCTGCGACTGCAGCACGCGCTCGACGAGCGGGGCGCCGAACGCGATGGTCTTGCCAGAGCCGGTGCGGCCGCGGGCGAGGACGTCGCGGCCCTCGAGCACTGCGGGGATGCTGGCGGCCTGGATGGCGAACGGCGATGCCGCGCCGAGTCCGGCCAGCGTCTCGACGATGTTCGAACCGAGACCGAGGTCGCCGAAGGTCACACCGTCGACCTCGACAGCGGCGACGGACTTCGCCTCGAGGCGGTCATGAACGACGTCTTCGCCCGGTGCGAACTTCGCGCCGGTCGACGCGGGGCGGCTGGTGGCGTTCCAGTCGTTGCGGCTCGGACGCTCGTTGTACGACGGACGCCCACGGGTGTCCGAGGTCAGCGGACGCGGACGCTCGGTGCGGTATGCGCCACCGGTCGAGGGGCGACGCTCATCGCGGCCACCCTCGAACGAACGCTGCGTGCGGTCGCGGTCGAACGCACGACGTGCGCGGTCGGCGTCATAGGAGCGCTCGCCACCGCGGCTCGGTGCGCCAGCGCCTGCGCCGCGGGACTGGGTGCCTGCAGCACGGTCGTTGAACCGGGGGCGCTCGTTGAAGCGGGGGCGCTCTTCGCGGCCAGGACGACCGCCGTCACGGTGGTCGTTGTCGCGGAAGCCCTGGCGCTGCGTGCCCGCACCCCGGTCGTCACGGCGCGGACGCTCGTCACGCTGGCCGCCGCGCTCGTCGCGGTAGGTGCCGGGGCCGGTCGGGCGCTGGCCGCCACGGTCGTCGCGGCGCGGGCGGTCGTCACGATCGAACCGCGGACGCTCTGCGCCACGGTCGAAGGAACGTGCCGGCCGGTCGTTGAAGCGGGGGCGCTCGGTGCGCTCGTCGCCGCGGTGGTGCGGAGCATCGCGGCGTCCGGACTCCGCGCGGTTGCGGATGCCTCGAGCCTCGTCGCGGCCGGCGCGCTCCTGCGCGCTCCACCGCTGCTTGGGTGCGCCGGACTCGGCCTCGGCCGGGCGGTATCCGCGGTGGCTCGCGCTGCGGCTGCCGGGACGACGGTCGTAGCCGCCGGCTGCGGGAGCGGAGCGGCGGTCACCGGCATCCGCGCGTCCGCCGCGCTCGTCGCGGGCGCCGTCACGCGACGGGGCGCCGTGGTGACGGTCGTGGAAGGAGGTCTTGTTCGCGCCGTATCGCGGCTCGAAATTGCGGGCGGGGCGGCCGCCCTGGGGCTTCTTGCTCTTCGGCATGGGAGTATCTGCTTTCGTTTCTCGCACGAGAACAGCACTGCGCGCACACGCGCGCACCATGAGCAACGCTCAGGGGGCCGGTTGGGAGGAGCCGGGGGCCATTCATGTGATGGTTCATGTGCGTCGATGGACGCTCACCATCGGCCCCTGGACTCACACTTCACACACATAAAACGTCCGCGCCTTGCGCGGGTGTCCGAAGCCGACCGCACAAGTGTAGCCGACGCACCTGAGAGAGCGCCCAGCCCCCTACGCTGATGGAGTGATCTCCGTCTCCCCCACCGGCACCCAGATCGTCCTGCAGCTCGGCGACGTCACCGCGCAGATCGCCCAGGTGGGCGCCTCGCTCCGCTCCCTCCGCATCGGAGGTGTCGACCTCGTCCCGCCGTATCCGGCGGATGCGCCGACCCCCTCGTGCTCCGGTGTCGTGCTCACGCCCTGGCCGAACCGGGTGCGCGACGGCGCATGGGACGATGCCGGCACCACCCGCCAGCTCGCGATCACGGAGCCGAAGTTCCACAACGCCAGCCACGGGCTGCTGCGCTTCACCGCGTACGAGATCGCCCAGACCGAGACGGCTGCCGTGCTCCGCGCGACGATCGTGCCGCAGACCGGCTACCCGTACCTCGTCGAGACGTCCGTCACCTACAGCCTGACCGCCGACGGCATCCAGGTCACGCACACGCTGACCAACCGCTCTGCCGAGCCGGCGCCGGTCGCTCTCGGCACGCACCCCTTCGTCACGATCGGCGATGTCGATCCGCACGAGCTGGTGCTGCAGGTGTCGGCCAAGACCGCCATCGAGACGGACGATCGGATGCTGCCGACCGGCACCCGCCCCGCAGACGCCGCACTGCGCGACGGCGTGCGCCTCGGCGACGTCGAGCTCGACACCGGGTTCACCGACCTCACGCGCGACGCCGACGGGCTCGTGCGGCACACGCTGACCGCGCCGGACGGACGCCGCGTGACGCTCTGGCAGGGCGAGGGCTTCGACTTCGTGCAGGTGTACACCACGCCGAAGTATCCGGGTCAGTCGCTCGCGGTCGCGATCGAGCCGATGACGGCGCCGGCCGATGCGTTGAACAGCGGCATCGGCATCCGTCGCCTCGCAGCCGACGAGACCTGGACGCTGCACTGGGGCATCACGTTCGGCTGAGCCCCGCTCGCGGACACCGGCCGACGCGGTTCACGATTCAGCAAGAACGGACGAGCCGGGGCCCGGATCTCTCGATCCCGGCCCCGGCTGCATGGATTTGCTGAATTGCGAACAGCGACCGGCGGTTACTCGCCGCGCTCGCGCAGCTCACGACGCGTGAGCGCGTGGGCGTCGGAGGCGCTCGAGTCAGCGGATGCCGCGGCAGCGACGCTCGAGTCAGAGGATGCCGCGGCATCCGCCCCGACGAGCACCGGCGTCCGACCGTCGGCATCCAGGCCCTTGCGAGCCCGGCGACGTTCCTTCGCACCCTCGACCAGGTTGTAGAGCGTCGGCAGCACGATCAGCGTGAGCACGGTCGAGGAGATCAGTCCACCGATCACCACGATCGCGAGCGGCTGCGAGATGAAGCCGCCGTGCCCGGTGATGCCGAGCGCCATCGGGGTGAGCGCGAAGATGGTCGCGAGCGCCGTCATCAGGATCGGACGCAGACGCTTCTCGCCACCGGCCCGCACCGCATCGGCGGTCGACAGCCCCTTCTCCCGATACTGGTTGACGAGGTCGATCAGCACGATCGCGTTCGTCACCACGATGCCGATGAGCATCAGCACACCGATCAGCGAGGCGACGCCGAGCGGCACACCCGTGACGATCTGCAGCAGGATCGCACCCGTCGCGGCGAACGGCACCGAGATGAGCAGCAGCAGCGGCTGACGCAGCGACTTGAACGTCGCGACCATCACCACGTACACGATCAGGATCGCGGCGAGCATCGCGAGACCGAGCTGCGAGAACGAGTCGGCCTGCTGCGAGGCGACACCGCCGACCTCGGCCGATGCACCGTCGGGCAGGTCGACCGCGGCGAGCGCCGTGTTGACCGATGCCGTCGCGGTGGCGAGGTTGTCGGATGCCGGGGGCACCGTGATCGTCGAGGTGCGGCGGCCCTGCTCGGTGGTGATCGAGGTGGGTCCGTTGCGCTGCTCGACGGTGGCGATGTCCTGCAGCTGCACCACACCGAGCGGCGTCGGGATCGTGAGCTGCTTGAGCGCGTCGACCGTGGTCGGCGGCTCGGGTGCGACGAGGTACACGGTCAGCGCGGTGTCGTCGATCTCGACGGAGCCGAGCTGCTGCGGACGCATCGTGTTCGAGACGATGGATCCGACCGCGACCTCGGAGAGCCCGCGCTGCGCTGCGGCCTCGCGGTCGACCACGACGGCGATGTACGGCAGCGATGCTGCGAGGTTGTCGGTCACCTGGCCGACGCCGTCACGGCCGTCGAGCTCGTCGACGACGGCGGTCGTCGCGGTCTGCAGGTCGTCGGCGTTCGGCGCCGAGACCGAGATCTCGATGTCGCTCGATCCGAAGCTGGCGGATGCGGCGACGGAGACGTCGCCCACTTCGTCGCCGAGTCCGTCGATGGCCTTCTGCACGTCTGCGCGCAGCTTCTCCTGGTCGGCGTCACCGTCGGTCAGCACCGAGTAGGTGATGCCGGCGCCACCCGAGAACGCGTCGCGCAGCGCGGAGCCGCTCGACCCGATCGAGGCCTGCACGTGCGTGATGCCGTCGATGTCGAGCAGGGCGTCTTCGACGCTGACCGCGGCATCCGACTTGGTCTGCAGGCTCGCGGTCGGGCCGAGGTCCTGCGTGACGGTCATGGTGTTCTGGCCGGAGTCGCCGAGGAAGTTGACCTTCATCAGCGGCGCAGCCGCGAGCGTCCCGCCGAGCACGACGATCGCGATGATCACGGTGACGGCCGAGTGCTTCAGCGTCCAGCCGAGGATCGGACGGTAGGCCCGCTGGAGCTTGGTCGGCGGAGCATCCTCGTGCTCCGGGTCGATCGCGACGCCGTTCTCGTCGAGCAGCGGCTTGCCGGGGCGGAGGAACCAGTACGCGAGCACCGGCACGATCGTCAGCGAGACGAGCAGCGAGGCGACCATCGCGATCGCCACGGTCACGGCGAACGGCCGGAACAGCTCGCCGACCATGTCGCCGACGAACACGATCGGGAGGAACACGGCCACGGTGGTGATCGTGGATGCCGTGACGGCCATCGCGACCTCGCGCACGGCGAGCCTGATCGCATCGCCCTTGTCGGCATCGCCGACGTAGTGCCGTTTGATGTTCTCGATCACGACGATGGAGTCGTCGACCACGCGGCCGATCGCGATCGTGAGCGCACCGAGGGTGAGGATGTTGAGCGAGTACCCGAAGGCCTGCAGCCCGATGAAGGTGATGAGCACGGAGGTCGGGATCGAGATCGCCGTCACCAGGGTCGAGCGGATCGAGAGCAGGAACACCAGGATCACGATCACCGCGAAGACGAGGCCGAGCAGGCCCTCGGTGGCGAGGCTCTCGATGGACTGCTGGATGAACGGCGCCTGGTCGAAGATGATCGTGAACTCGGCGTCGGGGAACGCCTTGCCGATCTCGTCGAGCGCGGCGATCACACCCTGCGACACCTCGACCGTGTTCGCGGCCGGCAGCTTCGTGATCGAGATCGAGAGCGCGTCCTTGCCGTCGACACGAGAGATGGAGCTGATCGGATCGGACTCCTGGACCACGGTCGCCACATCGCCGATGGTCACCGTCGTGCCGACGAGCGGGAGGGCGGCGATCTCCTCGACCGACGCGAGCTTCCCGCCGGTCTGCACGGTGAGCGTCTGGCCGTCAGCGGTGATGTCGCCACCGGGGAAGAGCGTGCCGTTCTGCTGCAGCGCCGAGCTGATCTCCTGCGTGCTGGCGCCCTCGGCCGCGAGCTTCGCGACGTCGGGTGTGATGCTGATGCGCTGTCCGACGCCACCGATGATCTGGGCTGCGTTGACGCCGTCGACGTCTTCGAGGTCGGGGATGGCGACGCTCTGCAGCTCCGCCTGCGCGTTGTCGGCATCCTCGAATCCGGTGACGGCGACCTGGATCACCGGGAAGTCGTCGATCGAGACCGCGAGCACCTGCGGACTGACGTCCTCGGGGAGCTGGCCCGAGATGCGGTTCAGCGCCTGCTGGATCTTCTGCTCGGCCGTCGCGAGGTTCGTGCCGTACGCGAAGGTGGCCTGCACGATCGAGGCGTTCGTCGTGCTGGTCGCGGTCGTGCCCTCGAGCCCGGGCACGCCCTGGATCGCCGACTCGACCGGGGTCGACACGTCGTTCTCCACGACCTCGGGCGATGCGCCGGGGTACGTGGTCATGACCATGAGGTTGGGGAGCTCGAGCGAGGGGATGAGCTCCTGCTTGAGGTTGGTCAGTGCCAGGCCGCCGAAGACCGCGGCGACGATGGTGATGAGGGCGATGAGCGCCCGGTTCTTCAGGCTCAGGACTGCGAGATTCGACACAGCGGATTCCTCGGTTCAGGGTGCGGAGGACGCGACGATGCGACCGGGGTTGGTATCAGTCTCGGGCATGCCGAGGATTCTGGTGAGGACGGTTTCGATGAACGGGCGATCAAGGGTCACGTCGCGGATCTGCGCGCTCCACATCACGCCGTCGATGAAGATCATGGCGGCGGTCGCGCGGTCGACGCCGTAGCTCGGCTCCAGCATCGCGACGAGCTGTTCGGAGAGGTGGCGAGCGAGTTCCCGCAGCCGCGGATCGTGCACGGCGGCGGTGACGACGGCACGGTCGGCCTGCACGGTCCTGGCGTCGTCGAGTCCGTCGGCGATGAGTCCTGCGAGCACGGCCGGGCTGGCGCCGCGTTCGGCGACGATGCGGCGGATGCCGTCGAGACGGGCGTCGACCTCGTCGGCGAGCACGCCGAACGCTGCGGTGCGCAAGTCGTCGAGCGTGTCGTAGTACTGCGTGGTCGAGCCGAGCGGCACGCAGGCGCGGGAGGCGACGAGGCGGTGGGTGAGCGCATCCGCGCCGACCTCGACGATCAGCTCGGCTGCGGCGGCGGCGATCTCTCGGCGGCGCGCCTCGGGGTCACGTCGGCGACGCGTCGCTTCCGCCATGACCACCTCCGAGACATCTGTACATGTACATTTGTACATTTTCTCGGTGGGAGGATGCTGAGAGCAGACGGGCTCGCGCTGTCGGTCAGCCGAGCGCGCTGCCCAGCGCGAGTCCGAGGCCCGCGGCGAGGAGGCTCGACGCGAGCATCCCGATCGCATTGAACACCGCCGATCCGCCTTCACCGTCGCGCCAGAGTGCGACCGTGTCGAGCATCGCCGTGCTGAACGTCGTGTACCCGCCGAGGAGCCCCGCACCGAGCACGAACGCCTGCTCGGGGAGGGCGGCGGTCACGAGACCGAGCGCGAAGGAGCCGGTGAGGTTCACCAGGAAGATGCCCCAGGGGAAGCGGCGTCCTGCGAGACGGGCAACCCCGCGATCAGCGAGATACCGCAGCACGGCGCCCACGCCTCCGGCGAGAGCTGCGGCGAGGAACAGCAGCGGACTCACGCGGCACCTCCTGCGCTGCGCGGTCGGCCGAGCCGGAGCCCGAGCGCGGCGGCGCCGAGGCCGAGCACGAGCGAACCGAGCGCATACGCCGCGGCGACGACCGGGGCATCCGCCCACAGGGCGAGCGTGCCCGTCATGAACGAGCTGTAGGTGGTGAAGCCACCCAGCATGCCGGTGCCGAGCAGCAGTCGAACCTCGGCGGCCGCTGCGTCGCCGAGCCTGCCGAAGGGACGCGCCGCCAGGACTCCGATCAGGAACGCCCCGACGATGTTCGCGAGCAGCACCGCGATCGGGAAGCCGCCGTGCTCTGGCAGCAGCAGTCCGAGGGCGAGCCTGCCCGCGGTGCCGATCGTGCCGCCGAGCGCGACGAGCAGGATGCGGCGGAGGTTCACGATCGCCACTGTAGTCGCCAGTGACAGCCTGGCCCCCGAATGTCAAGGCGCTGGGTGCGTGGCGCTCGCGGGCGTTCACTGACCACATGCTGCCCCTCTGGAAGACAGACACGACCATGCCTCCCGGCTCGCCCTTCGAGGCGGACGCGCACCACGACGTCGTCATCGTCGGCGCCGGCATCACGGGACTGACGACCGCCGTCATGCTCTCCCGCGCCGGTCTCGACGTCGCTGTGATCGAGTCCGGCGCGGTCGCAGAGCTCGCGACCGGCGGGAACACCGGCAAGCTCTCGCTGCTGCAGGGCAAGCGCCTCGCCGAGATCCGGCGGCACCATCCCGCCGAGCTCGTGCGCGCCTACGTCGACGCGAATCGGGACGGCATGGACTGGCTGCTCGCCTTCGCCGACACCGCCGGCATCTCGTACACCCGCCGCACGGATCACTCGTACGCCCAGGGGCGCAGCGGCGTCGACACCGTACGCGCCCAGCACGAGGCGGCGCGCGAAGCGGGGCTGTCGACCCGGATGCTGGGCGCCACCGAACTCTCGAGCCTGCCGTTCCCGGTCGCCGGCGCCGTCGCGCTCGACGATCAGGTCATGATCGACCCGGCGCTCGTCGCCCGCGCGCTGGCAGCAGAGCTGCTCGCCTCTGGAGGGACGCTGCACACCGGCATCCGCGTCACCGGCGCGCATGCGCTGCCATCCGCGCACGTCGACACGGATGCCGGTCCCATGTCCGCCGACCACATCGTGCTGGCGACCGGCGCCCCGATCCTCGACCGGGGCCTGTACTTCGCGAAGATACGGGGCCTGCGGTCGTACTGCGTCTCGTTCCGCGTGCCCGGCGAGGTGCTCGACACGACCTTCCTCTCCGTCGACGACCCGACCAGGTCGATCCGTCCGGTGTCGGCCGCCGACGGCCCCGTCGGCACGGCGCAGCTCATCGTCGGCGGCAACGGGCATCCGGTCGGCAGGTCGGACTCGGAGGCCGCCGCGATCGACGATCTCGTCGCCTGGACGCGCCGGCACTTCCCGGATGCCGAGGAGACGAACCGCTGGTCCGCGCAGGACTACGAGTCGCACAACCTCATCCCCTTCGTCGGCGCCCTGCCCCGTGGTCTCGGCAGGATCCGGTTCGCGACCGGTTACGCCAAGTGGGGTCTCTCGAACGCTCCGGCTGCGGCACGACGCCTGACCGACGAGATCCTCGGAACGAGCTACCGCGATCGACCGAAGTGGATGCTGCGGATCGCCACCCGCCTCACCGTGCCCGCCGACATCGGGCGCGGCGCGACCGAGGGCATCAAGGTCGGCAGAGCCGCTGCATCCGGATGGGCGGATGCCGAGTCGCGCAGCGTTCCGGTCGCGCAGCCGGCCGAGGGCGAAGGCGTGGTCGCGAACCGCGCCGGCCTGCCGGTCGGTGTCTCGACGGTCGACGGCGTCACACGCGCGGTGAGCGCTGTCTGCCCGCACCTCGGCGGCGTGCTGGCCTGGAACGACGCGGAGTGCACGTGGGACTGCCCGCTGCACGCCTCGCGCTTCGAGCCGGACGGCACCCGGATCGAGGGTCCGGCACTCACCGACCTTCCTGAGCTGCCGCGGACCGGACGCCGCTGAACTCAGGCGCCCGGCGGCGGCGCATCCCACCCCTGCTGCGGCGTCTCGCAGCTCTCGCGGAACACGTACTGCGAGGCGAGCCGTCGCTGACTGCTCGACCAGTCGATCGCCGGTCGACGCTGCTCCGGCGGCAGATAGCCCAGCCGATAGACGGCCATCAGCTCGAGCTCGTCAGGCACGCGCAGGAGGCGCACGATCTCGTCCCAGCGGCCGGGCACCTCCATCGGGAAGGAGATGAACTGGATGCCCATGCCGAGCTCGACCGTGGTCAGCCAGATGTTCTCCATCGCGGCGCCCATGCTGAACACCGAGTAGAACGACGACAGCTGCCCCGGCCGGTACTCGCTGCGGTCGAGCATCACGCCGAGCAGCAGCGGTGAACCGGCGACGAGCTTGCGGTTCTCGGCGCCGAGCGTCTTCGGGACGCCGAACGTGTTCATGAGCGTCTGCCCCCGCTTCGTGAACACCTGGCTCGTGAACGGGCGGAGTGCCGCCGGGAGCTTGTCGAACAGCATCCCGTTCCGCTTCTCATCCATCTCCGCCTGGCTGAACCGGAAGTACGGCTTGTAGCGCTCGAAGAACGTGCCGTTCGACATCGCCTCGGTCATGCTCTCGCCCGAGATGCTCGCGATCTGGTCGATCGTCTCGCGGTTCTCGATCACGACGAAGCGCCACGGCTGGCTGTTCAGCTGCGAGGGCGCTCGTCCGGCAGCCTCGAGCAGCACCCGCTGGTGCTCCTCCGACACGGGGTCGGGCAGGAAGGGGCCGTTCGTGGTCTTGCGGCGGCGGATGGCGTCGAGCAGTTCCATGTGATCACTTCCGGTCGGAGGGACGCCGCGACCACACGAGGCCGGCGACGATGAACGGGGCTGCGGCGAGCGCGACCAGCGGATGCCGCGCGGTATGAGTGCCGAGGTACGGGATCGCTGCGAGCGGGGCTGCAGCGGGCAGCAGCGCGACGGCAGCGCGTCGACTCGCGGCTCGAGGGCGAGCCCAGAGGCCGGCGCTGACGGCCGCGGCAGTCGTCGCGCAGGTCGCGATGTAAAGGGCGTGGTGGACCCAGCGGAAGTCGCGGGTGTCGATCGCCTTGGTCGCCACCGCGATGCCGAGTGCTGCGTTCGCCCCGTACGCGATGGTGGCGGCAGCGAACAGCGGCGCTGCGTTCGTCCGCCGGGATCGCTGCCTCATGCCCTGACCCTACGCCCGACCTCCGGCTGCCGAGCGACCCCCTTGCGTGCGAGCGGCCCCGTTGGGTACGGCCCACACGGGGGTGGTTCGCGCACAACGGGGCCGCTCGGCAGGGTGGGGTCGGGCGTAGGGTCAG
>NZ_JYIW01000012.1 GCF_000956525.1 Microbacterium oxydans
CCTCCGCACGCACCACCAGCTTCCGCACATCATCCAACGACACCCCCACCGCACGCTCCACCAGCACCCGCTCACCCTCCACGGTCCGCTCCGGCCCTGCCGCCACCCGACACCGGTCCAACACCGCGATGATCAGGCCCGCGGCTGCGACCCCGAGTACTCCGGAGGCCAGCGCGTCACGCACCGCCGGGTATCTCGCCGGTACCGGCGCCCCGACCAGATCCGTGCGTGGTGCGGTCGCCTCCCCCACCGCCACCAGGCGAGCAGCATCACCCGCGGAACCTCCCGTCGTCGCGGCGATCAGCTTCGCGGGATTCCGGAAGCCCTGCTGCTTCGCAAGACTCTCCGCCCCGAGCTCCGGCCGCGACTCGCGAGCGATACCAGCCGCCACGTCGACATACACCGCTCCGAGCCGTCGCTGCAGCACACCGATCGCCGCATTCACCGCGATCAACTGACCCCGGGACAGGTCGGTCGCATCGTCAGCATCCGCCCAGGCCGCGTCGAGGCGAGCCACCGCCTCATGCACCCCGACCAGCTTCCCCATAGCCCCATTTTACCCCGACCACCACCGAGTCTCGAAGCTATGTTCGAATCATATTCCGGCATACCGATATACAGCGACCGGGGTCGATGGGGAGACGGAACGGCAAAGAACGCGGCGGCGTACGTCACCCAAAGAGCTGGGCGAACGAGACGAGCACCAAGAGAGAAGACCGAGAACAGAAGAGAACCAATCGAGAGAACCACAGGTCCGCAAAAGAGGCCTCGAGACTCCGCGAAAGCGGGTGGAAGACGCCAGTCCAGCCGCCCACCACCCGCTTCCCGTCACGCCCCGCTTCCAGACATCACGTCACGACGACGACCGTTCCCATGATGCGTCCAGTGGCCGCCTCACATCGACTGCCGGCGGCTCGGCGAGAGGGATCCGCCGCGTGACCTCGCAGGCACCGAGGTCAACGAGCGCGGCGAGCCCGCGCAGCGTCCCGCCGGTCGATCAGCAAAGAACTTTGGAACCGCCGGGCACGATCGCGATGACGGTGCCGTTCGTGGTGCTGAGCCAACCTCCCACGGCGATGCAGCTGATCGACGCCCGGCCGAACTGCATCCCGTAGGACCACCCGGTTGCCTGGTCACTCTCGGTCTGCTCGACGAACTCCATGGCTCCGCCCTCTGGAAGGTGGGTGCGGTGCCGCGCAATGTACTTGTTGGCCACGGCGCCCGCGATCGTGTTGTTGACTCTGACCCAGTTCGAGTCGCAGTTGGCGGAGTATCTGACGTCGAGTGTCCCGACCTGAAGTCCGGTCGTGGTGCTGTTGATCGGATACGTCACCAGCGATACGGCATCCGCGGCACATCCGGTTGTCTGAGGATTGGTGTTGTCGTAGGGAGATGCCTGGAACGCCGCCTGAGCCGCCGTGGGCATCGATACGGCGACAAGCGCCGCAACCGCAACGATGGCAAGTGAGATTCGAACCGAACGCATAGTGACTCCTGACTGAGAACTGGTTGATGGAGCGGACAACGGACACCGACGAGGAACCTACGGCTGAATGAAGACCTCGTCCGCAAAATAGCCGGGGGTGACTCGGACGATAATCGACTCCCCGTCGGGCACGAGGAAGGCCTGGGAGCCGGTGACGGTCGCACCGGTGAACAGCTCCTCGAACCCGAACTCGTCACCCAGGGCGACGAAGCTGTCATAGCTGTTGACCACGTTTCCAGCGGACGTGACGACGTCGACGCCCACCTCAGCGGAGTAGCTCGATTCAGCACCTTTATAGACGACCGTGTAGGTCACGATCTCGTAGTGCGAGCCAGCAGGCGCAGCCTCGTTGAACTGGTTGGCCTCGGAGACGACGGCGTTTCCATCGTGGTTCACGGCGTTGACGACGACGGTCCAGTCGCTGGTGCTGATCTCCGATCCGAGCGGGTACGGGTTCTCGCGGGTGCCCTGGGCCGCATCGGCGGGCTGATCCTCCGCGGGCGCTTCGGCGTCGTCGCATTGCTCCACTGGCGCGACCGTGGTGTCGCCGCCCCCGAACGCGTCGTCGAACGACGTCGCGACCACGCTGACGAAGACCAGGATGCCGACGATAGTGCCGATGATCGAGACGACGAGTCCGACGATGCCGAGCCACTTCTTGTCACCCTTGAGGAACAAGGAGACGATGCTCAGGATGAACGCGATCGGAAGGAGGATCCAGCCGACGATCAGTGCGCCCGGGACGCAGGCGAAGATGAAGCCGATGACGGCGACGATTGCGGCGACCAGTGCGAGCACGTTCAGCTTCTTGGGAGCGGGGGTTCCCGAATCCACACCCGAGAAAGCGGCGGGAGCGATGGTCGCGGTGGGGGCAGGCGCCTCGGCGAAGTTCCCCCACTGCTGACCGTCCCACCAGCGCTGACGGCCGGAACCGTCGTCGTACCAGCCGGCGGGAGTGTCGTTCGGTGTTGTCATGCGGCTCATCCTGGCAGAACGCTGTGAGCCGTCGACGCCCCGGTGACGCTCCGCTATCGTGCTCCCGCTCGAACACTGGCGGATGCCGCCAGGCGGCGATATTTCCTGTCCGAGATCCTGTAGTTCAGAGCTTGTATCCCTAGGTCGCCGACCCCTTCACAGCCTGGATCGCTGAACCCCTCACGGCCTGGGTCGCTGAGCTTGTCGAAGCGCCCTACTCCCGCAGCACCGACTCCAGCAGCCCGGGGAACAGCGCGTCGAGGTCGTCACGGCGGAGCGTGAGCATCCGTCGCCGCCCGTTGGCCTCGTTGCGGATGATGCCGGCCTCGCGCAGCACCTTCATGAAGTGCGACTTGGTCGACTTCGGCAGGTTCGGGTCGGTGGCGTGGCAGGCGGCCATGTCGAGCGGGCCGTCTGCGAGCTGCCGCGTGATCGCGAGGCGCTCGGGGTCACTGAGCGCGAAGAGCACGTCGGTGAGTCGGATCTCGGAGCGCTCCGGGTGCGGAAGGTCGCCAGGCATAGTTCGAGAATAGTTGAACAATCGACGGATGGCGAGTACGCTCCGATAGTTCGATGATTCTCGAACGTTTGAGGAGCCGCCATGACCAGCACCCAGCCGATCGCCCTTCGACAGGCTCAGGGACCCAGCGGGGCTCAGGGACCCAGCGGAGCACAGGGACCCACCGGGGCACAGGGACCCACCAGGGCTACAGAGCCCACCGGAGCACAGGGACCCACCGGGGCACAGGGACCCACCCGTTCGACGAACGCAACACCCCGCCGTCGCTTCGGCTTCGTCCTGGCGATCGTGGCGCAGATCCTGATGATGGTCGGGGCGAGCGCGCCGTCGCCGTTCTACCCGGTGCTCGCGCAGGAGATCGGGTTCGACGCGATCGTGATCAGCGCTGTGTTCGCGGTCTACGCGGTGGCGCTGCTGCTCACACTCCTCACGGCCGGCTCGCTGTCCGACCACATCGGCCGCCGCCCTGTCGCGATCGCCGGGCTGCTCATGCTCGCCGCCAGCATGTTCCTGTTCTGGCATGCGGATGCCGTCGCGCTCCTGTTCCTCGCGCGCATCCTGCAGGGCGTCGCGAGCGGTCTGCTGATCTCGGCGCTGTCGGCGACGGTGCTCGATTTCGCGCCGGAGGGGCGCCCTGGTGTCGCGGCGCTGTGGAACGCGCTGAGCCCTGGCATCGGTCTCGCGCTCGGTGCACTCGCATCCGGCGTGATGCTCGATGTGAGCGGTGAGGCGCTGCTCGACGTCTTCGCTCCGCTGAGTTCCGCGTACGTCGTGCTCGCCGCCCTGTTCTTCGTGATCCCCGAGACCGCGCCGCGCACACCCGGCGTGTGGGCATCGCTGAGCTTCCGGCTGTCGATCCCCTCCGCCATCCGGTCGGACTTCTGGCGCGGAGCTCCCGCCGTGATCGCCGGCTGGGCGACCGGTGGGCTCTTCCTCTCGCTCGGCGCGACCATCGTGCGGGGCGAGCTCGGCGGCGAGGCGCACGTGTGGCAGGGACTCGGCGTGGTGCTGCTCGCCGGCGTCGGCGCGATCACGGCGTTCCTCCTGCGCAGGATCGCCGCACGCTCGATGGTGCTGTTCGGCACGTCGGCGCTGGCCGTCGGAACGCTGCTGTCGCTGATCGCGCTCGGCGTGGAATCGCTGCCGTTCTACCTCGTCGCGGCCGCGGTCACCGGGATGGGCTTCGGCACGGCGTTCTCGGGAGTGGTCGCGTCGCTGGCACCGCGGATCCCGGCGACACAGCGGGCGGATGCCTTCGCGGTGATCTACCTGCTCGCGTACCTGGCGTTCGGGGTGCCGGCGGTCGTCGCCGGGGCACTCGTGGGCGCGGTCGGGCTCGAGACGGTGTGCGTTGGATACGGGGTCTTCGTCATCGCGCTGGCCGGGGTGGCGTTCGGATTGCGGGTGCGGGCGGGGCGGTGACGCTCCTCGACCGCAGGCTCAGCGCCCCTGCATCGGCGTGATGTCGACGCTGACCACGCCGAAGGGGAACAGACCGAAGACCGACCAGGATCCCCCGGTGAAATCCTGGATCGGGATCATCCGGAACCACACCACCGAGACGGCCATGGCGACCACGGCGAGCACGACGATGGCGATCGCTGCCCGGTCGAGGATGCGCAGGGCGACGAGTTCGTCGGATGCCTTCATCACGCGACCGATCGCGAGCAGGACGATCAGACCGAGAGCGGCGTAGATCAGGATGCTCGGACGCAGCTGGAGCGTGACGCACATCGGGGCCTGGTCCGTCGCTTGCCCAGCCGAGTCGATGAAGCCGCCGTTTCCGTCGAAGCCGCCGGGGCAGTACCCGGCGCTGCCGCTCAGCACGACGGTATAGGCCAGGGCGAGGATCACCGCCAGGATGAGGACCCGGCGGATCCGCGCGATCACCGCAACGCCGGCCAGCGCTGTGGTGTGTGGCGAGGTCTGGGTGAGAGACACGTGGAGCTCCTTCGAGGTCGGTCGCCTTCACCATGGCGGAGAACCTGCGGCGACGCAAGGTCGCGGGCGGATGCCGGTGACAGGGCAGCGGCATCCTGGTACCGTCCGGAGAAACCGCGTTGCGCATCAGGGGAGAGCGACGATGAGACCACTTCGGTACGCGATCAACGTCACGCTCGACGGGTGCGTCCATCACGAAGCGGGGCTGCCTCCCGACGAGGAGTTCATGCGCTTCTGGACCGCCGAGATGGAACGATCGGATGCCGTGATCTACGGCCGCGTGACCTACCAGATGATGGAGTCGGCGTGGCGGCGGCCAGTGACCGGCGTGTGGCCCGACTGGATGCGGGAATGGGAGATCCCCTTCGCCGAGGCCATCGATCGGACGAAGAAGTACGTCGTGTCGAGCACGCTCTCCGATGTCGATTGGGATGCCGAGCTGGTGCACGGCGACCTGGGTGACGCGGTTCGGATGCTGAAGCAGGAGCCGGGCGCCGGGCTGTCGGTCGGCGGTGTGACGCTGCCGTTGGCGTTGGCGGAGTTGGGGCTCATCGACGAGTACATCTTCGTCGTGCATCCTGTAGTCGCTGGTCATGGGCCGACGTTGTTGGGTGGGTTGGGGGCGCGGGTTCCGTTGGAGCTTGTGGGGCGGGAGGAGTTCCGATCGGGCGTGGTGGTGCAGCGGTATCGGGTGGCGGGCGGCTGACGCATTCGGATTCACCGTATCGGCGCGCAAGCCCCGGCCGCGCGGCCGGCAGAGTTAGTGCGTGGGACTCCCGGTGGGTGCGTTCCTCGCTGCGCTGCGGTCCGCGCGCTCATCACCCCCACGCACCAACTCCGCTCCGCATGAGATCTAGACAGATTGGGTGACGCGCGTCCATTTCGAGGTCGCAGCGGGCACACGTGAGCAATGAGGACATGGAGTCAGTGGTTCGCAGCTCGGGCAAGCACCAAGCGCTCGCTTGACCGTCAAGATTCTTTTCTCCGAGCAACGAGCGCACTCGTAGGTACCCGGCGGCGCTTTCTTGTCGGCCGGGAATGGGGCCTCGGGCTCAAGAAGTGTCGCAGCAATCAGCTCATCCTTCGCCACCAACCCACCAGCCATCACCTCAGCCTGAGTCATCATCAGGAGAACTTCTTGCACCCCACCTCTAGTACTCAGAAGGTAATCAGCAGCGCGACCGAAGGGGTACGACTTGGCCTGGGCCAACTTCTCGAACTCAAGTCGCGCGTGGTCGCTAGGGTGGGCGATCGCATTGCGTACCGTAACCAGCTCTGATGCCGCACGCTGTTCAATTGAGCGAAACCTCAGACGATCGAACACGCTGCCCTCCTTGAGGTACGCGTCCGCCAGCTCAAGAGTGCGGGCCAGCGGTAGCCAGGAGAGGAACTTTTCGCGCCGTCCGCCAGAGCTTAGGACCAGGAGGTCAGCTTCATCGCGTGTCTTGACAGCGAGTGTTGGGCCGTTTCCAGGGATGGTGGGATCATGAAGTAACGACAGGTAGAAGAGCTCCTGAAGAAACGTCTCAAGTAACGAGTGGGTACGAAGCGTAGCGAGCTCGACCACATTCGCCAGTGTGCCCCTCGAAACTCCAGCACTTTGAGCGTCTTTAATGGTGTGCTTCAGATCCTTCATCGCATCGCTCAGTTGCATCAGGATGCCTTCGCCAGCGTCCACTTCGCGGGCTTCTCTAACTCGACCGGGCCAAGAGGTAGTCAGCGCGTGCTCTACGACTCGCCTTGTCAGCCGTCGCACCGCGCAAAGGCTTCATCACGACATCGTCAGACTCGGCCTTGCGGATATCGAGCTCAGTTCGTTCCATCCCCCGAACGATATCGGCGGCGGACGGAGAGACGCCGAGACGGCCGGACGCCACAGCAAAAGCGACGTAGAACCAGGCTGTCGTTCGGAACCTGCGAAGGGAGGAACGCGACGCCGCTTCGCCATAGACGTCCTCCAGGATGTCGAACGTCGCTTCAAAATCGTTGATAAGTGCTTCACGGCCCGGCACTCCATCGTCGAACTTGCGATAGAGGCCATCGATCGACGCCTTACTCCTCGCAGATATTCCGTTGATCAAGAACCCCATGAGGTCAGCGGACAACTCCACCTCTTTCATCTGGGCAACGTCCTGTCGGGTGAAGATCCCCCAGTTCACCCAGCGCTGGTTCTGCTGGTACGCCAACGAATAAGACGTCTCCTTGAATTCACCAAACCAGGTGGCGTTCCTGATCTCTTGAGGGTTCAGCTTCAACCCCGTCGAGTTCATCCGCTGGAAGATCGTCAGCACGGTCACGTCGTCGATATCAGACGGGAGCACGTTGACGGACAAGGGCGTCTGCAGGATCCGTGTCTGTACATCGTCGGGGAGTTGCTGAAACGACAGACCGGCATAGTCGCGATTGTGCGCGCGGAGAACCGTGAAGCGATCCCATTCATCGACATTCTCAAGGCTGTCGATGTCGATGTAGGCAAGGATGGTTCGCAGTCGCTGCTGTCCGTCGACGACTTGACGAACCGTTCTCGAAGTAGTGACGTCGAGCCGGTTGTGCAGGAACACTAGTGGCAGCGGATACCCCCGCAGAAGCGAGTCAATCAACAAGCTCTTGACCCGTGGGTTCCATACCGATCGTCGCTGGTAGAAGGGGTTCAAGTCCAGAGAGCCCTGCCGTTGCCATTCGAGGAAGTCAACGATGGAGTATGTCGTCTTTGCGACTTCTAGTGCAGCCATGTGCCAATCGTAGGGGTCGAACGCTTCGGTTCGCGATCACAGAGAGTGGAAGCGCGAATCGTACTCGTGCGCCATCCTGACGATCATCCCTTCGTAGTAGAACGCGTCCCCCGACCGGGGCGCCGGCGCTGCCTCCAACACGTCGACCGGACCGCCTCTGTTCTCAAAGCTGAGCACTGTCACGCCGATTCCGTCGAACCCGACCCCGGACGTTCCGCTGCGCCGCGGTAGCTCAGCGACCTTGCTGAGGACGCCTTCCACGTCTTTGGGCTGGCGATGACGGGTCACTCGAGCGGGCATTTCCGCCAAGGAAAATGGGTTCGAAACCGAGGACATGAACGCCTCTGACGCGTTAACCTGCACATACGCGATTGCCAGAGCCTGGTTGGATGCCCCATGCACACACAAGTGCGACGAGTTCAGTTCGTCATAGAGCCGGGGCCTTGCTTTCTGATGTGCGGTCATCGCAGCCTTTGCCTCAAGTGCGATAAGTACCGCCCCAACGCTCGAGACTCGTATGTCTGGAAGCTCGTCCAGCACCCCCTGCTCGTCGGAAGTCAATGAAATCCCGTAGTTCAACGCGAGGCCCTTAAAGGTTGGCCCCGTCTCACTCACGGGACCTGCGGGGCGAGCGACTACGAGATCGAGCGCTTTTTCGCGATGTGTCTCGAAATCGCGCATCGTGTGGTTGACGCCAAGGACTACGAGACCTCGCCTTGCATGGTCTCGCAAGACCGCGGACTGGTTTAGAAGGTCGAACGCCACTCCCCAGCATCCGACCTTCGAGTGACGATCGGAGCGTGAGTTGTACTGCCAGCGATTCCCGTACATGTCGGGTTCGCCAGGCGTGGAGAGAAACTTCGCGAGAATTTTGGGCCCGTGCACATATGAAACCTACCCCTGATCCCAGGCAATCCCGGCTATCTCGGCGTCATGATCGCAACATGCGACGCGATGTCCTCTCGAAAACCAGGATGACGACCAAGATTTCCCCGCTCAAGCCGGCTGAGGAATCCGGCGGATGCCCGGTGGGACAGCGGCTCAGATGCTTCCCAGTCGACGACGTCTCCGAGGTGCGTATATGGCATCGCTATAGGGAATTCCGACAAGCCGGGAACAGTCCAAATTTCTCCGGCGCGCCCCCAAGCCGAAGTGGGCCAGCTCCCCTTCGAATGCACCCACGGGACATAGTCGACGTCCGGCTCGCCAGGAGACGCGAGACGGCCACCAACCCACTGTGCGACGCCGACCGTTACCGCGTTCCCAACGAGCTTCCACCTGGGACCGTTTTTGCGGGTGCTGACGCCCTCGACCTCGGTCCATCCTCTGTCGAAGCCCTGCATAGCTTCGGCGTCCTCAATCGAAGGTTTGACGAATCGTCGGCCGCGCGCGGCAGCGGGCACCCACACGGCTGGTGGCGATGGGATCCCGATTGTGGAGCCGCCCTTCAGCGTTGGAACGGCATCTTGAGCCCAACCGAGCCCACCACGTCCTTCAGTCCAATAAAAACCGAATGCGTCATCTGCCAATTGATCGGGAGCCGGGCTTCCAGCCTCATCCGCGAAGAGAACCTGGCGGGGATCAAGGGTGGCGGACGCCACCATGATGACGCGTCGTCTCCGCTGCGGCACCCCCGTGAAGCGTGAGTCCACCACGCGATAAGCCCACGTGTACCCAAGCGACTCCAGCTCACCCACTAGGTAATTCATCGCCTTACCGCGATCAAGCGCAAGCATGTTGGGAACGTTCTCGATCAGGAGCGTTGGCAATACCGACCCTTCGCCTGCGAGCCGTAGCGCATCGAACAAGTGGCTCACCAGCCCAGAGTTTGCACCTCCGATCCCCGAAGTTCGACCTGCTTGAGAAAGGTCGGTGCATGGGAATCCGGCCGTCACAAGGTTGACATCTTCCGGGAGGGTCCGAAGCTCGCGAATGTCGGGATGCACTTCTACCCCGGGAAAGCGAGCGCGGAGCACATTCTGAGCTGGCTCCCACCACTCGCAGAACATGCTTGTTTCGACCTCATGCCCCAGCGCACGCTCGAACCCTAGTTCGATGCCGCCGATACCCGCGAAGAGGGCCGCCACCCTGAATTTCGGCTTAGTCACGCCCAACCTCCCACATCTCATCTGAGTCGAGACTAGTTGAGTTCTCTGCAAAACTCGAGTCGACCCTCGTGCCTCACGTTAGAACACAGGTCCGACACTCTGCGAGAGCTCGGCATCGATGCGATCCGCAACTTCGACCGCTGGCTCGTGCTCCCAAGCCCGAATCACCCGCCAACCCGCGTCTGCGAGTTCCCGCTCCACTCTACGATCGCGTCTCACGTTCGCCGCCAGCTTCTCGGCCCACCACGCGCTGTTCGACCGCGGCGCGGAGGCGTGCAGCGGGCACTGATGCCAGAAGCATCCGTCGACGTAGACAGCTAGGCGATGTCTAGTGAAGACGATGTCGGCTCGACTGCGTATCTCCCGAACCGGGGGCAAGTTGATCCGGTAGCGTCGCCCTCGCGCGAACAATTCGCGGCGAACCGCCAGCTCGGCACCGGTGTCCGAACGCCGCACAGACCTCATGCGTGACGAGGTCGTAGCGCTTGGCCGGTCAGGTGTTATTGGCACACGTACACGGTAGATCGTTCCCCCTCGTAAGGGAATCACCACGCAGACAACGCGACGTCGCCCGCAGCTTGAGCGATTTCGACCAGTGCCGGAGATCGACGGGGAACGAGACTACATGGTCGAAGCCGCCGGTCTGGTCCGAGAGACGCTGAACCCATCGCTTCTGCGTGACTCAACGATCTTGAGAGTGTCCCGCTCGACCCATCTGCCGATCATGAGTGCTGAGCATCAGCTCCGCGACATGTGTAACTTCGCGGATCACGAACCACGCTGTCTCTGGACTTATCCCCGTCGGAAGTGTGCGCCCATGTCCCGTGCCTTGCAAGTTGCGGAGTTCGTTCACCTGCAGCGCGATCTTCTTCGCTGACCCGTGAATGGCCCGGACTTGCTTCGCACCCGGCACCGTCTCGTCAATCTGACCTGTTACGAAACTCAGGCGTTCAAACGCGAGTGTGATGATCATGTCGAAAGGAGCCGCTTTCGGCACGGGCATACCTCCGTCATCCAGAATGAACTTTGCGACGGCCTCAAGGAGTTCTTTCGCGATGCCGAGCAGAGCGGCCGGGTCATCGATGTTGCGTCGAAGTCTTTCGAGCTGCTCGTCCAGGGCCTGGCGACCTCCCGTGTCGAGGTCGACAAACCCCGCCCGCTCCAACCGTCCGTCGTCGCTGAGGCTCCATCCGACGTGGAGAAAAGCCGCCCGGAGACTCTGCACGTTGTCGTCCTGGGCGTCATCTCTGAATGCACCGTCAAGGCGCAGCGCGTTGAGCAAGCTTTCGGTGAGCTTCTTCCCTGATGCGCCGTCTTGCTGTGCCAGTCGACAGACCTGCAGCACGCGGAGTTGCTTGTTCGGCGCGCCTGCTACGGGGTCGTAGGGATCGTGGCGAACAACACCAGCTGTGGTGAACACCTGTGTGAGTGCACCATGCGAGGGGCCCGTCCCGCTGAAGAAGAACCGCCCCAATGCGCCGGAGATCTCGTCGTTGAGGGGGGAGCCATTCATGGCCTCATTCTTGCGCATGTCAATCGGTGCGCTGGGCAAGGCCGGGCCAGGGTCAGGGGCAACAGGCGATGTAATGCCGGTTCCGTGCCGGTGATCTGCGGAAGTCGTCTGGCTGGTCTCGGCTGTTCGAGGGTGGCTTCAGGGGAGTCACGCGGCAAACGGCGGCGTCCAACGAGCACCTACCCCGCCGCACCCAACTGGTAGTCGTGCAGTCCGGGCAGCACAGTCGCGGCCGGTACGACGAACTCCGCGGCATGGCGTTGCGTCCGCTGTCCGGCGCACTCCGACCCCACGCCAATCTTCGGAGCCAGGTGAACGTCGCCCATCACCGGCCCACTGCGTCGGGGCATCGGGAAAGCTCTCCCGCGGAAAGACAAGCTCTACGCCTGCGCGTCCAGCCCCTCGCAGGAGCACCGCCCGCCTGGACCCCTTTTAACAAGATGACGCGCAATGCTCCGGGAGCGGTCGGCATCTGGCACGAGACCTTCCTGGTTGACCAAGTCGAGAGCGTGTACGTGTCGACAAAAACCGATTGGTCTGCTGAAGGCGACATAGATAGTGCAGGTCGGAAAGCGGCAAGACCGGGCGCAGGCGCGGTTCGAGGATCGGTGAACTGTGGCGTAGAAGAACCCCGTTGCGTTACGGGCTCAGCAAGAATATCGGCGACTGGCCGTCAGAACGGCACCTCCGAGAACCTCATATCAGAAACCCTCATCGTGGTCATTTGAGGTTCGGCACTCTTGTCGATAGCTCGTACGCGGATTCGTTCACCATCCACGGAGACGTTGACAATTTCGCCCACGACGGCGCCGACAGCATCGACAACGAACCGCCCACCATGGACCGCCTCAAACTCCCTAATCAGTTGCTCGCGCTCTTTCGCCATCGCTTTGCGTTGAGCCGCCTTCGATCCGGCAGTTATGCCGGTGGAGGTGGCCTGATTTAGTCCGCGTAGCTGAAGCAGAATCTCGTCAATCTTGTCATCCATCGTGCGCTTCTTCACTGGCCCTACGGGCGGCTGTTTCGCGATCACCGCCTCGATTGAAGTCTGCAGGTGTGGCCAAAAAGTGTCGAACGTGGACTCTAGGACCGATGCTTCGAGCGGGACGTCACAGGCCTTGTTGATCGACTTGACCAGTTTGAGCATGTCAGTCTTATCGGCCAACTCGGTCATCTGGATATTTCGAAGCGGCCCGTCGTAGTCCGCTTTCTTGATATTCACCAGAATAGGAAGCAGGCGCTTGTCGAGCGCCGCGTAGATGGCTCCAGCCTCAAGGTGAATCCACTCTTCATGCACGTTCTGGGAAGTGATGAATACCACCCCGATCTTTGACTCCCGCAGCTCCGTCGTTATGGCTTGGAACCACGCTTCGCCTTTGTCAGTATCACTCGAAACGTACGGGCCCCGACACTCCTGGATTACTTTCGGTAGCCATTCAGCAAAGAGCTGTGCGACGGAGTGGCTGAGCGGTTTGGACCAGCTGATGAAGACCTTCATGCGCCCACCTTATCGACACATCCGCTTGCGACTCGGCAAACATTCGGCCGGGAATGACGGCGCCAACAACGATCCCGCCATCGATGGCAGGTGCCTTGACCGTCATCCTCACGTTCCTCCTGTCATCCGTCGTACTTCGACGCTCCGGATCATCGGCTGACAACAACACCCGGGCGTGAATCACTGAGAGGAACGAGCATGCAGGGCGAAGGGGCCAACTTACGGGTGGCCCCTTCGTCGTGCTCGAAGGTCGTATGGCGGGCCCCGGGTAAACTCATCCCCATGTCGAGTCCCGAATCAGACACGTCAGGGGCTGCCGGTCACACCGCCAGCCCCGAGATCCGCTGAACCCGACGCCCGCATCTGCGCGGGTGTCGATCCTCGCACTCGGGCGATGGCCGTGGTGACAAGAAGCTCCTTTTCTTGATCTCTCACTTCGGAGTACTCGATGCCCTTCTCTCTCTATCTGCTTGCCCTGGCGGTCTTCGTCATGGGCACCTCGGAATTCATGCTCGCGGGGCTCCTACCCGCCACCGCGAGCGACCTCGACGTCTCGGTCGGCACCGCCGGCCTGCTGACTTCGGCCTTCGCCATCGGCATGGTCGTCGGTGCGCCACTCATGGCGGCGTTCGCTCGCCGCTGGCCCCCGCGGCTCACCCTCATCGTCTGCCTGCTCGTGTTCGCCGGATGCCACGTCGTCGGAGCCCTCACGCCGACGTTCTCGGTCCTGCTCATCACCCGCGTGCTGAGCGCGCTCGCGAACGCGGGCTTCCTGGCTGTCGCGCTGACCACAGCCACCTCGCTCGTCCCGTCCGACCGGAGAGGACGCGCCCTGGCGGTGCTGCTCTCGGGCACGACGATCGCCACCGTCGCCGGAGTGCCCGCGGGCGCCCTGTTCGGCGCTGCTCTGGGGTGGCGGTCGACCTTTTGGGCGATCGCCGTCCTCTGCGTGCCCGCCGTCGTCGGCGTGCTCCGCGGCATCCCCCGGACGTCGGAACGACAGACAACGCCGTCCCTGCGGCATGAGCTGCTCGAGCTGACCTCGCCCCGCCTCATCCTCGCCATGACGCTCGGAGCCTCGATCAACGGCGGCACGTTTGCCGCGTTCACGTTCCTGGCACCGGTCGTCACCGACATCGCCGGTCTGGATCCCGGATGGGTGTCGGTCGCCTTGGTGCTGTTCGGCGTCGGACCATTCCTCGGCGTCACGATCGCGGGACGCCTGTCAGACCGTCACCCCGGGCTCGTCCTCGGCATCGGCGGACCACTGCTGCTCGCGGGGTGGATCACGATGGCCCTGGCCGCGCAGCATCCGGTGCCGCTGTTCGCGCTGATCTTCGTACAGGGGGTGCTGTCGTTCGGCGTGGGCACCACGCTCATCGCACGTGTGCTGTACGCAGCATCCGGTGCTCCGACGATGGGCGGGTCGTACGCGACCGCCGCGTTGAACATCGGCGCCGCCATCGGCCCGGTGCTCGGCGGGCTCGGACTCGCGACCGACGCCGGGCTGCTCGCTCCGGTGCGGGTCGCCGTCGCGATGACGGTGGCGGCGCTCGTCGTGGCGGGGGTGTTCCGGCGGTTGGTCGTGGCGCACGACGAGGAAGCACGGGAGTAAGGCGCTTCGGGTGCGCCTCACAGTGTCAGGGCAGCCGGGCTCGACACATCGAGTTGTCAGCCGAACGTTCCGAGGTCGGTGACGGTTGCTGTCGAGGGGTCCCAGAGCCGCAGGCCCGCGGCGCGTCCGTGGATCTCACCACCCACATGATCGAGCGCTGCAGCGAGATCGACGGTGCGCAGTCGGCGGGCGAGGGTGACGTGTGGGGTCCAGCTGCCCGGAGCCGTATGCGGGGCGTCGTCTCCGCGTCCGGCAACGGCGTGGACGGCCGCGTGGATGCCGAGTAATTCTGCGGTTGGCACGATGCTGCGCGCCAGCACGCGGCGCTCGCCCGCACCGAACAGCAGAGGAGCGCTGAGCGTGACCTCGAATGACGGGCGGTCGAGGAGGGCGTGCGCGTCGAACGCGTCCAGATCGGTGCGTGCGAGGAGGGTGACGTGGGGGCGGTTGCTCGCCGACGTGTGCGGAGCGAGGCTCGACATTCCGTGTGCGGCGAGCGCGTCCCACTCGGCTCGGACTGCTGCCTCCGTCGCCGGATCGAGGAGCAGCTCGATCGACATCAGCGGACGCTGGGGCTCTGGATCTCGCACGCACCGATTATCCCGCGGCGCCCGTGCGAGCAGGCGACCACAGCTCTCAGATCACCGCTCCGGCGATGCTTTACGCGAGGCCGCGGATCTGCTGGTGAAGTTCGAGCCGATGAGAAAAGCGAAGAGCCCGATCAGCATGTACACGGGAAGCGTATCCCCGGCCGGGGTTTCGAGAACGCCCGAGGAACCAGACCACGCCAGCACCCCAAACCACACCAAGACGGGGACGAGCGCGAGAACCGTGCCGAGCTTCGTGCCCACACGCCCGACCAAGCCACCCCAAAGGAGGAGAGCTACCGCAACAGCAACGTAAGCCATGGCTGTCTTCTCCTCTTCATGTGAGAAATGAAAGCACATATGCGAGGACAGCAGTGATATGTCGCGCCCTGCGTCGCGGACCAGCTACGGTGCGGAGATCCCCCGCAACAGCACCGCGACCGTCGCTTCCACCCGCGCCTCACTCAACGGCCGCCCCAACAACGCCGCATAACTCGCCATCGCCACGAACTGGTCCGCGATGGCGGCAGCATCCACATCCGCCCGCACATCCCCCGCCGACACCGCCAGCGCCATGCGCCCAGCGACCCACTCCCGAATCGGCGCAGCCAGCTTCTCGTTCAGCGCGAGCCCGAGCTCCGGATCGGATGCCGTCACGACGATCAGCGCCCGCGCAATCGCGACGCCATCGGCATCCGCCAGCCCCGCCGACACCGCCGAGAACCATGCCCGCAGGTCCGCGCCCAGATCGTCAGAGAAGGGCACGGCGACATCCGCCCCGGGCAGCCCGCCCTCGAGCAGCGCCTCCCCGAGGATCGCGGCCTTCGACGGCCACCACCGATAGATCGTCTGCTTCGACACCCCCGCGGCATCCGCGAGTCCCTCGATCGTCACGGCCTCATACCCGCCGGAAGACAGGGCAGCGCGCATCGCGTCCAGCACGGACTGGCGGGCTTTCTCACTGCGAGGACGAGGCACCATCCGAGCGTACTCAGGCGTACACTCGAATATAAGTAGACGCACCGTTGCGTAACTCGAACAAGGAGAACGAGCATGGCCCTCACCGCACACTCCACCATCGGCGACTGGATGAACGACCCCACCGGCGGGCCGATCATCCGCGCGCTGTTCGAACAGACGGGCGCCGACCCCGAGCTGCTCACCCCGGTGCTGGGCCTGCCGCTGCAGCAGCTGGTCGCGATGAGCCAGGGCGCCATGCCGCAGTCCGTCGTCGACGACCTCGTGCGCGCGGCCAACGGCGGCGAGATCCCCGAAGACGACGAGACCTCCGGCTGGACCGAGAAGCCCACCCCCGGACGCTTCTCGGGCAAGACCGTGATCGTCACGGGCGCGGCATCCGGCATCGGCAAGGCCACCGCATCGCGCATCGCCCGTGAAGGCGGACGCGTGATCGCCGCCGACATCTCCGCAGACAAGCTCGACGCCCTCAAGGCCGAGCTCGCGGATGCCGACATCACCGTCGTCGCCGGAGACCTCACGAAGCAGGACGCGATCGACGCCGTGCTCGCCGCCGCCGGCGACCGCATCGACGCCCTCGCGAACGTCGCCGGCATCAACGACGACTTCTCCCCCGCGGGCGAGACGACGGATGCCGTGTGGGACCGCGTCATCGCGATCAACCTCACCGCACCGTTCAAGCTCATGCGCGCCGTGCTCCCCATCATGGAGGCAGCGGGCCGCGGCTCGATCCTCAACGTCTCGAGCGAAGCGGGCCTGCGCGGCAACTCCTCGGGCAACGCCTACACGGCAAGCAAGCACGGCATCATCGGCGTCACGAAGTCCGCAGCGTTCATGTACGGGCCGAAGGGCATCCGCGTGAACTCCGTCGCCCCCGGCGGGGTGGCCACCGGCATCCCGATGCCCCCGAACATGTCGGAGTACGGCTCCGGCCGCCTCGGCCCGTTCCAGCAGATGATCCCCACGGTTGCGACCGCCGAGCACCTGGCCGCCTCGATCACGTTCCTGCTGTCGGACGACGCCGTGAACATCAACGGCGCGATCCTCGCCTCGGACGGCGGATGGTCCGTGCAGTAAGCAGCAGCATGACGGAGCGCCCCTGCCGACCCGAACGGCAGGGGCGCTTTTGCTCTCCAGCCGTCATCTGGTTCGGCCCATGATCGGGGCAGACCGACCACTGCTAATCTCCAGAAATGACTGCGTCGCCTCCTGCGGGATGGTTCCCTGATCCCTACGCTCGCTACGAGCATCGCTACTGGGATGGCGTCCAGTGGACGGCCCACGTCGCCTCGCGGGGCGTTCAAGGGCTCGAGCCTCCGGCGCCTCCTCAGCCAGTGACGAACGTAGCCACGCCTCGTCCCGATCCGCGCGTGCAGCGGCAGCTGGAACGCTCAGGGATCGTCGCCACGAGCCAGATCAGCACCGGATCGATGCTCACGGAGCGCGTGCTCATCGTCAATCAGAAGGCGAAGCTGTTTGAGTCGCGCGCGGAGTACGGCGTGTTCGACCGCAACGGGGTCCGCGTCGGCGCCGTGCGGGAACTGCGCCGGAATTTCCTGGAGAAGTCGATGTCGGCCCGTCCCGATGAAGACCAGACTCGCCGATTGCAGATCATCGATGGCGAGGGCGCAGTGCTGATGTCCATGCTCCGCCCGGCGAAACTTCTGAAGTCGAAGATGATCGTCTCCGCCGGTGGCGGCTCGCCGGTAGGTCAGATCGTGCAGAAGACCGTGGGCTTCATCGGACTGATCCGGTTCGACTTCGAAGTTTCAGGACGAACCATCGGCTCCGTGACCGCGGATGGATGGGACGCGTGGGACTTCGGTGTCCAGGACGCGACGGGTGATGAGATCGCCCGCATCTCGAAGGACTGGGCCGGCGCGCGCAAAGAGCTGTTCACGAAGAGCGACAATTACGTCCTCCAGATCCATCGAGAACTGGAGGAACCGCTGCGCTCGCTCGTCGTAGCAACGGCGCTCGCGATCGATACCGCTCTGTATCAAGGCTCATCCAACGCGAGATCGAAGCGTCGAAGGCCAAGACTGCTCTAGCCCTGAGGCGCACCCGGCTCCCCGCAGTATCTACTCCGTCACCTCCTGACCAGACATGGAATTCAAGTGAAGACTGACCTCACGACACCTCAGGGCATCTTCGGAATGCCGCAGCACCTGACGGTTCCGATCTATCAGCGGCCCTACGTCTGGTCCGAAGAAGATCAATGGGCGCCGCTGTGGGGCGACATCCGCCGATTGACAGAGCATCGGTTGGAGAACCCGACCTCGAGCGCTACGCACTTTCTCGGCGCGGTCGTGACGCAGGATGCGCCGAGCGGGCCAGTCGGAATGCAGGAGTTCGAGATCGTCGATGGGCAGCAACGACTCACAACGCTGCAACTCGCCCTCGATGCGACGGCTGCGGCGTTCTCGGCTCGCGGTCTCGACTCCCTGGCAGCGCGCCTCAACTTCCTCACGCACAACGACCAGATGTTCATACCCGAAGGAGAGCCCGCGCTCAAACTCCGGCACACCAATCGCGACCAGGCTGCTTTCGACGAGGTCATGGTCGCCGAGCCGCCCGTGGACCACGCCTCGCTGACGCATCGTGAGTCACGTCTGACGCAGGCGCACGAGTACTTCGCCGTGCAGGTCGGAGCCTGGCTCGACTCGGATCGCGACTCTCTTCCGCTGCGGGCCGACGCGCTCGCCATCGCACTGCAGAATGCGCTCCAACTCGTCGTCATCCGCCTCACGACAGAAGAGGACTCGCAGGAGATCTTCGAGACGCTGAATGCCCGCGGCACTCCGCTGTCCGCGTCAGATCTCATCAAGAACTTTGTATTCCAGCGGCTGAAGGCAGAGGGCAAGGATACCGCCGAGGCTTATCGCAGCTGGCCGTTTGAAACGAAGTTCTGGGAAGCGGAAGTCAGTGTCGGCCGATTTTTGACCACTCGTAGCGCGCTCTTCCTCGGCCAATGGCTCATCTCGCGAGTAGGCAAGGAGATCAGTCCCCGATCCACGTTCGGGCGATTCAAGTTCTTCGCAGAACATGAGACAGACCGCTCGATGTCGGAGCTGTTGGAACTCATCACCGAACAATCGACGAGGTATCAGCTCCTCACTGAACGCGCAGCCGAGTCACATCGCGACCTCGACCGCCTCGAGCTCCACATGTATCGGATGGCGGTAGCGCAGGTCGAAATCACCAAACCGGTCGTCCTCTGGCTGACGGAGCCAGGCAACATGTATGGTCCGGAAACGATTGCTCTCGTCATCGATATTGTCGAAAGCTGGATCATGCGTCGCCGACTCCTCCGCTTGCAGAGCAGCGACCTCGGACGAGTTGCCGCAGAAGTCATTTCAGCCGCGCGTGGAGCGAGCGGTGACGAAGTGGTCTCGAGGATTGAGCGACACCTCATGCGTCAACAGTCGACGAGCACCTACTGGCCTGGAGACGACGAGCTCCGGGAGACGCTGCGCTTCGCACCCTTCTACCAGCGCTTCTCTCAGCCCATGCAGCGGATGATGCTCCAAGCCGTCGAGGATTCGTACCGTGGGTACACCGTCTCCAACGGCGCGTGGCTCGGCACCGGTGGCAAGCGCGCCGAGTTGCACCGGCATGATGTCTTCCTCATGAATCGCGCGGTCTTCGATACGTCCGAGTCAGGCTGGGACGAGCGGCTGATCGACGATCGAACGGAGACGCTGATCTCGGCGCTTATCGCGACGTGGCCGGTGCCTGATGGTCATGAGGGCAAGACCGTCGACCGCACTGCCCGCCTGTCGAAGGCGACCGCTTCGTATGCCGATGTGATCGCTGCCGGGCTTGTCGAAGTCGGTGCTTCGCTGGTCAGCACCGACAGTCACTGGCCGAACGCTCGCGGCACTCTCCTCGCTGGTGGAAGGATGCTCTACGAGGGAAAGACATACGACAGCCCTGCGGCCGCGGCGCGGGTTGTCCGTGGCGGGAGGAGCGGCAACGCCTGGTATTTCTGGCGAGTCGAGGGCGGTCTCCTGCTCAACGACCTCCGGACGGAGATGCTTCAGACGATCGAAGCCTCGACCGAGTAGATGTCTGTCTCAGGTCGAGTCTCGACCCGAGACGCTCGGTATGCTGACTCCGAGTTCGCTCCGGTCGCGCCCCTGAGAGGCAGACGGGCGACACGATGCGCGGAGGGGACCCGATGTCGAGTAAGCCGATTCTGCTGTTTCTGCATGGAGTGGGAACGGGAGATCCTGACGACATCTGGAGGACACAGCTCTCCGCAGCGCTGAGCACGATCGGCCATCCGGGCCTCGACGATACCGACGTGATCGCACCGAAGTATGCGCATCTCCTGACGGGATCGGACGCGAAGGAACCGCTCCCGCCTCGCACGGTCGCAGGACTGTCGGGCGAAGAAGCGAGAACCAATCGGCGTGAGTTCGAGCGCCGGATCAGCGCCGTCGAATTCAGGCTCGGGAGGGAGACGATGGGTGCGGGGTACATCGGCGGTGACGCCATCGTGGACTTCGCCGTCGGCATCCCCTTCTTCGAGCAGGCACGCAACTATCTCCAGAACCCGAGTATCCGCGCCGCGGTCCTCCATCGAATCCTCAACGATGTTCCCGAATCGGGCGAACTCGTGATCGTCGGGCACAGCCTGGGCTCGGTGATCGCGGCAGACGTGCTCACCCGACTCCCGATCGGAATTCGGGTGGTCGGGATGGTGACGATCGGCAGCCCGCTGGCGAGCGCGACCTTCGGCGTGGACAAGCTCCGCGACACGCTTCGTGAGCCACCGAAGAACCTGAACTGGTGGGTGAGCTTCTGGGATGGGCTCGACCCCGTCGCGGCACGTCGAGGCGTCTCCTCGGCTTTTCCCTGGATGATCGACTTCCAGGTTCCCACCGTGACGCTGAGCCCTCTGGCTGCGCATCAGGCTGCCAACTACCTCAATCGAGACGACGTCGCCGAAGCGGTCGGATTCGCACTGTTCGGCTCGAAGTCGCGCGAGATCGCTCCTTCTGAACGATCCCTCGATCTTCCTCTCAATGCGGCTGAGACCATCGCCCTGCTGGCGCTGCGACTCTCTCATCTCATCAATGCAGAGCTGGACGGCGAGGTACAGCATCGTCACGCAGGTGCCATCCGCGCCGTGCAGTCGAAGGCGATCGCAGCGCTGACTGCCCACCGTGCGGAATCGGATCAGCCGCTTCCTTCCGCCATCGCACGGCTCTCCGTCGACCTTTCCGACGCAGACTCCGTGGCCGCGGTGCCACCCCCGCTGACGCACCTCACCAAAGAAGAGGCTGTCGTCCCGCTGATCGTTCTCGCAGCCGAGAACATCATCCTGCCGTTCGAGATCGCGGTCGACCCCAAGAAACGTCAGAGCGCCATAGAGAACCTCACAGCGGAACTCGGACTGACAACTCGATTCGGCAAAGATCTGTTCTCGGCCGCGAAGGAGGCGCGCGACAAGCTCGCCGGCACCTCGAACACGAACCTGTGGATCAAGTGGGGCGCGGTGAGCGTCGGCGCAGTCGCGGTCATCATCGCGACAGGCGGTCTCGCTCTCGCTGCCGCCCCAGGAGTGGCTGGCGCCGCAGCGATCACGAGCGCCTTGGCGGCCTTCGGGCCCGGCGGCATGATCGGCGGCTTGCTCTCCGCCGGCGCTCTCGTCACAGCTGGAGGCGGCGGCATCGCCTTCGGCCTCGCAAGCCCGGGCACGTCGCCCGAAGCCCTGGAAGAGGTCATCGCACGTCAAGTCTCAGCGGAGTTCCTGCGGAAAAGACAGCGACTTGAGAGCGATCCTGGTGTCTGGCGCGATCTCGCGCAGACGGAGATCTCGGTGCGGCGCGAACTCGAGCGCCTGGACGAGTTCTCGGACCCCAGCGCCCTGTCCATCAAGGACCTCAAGCGGAAGCTGACGACCGTCGAGCGTGCACTCGCTGCGCTGGCCGAGGCCGGACTCGCCCCACGGACAGCCCCGGCGGACGCCGACGAAGAGAAGAGGATCGAACGCGGAGCCTGGCTGCGGCTGGGTCGCTAATCACGCTCCGACGGGCTCACGTCTACACCCAGGGGCGAGCCCCAGAACTCGCCAACCCCGTCCGCCACCGCACGCCCCTGCTCATACCCGGCCTGCGCGGCGGGCGCGCGCAGCGACACATCCATCGCGTTCTCGAAGAACAGATGCTCGGTCTCATCGCCCGGGCCCACGACGAGCACCTCGCTGCCGCCGGCACGCAGCTCGGCGACCTGCGCATCGAGCTGCAGCCCCCACTCGGGTGGCGTGAGCGCGCGTCCTCCGAACGGCGGCAGCACCAGCACCCGCCCGCACCCGACGGCGAGGTCGGCGTTCTCATTGCGCCAGAACCCGCCGTCGATGAACTGCCGGTCACCGATCCGGTACGCGAAGCCGCTGCTACAGCTGGCGGCGACCGCGTCCACCAGGTCGATGCCGCTGTCGCGGTCGAACACCACCGGCTCGGCAGTCTCGGCATCGACGGCGGTGAGCAGCATCCGTCGCTCCGGCCAGGTGTGCACCGCGAACCGCGCTGCGACCATCGCGCGCCACTGCGCGTGCCGCGGGTCGTCGGCGCCGGCCATCTCGAGCGCGGATGCTCCGAGCCGACGGCGCAGGTCTGCGGCATCCGATGATTCCGCGATGAGGCGATGCATCCGTTCCAGGTGATCCTCGACCGGCAGGTTGGACGGGCGGGGACGAGGGAGAATCGGCACGAGCGTCGCCGCGTACAGGTCCGCCGGGCTTGCACCGGCCAGCTGCGCCGCGGCGGTCGCACCGGCGGAGGTGCCGATCGTGAGGTCCGCCGCCGTGACATCGACGCCTGCGTCGAACAGTCCGGCGACGATGCCGATCAACCAGGCGTTGCCGGTCGATCCGCCGCCGCCGAGCACCAGCGCGCGCCGAGAAGAAGGAGAAGAAGAGTGAGTGTGCATGGGAGTCGCCTTTCGCGATTGCCTGTTCGGCGCTCCCGGTCGCGACTACGAGTGTCGCGAGATCGTGCACTGCGGGGGAGCGCCCACGATGGATGCTGCGTTCATGGGTCTCACCTCCTGCGTTCGGATCACGATCGCCTCGACGGTAGCACTCGCTCCACCGATCGGCCAGCGTCGGCTCGTCATTCAGCCGCAGGGTCGCCGCAAGCTGGAACAGCACCCGATCCTTCGGGTGGTCGGGTCCACGCTGATGCTCAACTGCCGGGCTTCGAGTCGGCTTTCCGCGCACCCGCCTCGAGCACGTCGCCGGCCGGCAACTCCTGGTGCCCACCGAACTGCAGGCGCATTGCCGACAGCACCTGGTTCGCGAAGCGGTCTTCGTCACGCGAGGCGAAGCGCTCGAACAGCGATGCGGCGAGCACCGGCACCGGTACCCCGACATCGACGGCAGCCTTGACCGTCCAACGCCCCTCACCGGAGTCCGAGACGCGGCCCGCGAGCCCATCGAGCGTGGGGTTGTCGTTCAGCGCGGTGGCGGTGAGGTCAAGCAGCCACGACGAGATCACCGACCCACGCCGCCACAGCTCGGCGACCTTCGCCGTATCGATCGGGAACTGGTAGAACTCGGGCTCCTCGAGCGGAGCGATCTCCGCGGAGTGCTCGGCCTCGCGCACCCCGGCATCCGCGTTGTGGAGGATGTTGAGACCCTCAGCGATCGACGCCATGATGCCGTACTCGATGCCGTTGTGCACCATCTTCACGAAGTGTCCTGCGCCCGACGGCCCGCAGTGCAGGAAGCCCTGCTCCTCGTTGCTGAGTTCACCCGTGCGGCCGGGCGTGCGCTCGATCTCGCCCGGGCCCGGCGCGATCGTGCGCAGCACGGGCTCGATGCGCTGCACGGCCTCATCCGGACCGCCGACCATCAGGCAGTAGCCGCGCTCGAGACCGAACACCCCGCCGCTGGTGCCCACATCGACGTAATGGATGCCGCGCTCGCGCAGCGCCGCCGCCCGCCGCACGTCGTCCCGGTAGTTCGAGTTGCCGCCGTCGATCAGGATGTCGCCCTCGTCGAGCACGGCCGCGACCTCGTCGGCGACCTTGCCGGTGAGCGATGCGGGCACCATCATCCACACGGCGCGGGGCGCCTCGAGCTTCGAAGCCAGGTCGGCCATGCTGTCTGCACCGACGGCGCCCTCCGCGACCAGCGCCTGCACGGCATCCGCATTCACGTCGTAGACCACGCACTCGTGTCCGTCGCGCATCAGACGACGCACGATGTTCGCGCCCATCCGACCGAGTCCGATCATCGCAAGCTGCATGAGGTTCCTTCCAACGAGGGTGAGGGTCGTCGTCATCTTCACACGCGCAGGCCGGGTGCTCAAGGAGGGCGATCCGGCGGTGCGGGGTCAGAAATGCATCCGGCATCCCGAGCGGAGCTGCGAAATCGACCCCGCACCGCGCGGCGACCGCGCAACCAGCGAACCGACTGATCCTGGACGGTGTCGAACAATATGCCCGGTCGAGCGGCAGAAAACCGACCGCAACCGAACCGTGAGCGGCACGATATATTGCGGAAACATCCGTTCCATACGTTTCATATGTATCCCACAGGGCCACGAGCCCACCCCGCACCACGACGACGTGACCGGTCGCCCCGCCATGCCTACCCGAAAGCACCCATGCTCCGACTGACCTCCCCCGCCCGTCGGCGACTGCTCGCGACCCTCCCGGTCACCACGCTGCTCGCCGGTTCCCTGCTCGTCACCTCCATCCCGGCATCCGCGGCCGACGGCCCCATCGACGGCCCCCGCACCGCCGGCGACGCGATGTTCCCCAACGTCGGCAACGGCGGCTACGACGCCCTCGACTACGACGTCTCGCTCGCCTGGAGCCCGACCGGCGTGGCCAGCGGCCTCATCACCGGCGACATCACGACCGCGACGACCACGATGACCGCCAGGGCGCTCTCGCCGCTGCGCAGCTTCTCGCTCGACTTCGAGGGCATGACGATCTCGCAGGTCACCGTCAACGGCGCCCCCGCCACCTGGGAGCGCGACATCGATGCGGAGGCGATCAAGTACAAGCTCATCGTCACCCCGGCGACCCCGGTGGAGGGTGAGTTCACGGTCGCGGTCACGTACAGCGGCACTCCCGAGGTGCACTACGACGCCGACGGCAGCTCTGAGGGCTGGAACGGCACGAACGACGGCGCGATCCTGCTCGGACAGCCGATCGGCATGATGGCGGGTTTCCCGCACAACAACACCCCCGGCGACAAGGCGACCTACACGATCTCGGTCGACGCGCCCTCGGTGCTCGCGAACGCCTCGGGCGTCACGGGCACGGCGGCAGTGGCGAGCAACGGCGAGCTGCAGTCGAAGACCGTCGCAGGCGACCGCACCACCTGGGTGTGGCGGCAGGACAAGCAGATGGCCTCCGAGCTCGCGGTCATCGCGATCGGACGCTTCGACGTGATCGAGGGATCGATCACGCTCGCGGATGGCCGCAGCATCCCCTCGTGGTCGTTCATGGACTCCGGTCTCAGCGACGGCAACAAGACCACCATCCGCAACCGGGTCGCCCAGCTCGAGACCATCACCCGCAACCTCGAGTCGATGTACGGCGCGTACCCCGGCAACAGCACCGGCGTGATCGTCGACAGTGTGCCGAGCGGCGTGAACTACGCGCTCGAGACACAGGATCGTTCGTTCTTCCCCAGCGCCGGCTCGGTGAACGGCAACACGCTCATCCATGAGCTCGTGCACCAGTGGTACGGCGACAACGTCGCGCCCACGACCTGGACCGACATCTGGATCGGCGAGGGCATGGCCACCTGGGGCCCGACCCACTACAACAGCGCGGCGGGCTTCGGCAGCGGCACGAGCACCGAGCAGACCTACTACAACTCGTGGAACCGCACGGCCTCGACGAGCGCGAACTGGGAGACGCCTCCCGGAGCGCAGACCGACTCGGCCACCCTGTACGACTACCAGACCTACACGCGCGGCGCACAGTTCTGGGAGGCGCTGAAGATCTCCATCGGCGACGACGCGTTCTTCGCCCTGATCAAGGAATGGCAGACCCGGTTCGCCGGCCAGAGCCGCACCGGCGCAGACCTCAAGGCCCTCGCCGAGGAGCTCTCCGGACGCGACATCACGGCACTCTGGAACGACTGGATCCTCGAGCCGGGCAAGCCAGCCTGGCCCGACAAGCTGTCGCTCACACTGACGGATGCCGCGGCCGACCCGCTCGCGATCGGCGACACCGTGACCTACACGGTCTCGGCAGCCAACACGGGTCTCGTGCCGCTGGCCTCGTCGGTCGTCACGGTCGACCTGAGCCAGCTGCTCACCCGCGCGACGCTCGACGCCGTGCCCGCCGGTGCGACGCTCGACGGGAACACCCTCACCTGGACCGTTCCGGTCGGCACTGCTCCCGCCGCCGCAGCGAACCTCGCCTTCAGCGCGACCGTGATCGACGACGCCCCCGGCGGCGCGTTCTCGGTCACAGCGGCCGTCGCGACACTCGGCGGCACGTGCATCACCTGCATCGCAGAGGCGAACGTCATGGAGGTGCTCGCCCCGACCACCGCGCCGACCATCACGGGCAAGGCCAACGTCGGCGAGACGCTGACCGCGAGCTCCGAGGGATGGCCTGAGGGCACCGAGCTCAGCTACGCGTGGGCGATCGACGGCGAGCCCGTCGTGAGCGCGGCACGCGCCGCCGACCCGGCGACCACGTTCACGATCCCGGCGAGCGCACTCGGTTCGCGCATCTCGGTCACGGTGACCGGGTCGCTCGCAGGATTCCGCACCGGTTCGGCCACGAGCGCGGCGACGGCTGCGGTCGGCGCGGCGATCGTTCCCGGTGACGGTGACGGTACGCCCGGCACCGGCGGGGTCGGCGACCCTGACGACGAGCAGCTCAGTTCGACGGGGGGAGAGTTCCCGATCGGCGGCATGCTGCTCGGCCTGATGCTCCTCTCGGCGGGCGGGGCGGTCGTCGCGATGCGTCGCCGTCGCAGCATCGACGCCTCGTAGAGCCCGACGGATGCCGCGCCCGAACGCGGCATCCGTCACCATCCCCGACTGGGGATGCAGAAGCGCACGTCACCCCGGGGCGTGCGCTTCTCTTTGTGTGGGGGTGTGGGGTGTGGGGTGCATCTGGATGGCTGAATCTGGATGCCTCTTCGACCCCGTAGCGCGGTGGAGCTCCGTCCCGAGCGCATCGCATCGCGCGGGGGCGTCGCTCATCGACGCGGAGGTGTCGCGTGTGGTCGCCTCCAGCATCCGGAGTGGGCCATTCGCGACACCTGCTCAGGAAGGGGTGTCGCGTGTGGCCGCATCCGGCCCGGCGACGCGGCCATCTGCGACACCTGCCGCGTGGCAGGGGCGACCGACTCTGCCATGCGGCGGGTGCACACCAGCCCTACACGGCGACGCGCGCCGGAGGCTCAGCCCTGCCCGCGCCTCCGCAGGGCGTCGCCCATCGCCGACAGGGCCTCTTCCAGGATCGGCCTCGGCGTCGCGAACACGATGCGCACGAAGTCCTCGGATCCGCGTCCGAGCAGCCGCCCCTCGGTGAGCACGACCTCGGCCTGTTCGCGGAAGAACGCCGCCGGCGGACCGTCGATCCCGAGCGCACTCGCGTCGATCCAGCCGATGTACGTCGCCTCGGGCGCGCGGTAGACGGCGCCGGGCAGGTGCTGCTCCACGAGCGAGCCGAGCAGCTGCCGCGATCCGTCGAGGTAGTCGATCACGCCGTCGAGCCACGGCTTGCCATGTCGATACGCGGCCGTCGAGGCCACCACCCCCAGCGTCGATGCGCCGTGATGCACCGCGAAGCCGAAGCGGCGGTACAGCTCCTGGTCGGGCTCATTCGAGGTGATCAGCTGCGCGGTCTTCAGCCCCGCGATGTTCCAGGCCTTCGATGCGCTGGTCCCGGTGACCGTGTGGGATGCCGCGGCATCCGATATCGAGGCGTACGGGATGAACGGCGCCCGGTCGAACCGCAACGGTGCATGGATCTCATCCGCGAACACGCGCCCGCCGTGCCGCTCGACGATCTCCGCGATCGCCTCGAGCTCGTCGCGCCCGGCGATCGTGCCTGTCGGGTTCTGCGGGTTGCACAGCACGAGCGTGCGCGCCCCGGCCGCGAAGGCCTCATCGATGCGCTCGAGGTCGTGCTGCCAGCGTCCGTCGACCTCGACACCCGGAACCTCGATGACCGGATGCCCGATCGAGGGAAGGTATGTCAGGAACGGCATATATGCCGGCGTCGGCACGATCACGGCTGAGCCCTCGGGCGAGTACTCGCGCACAGCGACGCCGAGGGCGGCCATCACATCGGCGACATGATGCACGCGCTCCGGGTCGACGTCCCAGCCGTACTCATCGCGCATCCAATCGGCCGTGGCCGCGCTGAGTTCAGCCGCGACCGGCGGCGAGAGGTATCCGAGGTTCTCGTCGGCGATCGCTCGGCTCAGGGCGTCCGCGATCTCGGGGGCGACGCCGAAGTCCATCTCGGCGACCCACGCCCCGATCTGCCCCGGATGCAGGCTCCACTTCCGACTGTGCGGTCGATCGAGCTGCAGCCGTGTGCGGGCGTCGAACGGGTGAGATGCGAGCGAGTCGGTCATGGCGGGGCTCAGACGGTGCCGCGACAGGAACAGCAACGGACCGGCACCTGCATGCTCGGCAGGCTGTCGGCGGTCGTCGTCTGGGTCTCGGTCACGGGGAACTCCTTCGCAGCGGGGGCTCCGATAAATCTACGGATGCCGCCGCGCGCCCGCATGTCCCGTGTCCGCCCGTGACGCGCCCCGGCTCGGCCGATCAACGTGAGCGGAGGGGGGCATGCGCGCGCTGAGGGGTCACGACCCGCCGCATCCCCGGACTATGGCGCGGCGGGTCGTGACCCCTCAGCTGGGGGACGGGGCGGGTCAGGCTTGGCGGACGTCGAGCACCCAGGTCACGCCGAAGCGATCGGTGAGCATCCCGAAGCCGGCCGACCACGCCGAGGCCGCGAGCGGCTCGATGATCGTTGCGCCGTCGGCCAGGCGGTCCCAGTACTGCGTGATCTCGTCGAGCGAGCCGCCCTGCAGCGACTGGAAGAACGTGCGGTCGGTGATCGTCGTGCCGTTCTCGCGGCGGGTGGATCCGGCGGTCGCCGCGGCATCCGACTCGTCCTGGCCGGGGATGTCGTAGGCCATCAGGCGGATGCCGTCGGCCGCCGTGAGCTGCCCGAACACGACCTTGTCAGCACCAGGGATGCCTGCGGGCATGCCGAAGTCGCCGTAGGTGGCGACCGTGAGCTCACCGCCGAAGACGGACTGGTAGAAGTCGAGCGCCTGCCGGGCGACGCCGCGGAAGTTCAGGTGAGTGGTGGTGGTGAGGGTCATGAGGTGTCCTTCAGTCGAACGCGTCGACGGCCCGGTTGCGCCGTCGGAGTCAACGATCACAGCAGAAGCGGTCAGTTTCGGTCCTCTTCTCGGCGGACAATGGAGCACATGACCGGAAGCTCCTCGCGCATGCTCGCCCTGCTGTCGCTGCTGCAGACCCAGCGCGACTGGCCAGGCCCCGTGCTCGCGGAGCGCCTGGAAGTGAGCGCCCGCACGGTGCGCCGCGACGTCGACCGGCTGCGCGAACTCGGCTACCGCATCGGCGCGATCAAGGGGCCGGACGGCGGCTACCGCCTCGCGGCCGGCTCCGAGCTGCCACCGCTGCTGTTCGACGACGAGCAGGCCGTCGCGATCGCGGTGGCGCTGCAGAGCGTGCCGTCGAGCGGCGTCGACCTCGACGAAGCCGCCACCCGAGCCCTGGCCACCGTGCGGCAGGTGATGCCGTCGCGGCTGCGACACCGCGTCGACGGCATCCGATTCACCGGCAGCGAGAACCCGACCCGCGTCGATCCCGCCGTGCTCGAAGCCGTGAGCGCCGCCGTGCGCGACCGGCACGTGCTGCGGTTCGACTACGCCTCCCCTTCCGGCTCCGGCGGCGAGCGCCCTCCGCGGCGCACCGAACCGAACGCCGTGGTCGCGCGCGAGGGGCGCTGGTATCTGCTCGCGTGGGACCTCGAGCACGACGACTGGCGCACCTTCCGGCTCGACCGGATGACCCCGCGCATCCCGACCGGTCCGTCGTTCGTGCCGCGCGAACTGCCCGCCGCAGACGCGCAGACCTACCTCGCCGCCCGCGCCAAAGGATCGGATGCCGAAGACCGCTGGCCATGCATCGGCGAGGTCGTGATCGAGCTGCCCGCACGCGACGTCGCACCGTGGATCGGCGACGGCACGCTGGAAGAACTCGACGACGGCTCGTGCCGCATCACGGTCGGCTCATGGTCCTGGACCGGCGTGCTCGCCGCGGTCGCGCGGTTCGACGCCCCGTTCACGGTGATCGGACCTGCGCCGCTGCGCGAGGCGGCGGCCATGATGGCGGGGCGGTTCGCCGCGGCATCCGGCTCGCGCTTGTGAGTGGTGTGCGGGTGGGGCGGGGT
>NZ_JYIW01000013.1 GCF_000956525.1 Microbacterium oxydans
GGATGTGTATAAGGGACCACACGGTCGCTCGTCGGGTGGGACTGGCAGGTGAGCACGAAGCCGCGTTCCAACTCATCCGGCTCCAGGGCGTAGTTCTCGGTCATCGTCACGCTGCCCTCCAGCACCCGCGCTCGGCAGGTGCCGCAGACGCCGCCGGCACAGGCGAACGGTGCGTCGGGGCGCACGCGCAGCGCGGCGTTGAGCACCGATTCGTGCGCGTCGACCGGGCTCTCCACGGTCGAGGAGACGCCGTCGAGCGTGACCTCGATGCGCACGGTCTTCTGCCCGGCGCGTACCTGCACCGGACGTGCGGCGCGAGCTGGCTCGTCGCCGGTCGTGAACAGCTCGAAGCGGATATGCGAACGGTCGACGCCCAGGTCGGCGAGCACCTCGCGGCACAGGTCGACGAGCGCGAGCGGTCCGCACAGGAACCACTCGTCGACCGTCTGCGGCGGGATGAGTGAGCCGAGGATCGTGCGCAGCTTCTGCTCGTCGATGCGTCCGGAGAGCACGGGTGCCGCACGCTGCTCGCGCGAGAGCACATGGTGCAGCACGAGCCGCGTCGGATAGCGGTCCTTCAGGTCTGCGAGGTCTTCGAGGAACATCACGTCGAGCGTCGCGCGATTCGTGTAGAGCAGCGTGAACCGCGAGGTGTCAGACCCGGTCAGCACGGTGTGGGCGAGCGACATCAGCGGAGTGATGCCGGAGCCTGCCGCGATGCCGACGACGTGCCGGTGGTCGAGGTCGTCGAGCCCGGAGGTGAACGTGCCCTGCGGGCTCATCACGTCGATCTCGAATCCCGGATGCAGGCCGGTCTGCGCCCACGTCGAGAACAGCCCGCCCTCATCGCGTTTCACGGCGACGCTCAGCCTGGTGTCCTGCCCTTCGTCCCGATGCTCCGGCGCGCGGCACAGCGAGTAGGAGCGACGGACCTCGACGCCGCCGAGTGTCATCCGCAGTGCCACGTACTGCCCTGGGAGGTGGTCGTATTCGTCGGCGAGGGATGCCGGCACGGTGAACGTGACCTCGACCGCGTCATCGGTCAGCGGGCGCACGTCCTCGACCGTGAGCGTGTGGAACCGCGCGCGTGCGCGGGGTGCCGGAACCCGGCGGGACGGAGCGATCGGGGCGGATGCCGGAGCAGACGTGAACAGCGACATGTCAATGCACCTTGAAGTGGTCGAAGGGCTCGAGGCACGCGCGGCACTCGAACAGCGCCTTGCACGAGGTGGAGCCGAAGTGCGAGACCTCGTGGGTGTCGAGCGATCCGCAGCGCGGGCAGCGCACGCTCAACGTCAGTCGGATGGGCCCGGACCCGAGCGCGGCCCGGCCGGACGGCGGCGCGATGCCGTACTCCTCGAGCTTGGTCCTGCCGGCATCCGTCATCCAGTCCGTCGTCCACGCGGGGGAGAGGACCAGGCGCACCTCGACCTCGTCGTAGCCCGCCGCCGTGAGCGCGAGGATCACGTCGTCACGGATCGCATCCATCGCCGGGCAGCCGCTGTAGGTCGGCGTGATGTCGACGCGCACCCGCGAGCCGTCGACGTCGACTGCTCGGAGCACCCCCAGATCCTCGATCGTGAGCACCGGCACCTCAGGGTCGGGCACGGCGGCGGCGATGCGCCAGGCATCGGCGTCGATGCGTTCCTGCGCGTGTCGGAGGGTCACCATGATGCCCCCGGATGCCGTCTCGCGAGCACCTGCATCTCGGCGAGGATGTGGCCGAGCGGGGTCGCGTGCTTCCCCTGTCGTCCGCCGGCCGACGACGCGGCGCCCTTCGCCAGAATCAGGGACCCGAGCACGTCGTCCAGCTCAGCCTGCGCGAACACCGTCTCGACCACTGCGTCGAATCCGGGGCGCAGCGTCGACGGGCGCGCTGCGGCATCCCCGAGCCGCTCGATCAGGTCGTCGTCGCGGAACAGCTCGTCGACGTACGGCCAGACATCGCCGATGGCTCGGATGATCCGGGTGCGCGACTCCTCCGTGCCGCCGGCGAGGCGCAGCATCCACTGGACCGCGTGATCCCGGTGGTAGTCGACCTCTTTCAACGACTTCTCGGCGATCGCGGCGAAGGTCTCATCGCTGCTCGTCCGCAGCGCGGAGTACAGCTCGAACATGAAGGTTGCGACGACGAACTGCCGGGCGATCGTCTGCGCGAAATCGCCGTTGGGCTGCTGCACGATCCAGGCGCACCGGAACTCCGGTTCGTCGCGGAAGAAGGCGAGGTCGTCTTCGCTGCGCCCGTCGAACGATCCCGCGTAGTGCAGGAACGACCGGGCGTGGCCGAGCAGGTCGAGGGCGATGTTGCCGAGCGCGACGTCTTCCTCCAGCTCGGGAGCGTTCGAGATCCAGGCCCCCAGCTGCTGCGAGAGGATGAGCGCGTCGTCGCCGAGGCGGAGGGCGTACTCGGCGATGTCAGCGGATGCCGCGACGGCACCGGTGCCGGACAGCTCCTGCGCGAGGGTGAGGGCGTCGACCGAGACATCGCCGTGGACGTCGGCTCCCTCCATGGCTCCATCCTTGGGTCCCTGAGCCTGTCGAAGGGTCACAGGTGCGGCACCCCCTCGGATGCCGTGTAGTACACGGCGTGCCGGTAGTTCTTGCCCGCAGGGCTCTCGAAGTACGCGCCCTTCGCATCGGGGTCGCTCGTGGTGATCGCCTCGGCCGGCGCGACCCAGATCGAGACGCCTTCGCCGCGGCGTGTGTAGAGATCGCGGGCGTTGCGGATCGCCATCTCGGCATCCGGCGCGTGCAGGGAGCCGACATGCACGTGGCTGAGTCCGCGGTTCGCTCGGACGAAGACCTCCCACAGCGGCCATGGTTCGCGCTCGCTGGCTCCTGGCGTCGCCATCACGCGCCCTTCGACAGGCTCAGGGACCCAGCGGTCTCGGCAGGCTCAGGGTCCCAGGCGCGCGCCTGCTTACGGGCGTACTCGGCCGCGGCCTCGCGCACCCAGGCGCCGTTCTCGTGTGCCGTGCGGCGGCGCTCCAGGCGTTCGGCGTTGCACGGCCCGTTCCCGCGCAGCACCTCGAAGAACTCGTCCCAGTCGATCTCGCCGATCACGTACCGGTCGGTCTCCTCGTCGAGTCGCAGGTCGGGGTCGGGCAACGTGACCCCGAGGATCTCGGCCTGGGGTACCAGCATGCCGACGAAGCGCTGGCGCAGGTCGTCGTTCGAGAACCGCTTGATCTTCCACTTCATCGACTGTGCCGAGTTCGGCGACTGCTCGTCCGGTGGCCCGAACATCGCCAGGCTCGGCCAGTACCAGCGGTTCACCGCATCCTGCGCCATCTGCCGCTGCTCATCGGAGCCCTGCATGAGGCTGAGCAGGATCTCGAACCCCTGACGCTGATGGAACGATTCCTCTTTGCAGACCCGCACCATGGCGCGGCCGTACGGCCCGTACGACGCCCGGCACAGCGGCACCTGGTTGACGATCGCCGCGCCGTCGACGAGCCAGCCGATCGCGCCCATGTCCGCCCAGGTCGGGGTGGGGTAGTTGAAGATCGACGAGTACTTGGCCTTGCCGCTGATGAGCTGGTCCATCATCTCGTCGCGAGTGATCCCGAGCGTCTGCGCAGCGGAGTAGAGGTAGAGCCCGTGGCCGGCCTCGTCCTGCACCTTCGCCATCAGGATCGCCTTGCGCTTGAGGCTGGGTGCCCGCGTGATCCAGTTGCCCTCCGGCTGCATCCCGATGATCTCGGAGTGCGCGTGCTGCGAGATCTGGCGGATCAGCGTCTTGCGGTAGGCGTCGGGCATCCAATCGCGGGGCTCGATGCGCTGTTCGTTCGCGATGAGCTCGTCGAACATGCGCTCGTCTTCGGAGATCTCGCCCTCCACGAGGCTGAGGTCTGCGGGGCTGGTCATCATCGACTCCTCGTCATCCGATCTTTACTGACCGGTCGTTAGGTAATTCTGACACGACGATCCGCAGCACGCAAGGCGGGCGGCTCAGCGCGAGCGCGAGACCAGCTCGAGCAGCGCCTGCCCGTAAGCCTCGGAGGGATCGGGATGCTCGAATCGCAGCGTCTCGCCGGCGAGTTCGATCTCCACGAGGAACGCGTCGGGCAACCGGACCAGGCTGCGGAACGTGCCCCGCAGGAGCTCGCGGAGCTGATCCTCCCGCGGGAGCCACACGGCGTCGGCGAGCGTGACCGCGTCGAGTGCCCACTCGGTCGTCCCGTTGAAGGCGAGATCGGTGCCGCTCGGGGTCTGCCGCGCCTCGATGGTCATCTCGCTGACCGTGAAGACGTCGGCCTCGGCTTCGAGCTCGACGTCGTCCGGCAGATCGAGTTGGAAGCGGTCGCCCTCGGCCGGGTGCCACACCAGACCGGCATCGCGCAGGGACACGGCCAGTTCTCGGGTGATCACGTCTCCACGCTAGACGACCGCACGCGCATGTCGGCGGTGTGAGGCAGAGTGGGGACATGGCCTCCATCGCATCCACCGACACCCGTGAGGCCGCGCTCTCGGCGCTGCGCGAACTCGTCGGCCGTCCAGACGTCGATTTCCACGACGGGCAGTACGAGGCGATCGAGGCGCTGGTCGCCGGGCGGCGCAGGGCGCTCGTCGTGCAGCGCACCGGATGGGGCAAGTCGGCGGTGTACTTCGTCGCCACGCTGCTGCTGCGTCGCCAGGGCGCAGGACCGACCGTGCTCGTCTCACCGCTGCTGGCGCTCATGCGCGATCAGATCGCCGCGGCCGAGCGCGCCGGTGTCCGTGCGGTGGCGATCAACTCCACGAATGCGCACGAGTGGTCCGATGTGCTCGCGAAGCTGGATCGTGACGAGGTCGATGTGCTCCTGGTCTCGCCGGAGCGGCTGAACAACCCCTCGTTCCGCGAAGCGCAGCTGCCGACGCTGGTCCGCCGCATCGGCATGCTGGTCGTCGACGAGGCGCACTGCATCAGCGACTGGGGGCACGACTTCCGCCCCGACTACCGACGACTGCGCGACCTCATCGCGCAGATGCCGGCCGATGTGCCGGTCCTCGCGACCACGGCGACCGCGAACAGTCGAGTCGTCGCCGACGTCGCAGAGCAGCTGGGCAGTCTCACCGAGAATGCGGGTGACGATGTCGCTCCGGTGCTCACCATCCGCGGGCCCCTCGCCCGCACCTCGCTGCGCATGGGGGTGCTGCGGCTGCGTGATTCGGCGAGCCGTCTGGCCTGGTTGCTCAGCCACATCGACGATCTGCCCGGTTCCGGCATCATCTACACCCTCACGGTCGCTGCCGCCGTCGACACCGCACGGCTGCTGCGCGAGCACGGTCACGACGTGCGTGCGTACACGGGGCAGACCGACACCGATGAGCGCGAAGAGTCCGAGGGGATGCTGAAGCGCAACGAGGTGAAGGCGCTCGTCGCGACCAGTGCGCTCGGCATGGGATTCGACAAACCCGACCTCGGCTTCGTGCTGCACCTCGGGGCTCCTTCGTCTCCCGTCGCCTACTACCAGCAGGTCGGCCGCGCCGGCCGTGCGAGCGAGAGCGCCGACGTGCTCCTGCTTCCCGGCGTCGAGGATCGCGACATCTGGCACTACTTCGCGACCGCGTCGATGCCCGACCGCGATCGTGCCGAACGGGTGATCGCGGCGCTGGGCGATGCGCCGATCTCGACTCCCGCGCTCGAGGCGATGGTCGACATCCGCCGCACGCCGCTCGAACTGCTGCTGAAGGTGCTTGACGTCGACGGCGCCGTTCGGCGCGTGCAGGGCGGCTGGGTCGCGACCGGCGACCCCTGGATCTACGATGCCGAGCGCTATGAGCGCATCGCGGCCGAGCGGGTCGCCGAGCAGCAGCACATGCTCGACTACGAGCAGACCGAGGGATGCCGGATGGAGTTCCTGCAGCGTTCCCTCGACGACGAGACGGCGGCCCCGTGCGGTCGCTGCGACAACTGCGCGGGCGGCTGGTTCCCCCGTGAGATCGGCGAGGCTGCGACCACCCAGGCATCGGAGTCGCTCGACCGTGTCGGAGTCCCGATCGAGCCGCGTCGCGCGTGGCCGACCGGGGCCGATCGGCTCGACGTGCCGGTGCGGGGTCGCATCGCTGCTGAGGAGCAGGCGAGCGAGGGCAGAGCGCTCGCGCGGCTCACCGACCTCGGGTGGGGTGGCGCGCTGCGTGAGATCTTCGCCGCCGGCGCTGCGGATGCTCCCGTGTCGCCGCAGCTGCTCGGCGCGTGCATCCGTGTGCTCGCCGGATGGAAGTGGGATCAGCGGCCGGTGGCCGTGATCGCGATGCCGTCACGGTCGCATCCGCTGCTGGTCGACTCGCTCGCGCGTGGGCTCGCCGAGGTCGGGCGGCTGCCGTACCTCGGCGCGCTCGCGCCCGTCGACGGCGGCCCGAGCGGTCAGCCCGGCGGCAACAGCGTCTTCCGGCTCGCCGGGCTGTGGGGTCGTCTGACGGCCGAGCACCTCGACGTTCCCGACGGGCCTGTCCTGCTCGTCGACGACCTGGCCGACAGCCGCTGGACGCTGACCGTCGCGGCGCGCGTGATCCGGCGCGCTGGCGCGAGCGACGTGCTGCCGTTCACGCTCGCGGTGCGGGGCTGACCTCGACAGCTGCAGCGATCGCAGCGGCGAGGTCTTCCGGACGGCTCCACATCGGCCAGTGCCCGGTCGGCAGATCCACGAGTTCCAGCTCGCGGAGATGAGCGACCTCGGCCATCATCGGATCACCGTCCTGCGCCAGCTGCAGCACCAGGGCCGCGGGGAACGAGCAGGCGATGATCGTCGTCGGCACGTCGCGGCGAGCATCATTCCGCAACCGGACCTGTTCGCGCATCACGCGCGCAGGCATCGGCACTGCGCGTCGACGGAGCCGTTCGAGTGCCTGCGCGCTGAGTCCATCGAGACTCGCCGCCAGCTGATCGAACGGCGGGAGCGCCACCTCCTGCACCTCGGGCGCCACCGCGGCATCGAACGCGGAGCCGTCCGATGTGGGGCCGCTGTCGACGTAGATGATGCGATCGACCACGGTCGGGTCTTGGTCCAGCAGCACGGATGACGGATACCCCGCACCGCTGTGGACGACGAGGGCGACGGTCGACGCCTCGGCGCGGGCGGTGCGCACGGCTGCGCGGAGCGTCTCCACCTGATCGGCCAGCGTCCGCTCCGTGCGCTGGACGTCGTCCGGATCGAGACCGGACAACGTCACCGGGAAGGCGCGGTGACCGCGATCGTGGAGGTGGGCGGCGACCTCGTCCCATGCCCAGGCGCCGAGCCAGTGGCCGGGCGCGAGGACGAAGGCGATGTCTGTGGCTGTGTCGTTCGTCATGCGTCCATCATCAGGTGGACGGGCGGCAACGGCATGTCACTATATTCGTCACTAATATGGGAGCGTGAATCGAACTGCGCGATTGCAGGCCATGACCGAATCGTTGCGGCGGGCGGGCACACGCGGTCGCACCGCGCAGCAGCTCGCTGCTGAGTTCGAGGTGACGATCCGCACGATCAAACGCGACATCTCCGCGCTCGAGGCAGGTGGCCTCCCGGTGTGGGGGCGCACCGGCCCCGGCGGAGGCTACGGGCTCACGGAGCTGCACCGTCTTCCACCGGTGAGTCTCACCGCCGCCCAGGCCGTCGCGCTCAACGCTGCTGTCGCCGCGGCTGCGCAGGCTCCGTTCGCCGATTCGGCACGCGCATCGATCCGCACCGTCCTCGATGTGCTCGACCCCGTGACCCGCCGGAAGGCCGCCGAGCTCTCCAACCGCGTCTGGGTCGACGTGGCGCCGTCTGCCGGACGACGAGTGATGTCCGCGCTCGAGCAGGCCACCATCGACCAGCGCACCGTCAACCTCGCGTACACCGACGCAGAGGGCCGGTCGACGCGCCGCGAGGTCGAGCCGATGATCTTCGCGTTCACCGGCGGACAGTGGTACCTCGTCGCCTGGTGCAGGCTCCGTGACGGCATCCGCTGGTTCGCCCTCAGCAGGATCCAGGTCGCGACGGTCACCCGCCGACCGTGCACGGGCCATCGGATCGAAGAGATCGGTGCGCCGCCGACGTCCGCACGCTCAGCGCACCACGACTGACCGGGCACGGCCTCACCGCAGGTCGTAGACCCGCTTGTACTTGCCCTCGCTGCGGGGCAGCGCGCCCGGTTCCTCGAGCTGCACCCGGACGCTCGATCCGATGTGCGTCTTGATCCGCTGGGCGAGCACCTGGGCGGCAGCCTCGCACACCTCGCGCTCGAGCAGCGGGTGCCGCTCGATCCGGACGGTCATGACATCGAGATGGGCCTCGTGGCGCAGTTCGATGACGAAGTGGGGCGTGAGCTGCTCGATGCCGAGCGCGAGCTCCTCGATCTGGGTCGGGAAGATGTTCACGCCGCGGAGGATGATCATGTCGTCGTTGCGCCCGGTGATCTTCTCCATCCGACGCATCCCCGGCCGTGCCGTCCCCGGCAGCAGCCTCGTGAGGTCTCTGGTGCGATACCGGATGACCGGGAACGCCTGCTTCGTGAGCGAGGTGAAGACGAGCTCACCGGTCTCGCCGTCGGGCAGCGGGGCGCCATCGGCATCCACGATCTCGGGCAGGAAGTGGTCTTCCCAGATGTGCGGGCCGTCCTTGGTCTCGACGCACTCGTTGCCGACGCCGGGACCCATCACCTCGCTGAGTCCGTAGATGTCGACCGCGTCGATGCCGAGGCGCTGCTCCAGCTCGGCACGCATCTCATTCGTCCACGGCTCGGCGCCGAGCACGGCGACCTTCAGCGACGTGGATGTCGGGTCGATACCGGCATCCGCCATCGCATCCGCGATCGTCAGCAGGTAGCTCGGGGTGCAGAGGATCGCGTCCGGCTCGAAGTCGCGGATCAGCTGCACCTGCCTGGCGGTCTGGCCGCCTGACATCGGGATGACGGTCGCGCCGAGCTTCTCGATACCGGCATGCGCGCCGAGTCCGCCGGTGAACAGCCCATAGCCGTAGGCGTTGTGCACCTTCATCCCCGGTCGGATGCCGGAGGCGCGCAGCGACCGCGCCACGAGCGTGGCCCAGTTGTCGAGGTCGGTCTGCGTGTACCCGACGACCGTGGGGCGCCCGGTCGTGCCGGACGACGCATGGATGCGGCGGACCTCCGCCATCGGCACCGCGAACATGCCGAACGGGTAGGTGCGGCGGAGATCCTCCTTGGTCGTGAACGGCAGCCGCTGCACATCCTCGAGCGTGCGGATGTCATCGGGCGAGACTCCGGCGTCGTCGAGCGTGCGAGTGTAATGCGGCACGTTCGCATAGGCGTGGCGCACGGTCCACTGCAGCCGTTCCAGCTGCAGGGCTTCGATCTCGTCCCTGCTGAGGCGCTCCTCCGGATCGAGGGCATCGGACATCGTCGTCATCGCTTCTCCTCTTCGCGCAGTGCGTGCCTGCGTCATGCGGTCAGTCCGTGGTGCGGTTGGTGGTGATCGATCGCCCGCGGAACTCGGCGACGACATCGCCGGTCTCGTCCGTGACGGTCACGTCGTAGAGGCCGGTGCGACCGCTCACGACCCTCCGGAGGGCGGATGCCCGCAGCGTCTGCCCTGCCTTCGTCGACTTCAGGAAGGTGATATCGGCGCCGGCGGCGACCGTGACCCGCTCGTCCTCGTTGCAGGCGATCGCGAAGGCGGTGTCGGCGAGTGCGAACACGAGGCCGCCGTGAGTGATCAGGAAGCCGTTCAGCATGTCCTCCCGCACGGTCATCGAGACGACCGCCTCGCCCGGTGCGTCGACCTCGACCTGCAGGCCGAGCATCGCCGCGGCTGCGTCGCGCTGCATCATCGGCCTCATGCGGCATCCGCCTGCTTGCTCACCAGTGTGAGCACGTCATAGGTCGCGACCAGCTCGTCGTCCTGATTGCGGATCACGGCGTCCCAGCGCACCTCGCCGTACTCGTCGGTCTCGCGCGGGGTGATCTGCTTCGCGGTGAGCTCGACCCGGATCGCATCGCCGGGGGAGACCGGGGTGATGAATCGCAGGTTCTCCAGACCGGAGTTCGCGAGCACGGGGCCGGGCTCGGGATCGACGAAGAGGCCGGCCGCCCACGAGACGAGCAGGTAGCCGTGTGCCACGCGTCCGGGGAAGAACGGGTTCGCCGCAGCCGCCGTCTCGTCCATGTGCGCGTAGAAGGTGTCGCCGGTGAAGTGCGCGAAGGTCTCGATGTCGGCGAGCGTGACCTCGCGCGACGCCGAGGCGATCTGGTCGCCGATCCGCAGCTCCGCGAGCGACTTGCGGAACGGATGCCGTCCGCCGCTGTTCGCTGCGGACCCCGTGTGCCACACGCCGGTCAGCGCTGTGAGCATCTCGGGGGAGCCCTGCACGGCGGTGCGCTGCATGTGATGAAGCACCGCGCGGATGCCGCCGAGCTCTTCGCCGCCGCCAGCGCGCCCGGGACCGCCGTGCACGAGGTTCGGCAGCGGCGAGCCGTGGCCGGTCGAGGAGCGGGCGTCGTCGCGGTCGAGCAGCAGCATCCGGCCGTTGAAGGCGGCGATGCCGGTGGCGAGCTCCACAGCCTGCGCCGCATCGTGCGTCGCGATGCTGGTGACGAGTGAACCGCCGCCACGAGCGACGAGCGCGACCGCCTCTGCCGTGGTGTCGTACGTGAGCAGCGACGAGACGGGACCGAACGCCTCCACGGTGTGGGCGGCATCGGCCTGTGCGTCGTCGAACCGCAGCAGCACGGGCGAGACGAACGCGCCGTCGGAGGACGGGCCGGTCGTGCCATCAGCGCGGCGCACGTCCGGAGCATCCGTCGTGCCGACGACGACCCTGCCGCCGGCGTCCTGCAGCTTCTGCACCTGCCGCAGCACCTCGTCGCGCTGCGCGATCGACGCGAGCGGACCCATCGTCACGCCGTCGGCGCGCGGGTCACCGAGCACGGTCTTCTCGGCGATCCGGGCCTGCACCGCCGCGATCACTGCGTCCGCCGAGGCGCCGGGGACGATGGCGCGACGGATCGCGGTGCACTTCTGGCCGGCCTTCGTCGTCATCTCGGTGACGAGCTGGCGCACATACGCGTCGAACTCGGGCGTGCCCTCGACCGCATCGGTGCCGAGCACCGAGGCGTTGATCGAGTCGGTCTCGGCGGTGAACCGTACGCCGCCGGTCTGCACTGACGGGTGCGCCTTTAGGCTCTCGGCGGTCGATGCGCTGCCGGTGAAGCCGACGATGTCGCCGAGCCGCAGATGGTCGAGCAGGTGCGGCACGCTGCCGCTCACGAGCTGCAGCGACCCCTCCGGGAGCAGCCCGGATTCCACGAGGATGCGCACCATCGCCTCGGCGAGGTACCCCGTCGGTGTCGCCGGCTTCACGAGCGTCGGCATGCCGGCGAGGAACGCGGGGGCGAGCTTCTCCAGCGAGCCCCAGACCGGGAAGTTGAAGGCGTTGATCTGCACAGCGACGCCGGGAAGCGTCGTGTAGACGTGGCGGCCGAGGAACGAGCCGTCCTTCGACAGCGGCTCGACCGGACCCTCGACGTGCACCGTGCTGTTCGGCAGCTCTCGCCGGCCCTTGCCGGAGTACGAGAACAGCACCCCGATGCCGCCGTCGATGTCGACCCAGGAGTCGCCCTTCGTCGCACCGGTGCGCGCGGACAGCACGTAGAGCTCGTCCTTGCGCTCGGTCAGCGCGAGCGCGAACTGCTTGAGCAGCACGGCGCGCTGGTGGAAGGTGAGCGCGGCGAGGCTGGCGTGCCCGGTCGTGCGGGCGTACTCGAGGGCGCCGGCGAGATCGAGTCCCTCGGTCGAGACCGTCGTGACGATCTCGCCGGTGGAGGCATCGCGCACCGCGGTGCCCTTCGGGCTCTCGTTCTTGGGTCCCTTCGACAGGTTCTCGTCGTTGGGTCCCTTCGACGGGCTCTCGTCGTTGGGTCCCTGAGCCTGTCGAAGGGCGGGCGTCCACCATGCACCCCGGACGTAGCTCGGCAGGTAGTCGGTCATCGCTCCTCGTTCCATGTGTAGAACCCTTCGCCGCTCTTGCGGCCCAGCTTTCCCTCGGCGACCATGCGACGCAGCAGTGCCGGCGGTGCGAAGCGCTCGCCGAAGGCGCGCTCCAGTTCCTCGGCGATGCCGAGACGCACGTCGAGGCCGACGATGTCGGTGGTGCGCAGCGGACCCATCGGGTGTCGATACCCGAGCGTCATCGCGGCGTCGATGTCAGCGGCCGACGCGACGCCTTCCTCGAGCATCCGGATCGCCTCCAGGCCGAGCACGACCCCGAGCCGCGACGATGCGAACCCGGGGGAGTCGCTGACGACGATCGGCGTCTTGCCCAGGGCCGCCACCCAGCCGCCGGCCCGCGCGACGACATCGGAGTCGGTCGCAGTGCCGCGCACGATCTCGACCAGCGCCGATGCGGGCACCGGGTTGAAGAAGTGCAGCCCGAGGAACCGGGCGGGGCGCAGCCGGTTCGCGGCCAGGTCGTCGATGGAGATCGAGGAGGTGTTGCTGGCGAGCGTCGCGTGCGTGGGCATCGCCGCCTCGGCGCGGGCGAGCGCCTGCTCCTTGAGCTCGCGATCCTCCGGCACTGCCTCGATCACGAGGTCGCACCGCTCGAACGCGGCGATGTCGGTGCCGGTCGAGAGGCGGCCGTGCAGCTCCGTCGCGTCGAGGGCTGGATCCCGCTCGACGGAGCGGCGGAGGCTGTCTCCGACGCGCTGCGATGCGGCATCCGCGCTGGCGTCGTCGCGCTCGACGACGCTGACGCTCGACCCCGCCAGCAGGAAGGCGTGCGCGATGCCGGCACCCATGCGCCCACCGCCGAGCACGCCGACGCGACCTGGCGCGGTGCCCGTGCTCGTGGTGTCGACGCTCATCGGCTCTTCCGTTCCAGGAACGCGGTCATGCGGCGATGCTTCTCCGGTGATTCGAACAGCTCGGCCTGCAGCTCGAGCTCGATCGCCGGATGCGCAGTCCGCGGGGCGCGGAGCGCGCGTTTGGTGTGCTGCGTCGCCAGCGGGTCGTTGGCTGCGATGCGATCGGCGATCCCGTGCGCGGCCGCGAGCAGTTCCTCGGCCGGATGCAGCGCCGAGACCACCCCCCAGTGCAGTGCCTCGTCGGCATCCAGCGTCCGCCCGGTGAGGAGCAGTTCGCTCGCCCGCGCATCGCCGACGATCTCGGGGAGTCGCCAGGTCGCGCCGGCCGCAGCCATGATGCCGAGCCCGGTCTCGGGGTTGCCGATGCGCAGCGACGGCGTTGCGATGCGGATGTCGGCCGCATAGGCGAGTTCGGCGCCACCGCCGAGTGCGTAGCCGTCGATCCCCGCGATCACCGGCATCGGAAGGTCGGCGATGCGGATGAAGGCCATCGCGTTGATGCCCTTCCTCGCGTCGTCGGCTGTGCGATCGCGGAGCTGGGCGATGTCGGCGCCGGCAGCGAAGACGCCGTCGGAGCCGGTGAGGATCAGGGTGCGCGGGGTGGCTTCGAGCTCGGTGCACAGCTCGTGCAGGGCGTCGATCGTGTCCTGATCGATCGCATTGCGCTTCTCGGGGCGGTCGAGGGTGGCGATGACCCGATCGTCGCGCTCCTCGATGCGCAGCGTCATCCGAGCCGCTCCACGATCATCGCGGTTCCCTGTCCGACGCCGACGCACATGGTCGCGAGCCCGTATCGCGCGCCTTCACGCTCCAGTCGTCCGAGCAGGGTGACGATCAGCCGCGATCCGCTGGAGCCGAGCGGATGGCCCAGGGCGATCGCCCCGCCGTCGGCATTCACGATCGCCGGGTCGAGCTCGAGCCGGCGGATGCAGGCGAGCGACTGCGATGCGAAGGCCTCGTTCAGCTCGACGGCACTGATGTCACCGATCTGCAGTCCGGCCTTCGCGAGGGCCTTCTGCGTCGCCGGGACCGGCCCGAGCCCCATGATCTCCGGGGCGAGGGCGGCGGTCGCGGAGGCCACGATGCGCGCGCGAGGGCGAAGCCCGTACTGCTCGACCGCCTCGGCGCTCGCGACGACGATGGCTGATGCTCCGTCGTTCAGCGAGCTGGAGTTGCCGGCCGTGACGACCGAGCCGCCGGCGACGACGGGGCGCAGTGCGGAGAGGGCATCGAGCGAGGTCTCCCGCCGTGGCCCCTCGTCGGTGTCGACGATGCCGCGGCCGGTCTCGACGCCGACGATCTCGGCGGCGAAGCGTCCCGCCTCGATCGCAGCCACGGCGCGCTGATGGCTCGAGAGCGCGAAGGCATCGGCATCAGCGCGGCTGATCCCGTCGAGGCGGGCGACCTCCTCCGCGGTCTCCGGCATCGAGAAGGTGGCCTTGTCGCGAGCGCTCAGCCGGGGGTTGGTGAAGCGCCAGCCGATCGACGTGTCGAACGCCGCACCCGGTCTGGCCCAGGCCCGCTCGGGCTTCGCCTGCACCCAGGGCGCGCGCGTCATGGATTCGACACCGCCGGCGACGATGAGGTCGGCATCGCCGCCGCGCACTGCGCTCGCGGCGATCGCGATGGCCGACATGCCGGAGGCGCAGAGACGGTTCACGGTCAGCCCTGGGACGGTGTCGGGGAGCCCGGCGAGCAGCACAGCCATGCGGGCGACGTTGCGGTTGTCCTCGCCGGCCTGGTTCGCCGCGCCGAGGATGACCTCGTCGATCGCCTCGACCGGGATCGCGGATCTGGTGACGGTCGCGCCGACCACGAGGGCGGCGAGATCGTCGGGGCGGATGCTCGCGAGTGCGCCGCCGTAGCGGCCGACGGGGGTGCGGACGCCATCGACGAGATAGGCCTCGGACATCGTCATCCTCTCGATCGCCAACGCCGGCGATAATTTCAGACCGATCGGTCAGGAATACGATTGCAGATCGCCGCGCGAATGGCAACTCATCGGGAATGACAGACTGACCCCTATGGTGCAGCCCGGATTCGAGGCGCCGACCCCCAAGCGCGGTCGGCCCGGTTACGACCGTGAGCAGGTGCTCGCGGTCGCCGTGAAGGTGTTCAACGAGCAGGGGTACGACGCGACCAGCGTCGCCGACCTGAGCGCGACCCTCGGACTCACCAAGTCGGCGCTGTATCACCACTTCGAGTCCAAGTCGGCGATCCTCGAACTCGCGCTGAACGACGCGCTGGACGCGCTCGAGGCCGTGGTCGACGACGCGATCGAGCAGCATCCGCTCGCCGCCGACCGCCTGCGGTCGATCATCCGAGGCGCGGTCCGGGTGCTCACCGAGAAGCTGCCGTCGGTCACGCTGCTGCTCCGCGTGCGGGGCAACGGCGACGTCGAGGCGTCGGCGCTCGTCCGTCGGCGCGCGTTCGATCAGCGGGTGACGGCGATCGTCACCGAGGCCCAGGCCGAGGGTCTGATCCGTGACGACGTCGATGCGGCGGTCGCGACCAGGCTGATCTTCGGCATGATCAACTCCGTCGTGGAGTGGTACCGCCCAGGCGGTCCTGTCGATCCCGACGAGCTCGGCGAGGACATCCTCCGCGTGAGCCTCGACGGGCTGCAGTCGCGCTGACCGCCGGTCGCAGGTTCAGAATTCAGCAAATCCGGCTCAGTCCTCTGCCGACGCAATGCGCGGGGGCCACGTCGTCGCCCCGAGCTCGCGTGAGATGTTGCGTGCGGTCTCCCGGAGGGCGTTGAGGACGACATCGGACGCCGGAGCCTGCGACGTCGGCATCACCACCGCGACGGCGGCGACGATGTCGTTCGAGGCGTCCGCGACCGGTGCGGCGATCGACGACTCGCCCAGCACGGCCTCATCCGTCTCGCTCGCGCTGCCGCGTTCGGCGATCGCAGGGAGCTCGAGCGTCAACCGCGCGATGTCCGTGATCGTGTCGCCGGTGAGGCTGCGCAGCGGCTGCTCGAACACGGTGCGCTGGAAACCCAGGTCGTAGGCGAGCAGTACCTTGCCCATGGCGGAGGCGTGGGCGGGGATCGCGACGCCCGTCTCGAGCATCTGCTGACTGTCGTCAGGGCGCAGGTCGTGGTTGATCACCAGCACCTCGTGGAAGTGCGGGGCGCCGAGGCGCACCGGCAGGCTGGTGCGGCGCGCGAGCTCCTGCGTCCAGCGCATCGCCCGAGCTCTGACATCGAGCGTGTCGAGGTAGACGTTGCTGAGTCGAAGCAGCGTGGGGCCGAGCATGTAGCGCTGGCCGCCGCGCTCCTTCGCGACGAGGCCGTGGGCGCGCAGCGACTTCACGATGCCGTGCACGGTCGAGGGCGGAAGGCTCAGCGCAGAGGCGAGATCGGTGATGCCGAGGTGGCGCGCACCCTGCAGCAGTTCGAGCACCTTCGCGGCGCGGTCGATGGCCTGGATCATCCGGCCGTCCTCTCTTCCGGTTCGTCGTCGAGCCGGTATCGCGTCGCGTCTCAGGTGCACCTTGACAACCCGACTGCGTCCGAGCATATTCGACATTAACGAATTCCTTTCGGATTTCTGCGAACGATGGTCAAAGGAGATCGCACGGTGAAGAAGCTCATCAATGCCCCGGAAGACGTGCTGGTCGAGTCGCTGCGCGGTGTCGCACTCGCTCATCCAGAACTCTCGGTGGACCTCGAGACGCACGTGATCACGCGCACCACGCCCAAGGATCAGGGCAAGGTCGCCATCGTCTCCGGTGGTGGCTCCGGCCACGAGCCGCTGCACGGCGGGTTCGTCGGCACCGGCATGCTCGACGCGGCCGTCGCCGGTGAGGTCTTCACCTCGCCGACGCCCGACCGCGTGCAGGCCGCGACGAAGGCGGTCGACCGCGGAGCCGGCGTGCTGCACATCGTGAAGAACTACACGGGCGACGTGCTCAACTTCGAGATGGCCGCAGAACTCGCCGAGATGGACGGTATCGAGGTCGGCACGGTCGTGGTCGACGACGACGTCGCCGTGCAGGACTCGCTCTACACCGCAGGCCGCCGCGGCGTCGGCCTCACCGTGCTGCTGGAGAAGCTCGTCGGCGCCGCCGCCGAAGAGGGCCAGGACCTCGCGTCGGTCGTCGCTCTCGCGAAGCGCGTCAACGGTCAGGGCCGCTCGATGGGCATGGCGCTCACGAGCTGCACCGTGCCGGCGGCGGGCAAGCCCACCTTCGACCTCCCGGACGACCAGATGGAGATCGGCATCGGCATCCACGGAGAACCCGGTCGTCACCGCGAGCCGCTGGCCCCGGCGTCCGAGATCGCCAGGCAGCTCGTCGAGCCGATCCTCGCCGACCTGGACTTCGCCGGTCCCGCGATCGTGATGCTGAACGGCATGGGCGCGACGCCGCAGATCGAGCTGTACCTCATGTACGCAGAGGTCGCTGCGCTCCTCGAGGCGGCCGGGGTGCAGATCGCCCGAAACCTGGTCGGCAACTACATCACCTCCCTCGACATGGCCGGATGCTCGGTCACGGTGCTGAAGGTGGATGACGAGCTGCTGCGCCTGTGGGACGCGCCAGTGAACACCCCCGGCCTGCGTTGGGGCGTGTGATCCGATGACGACGACGATCGACACCACCACCCTGCTCGACTGGATCACGCGGTTCCGCGATGCGGTGACCGAGAAGCGCGACTGGCTCACCGAACTCGACTCGGCGATCGGCGACGCCGACCATGGCTCGAACATGTCTCGCGGCATGACCGCCGTCGTGGAGAAGCTGGGTGCCGGGGCGCCGGCGACCGTCGACGAGCTGCTGAAGAGCGTCGGCATGACGCTGGTCAGCTCGGTCGGCGGTGCGAGCGGTCCGCTCTACGGCACGCTCTTCCTGCGCATGGGGATGACAGCCGGCGCAGTGACCGAGCTCGACGCCCCAGGGCTCGCCGCAGCCTTGCGGGCCGGACTCGACGGCATCGTCGCGCGCGGCAAGGCCGAGGCAGGCGACAAGACGATGTTCGACGCGATGGCGCCGGGGGTCGACGCGTTCGATGCGGCGATCGCCGGGGGAGCCGACCTCACGGCTGCAGCACGCAGCGCTGCGGATGCCGCCGAGGCCGGTCGTGACGCGACGGTGCCGCTGGTGGCCCGCAAGGGCCGGGCGAGCTACTTGGGGGAGCGAAGCGCAGGGCACCTCGATCCGGGAGCGGCATCGACCGCACTGCTCTTCGACGCACTCGCGGCCGCCATCGCCGGCAGTTCCTGATGATCGGGATCGTGGCCGTCTCCCACAGCGCACGACTCGGGGAGGCGGCGCTCGAGCTCGCCCTGCAGATGGTGCAGGGCGGCGGGGTCAGGGTGCAGGTGGCGGCGGGGGCCGGGACCGAACCGGACGGCACGCCGATCCTGGGCACCGATGCGGTCGCCGTGGCTGCGGCGATCGACGACCTCGCCGCCGACTGCGATGGCGTGCTGGTGCTGATGGACCTCGGTTCCGCGGTGCTGAGCGCCGAACTCGCGCTCGAGCTGCGCATGAGCGACGTGCCGGTGCGTCTGGCGCCTGCGCCGTTCGTCGAGGGGCTGCTGGCCGCCGTCGTCTCGGCGGCGGCCGGTGGAACGCTCGATGCTGTCGGGGCCGAGGCCGCCGCCGCGCTGGGCGCGAAGACCGGACAGCTCGGAGCGGAACCGGCTGCGGCAGATGTTGACCCGGTGTCGCACGACGGCACCGAGGCGCACAGCCGCCGCGTGCTGGTGCGCAACCCGCTCGGCATCCACGCGCGACCGGCCGCGCTGATCGCAGAGGCGTCGGCCGGGGCCGAGGTGCGGCTTCGCCGACTGCCGGACGGCCCCGAAGCATCGGCTGCGAGCCTGTCGCGGCTGCTCGTGCTCGGCGCTCGTCAGGGCGATGAGATCGAACTGTCGGCGCACGGAGCGGACGCGGATGCCGCGCTCGACAGGCTCGCGGCGCTGTTCGACGACGGTTTCGGTGAGGGGACTGCTGCGGTGGAGGTCCCCGTGGGCGCTGTGGTCGAGGGCTCGGTCGCGGATGCCGCCGACGACGTGCCGGCGGCATCCGCTCCGATCCCCTCGGGCGCGGTGCTCCGCGGTCGCGGCGTGAGTCCGGGCCGCGCCGTCGCGCCGGTCCGGCATCTCGCACCCGCGCTGCCCGAGCCGGATCCGACCGAGGTCATCCCGACGGCGGAACGCGCGGCCGAGGCCTCGGCGATCGAATGGGCATCGGTGGCGGTCGCTGACCAGCTCCGCTCGCGCACGGTCCAGGCCACGGGTGAGACGCGGGCGATCCTCGACGCCTCGCGACTACTGGCCTCTGATCCCGAGCTGGTGTCTGAGGCGACTGCGCTCGTGCGTTCGAAGGGTCGGAGCGCCGCCCGCGCCGTCTGGGAGACCGCGGGCGCACACGAGCGCGGACTCACCGCGCTCGGTGGTCGGATGGCCGAGCGTGCCGCCGACATCCGTGATGTGCGCGACCGGATCATCGCCGAGATCCTCCAGGTCGATCTGCCGGGTCTCCCCGAGAGCGACGAGCCGTTCGTGCTCGTCGCGACGGATCTCGCGCCGGCCGACACCGCGGCGCTCGAGGGCGGTGCATGCGTCGCGCTCGTGACCGAACAGGGCGGCCCCACCTCGCACACCGCGATCATCGCCCGCTCGCTCGGTCTGCCCGCTGTCGTCGGCGCCATCGGGGCATCCGGCATCGATGATGCGGCCATGCTGCTCGTCGACGGAGATCGAGGCACGGTCGAGGTCGATCCGCCGGAGTCGCGCATCGCCGAGGCCAGAGCCGACGCGGTCGTCGTTCCCTTCGACGGCGTGGGTGAACTCGCCGACGGGCACCGCGTGCCGCTCCTCGCGAACGTCGGCGGTGCAGCGGATGCCGAGACCGCCGCCGCGGCGGGTGCCGAGGGTGTCGGTCTGTTCCGCACCGAATTCTGCTTCCTCGACCGTGTGGATGCGCCGACGGTCGACGAGCAGGTCGCCGCGTACCGAGGCGTGCTCGCCGCCTTCGCCGGCCGCAAGGTCGTCGTGCGCACGCTCGACGCCGGCAGCGACAAGCCGCTGCCGTTCGCGAACTCCGACGCCGAGGACAACCCCGCCCTCGGCGTGCGCGGCCTGCGCATCGCGCGCCGCTCCCCGCAGTTGCTCGACGATCAGCTGCGCGCGCTGGCGCTCGCCGCGGCGGCGGAATCCGCTCAGGTCGAGGTCATGGCGCCGATGGTCGCGACGGTGGAAGAAGCCGGCGACTTCGCCGCCCGCGCCCACGCTGCCGGAATCGACCGCGTCGGCATCATGATCGAGACCCCGTCGGCCGCGCTGCTGGCCGCCGAACTGTTCGAGATCGTCGACTTCGTCAGTCTCGGCACCAACGACCTCGCGCAGTACACCCTGGCCGCCGACCGACTGCTCAGCGAACTCGGCGACCTGAACGATCCGTGGCAGCCGGCGGTGCTGCGGCTCATCGGCATGGTCGGTGAGGCGGGGCGGGCTGCGCGGAAACCGGTCGGCGTCTGTGGTGAGGCCGGTGGCGATCCCGCGCTGGCTCCGGTCCTCGTCGGGCTCGGCGTGACGACGGTGTCCATGACATCGAGGTCGCTGGGCAGAGTGGCTGCGGCGCTCCGGACGGCGAGCATGGAGGAGTGCGTGGCGGCCGCGCGAGCGGCGTGCGGTGCGGCGACTGCGCACGAGGCTCGTGACGCGGCATCCGCCGTGCTGCTGGATGGTCACCCGGCCTGACGGGCAGTGCACGCGGATATATGCGCGCTCGGGTATGCGATTCATCTCGGTCTCGTCTCGACATGCCTCTGCGCGCTGTCTCCCTCGCGTCGTGCCCATACGCTCGACGGAGGGGGCGCCATCGCGGTGCTGCACGACATGACGGAGGGTCTCATGCCACGTTCAACGTCCACCCGCTTCCGGTTCGGCAGCGGCATCGTCGCGGTCGGCGCGCTGCTCGCCCTGACTGCCTGCGCGCCCGAGACGGACCCCGAACCCACGGCCGACCCCGCGCCGGAGACGACGGCGCCGGTTGCGTATTCGGGGCCGGCGCTCTTCGTCGGCGACGAGCTGAACTGGTTCCTGCTGTCGTCGGACGAGATTGCCTCGGCACTGCCGGGATCCACCGAGATCGGTGAGCCGACATCGGTGCTCGAGCAGATCTCCGATGGAGGAGGACCGCAGCCGGGGCCGGAGATCTGCAGCACCCTGTTCCTCGAGCAGTCGCTGTGGAGCGTCGGCTCGCGCAATGTGACCTGGACGACGACGAGCGACGCCGATTATCGCTTCGGACAGATGCTGGCGCTGCAGTTCGCCGACGAAGCACAGGCGCAGGGGCGCATGGATCAGCTCGTGGAGACGGCGGCGCAGTGCTCGACCTTCGACTACAACGGCACAGCCACGTTCGAATCGGTGATCCCGGCGGAGTCCGACGGCGTGCGGGCGCTCGCCGGCACGCTCACCCTGCCCGATGTCGAGGGCGGGTGGTCGACGTTCTCCGCGTATGCCGCTGTCGGCAATGTGCTCGTGCAGGTGTCGCAGTCGGTCGAGGGCGATGCTCGACCGGATGCCGAAGCGGTCGCGACCCTGCTCCAGGACCGCGCCACCGAGGCGAAGGCGTCGCTCGTCGATGAGCTGACTGCGAATCCACCGACGGCTGAGCCCGTCCCCGAGGTCCATGCGTCGGCGCCGTGGGGCGAGTGGGAGATCGCGGACGATGGTGTGGGTCCGATCAACATCGGGGATCCGATCGATGTCGCGGTGACCGCCGGTCAGGCCGCGCAGGTCGTGGAGCCCGAATACGCGGGTGCGCCGTGGAAGCTCGTGAATTCCGATGGCACGGCGTCTCTGCTGCTCACGGCCACCGACGACGACTCGGCTGTCGTATCGGTCACGGTCGGCAATGACCGATCCATGGAGGAGGTCTCCCAGGACGGCGCGGCGCTGCCGGCCAGGGGCGGCGTCCGCGTGGGTGCTCCGGTCGCCGATGCGATCGCCGCGTTCCCCGGCGGCACGACCGTGACGGTCGTCTCATCGGGTGACGACTGGTACGACGTCGCGACGCGTGAGGGACGGCTGTTCCGCTTCCACGCTGACCGCGACGTGGTCGAACCGGGTGCCCTGATCGTCGGGATCACGGTGCAGGACGTCACGAAGCGCACGCTCGGTTCCTTCTGAGCCGTGTGAGGTTCGAGCGCTGCTGCGTCGGCCTCACAGCCGCCCGAAGGCGCGAAGCGGATGCTCGATGAGCTCCGTGACGCGGCGCAGGAAGCTCGCGGCAAGGCCGCCGTCGCAGACGCGGTGATCGAAGACGAGCGAGAGCTGCACGATCCGGCGCGCGACGATCGCCCCGTCGACGACCCAGGGGCGCTCGATGATGCGGCCGATGCCGAGGATCGCGACATCGGGATGATTGATGATCGCCGCCGAGCCGTCGACGCCGAGTCCGCCGTAGTTGTTCAGCGTGAAGGTCGATCCGCGCAGCCGATCCGGCGGCAGCGTTCCAGCACGCGCTGCGCCGGCGAGTTCGCGCAGCGCCGAGTCGAGCTGGTCGACGCTGAGGGTGTCGGCCCGCGGGATCACCGGCACGAGCAGACCGCGCTCCGTGTCTGCCGCCACGCCGAGGTTCACGCCGTCGAAGGAGATGAGCTCCTCGCCGTCGTCACTGAGTCGCGAGGCGAGCACCGGATGCTCCTCGAGGGCGAGCAGCACGAACCGGGCGAGCAGCGCGGTCACAGACGCCGCCTTCGTGCCCTCCGGTGCCATCCGCGACCGCAGCTCCCAGAGTTCGGTCGCGTCGACATCGACCCAGACGGTCGCCTCGGGGATGTCGGCGCGACTGCGGCTGAGCTTCGCAGAGACAGCCCGTCGCAGTGGCGACAGCCGCTCTCGGCTGCGCACGGTGAGCCCGTCGAGTGCGTCGGTGGTGGTGGCGCGTGTGTCCGTGGTGGCGGTCGTGCTCGCAGTCCGGTCCTGGTGCGCGGCGGCACCGTCGACCGCGTTGTCGACGGCTGCTCTGAGAACGTCTGATCGGGTGATCGCGCCGTCCGGCCCGGTCGGAGCGATCGTGTGCACGTCGAGGCCGAGATCGCGGGCGAGCCGTCGAACGAGCGGCGAGCGGACGGCGACCGGGCGTCGCACGGCTGCTGCCGGTGCGGTTGGTGGTGCGGCTGCCGTGGTCGGAGTCGTCGGCGCCTGAGCCGGGGCGAACGACACCGCAGCGGATGCCGCCGGTCGACGGCGACGTCCGGTCGAGGAGCGCTCCTTCGTGCCGTAGCCGATCAGGACGTTCCCAGAGCCTGCACGCTCTTCAGCGCGGTAGGCCTCGTGCTCGACGGCACCCGCTGCTGCGGCATCCTGCGATGCGGCATCCGACACCTCGAGCACCGGCGCACCGACGTCGATCGTGTCGCCGGCTTCACCGTGCAGCGCCGTGACGACGCCGGCGAACGGCGACGGGAGCTCCACGATGCTCTTGGCGGTCTCGACCTCGGCGATCGGCTGGTCGGTCGTGATGGTGTCGCCGACCGCGACGAGCCACTGCACGAGTCCGGCCTCGGTGAGTCCCTCGCCGAGGTCGGGCAGGCGGAAGATCCGCACGGTGGCACGCGCCAGGTCGGCGCTCATGCGTCGTCGCCCCAGTGCAGCGTGTCGATCGCGTCGAGCACACGATCGACGTCGGGCAGATACCAGTGCTCGAGCTTGGGCGGCGCATACGGCACGTCGAAACCGGTCACCCGGCGCACGGGAGCCGCGAGGAACTCGAAGCAGCGCTCGAACACCCGCGCCTGGATCTCGGATGCCACGGACGCGTAGCCGGGCGCCTCGGCGATCACCACTGCGCGACCGGTCGAGCGCACCGCTGCGGTCACGGTCGCATCGTCGAAGGGCGACAGCGAGCGCACGTCGACGACCTGCACGCTGCGTCCTTCTGCGGCGGCAGCGTCGGCGACCTCGAGCGCGAGCGGCATCGAGGCGCCGTACGCGAGCAGGGTGACGTCGGTGCCGTCTCTCGCGATCCGGGCGGTGCCGATCTCGGCCGTGACCGAGGTGTCGACCTCGCCCTTCGTCCAATACAGCTTCTTCGGTTCGAGGAAGATCACGGGATCGGGCGACGCGATCGCCGCCCGCAGCAGCGAGTACGCATCCTGCGGGGTCGACGGGCTGATCACGGTGAGTCCAGGGGTGTGGGCGTAGTACGCCTCGGACGAGTCGCAGTGGTGCTCGACGCCACCGATGCCGCCACCGAAGGGGATGCGGATCACCAGCGGCATCCGCACCCGGCCGCGCGTGCGGTTGCCGAGCTTGGCCACGTGGCTCACGATCTGCTCGAATGCGGGCAGCGCGAAGGCGTCGAACTGCAGCTCGACGACCGGGCGCATCCCGTTCATGGCCATGCCGACCGCTGTGCCGACGATGCCGGCCTCAGCGAGCGGGGTGTCGAAGCAGCGGTCCTCGCCCAAGCGCGCCGTCAGGCCGTCGGTGATGCGGAAGACACCGCCGAGCGCCCCGACGTCCTCGCCGAACACCACGACGTCCCGGTCCGCCTCGATCGCATCCGCGAGCGCCAGGTTCAAGGCTGCGGCCATGCTCATGGTCGCGACGTCGCGCGGTGCGGCTGACGGCTCAGGGGTCGCCGTCTCGTGCATGTCGGTGTCGTGGGTGTCCGTGTCAGTGTCGTGGGTCAGGGTCATGCGGCACCTCCGGTGTGCGTGGCGGCGGATTCCGACCGCTCGATCTCGCCTCGGAGCAGTGCCCATTGCTCGTCGAGCTGCGACGACCGGGTGGTGGTGACGAAGCGGAACAGGTCCTCCGGGTCGAGCTCGGTGTCGGTGTTCAGTGCATCGCGCATGGCCGTTGCGATCTGCTCGGCGCCGGCCGCGAACTGCGCCTCGGTCTCGTTGTCGAGCGCGCCGGCGTCGGTCAGGTGCGCGCGCAGCCGGAGCAGCGGATCGCGCGCTGCCCACGCCTGCACCTCGGTCCGTTCGCGATAGCGGGTGTCGTCGTCGGCGTTGGTGTGCGCCTGCATCCGATAGGTGTGCGCCTCGACGAGGCTGGGGCCGCCGCCTGCTCGCGCACGCTCGACGGCCTCGCCGAGCACAGCCAGGACGGCTGCGACGTCGTTGCCGTCGACACGCTGTCCTGGCATCCCGTAGCCGATCGCCTTGTGCGCGAGTGATGGCGCGGCGGTCTGGCGCGAGAGCGGCACCGAGATCGCGAACTCGTTGTTCTGCACGAAGAACACGACGGGCACGTGGAACACGGCCGCGAAGTTCATGGCCTCGTGGAAGTCGCCTTCGCTCGTGGCTCCGTCGCCGCAGAGCGCGAGCACCACGGTGTCCTCGCCGCGATGCTTCGCTGCCTGCGCGAAGCCGACCGCGTGCAGCAGCTGGGTGGCGAGTGGGGTGGCCTGCGGTGCGACGCGGTGCTCGCGCACGTCGTAGCCCGAGTGCCAGTCGCCTTTGAGGAGCACGAGTGCGTCGGCCGGATCGACGCCGCGCGCGATCACGGCGACCGAGTCGCGGTAGGTCGGGAAGAGCCAGTCCGTATCGGCGATCGCCAGGGACGCAGCGACCTGGCATGCCTCCTGGCCGTGCGAAGACGGGTAGACCGCGAGGCGCCCCTGCCGCACGAGCGCGCCGGCCTGATCGTTGATGCGTCGCCCCTCGACGAGTCCGCGATATGCACGCAGCAGCGTCGGGGTGTCCGGCAGCGCGTAGTGCTCGTCGGCGACGACCGTGCCGTCCTCGTCGATCAGACGTACCGCGGTGTCTCGCGGGAGCATGTCCGTGTGCAGCATCCGTCCGCCCTCCTTGCCGAACTCGATGTGGAGATCATCCCTCGCTTCGGGCAGTCGTCCAATGGATGCCACGGAATACTGAACGATCAGTCGAGAATTGCCTCTGACGTGATCGAAGTGTCAGAATTCGACCACCCGAAGACGGGTATGACGAAGAGGTGGACAGTGGACATGACGACGCTCGACGAGATCGACCACGCGATCCTGGGGGAGCTGCGGCGCGACGCCCGGTCTTCGATGACGGCGATCGCCGAGGCAGTGCACATCTCGCGCGCCGGCGCCCACGCCCGCATCAGACGGTTGACGGATGCCGGTGTCATCACGGGCTACAGCGTTCGCACGGACCCGGTGCTGCTCGGTCACCATGCGAGCGCATATGTGACGCTCGCGATCGAGCAGGCGACCTGGCAGGACGTGAGCGCGCGGCTGCGGGCGATTCCCGAGATCGAGCACATGGCGCTGGTCGGTGGGGACTACGACGTGATCCTGCTGGTGCGCGCGAGCGATGCCCGCGATCTTCGGCGCATCGTGCTGGAGGACATCCAGGCGATCCCGTCGATCCGTTCGACCCGCACGATTCTGATCTTCGAGGACTTCACCTTGGAATGAGGGCGGTTGCGGGGGTGGTTGCGGGGGCGGGTTTCGGGCGCGGGTCGAGGGTGTGGATTGTATTCCGGAATATTGGTTTGGTCTGGGGTTTTCGGGGTCTGAATGTCGGTGGTCCCGGGTTGAATCGGAGGTATGAACAGCACTGAGAAGGAGCTCGAGCAGGCGGTCGCCTGCTTGGATCGGGTGCTGCGTGATGACGCGTTCGGTCTCTTGTCGGATGAGGCGAAGATGCGGGTGTTGCGGCTCGCTGGTGCGGCGCAGCGGCGGGTGGACGCGGTGATCGTCGAGACGGTCGCATCGGTGCCCGCCAGGCCTTCGGGATCGGGCGATCCGGCGTTCTGTGGGCTGTTCGGATGTCGGACGATGAGCGAGTTGTTGCAGCGGGTGCTGCGGGTGGACGCGTCCGGGGCCGCGCGGGTGGTGAAGGCCGCGTCGTCGGTGTTCCGGGAGGCGGACCTCTCATCGGGCGGATGGCAGGCGGCCAGGTGGCCGCGCCTGCGGGAGGCGTTGCTGGACGGGACGATCGGGGTGTCGGGGTTGTTGGCGGCGGTTGGGCCGGTGGATGCGGCGCAGCGTCGGGTGAGTGAGGCGTTGCGGTGGCGGGCGGATGCGCAGCTCGCCGCGCTCGCACGGGGGATGGTCGCAGTCGACGAGGAGGATGCTTCTGCAGATCCGGGTGCTGCTGATCCGGGTGTTGCGCAGGGCGGGCCGCCGGCGACGCCGGAGGATCTGCGGACCTATGCGCGGGTGATCATGGCGTACCTCGACCCCGACGGGGCGGAGCCGGCGGAGGAGCTTGCGATGCGTGGGCGGGGGATCCGGTTCGGGCGTGCCAAGCATGGGCTGGTCCCGATCCACGGTGACCTGCTCCCGGAGACCGCGGGGGCGTTGCAGCGGCAGTTCGACGCGTACTTGAACCCGAAGGTCGACGGGCCACCGCTCCCGGGGGTGCGGTTCGTGCCATCCGCTGACACCGCCGATACTGCGGACGCCACCACAGCGGGTGCGGGTGCTCGCGGTGATGCCGCTGGTGCTGGTGCTGGTGCTGGTGCTGGGGCTCGCGCTGGTGCCGACAGTGGCGGGTATGTGCAGGCCAGTGACGAGCGGGGTGATGATGACGTGTTGCCGTCGGCTGATCCGGGCGGGATGGTCGACACCCGCACCCGCCCACAGAAACAGCACGATGCGTTCGCGGCGATCCTCGGCATCGCCGCGAAACACGACGAGACACCGAAACTCGGTGGGGCGGCGCCGACGTTGCTCGTGTCCGTCACCGCGGACGACTATGCGACCGGCCGCGGATGGGCGTATGTCGACGGCATCGACACCCCCGTCTCCGTCGCCACCGCCCGGCACACCGCGTGTGGGGGAACGATCCAACGGGTGCTGTTCGACCCCGAAGGACGCATCATCGGCATCGGGACCACCGACCGCATCTTCACCACCCACCAACGCAGGGCGATCACCCTGCGGGATAAGGAATGCCTCATCCCCGGGTGCCACGTGCGCGCGTCGTGGTGCGAGATCCACCACGTGCACGAACACGCCAGAGGCGGACCGACACATACGGACAATGGTGTCGCGTTGTGTTGGCATCATCACCGCACCCTCGACACGAGCGGGTGGGAGATCCGCATGGGCAACGGCACCCCGCAGGTCCGCGGGCCCGCCTGGTGGGACCCCGCCCGGCGATGGCGCACCCCACAACCCGCCCTCACCCACGCACTCACCGGATGACCACACGCCTCACCGGATGACCACGCCTCACCGGATGACCGCGCCTCACCGGATGACCGCGCGCCTCACCGCGCCCAGATGCCCGAGCACCCCACACGCCGAAGCGCCCGTACGCGTCGAAGCATCCGTGCCCACCGAGCGCCTGGTCTCGCCAGCACATCCATTCGCGCTGGGGCATCTCCGGCGCGCTCCTCGACAAGTGCAGCGTTCGGCCGCGATCGACAATGAAGAGGCGACCAGTCCACGCTGGCGCATCCCGCTCGAAGGAGAGTTCCGATGTCCGAATCCGCCGCCTCCGCAGCCGCTGCGCTGCTCGACCGCATCCAGGCGCCGCAGGGCGCCGGCCGCGACATCCCGGATGCCGCGACACGAGAGATCATCGGCCGCGCACCCGTCCATGCAGTCGCCGAGCTCGATGACGCGATCGCCAGGGCGAAGGCCGCGCAACCGGCATGGGAAGCGCTCGGGCACGAGAAGCGGAGCGAGCTGCTCCTCGCCGCAGCCGATGCGATCGACGCCAACGCGGAAGCACTCGCCCACCTCCTGTCGCGCGAACAGGGCAAGCCCTTGAACGGCCCCAACGCCCGCTTCGAACTCGGCGCCTGCACCGCGTGGCTGCGCACCAACGCCGCCACCGTGCTCGAACCCCAGGTGCTCGTCGATGACGAGACGCTGCACGCCGAGCTGGTCTACAAGGCGGCAGGCGTCGTCGGCGCGATCGGCCCGTGGAACTGGCCGCTCATGATCACCATCTGGCAGATCGGCCCCTCCCTGCGGATGGGCAACACGGTCGTCGCGAAGCCGAGCGAGTACACGCCGCTCAGCGTGCTCGCGATGCTCGCGATCATGAACGAGGTGCTTCCCGCCGACGTGCTGATCGGCATCTCCGGTGACCGCGAGGTCGGCGCCCGCCTGGCATCGCACCCCGACATCGCCAAGATCATGTTCACCGGTTCGACCGCGACAGGGCGTCGCATCATCGAGAGCTCCGCCGGCAATCTCGCCCGCCTCACCCTCGAACTCGGCGGCAACGACGCGGGCATCGTGTTGCCGGACACCGACGTCGCCGCAATCGCCGAAGACCTGTTCTGGGGCGCGTTCATCAACACCGGCCAGACCTGTGCCGCACTCAAGCGCCTGTACGTGCACGACTCGGTCTACGAGCAGGTCGTCGACGCGCTGGCCGGGATCGCGGCATCCGTGCCGATCGGCAACGGTCTCGACGAGAACAACGTCCTCGGTCCGCTGCAGAACCGGGCGCAGTTCGACATCGTGAGCCGCCTGGTCGACGAGGCCAGGAGCCGCGGCGCGCGCATCGTCACCGGAGGGGAAGCCGCCACCGAACTCGGCGAGCTGTTCTACCGTCCGACCATCGTCGCCGACATCGACAACGACGCCGCACTCGTGCAGGAGGAGCAGTTCGGACCCGCGCTTCCCGTGATCCGCTACAGCGACGTCGACGAAGCCTTCGCGCTCGCGAACGCGGTCGATGTGGGCCTCGGCGCCTCCGTCTGGTCGAGCGACCCGGAAGCCGCCCGCGCGGCGGCCTCGCAGATGCAGTCGGGCACGGTGTGGATCAACTCGCACGGCGGGCTGCACCCGATGGTGCCGTTCGGCGGCGTCAAGAGCTCCGGCTACGGGCTCGAATTCGGCGTCGAGGGGCTCAAGTCCGTCGCCGTCACACAGGTCGTCTCCGGCCCCGGTCGGAAGGCCTGACGCATGCGCACAGCGATCATCGTCGGCGCCGGCACCTCGGGCGCGATCGTCGCGCGACGACTGGCGGATGCCGGCGTCGCGGTCACGCTCATCGAGGCGGGCGGCTACGACACGAACCCCGCGATCCACGACCCCTCGCGTGCGGGCGAGCTCTGGCACTCCGCCGATGACTGGGACTTCTTCACGGTGCCGCAGGAGCATGCGGCCGGCCGCCGGCTGCACCTCCCACGGGGCAAGGTCACCGGCGGATCGCACGCGTTGAACGCCATGATCTGGGTGCGCGGAGCGGCATCCGACTACGACGGCTGGGAACGCGACGGTGCGACCGGATGGGGCTGGTCCGAGGTCGAGCCCGTGTACGACGCGATCGAGCACGATCTGCTGTACGTCAGCGACGACTACACGCTGTCACCCATTCAGGCGTCGATCATCGGCGCCGCAGTGCAGGAGGGACTGCCGCACAACCCGAACTACAACGGGGGAACGCTCGACGGCGTCTCGCAGGAGCAGGTGACGATCCGCGACGGACGCCGGGTGAACACCTGGACCACATATGCGCAGCCCATCGCCGACCGGCTCACGATCATCACCGGACGTGAGGTGCACTCGGTGATCATCGAGGACGGCAGGGCGGTCGGTGTGCGACTCGGCGGGGGTGCCCTTCGACAGGCTCAGGGACCCAGCAAGGAACAGGCACAGGGAACCAGCAAGGAACAGGCTCAGGGACCCAGCGGGGAACAGGCGCAGGGAACCAGCGGGGAACAGGCCCAGGGAGCCGTGGAGGAGGTGCGCGCCGACGAGGTCATCCTCTCGGCCGGCGCGATCGGCTCGCCGGTCATCCTGCTGCGTTCCGGCATCGGCCCGGCGGCAGAGCTCGAGGCGCTCGGGATCCCGGTCGTCCAGGATCTGCCCGGTGTCGGGAAGAATCTGCACGACCACCTGTTGTCTCCCGTGATCTTCACGACGACGGACCGCCCGGTCGGGCCCCCGCAGCCAGGGGTGTCGGTCACGCAGACGCACCTCTTCTGGCGCAGCCGCGACGACCTCGACGTGCCGGACACGCAGCCGATCAACTTCTCGGTGCCCATGTGGGGCGAGCTCGAGCCGAAGGGCGACGATGGATTCACGCTCATGGCCGGCATGATCACGCCGCACAGTCGGGGCACCCTCACGCTGTCGGGCCCGGATCTCGCCGATGCGCCGAACATCGACCTGGCCGCGCTCGCCGACGACCGCGACGTGGCATCGCTCGCGGCATCCGTGCGTCAGTGCCGTCGAATCGGCGCGCAGCCGGCGCTCGCCGACGCGTGGGGAGCCGTCGAGGCCTACCCGGGACCGGACGTCGCCGACGCCGACGTCGAGGACTGGGTGCGACGCACCGCGATCACGTACCACCACCAGGTCGGCACCTGCCGGATGGGAACGGATGCGGATGCCGTGGTCGACCCGCAGCTGCGCGTCCGCGGCATCCTGGGCCTCAGGGTGATCGACGCTTCCGTCATCCCGACCGTGCCGAGTGGCAACACCAACGCGCCGGCAGCGATGATCGGCGAGCGCGGCGCACGGTTCGTGTTGCAGGACTGACAGCGGCACCGCCGCACACCGACGAGAGAAGCTCCCGCCTGCTGCGTGCGAATTCCAGGAGCCGTCGCAACACGACCTCGTCCGATCACGCGAACAGCGCCCCTCCCAGCCGCGCGGCTGGGAGGGGCGCTCCTCGTCGTTGACTGATTTTCTGCGTCTCACGCGCGTCGCCATCGGCATGTTCAGCGAGTACGCCGTGAGACGACCGGCGCCGCGATAGGCCTGACGATCGGTGTCGCCGTCACCGAGCTCAAGCGCCGCCGCCGAAGCAAGTAGCTCGTCGGTTCGCTCCCCGTCGCGCGAGTGACGGCGAACCCAGCGATCCGGCAACGAACCGGAGCTGCTGCAGGCGTTGCGCCGGTGTGTGACCGGGCGGCGCTCAGCGCGAGAAGACCTCGCGGCCGGCGAACCAGGTCGAGACGACGTCCGTGTGCACGATCTGCGCAGCGGGGCCGGCGATCGCGTCGCGCTCGAGCACCACGAAGTCCGCCGACTTCCCGACCGTCAGCGAACCGGTCTCGGCAGCGAGTCCCATCGCGGTGGCGGCGTTGATCGTGAAGACCTCGAGCGCCTCCTCTGCGGTGATCGCCTGTTCCGGCCAGAGCGTGCCGGGGGCGCGACCGAGCGGGTCAGCCCTGGTCACGAGCCCCTGCAGTCCCTCGAGCGTGTTGGGCGACTCGCTCACCGGCCAGTCGGAACCGCCGGCCACGAGTGCGCCGGAGTCGATCAGAGCCCGGTTCGGCTGCGAGTGCTCCGCGCGCTCGCCGAGCACGTCGGCCAGTGCCTGCGGAATCACGCCGGGGTACCAGATGAAGGGGGAGATGTCGGCCGAGACGTCGAGCGCCTGCAGCCGGGGGATGTCGGCTTCGGCGAGGAACTGTCCGTGCGCGATCTGGATCGGCGTCGTGATGCCCTCGGCGCGCAGCTGCTCCGCGACGTCGAGCACGAGTCGCGCTGAGCCGTCGCCCGTGCAGTGCACCTTGGCGCCGAGGCCTCTGGCGGCCACCGAGCGCAGCCAGTTCGCGAGCTCGTCGAAGGTCATGGTCGTCTCGCCGTGGAAGTGCGCGCCGTGCGCGGCATCCGCCGGATACGGGTCGAGGAACGACGCGGTCCTCGCGGGTGGCACGCCGTCGAGGAAGATCTTCACGAAGTCGGGACGGTGGTGCGCGGTACGGAACTCCTCGCCGCGCTCGATCAGCGGCGTGCCGATCGGATCGAAGCCGAAGATCTCGTCGTTGATGAGCAGCGACGACACCACCCACGCGTGCAGCTCGCCGGTCCGATCGAGCTCGGCCAGCGCCTGCAGGATCTCGATCGAGACACCCGCGTCCTGGAAGGTCGTGATGCCGAAGGAGTTCAGCAGCTCGACACCCCGGCGGGATGCCGCGATGTGCTGCTCGGCGGTGAGTCCGCCGCTGCGGTCGTACGCTTCCTGCACCGGGATGCCGGCCGCCTCGAGCAGCACACCCGTCGGAGTGCCGTCGTGCGGATCGAGCAGCGTGACTCCGGAGGCAGGGATGCAGTCGGCGGTGATGCCGGCGAGTTCGAGCGCTCGCGTGTTCGCCCACCGGTTGTGCCGTGAGTCCTCGACCAGCACGACCGGGCGGCCGCCGGCGGCCTCGTCCAGCCGCAGGCGCGATGCGGTGTCGGCCAGCTGCGGCAGCAACGTCGTCGGCACCGCGCCGCCGACGATCCAGGCGTCGGTGGGCAGCGTGGCAGCCTTCGCGCGCACCAGGTCGAGGATCTCGTCGAGGGTCAGCGACTGCGGCAGCGAGAGTTCGAACAGGTCGGTCCGCCCGGCGAGCGCATGGTGATTGTGCACGTCGACGAAACCGGGGTACACGGCGGCGTCGCCGACCTCCAGCATCCGCGTCCGGCGTCCGCGGAACCGCTCGACGTCGGTGAGCGAGCCGACCGCGAGGAGTCTGCCGTCACCCACGGCGAACGCCTCGACGATCGGATTCGCACGATCCGCCGTGCGGATCACGGATGCGGTGACGATGAGGTCGGCGACGGCCGTCATCTCAGGCGTCCCCGAAGGAGGCCGGTTCGAGCTCCGGTGCGTGCAGCGTGGTCGACAGCAGTCGGCCGTGCGCGCCGAACGTGAAGTGCGTCGGCACCTCGCCCGACTCGTCGAGACCGAACAGCACGCCGTGCGAGCGGATCGCGTTCACGTCGCGATGATCGGCGATCGTCACGGACGCGCACGGGATGACCTTCTCGCGCCACGCGAAGATGTAGATGCCGGGGCGGACCTCCCACACGCTGTTCTCGTCGGTGTCGGCGAGACCGCGCTCTGGACCGGCCAGGCACTGCCAGGAGTACCACCGCGACGACAGGTACACGTGCTCGTAGGCGTGCTCCTCGCTGTACACCCACTCGACGCGACGGCCGATCAGGGTCGTGGTCGGCGCTGCCTCGCGGCCGGTCGCCTCGGCTCCCTCGATCACGCTCGGTGCGAAGACGTGCTGCACGCGGGTGCGGCCCTGCTCGGGTGCAGGCAGGATGATCGAGATCACCGCGAGGGCGCGACCCTGGCGCAGATCGAGCACGAGCGACACGGCCTCGTTCGGCAGGTAGCGGTGGTGGAATTGCACGAAGTAGAGGTCGTCGTCGACCTCGAACGCCTCGTAGTCGTCGGTGTCGGACGCAGCAGCGGTGGGGTCATCAGCGCCGGGCTGGTAGTCCCACGACACCGTGGTGTCGTCGAAGCGGTGCACGATGCGGGTGCCGCGCGCGTCGACGACCGCGATCTCGCGCCCGCTCAGCGCGGTCGTGTGCGGTGCCTTGTTGGCGTCGAAGCCGGGCGCCAGCCCCTCCAGGGGCAGCCAGGTGGAGGTGTCGGCGGGGTTCAGCGTGGTCATGGGTTCCTTCTCTCTGGACGACGTGGGTCGGGGTGGAGACAGCGGCGTCAGCGCGTGCTGACCTGCTCCAGGTCGGTGGCGAGTCCGTCGTAGACGGCGGGCTTCGCGCGCTTGAGGTAGGCCGCGTAGACGATGCCGCCGATCAGGGCGAGCACGAGCAGCAGCGGCATCAGTCGGATCGCGAGCTCCTCGGAGCCGGCGACGATGTTGAAGTTGACGATCGCGAGCACCGAGATCGCGGCGATGCCGAGGAATCCGATGCCTGGCGCGATGAACGTGCTCCACCACCGCGCGTCGCCGGCCCGGCGGAAGTAGACGACGATCGAGATCGCGGCGAGGCCCTGCAGGATCAGCACGCTGAGGGTGCCGAAGCCGAGCATGGCCGGAACGACGGTGACGATCGGATCGGCGCCGGCGATCGCGAACACGATGGCGGCGAGTCCGGCGAACGTCGCCTGCACGATGCCGGCGAGCTGCGGGGCGCCGTTCGCCCGGGTGCGGGCGAGGGCACGGGGCAGGATGCGCGCGCGTCCCAGCGAGTACAGATAGCGCGTCGCCGAGTTGTGGAAGGCCAGCATCGCCGCGAAGAGGCTGACCAGGAGCAGGATCATCATGACCGTCGTGAGCGTGCCGCCGAGGTACTGCTGCGAGAGCGTGAAGATGAGGTCGCCGGTGGGAAGGTGCTCGAGTGCGGTGGCCTGCGCCTGGGCGACGCCGATCGAGCTCACCACCGCCCAGGTCGTGACGCCGAGGATGACACCGATCGCGATGATCGAGGTGTAGGTGGCCCGGGGGATGGTGCGTAACGGGTTCTTGGCCTCTTCGCTGAACAGCGACGTCGCCTCGAAGCCGAGGAAGCCGGTCGCGGCGAGCAGCAGACCGATCGGGAGCGAGCCGGAGAATACCGCCTCAGGGCTGAACGCGCCGACGTCGTAGCCGGTCTGCACGAGCACCGAGACGTCGAACACGACGAGCATGAGCACCTCGAGCACGAGGCAGACGCCGAGCACCTTCGAGCTGAAGTCGACGCCGATCCTGGCGAGCACGAAGCACACCACGATCGAGAGCAGTCCCCAGATGAGCCAGTGCACGTCGAGACCGGTGAGGTCGCGGATGATCGTCTGCATGAAGAAGCCGCTCGTGCCGATCGTGCCGACGACGAAGAAGTTGTAGCCGAGCGTCGCGATCAGGCCGGCGACGAGACCGCCCGTGCGGCCCAGCCCCTTCACGACGAACGCGTAGAAGCCGCCGGCGTTCACGAGCTGCTTCGACATCTGCGCATAGCCGACCGCGAACAGCAGCAGGATTCCCGCGACGAGGAAGAACGACATCGGCGTGCCGCCGCCGTTGCCCAGCGCGATGGCGAGGGATGCCACGACGACGATGCCGGTGAGTGGCGCGACCGCCGCGAGCACCAGGAAGACGATGCCGGCGACGCCGAGGGCACCGTGGCGGAGGGCGGTGTGGGTCTGCGTCGTGGCCGCAGATGTCTGGTCTGCCACGTCGGCTCCTTTGCTCGGTAGCGGCCGTGCGTGCACGGCATCGACGACGAGGGGTTCGTCGATAGAGCGAGTCTGCTCGCGCGGCGGCGAGGGCGCTTGACCCTGAGCGAAAGACGATGGTGTCAGCGTGCACAGCCGGTATCAGTCCACTCGCGGGCCCTGCGTCGAGGAGCAGGATGACGGGGAGGACGCCGCCGTCCTCCCCGCGCGCCGCCGGCGCTCGGATGGCGGCCGAAGGACACGATGGACCTCCAGCTCACCGGCACGACCGCCCTCGTCACCGGGGCGGCCAGCGGCATCGGCCGTGCGACCGCACTCGCGCTCGCCGCAGAAGGGGTTCGCGTGGCCCTGCTGGATCGGGATGCCGCGGCGCTCCGCGAGACGGCGGACGGATGCCGTGGCGCTTTGCAGTCCGTCGCGGATCTCACCGACGAGCAGCAGGTGCGCGTCGCGGTCGGCAGCGCGGTCGCCGAGCTCGGACGCCTGGATGCCGTGGTGCACTGCGCCGGGATCTCCGGGCCGGTCGGCCGTGGCATCGAAGACACCTCGCTCGACGACTGGAACGCCGTGTTCGCGGTGAACGTGACGGGTGCGTTCCTGGTGCTGCGTCACGCGCTGCCCGCGCTGCGCGCCGCCGATGCGGCATCCGTCGTCCTGCTCTCCAGCGACTCCGCGTTCGTCGCGTCACCGGGTATGGCGCCGTACGCGGCGTCGAAGGCGGCGCTCGTGCAGTTCGCCCGCGCGGTGTCGGTCGACCTCGCCGGCACCGGCATCCGGGTGAACACCGTCGCCCCCTCGATCGTCGACACCCCGATGAGCAGGGGAGACCTCGGCGCGGAGGCCTTCGCGGCCCCCGCGTTCCCCGTGCAGTCGGCGGCGGAGGTCGCAGCGCACGTCGCCTACCTGGTCTCTCCGCGCAGCCGCGCCGTCAACGGCACCACCCTGCTCAGCGACTTCGGGTTCAGCGCCCGCTCGGGTTTCCCGGCATAGCGGGCTCCGCCACCCGTCACCACACCCCACCGGACCACACGGATCACAGAGGAGCACACATGGGAATCGCAGTCGGATCGACGGTCTCCGGACGCGTCGTCGTCATCACCGGGGGCGGCACCGGCATCGGCGCTGCCATCGCCGAGCGGTACGCGGCCGAGGGCGCCCACGTGGTCGTCGTCGGCCGACGACCAGAACCGCTGCAGGCGGTCGAGCGCGCGGTCGGCGCGCATCCCGTGGTGGCGGATGCCGCAGACACGGCATCCGCGAAAGCCGCTGTCGCCGAGGTGCTCGCGACGTTCGGGCGCATCGACGTGCTCGTCGCGAATGCGGGAGGTCACGGATTCTCGCCCGTCGCCGACACGGACGACGAGAGCTGGGAGGCTTCGATCCGTGCCAACCTCACCACGGCGTTCGTGATGGCCAGGGAATCGTTGCCTGCGCTGATCGAGTCGAAGGGGCAGATCGTGATCGTGTCATCGCTGGCCGGTCTCTTCGCCGGGCCGTCGGTCGCCGGGTACACGGTCGGCAAGCACGCACTGGTCGGCCTCACCCGCACGCTCGCCCGCGACTACGGACGACACGGCGTGCGCGTGAACGCGATCTGCCCCGGGTGGGTGCAGACGCCGATGGCCGATGAGGAGATGGACGAGTTCGCCACGCATGCGGGCCTCGGATCACGTGAGGAGGCCTATGCGACGGTCACGGCCGACGTGCCGCTGCGGCGCCCTGCTCGACCGGCGGAGATCGCCTCGGTCGTGCGCTTCCTCGGCTCAGGCGAGTCGTCGTACATCACCGGCGCCGTGATCGTGGCCGATGGTGGATCGCACGTGGTCGACGTGCCGACGATCGCGTTCGACCGCGCGGGGATGTAGGCGGGTCGTCCACCGGGCTGGTTCCGGTCGCAGTTGCTGCCGCTTCGAGGGTGACCCGGCGGCGCGAACTGCGACCGGAACCCGCGCCTGCCGCCGCGCGGTCAGCTGATCGTGAGCGTGAAGCCGTCGGCGGTGGGCGCCACTGCGACCTGCGTCAGGTCGTCGACGCGGTAGGTGGGGGAGTGCGCTGCGGCGTGCTGTCCGACGCCGAGCACCCGCATGCCGGCGGCGAGGCCGGCCTGGATGCCTGCTCCCGAGTCCTCGAACACGATGCAGTCGGCCGGGTCCACACCGAGCAGCTTCGCGCCGAGCAGGAATCCCTCGGGGTCGGGCTTCGACGCCGACACGTTCTCGGCGGTGACGGCGATGGCGGGAACCGTGAGTCCGGCAGCCTGCATCCGTGCCGTCATCAGTGCGACGTTCGCCGAGGTGACGATCGCGTGCGGGTGGGGGAGCAGTGCCTCGAGCACCGCGCCGGCACCGGGGATGGTCACGACGCCGTCGACGTCGCTCGCCTCATTCGCCAGCATGATGTCGTTCTCGTGCAGGTTGATGGCGTGGTCGCGCTCCGGCAGCATGATCGCCATGCTCTGGTGACCCTGGCGTCCGTGGATCACGCTGAGCACGGTCTCCGGGTCGATCCCGCGCGGTTCGGCCCAGGCGAGCCAGAGCCGTTCCACGACGGCGGTCGAGTCGACGAGGGTGCCGTCCATGTCGAGGAGGACGGCGCGGGCGTGGATGGTCTGGGTCACCCCTTCAGGCTAACCGGCGAACCTGTCCACCCCGTGCCGAGCGGCCCCTTTGCGCGCGACCGGGCCCGTTGCGAACGCGCACAACGGGCCGGGTCGGCGGCAAAGGGGCCGCTCGGCGGAAGGGGGAGGGGGAGAGGGGAGGGGAGCGGATGCTCAGCCGCCGAGGTACGCCCGATGCAGCAGTTCGGGGTCGGACTGCAGGTGCTCCGACGTGCCCTGGAACGATACCTGGCCGCCCGCGACGACCACGGCCTCCCTCGCGAGTCCGAGCGCGAGCTGCGTGAACTGCTCGACCAGCAGCACCCCCACACCGGACTCCGCGATCGACTGCACGATCGGCATGAGTCGCAGGAAGACGACCGGCGCGAGCCCGAGCGACATCTCGTCGATCAGCAGGATGCGCGGCTTGGCGGCGAACGCGCGTGCGAGCACCACCATCTGCTGCTCGCCGCCGGAGAGCAGCGCGGTCGGCGAGTCGATGCGCTTCTCGAGCTCGGGGAACTGCGCGAGTGCGGCATCCAGTTCCGCCGTGGTGCGAGCGGTCAGCGAGATGTTCTCCCGCACCGTGAGCGAGGGGAACACCGCCCTGCCCTGTTCGATGTGCACGATGCCACGCCGTGCCCTCGCCACGCGCGAGAGCTTGTCGATCGGCTCGCCGTCGAGCGTGATCGTCCCGGCCGAGTGCGGCGTCACGCCCGACACCGATTCGATCAAGCTCGTCTTGCCTGCACCGTTCGGTCCGACCAGCGCCAGCACCTCGCCGCCGGACACCCGCAACGAGACGTCGGAGATCACCGGGCCGGCGCCGCGGCTGACTGTCACGGCATCCAGTACGAGTTCGCTCATTGCAGCAGCTCCGTCTCTCCCATGTACGCCTTCACGACGTCGGGGTTCGCGAGGACCTCGGCCTGCGGCCCGCTGGCCAGCACCCGACCGAAGTCGAGGACCGTCAGCGTCGGGCACACCGAGCGGACGAGGTCGAGGTCGTGCTCGATGATGATCAGTGCGATGCCGTAGCGCCCCGGCAGCTCACGCAGACGCGCGGCGAGTGCCAGGTGCTCCTCGTGCGAGAGGCCAGCGGCCGGCTCGTCGAGGATCAGCAGCCGCGGCCGGGCCACGACGTTCGCGGCGACCTCGACCAGGCGTCGAGTGCCGACGTCGACGCTCGACAGCCGTGCCCTGGCGGGCGGGCAGCCGAAGAACGCGAGCACCTCCTCGATGTCGGCGGTCGCCAGGCGGCGCCGCGCGACGAATCGCACGTAGGCGCCGATCGTCAGCGCCGGCGGCACCCGGTCCTGCTGGAAGGTGCGCCGCAGCCCGAGCCGCGCACGCCGTGTCGGCGAGAGCCCTGCCAGGTCGCGGTCGCCCAGCAGCACCCGGCCGCCGTGCTTGGGCAGGAAGCCGCTGATCGCATCGACGAAGGTCGACTTGCCGGCGCCGTTCGGGCCGATCAGACCCATGATCGACGCGGCCGGCACCTGGAACGTCACGTCGTCGAGCGCCTTCAGCGCACCGAACTGCACCGTCAATCCCTCGACGGTCAGCACGGGTGCCCCGTCGAGCGCCGCGTCATCGATGGTCGCCGTGGTGGTCGTGGTGATGGCCGCGGCATCCGGGTCCGCATCCGCGGGCAGCGCGGTCAACGCGGCCGTCGCGGCGGTCGCGGCCCGGCGATCCGCCCGTCGGTAGAAGAGGTTGCGGATGCCCTGCCCGAGGTTCGTGCCGCTCGTGAGCGCCTGCACGCCGAGCACGCCGAACACCACGAAGCCCCAGTCCTGCGGGATGCCCCAGCGCTTCAGCAGCTCTGGCACCAGAACCCACAGGATGCCGCCGAAGATCGCCATGTCGATCAGGTGCGCCCCTGACATGATCGCGAGCACGTAGAGCGCGAGCGACTGCAACGGCGTGAAGCTCGACGCGAACGGCAGCTGCACCTGTCCGGCGAGGAGTCCGCCGGCGATGCCGCCGAGTGCAGCCGAGACCGCGAAGGCGGTGAGCTTGGCGACCTGCACGCTCTGCCCTGCCGCGGCGGTGCCGCGCTCGGAGAACGCGACGGCCTTCCAGCTGGAGCCCCAGCGGCTGCGCTGCAGGAAGAACACCGCGAGTGCGCACAGGGCGAGCACGACGATCGAGAGGAAGAAGAACTGCCGGTCGTTCGCGAACATCGACGGACGCTCGATCGCGGTGCCGTCTGCGGAGCCGGGGAACTGGATCTGCACGAGCGTGACGTCGGCCGCTGCCGCGAATCCGAGGGTCACCACCGCGAGGTTCACGCCTCGCAGTCGGAGTGCCGGCAGCCCGACCAGCACGCCGACGAGGCCTGCCGCGATGCCGCCGAGCAGCAGCCAGAGCACGAAGCCGCCCGGTGCCTGCATGACGTTCAGCAGCGACACGATCCACGCGCCGACCGCGGCGAACGTGAGCTGGCAGAGGGCGATCATCCCGGCCGAGCCGGTCACGATGCCGAGCCCGAGGATCGCGATCGCAGCGATGACGGCGCTGATCGCGAGGAAGACGAAGTAGCCCGGCAGGGCGGCGCTGAGGATGGCGCCGACCCCGATCGAGGCGATCGCGACGGCGAAGGGCCAGGAGATCCGGAAGGTACGGCTCTCGGTGAAACGTGGGCGGTCAGCGAGCGGCATCCCACACCTCCTTGCGTTGCGTCCACAGGAGCAGGACGACGATGAACAGGAACGGGAGGAAGTTGCGGACGAGCGCGACCTCGTCGATCTGCGCGACGAGTCCACCGAGCACGCCGAGCACGATGCCGCCGATGACCGCGAGGTCGAGGCGACGGAACCCGCCGAGCAGGGCGGCGGCGGCGGCCGGCACGATCAACATCGACAAGCTGGTCGCGTCGTTCGACTGCGAGGGGGCCACGATCATGATCGCCATCGCACTGATCACCCCGGTCACGAACCACACGGCGATCGACAGCGGTCGGGAGCGGATGCCGAGCAGTTCGGCCGTGGTCGGACGCTCCGACAGCGCCCGCAGCTGCGTGCCGACGCGAGTGCGACGAAGCACGATGCGCACCACGATCGCGGTCACGATCGCCATCGCGACGGTCGCGACGGTGACCTGGCTGATCACCACGCCGCCGAACGAGAAGGCGGGACCGGCGATGATCGGGGTGAACGGCTGCGGCTTGTTGCCGAACAGGATGAACGACATCGAGATCAGCAGCAGCAGCGGTCCGACGGTCATCGCCGAGCGGGTGGTGGTGGATGCCTCGGAGAGCCAGGTCGCGGCGATGAAGCCGATCGCGGCGGCCAGGAGTCCGGCGACCAGCACGCCGAGCACCGATCCGAGCCAGATCGGCAGGCCGAGCTCGCGGACGAACCACACCGCGGTGAAGGCACCGAACATCCCGGTTGCGGCCTGGGCGAAGTTGACGACGCGGACGAGCCGCGACATCAGGGTCAGGCACACGCCGAGGACGGCGTAGAGTCCGCCGGCGGCGAGACCGGCGATGGCGCCTTGCAGCATGAGGCGTCCTTTCTGAGACGAGGGGGTGGGCCCTTCGACAGGCTCAGGGACCCAACGTCACCGGGAGCCGGGAGTGGGTCGCTGAGCCTGTCGAAGCGGTGACCGGTTGGGTCGCTGAGCCTGTCGAAGCGCGGATGGTGCTTACTTGCCGATGCGGAGCCAGTCGTCCGCGACCTTCTCCCAGGCGTTGGTGTCGGACTTCAGGATGATCGGCCACCCAGCGGTGTTCTGCGTGCCGAAGACGTACGGCGTTCCGACCATCGGGTTCTCGATCGGGTCCATGTTCTTCAGGGCCGCCGAGACGCTCTCGCGCGTGATGTCGCCGTCGATGCCCTGCAGCACCTCGATGAAGTACTTCGCGGCGAGGTATCCGCCCTGGCTGAACGAGGTGAGCGGGATGTCGTTCGCCGTCATCAGGTCACGCCAGTCGCTGTTGATCTCGTTGTCGTCGGTGAACGGGTAGAACTCGGCCGGCACGTAGATGCCCGCACCCGCGTTGTCGATCGCCTCGGCGAAGTTCTCGCTGTACACGCTCGTCAGGTACAGCCAGGTCACGTCGTCCCAGCCCTGGGCGTTCGCGGCCTTGACCTGACCGATCGCATCGGGCTCGACCGGGTTGATCGCGAGGGCCTTGCACCCCTGGTCGCGTGCCTTGACGATGTAGGGCGTGTAGTCGGATGCTCCGTACGGCACGGTGTCGTCGACGTACTTCGGCTCCTTACCGGTGATCTCGGTCCACTTGTCGATCGCGGCCTGGTAGGTCGGACGCGTGGAGCCGGCGATCTCGAGCAGGATGCAGATGTCATCGAGACCGAGCACCTCGGAGCCGTACTGCAGCGTGAGGGTCATGTCGTTGAACGGTCCGACGTTGGCCGGTGAGATGTTCTCGCTCGAGAAGCATCCGGTGTCGACGCCGATGCCCGGCATCGAGAGGATGCCCTCCTGCTCGTAGTACTTCGCGTTGATCTCGCACTCGATGAGGCTCGCGGAGCCGACCAGTGCGACAGCGCCGTCGCTGCCGACGAGTTCGCGGGCGGATGCGGTGGCCGTCGCCGGGTCGCCCTTGTCGTCGAGGGTCTTGTAGTCGATCATCTGGCCGTTCAGGCCGCCGGCCTTGTTGAAGTCATCGAAGACCGCAGCCGCGGCCTGGGATGCTTCGGGGAAGGTGGCCGGTCCGCTGATCGTGTTGACGGAGCCGACCACGATCGGGGCGCCTTCGCCTCCTGATCCGCCGTCTCCGCCGGCACAGCCGGCGAGGGTGAGGGCTGCCACGGCGATGAGCGCCGCGGTGCCGGATACTCGTGTGTTCATGTGCGTCCTGCCTCTCGTGTGTTCGGGTCGTGCTGTGTGGTGCTGCCGTTCAGGCATGGGTCCCTGCCGCGGTCGCCCCGTTCTGGGTCCCTGACGCGCTCGTCCCTTCTTGGGTCCCTGAGCCTGTCGAAGGGTCGCGCAGCGCGCGGTTGACCATCTCGGTGTCGGTGAACTGCTCGAACGCGACGACCTTGCCGCCGGCGAGCCGCCAGACGTGCGCGACGCGAGCCGCGAAGAACCGCCCCGTGCGCGTGTTGGTGCCGGAGTAGGTGCCGATGCCGATCACCGTGTCGCCGCCGTCGACGACCTCGTCGATCGCGACCGTGTAGTCGTCCCAGTCCTCCTGGATGCGTGCGAACACGTTCGCGGCGACCGCGTCGGGCCCGATGTAGGTGCCGGCGTACGGGAAGCCGGCGGCCTCGGTCCATCGCACGTCGGATGCGAATGGCGCCAGCATCCCGTCGAGGTCCCCGCGGTCGTTCGCGGCGTAGTGCTCGCGGATGATGTCTGCATTGCTCATGTGTGCTCTCCTCGATCCGTTCCTGGGTCCCTGAGCCTGTCGAAGGGCTGTGCCTGTCGAAGAGGGTCAGACCGGCTGCGCGTCGGGGTAGGCGACGGAGCCGAGCGGGTAGATGTGACCGCCGCCGCGCGAGTGCTCGGCCTGGCCTTCGCCGTTGAGTCCGAGGAAGATCCCGGTCGTCATGAGCTGGTAGCCCAGGTCGTGCAGCCAGACGCTCGCGACCGCGATGCGGAATTCGCGGAAGCAGAACAGGTAGAGTCCGTCGGCGAACTTCCACACGGTCGAGAGGTCCATGTCGCCGTGGCCCCGCTGCACGCCTTCGAGGCACTGCCATGCGTAGCGCTGGCTCGACACGTAGACGTGCTCGTACAGGTGCTGCGGGCTGTAGCGGTAGATGTTGCGCTTGCCGATCAGGTCGCGGCTCGGCCCCGGCACCGCACCGCTCGCAGGGCCGGCGTCGGTGGTCGCTGCCCAGAAGTCCTGTCCGACCTGCGGGGTGCCCTCGACGGCCTCGGCCGCGATGCGGGAGCGGACGACCGTGGCGCGATGCGTCGTGGTCGAGAAGACGACCGTGATCGCCTCGCGCTCGCGGCTCTCGAGCGGGATGTTGACGAACACGATGTCGTCGCGCACCCTGACCGCGTCATACGGGTCGGTCCCTGAGGCGTCGAATCCGGTCCAGGTCACGGCGTCAGCGTCGAAGCGGAGGGCGAGCGTCGTGCCGTCATCGAGGCTGAGCGTCAGCGCGGTGCCGGCGAGCAGCGTGTTCGGCAGCCGGTACGTGTCGATGCCCGCGGCGAACTCGTCGTATGTGCGCCACTCATCGAGCGTCGGGTCGGTGGAGATGTCGGTCATGGAGGTCCAGACGTCGCACTCGGCGGAGCATCCTCGCTCCGGGCATCGCGTCGTCGCGGTGCGCTTGCCTCATGCTGGATCCGGGCCGGTCATCCCCTCAAGGTCGCGGCGTCCATCGCGCGCCGAGAGTCAACCGGCGTGCCCTCCCGGGCAAGAGCGAGGCTGTGAGTGCGCTCGGCATCCCGCCCAGGTGCGTGTGCCGATGCCAGGATGAGGCGTGCGCACCGAATCCCGTCCTGCCCGTCCGATCGCGCTTCGCGTTGCAGCCTGGACGCTCGCTCTGCTGCTGTCCGTCATCCTGTTCGCCGTCGCCTGGGCGTGGTGCTGGCTGGGTTTCGAGGAGGAGTTCTCGGAGGAGGGCAAGGCGCAGGCGGCCGGCACGACGATGGCGGGGTGGGGGCTGCAGTTCGGCCTGATCCCCGTACTGGTCCTGCACGCACTGGTGCTGATCGGCCTGTTCCTGGCGATCCGCGGTGGTCGGCGCGGCGTCGGTCTCAGCCTCCTCATCGCGCTGGGCATCCTCGTGGCCGCGTCGCTGCCTGGCTTCGTCGTGGTGCAGGTGCTCAGCGGAGGCTCGATGTTCGAGCCGCCCGTATACGTCCCCTGATCCGGGCGGTCAGCGCGCCGCGCGGTACTCGCTGGGGGAGACCCCGAAGGCCGACTTGAACGCGCGGCTGAAGTGCGCCGCGTCGACGAAGCCCCAGCGCGCGGCGATCGCCGCGACCGGCCGGTCAGCGAGCATCGGGTCGAGCAGATCACGGCGGCACTGCTCGAGGCGGCGGGTGCGGATCCAGGTCGAGACGGTCACGCCCTGCTCCTGGAACAGGCCGTGCAGGTGCCTGGTCGAGATGAAGTGCGCCGAGGCGATCGTCGCCGGACCGAGGTCGGTCGAGGCGAGATTGCGATCGATGTACGAGCGGATGCGCTGCACGAGTGCGCGATGTGGATCGGCCGAGACCTCGTCGAGCCCGAGCTCGCGCGTGAAGACGGTCGTGACGAGATCGAGGGCGCTGTGTGCAAGCCGTGCGCCGGTGGTGCCGGCGAGCTGGTCGAGGTTGCCCGCCAGCTGCGTCAGGTAGGGGACGACCATGCCACCGAGCCCCTCCTGGCCGGAGATGCGGACGGCGGTGAGCTGTCCGATCATGTCGGAGGGCAGGCTGATGAGGTGCTTCGGGAACATCACGACCATGGTGCGGAAGTCCTGGTCGAACACGAGCGAGTACGGGCGGTCGGTGTCGTACACGGCGAGGTCGCCGGCCTGCAGCACCGCCTCGCGGTCGTCCTGGATCAGCAGGCCGGTGCCGGCGAGCATCAGACTGACCTTGAAGTACGAGCGGTCGCTGCGGGCGATGAGCTCGGGGGTGCGTTCGACGACGTGCGAGGTGGCCCTGACCTCGGTCACGTGCACCTCGTCGACCGAGGCGCCGCGGATCACACCGCGGAAGTGGTCGGGCCCGCCGCTGGACACCTGCAGCGGCACGAAGGACTCGCTGACGGCAGCTCGGAACTCGCTGATGTTGCGCGCGATGAGCGTGGACACCGATTCGGCAGGGGCAGCGGGTGCACCGTTCATGAATGATCACCTCGGGATGGTGGAACGACGACGTTGTATACGATCCGTGGGGCGATGCTATCACCGGCGGCGCGGAACCGGCACGACTTCTCGGATGTGGATCGGAAGGGTGCACCCATGAGAGCTTTCGCCGACCGGGTCATGCGGGTGCTTCGGCAGCTGCGCGGGCCGCAGACCTCGGATGCCGTGTTCGAGGCGACCGCCCTGATCGTCGGGGCGCTCTTCCTCGTGATCGGCTTCACGATCGGCCTCCCGGTCTTCTGGGGCCGCCAGCTGTCGATCAGCGGTCCCGGGTCGATCGGCGCGTTCGCGGCATACGGCGGCGCACTGACCGCGGCCATCGCGTTCATGCTCGGGCGTCTCGCCGTCCGCCTCGAAGAACTCGCCCCCGACGCCGTGCGCGACGGCTTCAGCGTGCCGGGGGATCGCCTCCGCTGGTACGACCTCCTGGCGATCGCCTTCGCCCATGCGGCCATCGCCGCGCTCGGCTGGCTCGGGGTCGCCAAGCTGCTGGAGCGCAGTTTCACGGATGCTCCGGTGTTCCCGTTCCCCGGCGCGGTGCTCGTCGCCGTGGCCTTCGCGCTCACCGCGTACGTGTCGTTCCTGAGCAGCGTCGCGCTCACGCCCATGGTGCTGTCGCTGGTGCTCGCCGTGTTCCTCGTGGTCGGCGCCTTCGCGAGCATGCTCGCGTCGAGCGACCCGCATTGGTGGCGCGACAACCTCTCGGCGCTCGGCATGAGTTCGAACAGCGCATCGCTCGCGTTCAACGTGACCCTCATCATCGCCGGGATCATGATCACCACGATCTCGCGATATGCGACCGCCGGTCTGCCTGCCGCGGATCCGATCGACCGGCGGGGACGCTTCATCGTGCGCGGCGGGCTGATCCTGATGGGGATCTTCCTCGCCTGCGTCGGCATCTTCCCCGTCGACGAGTTCTTCATCGTGCACAACACCGTCGCCACGGGGATGGCAGTGGTGTTCGCAGTCGTCGTCGTGGGGCTGCCGTGGTTCCTGCGCACGATCCCGCGCGTGTTCGTGGTGTTCGGCTGGGCGTACGTGCTGGTGATCGTGCTGCTCGCCGCGTTCTTCGCCGTGGGGTACTACAACCTGACGGCCGTCGAGCTGATCGCGGCGGTGCTGATCTTCAGCTGGATCATCGTGTTCCTCCGCACCGCCGGATCGGTCGCAGGACAGCCCTCGGCTGGAGCGCAGCCGGCAGCGTCGGTCGCGGACTGAGCGCCGAGCCGTCTGAAGCGGCGGCGCTCAGTCGCCGCGGAGCGCCTGGGCTGCATCCGCCGTACGCTGCAGCGCGTGCACGGTGTGCGCATGGCGACGCTGGGCGACGCCGACGAAGATGCAGTCGACGAGCGCCAGCTGCGCGATGCGGCTGACCATCGCGCCGGCGCGGAACCGTGATTCCCTGGCGTGCGTGAACAGGGCGTGGTCCGCGGTCTCGGCGAGGGGGGAGTCCGCTGCGCTCGTGACGCCGATCGTGGCGCTTCCCGCAGCTCTGGCGGTCTGCAGGAACCGGACCGTCTCGGCGGTCGTGCCGGAGTTCGAGAACCCGATCGCGACGGCCTTCGGTGCGCTGAGCGCGGCGGCGGCACTTGCCTCGTGGGCGTCGGAGAGCACGATCGCGGTGCGGCCGATGCGCAGGAGTTTGTGGCCGAGATCGTCGGCGACGAGGCGGCTCGCCCCGACGCCGAAGAGCAGGATGCGGTGCGCCTGGTCGATCGCCTCGACGGCGTCGGCGAGCACGTCGTAGTCGAGGTTGCCGACCGTCTCCTCGATCGCCAGCAACTCGAGTGCCGCGATCTTGCCTGCGGCGTCGCGCAGGGAGTCGCCGACGGCGATCTCCGAACCGAAGCCGGTCGGAGCGCTGAACTGCACGGACTCGCGGCCGAGCTCAGCGGCCAGCGACATGCGGAGGGCGGCGTAGCCGCGCAGGCCGATCACGCGGCAGAACCGCACGACGGAGGCGACGGAGGTCTCGCAGAGGGCGGCGAGCTCCGAGATCGTGCTCTCCACGGCGGTGTTCGGGTTCTCGCTGATCACGCGCGCGATGCGGGCGAGCGACGGCGGGAGCGTCTCGGCAGCCGTCGCGATCGTCGTCTGGATGCTCATGACTCTCCCTCGTCCACGCGGCGCATCGGATCGACGGACGCGCGTGAACAATTGTTTCATGGGTCTCTATGAATGCGTAGACTATTTTCATGTCTTCCCCCGCTCGTGCCGTCGCCGTCGACCTCGGCAAGTCCCGATGCCGCGTGGTCGCAGCCGACGTCGCGAGCGACGGCGTCGGGGCCCCCGGGCTCGCCGCGCGTGACGGTGTGGCGGCGGCGCTGGCGTCGATCCTGCCGCTGCTGCCGCGCGACGATCCGCCGATCGACCTCCTCGGCGTCGGCGCGGCTGGCGCCTGGGCGGCCCCCGATGCTGCACGACAGCTCGCCGAAGCCCTCGCCGCCGAGACCGGAGCGCGGGTCGCCGTGGCATCCGATGTCGTGACAGCGCACGCGGGCGCGCTCGGCGGCGGCGAAGGTGTGCTGCTGATCGCCGGTACCGGAGCCGCGGCTCTCGGCGTCGACGCCGACGGCGTGCGACTCGTCGACGGCTGGGGCCCTGAGCTCGGCGACTTCGGCAGCGGATCCTGGCTCGGACGGGAGGCGCTGCGGGCTGTGCTGCGCGGCTCCGTCGATCTGTCGCCGGACACGACGCTCACCACCGGGATCCGAGAGCGCATCGGCGCAGCATCCGACATCGCCGCATGGCTCGCCCGACCCGAGCCCCTCGCTCGCCGACTCGCGACGCTCGCACCCCTCGTGCTCGACGCCGCAGCGGCCGGTGACCGCATCGCCGCTGAGATCGCTGCCGAGGCGGTCCGGCTCCTGACGGCATCCGCTGCCGCCGCCTCGTCACGCAGCCTCGATGTCGTGATCCATGGTGGGCTCACCGACCATGACTGGTTCCGCGCCGCCCTCGTCTCATCGCTGCAGGCAGCCGGACGCACCGGCATCCCGGCGGCAGGGACCGCGCTCGACGGCGCACTGCTGCTCGCCGGCCGCCCCGATCTTCCCCATGAAAGGTTCGTGCACCGTGCCGAATGACACTCGACTGAACGATCTGCTCACCGTGCTCGCGAGTCTCGACACCGAGGCGTCGACCACCGAGCGCGGCGACCTCGACCTGCTCGACACCGCCGAGCTCGTGCGCCGCATGAACGCGGAAGACGCCAGGGTGCCGGTCGCGGTCGCCGAGCGGGCCGCCGAGATCGCGGCTGCGGTCGACGGCATCACCGAGCGCTTCCGCCGCGGCGGCCGCCTCATCTACATCGGCGCAGGCACGGCCGGCCGCATCGGCGTGCTCGATGCGAGCGAATGCCCGCCCACCTTCGGCACCGATCCGTCGATGGTCGTCGGTCTGATCGCGGGTGGCGAGACCGCCATCCGCTCCGCGGTCGAGAACGCCGAGGACGACGATCAGGCCGCGGCGGCCGAGCTCCGAGGGCTCGCACTCACCGCCGACGACACGGTCGTCGGCATCTCGGCCTCCGGCCGCACGCCCTATGTGGTCGGCGGCCTCGAGTACGCCGGCGGCATCGGTGCGTTCACCGTCGCGATCGCATCCAACACGGCGTCGGCGATCGGTGCGGTCGCCGAGATCGCGATCGAGATCGTGACCGGTCCGGAGTTCATCTCCGGCTCCACCAGGCTCAAGTCGGGCACCGCGCAGAAGCTCGTGGTGAACATGCTCACGACGCTCTCGATGATCAAGCTCGGCAAGACCTACCGCGGCGTGATGGTCGACCTGCTCGCCACGAACGAGAAGCTGCACGCTCGCTCGATCCGCACGGTGTCGCAGTTGGCCGGGGTCGGGGTCGAAGAAGCCGCTGCCGCGCTCGAGGGGGCGTCTGGATCCGTGAAGCTCGCGCTGCTCACGGTCACGACCGGCGCGACCCCGGATGCCGCGGCATCCGCTCTCGCCGACGCCGACGGCATCCTGCGCGACGCGATCGCCGCGCTGTCCTGAGACCGGTCAGCGGCCGCAGGTGCAGGCATCGCCTCCGCCGCAGCATGACCCGGCCGACGAGGCGCCGCCGTGCGCCTGCGACGACTCGGGCACATCCATCGCCGGGTTCTCGTCGAGGAAGCCGTTCGGCCTGAAGCGGAATCCGGCGGTGTCGACCGGCATGATCGGCCAGTCCTCCGGGCGAGGGAAGTGCGTGAGGCCGAAGGTGTGCCACAGCACGATGTCCTCGCCGTCGATCGAGCGGTCGCCGGCGGTGTACTCCGGCAGACCGGCGCCACCCTGATGCGCGTTGGGGTAGCGGCCGGCCGGCCAGATCTGTCCGTGCTCGTACTTCGTGGCCCAGAGGTGCTTCGTGGCGAACGCCGCTCGTGCCGCGACCGACGACGCGGGGTCTGCCATCAGCAGCGCGGTCGGCTCCGGCACCAGGTGATACGCGGTCGGTCGGCCCACGCGGTTGGTGCGCGAGGCGCTCTGCACCTCCCAGACGCGGGCCACGGAGGCGTCGGCCTCGCGCTGCGCCGCCGACTCGGTCGCCAGCGTCGTCTCCGACCAGGTGAACGCATTCCCGAAGGGGTTCTCCGGTCCCATCGGCACGCGTTGCGCGTCGACCTCGACGAGACGGTTGTCGTCGCCGTCGATCGCCACGTCGAGCCGAGCGCAGAACAGGTGCTGGTGCACCGGGGCGAAGACACCAGGGGCGAGCTCGGTGGCGTGCTTCTGCCGCACGCCTGGGACTCCGGCCGCAGCGAACACGATGCCGGTGGCCTTCGCGACGACCTCGATCGATCCGTCGAGCGAGAAGTACCAGTAGAAGCCGTAGTCGTAGTTGCCGATCGTCGAGAAGTACGACACCACGAAGCGGCGGGAGCGGCGCACCGCGGCGCGGCCTGCGAGATCGGTGTGCTTCCAGAGGATGCCGTCGTCCTCCTCGTGCATGCAGATCACGTTCGGGATGCGCACTGGGTTGCCGTGGTCGTCCGCGACGTAGCCGTCGAGGTAGTGGATGACGCCGAGACAGTCGCAGCCGAGCTCGAGGTGGTTGGCGTTCTTGCCGAGCAGGTATTCCCCGGCGTCGAAGTAGCTGATCCAGAATCGACCGGGCGCGGTGTCGCCGTAGGGCACCACCATCTCGGGCACGCTGGCCCGGCTCAGGACCGAGCGCCCCTGGAACGCCACGTCGTGCAGCACCAGGCCCTCGCGCGCGTTGAAGTCCACCCGCATCGACCAGCCCTCCCACTCCACGAGCGATCCGGTGATCGCGAAGCTCGGACCCTCCGGCTGCGTGATCTCGATCGGCTTGAGCGACGTCCTGGCCTCGCCCTGCACCTCCGGGGAGTAGTTGCCGTGGCCGGCCGGGACCGGGACGTCGCCGTGGTCCTCGACGCGGATCACGCTGTTCGAGGTGAGGTCGATGTGCACGATCAGCCCCTCGACCGGGTGCGCCCACGGTGAGTCGTCCTCGTCGTACTTCAGGAAGGTGAGCGATCGGATGACGCGGCGCCCGACCTCATCGGCACGCCCCGTGTAGCCGGGGGCGAGGGGGCCGCAGAACGCCAGGGCCATGTGGTCCTCGAGTCCTCGGCGGTGCATCGCCTCCTGCCATTCGGGGGAGGCCTTCGCGATCGCCTCGGCGCGCTCGTACTCCTCGAACAGGTACTGCGGCTGTCCGTAGGGCGGGGCGTCGTTGGGCACGCGCGCACTGCGGATCACCTCGCCACGGGTGATCGAGACGACGACCTCGGTAGCGATGCCGGTCGCGGTGTCGAGGAGTGTCGCATCGATGCGGCGGTCGATCGGCGCACCCGGTGTCCAGGCAGCGAGCTCGTCTCTGGTCGGCTCGTCCGGGAGCAGCATCGGCACACGCACGGTGTCGGTGAGCAGCCCTGCCGTGTCGAGCACGACGCGGGCGGCGGCGATCTCGGCTGCGGTGAGCGGGTCGTGCGGATGCGGAGTCGCACGCTTCTCGAGGGTGATCGGCTGCGGGGAGTGGTGGGACATCGTCGACCTCACTGATTTCGAGCGAACGCTCAATAAACGGGTTGGCACGATGGTACGACGGAACGCCCCGGGTCACAAGACCCGGATCGTGCGCGCGAGGCTCAGGCGCGCCAGGGGGCCAGGATGCTGTCGAGCACCGCGAGGTGGGCGCTCGACGGCTGCGGCTCCGTGACCTCGACGACCTGCTGCCCGTAGGTGACCGATCGCAGCAGCGCCATCACGGCATCCTGCGGGGTGTCCCGATGCAGTTCGCCGTCGGCGACGGCCTCCTCGAGGGCGGAGCGGATGCTGTCCTGCCAGGTCGCGAGGGTCGGTGCCCCGGCGTCGGGCGTCTCGGCGAGGGTTGCGACGCGTCCCCAGAAGCCGACCACGACGCGGGCTTCGGAGCGGGTCAGATCGTCGACCGGGAGGACTTCGCGCATGAGGGCGTGCAGGCGGGGGAGTCCGCGGAGGCCGTTCGTCGCGGCGGCGATGCGCTCGTCGGTGCGACGGGTGACCTCGGCGGCTGCGGCGCGCACGACGTCGTCGAATCCGTCGAAGTAGTGCCAGAGTGCTCCGGTGGCGACGCCGAGCTCGGTCGCGACGGCGCGGGATGACACGCGCTCGTGACCGTCGCGAGCGGCGACCGTCAGCAGCGCCTCGGCGATCTGGCGGCGGCGCTCATCATGGTCGACGATGCGGGGCATGAGCCCATCTTGTCGCATCCGATCGAGGTCTGGCTATTTTGAGCGATTGATCAATATAATCCGATCCATGGGTGCACCCGCAGCGATGGCGCTGATGATCGCGAGCGCGATCGTCGCTGTCGCGTGCTGCCTCGGCGCGAGGCGCACGGTGCCATGGCAGGGGCGGCAGTCGGTGATCGTGATGGCCGCGGCGATGATCGGCATGGTCGCGGCGGCCGGTGACGCTCGCGTGCTGCTGCTCGCCGGGCTCACCCTGCTCGTCTCGGCGATGCTCGGCACCGCGGGGCTGCGGGGGCGGCCGACCGTGCGCGCCTGCTGCCACCGGGCGCTCGGATCGCTCGTCATGGCGCTCTGCGCGTTCGCGAGCATCACGCACGGCGGCATGATCATCGAGCCGGGGCATGGGGCGCATCTCGCGTCGGATGCCGTTGGCGGGCTCGCGACCGTGGGGGTGGCGCTGCTCGTGGCGTGGACGATCGCCGACCGGATCCGTCCGCACGTGCGCGGCGTCGGGTCACGGCTCCTCGCGGTCGAATCGTGGTCGATGACCGTCGGTGTGATCGCCATGTGGGCGGCGCACTGACGCGGGGGCTCCGGTAGCGTGGCCGGATGCCCCTCGCCCTGATCACCGGTGCCGCACGCGCGAACAGCATCGCAGCCGGCATCGTCCCCCGCCTTCGTTCGGCCGGCTGGACGGTCGTCACCAGCGACCTCCACGACGCCGACCATCCTGCAGACCTCTCCACCCACGACGGTCCTGAGCAGCTGATCGCCGACGTGACGCGCGAGCACGGCCCGATCTCGGCGCTGATCCTGAGCCACGCGCACGATGTGGAATCCGGCATCCTCGACACGACCGCCGCGAGCTTCGACCTGCACGTGGCCGTGAACGCCAGAGCGAGCCTGCTGCTGATCGCCGCCTTCGCGCGCCAGATCGGTGACGACGGCGGCGTGATCCTCGCGCTCACGAGCGATCACGTGACCGGCAACCTCCCGTACGGCGCCTCGAAGGGCGCGCTCGACCGGCTCGTCATCTCGGCGGCGCGCGAACTCGGACCCAAGGGCATCTCCGCCAACGTGTTGAACCCCGGTCCGGTCGACACCGGCTGGATGGACGACGAGACGCGCGCCGAGCTCGGCGCGATGACTCCGCTCCGACGCCTCGGTCGCCCGGCCGACGTCGCCGCAGTGGTCGAGTTCCTCGTCTCGGACGAGGGGCGCTGGATCTCGGGCCAGCTGCTCAAGAGCGATGGGGCGTTCTCGGCGCAGTTCTGAGGGGGGCGGTGCTGGTGATCGCCGGCTCCGTGCGGCGGGGTCAGTGCCCGAACTCGATGAGCGCGACGCCGACCGCGATGAGGGCGACGCCGATGCCCATCAGCAGTGAGAAGTGGTCTTTGAAGATGACGCGGCCGAGGACGGCGGTCACGGCGACCCCGGCGGCGGCCCAGATGCCGTAGGCGACGCCCACCGGCATTCCCATCGCGAGGATCGTGCCGAGTAGGACGAAGGCAGCGAGGTAGCCGACGACGATCACGGGGATCCAGCGCCGGCGGCGCAGTCCCTCTGATGCGCGGAGGCTGAGCGTCGCGGTGACCTCGCTCGCGATCGCGAGCGCGAGCAGCAGCCAGGTCACGAGGCGACCTCCGCCGGTGCTGTTGTGTCTCGCGCGTGCGAGCCCAACTCGACCAGCAGTACGCCGACGACGATGACGCCGACGCCGACGATCTGCACGGGTCCGAGCAGTTCGCCGAACAGCACGGTGCCGAGCACCGCGGTGAGCACCACGCCGATGGCGGACCAGATGCCGTAGGCGACGCCCACCGGCATCCCTCTGTCCAGCACGATCGACAGCAGCAAGAGCGACGACGTGTACCCGATCGCGACGGGGATGAGCCACAGCGGGTACGTGAAGCCCTCGGCGGCGCGCAGAGACAGCGTCGCCATCACCTCGAGCGCGATCGCGAGCAGCAGGGGAGGCCACGCCGAGCGGCGGGGTGACGGGGGCATTCGGGTCCTTTCGAGAGGGTCCGAAGGAGGGAACGTGTCGGATGCTCGCAGGATTCCCTGTCCGCGCGGTGAACCGGCATGTCTTTCGTCTGCGATCTGCAGGATGCCGGTATGCCGGTATGCCGGAATATGATTCGAACATAGCTTCGAAACTCGGTGGTGGTCGGGATAAAATGGGGCTATGGGGAAGCTGGTCGGGGTGCATGAGGCGGTGGCTCGCCTCGATGCGGCGTGGGCGGATGCCGACGATGCGACCGAGTTGTCCCGGGGTCAGTTGATCGCGGTGAATGCGGCGATCGGTGTGTTGCAGCGGCGTGTGGATGCGGTGCAAGTTGCTGTTGCGGCTGGGATCGCTCGCGAGTCGCGGCCGGAGCTCGGGGCGGGGAGTCTTGCGAAGCAGCAGGGGTTCCGGAATCCGGCGACGTTGATCGCCGCGACGACGGGAGGTTCCGCGGGTGATGCTGCTCGTCTGGTGGCGGTGGGGGAGGCGACCGCACCGCGCACGGATCTGGTCGGGGCGCCGGTACCGGCGAGATACCCGGCGGTGCGTGACGCGCTGGCCTCCGGAGTACTCGGGGTCGCAGCCGCGGGCCTGATCATTGCGGTGTTGGACCGGTGTCGGGTGGCGGCAGGGCCGGAGCGGACCGTGGAGGGTGAGCGGGTGCTGGTGGAGCGTGCGGTGGGGGTGTCGTTGGATGATGTGCGGAAGCTGGTGGTGCGTGCGGAGG
>NZ_JYIW01000014.1 GCF_000956525.1 Microbacterium oxydans
GGGGCCGCTCGGCACAGGGAGGAGCGGCAGGGAGGTCAGAGCACCTTCGAGAGGAAGTCCTTCAGGCGCTCGTTCTTCGGGGCGCCGAACAGGTCTGCCGGCGCAGCCTCCTCGACGACCACGCCGCCGTCCATGAAGACCGTGCGATCGGACACCTCGCGGGCGAAGCCCATCTCGTGCGTCACGAGCACCATCGTCATGCCGGCGGAGGCCAGGTCGCGGATGACCTGCAGCACCTCGCCGACCATCTCGGGGTCGAGCGCGCTGGTGGCCTCGTCGAACAGCATGATCTCGGGGTCCATCGCGAGCGCACGGGCGATCGCCACGCGCTGCTTCTGTCCGCCGGAGAGGGATGCCGGCTTGGCATCCGCCTTCTCCTGCAGCCCGACACGCTCGAGCAGCGACATCGCACGCTCACGCGCCTCCGTCTTCGAGAGCCGGCCGAGCTCGATCGGAGCGAGCGTGATGTTCTCGAGCACGGTCATGTGCGGGAACAGGTTGAAGTGCTGGAAGACCATACCGATGCGCTGGCGCACCTCGTCGAGCTTGACGCTCTTGTCGGTCAGGTCGACACCGTCGATGACGACCTTGCCCGAGGTGGGCTCCTCGAGCTTGTTCAGGCAGCGCAGCAGCGTCGACTTGCCGGAGCCGGAGGGTCCGATGACCGCGACGACCTCGCCGTCGTCCACCGTGAGGTCGATGCCCTTGAGTACCTGGTTGCTTCCGAACGACTTGTGCAGATCCTGCACGGCGATCTTGCTCATGCGTTGAACGTCCTCTCCAGGCGGTTCGCGAGCAGCGTCAGCAGCGTGATCACGACGAAGTAGATGATGGCGACGATCGTCAGCACCTGCGCCGACAGGTACGTCGACGCGATGATCTGACGCGAGGCGAACGTGAGCTCCGCGAGACCGATGACGCTGATCAGCGATGTGTCCTTCAGGGTGATGATGCCCTGGTTCACGAACGACGGGATCATGATCCGGAATGCCTGCGGCAGCACGACCTTCTGCATGGTCTTCCAGTGGCCGAGTCCGAGCGAGCGGGATGCCTCGGCCTGGCCGGGATCGACCGCCTGGATGCCACCACGGATGATCTCGGTCATGTACGCGCCCGTGTTGAGCGAGAGCGTGATCGCACCGGCCACGAACGGGTTGAACTGCAGGCCGGGGAACAGCTGCGGGATGGCGAAGAACACGAAGAACGCCTGCACCAGGATCGGGGTGCCGCGGAAGACGTAGACGTAGGCGGTGGCGAGCCAGCGGAACGGCAGGAACTTCGAGATGCGTCCGAAGCCGAACACGATGCCCAGGATGAAGGATGCGACGAGCGCGACGAGCGTCGCGAGGATCGTGAGCCAGAGACCGCTCATCAGCGCCGGCCAGTACTTCACCGCGACCGAGACGATGTCGGTCGGCTGCGCGCTGGTCTCGTCGGCGCTGAGGTAGGTGTCGACGATCGTGTCGTACTCGCCGGAGTCCTGGAGGTTCGCGAGCCCCTCGTTGAACATCGAGAGCAGTTCGGGGTTCATCCCCTTGTTGACCGCGAAGCCGTACTCGCCGCCGAGCTCGGGCTCACCGACGAGGCGGAAGCCCGACCCCTGCTGGATGCCGTAGGCCAGCACCGGGAAGTCCTCGAAGTAGCCGACCGCCTGGCCTGCCTTGACGGCATCCACCATGTCGGTCGTGTCGCTGTAGGGGGTGACGCGGAAGCCGTACTCGTCTTCGTGCTCCTCGGCGAACGTCTGCCCCTGCGTGCCGGTCTTGACCGCGACGGTCTTGCCGTCGAGGTCGTCGAGCGACTGGATGTCGCTCGACTCGAGCACACCGAGCTGGATGCCGCTGGTGAAGTACGGGTCGCTGAAGTCGAAGGCCTGCTTGCGCTCGTCGGTGATCGACATGCCCGCCATGACGGCGTCGACCTGGTTCGACTGCAGTGCCTGCAGGGCCGCGTCGAATCCGAGCTGACGGATCTCGACCTCGAAACCCTGATCCTTCGCGATCGCGCGGAGCAGGTCCATGTCGATGCCGACGAGCTCGCCATCGGCGTTCGTGAACTCGAACGGCGCGAAGGTCGTGTCGGTGCCGATCACGTAGGTCTCGGTCTCGGCGTTCGCCGCGGTGGCGCCGCCGAGCAGCGCGCCGATGGCGACGAAGACCGTCAACACCGTGGCCGTCGCGGTGCGACCGAGTCGGCGCAGCCTTCCGGCCGCGGAAGAGGGATTTCGGATCACGACGGATGCTCCTCGATCGGCGGTGACGACCGGACGGGCGCCGAGAAACCACCCTAGTCAACACTTGGACCCGGTCCGGAATGCCGGATGCCACCGCCGCCGGCGCCGCGCGCACCGTTCGGCTAGAGCGTGATCCAGTAGCGCCGCACCATCGGGTGGCCCATCTCGGACCTTTCGCGGACGTCCTGCAGCACGCCACCGGCGCCCTCGATCGTGCGCGCCGACCCGACGTTGTCGTCGTCGCACGTCACGAGCACGCGGTCGAGACCGATCTCACGTGCGCGGTCGAGGGCGAGAGCGAGCCCTGCGGATGCGTACCCCTGACGGCGTCGCGATACCCGGACCGCGTAGCCGATGTGCCCGCCCACCTCGCGCAGATAGTCGTTCAGCGCGTGCCGGAACGAGAGGAAGCCGACGACCTCGCCCTCGTCGACGATCCAGTACAGGTCGTTGTGGACTCGTCCCTCCGGCGGTGCGACGGTCGTGTCCGCGATCGTGATGGACTCGGCGACGAGCGCCTCGAGCGTCGCCCGGTCCGGGGTCACCGGTGCCGTGAGCCCTGATCCGTCGATGTGTCCGTCACCGAACTCGGCGACGGCGGATGCCCAGCTGTCGAAGAGGGCGGGGGTCGGGCGCACGAGTTCCGTCGTCATCACCCGATGACATCATGCGGACGCCGGACACGCAAAACGCGATCATCGGCCCCGCAGCAGCGCGGATATCGAGATGTCCTCGTCGATGCGGTGCCAGCGGATGCCTTCGCCCTCCCCGATCAAGCGCCAGTCCAGGCGCTCCGCCGCGCTCGCGTTCGCGAGCCGAGGGAACCACCCGAGAGGAACGCTGATCGTGCGACCGTCCTTGATCCGAACGTGCAGTTCCTGATCGTCGATCTCGATCCCGACGGCGAGCGCAGCATCAATGGAAGTGCTCATTCCACGCCTCCTCGATCAGTTCGCGTCGCTGCTCGACGATACGCTGCAGCAGCCGCAGCTCACGGTCTCCGAACCGCGAGCTCGCGGCAGATTCTACCGAGGCTACGCATCTCGCCCGGCGGTGGCGCCGGGCGAGATGCGATGTGCCGCGTTGCTGTGGATATCCCGGATCCACCGACGGTCTGTGCAGGACTACGCAGCCGGGGCGGCGGACGCCTCGGCCGCGGGCGCCGCCTGCTTCGGAGCTCCGCGCAGGAACAGCGAGGCGATGAGGCCGATCACGATCACACTGGCCGGCAGCAGGATGGCCTGCGACATCGCCGCCGAGAAGCCGTCGGCGACGGCCGCCGGCAGCGAGCCTCCGGAGCCGATCGAGCCTGCGGCATCGTCCATGCCAGGCAGGTTGGCTTCGAGGCGCGCCTGCATGAACGTCGCGATCGACGCGGACCCGACCACTGACCCGATGGTCCGCGTGGTGTTGTAGATGCCGGCGCCGGCACCGGCCTGGCGCATCGGGAGCATCCGGGTCGCGGTGGTCGCGAGCGGTCCCCACATGCCGGCGCTGCCGATGCCGAGGAGTGCGGACGGGAAGAGGAACATCCAGATCTCGCTGTCCATGTTCACCAGCGACGAGTACCAGAGCAGCGCGGCCGAGAAGAGGACCAGGCCCGGGATGAGGATGAGCCGCGGATCGGTGCGATCGAGGATCTTCCCCGCGAGCGGTGCGAGCACTCCCGAGAACACGGCCATCGGGATCATCAACAGTGCGGCCTGCGTCGGCGTGAGCCCGCGCGCGATCTGCAGGAAGAACATCAACGGCAGCGACATGCTCGTCACGGCGAAGCCGACCGTGGCGATCGCGATGTTCGCGCCGGAGAAGTTGCGGTCGCGGAACAGCTCGAGCGGCACGAGTGCCTCGCTCTTCGTCTTCCACTGCTGCAGGATGAAGACCGCGAGCAGGACGATGCCGGCGATGATCAGGCCCCAGACCGAGATCGGACCCCAGATGACGCCCCAGTCGTACTTCTCGCCCTCCTGCAGCCCGAAGACCACGAGGAAGATCGCGGCAGCGCTGAGCACGACGCCGAGGATGTCGAAGCGGTGCGGATGCGTCTGGAGCTTCGGAACGAGGATCCACGCCGCGACGAAGGCGATCACGCCGACGGGAAGGTTGACGAAGAAGATCCACTCCCAGCCGAGGCCGTCGACCAGCACGCCACCGAGCAGCGGGCCGACCAGGGTGGCGACGCCGGCCGTGGCACCCCAGAGGCCCATGGCGGCTCCTCGTCGGTTCGGCGGGAACGTCCGCGTGATGACGGCCATGGTCTGCGGCGTCATGAACGCCGCGCCGAGGCCCTGCACTGCACGTGCAGCGATCAGGCCCTCGAGCGAGCTCGACAGCCCGCACCAGAGCGATGCGAGCGTGAAGATCGCGAGGCCGATGAGGTAGATGTTCTTCGGTCCGAAGCGGTCACCGAGTCGTCCCGTGATCAGCAGCGGCACGGCGTAGGTGAGCAGGTACGCGCTCGTGACCCACACGACGTTGTCGAGGTTGTTCGTGTTCGGGTCGAGTGCGGCCTTGATCGCCGGATTCGCGACCGAGACGATCGTGGTGTCGACGAGGATCATGAAGAAGCCGATGACGAGCGCCCACAGGGCGGGCCATGGGCTGGCGGGGCGGTGCCCCGGTGCGAAGGTTCCCGTATCGGGTCCCGTCGCCTGGCGTGATTCGGTCATAGCTGTGCAGCCTTTCGCTGAGCGAGATAGCGGTCTGAATCGGGGAACGCCGACGGCCCCCAGGGGAGGTCGTCGCCGTCGAGTCTGGTGAGGAACGCGTCGAGCCAGCGCAGCTCGGCTTCGAGCAGCACCTCCTGGCGCTCGACCTCGACGAGCACCTGGGCCGGAACGCCCTTGGCGTACGCCTCGGCGAGTCCGTCGCGGTGCGCCGTGTGCTCCTCGACGAGCGCGGTCCGGCGGTCGCCGAGCAGCTCCACCACATCGTCGCGTTCGAGGTTGTGCGCCTCGGCGAGCGCGATGCGGAAATCGGTCGGGCGATCGACGCGGGGCAGTTCGCGCTGCACCCAGGCGATGACAGCGCTGCGTCCGGCATCCGTCAGCGTGTACGTGGTGCGCTCCGGGCGATTGCCGTCGCGGTCGATGCCCACCTCATCGATGAGTCCTGTCTTCTGGAGCCGCGACACCGTGTGATAGAGCGTGCCGTTCGTGATCGTGAGCAGTCGATCGTCGTCTCGCACGCGCAGCAGCCGCACCATCTCGTACGGGTGCATGTCGCCCTCGCGCAGCAGTGCGAGCACCATCACGCCCATCGGCGTCAGCGAATCGATCGGGTCTTTCATCACCTACTCCATCCCAACTAGTCCACGTGGACTATACGCCTGTTCCGGCATCCGATCAAGCGATCCGGCTGACGGATTCGGCCGGCCATGACGCACAGCCACGGCCGCAGCCGGATCACCGGGATAATGGGCGGGTGAGCACACCTTCAGAAGGATCAGCACAGAGCGTCCCTGGCTGGCGGCACATCTACTCGGGCAAGGTCCGCGACCTGTACGCCTCGGAGGATCCCGGCGACACCCGCATCCTCGTCGTCGCGAGCGACCGGGTCAGCGCGTTCGACTTCGTGCTCTCCCCCGGCATCCCGGAGAAGGGCGCCCTGCTCACCGCTCTCAGCCGGTGGTGGTTCGCACAGCTCGACGACGTGCCCAACCACCTCGCCGATGGCGACATCCCGGCGTTCGTCGAAGACCGCGCCATGCTCGCGCAGTCGCTCGAGATGCTGCCGATCGAGTGCGTGGTCCGTGGATACATCACGGGATCCGGCTGGGCCGAGTACCAGGAGCACGGCACCGTCTGCGGCATCCCGCTCCCCGCCGGCCTGCAGGATGGCGACCGCCTGCCCGAGCCGCTGTTCACCCCCGCCTACAAGGCGCCGATGGGCGAGCACGACGAGAACATCACCTTCGAGCAGACGGTCGAGCTCGTCGGGGCCGAGCGGGCGGCGGAGCTGCGTGCAGCCTCCCTCTCGATCTACGCCCGCGCCGCAGCGATCGCCGAGGAGCACGGCCTGATCCTCGCCGACACGAAGTTCGAGTTCGGAACCGATTCGGACGGCACGTTGCGCCTCGCCGACGAGGTGCTCACCAGTGACTCGTCACGGTACTGGGATGCCGAGGCGTGGCGCACCGGCACGACGCCGCGGGAGCGGATGGCGAGCTTCGACAAGCAGATCGTGCGCGACTGGCTCGCCGCGAACTGGGACAAGCAGGGCGAGCCGCCGCTGCTCCCCGACGACATCGTCGGGCGCACCGCCGACCGCTACCGCGAGCTGCTCGGACGCCTCGGGGTCTGAGTCCGCGGCATCCGCCCTCCTTCGGCGCGCGCCCGCCCCTGCGGCGCCCGCCCGCCCCTGCGACGTGCAGGAGGATCGGCGGGATGCAGGAGGAATCGCCACCGAACCGTCCTGCAGTCCGCCAGTTCTCCTGCACGTCGCACCGCATGGTGCGCGAGACCCCCGAGGGGCACCCAGGGAACACTCAGGAATCGGTAGGGTTGCTCCAGCACTCCCCTCTCCCTCCCCCGAACCTGAGGAGCCCGCATGCCCCCGTGGAAGCTGCATGGAAACGGCCGCACCGTCGAACCCGGCGCCGTCGTCCGCCCCGATGAGCGCCTGAACTGGCCCGCGACGATCGCGATCGGGCTCCAGCACGTCGTCGCCATGTTCGGCGCGACATTCCTCGTGCCGATCATCACCGGATTCCCCGTCGCCACCACGCTGCTCTTCAGCGGCGTCGGGACGATCCTGTTCCTGCTCGTGACCCGCAACAAGCTCCCGAGCTACCTCGGCTCATCGTTCGCGTTCATCGCCCCGGTCACCGCGGCGACCGCATCCGCGAACATGGGCACCGCCCTCGCCGGCATCGTCGCGGTCGGCGTGCTGCTGGCGATCATCGGCGTCGTCGTGCACACGGTCGGTGTCAAGTGGGTCGACCGCTTCCTGCCACCGGTCCTCGCCGGCACGATCGTCGCCCTGATCGGGTTCAACCTGGCGGGCGCTGCACACAACAACTACGCCGCGGCCCCCGTGACCGCGACCTTCACGCTCGCGATCACGATCCTCTTCGCCGTCGTGTTCCGCGGCTTCCTCGGGCGCATCTCGATCTTCCTCGGCGTCATCGCCGGATACATCTTCGCGGCGTTCCGCGGGGAGTTGAACTTCGAGGCCGTCGAGAAGGCCGATTGGGTCGGCCTCCCCACGTTCACGTTCCCGAACTTCACCGAGCCGGGGACCCTGACTGCGCTCGCGATGTTCCTCCCGGTGGTCCTGGTGCTGATCGCCGAGAACGTGGGGCATGTGCGCGGCGTCGCGACCATGACCGGCGACGGAACCGTGAATGAGCAGACGGGCAAGGCGCTGATCGCGGACGGCGTCTCGACGACGCTGGCCGGCTTCTTCGGTGGCTCCGGCACCACGACCTACGGCGAGAACATCGGCGTGATGGCCTCGACGCGCGTGTACTCCACCGCCGCGTACTGGGTGGCCGGTGCGGCGGCGATCCTGCTCAGCCTCTCCCCGAAGTTCGGTGAGGTCATCAACTCCGTGCCGGCCGGCGTGCTGGGCGGCGTGACCACTGCGCTGTACGGTCTGATCGGCGTCATCGGCATCAAGATCTGGGTCGACAACCGTGTCGACTTCTCGCGCCCGGTCAACCAGTACACGGCAGCCGTCGCGCTGATCATGTCGGTCGGCGGGTTCATGATCAAGGACGAGGCGTCCGGGTTCGAGCTCGGCGGCATCGTCATCGCGACCGTGGCAGCGATCCTGATCTACCACGTGGGCAACCTGATCGCCCGTGCCCGCAAGACCGGCGCAGACGACCCGAAGCCACTCGAGGCGGTTGGCCCGCTCGGCGGCGACCCCGCCTGATCCGAAGCGGCCGTTCGCGGCACCTCCTCCGCGGGAGGGGTCGCGAATGGCCGCTTCAGCCACGCAGCACACGGCGTGTCGTGACACCTCAGTCGATGACGGCGAGCACCCCGTCCGCTGCGACGGATGCAGTCAGCTCCGCCCTGCGCGACAGTGTGCCGGAGCGATGGGCGACGACAGACGTCTCCATCTTCATCGCGTCGAGCACCGCGACCGCATCGCCCTCGGCCACCTGGGCACCGTCGTCGACGAGCCAGCGGACGAGCGTGCCAGGCGCGGGTGAGCGCAACTCGGTCGGGTCGGCCGTCGGCGTGGCGACAGCACCTCCGCCGACCTGACCGAGGCCAGCGAGCAGCGCCGCAGGCAGACCGAGCACGACCCGACGACCGTCGATCTCCACGGGGAAGCGCTGCAGCGCGGCGTCCGATACCGCGGCCGGACGCAGCTGCGACTCCAGCTTCAGCAGCAGTGCGCTCTCGATCCACTGTGTGTGCACCGCGAAGGTGTCGGTGGCGAACGCCGGGTCGTCGATCGCGAGCCGGTCGAACGGGATCACGGTGGCCGGACCCTCGACCGAGAGCTCGCGCAGGGCCCGCCGGGCACGAACGAGCGCCGCGTCACGCGATTCGGCGTGCACGATGAGCTTGGCGATCATGGAATCGAAGGCCGGCTGCACGATGTCGCCCGCTTCGATGCCGCTGTCCCAGCGCACGCCGGGGCCGCCCGGGATGCGCAGCGTCTCGACTCGACCGGGGCTGGGGAGGAATCCGCGCCCGGGGTCTTCCGCGTTGATCCGGAACTCGAACGCGTGCCCGGCAGGCGTCGGCGTCTCGGTGAGCGACATGCCCTCGCCGAACGCGATGCGGAACTGCTCGCGCACCAGGTCGACCCCGGCGACCTCTTCGGTGACCGGATGCTCCACCTGGAGCCGCGTGTTGACCTCGAGGAACGAGATCGTGCCGTCGGCGGCGAGCAGGAACTCGACGGTGCCGGCGCCGCGATACCGCACCTCGGCGCAGATCGACCTGGCGGCCTCGTGGATCAGCGACCGCTGCTCCGACGAGAGCCCGGGCGCCGGGGCCTCTTCGATGAGCTTCTGGTTCCGACGCTGCATGGAGCAGTCGCGGTCTCCGACGACGACGATGCCGCCGTGTCCATCTCCGAGCACCTGCACCTCGATGTGCCGCGGGCTCTCGAGGAACCGCTCGACGAAGCACTCACCGCGACCGAAGGCGGCGATCGCCTCGCGTGTGGCCGCGTCGAACGCGTCTGCGACCTCGGACAGCTCGCGCACGACTTTGAGTCCTCGTCCGCCGCCACCGAACGCGGCCTTGATCGCGATCGGCAGGCCGTGCTGCTCCGCGAACGCCACGGCTTCCTCGGGCCCTGCGAGCGGTTCGTCGGTGCCGGCTGCGAGGGGTGCGCCGACGCGCTGCGCGATGCGCCGCGCGGTCATCTTGTCGCCGAGCGCGTCGATGCTCTCGGGCGACGGACCGATCCAGATGAGCCCAGCGCCCTCCACCGCTCGCGCGAACGCCGCGCTCTCCGAGAGGAATCCGTAGCCGGGATGCACGGCATCCGCCCCGGTCCGCTCGGCAGCGGCGAGCAGCGCATCGATCGACAGGTACGTCGTCGCCGCCGTGTCGCCGCCCAGTGCGACCGCCTCGTCCGCGAGCCGCACGTGCAGCGCGTCGGCATCCTGATCAGCGAAGACCGCGATCGACGCATACCCTGCTTCCGTGCAGGCGCGGATGATGCGCACTGCGATCTCGCCGCGATTCGCGATCAGCACCGTGGTCATGAGTTCTCCTTGACGATGAGACGAAGACGGACGCCGGGGGCCAGCTGACCGGCGAGGTCGAGGCTGCGATCCGTGAGCGCACCGATGATGGGGTACCCGCCGGTGAGGGGATGGTCGGGGAGGAACAGCACCGGCTGGCCGTCGGGCGGCACCTGGATCGCTCCGGTGACCGCGCCTTCGCTCGGCAGCTCCCCGCCGACCGAGCGCTCGAGCGGCACCTCGCCCTGCAGGCGGATACCGACGCGATCCGACCGGGGCGTCACGGTCCATTCCTGGCCGGTGAGCGCATCGAGCGCGGCAGCGGTGAACCAGTCGTCGCGCGGCCCGAGCGTGATCTCGAGCTCGACGACGTCACCGGGTCCTGGAAGGTCGCGAACCACGGCACCGGGCTCGACCGGCTGGGTCGCGGCGACTCCGACGGGGATGACGGCGCCGGCCGCGAGTGCGTCCGGTCCGAGCCCGGCGAGGGTGTCGCCCGCTCGGCTGCCCAGCGCCGGCTCGGCGTCGAATCCACCACGCACGGCGATCACGTATCGCAGCCCGCGCTCGGGATGACCGAGGGCGAGCTCATCGCCCTCGACCGTGGCGAACGGTTCGCCGTGCGCGACGGAGCGAACCGTGCCGTCTGCCTCGGTCAGACTGAGCGAACCGAGTGCGCCGGCGACCGCCGCGACCCCCGCGCCACGGAACCGCAGCACGGCTCCGCCGACGCTCTCGAGCACGGCGGCGGACGGCGCGTTGCCGACGGCACGGTTCGCATCGCGCATCGCCTGCCGGTCGGCGGCGCCGGATGCCGAGACGCCGAGCGCCGCGTAGCCGGGGCGCCCCGCGTCCTGCACGAGCAGCTGCAGCGAGGTGCGGACGACCTCGACAGCAGCATCCGCGTCACCCGACCCCGTGGAGGTGCGTGCAGCGTCGGCACGACCGGACCGCGGTCGCTCGGCTCCGCTCCCGCCCAGCCGTGCCCTCGCACGCACCTGCTCGAATCGCACGGTCGCACCGGGCGCGAGCAGGGCGGGTGGGTCGCGGTCGATGTCCCACATCACGGCATCCGTGTGGCCGATGAGCTGCCATCCGCCGGGGCTCTCGCGGGGATAGACCCCGGTGAACGGTCCGGCCAGCGCGACCGATCCGGCCGGCACACGGGTTCGCGGCGAGGAACGACGCGGCACGTCGAACAGCGGGTCACCGCTCACGACGTAGCCGAACCCAGGCGCGAAGCCGGAGAACGCGACCCGCCAATCGGCTGCGAGATGCCGGTGCACGAGCTCATCCGCCGAGACGCCGAGCAGCGCTGCGGCCTCGTCGAGGTCTTCGCCGTCGTAGTGCACCGGCACCACGGCGGCACCGGCGCGCGGCAGCTCGCCGCCGCCCACCTCGGTTGCGGCGAGCACGCCGGCGAGATCAGCCGCCGAGACTCGGAGCGGATCGAAGCGCACGAGCACGGTCCGAGCGCCGGGGATGCGCTCGACGACGCCGGGAAGGCCGTCCCACGCGAGGTTCAACCGCATGGCTTCATCGAGATCGGCTGCTTCGACGAGCAGGGCACGATCGGATGCCGTGAGGATTCGCATCAGATCAGGTACTCCGCATCCGGCACATCGGTGATGAACATGTAGCCGGGCGCATGCGTCACGGCGAACGGCGGCTTCGACGCCATGATCGCAGCCTGCGGGGTGACACCGCACGCCCAGAACACCGGTACCTCGCCGTCGCGGACCTCGGGGGCGTCGCCGAAGTCGGGCGTCGCCAGGTCGAGGATGCCGAGCGACGCCGGGTCGCCGATGTGGACCGGCGCGCCGTGCACGGCTGGCGTGCGGCCTGAGATCTGCACGGCGTCGGCCACGCGTGCGGCGGGGATCGGACGCATCGACACCACCATCTCGCCGCTGAGCCGTCCCGCCGGCACGCACTGCACCGAGGTGCGATACATCGGCACGTTGCGGCCGAGCTCCTGGTGCCGGATCGGGACGCCTGCCTGCACGAGACCGGTCTCGAAGGTGAAGCTGCAGCCGATGAGGAACGACACGAGGTCGGGATGCTCTGCCCATGCCGCGCTGGCATCGTCGACCTCGTCGGTCAGTTCACCGTCGCGCCAGATGCGGTAGCGACCGATGTCGGTGCGGATATCGCTGCCCGGCGCGAGGCGCGACTCCACCTGCCCGGATTCGATCACCTCGAGCACCGGGCAGGGCTTCGGGTTCCGCTGCGTGAACAGCAGCGTCTCGAACGCCCAGTCTGCGGGCACGGCGATGAGGTTCGCCTGGGTCAGACCGGCCGCGATCCCGCTGGTCGGCTCCGCATGCCCTGCGCGATGCGCTGCGCGGGCCGCACGCGCTGCGGCGAGCTGATCGATCGTGGCGAGCACCGTCATGTCACACCCGCACGAACGGAGCGATCGTGATGCCCTCAGCCTGCAGCATCCGTCGGGTCTCCGCGGCCATCGCGACGGATCCGGGGCTGTCGCCGTGCACGCAGATCGACTGCGCGTCCACCGGCACGTCCGTGCCGTCGATCGCACGGATCACGCCGTCGGCGGCGAGCCGCACCATGCGCTCGGCGACTGCGGCCGGATCGTGCAGCACCGACCCGGGTTCGGCCCGCGACACGAGCTGCCCATCCGGCTGGTAGGCGCGATCCGCGAAGGCCTCGGCCGCGACCGTCAGGCCCGCCCGCTCGGCCACGTCGAGCACGACACCGCCGGCGAGCCCGAGCAGCACGAGGCTCGGATCGATCGCCCTGATCGCCGCCACGACGTCCTTCGACTGCCGCTCGTCGCGGGCGATCGTGTTGTACAGGGCTCCGTGCGGCTTCACGTACGCGACCCGCCCGCCGACCGCGGCGGCGAGTCCGATGAGCGCACCGAGCTGGTACTCGACGTGCGCCTGCAGCGTGGCGGAGTCGATGTCGACCGCGGTGCGTCCGAAGTTCTCGTAGTCGCGGTACCCGGGGTGCGCACCGATCACGACGCCGCCCTGCACCGCTGCGGCGAGCGTGTCACGGATACCCTCCGGGCTGCCCGCATGGAAGCCGCACGACACGTTCGCGCTCGTGACGAGACGCAGCATGCTCTCGTCGTCGCTCACGATCCGGTCGGCGACGTTCTCGCCGAGGTCCGAGTTCAGGTCGATCGACGCCATGCGATCACGCTCCGATTCCGAGGAAGGCGAAGATGGGTCCGATCGAGACCGCACCCATGTACCAGGTCAGCGCGGTCACGAGCGTGCCGGCGATGAGCAGCCACATCGGGTACTTCTTCGAGCCAAGGAGGTCGCGGCGGAACCATCCGATGTACATGAACACCGTGAGTCCGATCGGCAGGATCAGCCCGTTGAACCCGCCGACGAAGACGAGGATCGCAGCGGGCGCCGTGCCGATCGACAGGTACACGATGAGCGAGACGACGATGAAGGCGACGGTCGCGAGCTGCAGCGGCCAGCCACCGGCGAGCTTCTTCGTGTAGGTGGAGAGGAAGGTCGCCGAGGTGTACGCCGCACCGATGACCGAGCTGATCGCGGCGGCCCAGAAGATGGCGCCGAAGATGCGGAGACCTGCATCGCCGAGGACGGCGCCGAAGGCCTGGCCCGCGGGGTTCGCGCCCTGACCGGAGAGGTCGAGCGTGACACCGGAGGCGACGACGCCGAGGATGGCGAGGAACAGCACGTAGCGCATGACACCGGTGACGAGGATGCCGTTCGCCGCAGCGCGCATCACTGGGCCCGCCTGCTCTGGGCCGGTGTGTCCCGAGTCGAGGTAGCGGTGCGCACCGGAGTACGTGATGTATCCGCCGACGGTTCCGCCGACGATCGTCGTGATCGTGGCGAAGTTCAGCTCGTCGGGCACGAAGGTCTGACGCAGCGCCTCGCCGATCGGAGGCTGGGCGATGACCGCCACCACCACGGTCATCACGATCATGCCCACACCGAGCACGACCAGGACGACGTCCATGACCGGACCAGCCTTCTTCACCAGGAAGATGATGATCGCGAGCGCTGCGGTGAGGATGCCGCCGATCTTGGGGTCGATGCCGAGGAGCGCGTTGAGCCCGAGGCCACCACCGGCGATGTTGCCGATGTTGAAGGCCAGGCCGCCGATCACCACGAGCAGCGCGATCAGGTGACCGGAGAATGGGATGGCGCTGTTGGCGAGTTCGCCGGCACGCTTGCCGGATGAGGTGATCATGCGCCACACGTTCAGCTGCACCGCGATGTCGACGAGGATCGAGATGAGGATCGCGAACGCGAACGCCGCTCCCATCGTCGCCGTGAACGTGGCGGTCTGCGTGATGAAGCCTGGGCCGATGGCGCTGGTGGCCATGAGGAAGATCGCACCGATGACGGCGCTGCGCCCTGCGCGCTTCTTGACGGCAGCGAGGCGGACTTCGTCCTCCGGGGAGAGGGAGGTGGGTGACTGCTCGGTCATGCGGGGGGTTCCCATCGTCGTTGGTGGGTGTCGGTTGGCACCCAGTGTAGAACGGATAGTCCCTGATTGTTCAACAAGTTTGTTTCCGCTGTGCTACAACGAGGTTGCTTTCGTGTGATTCCTGCGGCGCATCCGTCGACGATCCGCCCGCTCCGGCACCTACGATGAAGGCATGAATCAGCAGGGCATGCTCGCCGACGTGCTCCGTCAGCGCATCATCGACGGGGACTTCGCGCCGGGGTCACGACTGTCGGAGTCGGCGCTCGCCGAGCAGTTCGACGTCTCGCGCAACACCCTCCGCGAGGCCTTCCGGGTACTCGCCGAACAGGGCCTCGTCGAGCACATCCCGCACCGCGGCGTCTCCGTCGCGTCGCCGACCATCGCCGACGTGATCGACATCTACCGCGCCCGCCGGGTGATCGAGTGCGCGGCGCTGCGCCAGTCCGAGCCCGAGCATCCTGCCGTTCAGCTCATGCACGAGGCACTCGCCGAAGCCGAGGAGCAGCTGCCGCACGAGGACTGGCGGCGCATCGGCAGCGCGAACATGGCCTTCCACGATGCGATCGTCGCGCTCGCGGACAGCGCGCGCCTGGCCCGCACCTATCGTGACGTCGCCGCCGAGCTGCGACTCGTCTTCCTCGAGATCGACCAGCCGAAGTCGCTGCACGAGCCCTTCGTCCGCCGCAACAGGGCGGTGCTCACTGCGCTGCTCGAGCGGGGTCCCGAGGCTGCTGCCGATGAGCTCGAGCGCTACCTCACTGCATCCGAACGCAGCGTGCTCGGGGCCTTCGCCCGCATGGGCCACGCCTGACGCCGCCGACCACCGGCGAACGATGACACTCAGCCGTGGACGAGACTGTTCAGCGCGGCCCAGCCGAGGATCGGCGGCGACGAGACGACGGCATCCGGGGTTTCGAACATCGCTGAGGCCCACTGCTGGGCGACACTGTATGCCGCTTCGGCGATCGAGGACCCGGCACTGATGCGGCTCGCGCCGGCCAGCGCGAGTTCGGAGATGGACAGTGTGCCTGGACCGAACGCGACGTTGAGCGGAAGCGGCGTTGCGCGCGCGAGAGTGGCGATGGTGTCAGCCCGCAACGCTCCGAGCACGAAGAACCCGCTCGCACCGGCACGGGCATACGCCTCGGCGCGCTCCACCGTCTCCTCTGTCCAGCGCGTGCTCCCCACGTCGGCGAGAAGATGCGTGTCGATGCGGGCGTTGATGAACAGTGGTATTCCAGCGTTCTCCGCCGCAGTCCGGGCCGCGATGATCCGCTGCTCCTGATCCTCGACAGGTCTGAGCGAGTCCTCGATATTGACTCCGGCGACGCCCGCGTCGAGACACGAGGCGATGGTGGTGGCGACGTCGTGTGGGGTCTCGCCGTATCCACGCTCGATATCGGCAGTGACTGGTACCGTCACCGACGAAACCACTCTCCGCACGACATCGACCGCGCGATCTCGGGTGAGCTCGTTCCCATCACGAGAGCCGAGCGACCAGGCGACTCCGGCGCTCGTCGTCGCGATCGCGCGAGCACCCGCGGCCAGAACAACGCGAGCAGAGGCCAGATCCCACACATTCGGCAGAATCAAGGGATCGCCCGAGACATGCAGTTCGTGGAGAGCGCGGGCGGACTCGACGAGCGTGGTCATCCTGCAATTCCAGCACAGTGCGTGTCCGTCACCGTGCACGGAAGCGAGCGATGCGGCCACGACGGCCGACAGCCGCACCCTGGGTGGCGATGTACGGGGCTGTGATCCTGCGCGCGGTCAGTCGACCTGCCCGCGCACGGCGCCGGAGGCTCGCAGCCGCACCGGGACCTCGCGCGCCGGTGCTTCCAGCGGCAGCGCCGCATCCGGTTCGGGCAGATCGTAGAGCCGGTACATCCACCGACGCGCGTCTTCCAGGGGGAACGTGTCGCCGTAGACCGAGAACTTCAACAGGATCCCCTCGAGCGTGCTGCGCAGCATGATCTCCTCGAGCTCGGGATCGACGGCACCACGTTCGCGGAAGACGTCGCGCACCGACTCCTCCGACTGGATCGCCCGCTCGTGGAAGCGGTCCTCGGACTGCGCGTACAGACGGTGCGTCGCAGGTTGCTGCTGGAGCGCCAGCACGACCTTCTGCAGCGGCAGCGCGTAGCCCGTCGACAGGATCGCACCGTCGATGATGCCGGCCAGTCGGGTATCCGCCGACCCCTGCACCTCCGGCAGCCCGAACAGCGCGGCGAACCACTGGTCGATGACCGCCACGATCAGTTGCTCCTTGCCACCGAAGTGGTAGCTCACGAGCCCTTGGGCGACGCCGGCGCGACGGGTGATGTCGGCGACACTCGCACCGGCGACGCCGCGTTCGCTGAACGTCTCGATGGCTGCGTGCAGGATGTTCTCTCTGGCGCGCTCGCGCGCCAGGCGGTTCTGCTCGTCTGAGCGCGCCATGGGGGTCCACCTCCTGGTACACCGGACTTCCGGTTGTTCCCCCCGACGTATAGATTACTCACTGAACGTGTATTCAATCTAAGAATCGTTCACCCACATGCGGGCGGGCTTGTCCTGGAGGGGCGTCAAGCCCGCCCACATGTCGCTCGCCCGTCAGTGCACAGCTCAGGCTGAGGCGCGAACCACGAGCTCGGTCGGCAGGATCGTCGTGTGCGGCGGATCGCCGCCGCCGAGACGTGCGAGCAGGACCCGCGCCATCGACTCCCCCTGCGCATACATCGGCTGCCGCATGGTCGTGAGTTGCGGATCCGTCGACGTCGCGACCGCGGAGTCGTCGAAACCGACCAGCGCGATGTCCTCCGGCACGCGCACCCCGGCGCTGCGCAGCACCGTGAGGGCGCCGCGGGCCATCAGGTCGCTCGCGACGAAGATCGCATCAGGACGCCCGGCTGCGAGGATGCGGCGCGCGGCATCCGCTCCGCTGGACTCGCTGTAGTCGCCGGCCTCCTCGGCGAACGGCCGCAGGCCCGCCTCGGCGAGCGCACTGCGGAAGCCCTGCACCCGGTCGACCGAGGAGACCATCGTCGGCGTGCCCGAGATCGTGGCGATCCGGGTGCGGCCGATGTCGATCAGGCGACGAGTGGCCTGGTGGGCGCTCCAGACGTTGTCGACGTCGACCACGTAGTCGTCCTCGCGCTGGCGCACCGGGCGGCCGCCGTAGACCACCGGAACCGCGTCGGCGATCCGGTCGATGAACGCGTCGCTCATGTGGTGCGACACGATCAGCGCGCCGTCGACCCCGCCGTTGAGCACGAAGCTCGACATCTTGTCGCCCGGGTCGTCGCTCGCGATCAGCAGGTTCAGCAGGTAGTCCGAGGTGCGCAACGCGCCGGTGATGCCGGCGACGATCGCCGCGAAGAAGGGGTCGCCGAAGAAGCGGGTGGTGTCCTCCGGAACGATCAGGGCGATCGCCTGGGTCTGATTCGACGCCAGGGAGCGCGCCGCGCGGTTGGGCACGTAGTTGAGCTGCGCGATCGCCGCACGCACCGCGACGAGCGCCTCGGGGCTGACCGCGGTCGACCCGTTCACCACGCGAGACACGGTCGAACGGGACACCCCGGCGGTGGACGCCACCTCTTCGATGGTCGCTCGTGACGGCACGGCTCTCCTTCAAGTCCGACGACGGCTCGGATGCTCCGCCAGCCTCGCCGCGCTCAGATACTGCGTGCGGCGATGATGCGAGCGTACTCCCGGCCGGAGTCCTTCACGCTCCGCTCCTGGGTGTCGTAGTCGACGCGCACGATGCCGAAGCGCTTGTCGTAGCCCCAGGCCCACTCGTAGTTGTCGAACATCGACCAGTAGAAGTAGCCGCGCACATCGACACCCGCCTCGACGGCATCCAGCACCGCCTCGAGGTGCAGGCGCAGGAACTCGGTGCGCTCGGTGTCGTGCACCCGCGTCTCGCCGTCCTCGACCACCGCGAGGTCGTCGTACGCCGCACCGTTCTCGGTCATCGAGAGCACCGTGCCAGCCGGCTGCGCGTACTCGGTCCAGATGCGCTCGAGCAGCCGGGTGAGCCCCTCCGGCTGCACCTCCCAGTTCTGGGCAGTGCGAGGCAGCCCGCGCTCGACGGCGTGGATGCGTTCGAACGACGGGTACGGGCTGCGCACCTTCCGCTCGGTGTCCGGCACGCTCTCGACAGCGGACTCCGCCGGGGCCGTGCCCGAGACGAGGTCGCCGTGGTAGTAGTTCACGCCCTGCGTGTCGATGTGCTGCGCGATGGTCGCGAGGTCGCCGTCGTGGACCGCCGCTTCGAAGGCGGCGACGGCCGCGGCATCCACCGCCCTGATGTCCTCGACGATGTCGGCCGGATACGCACCGCGGTAGATCGGATCGAGGAACCAGCGGTTGAACTGCCCGTCGATCCGGCGGGCGGCGTCGACATCGGCCGGGTCGTCCGGGTCAGCGGCGTCGGCGACCGTGTGGTTGAGGGTGATGCCGAGGTTCAGGCCGGCGTCGCGCCCGCGCAGCTCGCGGACGGTCTCGCCGTGCGCCAGCAGCAGATGATGCGAGGCGAGCAGCCCCTCCTCGATGCTCGTGTGTCCTGGCGCGTGCTCACCGCCGGTGTACGAGAGGAACGACGAGCACCACGGCTCGTTCAGCGTGGTCCACACGTTCACCCGGTCACCCAGTGCGTCGTGCATGGTGCCGGCGTACTCGAGGAATCGGCCGACCGTGTCGCGGTTCGTCCAGCCGCCCTGCTCCTGCAGCGCCTGCGGCATGTCCCAGTGGTACAGCGTCAGCCACGGCAGGATGTCGGCATCCAGCAGTTCGTCGACCAGGCGCTCGTAGAAGTCGACGCCCTTCGCGTTCACAGCGCCGCCATCCGGCCGGACGCGCGACCACGAGGTCGAGAAGCGGTAGGTCTGCAGGCCGAGCCGCGTCATCAGCGCCACGTCGTCGGCGTACCGGTGATAGTGGTCGCAGGCGACGTCGCCGGTGTCGCCGCCGATGACCGCGCCGGGCACCCGGGAGAACGCGTCCCAGATCGATGCCGTGCGTCCGTCCTCGAACGCCGCCCCCTCGATCTGATAGGCCGCTGTCGCGGCGCCGAACAGGAAGTTCTCGGGGAAAGCGCGGGTCATAGGGGTCATCCTTTCACCGCGCCAGCCATGATGCCACTGACCAGCTGCCGTCCAGCGACCACGAAGAGCACGAGGAGCGGGAGGGTAGCGAGCACGGCACCGGCGAGCACGATGGAGTAGTCGATGTAGTAGCCGGACTGCAGCTGGCTGAGCGCCGTCTGCAGGGTCGGATTCTGCGGGGAGAGCACGATCAGCGGCCAGAGGTAGTCGGTCCACGCGGTCATGAAGGTGAACAGTCCGAGGATCGCCATGGCCGGACGAGCGGCGGGGATGCCGACCGTGAGGAAGGTACGGAACTGGTTCGCACCGTCCATGCGCGCGGCCTCGATCAGTTCGTCCGGGATCACGTCGACCAGATACTGCCGCATGAAGAAGACGCCGAATGCGGTGACCAGGGTCGGCACGATCACCGCACCGATCGATCCGGTCCAGCCGAGTTCGCGCATCAGCATGAACAGCGGGATGATGCCGAGCTGGGTCGGGATCGCCATGGTCGCGATCACGAAGATCATCAGCCCGTCTCGGCCCTTGAACCGCAGCTTCGCGAACGCGTAGCCGGCGAGGGTCGAGAACGTCACGACCGAGATCGTGATGATGCCGGAGATCAGGAACGAGTTGCCGAGCGCGAGCCAGAACGGGATCGCGTCGAGCACCTTCGCGGCGTTCACGAAGAAGTTCCCGCCGGGGATCAACGGCAGCGTCTCACCACGGGTGGCATTGGTGCCGCTGGCGACGACGACCGACCACCAGAGCGGATACACGCTGCCGATGATGAAGGCGGCGAGCAGGCCGTAGGTGAGGAACCCCGGACGACTGCCGATGCCGGCGGTTCCTCCGGTCGTGCCACGTCGGCGGCGGATCTTCTCTGGCACGCTGAGCGCCTGGGTCGCGGTCATCGTGCGCGCTCCTCGGTCGTGGAGGTGGACGTCGTGGTCGTACGAGCGCGGCGGCGCGCTGCACGGTTCTTCGGGGCGTTGCCGGTGGAGATCCGCCGGGAGATGAGGAAGTTGATCACGCCGATACCGACGATCAGCAGGAACAGCAGGATCGCGACGGCGGATGCTTCACCCAGGTTCCGCCGGAAGAAGGCGAGCTCCCACAGGAACAGCACCGTGGTCTGGAACTGCCGGTCACTCCCGCCGATACCACCGGCGGTCGAGACGTCGAACAGGCGTGGTTCGGCGAAGATCTGCAGTCCGCCGATCGTCGCGGTGATGATCACGAAGATCAGGGTGGGTCGGATCGTGGGGATCGTGATCGAGAAGAACCGGCGGGCGGAGCCAGCGCCGTCGAGCGCGGCCGATTCGTACAGGTCACGCGGCACCGCCTGCATCGCGGCGAGCAGGATCAGGGCGTTGTACCCGGTCCAGCGGAAGTTCACCATGATCGCGATCGCGAGGTGCGACAGCGCGGTGTTGTGCTTCCACTCCTGGTCGGCGATGCCGATCAGGTTCAACAGGTTGTTGGCGAGACCGTCGGCCTCGTTGAAGATGCTCGAGAAGATGATGGCGACCGCCACCGGGGTCACCACGAACGGGATGAGCACGCTCATGCGCCAGAAGGTGGGTGCGCGCAGGCCTCGGTCGAGCAGGTAGGCGACGACCAGGGCCACCGCGAGCTGCGGGATCGCGGACAGCAGGAAGATGCTGAGCGTGTTGCCGATCGAGTTCCAGAACATCGCGTCGTTCAGGATCTCGACGAAGTTGTCGAGACCGACGAAGCCCTGCTCGCCCTTCAGGAGATCCCACTCGTGCACGGCCACGTAGACCGTGTACAGCAGCGGGAAGAGCCCGACGAGGCCGAACAGCAGGAAGAACGGCGAGATGTAGAAGTACGGGGAGGCGCGCTGGTCGAACCGCGACAGCCGGTGCCGCCATGGCCGCTTGGACGCAGCATCCGGTGTCTGTTCGGATGCCGTCTCGCGGCGTTCCGCTGTGATGGTCATGAGTCGTCCTTGCTTGACGCGAGTGGGGGCGCTGAGCCGTCTGGGTCCCTGAGCCTGTCGAAGGGTCCTGAGCCCCTCTGGGTCCCTGAGCCTGTCGAAGGGTCCGGTGGTGCTTCGACAGGCTCAGCAACCCAAGAGGGCAGGCTCACCAACCCAAGAGGGCAGGCTCACCAACCCAAGAGGGCAGGCTCACCAACCCAAGAGGGGCAGGCTCAGCAACCCCGTTGGGTCACTGAGCCTGTCGAAGTGATCAGCCGACGAGGTCGTTCAGCAGCTGGATCGCCTGGTCCCAGGCACCCTTGGTGTCGGTCTCGCCGCGGTCGAGGCTGCTCAGCGCCGGACCGAAGACGTTCTCCTGGATGACCGAGTCATCCGCACCCTTGAACTGCGCGACGACGCCCTTGGCGCGTTCGGCGAGGATCGCGCCGGTCGGTGCGTCGTTGAAGAACGGGTTCGGCGTGGCATCCGATGCCAGCGTCTCCTGTGCCTTCACGGTCGACGGGAAGTTGCCGGCCGCTGCGGACTGCTTCACCTGCTGCTCGGGCTGCGTCAGCCAGTCGGCGAGCTCTGCGGCCGCTTCCTTGTGCTGCGAGCTCTCGGGGATCGACAGGAACGCGCCGCCCCAGTTCGCCGCGCCGCCGGGGAAGACGTCGGCGAAGTCCCAGCCGGTGTCTGCGTCGCCGCCGCCGGCCTCGACCTGGCCCTGCACGATGCCGAGCATCCATCCGGGGCAGACGAAGGTCGCGAAGGTGCCGTCGACGAACGACTTGCCGCCGTTCCAGTCCCAGGCCGTCTGCGCTGCGGACTGGCCGCCCTCGGTCGCGGCTCCCAGCAGCTCGAAGCGTTCCTTGAGCTCGGCATTGCCCTCGACGTTCAGCTCGCCGTCTGCGGTGTAGTAGCCCTCGTCGAGCTGGTTGACCATCGCGTTCCACACGAAGCCGGAGTGGTCATACCAGGCCTTGCCGGTCTTGGCCGTGTAGTCGGCGCCGACCTGGAAGAAGTTCGCCCAGTCGCCGTCGAGCAGCGTCTTCACGGACTCGCGGTCGCTCGGCAGACCTGCAGCCTCGAGCGCGGGGCCGTTGTAGCAGATGCCGCTCGGGCCGATGTCGGTGCCGTAGCCGATCACGCGACCGTCGGCATCGGTTCCCTGTGCGTACTTCCAGTCGACCCAGTCATCCTTGCGGTCTTCGATGCCGTAGTCGCGAAGGTCGACGAACGTGTCGGAGACGTCCATCACGGCGCCGAGCCAGCCCTCTTCGATCGCGACGATGTCGCTGAGGCCGGAGCCGGCGGCGATCTTGGTGAAGGCGTCGGTGCGGGCGTTGCCACCGGTGTCGATGTTGGTCGCCTCGATCTTCACGTTCGGGTGGAGCTTCTCGTACTCCTTGTAGAGGTCTTCGTAGCCGAAGGTGCCGAAGGTCGTGACGGTCAGCGTCACGTCTCCGTCGGCGTCTCCGCCGGTCGCGTCGCCGGTACCGGGCGTGCAGCCGGCGAGGGCGAGGGCTGCGACGGATGCCACGGCTGCTGTGGTGAGGATGCGATTGCGGGCGCGGGTGTTCACGGTTCACTCCTTTGTGGGGGTCGTGCGATGGGTGGTGCTCAAGGGAGCCGTGGGAGCGCTCCCACGACTGGTTCGCCACTCTATGGGAGCGCTCCCATGCATGTCAAGCAGATCGTCATCGGTGCACGATTCAGCAAAACCGAGCCCGAATGTCGCCTCTCAGCCCAGATCCGCCCCTCGCCCCCGCGTTTTTGCTGAGTTCTGAACGCGGGTAGCCTTGCTCGGTGCCCGAAGCCGAACTCTCCCCCGCCCTCCTCCGCGCCGCATCGCTGATCCGCAACGTTCCGGACTACCCGCAGCCCGGCATCGTCTTCCGCGACATCACGCCGCTGCTCGCGGATGCCGAGGCGCTGAAGGCCACCACCGACGCGATCCTCGAGCCCTTCGCCGGACAGTTCGACGTGGTCGCGGGCATCGAGGCACGCGGCTTCATCCTCGCCGGGGCCGCGGCCATCGCCGCAGGCGCCGGGCTCATCCCGATCCGCAAGGCCGGGAAGCTGCCCCGACCTGCGGCATCCGTCGACTACGCGCTCGAGTACGGCACCGCCACGATCGAGATGCACGACGACCTGCCGGCAGGGTCGCGCGTGCTGCTGATCGACGACGTGCTCGCCACCGGCGGCACCCTCGCCGCCGGACGCCGGATCGTCGAGCAGCTCGGCAGCCACGTGATCGGCATCTCGGTGCTGTTCGAGATCGACGGGCTCGGCGGTCGCGACCTGATCGGCGATCTGCACACGGTCTTTCACGCCGAATGACGACCGCGTCGCACCGGCGTGGTGGGCAGCCACGGCCCGGTAGACTGGGGCCGCCAGCCTTCCCGCGACTTCCGGCGTTTCGACTCCTCGCTGCGCTCGTCGCTCACTGACCGAGAGGTGCGGCCTGCGGCCGCCAAGAGGATCAAGATGCCCACCATCGTCGTCGACGTCATGCCCAAGCCCGAACTGCTCGACCCGCAGGGGAAGGCCGTCTCCGGCGCATTCGCCCGTCTCGGCGTCGAGGGCTTCACCGATGTCCGCATCGGCAAGCGCTTCGAGCTCACCGTCGAGGGCGAGGTCACCGACGAGCTGCTCGCCGAGGCCGCGCGCATCGCCGACGAGGTGCTCTCCAACTCCGTGATCGAGGACGTCGTCGGCATCGAGGTCGTCGAATGACCGCACGTATCGGGGTCATCACGTTCCCCGGTTCGCTCGACGACCGCGACGCGCAGCGCGCGGTCCGCATCGCCGGCGCTGAGCCCGTCGCCCTGTGGCACGGCTCGCACGACCTCGAGGGCGTCGACGCGCTCGTCCTCCCCGGCGGCTTCAGCTACGGCGACTACCTGCGCGCCGGTGCGATCGCCGCACTGTCGCCGATCATGAGCGAGGTGAAGGATGCCGCTGCGAAGGGTATGCCCATCCTCGGCATCTGCAACGGCTTCCAGATGCTCGTCGAGGCGCACCTGCTGCCCGGCGGGCTGATCCGCAACGACCACCAGCACTTCGTGCGCCGCGACCAGCGCCTCACGGTCGAGAACTCCGACACCGCGTGGACGAACACGTTCCGCACCGGCCAGGAGATCGTGATCCCGCTGAAGAACGCCGACGGCGGCTACATCGCCGACGACGCGACGCTCGACCGCCTGGAGGGCGAGGGCCTGGTGGCCTTCCGCTACGCCGGCGTGAACCCGAACGGCTCGCTGCGCGACATCGCCGGACTCACGAACGAGGCGGGCAACGTGGTCGGTCTGATGCCGCACCCCGAGCACTCGGTCGAGGCCGGCTTCGGCCCCGACACCGCAGTCGCCATGCGCAGCGGCATCGACGGCCTCGGCTTCTTCGCGAGCGCGATCGCCGCGGTCGCCCGCGTCGCCGCCTAGCCCCGAGCCGCGCGGCGTCGCCCCGGCGGGGCCGCCGCGGCCGGCGGAACGGCAGTGGCCGGCGAGGTCACTCCACGGGCAGCGTGAACGGGTTGTCGCCGAGCGCCGCGAGCAGGTACCAGGCCGTCGCGCCGGTGTGCAGGCTCGCGTAGTACAGGTCGCCGAAGCCGGAGTCGAGCCCGTCGGTCGACGTCGCAACGATGCCCTTGCCGTCGCCGTTCGCGGCGTCGCGCTGCGCGAGGCGGATGCTGCTCAGCAGCGTCTCCGCCTCGGCGGCATCCCCCTGTCCGTCGCGCAGCTTCAGCGCGAGCGCGAGGTGGCCGCTGCCCTCGAACCAGACCTTCGACACGTCGGTGTCGCTGATCGACGCGCCCTCGTACTGGCCGTCGGTGGCGATGAGGTTGGCGAGCGTCCAGTCGAGCGCTGCACCGTAGCGCGCGTCTCCGGTGGCCAGAGCCGTCCAGGTCTGCGAGTCGAGCGGCACCGGGTGCGTGTTCGTGGTGGCGCCGTCGTTCAGGGTGCCGGTGTCGACGTGGCCGTCAGCCGACTGCATCGCCGCGACGAAGGCGGCGGCGGTCGCGGCGCGGTCGGTCCAGGTCGCGTCGCCGGTGAGCTGTCCGAGCTGCCCGAAGAATCCGGCGATGTCGGCGTTGTGCTCGGTCGACTTCCAGGTGAGCGATGTGCCGTTGTCGGTCTGCCCGCCCGTGTATCCGAACGGAGCGCGCACCGTGTCGGCGGTGTTGGTCTGGATCCACTGCGCGATGCGCAGCGCACCGTCGAGGTACTTCTGTTCCCCCGTCGCGTGGAAGAGACGGGTCAGCGCCATGCCGACCCATGCCTGGTTGCCGGTGAACGTTCCGGGGCCCGTGATCTCCATCCGCCCCTGCCGGATGCCGTGGGGCTCATACGAGGTGCGCACCCGCCCGTCGCCGATCGGATCGGAGTCCTGCAGGAACAGCAGTGCATCACCGACGGTCTGCGCACGTCGCAGGTCGTCCGGCCGACCGCGCGCGGTGTACGCGATCACGACCAGGGCATCGTCGTAGACGAATGACGGCGTGAAGTCCCAGCTCGGGGTGGTGAAGAATCCGCCCTCGTAGCTGCGCGGCAGGCAGTGGCCTGCACCGTCGCAGAACTCGTCGACTCGACCGTCGAGGAACTCGTATGCCATCGCGACGGAGGTCGACGGGTCCGGTGCGCCGGTGGCCGCTGCCGCATCGCCGGATGCAGCGGCAGCGTTCAGCACTGCCGGGGCCGCCCCGACGACCAGGGCCGCCGCCACGACGGCAGCGACGACGGCTGGAACGGAACGGCGCGACGCTGGCATGGGGGATACCTCGCTGGACGGATCGGTGGGGACGGACGATTCGCACGTGCGGTCTGGGGAACCGCGTCAGTAGTTTCGCATGCTCGCACAGCCGGACGGAAGGGGCTGGCGCCGGGTTTTTCGAGCGCGCCCGCGCGTAGCAAGAAGCATCCCGGCACGCAAGGCTTTTGCGCCCCTGCGGGGCCGGACGCACGATGGGGCGATGCCTTCCTCTTTGCCAACGGAAACAAGGAAAGGACACCCCATGTCCCGTGACCAGTACACCTTCACCAACCCCGCCGAGCTCTACTCGGACATCTCGCCCGAGAAGCAGCACATGCCGGAACCCGGGCTCGACGCCGACCTGAGCCCGAAGGCCGACCTCGGTGAGGAGAGCTACCGCGGCACCGGGCGGCTGAAGGGACGCAAGGCGCTCATCACCGGCGGCGACTCCGGCATCGGCGCGGCGACCGCGATCGCCTTCGCCCGCGAGGGCGCCGACGTCGCGCTCTCCTACCTCCCGGAGGAAGAGGAGGACGCGAGTCGTATCGCCGGCATCCTCCGCGAGGCCGGCGCGACGGTCGCGACGCTGCCGGGAGATCTGCGGGATCCGGACTACTGCCGTTCGCTCGTGGCCGACGCCGTGTCGGCGCTCGGAGGCCTCGACATCCTCGTCAACAACGGCGGCAAGCAGATCTACCAGGAGTCGCTCTCCGACATCACGGACGAGCAGTTCGACGACACCTTCAAGACCAACGTGTACGCGATGTTCTGGACCACGAAGGCTGCGCTGCCGCACCTGCCGGCAGGCTCGGCCATCATCAACACCACGTCGATCCAGGCGTACTCCCCGTCGGACATCCTGGTGGACTACGCCTCGACGAAGGCCACGATCAACGCCTTCACGAAGGGCCTCGCCCAGCAGCTGGCCCCGAAGGGCATCCGTGTGAACGCCGTCGCTCCCGGTCCGATCTGGACGCCGCTGCAGCCGAGCGACGGGCAGCCGCAGGAGAAGATCGACAGCTTCGGCGAGGACACGCCGCTCGGCCGCATGGGTCAGCCCGCCGAGCTCGCCCCCGCATATGTCTTCCTCGCCTCGGCCGAGTCGAGCTACGTGATCGGCGAGACGCTCAACGTGAACGGCGGCATGCCGACCCCCTGACCCCCGCTGTTCCCGCCGAGCGGCCCCTTTGCGTGCGAGCCACCCCTTTCGGGCCGTACGCAAAGGGGCCGCTCGCGTGGAAAGGGGCCGCTCGCGGCGCAATCCAGGGGGGATTTATGCGAGCGCGGGAGGCCAGACTCCGATGAGTACCGCCATGACGACGACCGTCACGAGCTCGTGCGCGATGTTCAGGGTGGTCAGCGCGGTCGAGCGGCCCTCGAAGGCATCGTGGGTGATGAAGCGAGCGGCGGTGAACCCGGCCCATAGGGTGACCGCGGTGACGATCGCGCCCCAGAAGAACGAGCCGCCGTAGAAATGCCAGGAGATGGCGGATGCTCCCGCCAGCACCCACGACGTGATGAAGCTGACGATCACGGTCGTGACGATCGCCCACGTGGCGCTGGCGGCGGGCCGGTCCATGTCGACGTTCGCGAGCTTCGACCAGCGGGTGCCGAAGACCTTCGGCGTGTACCAGATCGAGCCGACCACCATGCTCGACGCAGTGGCCAGCAGCACAGCCCAGTAGTTGATCTCGGGAACCATCGTCGCCTCCTCGAATCGGATGCCGTCAGGCTACTCCTCACCCCCGCCGAGCGGCCCCTCTGTGTGCGAGCCACCCCTCTTTGCGCCGTGCACAAGGGGGTGGGTCGCACACAAGGGGGCCGCTCGCGCACACGGAAGGGTTGGAGAAGAGAGGGGGGCGCTGGCGTGGCTGCAAGCGCTTGCAGTAGCCTGGGCGCATGACCCAGCTTGAGCAGATCGCAGCGCCCGGTTCCGAATGGTGGCGCAGCGCCGTCATCTACCAGATCTACCCCCGTTCCTTCGCGGACGCATCGGGCGACGGCATCGGCGACCTGCCGGGTGTCACCAGCCGCCTCGACGCGCTGCAGGAGCTCGGGGTCGACGCGATCTGGCTCAGCCCGTTCATGACGAGCCCGCAGCACGACGCCGGCTACGACGTCGCCGATTACCGCGACGTCGACCCGCTGTTCGGCACGCTCGCCGACTTCGACGAGATGCTCGCCGAAGCGCATGCCCGCGGCATCCGCGTCGTCGTCGACCTCGTCCCGAACCACTCCTCCTCGCAGCATGCCTGGTTCCAGGCAGCACTGAAGGCCGCTCCCGGCAGCCCGGAGCGCGCGCGGTACATCTTCCGCGACGGCAAGGGCGAGAACGGCGAGCTGCCCCCGAACAACTGGGAGTCCGTGTTCGGCGGCGGCATGTGGGAGCGCATCACCGAAGCAGACGGCACCCCCGGCCAGTGGTACCTGCACATCTTCGACCCCACGCAGCCCGACTTCGACTGGAACAACGAAGAGGTGCGCGAGGAGTTCCGCTCCATCCTCCGCTTCTGGCTCGACCGCGGTGTCGACGGTTTCCGGGTCGACGTGGCCCACGGCATGATCAAGGCCGACGGCCTGCCCGACTACACCCCGCCGAGCGACGCCGACTCGATGGGCGGCGGCGAGGCGGACGTGCCCTACTGGGGACAGGATGCCGTGCACGACATCTACCGCGACTGGCACCAGGTGCTCGCGGAGTACGACGGCGACCGTGCCCTCTGCGGCGAGGCCTGGCTGCCCACCCTGAAGAAGACCGCGCTCTGGGTGCGACCGGACGAGATGCACCAGACGTTCAACTTCCCGTACCTGCAGACTGCGTGGGACGCGAAAGAGCTCGGCGACGTCATCCGCGAGTCGCTCGACGCCTTCGGCGAGGTCGGCGCACCCAGCACCTGGGTGCTCTCGAACCACGACGTCGTGCGGCACGCCACCCGCCTCGCACTGACGGCCGACAACCCCCAGGGTGAGGGCATCGGCCCGAACACCCCCGACAAGCCGGATGCCGCGATCGGCCTGGCCCGTGCACGTGCCGCCACGACGCTGATGCTGGCCCTCCCCGGCTCGTCCTACCTGTACCAGGGCGAGGAGCTCGGGCTGCCGGAGGCGATGGAGATCCCCGACGCATTCCGCCAGGACCCGACCTGGTTCCGCACGCACGGCGAGCGCTACGGCCGCGACGGATGCCGCGTGCCGCTGCCCTGGACCGCCGAGGGCGCCGCCTTCGGGTTCAACGACACCGGCCGCTCGTGGCTGCCGCAGCCGGCCGACTGGGCGACCTACGCCCGCGACGTCGAAGCGGGCGACCCGAACTCGACGCTGTCGCTCTACACGCAGCTGCTCGCCGAGCGCCGCGCTCACGGGTTCGGCAGCGGCTCGCTGATCTGGGAGGATGCCGGATCGGATGCCGTGGCATTCCGCCGGGGCGACGTGCACGTGGTCGCGAACCTCGGCACGGCTCCGCTCGACCTGCCGAGCGATGCGACGATCCTGGTGCGAAGCCAGGCGTTCGACGGCACCGCGCTGCCGATCGACACGGCCGTCTGGTACACGCAGGGCTGATGCATCCCGGTTCCGGTCGCGATTCCTGCCGCGTGTCGCCCTGACGGGCGGCGGGAATCGCGACCGGAACGCGGACGAACGGATGCCGGAACGCAGCCGGACCGACGAACCGGAACGAACGCAGACGGAGCGACGACATGACGAGCATCGATGAGGTCGCCCGGCTCGCCGGGGTCTCGACGGCGACCGTCTCGCGCGCGCTGAGCGGGCGGGGGCAGGTCTCGGCATCCGCCCGCGAACGCGTGCTGGCCGCGGCATCCGACCTCGGCTATGTCGTGTCGTCCCGGGCCTCCAGCCTTGCCTCCGGACGCACCCGCAACATCGGCGTGATCGTGCCGTTCCTGGACCGCTGGTTCTACAGCGCGGTGCTCTCCGGCGTCTCGGCGGCGGCGATGCGCCAGGGCTACGACATCACCCTGTACAACATCACGAGCGACCGCGACGTTCGCCGCGAGGTGTTCGACACGTTCCTGCGGCGACAGCGGGTGGATGCCGTGATCGCGGTGTCGATCAAGCTCGACGACGACGAGACGCAGCGGTTGCTCGACCTCGGGATGCCGGTGGTCGCGATTGGCGGACCGCACCCGCGGCTCGAGACGCTCACGGTCGACGAGGAGGCCGTCGCTCAGCTCGCGACCACGCATCTCATCGCGCGCGGGCACCGCGACATCGCCCACATCAGCGCGAGTCCGGCGTTCGACACCGGCTTCCGCGTGCCGAGTCGACGTCGCGCCGGCTTCGAAGGGGCGCTGGCCGCTGCGGGCATCGCGCAGGACCCGGCTCTGATCGAGCTCGCCGACTTCACGGTCGAGGGCGGGCACAGGGCGGCCGCGCGGATCCTCGATCGGATGCCTGGTGCGACGGCGATCTTCGCGGCATCCGATGAGATGGCGATCGGCGCGATCCTCGCCGCCCGCGAGCGGGGCCGTCGCGTGCCGGAGGACGTGTCGATCATCGGCGTCGACGGCCACGAGCTCGGCGCGTTCTTCGGCCTGACCACGGTCGATCAGTTCCCGCTCCGGCAGGGAGAGCGGGCTGCGGATGCCGTGATCCGCCAGCTCAGCGGAGCGGATGCCGCGACGTCCCCGTCGCCGCTGCCGTTCGAGCTGACGGTGCGCGGGTCGACCGGGCCGGTACGCTCGGACTGAGAGCACTCGCTCGATCACCCCCCTCTTCTCCGCACCGTCCTCCGTGCCAGCGCGCCAGACGGCCTGCGATCGCACGCCTTCCAGGAGCACCCATGACCGCGGTCACCCCCGCCCGCGACAGCGCCTCGCGCTACCGCATCGAACCGACCGTGCTGCAGGCCCTGCGGAGTCCTCGACTGCTGACCCGCGAGGTGCTCGCCGGACTCGTCGTCGCCCTCGCGCTGATCCCCGAGGCGATCGCCTTCTCGCTCATCGCTGGCGTCGATCCGCGGGTCGGGCTCTTCTCGTCGTTCATCATGGCCGTCGCGATCGCGTTCGTCGGCGGACGCCCCGCCATGATCACCGCCGCCACCGGTGCCGTCGCGCTCGTGATCGCCCCGGTCGTGCGCGAGTACGGCGTGGACTACCTGATCGCGACCGTGCTGCTCGGCGGCGTGATCCAGATCGTGCTGGCGCTGCTCGGCGTCGCGAAGCTCATGCGCTTCATCCCCCGCTCGGTCATGGTCGGCTTCGTGAACGCGCTGGCGATCCTGATCTTCATCGCCCAGCTCCCGCAGCTGTTCGACGTGCCGTGGCTCGTCTACCCGCTGGTCGCGGTCGGCCTCGCCATCCTGGTCCTGATGCCGCGGATCACGAAGGTCGTGCCGGCGCCGCTCGTCACGATCGTGCTGCTCACCGCGGCGGTCGCGGTGTTCGGCTGGAGCGTGCCGACGGTCGGCGACCAGGGCGAGCTGCCCCAGAGCCTGCCCTCACTGTTCATCCCCGATGTGCCGCTCACGGTCGAGACGCTCGCGATCATCGCGCCGTTCGCACTCGCCATGGCCGTGGTCGGGCTGCTCGAGTCGCTGATGACCGCGAAGCTCGTCGACGACATCACCGACACGCACTCCCGCAAGACCCGCGAAGCCTGGGGCCAGGGTGTCGCGAACATCCTGTCCGGCGCGTTCGGCGGCATGGGCGGCTGCGCGATGATCGGGCAGACGATGATCAACGTGAAGGCCTCTGGTGCCCGCACCCGCATCTCGACGTTCCTCGCCGGCGTCTTCCTGCTGATCCTGGTGCTCGCGCTCGGCGACGTCGTCGCGGTGATCCCGATGGCGGCACTGGTCGCGGTGATGTTCCTGGTCTGTTTCGCGACCTTCGACTGGCACAGCATCCGTCCTGCGACGCTGCGGCGGATGCCGAAGAGCGAGACCGCCGTGATGCTGATCACCGTGATCGCGACGGTCTGGACGCACAACCTCGCGATCGGCGTCGTGCTCGGTGTGATCACCGCGATGGTCATGTTCGCCAGGCGGGTCGCGCACTTCGCGACCGTGAGGCGCACGGTCGACGCCGAACGCGCGCTGTACACGGTCGACGGCGAGCTGTTCTTCGCGTCGAGCAACGACCTCACGACGCAGTTCGAGTACGCCGACGACCCGGCGCACGTCGTGATCGACATGAGCGGCTCGCACATCTGGGACGCATCGACGGTCGCCGCGCTCGACGCCGTCGTCACGAAGTACGAGCAGCGCGGCACGACGGTCGAGATCCGCGGCCTGAACGACACCGCCGCCGAGCTGCACCGGAGACTCTCCGGGAAGCTCGACGGCGGTCACTGACTCCGCTCGTTCACAATTCAGCAAGAACGCCAGCCGGGAGGGCCGGACTGCGCGTTTCGGCGGCGCCGACGCGAATCCTTGCTGAAACGTGAACAGCCGACTCGGCTCACGGAGCGGTGATGAGCCCCTGCGTCGCGGTGCGGGCCGCCTGGAAGCGGCGCTGCACGTCGGGCCAGTTCACGAGGTTCCAGAACGCCTTGACGTAGTCGGCGCGCACGTTGAGGTAGTCGAGGTAGTAGGCGTGCTCCCAGACGTCGAGCTGCAGCAGCGGGATGACGCCGAGCGGAGCGTTGCCCTGCTGGTCGAACAGCTGGAAGATCACGGGGCTGGCGCCGACGCTGTCCCAGGCGAGCACGGCCCAGCCGGAGCCCTGCACGCCGAGTGCGGTGGCGGTGAAGTGCGCGCGGAAGGCATCGATCGAGCCGAAGGCGTCGACGAGCGCCGCCTCGAGCTCGCCCTCGGGTGCTCCGCCGCCCTCGGGCGACAGGTTCTGCCAGAACACCGAGTGGTTGATGTGGCCGCCGAGGTTGAAGGCGAGGTCCTTCTCGAGCTTGTTGACGACCGCGAGGTCGCCGGCGCTGCGTGCTGCGGCCAGCTGCTCGAGCGCGGTGTTCGCGCCCGTCACGTAGGCCTGGTGGTGCTTGGAGTGGTGCAGCTCCATGATCTTGCCGGAGATGTGCGGCTCGAGCGCCGAGTAGTCGTAGGGCAGTTCGGGGAGCGTGTACAGCGTGGACATGCGTGTTCCTTTCGATGGTGCGGATCTCAGATGGTGTAGTCGGATGCCAGGGTGTGGAAGCGGCGATCCATGTAGATGAGGGGGCGTCCCTGCGGGCCGGAGATGACGTCGAGCACCTCGGCGATCACGACGGTCGATGCCCCGACGGGCACGGTTCGCAACGTGTGGCAGCGCAGGGCGGCACGAGCGGAGGCGAGATGCGGTTCGCCGGTGTCGAGCGCGGTCCACCCCTGGCTGGGCGTGAACCGCTCGGCGCCGCTCGTGGCGAAGCTCTGCGCGAGCTCGGAGTGCTCGTCATCGATCAGGTGCACGACGAAGCTCGAGGCCGAGAGGAGCGCACCGGCCGACCCGGTCGCCCGCGTCACCGAGAACACGATCGCAGCCGGATCGACCGAGACCGAGGCGACGCTCGACGCGGTGAGGCCGACCGGTCCGTCGGGCGTCGACGCCGTGATGATCGCGACGCCGGCCGGGTGGGTGCGGAATGCCGCCTTGAGTCCTTCTCCGACCGCGGTCGGCACCGGCTTCTCGTTCATCGTCCTGCCTCCGTCATGTGCGTCTGCCCGGCGTGCGAGAGCATCTCGGTCCGGTCGACGATCTTCGTGCGCTCGCGACCGCGTTCCGCACCGGCACCGCGCTCGGCGGCGTCGATCCGCAGCCACCCCTCCAGGTCTACCGCATCGGTGAGATGCGCGATCGGGTCGGCGTCGCGTTCCGACACATCGGCGGCGGCGAGATCGTCGACGAGATGCCGCACGGTCTGCGCGGCATCCGATTTGGTGGAGCCGATCAGACCGACCGGACCGCGCTTGATCCAGCCGGTCGCGTAGAGCCGCGGGAGCGGGGCTCCACCCTCGCCGAGCACTCGCCCTTCGGCGTGCGGCACGACTCCGTTCTCGGTGTCGAACGGCACGCCAGGGACCGGCGTCGACCGATAGCCGATCGCTCGGTACACGGCGCCGACGTCGTAGCGCAGCAGCTCGCCGGTGCCGACCATGCGGCCCAGTCCGTCAGACGCGGTGCGCTCCATCTCGATGCCGGTCACTCGGTCATCGCCGAGCACGCGCACCGGGCGCTGGCGCAGGTGCAGATGCACCCGCCGCGAAGCCGATCGGATGCTCTGATCGCGCGCCGCCCATTCCGTGAGCGTCCGCACGATGATCCGACGCTGGGAGAACTGCGCGATCATGCGTTCGGCGTGCTCGTCCAGCGCGATCTCGGCCGGATCGACGATGACGTCGACGTCGTGCTGCTCGGCGAGCTCGCGGAGTTCGAGCGCGGAGAACCGCAGATCGGCCGGACCACGGCGCGCGAACAGGTGCACGTCGCGCAGTGGGCTGGCTTCGAGCGCATCGAGGACATGATCTGGAGTGTCGGTGTGCGTGAGCGCTGCCGCGTGCTTGGCGAGGATCCGGGTGACGTCGAGCGCCACGTTGCCAGCGCCGAGCACGGCGACCGATTCCGCCGCGAGCGGCCAGTCCCGCGGCGCATCCGGATGCCCGTCGTACCAGGCGACGAAGTCGGCGGCACCGAACGAACCGGGCAGATCGATGCCGGGGATGTCGAGCCGCACGTCGAGGTCCGCCCCGGTGGCGACGACGACCCCGTCGTACGCGGCGCGGAGCTCGTCGATCGTGATGTCGACGCCGATCTCGACGTTGCAGCGCAGCCGGATGCGCGGATCGCTGAGCACGTCGTGCAGGGCATCCGTGATCTTGCGGATCCGCGGATGGTCGGGCGCGACGCCGTATCTGACCAGCCCGTACGGAGCCGGCAGCTTCTCGAAGAGGTCGATCTCGACCGTCGGTGCGAGCCCGAGCAGGATGTCGGCCGCATAGATGCCGGCGGGTCCTGCCCCGACGATCGCGACACGGGGGGCGAGCGCGCTCATTCGGCACTCTCCTGCGGCGGCAGGGCCGCGACGAACGGATGGTCGAACGAGTACATGCCGACCTTGGCTGCGCCACCGGGCGAGCCGAGTTCGGCGAAGAACTCGACGTTGGCCTTGTAGTAGTCCTGCCACTCGTCGGGCAGGTCGTCCTCGTAGTAGATGGCTTCGACGGGGCAGACGGGCTCGCACGCTCCACAGTCCACGCATTCGTCAGGGTGGATGTAGAGCGAGCGCTCTCCCTCGTAGATGCAGTCGACGGGACACTCGTCGATGCACGCACGATCCTTCACGTCGACACAGGGCAGGGCGATCACATAGGTCATCTGGCGGCTTTCCTCGGGATACCTCTACCGTAAAACCTCAAGTACGCTTGAGGGCAAATCCGACAACATCGGGATGGATCACCATGACCGCTGGACCCAACGCCGAACAGGGCGAGGGAACGCACCTGCACACCGCTGACGAGTTCCTCACGATCGGCGAGATGACCCGCCGCACCGGTGTGGCGGCATCCGCGCTGCACTTCTACGAGAACCTGGGCCTGATCGCCTCGACCCGCACGCCCGGCAATCAGCGCCGATACCCGCGGCACATGCTGCGCCGGGTCTCGCTCATCTCGGTCGCCAAACGCCTCGGCATCCCGCTCGCCGACGTGCAGAGCGCCTTCGCCGACGTGCCGCTCACCGAGACACCGACGCATGCCGACTGGCAGCGCGCCTCGCGCCGGTGGAAGCGCGAGCTCGAGAAGCGCCGCGAGGGCATCGAGCGGCTCGAGCGCGAACTGACCGGATGCATCGGGTGCGGCTGCCTGTCGATGAAGGCATGCGGACTGCTCAACCCCGACGACGAACTCGCGAACCAGGGCGTCGGCCCGCAGCGCCTCCGAGGAGAAGACGAGGACTGAGTCGTCGCATGACCGCATGTTGCGCTCCGAGATGCGGTCGGATGCCGGGGGTCATAGCGTCGCGGTAGACCCCTGCTCTCTTCGTCGTGCCGTCGCGCCAACGCGTCGGCATCCGCGTCGGGAGCATCCGAGACAGATCAGAGAGCAGAGCATGAGCGCATACTTCGACAGCGAGGCCGACAAGACCTACACGAAGGTCTACAAGCAGCACACCCCCGACATCCTCGCCGCCTTCGCCGCGTTCGACAGCGCGGTGTTCGCCCCTGACGAGTCGCGCGCGATCCCGCTGAAGTACCGCGAGCTGATCGCTCTCGCCGTCGGCATCACCACCCAGTGCGTGTACTGCATCGACGCGCACTCGCAGAAGGCCGTCGCCGCGGGTGCCGACGAGGCCGAGCTCGCCGAGGCCGCCTGGGTCGCGACCGCGATCCGCGCGGGTGGCGGCTTCGCGCACGGACGGCTGGCGTTCAAGCTCGCCGAGCCCGCGCACGAGCACCAGCACTGATCCGGACGACGGAGACAACCATGCCTTCGCCCGCTTTCGCCCCCGAGAAGCAGTGGATCGTCGTCGACACCGACACCGGCATCGACGACGCCCACTCGCTGCTGTACCTGCTCGCGCAGCCCGATGTCGAGATCGTCGGCATCACGACGATCTACGGCAACTGCTCGGTCGAGGACTCCGCCCGCAACGTGGCCTCCGTGCTCGATGTGGCGGATGCTCCCGGCATCCCGATCTACGGCGGAGCGGATGCGCCGCTCGACGGCGACGCGTCGATCGCGTGGTTCGTGCACGGCCACGACGGCCTCGGCGACCGCGGTCTGGTGCGCCCTGAGCCGACCCTCGAGGCGGAGTCCGCGGCCGACTACCTGGTGCGGATCGCGAACGAGCATCCGGGCCAGATCGACCTGCACCCGCTCGGTCCGCTCACGAACATCGCGCTCGCGCTGGAGCAGGACCCGGAGCTGTTCCTGAAGTTCCGTTCGGTCGTCATCATGGGCGGCGCAGGGCCGTACCCGGCCGCCGGCACCCCGACAGTGACGGATGCGAACACGCACAACGACCGCGCTGCGGCAGAGCGGGTGTTCGGCGCCGTCAACCGCGGCAACGTGATCATGGTCGGCGTGAACGTCACCTCCCAGGCGCTGCTCGAAGAGCACGTGACAGCGACGCTGCTCGACTCCGAGCTGCCGGCTGCGCAGTTCGCCGGCACGATCCTCGACGCGTACAACGACTTCTACCAGTACAAGTGGGGACGCCGGATCTCGGCGGCGCACGACGGACTGGCCTCGGTCATCCTGCACCGCCCGGAGATCGTGACCGGCTGGGTCGAGGGACCGGTCGACTTCACGCCGGCCGCCGGCTCACTCGCGACGCGCGTCGCACTGACCGCCGAGGGGCTGCCGCTGGTGTGGGGCACGCCGGAGGGTCCGTCGACCCGCGCTGTCACGTCGTTCGATCTCACGCAGTTCCGTCGGCGGTTCGTGCACGCGCTCGCCTACGGCCGCACCCGGCCGGCACTCGACGCCGCCGGCCGCACGGCGCCGGCGAACTGGCCGAACTCGGGCGCCGCAGGCGCTGCGGTCGGGCAGGACTGAAGGATGCCGGAGGATCTGCTCGCGTTCACCTCGGTCGCCGATGCGGGCTACGGCCTGTCGAACGCCGCCGAGATCGATGCGGTCATCGCCAGGATCGCGGCCGCAGCGCCCGCGCGCGACCACGACGGCGACCCCGACCACGGTCTCAGGGCCGATGTGCGCGAGCTCGCAGCGCTCGGGCTGACCGCTGCTCGGCTGCCGGTCGCTGTCGGCGGGGCCGGGCTGACGTACCCGCAGCTGGTCGACCTGCAGATCCTCCTGGCTCGCGCCGACTCGAATGTGACGCAGAGCCTCCGCACCCACTTCACGACCAGCGACCGCGCAGCCAGGGCGATCGCGCGCGGCGAGACCGACGACGCGGCCGAGGAGATCGCCGCCGGGCGCGTCTACGCCGGCGCGACCACCGAGAGCGGCGCGCACGCGATCGGCACGGTCGGCACGACACTGCGGACGGATGCCGACGGCATCCTGCGCCTGAACGGACGCAAGGCCTACGCGACCGGCACCGGCTACGCGGACTGGATCTCGGTGCTCGTCTCCGACGACGACGGCCGCCACCTGGTGGCGCTCGTGCGGGCGGATGCCGACGGCATCGTGCTGCATGACGACTGGGACGGCGTCGGGCAGCGCCTGACCACCTCCGGCACGGTGGAGTTCACCGACGTCGATGTCGACCCGGCGCGCCTCCGCGTCGGCGAGGGCTCGCGCACCGATCGCCTCGGCAACCTCGACGCGGTGCTGCAGCTCACGCATCTCGCGACGCTCGCGGGCATCGCGCTGCGCACCCGCGACGATGCGATCGCCTGGCTGCGCTCGCGCACCCGCACCTTCAGTCACGCGTCGACCGCGACGCCAGCCGAAGACCCGCAGCTGCAGGAGCGCATCGGCACGCTCGACGCTCTCGCCCAGGGCGTCGTCGCCTCGGTGCGCGCCGCCGCCGCGCTGCTCGGGGCTGACCTCGAGCGCCCGCTCGACGAGCAGACCGGCGACGGCCATCTCGCGGTGACCCGAGCCCAGGTGCTCGTGCCGTCGCTCGTGCTGCAGGCGGCGCAGAGCGTGTTCGACCTCGGCGGCGGCTCGCTCGTCGACGGCCGTCTCGCGCTCGACCGGCACTGGCGCAACGCCCGCACGCTCAGCAACCACAACCCGGTGCACCTGAAGGCCAAGGCACTCGGTGAGCGCGCCCTGCTCGACGCCGACCTCCCGGAGATCTGGTACGTCGGCACCCGTCGACTCGGCACGGACCGCACTGAGACCAGCACCGAGACCAGCACCGAGATCGGCACCGACGCGATGGAGGCAGCCAGATGACCCGTCCCCTCGTGCTCGGCGCGAACGTCTACGACTACGGCACGGATGCCGGGGCCTGGCGTGCGCCGGGCGAAGACCCGCTGCGCGTGTTCGGCGCCGACTTCTGGCGTGATGCCGCTCGCACCGCTGAGGATGCCGGCATCCACGCGATCTTCCTCGCCGACACCCCCGGTCTCGCGTCGAACCCGGCGATCCGGCCGAGCCGCCTGCTCGAGCCGCTGGCCGCACTGGCGACGGTCGCAGCCGAGACCGAGCACCTCGGCATCATCTCGACCGTCTCGTCGAGCTCGAACGATCCGGTCGAGCTGGCCCGTCGGCTGCTCTCGGTCAGCGCGTTCAGCGGCTCGCGTTTCGGGTGGAACGTGGTCACCGGCATCACCGGCAATGCGATCACCGACTTCGGGTACGACGCGGACCCCGGCCGCGAGGAACGCTACGCGCGCGCCGAGGAGTTCGTCGAGGCGTACAGCGCCTTCATCGCCGCCGTGCGCGACGACACCGACTACCACCACACCGGCGAGCTGTTCGGTGAACGCATCGCGCGCGCCGACCTCGGCGTCGACCCGGCGATCCGGTCGCTGCTGCCCGACGTCGCACCGCTCATCGTGCAGGCGGGCGGCTCACCGCGCGGCCGCCAGCTGGCCGCCGAGAGCGCCGAGGCGGTGTTCGCCGCCGAGACGGTGAAGGAGACCGCGGCGGCCAACGCCGCCGACCTCCGCGACCGCGCCGCCGCGCTCGGCCGCCCTGCACCGCTCGTGCTCCCCGGCATCCATCTCGTCGTCGGCTCGACCGAGGAGGAGGCCGAGCGCCGCTTCTCCGTGGTCCACGAGCGCAGCCCCGACGGCTACGTGCTCAAACGGTTCACGGCGATGTTCGGCATCGACGGCTCGCGCCTCGACCTGGACGCGCCGGCCGAAGACGAGATCACCCGCCTGTCGGGCGACCCCTCCGCCGCGCCGATCGGCTTCCGCAAGGCGATCGCCGCCTACGGCGCTGCCGGCAACCTCACGGTGCGTGAGCTGCTGCGCTACTTCGCCGGGTTCGGGCACCAGCTGTTCGTCGGCTCGCCAGAGCGCCTGGTCGACATCATGACGGACTGGGTGGATGCCGGGGCAGCCGACGGCTTCAACCTGCTGTTCGACACCAACCCGTGGGGGCTGCGCGAGTTCGCCGAGCACGTCACGCCCGTGCTGCGCGCCCGCGGCCTGCTCGTGGAGCGCGGCGACGAACCCTTCACGGCCTGGATGAGAGGTGCACGTCGATGACCCGGATCCTGCGCGTCGACGACGCCACGCTCGCTGCCTTCGCGGTGCGCTCCGGCGCGGGGCGCGACTCGCGCGCTGCACTCGGCGCCGAGCTGGATGCGGCCGCCGACGTGCTGCTGCTCGGCGACATCGACGGGGTCTCCCCCGACCGCACCGCAGCGGCAGGTGCGCTGCTCGCGGTGACCACACGGGTCGTCGTGGTGCCGATCATCGGCGCGCGGCAGCATCCGATCAACCTGGCTCGGAACGTCGCGACCCTGTCGAACCTGCACGCGCGGCGCATCGGGCTCGCCGGCGCTGACGCATCGGCGCTCGCCCTGATCGCTCGACTGTTCGAGTCGTGGCCGCTCGACGCGATCGTCGGGGACGCCGATGCCGGCGTGTACGTGGACGACGCCCGCATCGTGCGGATCGCCGACCCCGTGCACCCCTCGATCGGCGGACCGATCACGGTGCCCGTCGACCTTGCGGACAAGTCGGTGACGGTGCTGCTCGCTGCATCCGGTGCCGTGGGGCCGGGCATCGACGTCGTGCTCGATGCGAGCGCGGTGCCGGTGTGGGGCGGTGGTGCCGTCGAGGGCGGCGGCGTCGCGTCTGCCGGGGCGCGCGCTGCGTTCGGGCTCGGCGCATCCGTGCCCTTCGCGGCGGGCTCCCCCGCGTTCGCCGGCGCTGGCCGCCTCGACCAGGTCTGACGCGGCGGCGCTTCGACAGGCTCAGCGACCCAGGGGTGCGGTCCCTGAGCCGCACCTGGGTCCCCGCGCCGCCACCTGGGTCCCTGAGCCGCACCCTGGGTCCCTGAGCCTGTCGAAGGGCCCGCCACCCCGGATCAGGGTCGGCGGAAACGCTCCAGGATGCCGCCCTGGCCGTACTCCCGGCGGAAGATGCCGCGGCGCTGCAGCTCTGGCACGACCTGGTCGACGAAGTCGGTCAGCCCCGAGGGGAACAGGTCGAGCATGATGTTGAAGCCGTCGGCGGAGCCGCTGCGGAACCAGGCCTCCATGGTGTCGGCGATCTGCTCCGGCGTGCCGGCGAGGAACCGCTGGCCGTAACCGCCGAAGTCGCGCAGCAGGCGTCGCACGGTCGGGCGCTCCGCGCGGATCCGCTCGACGAGCACGCGCCGGTAGGCGGTCGACCATCCGGCATCCTGCTGTTCCGCGTCGAGCAGGAGCTGCTCGGGCACCTGCTGGTCGAGGTCGAGGCCCGAGAAGTCCGCACCGAGCGCCTTCGACAGTTCGTTCAGGCTGTAGGTCGCCGGTGCGAGGTGCTCCCAGTGGTCGAAGCGGTCCCAGGCTTCCTGCTCGGTGCTGCCGATCACGACGGCGAGCCCGGGGAACACCCGGACATCGTCGGCCGAGCGTCCGGCGTCGACCGCATAGCCGCGGATCTTCTGCCGGTGCTCCGCGGCCGATGCCGGGTCGTGGTCGACCGAGTAGACGCCGTCGGCGACGAGCCCGGCCAGACGCCAGCCCGGCTCCGATCCGCCGGCCTGCACGATCGCCGGACGGTCCGCCACGAGACGTTCCATCTCGAGGCCCGCGCGCACCGAGAACGAGCCGTCGTGCTCGACCACGTCGGCGGTGCCTGCGGTCTCCCACAGGCGCTTGACGACGGTGACGAACTCCTCGGCGCGGGCGTAGCGCACCGCGCGCTCTGGCAGCTCCGAGATGCCGAAGTTGCGGACGGCCTCCGGATCCCAGCTGGTCACGGCGTTCCAGGCGAAGCGTCCGCCGGTCGCGGTGTGCAGCGCCCACAGGCGACGGGCCAGCTCCACCGGCTCGTTCAGCGTGGTCGAGGCCGTCGCGACGAAGCCGAGATGCTCGGTGGCCGCAGCCATCGCCGGCACGAGCACGCCGGGGTCGAGGTACTGCACCGGGCGGCTGCGCGGATCGGTGATCGCCGGGCGGTCGGCGAGGAAGATCGCGTCGACCAGGCCGCGCTCCGCGATGCGGGCGACCTCCTGCCAGTGCGCGAGGTCGACGATCGCGTCCGGGCGGATGTCGGGCGCGCGCCATGCGGCAGGACGCTGCCCGACGCCGAGCACGTTGATGTTGACCGTGAGCAGTCGCCGGTCGTCGGTCATGATGCCTCCGTGTCGCTGCCGCGCTCGAAGCGGGCGGATGCTCCAGGCAGCTCGTACAGTGCCGGCACCGGGAGCTGCAGTCGCGCGCGCAGGGTCTGCGGGGTCGTGGTCGAGGCGCCAGGGAGGGATGCCGCGATCGCGAGGAGTCCGTCGATGTCGGCGACCACGTGGCCTGCGGCGAGGACGTGACCGGCGGCGTCGGCGTACGGCAGCACCCAGCCGTCGCCGCGCACGAGCAGGTCGACGTAGCGGTGCACGTCGTCGAAGCGTCGCGACGACACCATGACCGGAAGCTGCTGCGGGCTGCTCGGCACGTTCAACGGTCCGGCCGTCGGATACGCGCCATCGGCGTTGATGCGGCGGATGCGCTCGGTCTGCGCGAAATGCTCCGCTGACGCGTCGGCGGCGATGCTCTCGAGCGGCCAGCTGCGCAGCAACTGCTGCACGACCCTGATGCGGTCGCGTTCGGCGTCGCTCTCGACGAAACCGTCTTCGGCGGCGCCGTCGTCGAGCACCCAGGCCGTGCGCCCGCCCGAGAGCTGCTCGAGCGAGGCGATGCGGCGGGCCAGGTTGTACGGGTGCCCGGTGACCGAGAGGTCTGCCGTGCCGATCGCGAACCAGGCGGTGGGCAGCCGATGCAGCAGGGTCGCGATCGCGACGGATGCATCGAAGTGGGCACCTGGGCGCTCGTCGAACTGGAACAGTGCGGGCTCACGGTCGCGGAACGCTGCGGCGACCCGGTCGAGGGAGCGCGGGTCGGCCGTGAGCCTGGCGGCGAGGGCCGGATCGACACGGACCACGGTCAGCGGACGGATGGCGTCGGCGATCGCCCGCTCGACGGCGACGGCCCGTTCTCCTGGCTCGGCGATCCGATCGAGGGCGTACAGCTCGCGGTCGGCGATCGCGCGAAGCCGGTGCAGCACCGGGTTGTGCGTCGACAGCGTCTGCGCATTGCGCCAGAAGCGGTCGAGCCGCAGGCTGCTCCGCAGGTCGGCGGCCTCGGCGTTGTCATCGAGGAACGAGGGCAACGTCATCAGCCGGTCGGCGGCCTCGATGGTCTGCTCCACGATCACGGCCTGTGCCTGGAACACGGCGTTGACCGCGTCGTCGGCGAGCGCGGCGGCATCCGCATCTCCCGCGATGATCGCCTGGTGCGCGATCTCGTTCAGGCGCCCGATCCGGCCGAGCGAGGCATGCGACGACGCGGCGAGCGCACTGATGCGGCCGTACCCTTCGAGCACCAGGATCGGCGAGCCGCCGTGGGCCCGGTCGATGCGGGCGACGAGGTCGGCGGCGGCGGCGCGCGTAGCCTCGCCGATGCCGACGAGCACCGCGAGCAGGATCAGCTGCTGCCAGCCGGGAGTGCCGAGGTGCTGCGTGTCGAAGGGTGCGACATCGGCCGGGTCGACCGGGGCCCCGTCGAGCACGGTCGTGCCGCTCGCGGTGGCGCGCTGCCCGAAACCGGTCCAGTCGTCGAGCAGGGTCACACCGGGCGCGGTCGTGCGCAGCGCCGCGATCACGAGCTCGCCCGCATCGTCGACCGCGCTGTACTCGAGCCAGTCGGCGTAGCGGCTGCCCGTGGAGTAGAACTTGCGGCCGGTCAGCGTGGGCGATCCGCTCTCGGTCGAGAGGCGCGTGGTGAAGACGCTCGGACCCGATCCGTCTGCCTCGGTCCATCCGCCGCCGATGATCTCGCCTGCCGCGACCCGGGCGATCCAGCGGTCGCGCAGCGGACCGGTCGGGGCCTTCACGTGCCGCTCGGTGGCGAGCACATGGGTGCGCCAGCTCTGCGCGAGGTTGGAGTCGGCCGCGGCGATCGCGACGATCGCGTCGAGCAGGTCGAGCACATCGCCACCGAGTCCGCCCTCGGCGACCGGCACCCTGATGCGACCGAAACCGGCCGCGGCGAGACGGGTGAAGAAGCTCTTCGGGAGCTCGGAGGCATCGGCGATGCTCGCCTGACGGATCTGGTCGAGGAGCTCGGGGATGCCGGAAGTTCTCCGCGCCCAATCGAGGGAGCCGAACGGACGGGAGGTCATGACTTCAGCGTAGCCAGCGACACTCGGTGCGGGCGTCCATGTGAACGCGCATGACGGTGCCGGCGGATGCTGTTCGGTACAGTCGGAGCTTCCGCACCCGATCCGCGCGGACCCGCACTGCGCGCGTCCGCGGCGAGGAGAATCATGCCCGTCGACACCGCTCCCGTCACGCCACTCCGTTCGCGCGCCGCCGCGCTCGGCGCCCCGTGGAACGACGGTGCGGGGGCGCGGGCGCTCGGGCTGGTGCTGGATCACGCCGAGCTGATCGCCGAGGTCACCGAGACCGGTGCCACGCAGACCGCGGCTCGCACCCGCCGGCAGCAGCACGGCAACACCGAACGGGCCGCCGACGACCCCCAGTTCCTCCGAGTGCTCGCGGATGCCGCGGCGCGCTCAGCCGTGGCATCCGCCGCCGCCGACTCGCTGGTGCAGCGGGCTGACGCAGGCGCGGCCTCCGTCGCGGACGCCGAGCTGATCGCCGCCGGTCTCGCTCCGCTGTCGCGGGAGGCCGTCCGCGCTCTGTTCGAGACCCTCGGCGCTTCGAGCACGCTCACCGAGCACGGCCTGCACCTGTTCTGGACCCGGCTGCACGAGCTCGAAGCCCGGTGACGCGGGGCTCTTCGACAAGCTCAGGGACCCAACCCCTGGGTTGCTGAGCCCGTCGAAGCATCCGCACGCTCCGGTCGCACTTCGTGCCGCCTCTCACCCGAGCAGGCGGCAGCAACTGCGACCGGAACCGCGTGCCGGGCCCTTCGACGAGCTCAGGGACCCAGGGGGTTGGGTTGCTGAGCCTGTCGAAGCATCCGCACACTCCGGTCGCACTTCGTGCCGCCTCTCACCCGAGCAGGCGGCAGCAACTGCGACCGGAACCGCGTGCCGGGCCCTTCGACGAGCTCAGGGACCCAACCCCTGGGTTGCTGAGCCTGTCGAAGCATCCCAACACTGCGGTCGCCGGGCCCTTCGACAAGCTCAGGGACCCAGCCACTGGGTTGCTGAGCCTGTCGAAGCATCCCAACACACGCTCAGGGTTCCAGCCACTGGGTTGCTGAGCCTGTCGAAGCATCCGAACGCTGCGACCGGAACCGCTCAGGTGTAGAGCGAGAGGGGCTGCCGCGTGCCGAGCAGGAAGTCGGCGCCGACCTCGAGCTTCTTGTAGTCGATCGGGTCGTGCAGTGAATGCGTGCGGACGTTGCGCCAATGCGCGTCGAGCCCGTGCTTGGCCGCCGTCGAGCTCGACCCCGTCGCCTCGAACACCCGGTTCGCGACGTCGACGGCCGTGTCGCTCGAGACGACCTTGAGCTGTGCGACCCGGATCGCGATGTCACCCCGCGCCTGCTCGTCGACGTCGCCGCCCCGCGCGACGACCGCGTCGTACTCCTCGTTCACGCGGTCGGCGAGGGCCTCGATCGCTGCGACCTGCGCCACGAGCTCACCGTAGAGGCGCTGCACGAAGGGGTCATCGCGATACTTCTCGGCCGCGCTGAGGAACCAGGCGTTCGGCCGAGCATTCGTCAGCGCCCTCGCCTGGTCGAGCGCACCCTGCGCGATGCCGAGGTAGAGGTTGCCGAACATGAGCTGCACCGCCGGGGTGAGCAGCGCCTGGAACCATTCGTCGGTGCCGTAGCCGAGCAGGTGCTCGGGGCCGACCGGCACGTCGTCGAAGCGCACCGTGTTGCTGGCCGACAGACGCTGCCCGAGGAAGTCCCAGTCGTCCTGCACCTCGACGCCGGGGTGTCCGGCGGGCAGCACCAGGAACGCGAAGCGTCCGGCATCCGGTCCCGAGTCGACCACCGCATTCACGAGGATCACATCGCCGACCGAGGATCCGGTCGAGAAGCGCTTGGTGCCGACGAGGCGGAAGCCGTCACCGTCGGGTGTGAGGCTCAACGTCGGGTCGACCGGATTGACCGAGTCTCCCCACAGCCAGGTGTTCCGGATGCTCCGCCGGAACCAGTCCTCGCGATCGGCTGCGTCGGCGACCAGCGCGATGGTCGCCGAGTTCGCGTAGTGGTAGCCGAGCAGCTGGGCGATGCCGGCATCGACTCTGGCGATCTCGCGCACCGCGAGGAACGCCGACGACCAGTGTCCGCCGCCGCCCCCGAACTCGGCGGGGTCGAGCAGTGTCGTGAGCGCTGAGCGCTGCAGCAACGCCGACTCGGCCCGCGGCACTGCGCCGGCCTTCTCGCGCTCGAGCACGTCGACGGCGAGCTCGGCAGCGACGTCCTGCGCGATCCGCCGCCAGTGGGCATGCTCCTCGCGGGTGGCGACGCCGGTCCACTGGCTGCGGGCGGTCATGACGCCGACTCCGAGCCGGCAGTGCCCTCGAGGTGGGCGGTGACCGCGGCGAGCGCACCGTCGAGGTCGGCGATGAGGTCGGCGACGGTCTCGATGCCGACCGAGAGTCGGACGAGCCCGTCGTCGATGCCGAGCTGGGCGCGCAGCTCTGGCGTGAAGGAGAGGTGCGTGGTGGTCGCCGGGTGCAGCGCCATCGAGCGCACGTCGCCGATGTTCGTCATGCGGCTGAAGACGCGCAGGCTGTCGATGAAGATCTCGGCCGCTGCCCTCCCGCCTCGCACGGTGACCGCGAAGACCGATCCGGAGCGCCCGTCGAGCGTGCGCTGCGCGATCTCGTGCTGCGGATGCCCAGGGAGTCCTGCGTAGTCGACGTATTCGACGGCCGGATGCTGCGCCAGGAACTCGGCGATCGCTCGGGAGTTCGAGACGTGCCGCTCCATCCGCAGCGACAGTGTCTCGATGCCCTGCTGCAGGAGGAACGCGTGGAACGGCGAGAGCGCCGGCCCGAGGTCGTTCACGATGCCGCCGCGCACGAACTGCTCGTATGCGCGGGGGCCGTGCGCTTCGAGGGCCGATGGCACGCCGGGAGCGGGGGATGCCGTGATGACCGAGAAGTCGCGAGGGCTGCCTGCCCAGTCGAAGGTGCCGCCGTCGACGACGATGCCCGAGATCGCGGCGCCGTGCCCGGTGAGGAACTTCGTTCCCGAGTGCACCACGATGTGCGCGCCCTGTTCGATGGGACGCACGAGGTAGGGGGTGCCGATCGTGTTGTCGACGATGAGCGGGATGCCGTGGCGCTCGGCGATGCGGGCGACCGCGGCGATGTCGACCACGTCGTTCTTCGGGTTCGGGATGGTCTCGGTGAAGATCGCCTTGGTGTCCGGCCCGATCGCTGCCTCCCACTCGGCCTCGTCGGTGGGGTCCCACACGTAGTCGACGCCGACGCCGAAGCGCGCGAACGACCGTCCGAACAGGATTCGCGTGCCGCTGTAGATGCTCGCGGTCGACACGAAGCGGTCGCCGTTGCCGACGATCGAGAGGATCGCCGCACTGATCGCCGCCTGCCCTGAACCGACCACGATCGCGCCGACGCCACCCTCGAGGGCGGCGATGCGCCGTTCGGCGACGCCGTTCGTCGGGTTGAGGTTGCGGGAGTAGATCTGCCCGTCCTCGCCGCCGAAGCGGCGGGTGCTCTCGTCGAACGAGTCGAAGCGGAACGCGGCGCTCAGGTAGATCGGCGCGACCCGTGAACCGTATGCGGGCTCGTCGAACTCGCCGGCGTGCACCTGTCGGGTGTCGAAGCCGAAGTCTGTCCAGTCGTACACCGGGTCGAGCACCTCGTGCGGAACGGATTCGGGAGGGATGCCGTGGCTCATTGCCCCGACGCTAGACAACGCGCGCGTCACGCGCGCGCCCAGGCGTCATGAGAGGTCACAGACCGGCGGAGCGCGAGCGCGAGCGCGTAGCGTCACCACCGTGATCGCAGTCCCCTCGCGAGCCGCGGATGCGCCGCCCGCCGGCTTCCCGCTCGCCGCCGCCGCGGCATCCGCGCACCCCTCGTCCGAGCCTCGTGTCGTCCGCTGGCGCTTCCCCGCGCTGCCCGCTGCCGTGGCGGATGCGGCGAGCGCCGCCTGGGGCGTGACGGTCGTCGCGGACGACACGGCTCCCGATCCCCGCGACGGACGGGCGTTCTCGGTGCTGCTCGCGCATGCGCGCTCGGAGCAGGTCGTCCGTGCCCTCGCCACGCGCACGAACCTGGTGCTCCCCGCCGCGGCCGCGCTCGTGGTCGGTGACGGGCCGATCGCCGAGACGATCGCGGCGACGCTCTCCGCCGGCGGCACCCGGATCATCCGCGTGATCGATGCGCCGGCCGCTCGACTGCGGGCGCACCTCGCCGGCACCCGCACCGCGACGGCATCCGCTCCCCTGCCAGCCGCCGACCTGTCGATCGTGACCGGCGAGGGACACGCTCCCGTCGATCCGGCAGCCCGGTCGGGCGTCGCGATCGACGCATCGCTCGACGGCACAGGGCTCATCCGGGCATCCGGCGAGACCGTGCGTCCGTTCGTGCAGCACATCGCTCCGCACTCCTGGGTCGTGGCCCCACCGGAACCGTTCACGACAGCCGACGGCGAACCGGGCCGCATCGCCGACCTGTTCGTCGCGCTGTCGATCCTGCACGCACACGCCGCTGACGCCGACGCCGGCCTCGCCGAGCTGGTGCTCTCATGACGGGGCGCATCGCCGACCCGCGGCTCTGGCGCGAGGGCGCAGCGCGCATCGCCTGGGCGCGGGAGTTCATGCCGGCGACGACCGCGCTCGCCGCCGAGCTCGCGGACTCGGGGCGCGTCAGCGGCATCCGCATCGCCGTCTCCGATGTGCTGGAGCCGAAGACCGCGACGGTCGCCCTGCTGCTCGCCGAGGCCGGTGCCGATGTCGCCGTGTCGTGCGTCGGGCGCGACACGGATGATGCGGTGGCCGCTGCCCTGGTGCGCGCCGGCATCCCGACCTACGCGCAACGGAACGCCACGGAGGCCGATGACCGCGACAACGTGCTCGCGCTGCTCGACCACCACCCAGAAGTCATCGTCGACGACGGCGCGGCGACGATCCGGCTCGCGCACACCGAGCGTCCTGGCATCCTGCCTGCGATGGCCGGCGCCACCGAGCAGACCACGAGCGGCGTCCGCCCGCTGCGCACCATGGAGCGGCTGGGCGAGCTGCGCATCCCGATCATCGCCGCGAACGACGCCCGCACGAAGTCGTTGTTCGACAACGCGCACGGCACCGGCCAGTCGGTGGTGCTGGCGATCGCCGACCTGCTCGATCAGCCCTGGGCCGGCACCGAGGTCGTGGTCGCCGGGTTCGGCCGCGTCGGCAGCGGCGTCGCGCGGCATGCCGCTGCGCTCGGCGCGCACGTCACGGTCTCCGAGGTCGACCCGGTCGCAGCGCTCCAGGCCGTGTTCGCCGGATACGCGGTCGAGACGCTGTCGGATGCCGCAGCGCACGCCGACGTGCTGATCTCGACGACGGGGATCGCCCACACCGTCGCGCTCGAGCACCTCGAACGGCTGCCGGACGGCGCTGCGGTCGCGGTCGGCGGCGGGGCGTTCCAGGAGATCTCGTTGCTGCACGCCCGCGAGGCCGGCGCGGTGGAGACCTCACGGGTCGGCGCCGTCTCGGTGCTGCGGCTGCCGAACGGGCGCAGCATCCGCGTGCTCGACGACGGCCACTGCATCAACGTCAGCGCGGCAGAAGGCAACCCGATCCAGGTGATGGACCTGTCGTTCGGCGTGCAGCTCGCGGCAGTCGACCACCTGCTCGCATCGCGCGGCGCCCTGACCCCGACCGTGCACATCCTGCCCGCTGCGGCCGACGACCGCGTCGCGTCGCTCGCGCTGCGCGCCTTCGGCGGCGGACTGGATGCCGTGTCGGCCGAACAGCGCGACGACCTGACGTCGTGGCGTCCACGCGACATCACCCCCTGACCCTCGACCGGTCAGCACCCGACCGGTCAGCACCCGAACCGTCCGACCCCGACCAGACCGGATCCGCATGAGCAGCATCACCCTCCACCGCGCGCGCACGGTGCTCCCCGTCGCCACCCCGCCGATCGCCGACGGCGCCGTCGCCGTGCGCGACGGCCGCATCGTGGCCGTCGGCACGCACGACGACCTGACCGCCGAGCTCGGCACGGCCGTCGGCGAGCGCCATGAGTGGGACGGCACCCTCACCCCGGGGCTCGTGAACGCGCACACCCACCTGCAGTACACCGACATGGCAGCGGTCGGCCGTGGCTCGTACCCGAGCTTCGAGACGTGGGCGCTGGCCTTCGAGCAGGGATACCGCGTCGAGCACGACTGGGCGGCGTCGGCAGCCGAGGGCGCTCGACAGTCGATCGAGGGCGGCACCACCGCCGTCGCCGAGATCGTCACCGACCCTGCAGCCGGCAGCGCGGTGCACGATGCGGGCCTGCACGGCATCGTGTTCTGGGAGGTGTTCGGCTTCAAACGCGCCGGCTGGGAGGTCGACGGTCGCGAGCGCGTGCTCGCCCAGCTCGACGCGCTGCCGTCGCCGCCGGCGACCGGCCTGTCGCCGCACGCGATCTACTCGCTCGACACCGACGTGTTCCGATCGCTGCAGCAGCTCGCCGAGGAACAGGGCGTCCGCCTGCACATCCACGCGGCCGAGTCGGCATCCGAAGACGAGTTCGCGCGCTTCGGCACCGGCCCGCTCGCCGACCGGTGGCGCGGGCTCGGGCACTCCGACATGCAGCTGCTCTCGGCAGGCGGCTCCGGCAGCGGGGTGGTGCACTACCTCGACACGGTCGGCGTGCTCACTCCGCACTCGCACCTCGCGCACGGCATCTACGTCGACGCCGACGACCGCGCACTGTTGCGCGAACGCGGCGTCTCGGTGGCGCTGTGCCCGCGGTCGAACGCCGTGATCGGGCTCGACGCACCGCCGATCGCCGCGTACCTGCGCGAGGGCAACCCGATCGGCGTCGGCACCGATTCGCTGTCGTCGTCTCCCTCGTTGCATGTGCTCGACGACGTCGCCGAGCTGCACCGCCTCGCCCAGGTCCAGGGCTACACCGGCGACGACCTGCACGCCCGGCTGCTGCACGCGGCCACGGCCGGCGGCGCTCGCGCGCTCGGACTCGGTCTCGGCAGCGGCCCCGCGCCGAGCGGATTCCTGGCAGCAGACGCGCGCGCCGACCTCGCGGTGTTCGACGTCGCATCGACCAGCCCCCGCGACGCGTTGGCTGAGCTCGTCGAGAGCGCCCCTGCGGCGGTCGCGACCATCGTCGACGGACGCACGCTGTGGACCGCCGCCCCTTCGACAGGCTCAGGGAACCAGGGCGCAGGCTCAGGGACCCAGGGCGCAGACTCAGGGACCCGACAGAACGGAACGAACCGATGACCGAACGACGCCCCCTGCTGTACGGGCTCTACGAGCAGGCGTGCGTCGGCAACGGCTCCGGCGCCGTGAGCCTGTGGACCCACCCGGCCGACGAACGACTCGGTGCGACCTCGCTGAAGTACTGGCTCGACCTCGGACGACGGGCGGAGGATGCCGGCTTCGACCTGTTCTTCTTCGGCGACGTGCTCGGCCTGTACGACACCTACCGCGGCGGCGCGGCGACCGCCCTGGAGTGGGGCGTCGAACTGCCGGCGCACGATCCGCTCATGCACATCCCCGCACTGGCCGCCGTCACCGAACGCATCGCCTTCGGCGCGACCGTGTCGACCACGTACGAGCACCCCTTCGCGCACGCGCGCCGCTTCAGCACGCTCGACCACCTCACCGCCGGCCGCATCGCCTGGAACATCGTCACCTCGTACCTCCCCGGTGCCGCCGCGAACTTCGGCCTCGACGTGATGGCGCACGACAGCCGCTACGACCGGGCAGACGAGTTCCTCGACGTGGTCTACGACCTGTGGGAGCGCAGCTGGGATCCAGGGGCCTTCGTCGGCAGCAAGGAGCGGCGCCTGTTCGCCGACCCGTCGAAGGTGCACCGCATCGACCACGAGGGCGCGCACTTCGCCGTCGCCGGCCCGCACCTCAGCATCCCCTCGCCGCAGCGCACGCCGTACCTGATCCAGGCCGGCTGGTCGCCGCGCGGCCGCGAGTTCGCCGCCAGGCACGCCGAGCTCATCTTCGTCGGCGACTCCGACCCCCAGGCGATCAGGGCCGGGCTCGCCGGCATCCGCGCCCGGGCAGCCGAGCTCGGCCGCGACCCCGAGCAGATCCGCGCCGTGGTCGGCATGAACCCCGTGATCGCGCGCACCCGCATCGAAGTGCAGGAGAAGCTCGACGGCTACCAGGCGCACTACAACGCCGACGCCCAGCTCGCCGCATACGCGGGGTGGAGCGGCATCGACTTCAGCACCTACGCCGACGACGAGCCGATCGCCAAGCAGAACACCACCCACACGCAGACCAAGGAGACGAGGACGGATGCTCCGCCGCTCACCGCCGGTGACGTGCGGGCACGCTTCGCCTCGGTCACGGCGTTCGCGGACGACCGGTACATCGGCACGCCGGACGAGGTGGCTGCGAACATCGAGGAGTTCGTCGACGAGTCCGGGGTCGACGGCTTCCTGCTGCACCAGTTCCTCTCCCCTGGCACGCTCGACGACTTCAGCGAGCTGCTCGCCCCGAAGCTGCGCGAGCGCGGACTCTTCGGCGGGTTCCCGAACTCGGGCACGCTGCGCTCGCGGTTGCGCACCGACGGGTCGGATGTGCTCGGCGGCGACCACCCCGCCGGCGCTCGACGGCGCTGACGCGGGCCCTTCGACAAGCTCAGGGACCCAGGGGGGGTGCGCCCCAGGGATGGGTCGCTGAGCCTGTCGAAGCGCCCCACCTCAAGGGACCCAGGGTGGTGACGCCGGCCCTTCGACGAGCTCAGGGACCCAAGGGAGTGCGGCTCAGAGCCCAGGGATGGGTCGCTGAACCTGTCGAAGCGCCCCAGCCCTCGGGCCCAGGGATGGGTCGCTGAACCTGTCGAAGCGCCCCAGCCGGGGGACCCGAGGATGGGTCGCTGAGCCTGTCGAAGCGCCCCATCCGGTCGACGTCGTATTGCGACGATGTGCGTCGGATCATTTCGTCATGTTTCCGCGATCGAACACGCCCGGGCGCGCGTCCACGAGACTCATGCCACAGCATCCGCCGCCCTTCTCCCGACGATCGGTCACAGCCCGATCGAGCTAAGGACCCCCCGCCCTCATGAGCATCCTCCGAACGCGCCCGTCTCGCGTCGCTCTCTCCGCCTCCGCCGGACTCGCGACCGTCATCCTCCTCGCCGGCTGCGCCGGTTCGACCGCACCAGCCGAATCCGACGGCGACGGCTTCGAAGGGGTCGAGCTGACGGTCTGGAACAACATCGACTTCGACCCGTACCAGTCGCTGCAGAAGGAGTACTTCGAGCAGTGCGCCAGCGACCTCGGCATCAAGGTCGACGTGCAGACGCTGTCCGGCGACTACACCACCAGCCTGCTGCAGGCCGCGAGCTCGAAGTCGCTGCCCGACGTCGCGCTGATGAACACCGACACGCAGCTGCCGCAGCTCGCTGCGCAGGGCGTGCTCGCCGACCTCGGCGAGCTGGGCCTGACCACCGACGGCCTCGCCGACTCGGTCGCCGACCTCGGCCAGTACGACGGCACGCTCTTCGCCCTCCCGGTGCAGGTCGAGGACTACTCGGTCTTCTACAACAAGGAGATCTTCGACGCGGCCGGCATCACCGAGCTCCCGACGACCTTCGACGAGCTCATCGCCGCCGCGAAGGCCACCACGAACGCCGAGCACTACGGCATCGCGCTGCCGGGCATCGCCGGTGACGGCTCGACCTCGTCGTACTTCCTGCCGTTCCTGCTCAGCGCCGGCGGCGACCCCGCCGAGGTGACGAGCGACGGCGCTGCCGCAGCGATCGACCTCTACAAGACCCTCGTCGCCGACGGCAGCCTCTCGAAGGAGTTCGTGAACTGGGGCTGGGACGGCATCGACCAGTGGAAGTCCGGCAAGGCGGCCATCACGGTCTCCGGCCCGTGGAACCTCGTCGACACGAGCCTCGGCTTCGACTACGGCACCTTCCCGATCCCGGCGGCCACCAGCGCCGACACCAGCAGCGTCGGACTCCTCGGCTACGGCTACGGCGTCGCCGTGCAGGCTGACAAGAAGCGCGAGCAGGCGGCGGCAGCGCTCGTCGAGTGCCGCGCAGCTGAGGAGAACCAGATCGACACCGCCACGAAGGGCGGCTACGTGCCGGCACTGACCTCGGCGCAGGATGCGTTCGTCTCCGAGGTGCCGGCGGCCGAGGCCTTCGTCACTCCCGTCGAGAACGCCTTCAACCCGGCATCCCTCGGCACCGAGTGGAACGCCCTGCAGCAGAAGTACGTCGATGCGCTGCAGAACGCGACCGTCAACGGCGTGAGCGCCGAGGAAGCGTTGAGCAAGGCCGACCAGGGCTGATGACCGCAGTCACAGCGGCGCCGAAGCGGCCGGAGACCACCGTCTCCGGCCGCTTCGGCCTGACCCTCGGCAGGCGGCGGACCGTTGAGCTGTGGGCGTTTCTCGTCCCGGCGATCCTGTTCTTCGCCGTCTTCTTCCTGTTCCCACTCGGGTACGGCGTGTTCATGAGCACGACCGACTTCACGACCGGCACCTTCATCACCGGCGAGGCTCCCTTCGTCGGGTTCCAGAACTTCCTCGACATCTTCCGCGCTGACGCGACCGGCATCGCGATCGTGAACACGCTCACGATCACCGTGGTCGCCGTCAGCGCCGAGCTCGTGATCGGACTCGCGCTCGCCCTGCTGTTCACCCGGCGATTCCCCGGCAGCCGTTGGCTCCCGGCGCTCATCCTGATCCCGTGGCTGCTGCCGGCCGTCGTGGTCGCGACGATCTGGAAGTCGCTCCTCGCCGGAGACGGCGCCATCAACGACATCCTCCGCACCCTCGGGTTGCCGAGCACGGCATGGCTGGCCGACCCCACGACAGCGCTCGCCTGCGTGATCGTCGTGGCGGTGTGGGCGAGCCTGCCGTACTGGTCGACGATCCTCGCCGCGGCGCTCAAGCAGGTGCCGGCCGAGCATCTCGAAGCGGCCGCGCTCGACGGCGCCGGTGCCGCCAAGCGGCTCTGGCACATCATCATCCCGAGCATCTGGCCGGTGATCTCGGTGCTGGTCGTGATGAGCGTCGTGTTCAACCTGCTCATCGTCGACCTCGTGCTCGCACTCACGCAGGGCGGTCCGGCGAACAGCACCATGACGCTCGGCGTGCTGTCGTACCGGGCGGCGTTCACGACGTTCGAGTTCGGCCAGGCCGGCGCCTACGGGATGCTGCTGCTGGTCATCAGTCTCGGCTTCGCGATCGTCTACACCTGGCTGTCAGCGCGGCGGGAGCGTGCTGAGCGATGACCGCGCACGCCCGACGCCGCCCGCGCGGCTGGTTCTGGACGATCCTCACCGTCGCGATCCTGATCGTCTACCTGTTCCCGGTGTACTGGATGGTCTCGGCATCCCTCCAGCCCGGCGCGAACTCGACCGACACCGAATGGTTCCCCTCGAAGGCCGCGATCGACGGCTACATCGACGCGTTCGAGAACGGCGGCCTCGACGGGTTGCGGGTCAGCCTCATCACGGCGTTCGGCTCGGTGCTGCTCACGCTGATCGTGGCCGTGCCGGCCGCGTACGCGCTGAGCCGGCTGCGCTCCAGGGCCGTGAGCCTCGGACTCGTGCTCCTGCTGCTGGCGCAGATGATCCCGAGCATCGTGCTCGCGAACTCGTTCTACGCGATGTTCAACACCTGGGGTGTGCTCAACAGCTACATCGGGCTCATCCTGGCGAACTCGACCGCCGGCATCCCGTTCGCGATCATCCTGCTCCGATCGTTCATGCTGCGCCTCGACACCGAGGTGATCGAGGCGGCGACGCTCGACGGGCTGGGTCCGCTCGGCGCACTGTGGCGCGTCGTCGTGCCGCTGTCGCGCAACGCGATCATCACGGCAGGCGTCTTCACGTTCCTGTTCTCGTGGGGCGATCTGCTGTTCGGGCTCACGCTGGTCACCAAGACCGACATGTACCCGGTGACGGTGTTCATCTACGCGCTCGCGAACTCGAACCTGAACACCTGGGCCGCGACCATGGCGGCATCCCTGATCGCGAGCCTGCCTGCGCTCGTGCTGGTGCTCGCCGCGCAGCGGTACGTGAAAGAGGGCGTGATCACCGGCAGCGGGCGGTAGGCGGGCTGGGCCGGCGGATGCAGGGCGCCGTGCCGCAGGCTCAGACCGCGACCGACTCCGCCTCGCGCGCCAGCAGGCCGCCGAGGTAGCGGGCGATCGTGCCAGGACCCGAAACCGCGGCCCCCGCCTCGACGTCGGGGTTGTAGTTCGTGTTCGTGTTGACGTCATAGGTGACCAGTCGGCCGTCGACGGTCTCGATGAACTCGATGCCCGCGACCGTGATTCCCGCATCCTGCAGGAACGAGCGGTACTGCTGGACGAGCGGATGCTGCGCCGTGATCTCCGCACGGATGCGGAACAGCGGCTCCGGCTCGACGCCGTCAGCGCCCGGCAGCGCGCACGCCTCGGCCGGGCACAGCTCGAAGCTGCCTGCGCTGGTGTCGACCCGCACCGCGTAGACGAACTCGCCGCCGGCGAACTCGACGCGCGTGACGAACGGTGCCGCCGCGAACAGGTTCTCCTGCAGCAGGGTGATGCCGTCTGGCGAGGCCTCGAACTCGGGGCCGTCGACCCAGGCGTCGAACTCCTCGTGGCTGTCGTGACGGCGGACGCCGAGTCCCTTGCCGCCCTGGTTGTGCTTGCTGATGAAGGGGGCGGTGAATTCGCGGGCCCGCTCCTTGAGTGCCGCGGTGCCGAACACGGCGACGGTGCGGGGCACGACGATGCCGGCGCGCTGCAGCGCCGCATGCTGGGCGGCCTTGCTCACCTCGAGCTCGAGCACCGGGCTGCCGTTCACGACCGTGCGACCGGCTGCTTCGAGCCAACGGAGCACGGCGCGGCCGTACTCCTTCGAGTCGCCGTGGTCGCGCGTGTGCGCCGAGGCGCTGAGCCGCGACCAGAACACCCCGGCAGGCGGCTCGGCGTTCAGGTCGATCGACCCGTCGGTGAGCAGCCACTCCTGGGCGGGCACGCCCTCAGCGTCGAAGGCTGCGGCGAACGGCGGGAACCATTCGGCGTTCTCGTGGATCACGTACACGCGGGCATCAGCAGTCATGCCTCTCACGCTAAGCGGTTCCAGCGTCGGCGGCGCCGCGCGCGTCACACAACTTCATCTCCGCCCTCCTCTCCCACCCCC
>NZ_JYIW01000015.1 GCF_000956525.1 Microbacterium oxydans
GTCGGGTGCTTCGACGGGCTCAGCAACCCACGGGGTGGGGTCGGGGTCGGGTGCTTCGACGGGCTCAGCAACCCAGGGGTCGAGGTCGTCGTCGGGCAGCGCGAGGGGTTCGATCGGGCCGGAGGCGTTGATCGCGCCGAGCTCCTGCATCCGCTCCAGTGCCACAGCAGCCGAGCCGCCGACGATCACGAGCATGGCGTAGCCGCGGTCGGCGAACTCGCCGGCGATGCGCCACCAGCCGTCGGGGCTGCCGCCGTGGCGGTCGGGCGAGACGAGCACGACGCCATCGACGCCCTCCCGGAGCACCGCCAGCTCGCACAGGATGCGCACGCGCGCGGCCGGGTCGATGTTGCCGATGGGCACTGCGGCCAGCTCGTGGAAGCCCAGCTGCGTGAGCCAGCGCCGTGCGTGCAGCGGGGTCGCGCCCACGCCGGCGAACATGAGTTCTTCGCCGACGACGCCGGCGAGCGTGATGTCGGCGTGCGGATCGCTGACGTCCGGCGCGTCGACCAGCGCGACGCGCCGGCGGATCTCCTTGGTCTTCGGGACGCCGTCGATGGTCACCTGGCCGGTCTCCGGCCGCATCCGCCCACTCGCGATCAGGCCGAGCACGGTCGGTCGCTGCTCGGTCTCCGCGATCGCGAATCGCACGGCCCCGGTGTGGAACTCGAGGCTCGTCGTGGGGAGCGCCTGGCCGCCGCGTCCCTTGCTCACCTCATGCAGGGTGATCCTCATGCGTGCGCCGCCATGGTCTCGGGGGACAGGATCTCGGGATGCGTGCGCAGCAGCTCCTCGGCCTCTCGCCAGGAGAGCCCGGCGACCGAGAGCACCGCGCTGACGGCGACCTTCGCGGCATCCGGCAGTGATGCATCGGTGCGCGACACGACGACGCGTGCCATCTCCTCGATCAATCGCGCGAGCGTGGGTGCGGCGATGTCGGTGCGGAAGACGCCCTCGTCCTGTCCGCGTCGGGTGAGATCGGCGACCGTGCCCCGCAACGGAGCGAGCGCCTCAGCGGTGTGGTCCACGTGCGATTCGTCGAGCGCGAGGGCGGCGGTGACCTGCACGTGCGCGGTCTCCTGCCACAGGCGAGCGGCGAGCCGGGCGAGCGCGATCCGGGCATCAGGGTCGGCCACCGATGCGGCGATCGCGTTGAAGCGCCGCGCCCCATGGGCGATGAGTTCGCGGATCAGCGCCTCGCGGTCGCCGAAGTGTCCGTAGAGGGTGCGTCGCGAGAGCCCGGCGCTGCGGGCGATCGTGTCGATCGAGGCGTGCGGGTCGATCGCGAGGGCGGAGCGGGCCGCAGTCAGGATGCCGATCCGGTTCTCGACGGCATCGCGGCGGGGGGCACGGGAAGTCATGCCTCTATCGTACGATCATGCACACCGGTGTGCAAGATAAATCGGATGACTCACAGCATCCGATCGGTGTCCGTTCACAATTCAGCAAAGAACGAGCGTTCTTGGGGATCCGAGGCGCATTCCGGGCCGAACAGGCTCGATCTTGCTGAATTGTGCACGTGGGCGGGGGCCAGGAACGAGAGAAGGGGCGGATGCCGCAGCATCCGCCCCTCCTCAGTGGTCGCTGAGCCCGTCGAGGAGTCAGTCCGTGCCGGAGTCGAACGCAGCCCGCTCGGAGGCGGTGTCGACTGCATCCGCCAGCGTCTCGTCGACGTCTTCGACAGCGCCGGTGATCTCACCGGACTCGCCGGCGGTCACGCGGCCGACGAGCTCGCCCGTGGCGCCCCCGATGAGCCCGAGGCCCGCGTACTGCTCGAGGCGCGAGCGCGAGTCCGCGATGTCGAGGTTGCGCATGGTGAGCTGGCCGATGCGGTCGACCGGGCCGAAGGCGGCGTCGCCGACGCGCTCCATCGACAGCTTCTCGGGTCCGTACGAGAGGTTCGGGGAGACGGTGTCGAGGATCGTCCAGTCGTCGCCGCGGCGCAGGCGGACGGTGACCGTGCCCGAGATCGTCAGGCCGACCCAGCGCTGGATCGACTCGCGCAGCATGAGCGACTGCGGCTCGAGCCAGCGTCCCTCGTACATGAGGCGACCGAGACGGCGGCCCTGCTCGTGGTAGGTCGCGAGGGTGTCTTCATTCAGGATGCCGTTGACCAGGCGCTCGTACGCGATGAACAGCAGCGCCATGGCAGGTGCCTCGTAGATGCCGCGGGACTTCGCCTCGATGATGCGGTTCTCGATCTGGTCGCTCATGCCGAGGCCGTGGCGTCCGCCGATCGTGTTCGCCTCCATGACGAGCGCGACCGGGTCGGAGTACTCGACGCCGTTGATGGCGACGGGGCGGCCGGCCTCGAAGGTCACCGTGACGTCTTCGGCCTCGATCGCGACGGAGGGATCCCAGAACTTCACACCCATGATCGGGTCGACGGTCTCGAGCGAGACGTCGAGGTGCTCGAGCGTCTTCGCCTCGTGCGTCGCGCCCCAGATGTTCGCGTCGGTCGAGTACGCCTTCTCGGCGGAGTCACGGTACGGGAAGTCGCGGGCGACGAGCCAGTCGCTCATCTCCTTGCGACCGCCGAGCTCGGTGACGAAGTCGGCGTCGAGCCACGGCTTGTACACGCGCAGACGCGGGTTGGCGAGCAGGCCGTAGCGGTAGAACCGCTCGATGTCGTTGCCCTTGTAGGTGGAGCCGTCGCCCCAGATGTCGACGCCGTCCTCCTTCATGGCGCGCACCAGCATCGTGCCGGTGACCGCGCGGCCGAGGGGGGTGGTGTTGAAGTAGGTCTTGCCACCGGAGCGGATGTGGAAGGCGCCGCAGGAGAGGGCGACCAGGCCCTCTTCGACCAGGGCGGTCTTGCAGTCGACCAGGCGCGATGCCTCGGCGCCGTACTCGAGCGCGCGGCCGGGGATCGACGCGATGTCGTCTTCGTCGTACTGGCCGAGGTCGCCGGTGTACGTGAAGGGCACTGCGCCCTTCTCGCGCATCCACGCGACGGCTACGGAGGTGTCGAGTCCTCCGGAGAAGGCGATGCCGACGCGCTCGCCGACGGGAAGGGACTGGAGGACCTTGGACATGCTTCCCAGTCTATCCGCGGGCGGCGTGTCGCCCTGTGCTGCATGACGGACGCGCTCTCGGGCAGCCGCGCATCGGTGCCGAGCGGCCCCCTTGGCTGCGACCCGGCCCGTTGGCGACGCACAAAAAGGGGGGGCGCTCGCACAGAAAGGGGCGGGTCGGCCATCGGGTTCTCGCGCGCGGAGTGGGAGAGTGGTCGCGAGACGGAGGTGCGCATGGGCGACGCAGTGCTGTGGGGGACGGTGGCCGCGGCTCCCCTGTTCGTCGGCGCGGTGCTCGCGCTCCTTCGGAAGTGGCCGCCGCGCTGGCTCGGCATCGTGCTCGGCTTCGGCGCCGGTGCGCTCATGGCGTCGATCGCCTTCGAGCTGTGGGAGGAAGGGCTCGACCTCGCGGGTCCCATCCCGCTCGTCGGCGGGGTCGCGGCTGGCGCGCTCAGCTACTACATCGCCGCGCGGATCCTCGACGCCCGCGCCTCGAAGAAGAAGTCGCAGGCCGGTGGCGGACAGCTCGCGGTCGGCGCGCTGCTCGACGGCATCCCCGAGCAGCTGGTGCTCGGCATCGGCCTGGCCTCCGGCGAGCCGGTCAGCGTCGCACTGGTGATCGCGATCCTCGTCTCGAACCTCCCGGAGTCGATCGGCTCGGCATCCGACCTGCTGGACGGCGGCATGGCGAAATCACGCGTGCTGCTCCTGTGGGCCGGGGTCGCCGTGGTCTGCGCGCTCGCGACGATCGCCGGCTTCCTGCTCGCCAGCGCGACCGGCGACGACTTCCGCGCTGCGGCGAGCGGCTTCGCCGCAGGTGCCCTGCTGGTGATGCTCGTCGACTCGATGATTCCCGAGGCGCAGTCCAAGGCCAAGGAATCCACGGGCCTCGCCACGGTCCTCGGCTTCGCGCTCGCCGCCGGTCTGTCGCTCGCCTCCTGATCGCATCCGGCATCCGGCGTCCCGGCATCCGGCGTCCCGGCATCCGGCGTTCCGGTCGCACTTGATGCCGCCTGACCCGCGCCGGGGCGGCGCGAACTGCGACCGGAACGGCGCACGGCCACACGAACTGCGACCGGACGGACCGGAGCCCGCCAACCGGCGGACGAACCGCGGCGGAACGGCACCGGGCGGCGGGTTACGCTCGACCCTGACGTGCAGGATGCTGGCGGGACGCCGCCACGCGGACGGCGAGAACAAAGGAGTTCTGATGACTGACACGACCCTGACCTGCCCGCCGTTCGATCCGGAACTGGAAGCCGCCCTCGCCCTCATCGGGGATCAGATGCCGTCGACGCTCACGCCCGAGATGATCCCCATGCTGCGACAGTCTCCGGTGACCGGCACCGAGGAGGTCTTCGCACTGCTCGACGAACGCGGCTTCACCCGTCGCGACGTGACGATCGCCGGCCACGACGGTGACGACATCGTCGTCTCGGTGGTGGAGAAGGCGGGCCGAACCGGCACAGGACCGGGCTTCTTCCACACGCACGGCGGCGGCATGATCCTCGGCAACCGCTGGCTCGGCGTCGCGGGCTTCCTCGACTGGGCTGAGCGGTTCAACGGCGTCATCGTCACGGTCGAATACCGCCTGGCGCCGGAGTTCCCCGACCCGTATCCCGTCGAGGACTGCTACGCGGGTCTCGTCTGGACGGCCGAGCACGCGCAGGAGCTCGGCATCGAGACGAACCGCATCCTGATCGGCGGTGGCAGCGCCGGCGGCGGCCTCGCGGCCGGCACGGCCCTGCTCGCCCGTGACCGCAAGGGGCCGGCGTTGATCGGTCAGCTGCTCATCTACCCGATGCTCGACGACCGCGACGAGACCGTGTCCACGAAGCAGGTCGACGGCATCGGCGTGTGGGACCGTGGCTCCAACGTCACCGGCTGGACCGCGCTGCTCGGCGATCGGGTCGGCACCGATGATGTCTCCATCTACGCCGCGCCGGCGCGGGCGACCGATCTCTCCGGCTTGCCGCCGGCGTTCATCGACTGCGGCAGCGCCGAGGTGTTCCGCGACGAGGACGTCGCCTACGCCACGAAGCTCTGGGAGGTCGGGGTCCAGGCCGAGCTCCACGTGTGGGCCGGCGGGTTCCACGGTTTCGACGGCTTCGCCCCGCACTCCGCGGTCGCGCAGGCCATGGTCGCGGCGCGCGACGACTGGGTCAACCGCCTGCTCGGCTGATCCGCTCCACCCTCCGGGGTCGTCGGTCGACCCCGTAGGGTGGAATCCCCGTGCGATGGAGCCCGACATGCAAGATCTGCTGGGGCGGCTCACCGCCCTCGATCCGGACGCGAGCGAGACGCTCAAGGTCGTCGCCTACTTCGACACGCTGGTCGCGCGCTCGGTCGGGGTCGAGAGCATGCTCCGCGGTGCCGCCGTGCTCAGTGGAGCGACCGTCGGACAACGGGATCCGCGTCGGATCATCCGGGTCAGGGCCGACGGGGTCCGGGTGGAGCCCGTCGATCCGGGCGGACGCTGGATGCTGCGCGAGAGCGGACCCGATGCCGTCGCCTGGATCGAGCGCGACGGCGACCCGCACACGAACGACGCGATGATCCTCGAGCGACTGACGCTCGCGCTCGGCATCCTGCGGGCACGACGTGCGGGCGATGCGGAGAGCGCCGTCGAGGTCGCGATCAGCACGTTCACGAGTGCCGAGGAACGGGCGGCGGCGCTCCAGAGACTCCGGCTGCCGGCCGGTGCGCTCCGGGTCGTCGCCTCCCCACCGGACCCGGCGCCGCTGCCGCAGCATCCGTCGGCCGTGGTCGCGACCAGACACGGCCTGACCCGTGCGACGATCATCCCGGCAGGCACCGGCGATGCGCACGTCTGGTCTGATGCCGGCGATCTGCGCGTGGGAATCGGGACGGCTCAGGATGCCGCGCGCCTCCCCGACTCGTGGGCTGCCGCGCTCATCGCGGTCCGGTTGACGACGGCTGCGGAGCCGGTGGTCGGTGCCGATGATCTCGGCGCCGTGCTGCTCATCGCCGAGGCCGCCGAGACACGAGCACTGCATCCGGATGCCGCCGCGCTCGCCGCCCTCGACGACCGCAGCCGTGAGCTGCTCGACGCGGTCGTCGACGAGCAGAGCGTGCGCGCGGCGGCCGTTCGACTCGGTCGGCATCACTCCAGCGTGCAGGATCGGCTGACGGCCTTGATCGAGCAGCTCGGCTACGACCCGCGCACCCCGCGGGGTCAGGCGCGGTTCGTCGTGGCGCGGATGCTGCTCCGCCTCGCCGGCTGAGGCGGTTGGGTCCCTGAGCGTGTCGAAGGGCCCGACGCTTCGACAGGCTCAGCGAACCAGCGGGGCGGCGCAGCGACCCAGGTGGGGCCTTTGGGTCCCTGAGCTTGTCGAAGGGCCGACGCTTCGACAGGCTCAGCGAACCAGCGGGGCGGCGCAGCGACCCAGGTGGGGCCTTTGGGTCCCTGAGCTTGTCGAAGGGCCGACGCTTCGACGGGCTCAGCGACCCAGCGGGATGGCGCAGCGACCCAGGTGGGGCCTTTGGGTCCCTGAGCGTGTCGAAGGGCCCGACGCTTCGACAAGCTCAGCGACCCAGTGGGCAGCTCAGCGACCCAGCGGGGCGGCTCAGCGAACCAGCGGGGCAGCGCAGCGACGCACGCGGGCACTCAGAACCCGGGGTAGTCCTGCAGCTTCTGCTCGAACTCGGCGCGATCGGCCTCGCTCAGCACGGCGCTGCCGAGCACTGACAGCTGCAGCCCTTCCAGGGGCTCGCCGGTGCGCGCGTTCTGCGCCTCGCGGTTCGCGCGGAAGTCGCCGCTCGGATCATTCGCGAGGTCGTAGATGTTCGCGTAGAACCGCAACGGGTCAGGGTAGTTCTCGGTGTAGTACTCCCAGGTGTGCTGCGTGCGCGGATCGTCGCTGCCGTACAGCTTCGCGATCATGGTCGGGTCGATGCCCGACGTGGCCGGCTCGTTGAAGCTGGAGAGGTTCCAGAGCCCGTGATCGACCATGACCTCGTCGATCACCTGCATGACCTCGAGCTTGCGGTCGTAGTCCTGGATCGGCTCGTTGGTGGCCCAGCCGACCGAGGTGTACTCGTACAGCATCGACTCGCCGCCGTAGCCGTTGCGTTCAGGACGGAGGTCCTCGTCGCCCACCTGCACCCAGGTGTAGCCGAACTCGTCGGTCAGCCGTTCGCGGATGTCGGTGAACAGGCTGTCGGCATCCGCCCGCACGGCTTCCAGCGACTGCTGGCTCAACACATCCTGCGGGTTCGTGCCCTTGATGCCCGGGTACGCCTCTGCGTGCTTCTGCTCGTCGGACTTCGCACCCTCGTAGTTGCCGGATGCCGAGGTCTGCAGCGCGCTCATGCCGCCGACGGTCGCGACGTTGAACAGGATCGTCACGATCAGCGCGACCGCGCCCAGCCGGCGTCCTCGTGCGGAGATCAGAGCGGCGACGATCACGCCGACCACGAGCAGCTGCAGCGTCAGCATCGTGACGCCGTAGAGCGCGTCGGTGGCTCCGCCGATCAGGGTGCCGAACAGGATCACCACGAACAGGATGCTGCTGACGAGTGCGATCCACCCGATCGCGTTCGCCGACCGCTGCTCCTCGGCGTCGAGCGTCGCGACGACGGGCACCGGCGGCACCCACGATGACGGTGCATCCGCTCGACGCGCGCCGCGGTACCCGCCAGGCGGGGGCACGGGCGGTGCGCCCTCGGTGCCGGCGACGTAGCGCGCCCGCTGCTTCTCGTGATCCATCACCATGGCTTGTCCGTCCCGGAGCTCCCAGGATCGTCGCCATCCTGCTGCTGATCCCGTTCCTGCGTGCCCTGGTCGAGCTTGTCCTGCAGGTCCTGCAGCTTGTCGTCTGAGGGCTGCGGCTTCTGCTCCTGCGGCTGCTCCTCCGGCGGCGGTGGCTGGTCCTGCTGCTTCTCGGTGAGGCGCTGCTCCGTGTCGTCGAGGGTGTCGCCCATGTCGCGCTGCGGGTCGGAGGACTGCTGCTGTGCCTCGTCGCTCCGGCACTCGTCAGGGGTCTCGAGCGTGATCGTGAGCGCTTCGCCGTAGAACGTCTCGGCACGGGCACCGTCGCCGTCAGCTCTCGCGGCATCGCCTTGGCGTTCGATCACGAGGGCGAGGTTGATGCGTACGCCGCAGACCTCGAGACCGGTGGCGAGCGTGAGCGCCCGCTCGAGCTGTGCCCTGGCCTCCGGCAGCTGCTCGGCTCCGGCCAGCGCCGTGCCGACGTTGAACGGCGCCTTGTACGGCTCGAACCAGTTGAGGAACTCCTGGCCGCGGGCAGAGGCCTCCGACCCCGCGTAGTCGTCGACGACGTACGAGGTGATCGCCTGGTGGGCGAAGGCGTACATGCTGAGGATCTTGCCGACGAACAGCAGGGCGGCGAGCGTGAGCGGCAGCGTGCCGATCGCGATCCACCGGCGGATGCTCCGGCGCCGGCGGTTCGCGGCGAGCAGCGCGGCTGCGGGGTTGGGCTGGGTGGTCGTCATCGCGCACCTCCGTCCGGCTGGGACGCTTCGACAGGCTCAGCGACCCACTTCCGAGTCGGCTGGGGCGCTTCGACAGGCGCAGCGACCGACATCTTCCGAGTCGGCTGGGGCGTCGGGCGCGGAGCGCGAAGCCCACGCAGTCGGGCGATCAGCATGGTCGCTCTCGTCAGCTCGAAGCCGAGCAGCGCGACGATCAGGAGCGCTGCGATCCAGTACAGCTCGATCACGTTGCCGACCTCACCGGATTCGGCGTAGCTGGTGGTGGTCGACGGCGCCTCCGGCAGCGTCGGCGGGGTGTCGGCCGTGCGGTGCTGGTACTCGACGCCGAGCTGCTCGGCCACGGTCTTCAGGTTCGCCTCGTCGATGGTCGAGAGCGCGTCTGCGCCCTGGTATTCGATGTAGCCGGAGTCGTCGGGTCCGAGTCCGCCGGTCGTGATGCGCATGGGTCCGCCCTCGGCTGTGCCGTAGCCGAACACCGCGCCCGAATCCGTGTACTTCGCGCTCTCGCTGAAGGGCTCGGGAGTCGTGGCGGCGGTCTGCTCGCCATCACCGAAGTAGAACACCATGCGCGAGCGATCCGGCGACGATTCGGCCGCCGCCTGCAGCGTCTCGGCGACCAGCGGCGCCGCGATGCCGATCGAGCTGCCTCGCGATCGACTCGTGACCTCGGGGCGCAGCACCCCGAGCGACCCGACCAGCGCCGTGGTGTCGGTGGTCAACGGCATCCGCAGCTGGGCGGCCGCGTCGAAGGTGACCAGCGCGAACCTGGCACCGGGATACTCCGTGACCAGCGCCGCCACGTCTTCACGCACGCCGTCGAGGCGAGGCTGTCCGTCGGCCCAGTCCTCGGCCACGATGCTCGACGTGGTGTCGACGACCAGCAGGATGTCGGTGTCGGTCGCGAGGGTCTGCGTCGCGCCTCCAGGGATGCCGGGGCGCAGCAGCATCACCAGACAGGCGAGCACCATCACGAGCCGCAGCGACCAGAGGGTGCGGTGCGCGTGGCCCTTCGACAGGCTCAGGGACCCAGGGGGAGACTGCTTCAGGGACCCAGGGGGAGACTGCTTCAGGGGCCCAGGGGGAGACTGGGTCGGGGACCCAGGGGGAGACTGGGTCGGGGACCCAGGGGGAGACTGCTTCAGGGACCCAGCGGGCGCTGGGCGCACGATGATCCAGATGATCAGTGCGATCACGGGTGCGAAGAGCAGCAGGAGCAGCAGCGGATGCAGGACGGGCTGGACGATCACAGTCTCACCCTCCACAACACCACGATGAACGCGAGGAGCCCTGCCATCAGCACGACGATCCAGAGGTTGGGGGTGTCGGTCCAGACGATCTGCGCCTCGCCGCGCAGCTCCGTCGCCTCCTGCTCCTGCACCTGTTCCACGATGTCGGCGACGGTCGTCGTGTCGCGGAGTCCGAACGCCGCACCGCCGGTCGCCTCAGCGGCAGCGGTCAGCTCGGCGCTGACGTCGGCATCCTTGCCCTGCACGGGGTTCAGCGCGAACACCCGCACGTCCTTCGAGGCGGCGTAGGCGGCTGCCTCCTCGAGCGTGACGATCGAGGCGCCGTTGATCTCGTTGTCCGTCGCGAAGATCACCGAACGCGAGCGCTGGTCGTCCGGACGGTCGAAGCCCATCGTGCAGGCGGCGAGTCCGTCGCCGATCAGCGATGCGCCGTTGCCGTTGAGGGTTCCCACCCAGTGCTCCGGGATCTCGTCGACGTAGTCGAAGCTCTGCATCATGGTCTCGAGGTGTCCGCGGATGAACTCGTAGTCATCGGTCAGCGGGAAGATCTGCACGGGCGAGCTGTTGAAGATCGTCAACCCGATGCGCTCCCCCTCGAAGCCCTCCAGCAGCTCCTCGAACACCGACAGCACCTCGACGTCGACCTCGGTCATCGAGCCCGACACGTCGAGGCAGAGCATGATGTCGCGGCTGGTGTTCACGGGCTGGATCGTCTGCGACGACATCGGGCGTGCGGCGACGACCCCGGCGGCGATGACGGTGATCACCCCGATCGCGAGGATGCCGGTCAGGGCGACGGTGCGCCGGACGAGCGCCTCGCGGAACGAGGGGAGCGCTCGCAGCCGTTCGGCGCGGGCGATGCGGACGGCGTCGGTCGCGTCGGCGCGACCGCCCCGGCGCAGTCCGAGGATGAGCCCGAGGGTGATCGCGACGACGGCCACGCCGACGACGGCGAGCAGGACCCAGAGGTTCGCTAGTGCCATGTGCGCACCACCGTCCGCGCCGCTTCGGCACCGGCGACCGGGTCGACCGGGGGTCCCTGGCGGAAGATGCTCGGGTAGTAGTGGCGACCCATGGCATCGATCAGCGCGGGGTGCACGCCGCGGGCCTTCAGGTCTTCGAGCGTGAGCACCGGGGCCTCGAGGCCGCTGTACTCGTTCACGAAGGTGCGGACGACTCGGCTGAGCTCGAGATTGGCGTTGCGCGGCGACAGCCGGCGTTCGCGGTAGTCCGTCTCGATCTGCTGGATGCGCTCGAAGTACTCCGTGCGCAGCTGCGAGAGCACGTCGGCGGTGAGCACCGGCTGCTGCGTGGCATCGGCGACGACCAGGTTGCGTCGCTGTCGGGTCAGCATGATGACCAGCCAGGCGGCAGTGATCAACAGGATCAGGATGCCGATGGCCAGCAGCATCCATCCCCAGCCGTACTGGGCAGGGGGATACAGCTCGTCAGAACCGGGCATTCGACCTCCGGTTCAACAGCTGCAGCAGCTGCGCCACCGCATCAGCCTGACCGTCCAGCACGGCGTGACTGATCTCCATCCGCTGCAGCGTCTCGGCGAGGCGCGCGGCATCCGCGTCGGTCTGCGCAGCGAGCTCCTGCACGATGCCGAGGTCGCCCTGCACGAAGTCCGGCACCTGCCAGCTGCTGTCGACGTCTCGGCGGCCGCGGCCGGTCGCGTGGTCGAGCACCGGCTCGGCATCGCGAACCGTGAGCCAGAGCACATCGTGCTGCACGCGCAGGCGCCGGAGCATCCGCTCGGTCTCGTCGGTGATCGGCGTTTCGTCGGTGACGATCACGACGATCATGCGTCGCGAGATCGTGCGGGTCACGTACGACAGCAGCGCGTCGCGGTCGCTCGGGGCCGTGCTGTCGTCGATCGCCCGATCGATCGTGCGCAGGGCGTGCTCGAGCGCGCCCTCGCTGCGGCCGGGAGCGAGACGTCGCACGCGCGCGGCGTCTCCGTACACCGCCGTGAAATCGTCGCCGTGGCGCAGGGTGAGCACGCCCAGCGCGCCCGTCGCGAGGATCGCCAGATCCTTCTTCGACTGCTCGTCGGCGGCCAGCGCGGCCATCGACCTGCCCGTGTCGACCACGAAGAGGATGGTGTGCATGCGGGTCGCCCTGTGCCGCTTGACCAGGGGAGTGCCGAGCCGCGCGGTCGCCCGCCAGTCGATGTCGCGCACCTGATCGCCGTACTCGTACTTGCGCAGGTCCTCGAAGTCCAGACTGCGCCCGTGCAGCAGCGAGGCATAGGCGCCGTCGAGCGCATGCATCGAGGTGCGCGACGAATGGATGAAGAGCTTGCTCTTCACCTGCGCGATCAGACTGGCCATGGGTCCCTGAGCGTGTCGGAGGGTCGGGGTCAGGGGGTCGGCACGGAGGCGAAGATCTGGTCGATGATCTCCTCGCTGCGCACGCCCTCTGCATCGGCTTCGAACGTCAGCAGCACGCGGTGGCGCAGCACGAGGTGCCGCAGTTCGCGGATGTCCTCCGGCAGGACGTGCGCGCGGCCCTTCAGCAGCGCGAGCGCACGAGACGCCTGCAGGAACGCGATGCTCGCACGGGGGCTCGCGCCGTACTTGATGAACCGGGCACGGTCCTCGCCGATGTACGGGGCAGGGTTCCTGGTGACGTAGGCGATCGACACGATGTAGTTGCGGATCGCCGGGTCGACGTAGATGCGGCTCGCGACGTCCTGCAGCAGGCGGACGTCGTCGAGCGTGATCGCGCTGGTCACATGGCGGTCGGGGTCGAGCACGCCGGAGTCGATGCGTCCGAGGATCTCGAACTCCTCAGCCGGGCTCGGATACTCCACGATCTCCTTGAGCAGGAAGCGGTCCATCTGCGCCTCGGGGAGCTCGTAGGTGCCCTCCTGCTCGATCGGGTTCTGCGTCGCGATCACGAGGAACGGCTTCGGCAGGTGGTGCACCTCGCCGCCGATCGTGGTCTGGTGCTCCTGCATCGCCTCGAGCATGGCGCTCTGGGTCTTCGCGCTCGAGCGGTTGATCTCGTCGAGCAGCACGAAGTTGGCGTGCACCGGTCCGAGCACGGTGCGGAACGATCCGGTCGCCGCGTCGTAGATCTGGTTGCCGGTGATGTCGCTCGGCAGCAGGTCGGGCGTGCACTGGATGCGCTTGAACTGCGCTTTCACGGTGTCGGCGAGGGTGCTCGCCGCCGTGGTCTTCGCAAGGCCGGGCACGCTCTCGAGCAGGATGTGGCCGCCGGCGATGAGCGCCACCAGCAGGCTCGTGCGCAGGCGCTCCTGGCCGACCATCTTGGCGGAGTACGCGTCGGAGACGATCGACAGCACCTCGCCGGCTCTGGCCATCTCTGCCGAGCTCGGCGTACCGTTCGCAGGCGCCGGAGTCGCCGGGGGTGCGGCCTGCTGCGGTGCCGGCGGTGCGGGCGGAGGTGGCGGGGCCTGCGAGGACTGCTGGTCCGGCGCATACGGCTCGGTCATCTGGTGGCTCCCTCGATGTTGCGGAGGCACACGTGACGTCCAGCCCCCGGGAAACAGCGTAACCGCATCGGCTCCGAGGTCGGCCAGGCTGGTCGCGTCAGGGCGTGCGGATGCCGCGGCGGCGCCCGATCCAGACCACGCCGGCCGCGACGCCGATCACTGCGATCGCGATGCCGACGATGTACCCGGAGACGCCGAGATACCCGCCGGGGACGAGGTGCGGGTCGAGGAAGGGGTACGGGTACCACCACGGATCGCCGGTGGCCGGCGCGATGATCAGGTTCGCGCGGACGAGCGTGTAGACGGCCCACACGATCGGGAAGATCGCGGTGATGAAGATGCTGTTCCATCCGAGTGCCCTGCGACGCGGTGCGAACAGCACATCGGCGAGCAGGAACAGCGGGATGACGACGTGCAGCACCTCGTTCGACCACGGCACGGTCACGCCCTGCGGCAGCTGGACGTTGCGCAGCAGCGTGTTGTAGACGATGCCGGTGATGATCATGTACGTGCTCACGCACACCAGGAGCACAGCGAGCCAGTGCGGCTCCGCGTCGGTCGTGCGGCGGTGCCGGATCGCCCAGACCGCGCCGATGGCGAGCACGACTGCTGCGAGGAGGTTCGACTCGATCGTGAAGAAGCTGAAGAAGTTCGCCGCCACCGTCGGGAGGTGGGTTCCCCACTCGGTGGTCGACTGAAGCGCATTCTGCATCGATCTCGACAGCTGGGCGATGATCGCCGCAAGTGCGAGGATGGATGCCGCGATGCGTGCGTAGGGCCACCAGGTCTTCATTTCGCCTCCGTCGCCACTGTAGCGGCGGGGTTGCAGGATGCGGTTGCAGTTCTCGGATGCGGTTGCCGCTTTCGAAAGCGGCAACTTGTCGCTATACATGGCTCAGACCCGATGCTGTCGAGACGACTCGATTCGCCGACGGCTGGGGTGCGCTCTGGGGGCGCGAGAATGACGGGGAAGGCGGGGAATCATGGTCGATTCGAACCTGCGGGCGCGGTTGGGCCCGCTCGGCCAGGGCGCAGTGCTCGGTGACCGTGTGTTCGAGACGATCAGCGACGCGATCGTGTCCGGACGACTCGCCCCCGGTGAACGGGTCAGCGACAAGGAGATCGCCGAGGCGCTCGACATCTCACGCACCCCCGTGCGCGAGGCGCTGCAGCATCTGTCGTGGCTCGGTCTCGTCGAGGTGTCGCCGAACCGCTTCACCAAGGTCACCACGGTCAGCGCTGAGACGATCGCGCACACGATCGAGTACACCGGCCTCCAAGCAGGAGTCGCCATCCAGCTCGCGGTTCGCCGGATGGATGACACGGCGCTGCTCGAGGCCGTCTCACTGCTCGACCGCATGATCGCGGCATCCGATGCCGAGCACGCCGCCGACCTCATGCTGTCCGCCCGGATGTTCGTCGGCTTCCTCACCAGGCAGTCGGGCAACCCGCTCTTCATCGCGGGGATGTATGCAGCCGATCTGCTGGTGACCAGGAACCTGCGCGGCACCGACGTGATGCTGGGCACCGTGGAGTCACGTGGCGAGTGCTATCGGCAGATGCGAGATGCCATGCTCTCGAGAGACGGGGACGCCGCCGAGCAGTGGTTCCGGCACGTGCACCGGGAGATCATGGCGCTGCTTCCGGGCTGAGTCGATTCATCGCGGTTCATGTCGCTGCGACGAAATTCTCGGAAGAACGCTGGATCGACTGCCCGGTATATCGGTAGCCTCCTCACCAGGGGCGCCGCTTCGCGGCGTGGCGAGGGAGGGCAGCGGATGAGCGACACCGGTGTGAGCACCACGACGAGCGCTGGCGAAGGGCGACCGAAACGGGTCCGCGCCGGCTTGAGCATCCAGTCGAAACTCCTCATCATGCTGCTCGCGGTGAGCCTGGTGTCGTCGGTCATCGTCGGAGCCATCGGCTTCATGAACGGACGGCAGTCGCTGCACGATGCGGCGGTCGACCAGCTCATCACGATCCGCTCCATGCGCGCCGCCGAGATCACCGACGCGATCGAGGGCATCAAGCGGGATGCCTCGTTGAACTCGCGCAACCTCAGCGCGCAAACGCTGTCCGCGGAGGTGAACGCGGGCTTCGAGGAGCTCCAGCAGCAGGAGGTGACGCCGGAGGAGCGGGCGCAGCTCGAGACGTACTACACCGACACGTTCATCCCGGAGCTCGAGGGCCGCACCGGCGACCAGTACGGCGACAGCGCGTTCATCCCCGAATCGCCAGCCGGACAGTACCTGCAGACGAAGTTCACGGTCGAGAACACCGACTTCGACGCGGACTACGACACCCTTCTGAACGACAACGACCCCGGTGACGGCAGCACCTACGCCATCGCCAGCGCGCGTTACGGCGACTACTTCACCCGGCTCGTCACGGAAGCCGGGTACGAGGATGCGCTCCTGATGAACCTCGATGGCGATGTCGTCTTCTCCGCGTACAAGGGTGCGGAGCTCGGCACGAACCTGCTCACCGGCCCGTATCGAGACACGACGCTCGCGCAGGCATACGTCGACGCGGTCGCCACCAACTCGGTGAGCACCGTCGTGCTCACCGACTTCGAGCGATGGATCCCATCGCTCAACGTGCCCACGATGTGGGTGCTCTCGCCGGTGGGAAGCAGCAGTCGGATCACCGGAGTGATGGCCTTCCAGGTGTCGATCGAGACCATCAACAATCTGACCACCGGTTCGGAGGGATGGAAAGAACAGGGACTCGGAGACACCGGTGAGGTGTACCTCGTCGGGCGAGACGACCTGATGCGCAGCAACGCCCGACGACTCATCGAGGATCCGGAGCACTACGAGCAGCTTGCGATCAACGGCGGCACGCCGCCGAGTGTGGCGAAGCGGATCGTCGAGGTCGACGGCACCGTGCTGCTCCAGCCGATCAACACGGTGGCGGTGGCGGATGCGCAGGCCGGGCGCAGCGGTACCACGACCGGACGGGACTACCTCGGCGGTGACAGCGTGACCGCTTATGCGCCCCTGGAGATCGACGGTCTCGATTGGGTGATCGTCGCCCGCATCGACTCCGCAGAGGCCTTCGCGCCCGTGAGTGAGTTCACGAGGATCGTGCTGCTGTCGCTGCTCGGCATCCTGCTCGGCGTCTCGCTGCTCTCGCTGCTGCTGGCCCAGGTCTTCACGAGGCCCATCCATCGACTCGTCGGCGCCGTGCACCGAGTCGCCGAGGGCGATCTCGACGTGCAGGTGCCGCAGGGCTCGCGCGACGAGTTCGGCGACCTCGGCAGCGCGTTCAACGATATGGCGTCGAGTCTGCGCATCAAGCAGGAGCTGATCGAGGATCAACAGGCCGAGAACGAGAAGCTGCTGCTCACGCTCATGCCCGAGAGCGTCGCGACGAAGTACAAGCAGGGCGACGAGACGATCTCCGAGGCGCACGAGAACGTGTCGGTCGTGTTCGCCGAGCTCATCGGCTTCGACGAGTACGCCCGCGGACTCTCCGGTGACCAGGAGATCGGACACCTGAACACGCTGATGCGCGGCTTCGACGAGGCCGCGGAGAAGGCCGGCGTCGAGAAGGTGCGAACGCTCCGCGGCGGCTACCTCGCGTCGTCCGGGCTGGTCGTGCCGCGCGTCGACAATGTGCGGCGCAGCGTCGACTTCGCCCGCAACCTGATCGGCGTGATCGAGCGCTTCAACGCGCAGAACGGTTCGTCGATCGGGCTCCGCGCCGGCGTCGACACCGGCACCGTGACGAGCGGTCTCGTCGGACGCACGAGCCTCGCCTACGACCTGTGGGGCGACGCCGTGAACCTCGCCTACCGCGTGCGCTCGGTCACCGGCGAACCCGGCATCTACGTGAGCCAGAACGTGTACGACCGCTCGCGTGAGATCTTCACCTTCGTCGAGGCCGGAACGGTCGAGACCCACGGCAAGGCCGAGACGGTCTGGAAGGTGGTCTGACATGCTCGACGAGGCGTTCCGGGACGGGTGGGGGTGGTGGGTCGTCGCGCTCGCCGTCGGCGTGCCGGTGCTGCTCGTCGTCCTCACCGAGCTGATCAACGGCCTCCGCCGCCGCAACAGCCCGATCGCCGGACCGCTGCGTCTGCTGCGCAACGGCGTGATCCCAGCCGGCGCGCTGTTCGCCCTGCTGTTCTTCGCGATCCAGTCCCCGGCCGATCAGGTGTGGACGCGCGTGGTCGCGACGATCTTCGGGTTCCTCGTGATCCTGCTGGTGCTGTCGTCGTTCAACGTCGCGCTGTTCGCCAACGCCGCGCCCGACTCCTGGCGCAAGCGCATCCCGTCGATCTTCATCGAGATCGCCAGACTCGTGCTGGTGGCGCTCGGCCTCGCGCTGCTGTTCTCGTGGGTGTGGGATGCCGATGTCGGCGGCCTCTTCACGGCGCTCGGTGTCGGGTCGATCGTGATCGGCCTCGCGCTGCAGAACGCGGTCGGCGGCGTCATCTCCGGCCTGCTGCTGCTGTTCGAGCAGCCCTTCAAGATCGGCGACTGGCTCGACACCGGCGGCGTGAAGGGGCGCGTGGTCGAGGTGAACTGGCGCGCCGTGCACATCCAGACCGGCAACAGCATCCAGATCGTGCCGAACTCCACGCTCTCCGGCGCATCGTTCACGAACATGAGCGCGCCAACGGGCATCTACTCCGCCACGACGACCGTGACGTTCGCGACCGACGACCCGCCGCACGAGGTGATGGCGCTGCTGACCGAGGTCGCCGAGGCGCTGCCGATGCGCCTGGAAGACGAACGCCCTGACGTGGACTACCTCGGCAAGGGCGCGTATGAGGTCACGATCCCCGTGAGCGCGCCCGGTGAGGCGCAGCGTGCGCTCTCCCTCTATCTGTCGTGGCTCTGGTACGCCTCGCGTCGCCGCGGGTTCGCGCTCGACGGTGACGCGACCGATCCGATCGCCGAGCCTGCTCGACTGGTCGAGGCGATCGAGAAGGTCGGACCGACGTTGCACCTTCGCGATGAGGACCGCGAGGCGATCCTCGCCGGTACGAGGCTCGAGCGCTACGGCGTCGGCGAGCTGGTGCTGGGCTCGGGCGTCGTGCCGGATCGCGTGCTGATCGTCGTCTCCGGTCGGGCTGCGCTCGGCGTCGAGGCCGATGGCGGGCGGATCGACTTCGCCGCGGCCGAGCACGGCGACATGATCGGGCACACCGCACTGACCAGGGAGCGCACGCAGACGGTCGCCGTGGCATCCGACATCCTGACCGTGCTCTCGGTGCCGCTGTCGATCATCGATCAGCTGATCCAGACGCGTCCGCGGCTCGCGGCCGAGATCGGCGAGGCGCTCGAGCTGAAGCGCAAGCTCGCCGCGGATGCGCTGAGCGCACTCGGCCTGTCGCGGCCGATCGCGCGCAAGCGCTGATTCGCGGCTCGTCCGCACGAGGTGGGACGCAGTGAGGGGTCAAGACGCGCCGTTCGCGTGCACGTGTGAACGGCGCGTCTTGACCCCTCACCGCGAGGCGCTGCGTTGCCGCCACCGCAGCCGGGTGACGAGCACGCCCAGGAGGCACAGCGCGCCGCCGAGGAACATCAGGGGTGTCGGCACCTCGCCGAGGATCGCCCAGGACATCAGGATCGCGATCGCCGGAACGACGTACGTGGTCGCCGAGGTCTGACCCGCGGTGCTCCGCTGCAGGACGTATGCCCAAGTGGTGAAGGCGATCGCGGTGGGGAAGATGCCGAGGTAGACGACCCACATGGTGGCGTCGAGCGGGGCGGACTGCAGCGCGCCGATGAGGCTGCCCGTCCACGGGAGCAGTGCGATGGTGCCGGCGACAGCGCCGAGGAACGTGAGCGTCGTCGCGTCGGTGCCGGCGCTGAGCAGCCGCTTCTGCAGCAGGGTGCAGCCGGCGTACATGACGGCGGCGAGGAGGGCGAGCAGCAGGCCGGTGATGTCGGGCCCCTCGGCGGTCGAGGAGTTCATGCCGATCAGCACCACGCCGAGGAAGGCGATCGGCGCACCGATCACCAGCGGCTTCGGGAACCCCTCGCGCAGGAACAGTCCGCTGAAGATCACGACCATGAGGGGTGCGAGATTCACCACCATCGCGGCGGTGCCGGCATCGAGGGTGCGCTCGGCGGCGTTGAGGGCGAGGTTGTAGACGCAGAACCAGCCGACGCCCCAGACGGCGATGAGCCACCAGTGCCGACGATCGGGCAGACGGATGCCGTGGCGCACCGCGATGATCGCGAGCACCACACTGCCCACCGCCATGCGCAGCAGCGCCAAGGCGCCGGGGTCGTAGTGCGGACCGGCCCCGCGGATGCCGATGAACGCGGATGCCCAGAGAACGACCGTGACCAACGCGGCGATCAGGACGAGAGGGCCCTGGGTCTTCGGGGTGGCGGTGGGCGTGCGGACGCCGTGTTCGCCGGGTGCGGCTTCTGACATCCTCCGATCCTGGCATCGGGCTCCGACATCGGCGATCACCTGCACCGCCAGCATCCGTCGCTTTTCGGTCATTCCTGGCGGAGCCCCGCTTCCGGTCGCAGTTCGCGCCGCCCCCTCGGGCTCGAGACGGCAGCAACTGCGACCGGAAGCGGGCCGAAGGGGCCGGAACGGCCTCCCGATAGGATGGAAGCGCCCGAAGAGGGCCAGCTCATCGGCCGGTGCAAACCCGGCGAAAGCAGGGGGGACACCCATGCCAGGAATCGTGATCGTCGGCGTGCAGTGGGGCGACGAAGGAAAAGGCAAGGCCACCGATCTTCTCGGTGAGCGCACCGACTGGGTGGTGAAGTTCAACGGCGGCAACAACGCCGGACACACCGTCGTCGTCGGCGACGAGAAGTACGCGCTGCACCTGCTGCCGTCCGGCATCCTCTCCCCGGGCGTGAACCCGGTGATCGGCAACGGCGTCGTGATCGACCTCGAGGTGCTCTTCTTCGAGCTCGAGGCGCTCTCCGCCCGCGGCATCGACGTCTCGCGGCTGCGCGTCAGCGCCAACGCGCACATCATCACCGCATACCACCGCACGCTCGACAAGGTCACCGAGCGCTTCCTCGGCAAGCGCATGATCGGCACGACCGGCCGCGGCATCGGACCGGCATACGCCGACAAGATCAACCGCGTCGGCATCCGCGTGCAGGACATCTTCGACGAGAACATCCTGCGTCAGAAGGTCGAGGGCGCCCTCGATCAGAAGAACCATCTGTTGGTGAAGATCTTCAACCGCCGTGCCATCACGGCCGACGAGATCGTGGAGGATCTGCTCTCCTACGCAGAGCGGCTGCGCCCGATGGTCGCCGACACCGGCTACCTGATCTCCCAGGCGCTCGACCGCGGCGAGGTCGTCGTGTTCGAGGGTGGCCAGGCCACCATGCTCGACGTCGACCACGGCACCTACCCGTTCGTGACCTCGTCGTCGGCGACGGCAGGTGGAGCATCCACCGGTTCCGGCGTCGGTCCCGGCGCGCTCGACCGCATCGTCGGCATCGTCAAGGCGTACACGACCCGTGTCGGCTCCGGCCCGTTCCCGACCGAGCTCTTCGACGAGCAGGGCGAATGGCTGCGCTCCGCCGGGTTCGAGTTCGGCACCACGACCGGCCGGCCGCGCCGCGTCGGCTGGTACGACGCCCCCATCACCCGCTACGCGACCCGTGTCAACGGCATCACCGATCTGGTGCTCACGAAGCTCGACATCCTCACGGGTCTCGAGCGCATCCCGGTCTGCGTCGCCTACGACGTCGACGGCGAGCGCTTCGACGAGGTGCCGGTCAACCAGACCGACTTCCACCACGCCACGCCCATCCTGGAGTACTACCCGGGCTGGAGCGAGGACATCTCGACCGCGCGTTCCTTCGATGACCTGCCCCAGAACGCGCAGGACTACGTGCTGGCGCTCGAGGGCATGAGCAACACCCGCATCTCGGTGATCGGCGTCGGCCCTGAGCGCGACCAGGTCATCGTCCGCCACGACCTGCTCGACTGAGTCAGCCCGATGACGCGGTTCTGGCTCGGCGGCTACGGCGAGGGCATGGAAGGGCAGGCCGAGGGCATCGGCTTGCTCGCCGGCGACTCCGGGCGCGAGGCGAACAGCCTGTCGTACCGCGGGGCCGTCACCCGGACGCCGTCGCCGTCGTGGCTGGCATCGCATCCGCGGCTCGACGTGGTCTACGCGGCGCTCGAAGGGGATGCCGCAGTGCAGGCCTTCGCCCGCTCCGGCGACCGGGCGCTGGTGCCGCTCGGCGAGCCGGTCGTGGCGGGTGACTCCGTCTGTCATCTCGCCGTCGCGCCGGACGGGCAGTCGCTGATCGCGAGCTGCTACGGCGATGGACGTGTCGTGCGGATCGGCCTGGATGCCGACGGGCGGTTCGTGCCAGCGGCCGGAGACCGTGCCGCCAAAGCGGCGGCGCTTCGGGCTGCGCTGTTCGGGGACGACGGTTCGGACCCGGCGGATGCCGCGGATGCGCCGCTTCCTGCCGGAGTCGGTGTGCCGGCTGCCGATCCGTACGACGCCGACCGGGCGTCGCATGCGCATTCGGCTGCGTTCCTTCCGGATGGACGCATCGCGACCACCGATCTCGGGTTCGACCTGGTGCGGATCTGGCGGCCGACCGGCGACGGGCTCCGCCTCGACCACGAGGTCGTGCTGCCGCAGGGCACCGGACCGCGGCACATGGTCGTGCATCCGAGCGGCCACCTGCACGTCGTGACCGAGTACTCGTGCGAGGTCTTCACGCTCGCGGCGGCCGTCGACGGCACCTGGCACGTCGTGTCGGTGGCGCTCGCGAGCCCGATCGCCGAGATCGGCGTCGACTTCCCCGCCGAGCTCGCCCGCACGCGCGACGGCGCCTTCCTCTACACCGCGCTGCGCGGCAGCAACACGATCGCCGCGCTGCGCGTGCGTGGCGGCGGCGAGTCGCTCGAGCCGACGGCCCTCGCGGACTCGGGTGTGGACTGGCCGCGCCACCACCTCGTGTACGAGGGCAAGCTGCTGGTCGCCGGTCAGCGCTCGAACACGATCAGCCTGCTCGACCTCGACGAGCGCACCGGGGCGCCCCTCGGCATCCGCCATCAGGCCCAGGTGCCCACCCCGACGCACTTCCTGCCGGTGCGCTGAGCCCGGTTCGTCGCGCGAGGCTCGGCGGGCCCGCGTGCACAATTCAGCAAGAACGTCGGTCCGCCCCTGACGAACGGCCGATTCGGGCCGGTCGCCGAGATTCTTGCTGAATTGTAAACAGGGCAGCTCGGCCGACTTGACCTCAACCATTGTTGAGGTTCTACGGTCGGATGCATGACGACAGACACAGGCGAGATGCGCGCCACGACGGCGAACGAGCCGGGCATCCTCAGCGGCGCGTACCTCTGGATCACGATCGGGGCCTGTGCGCTCGTCTTCCTCGGCGCGTTCGAGTCCCTGGCCGTGACCACGGTGATGCCGGCGGTGAGCGCCGACCTCGACGGGGAACGGCTGTACGCGCTCGCTTTCGCAGGCCCGCTCGCGACCGGCGTGATCGGCATGGTCGCCGCCGGCAACTGGGCCGACCGTCGGGGCCCTGTCGAGCCGCTCTACACCTCGGTCGGCGTCTTCGTCATCGGACTCCTCGTCGCCGGCTTCGCCCCCACCATGGAGGTGCTGGTCGCCGGGCGGTTCGCGCAGGGCCTCGGCAGCGGCGCCCTGACCGTCGCGCTCTACGTCGTGGTCGCCCGGGTGTACCCGCGCTCGCTGCACCCCGCGATCTTCGCCGGATTCGCGGCCGCGTGGGTGGTGCCGTCGCTGATCGGTCCGACCGTCGCCGGTGCCGTGACCGAACTGTGGAGCTGGCACTGGGTCTTCCTCGGAGTCGTCGTGCTCGTGCTCGTCGCGCTGCTCATGGTCGTGCCGGCGCTGCGCGGCCTGGCGCACAATGACGGCGATGCCTCGACGCCCTGGGCGCTCGGACGCCTCGGCTGGTCGGTGCTGGCCGCGCTCGCGGTGCTGGGGCTCAACCTGCTCGGCGACATCCCGGGTGCCGGCCCGCTGCTGGCGGTCGCCGCCGCGGTCCTGGCGCTCGTCGCCGTACGGCCGCTGCTGCCGCGGGGCACCCTGCGCGCGCGTCGCGGTCTGCCCTCCGTCATCCTGGTGCGCGGTCTCGCGGCCGCCGCGTTCTTCGGCACGCAGGTCTACATCCCGTACCTGCTCACGGAGCGATACGCCGTCTCGCCGACTCTCGCCGGCCTCTCGCTGACCGGTGGTGCCCTGGCCTGGTCGGTGGCGGCGACCGTGCAGGGTCGCATGGGCGCGCGGCTGTCGAGCGTCACTGCAGTGCGGGTCGGGACGGTGCTCGTGCTCATCGGCATCGGTCTCGCGCTTGCGACGGCCGCCCTCAGAGCGGATGCCGCACTGATCATCGCCGCGTGGGTCGTCGCCGGCCTCGGCATGGGGCTGATGAGTCCGCGCACGAGCGCCCTCACCCTGGCGATGTCGACGCCCGAGACGCAGGGCTTCAACAGCTCGGCCATGACGGTCGCCGACTCGTTCGGCAGCGCGCTGGCGCTCGCGATCACCGGTGTGCTGTTCGCGAGCCTCGCGACGGTCGCAGATCCGTTCACCGCCGTCTTCACGCTCGCCGCCGTGATCGGCCTCGCCGCCGTGGTGCTCGCGCCCCGGCTCGCACCGAAGGGTGGGGCGGCGGTGGAGGTCGGGGAGTCGGTGGCGGGGTAGCCGGTCTCGGCATCCGGAACATCGCCCTGCGACGTGCAGGAGGAATGGCCGGATGCAGGAGCGGTTCGCGGCGATTCCTCCTGCGACCGGCGGATGCTCCTGCGCGTCGCGGGCGATGTCGCGGCGGAACCAGGGTCTCGCTGCCAGAACATCCGCCCCGGCGCGCCGGGAACATCCGGCACGGCATCCGATGTTGGTCTTGAACATGGCGACCGGCGACGAGAGGCTATGGGCATGACTGCTGAGAAGACGGACGAGTACGACCTGATCGTCGTGGGCGCAGGCCCTGTCGGAGAGAACGTCGCCGACCGCGCCGTGCAGGGCGGGTTGACCGCGATCATCGTCGAGAGCGAGCTCGTCGGCGGGGAGTGCTCGTACTGGGCGTGCATGCCGTCGAAGGCGCTGCTGCGTTCGGCGCAGGCGTTGCGGGCGGCGCAGCACGTCGCCGGCGCAAAGGAGGCGGTGACCGGCACGCTCGACGTGCGGGCCGTGTTCGAGCGCCGCGACTCGTTCACGAGCAACTGGTCGGATGACGGGCAGGTGAAGTGGCTCGACTCCGCCGGCATCGACCTCGCCCGCGGCCACGGCCGACTGACCGGTGAGCGCGAGGTCACCGTCACCGACGCCGACGGCGGCACCCGGGTGCTGCGCGCCAGGCACGCGGTCGCGATCAGCACGGGGTCGGATGCCGTGATCCCGCCGATCGACGGACTGCGCGAGTCCTCGCCGTGGACCAGCCGCGAGGCCACCAGCGCCGAAGAGCTCCCTGACTCCCTCGCGATCATCGGCGGCGGAGTGGTCGCTGTCGAGATGGCGACGGCGTACGCGGCCCTCGGATCGGCGGTCACCCTGATCGCCCGCGGTTCCCTGCTCGGCTCGATGGAGCCCTTCGCCGGCCAGCTCGTCACCGCCGGCCTGCGCGAGCTCGGCGTCGAGGTGCACACCGACACCGGCACGACCTCGGTGCACCGTGGAGCCGAAGGCGTCACGATCACCCTTGCCGACGGCTCGACGATCGTTGCGGCAGAGGTCCTGGCCGCGACCGGTCGTTCGCCGCGGAGCGGGGACATCGGCCTCGAGACGGCCGGGCTCACGCCGGGCAAGTGGATCGAGACGGATGACACGCTCCGCGTCCCCGGATCCGAGTGGCTGTACGCGGTCGGCGACGTGAACGGACGGGTGCTCCTCACCCACCAGGGCAAGTACCAGGCGCGCGCGGTCGGCGATGTGATCGTCGCCCGCGCCAACGGCGATGACGTGGATGACGCGCCGTGGGGCCGTCACGTCGCGACGGCGGATCACGCCGCTGTGCCGCAGGTGACGTTCTCGATCCCGGAAGTCGCATCGGTCGGCCTCACCGAGAGCGCTGCCCGCGAGGCAGGGCGCACGATCGAGGTCGTCGACTACGACCTCGGCGCGATCGCCGGCTCGAGCCTGTACGAGGACGGCTACGCGGGGCAGGCCCGCCTGGTCATCGACACCGAGCGCGACATCGTGCTCGGCGCGACCTTCGTCGGACCGGAAGTCGCCGAGCTCGTGCACGCGGCGACCATCGCGGTCGTCGGCGAGGTCCCGATCGCGCGCCTCTGGCATGCGGTGCCGTCGTATCCGACGGTGAGCGAGGTCTGGTTGCGACTGCTCGAGGGCTACGGACGGAACTCGGCATGATCCGCCGGGGGCGGTCGGGGAATCGGATGCTGCGACGCGGCATCCGTTCCGGCGCCCGCTCCGAACAGCTGATGGACGTGCAGGATGCTCCTGCGCGCCCGCACGATCGCAGGGATTGTTACCCACATTGACGGCACCTCGCGCAACCCCGCTGTCAATGTCGGCGACCTCTTATACGCTCATACCCGAATCCGAGGAGGCAGGACCATGAAGGCTGTACTCGCAGGAACCGTCATCGCCGACGCAGCAGAAGGCGATCTCGTGAAGATCGAGGGGAACTGGTATTTCCCGCCCGCATCCATCACCCCTGGCGCGCTCGTCGAGAGCCCGACCGCATACCGATGCCCCTGGAAGGGCGACGCCCAGTACTTCTCGATCCAGGTCGACGACACCCTCCACAAGGATCTCGCCTGGTCGTACCCGACCCCGTATCCCTCTGCATTCGACCGCGTCGGCACCGACTTCTCGGGCTACGTCGCGTTCGACCCGAGCGTCGAGATCTCGCAGTGACCTCCGTCTGCCGCAGTCGCGGAGCTGACGCACGCCTCGTCGATCGACCGACCGGAGACCAGCCATGATCGAATTCCGCAACGTCACCAAGCAGTTCCCCGACGGGACCGTCGCCGTCGACGACTTCAGCCTGGTGCTCCCTTCGCGAAAGACCACGGTCTTCGTCGGCTCCTCCGGCTGCGGCAAGACCACACTGCTGCGCATGATCAACCGGATGGTCGAGCCGACCTCCGGTGACATCGAGATCGACGGCGAGAACGTCCTGGTGGGCGATCCGGTGCAGCTGCGCCGGCGCATCGGCTACGTGATGCAGAACTCCGGGCTGATGCCGCACTTCTCGGTCATCGACAACGTGGCCACCGTGCTCCGCCTCACGGGCGTGAAGAAGCCGGAGGCCCACAAGCGGGCACGCACCCTGCTCGACACGGTCGGCCTCGACCAGGCGCTCGCCGAGCGCTACCCGAGCCAGCTCTCCGGCGGGCAGCAGCAGCGGGTCGGTGTCGCGCGCGGCCTCGCCGCCGACCCGAACATCCTGCTCATGGACGAGCCCTTCGGTGCCGTCGACCCGATCGTCCGCGCCGACCTGCAGCAGGAGACGCTCCGACTGCAGCACGAGCTCGACAAGACAGTCGTGTTCGTCACGCACGACATCGACGAGGCGTTCCTGCTCGGCGACCAGGTCGTCATCCTCGACAAGGGCGCGCGGATCGTGCAGGTCGGCAGCCCGAGCGAGATCATCGAGAACCCTGCGGATGACTTCGTCGCGGCGTTCATCGGTGCAGACCGCGGCCGCCGCGCGCTGCACCTGAAGGAGACGCCGCACGGCACCGTGGTCGTCGACTCCGAGGGACGCACGCAGGGCGCGATCATCGCAGCCCCCGAGACGGATGCCACCACGACCGCCGGGCAGGACGGACGGGCGTGAACTGGGTCACCGACAACCTCGGGCTGATCTTCGAGCTGACGCTGGTGCACCTGCGTCAGAGCATCGTGCCGATCGTGCTCGGGTTCGTGCTGTCGCTGCCGCTCGGCTGGGTGGCCTGGCGGTATCGGCTCGTGCGCGGGCCGATCATCGTGCTCACCGGCCTGCTCTACACGATCCCGTCGCTGGCGCTGCTGATCCTGCTGCCGGCCACGCTCGGCTACTCCGCGATCAGTGAGACGAACCTGGTGATCGCGCTGACGATCTACGCGGTGGCGATCCTCGTGCGTGCGGTCGCCGACGGGCTCGACTCGGTCGACGACGGCGTCCGTCAGGCAGCGACGGCCACCGGGTTCGCACCGTTCCGACGCTTCTGGGCGGTCGAGTTCCCGCTCGCCGGCCCCGTGATCCTCGCAGGGCTCCGGGTCGCCGCTGTCAGCACGATCTCACTCGCGACCGTCGGCATCCTGATCGGCGTCACGAACCTCGGGTACCTGTTCACGAACGGACTCGAGCGCCGGATCATCGCCGAGGTGCTCGCCGGCGTCGTCGCGGTCGTCATCATCGCGCTCGTGATCGACCTGATCCTGCTGCTGATCGGCCGGGCGCTGATGCCCTGGACGACGGCAGCGAGCCGGGTCTCCGCGAGCCGCGCCGTTCCAGTGAGGGCAGCCGCATGAACCTCTTTGCAGACGCCATCGCCTGGATGCTCTCGCCCGAGCAGTGGACCGGCAACTACGCCCTGCCCAAGCTCCTCGCCGAGCACCTCACGCTCACCGCGATCTCAGTGCTGATCGCTGCGGCCATCGCCCTGCCGCTCGGCTGGCTGATCGGCCACACCGGTCGCGGTCGCGAGATCGCGGTCGCCATCTCCGGTGCAGCGCGGGCGATCCCCGCCTTCGGCCTCATGGTGCTGCTGGTGCTCGTGCTCGGGGTGCTGCGCGTTCCCGAAGCCGCGATCACCACCTTCGTGCTGCTCGCGATCCCCTCGCTCCTCGCCGGTGCCTACACGGGCCTCGAGGCCATCGATCGACGCGTGATCGATGCCGCGCGGGCCATGGGCATGACCGAATGGCAGCTCTTCTGGAAGGTCGAAGTCCGCCTGGGCCTGCCGCTGCTGGTCGGCGGCATCCGTTCAGCACTGCTGCAGGTCATCGCGACCGTCACGATCGCCGCCTACGTCAACCTCGGCGGACTCGGCTGGCCGATCATCCAGGGCATCCCGCTGCGTCGCTTCGACCAGGTGCTCGGTGGTGCGCTCATCGTCGCAGTGCTCGCGCTGCTCGTCGACCTGCTGCTCGCGGCCGCGCAGCATGCGGCCGTGCCGCGCGGACTCCGCACCGGTCGTCCGGCCCGCCGTCGTACCCGTCCGCTGACGCCCGCACCGGCGCCGGCGGCAGCCACCGCCTGATCCTCCGTCCCAGCACCAGTTCCAGCACACAGCACCAGTAGAAGTCCCAGAGAAGAGAGAAGTCCATGTTCACAGCACGAGGCAAGCGCTCCGTCCTCGCCATCGGCCTGGTGGCCGCGGCGACACTCGCCCTGTCCGCCTGCGGCGGCAACCCGCTCGACGAGCCGTCGAGCGACGCCGGATCGGCGTCGGGCAGCTCCGACACGATCGTCGTCGGCTCGCAGGGGTACTACTCCAACGAGATCATCGCCGAGATCTACGCCCAGGCGCTCGAGGGTGCAGGCTTCACGGTCGAGAAGAAGCTCAACATCGGTCAGCGCGACGCGTACATGCCCGAGGTCGAGTCCGGTGAGATCAACGTCTTCCCCGAGTACACCGGCAGCCTGCTGGAGTACCTTTCGGACGACGACGTCACGGTCACCTCGCCGGAGGACGTCTACACCGCCCTCACGAAGGCACTGCCCAAGGGGCTGACCGCGCTCGACTACGCCGAGGCATCCGATCAGGACACCTACACGGTGCTCAAGAGCTTCGCCGAGGAGCACAACCTCAAGACCATCGGCGACCTCAAGAACGTGACCTCGACCGTCACGATCGGTGCACCGCCGGAGTTCGAGCAGCGTCCGTACAACCCGGCCGCCGCCAAGGAGGTCTACGGCGTCGACCTGGCGTTCTCGGCCACCGGCCCGACCACGCTCGAGTCGCTGCTCGCCGGTGAGATCCAGGTCGCCGACATCTACACCGCCGACCCTGCCTTCGAGACCGAGGACATCGTTGCGCTGGAAGACCCGGAGAACCTCATCATCTCGTCGAACGTGGTGCCGATCGTCTCGAGCGACATCGCCGATGAGGTCTCCGACGTGCTCAACGCGATCAGCAAGAAGCTGACCGCCGAGGAGCTCGTGTCGCTCAACGTGCTCAGCACGGTCGACCAGAAGTCCTCGGCCGACATCGCCAAGCAGTGGCTGGCTGACAACGACCTCGGCTGAGTTCGTTCTCGCGCTGAAGCGCTCGTCCTGTTGTCGATTGCAGCAGTGGGGCGGGCGCTTCGGTATGCGGGGGCAGGGCGCACCGCACCCTGAGTCGTCTGATTCTCGAAATCGACTTCTTTCCCAGACCGCCGCGATGCATAATTATTGTTTCAACGAAATGGTTGTGCAGGCATGGAGATATCCACGAAGGAAGCCGCCCGCAGGCTCGGGGTGACTCCTCAGCGTGTCCTGAGGATGCTCCGCGACCAGCAACTCACAGGACGCCGGATCGAACGGACCTGGCTGGTCGATGAAGCATCCGTGATCGCCCGCTCCACGTTGACGTCGATGCCAGGACGCCCCTGGGCGATACACACGACGCTCCGCATCATCCGGGCGCTGTCGAACCGTCAGCCGCTTGGAGCCCGCGATGCCGGCGCGCTCTCGCGGTTGAGCACCGACGGCGCGGCGGCGAAGATCGCGCAGGCGGTCAGCGTGCGCCGCTTCTCGACTCGGTGGATCGAGGACGTCCCGCAGTATCTTTCCTTGACGGGCGAGAGCGCGATCGATCGCATCACTTCGAACCCCTGGAGACAATTGCATCCAACGCTTCACTCGGTGCACGGGTACCCGCGGCGTGGCGAAGAACTCAGGGACGTCGTGCGCCGGGCGCGACTCGTCGAAAATCCTGAGGGTGACGTGCATCTTTACGAGTTCGAGGGCATCGACTTCCCCTGGGACGAGACTCCCACGGCGTTGATCGCCGTGGATTGCAGTCGTTCGACCGCGGTGCGTGTCCGTTCCGTGGGGTTGGATGCGCTCGCGGAGATGAAGGTCCGATGGTCGAGTTCCACCTGACCGGAATCGATGTGGCTGCGCCGCCGTGGTCGTTGCTCATCGAGGTCGCAGATGCGACACCTGATCGCAGTTGGGTGCTGGTCGGAGGAATGATGACCCACCTGCACGCGCTGCGCGGTCGCGTCAGCGCCAGCCGTCCGACGATCGACGTCGATCTGCTGGTCAACCTCGACGTCATCGCGGCGCAGATCGGTGCGGTGGCAGGGCCGCTGCAACACCTGGGGCTGCAACCCGTTCAGTCCCACGGGCAGTTCATCGATTCGCCCGCGATGGTGACGTCGTCGACATCATGGTCAGCCGCACCGCCCCCGCGGCACGGTGGGCGCGTCGCCCCGTCATGAGAGCCCCGGGAGCCAGCCTCGCACTCCAAGAGCACGACGCCGACATCATCGATGTCGATGGGCGGGCCGATGTCCGGATCTACGTGCCCACCTCGACCGCCGCGATGGTCCTGAAAGCCGCCGCGTATGTCGATGACCGGCGAGATCGAGATCGTCATCTCGAGGACCTCGTCATTCTTCTCGCGGCAGACACGAGACCTGCACCGGACTATTCAGGCATTCCGAGATCGCAGCGCCGGCATCTCACACCTGCCATCGCACAGCTCGCGAACCCCGAACACCGCGCGTGGTCGATCCTCGACCCTCTCGACCGTCAGCTCGCACGAGTCGCGTTCGAAGAGCTCGCCCTCATCGCTCCGAGCTGATCGTCGCCAGGATGCCTCAGCCCGCCTAGACCCTGGCGTCCTGTCGGGGCACCAGGACCTGCTTGATGATGATGAGGATGGATGCCGCGACCGGCACCGCCACGAGCGCGCCGAGGAGTCCGAGCAGCGTGCCACCCGCGAGGGCGCCGATGACCACGAGCGACCCAGGGATCGAGATCGCACGGTTCATGACTCGCGGCGTGATCACATACGCCTCGACCTGCATGTAGATCAGGTACACGATCCCGAAGATCAGCGCGCCGATCGGGTTGGTGAAGAGCGCGAGGCCGGTGCCGATGACCCAGAAGATCACCGAGCCGACGAGCGGGATCAGTGTGATGCAGAACGCGACCGTGGCCATCAGCGGCGGGAACGGCAGTCCGAGGAAGAAGTAGAGCGCGAAGGCGAGCACGGCGTTGAGGAACGCCAGCACGACCATGCCCATCACGTAACCGCCGACCGAGTCGGTGATCTGGTCGGTGATGTCGGCGGCGCGGGCACGGTCGCGGGCCGGCGCGAGGCGCAGCAGCGCCTGCTTCATGCCGGGGAGCGTGGCGACGAAGTACAGGGTCAGCACGAGCACCACGATCACGCCGGAGATCGCGGTGGCGATCGAAGCGCCGACCTGCAGCGCACCGCCGCCGATCGCTGCGATGTTGCCCGGATCGGTGAGGAACTTCTGGATGTCGGCCACGAGCGATTCGAACTGGTCGCCGAACTGCGCCTCGAGCGTCGCGTAGATGTCGCTGCGGGTGAAGTCCGCGATCATCCCAGGCACGGAGCGCACGAAGCTCGCGATCTGCTCGATCACGATGGGCAGCACCGTCCACAGGATGAGCGCGACCACGACGATGAGGCTGAGGATCACGACGACCACCGAGATCGCCCTCGACAGGCCGCGGCGTTCGAGGAAGCGCACGGCGGGATCGAGGCCGAGCGCGGCGAAGAGGGCGAGCGCGATGTAGATGAGCACGGTCGACAGGTTCGAGAGCGCGAGGCCGAGCAGGATCGCGGCGAGACCGCCGAGTGTCACCAGGAAGCCGAACACGAACGGCTTGTCGATGCGCGTCCAGAACGAGCGGCTCGGTGCCATCGGCTCGACGACCGCGCGCGGTCGGCTGCTCGGCGGAGCGGATTCCTCAGAGGCGGACGCCGGGACCGGTGAGCCCGGGTCGCCCTGCTCGGGTGCCGGGGCGACCGGGCGGTCGTCGGCATGCTCAACGGGCGGGGATGCCGGCGACTCGTCGTTGCTCATGTGCTCACGATAGCGGGGGCAATCGCCGTGCCAGGAGCGCTCGCGGCTCTAGAGTGGTGGCATGACTGCCGCTGACGACCCTCGGGCCGAACTTCTTCGACTTCGCGCCAGCATCGACAACATCGACGCCGCGCTGATCTTCATGCTCGCCGAGCGCTTCCGTGCCACGCAGCAGGTCGGGCAGCTGAAGGCCGAGCATGAGATGCCGGCATCCGATCCGGGGCGCGAGGAGCAGCAGGTCTCCCGGCTGCGCGCGCTCGCCGAGGACGCCCACCTCGACCCGGAGTTCGCCGAGAAGTGGTTCAACTTCGTGGTGGCAGAGGTCATCCGCCACCACACCGAGGCGGCCGAGGGGCGCTGAGCCCCGGGTGATCAGACGGCCAGGATGCGTCCGGTGATCACGCCCTCGACCGACCGCACGTAGGCGGTCGCGACTTCCTCGTCGGTGACGGGACGGTGCCCGGGGAACGACGAGTGGTAGCCGGGCGAGTTCGCCAGCACGTCGGGTGAGATCGCATTGACGCGGATGCCGCGCGGCGCCTCGGCCGCGGCCGTGATCGCGAACGACTCGAGCGCGCCGTTCGCCATGGCGGCCGCTGCGCCGGTGGCGATGGGCTCGCGGGCCAGCACGCCGCTGGTCAGGGTGATCGATCCCCCGTCGGCGAGGTGGGGCAGCGCCTGGCGGACGACCTCGATCTGCGCGAGCGTCTTGCCGGTGAAGGCGGCGATGTAGTCCTCGCGCGTGAGCTCGGCGAGCGGCTTGAACGGCACCGAGCCGACGGCGACCACGACCGCGTCGACCGTGCCGACTCGTTCGAACAGTGCGCCGATGGATGCCGCATCGTTCACGTCGACGGCTTCGTCGCCGCTGCGCGAGGCGCGGATGACGTCGTGTCCGCGTGCTGCGAGCGCGTCGGCGACGACACCGCCGATGCTGCCGGTCGCTCCGATGACGAGTGCCTTCATGATGTCCTCCCGGTCTGTCGCGGCATCCGTCCGGACACCCCTCCGAGTCTTCCACTCCGAGCGACGAGGAGGGCGGACCTCCACCCGATCCGTCCGGTCAGCGGGCGCTGAACGCGTGCGAGACCACGCGGGCGGCTGCGCCGCGCAGCACGGCGTCGTCGAGTGCGCTGCCACGCACCTCCGGACCGCGCGAGGGGTGCGATGCGGCCTGCACGGCAGTCGCAGCAGCGGCGATCAGCTCGTCGTCCACGGTCGCCGATGGTCCGCTCAGCACGATCGTCGGCAGGTCGACCGCAGCGGCGATCACCGACAGCGATGTGCCGAGCCGGGTTCCCGCCGCGGCGAGCACGTCGCCGCGCTCGGCTGCGGTCGCCTCGTCGAGTCGGCGTGTCAGCGCGGGGACCGATGCCCAGGCGTGCACGCAGCCGATGCGTCCGCACGGGCAGGTGTCGCCAGGGTCGCCGCCGGCGATCACGTGGGCGAGCTCGCGCGCTCCGGTCGAGCGCTCGACCGGAGCGCCGTCGTCGTCGAAGGCGCGGATGGCGGTGCCGATGCGTGTGCCCATCCGCACGAGGAGGAAGTCGCTGTCGAGGCCGCCGAACTGCAGCTCGGCATCCGCTGCGAGATCCGCATCGTCGAACAGGTGCACCGGTGCGTCGACGGTCTGGGCGAGCAGGGCATGGAGACCGAGGAGCGCCGGTGAGCCGCTCGGTACACCGACGCCGACGCCGAGCGGAGGGCTGGACGCCAGCAGCGCGAGCTCGGCGACGATCGCGCCTGCCGCCTGCACGGCGTCTCCGTCGGTCGGGCGCACGCGCCGATGCGCGAGACCGCCGTCCGGTGTGGCGAGGGCGCCGACCACCTGGTGGGGTGCGCTCAGGTCGAGCGCGATCACCTGCACGGCGCGCTGGTCGAACTCGAGCATGACCGCCGGCTTGCCTGGCCGCGAGTCCTGGCTCTGGCCGCTCTCGCGGATCACGCCCTCGTCGATGAGGCTCTTCACGACCTCGGAGATGGTCGGTCGGGCGAGCCCGGTGATGCGAGCGAGGTCTGCGCGGCTGACGCCGGAGCGCTGCATCAGGGTGCGCAGCACGAGGCCGCGGTTGCGGTCGCGGATGGCGCGCGCGTGGGTGTTCGTCAGCGGGGCACGCTGTGTGACGGACGATGCATCGGTCGAGACGATCGAGGGCATGAGCGGATGCCGGGTCATCGGCCGGGTCGGGCGGCCGAAGCCGTCGTGACCGGGCGTCCTAAGATCGAAGTGGCGGGCACGGTGCTCCTTCGCGGGCGGCGATACGGTGACGAGACCCGGATCTGCTCACTAAGTTTAGTGAATAAACGAACTCCGCGCGAGCCTCTGCGGCAGCGCGGGATGTATCGATCACGTCGCCCGACGTGTGGAGGAACGGAAGCCCATGCCGAACAGCGATGACGTTCGCGACACGCAGGCCTCCGTTCGTCGTGCGAACCTCCGCCGAGCGCTGCAGCTGGTGTTCCGCAGCCCCGGATCGCAGACCAGGGCGGGCATCGCGCGTGCGACCGGGCTGACCGCCGCCACCGCATCGTCGCTGGTCGCCGAGCTCATCGCGAGCAGGCTCGTCGTCGACGGCGAGCAGGCCGCGAGCACCGGAGGCAAGCGCGCGACGACACTGAGCGTCGACGCCGACCATCACCTGCTCCTCGGGCTCGTGATCCAGCCGACGAGTGCCCGTGTCTCCCTGTTCGCGCTCGACGGCACGGAGGTCGACACCCGACGCATCGCCTACACCGCCGCGACGCGCGACCGGGCTCTCGACGAGGTCGTCGCGACCGTCGCCGCGACGTACGGCGGCCGCATGCTGGCAGCCGGCGTCCAGCTCCCCGGCACGACCGACGGGCGTTCAGTGCTCGAGAGCGTGCAGCTCGACTGGCGCGATGTGCCGCTGGCCGAGCGCCTCGAACCGCTGCTCGGAGCACCGGTGATCCTGGTCAACGACGTCGATGCCGAAGCCATCGCCGAAGCCGGCATGGACGAGTCTCCATCCGGCTACCGGCTCTTCATCCACCTCGGCGGCGGCGTGGGGGCGGCGATCACCCTCGACGGCGAGCTCGCACCAGGGCCGAGAGACCGTGCCGGCGAGATCGGCCACGTGCAGGTCGAGTTCGGAGACACTGCACGGGCGTGCCGGTGCGGTCGGGTGGGCTGTCTGGAGTCTGCGGCGTCGCTCTCGGCGCTGCTCGGCGAGGAGTTCGTCGACGGGATGGATCCGCAGACGGTCGTCGCCCTCGCCGCTGCCGCGGATGAACACGATCTCGCTGCCGGGGCGCGTGCGCTCGCCAGGGCGATCAAGCTCATCAGTGCACTGCTCGACCCGGCCGAGGTGGTCATCGGCGGACCGGCGGCCGTGCTCGGCGATCGCTTCCTCGCCCTGTTGCAACACGAGACCGACTACCAGGCCAGTGGCACGGCGAGCGTCCCGGTGCGCTACGCCGACACGCGGGCGACCGAGGCGGCCGGCGCTGCGCAGGCAGCGCTGACCGCTGTGCTCGGCGTTCGGTGGAGCCCGACCCAGCTCATCTCGGCCTCCGGCACCTCGGCCTGAATCCGCCCGCCGGGGCGCTCACAGCTCGGCCGAGCCCCGGCATCCGGTGTGCCGACCGCCTACTTGACGCTGCCTGCGGTGAGACCGCCGACGAGGCGCTTCTCGATGAGCATGAACAGGATGACGACGGGCAGGATCGCGACGATCGAGACGCCGAACACGTACTGCCAGCTGGTCTCGTACTGGCCGACGAACTTCGTCAGGGCCACCGAGAGCGGCTGGTTCTTGTCGGTGGAGAGGATGACGAGCGATGCCGCGAACTCGTTCCAGCAGGCGACGAAGGTGAAGACGATCGCGGTGACGATGCCGGGCCAGACGAGCGGCAGGTTGATCTTGAACAGGACGGTGAAGCGACCGGCTCCGTCGATCTGCGCGGCCTCGTCGATCTCCTTCGGGATGCCGGCGAAGAACGAGTGCATGATCCAGACGGCGAACGAGAGGTTGAAGGCGGCGTTGATGAAGATCATCGCGACCCAGGTGTCGCCGAGTCCGAGGGTGGTGAACTGGCGGAAGAGGCCGGAGGTGAGCACTGCCGGCTGCAGCATCTGGGTGACGATCACGAGGAACAGGAACACCATGCGGCCGGGGAACTTGAACCTGGCCGTGTAGTACGCGGCGGGGAGCGAGACGGCGAGCACCAGCAGGGTCGCGAAGACCGCGATGACGATGGTCGAGATCAGGTTGTAGGGGAGCGGCGTCTCCGGGGTCGACCACATGGTGATGTAGTTCTCCCAGTGCCATTCGGTGGGGAGATACGTGGGGTCGACGGAGCGGATCTGCGGCTTGGTCTTCACCGACCCGAAGAACATGATCAGGTACGGCAGGACGAAGATCGCGAGCACGAGGAACCCGGCGGCGGTGCGCAGGATGACCCGGGGCAGGGTGACCTGGTCTTCGGTGTAGCGGCGCTTGCGGCCAGGGATCGGCGGCAGGGCGTGTCCGCCGCGACGGGTGGTGGTCACGAGTTCGGTCTCGGTCACGGTCATGATCAGACCTCCTTCATGGGCTTGACGATCTTCACGTAGGCGGCGACGATCAGGATCACGATCAGGAACGCGATCACCGACAGGGCGCTGGCGACATCGACCTTCTTCTGCAGCTCGATGTACTTGAAGATCAGGGTCATGATCGTGTCGGCACCGTAGCCGGGGATCGAGCCGGTCATCACCTTGAGGATCGGCAGCGAGTTGAACACGTTGATGATGTTGATCAGGATCGCCACCGCCAGGGCGCTGCGCAGCTGCGGCAGGATGATCGACCAGTAGGTGCGCGCGGGGCCGGCGCCGTCCATCTTCGCGGCCTCGATCGCATCCGCCGGCACCGACTGCAGGCCGGCGAGGATCGTGTACGTCGTGAACGGGAGCGACACGAACACGGCGATCACGATCGACCAGGCGAACGCGGTGGCGGGGTTCTTGGTCCACCCGTAGCCGACGGAGTCGTCGGAGAGCCCGATGTCGTAGAGGAACTTGTTGAACACCCCGAAGTACGGCTCGAGGCTGTAGTAGAAGACCATCGTCGTCATCACGACGGATGCCGCCCACGGGATGATGACCGCCATGCGGACGATCTGGCGCCCGGGGAACGCCTTGTTCAGGATCTGCGCGAGTCCGAGCGAGATCACGACCGTGAACAGCACGACCGACACGACCCAGATGACCGTGCGGCCCAGGATCGGCCAGAACTCCGCGAACGCGAACACGGTGGCGAAGTTGTCGAACCCGACGGAGCCCTTGTCGAGTCCGGAGAGGGAGATGTCGCGGGTGGAGTTGAAGAACATCACGCCCGCGGGGAAGAGCACGACCCCGAAGATCAGCAGGACGGCCGGACCGATCCACGGCAGGGCCTGCAGGAGGTCCTTGGCGCGGGCTCCGGTGGGCTTGCCGCGTGCCGGGCCTTCGCCGCTGGGGGTGCGGGGGCGGCCGGTGGCCGCCCCCGCCTGGTTCGAGGACTCTGTCGTCTGGCTCATGATGTTCTCGAACCTTCCCGGTCGGCAGGCGTCAGCCCGCGTCGACCTGTGCCTGGATCTGCTTCAGCACGTCAGCCGCGGACTGCGACTGGAGCTGACCGAACAGCGACTTGAACGCGCCGTCGGCTGCCGACCAGCTGGCGTTCGTCGACGGGTAGAACTGCGCGTCCGGCAGCACGTCGAGGAAGGGCTTGAGTGCCTCTTCGCCGGCGAGCGCCTCGGAGCCCGACTTCGTGACGGGGAGGAAGCCCTCGGCCTGCACCCACGGCACGTACACGTCTGCCGAGTAGTAGTAGTCGAAGAACTTGGTGATCGCTTCCTTCTTGTCGCCGTCGTTCTGGAAGGCCATCAGCTGGTCCATCACGCCGAGGGTGAACGGCGAGCCGTCCTTGGTCGGGATCGGGACGATGGAGTAGTCCAGGTCGGGGTTGCCCTCCTCGATCTGACCCACCGTCGGCGGGAGGCCGACCTGCATGCCGATCTTGCCCTGGATGAAGATGTCCATCAGCGGCGAACGCTGCGTGGAACCCGGGTCGGCCTGCGTCGCACCGGCGTCGATCATCTTCTTGATCTGCTCGGCCCCGACGAGGTTCTCCGGGGTGTCGATCGTGATCTCCGACGCATCGCCGAACGATCCGCCGCCGCCCCACAGCCACACGGCCGCCTCTGCCTGTGCCTCTTCGGATCCGAGCGGCATGCCGTAGCCGGCCACACCGCCACCGAGGGCGGACACCTTGGTCGCGGCATCCAGCAGCGAGTCCCAGTCGGTCGGTGCCTCGACGCCGGCCTGATCGAGCAGCGCGTTGTTGACGAACAGGGCACGAGCCGATGCGATGAGCGGCAGCGCGTACGCGGTGCCGTCGACCTCGGCGTTCTTGAGGAACGAGTCCTGGAAGTCCGAGTAGGTGTCGTCCGAGACGACGTCCTTCACCGGGTAGAGGAGCTCGTCGCCGACGAACCCGGCGAACGGTCCGCCGTTGTAGATGTCCGGTGCCTCGCCGGCCTGGATCTTGGTGGAGACGACCTTCTCGAGGTTGTCCCAGGACTGCACCTCGAGCTTGACCTTGATGTCGGGGTTGGCCTTCTCGAACCCGTCGATCACGGTCTCCCAGTTGGCCTTGGTGCCGTCCGAGTAGCTCGGGACGAGGAGGTCGATCGTGGTCGAACCTCCGGCATCGCCGCCGCTGTCGCCGGACGAGCCGCCGAATCCGCACGAGGCGAGTGTGAGTGTGGCGGTGGCCGCAAGAGCGACCGCCGCTCCGAATCGCAGTGACTTCTTCATGGGTGTTGCATTCCTCACTGTGTGGTGTTGCCGATCCGTCCGGCGGGTGTCACTCGGTGAGGAGCTGGCTCGTCGTTCGGGGAGGGGAGGGCGCGGGTGCACAGTCGCTGGGCAGTTCACGCGACGGTGCGTGGTGGAACCGTACTGATTATTTGTCAGGCTCATATACAAATCAAGAAGTTCCTTGAGGGAATCTTCGTAAGCGTCATACTATGATCGAAACAAGCTTCAAACAATCACAAAAGCGCAAAGATTGATTCGAAAGGCATCACGATGACCGAACCGCAGCCCGGAGCGCACATGCGCGCAGAACTCACCTCGCAGCCGGAGGCCTGGGCAGCGGCCGCCGATCTTCGCGATGCCCAGGCGTTGCTCCCCGCCTCCGGTGCGCGCGTCGCGGTCGTCGGCTGCGGCACGTCGTGGTTCATGGCGCAGTCCTACGCCGCGCTGCGTGAGACGGCCGGTCAGGGCGAGACGGATGCCTTCGCGGCATCCGAATCGTTCGTCGACCGCGGCTACGACGCCGTCGTCGCGCTCACCCGGTCGGGCACCACGACCGAGGTGCTCGAACTCGTCGACCGCATCAAGGGCCGCGTTCCGACGATCGGCGTGATCGGTGATCCCGAGTCGCCCCTGGTCTCGCTCGTCGACGAGGCGGTGCTGCTGCCCTTCGCCGACGAGCAGTCGGTCGTGCAGACCCGATTCGCGACGACCGCGCTCGCGCTGTTCCGGGCCTCCCTCGGCGAAGACCTCAGCGGCGCGATCGCGGATGCCGCAGCAGTGCTCGACGCGGACTTCGACGACGAGCTGCGCGATGCCGAGCAGTACACGTTCCTCGGACGCGGCTGGACGGTCGGGCTCGCCCATGAGGCAGCCCTGAAGATGCGCGAGTCGTCGCAGTCGTGGACCGAGTCGTACCCGTCGATGGAGTACCGGCACGGTCCGCTCGCGATCGCAGCCCCAGGTCGGGTGACCTGGCAGTTCGGCGAGGCACCGGATGGGCTGGCCGCGCAGGTCGAGGCGACGGGCGCACGGTTCGTGCAGCATCCGATCGACCCGCTGGCCGACCTGGTTCGGTTGCACCGGGTCGCCCTGGAGCGCGCGGTCGCACGCGGGCTCGACCCCGATCAGCCGCGCAACCTCACCCGGTCCGTCATCCTGGATGCATGACCGAACACACCACCGGGACCGCTGATGACCAGGCCTGATGACGTCACGGGGGCGAGCGACGCCTCGCCGCGAACGCACGCATCCGTGCGGTCGATCGGTGCCGGCGCGCCGGTGCTCGCCTTCGACGTCGGCGGCACCGACATCAAGTCGGGGTTGTTCGACGCCGATGGCCGCGTGCTCGGGTTGCGTCGATCGCCCACGCCGCAGGTCGAAGGCGACAAGACCTCGGCAGTGATCGAGCAGCTCGGGCTGCTGGCGGCCGAGGTGCGCGCCGAGCACCCGGAGGTGCAGCCGCAGGCGGCAGGGCTCGTGGTGCCGGGGATCGTCGATGCGGATGCCGGACTCGGCGTGTTCGCGAGCAACCTCGGGTGGCACGACTCACCGCTCCGCGACCTCGCGAGTGCGCGCCTCGGCGTGCCGGTGGCGTTCGACCACGACGTCAGAGCGGCGAGCTGGGCCGAGCATCGCCTCGGTGGTGCCCGCGCCTACGAGAACTCGGTCGTGCTCGTGATCGGCACCGGGATCGCCGGTGCCCTGCTGGTCGGCGGCGAGCCGTACACCGCCGGTGGCTATGCGGGCGAGATCGGCCATTCGCCGGTCGCCGATGGGCCGACCTGTGCGTGCGGCGCTCGCGGCTGCCTGGAAGCAGTCGCCTCGGCCGGAGCGATCGCCCGCCGGTACCGCGACGCCACCGGGATCACCCCGGACGGCGCGCGAGACGTGATCGCCCGCGCAGCGGCGGGGGAGCCGGCGGCATCCGACATCTGGGACTCCGCGCTCGACGCCCTCACCCTCTCGCTCGCGCAACTCACCGCCGTCTTCGCGCCGGAAGCCGTCGTGATCGGCGGCGGGCTCTCGCGGGCGGGCGACGCGCTGTTCGATGAGCTGCGCACCCGGCTCGCCGCCCGCCTCAGCTTCCACCGCCTCCCGGTGCTGGTCCCGGCCGAGCTCTCGGGCAACGCCGGGCTGATGGGCGCCGCGCTGCGCGCCAGGGAGCTCACATGATCCTCACCGTCACGCCGAATCCGGCGCTCGACCTCACCTGGCACGTCGACCGGCTCACGGTCGGCGGCACGCATCGAGCCGACGCGGGTGCCGCGCGCGCGGGCGGCAAAGGCCTGAACGTGGCCAGGGTCGCGCATGCGCAGGGCGCTGCAGTCAGGGCGATCACCACGGTCGGTGGCCGCACCGGCGAGGAGTTCGCCGAAGAGCTGCGGGCCAGCGGTGTGCCGCATTCACTGGTGCCGGTCGCAGGCGCGACGCGGCGCAGCATCGCGGTCGTCGACGCCGCACTCGGCGACACCACGATCGTGAACGAACGCGGGCGCAACCCGAGCGACGCGGAATGGGGCGAACTGGTCGCAGCCGTCGTCGATGCGGTGCCGAGCGCAGCCGTGCTCGTGATCTCGGGCAGCCTCCCGCCGGAGGCACCGGAACCGCTCCTCTCGGTGCTCATCACGGTGGGGCAGGACGCCGGAGCATCCGTCATCGTCGATACCTCGGGCCCCGCACTGCTGCTCGCTGCCGACGCCGGAGCCGCGGTGCTCAAGCCGAACGCCGCCGAGCTCGTCGAGGCCACCGGCATCGACGACCCGATCGAGGCAGCGCGCTCGCTCATCGCCCGCGGCGCCGGACTCGTGCTGCTCTCGCTCGGTGCCGAGGGGATGCTGGCGGTCACGGCATCCGATCTCCTGCACGCGCGACTCGACGCGCCCCTGGCAGGCAACCCGACCGGTGCCGGCGATGCCGCGGTCGCCGCCTGCGCACACCTGCTCGCCGAAGGGCAGCGCGACCCCGAGCGCATCCTGCGTCGCGCCACTGCCTGGTCAGCGGCAGCGGTGCTCATGCCGCTCGCCGGCGACATCTCCCCCACCTGGACCGAACTCGAGCAGCGCCTCATCGTCGCCCGCCCCGACCCCACCGCCTTCCGGAAGGACCCTGCGTGACCCTCGTCTCCGCCCACGATCTCGTCTCGACCGCTGCTGCGGCCGGCACGGGCATCGGCGCCTTCAACGTGATCCACCTCGAGACCGCCGAAGGGCTCGTGCGGGCCTCCGAGCTCGCCGGGCTGCCCGTGATCCTGCAGATCTCGCAGAACTGCGCCGACTACCACGGTGGCCTCGAGCCGATCGCGCTCGCGACGCTCGCCGTGGCCCGGCGCGCGCAGACGCCGGTCGCCGTGCACCTCGACCACGCAGAGCGACCGGAGCTCGTCGATGAGGCCATCGCACTCGGCTTCGGCTCGGTGATGTTCGACGGCGGCGCGCTGCCCTACGACGAGAACGTGGCACTGACCGCCGAGGTCGCGGCGCGCGCTCGGGCGGCCGGCGTCTTCATCGAGGGCGAGCTCGGTGAGGTCGGCGGCAAGGACGGCGCGCACGCGCCGGGCGTTCGGACCGACCCGGACGAGGCCAGGGCGTTCGTCGCTGCGACCGGGGTCGATGCCCTCGCCGTGGCCGTCGGCTCCTCGCACGCCATGACCGATCGCACGGCATCCCTCGATCTCGAACTGATCGCCCGACTGCGCGAGGCGCTCCCGGTGCCGCTCGTGCTGCACGGCTCGTCCGGGGTCGCCGACGACGAGATCGCCGCGGCCGTGCGCGCCGGCATGACGAAGATCAACGTCTCGACGCATCTGAACGGCTTCTTCACCAGGGCGATCCGCGAGAAGCTCGCCGCCGATGCTACCCTCGTCGATTCGCGGAAGTACCTCACCCCCGCGCGCGACGCGCTCGCCGCTGAGGCCGCACGGCTGCTGTGTCTGTTCGCCGCTGCCGGGGGCGATACGGTGGCGGGATGAAGCGCGCGTCGCGGCTCAACGCCATCCTCGACCTCCTCGCCGACGGGGGAGAGGTGACGGTCGACGACCTCGTCGCCCGCTTCGGGGCATCGCCGGCGACCACCCGACGCGATCTCGACTCGCTCGCCGAGCAGCGACTGCTCACCAGGACGCACGGCGGCGCGGTCGCGCAGACCGTCGCCTACGAGCTGCCCATCCGGTACAAGAGCCACCTGCGCACCGAGCAGAAGGAGCGCATCGCTCAGGCAGCGGCCGAACTCGTCGCGCCTGGCATGGTGGTCGGACTCTCCGGTGGCACGACGACCACTGCGATCGCCGCAGCCCTCGCGGCCCGTGACGACCTGGCCGCGGGCGCCGGCATCACGGTCGTGACGAACGCGGTCAACATCGCCGCCCAGCTCGCCACCCGCCCTGAGATCAAGGTCGTCGTGACCGGTGGCGTGATCCACTCCCGCAGCTACGAGCTCGTCGGACCGTTCGTCGAGCAGCTGCTGCGCGGTGTACGCCTCGACATCGCCTTCATCGGCGTGAACGGCATGGATGCGCTCTCCGGCGCGAGCACCCACGACGAGCGCGAGGCGGCCGTGAACCGCATGATGGCGGAACGCGCGCGTCGCGCCGTGGTCGTGACCGACAGCAGCAAGCTCGGGGTCGCGGCCTTCGCGGCGGTCGGCGGCGTCGAGCTGTTCCCGACCGTGCTGACAGATGCAGGGGCGGATGCTGAGGCCATCGCCGCGCTGCGGGCGGCCGGCTACGAGGTCCTGCTCGCCGACTGACTGCCGGCACCCGTCCGATTCGGACGGGTGCTCCGCAGGGCCCCGACGCCCCCGATATCGTCGAAGCCCTGCGGAGTGCCGCGGTCTGCGGCCACCCTCCGAAGTCGGTGTTGTTGTCTGCCCGCGTTCCCCAGATCGCGGATTCCCCAGTCGACTGCGCCTCCCTCGCGCCTCGAAACCTCCGAAGCCCTTCGCATCAGCACCTTCCGAACATCAGGAGCGATGATCCCGCCCGCTGATACAGCGAATGGAGAAAAAGTTCAGAATCCGCTGCCGTGGCTCTGGAACGGGGCTCGATGCCCGGTCGAGACGGATGCCGAGGCGAGCGCCTCCGCGGGTGCGGCGCCGGCGGCGAGTTCGTCGTGCACGGCGCCGAGCAGCTCGCACGCGACGTCGTCGGCGACCACGACCGGGGCCGCGATCACGCAGCTCGTGCCGGCGTGCAACCACACCCGCGTCATCCCCAGGGCCTCTTCGCCCCAGCGCACCGAGGAGCGCCCGAGCTCGCACGCAGACAGGATGACGGTCTTCGGCGTGCGGCGGATCAGATCGACGTCGTAGCCGAACAGGGTGCCGTCGGCGAGCTCGAACCCCGAGAACAGCGGGTTGTCGACGGCGTGACGACCGTGCGCGGCGATGTGCAGCAGGTCGACATCGCTCGCGACCGCGGTCACCGCCGACACCGTGGCGTGTTCGCCGTCGAGCAGGCGCGGCGCGGTGCCCGACCCGGTCCACGCCTCAGTAGCCCGCCGGATCTCCTCGTCGGCGCGCGGCACTCGTGGTCCGGCCGCGAAACCGACGTGCTGCGGCGGTGTCGCCGCCGTGCTGCTCCGCCGAGACGGCGGTGCGTCGTCGACCCACCGAGAGACCGAGGTCGCGAGCGTGAACGGCGTGCCGTGCATGCCGGGCAGCATCGCCCACGGCACGCCGGCGAGGATTCCCGGCACCGTGACGACGAGGCGCCGCGCACCGCCCGCAGCCGCGCGGGCGGGGGCGAGCAGCTCGGCGTCGAGCAGCCGCAGTCGGGCGTCGAGCGACCGGTCGATCACGGTCGACATCGGGCCGCCACGGGTGAGCGCGGCCATGTCGAGATCGGCGCGGAGCCCGTCGAGCGCGGTCTGCACGCGCGGCCACCCGAGGTCCACGATCTCGGCGCCGCCTGCCGTCACCACGACGGCGTGCAGGGCCGACCCCGTGTACACGTACGAGAGCACTGCCGTCTGCCCGTCGAGCTGCGACATCGCGGCGCCGAGGTCGAGACGGCCGCGCGTTCCGCCGGTGCCGGTCGACGACCACTGCCGCTCGCGCACCCGGTCGCGCAGCACCCGCACGCGGGCGTCGGTCGTCCAGTCGTGGCCGGCGAGGTCGGCGCGCAGCATCCGCAGCTCGGCGAGGTCTGCCGCGAGATCCTCATCGTGCGGAGGGCGCAGCGGTGCCACCTGCTGACTGAGATGCCTCGCCCGCTCCGACCAGGCGAACACCGTCGCAGGGTCCCTGGTGCGAGCGGCAGCGCTGAGCCCCGCGAACACGAGATCGGTGCCGTGCATCGCGAGCGAGGCCTGCAGGTCGAGGGCGCCGAAGGACTGCTGCCAGGTCGTGAGCAGATCGAGCCCGGATGCCGCCGCCTGGAGCGCGTCACCGGTGCGACCGGACGATGCCGCCCGCGCCGCACGCACCTCCTGCGCTCGGAGCCGCAGGGGTGCAGGGGCATCGTCGGCGATCCGCGGCATCCGTCCCCGACTCGTGCGCAGCGCGGTCAGTCGCAGCGCGGTCGCCTCGGTGCGGAACCCGCCGCGGTCGAGCGCGGTCGCCGCCGCAGCGATCTCGTCGGCGTGTGGCGCGGACCCTGGTGTCGCGCGCGCCCTGGCCTCGAGCCGCACCGCTTCGGCGCGCGCCGCCCACCCGGCGCTGCCCAGCGAGGTGAACCGGCGGGCAGCCGTGCGCGCGACGCGCTCGGCCTCCGGGGCATCGTGGCGCAGCAGCGACCGCGCGAGATGGAACTCGGCCTCGCCGCGCGCCTGCCGCATCCGCTGCGCACCGAACTGCACCGCGACCTGCGCTAGCAGCGCCTCGGCCTCGGTGGTGAGCCCGGCATCGCGCAGCACCTCGGCCCGGTCGAGATCGCTGATGGCTGCGGCGAGGTCGCTGATCGCGGCGAGCGTCGGCCGCGAGCGGGTCATCAGCGCCAGCGCCGTCACCAGGTCGCCGCCGAGCAGCGCGGCATAGCCGAGGTTGTGCCGCGCTTCGGCGAGGGGCTCAGCGTCGCCGTTCGCCTCGTACACCGCGACGGCGCGCTGCAGATCGGTGACGCACGCGTCGAGGTCGTGCTGCTGCATCCGCACGATCGAACGGTTCATCAGGAAGTTCGCGAGCTCGGTGCTCTCCTCGCGGATCGCCTCGATCGCCTGCGTGAGTGCAGCCTCGGCCTCGGCGAGTCGTCCGGCGTGCATGAGGAGCGTGCCCAGCTGCCCACTGAGCACCGAGGTGGTCTCGACGCTCAGCCCTGGCCGGTCGAGCGCCTCACGGCACAGTGCCTCCGCCTCGGTCGGACGCCCGGTCTGCGCGAGCACGTACGCCATGGTCCCGTCGATGCGCGCCCTGAGGTCGGGGTCATCCGTCCGGTCGGATGCCGTGCCGAGCGCACGCCGCGCAGCCGCGAATCGTCGTGCGTTGGCCGCCTCGACGCCGCGCCGGTGCAGCTCGCTCGCGGACAGGGGCATCCCCCCAGGATGCCGTGCCCCGCGCTCGTGCGGAAGGGGCGCCTCCCGCGGCATCCGTTCGACGTGTCGGCCGCGACGCATCGCCGCGACGTGCAGGAGTATCGGCCACCTGCAGGAGCATCCCCCGGGGATCTCTCCTGGAGGTCGCCGATCATCCTGCAGGTGGCGCACCCCACAGGTCGCGCAACCCACAGGACGGACGGATGCCTCGGCCCTACTCGACCGGCGCCGGCAGCGTCGCCATCACCGCCTGCACGGCATCGGTCGCGGCGTCCGCGCTCACGCCGCCGACTGCGACGCTGCCCAGGTGGGCCGCGATGCGTCCTGCGACGTACGGTGCCGCGAACGAGGTGCCGCTCCAGACCGAGAAGCCGCCGCGGTAGTCGTCGGGGTCGATGGTTTCGCGGCGGAGGCCGTCGACGTCGGCCCTGGTCGTCGCCTGCGCGCCGCCGACGAAGGCGGGCGAGGTGCTGACGATCGCCGCCCCCGGCGCGTAGATCTGCACCCAGGGGCCGACGTTCGAGAACAGGGCGACCGAGCGCGACGACGGGTTCAGGGCCCCGACCGAGACGTGCGGTGCGCCGCTGTCGGGCGCGATGCCGTTGTCCGATCCGGGCCACGGCCACAGGGACGCCGGGAATGACGGCCGGTCGATCGCATCGTTGCCCGCCGAGCACACCACCACGCAGCCCAGCTCCCGCGCCTTCGCGAGCAGGGCGAACAGGGTGCGGCTGAAGAGCCCGTCGACCGGGGTCTCGTGGTAGTACCCGAGGGACAGGTTCAGCACGTCGATCGGATGCCCCGTCTTCGGGTCCTCGCGGTAGCGGCGCAGCAGCTCGACGACCTGCGCGATCGTGCCGAGCAGCGTGCCCTCGTCGATCACGCCGAGGGCGCCGGCGACCCGCACCGAGAGGATGTCGGCGTCAGGGGCGGTCTGTCTGATGATGCCGGCGATGAACGTGCCGTGCCCTGCGACCGCATCGATCTCGCCGTCGAGCTGCCCGTACAGGTCGGGGTAGCGCTCAGGGTCGGCGTCGTCGGTGAGCCCCACCGGCACGCCGTCGAGGGTCACGTGTCTCGTCACGATGTCGTCCGGCAGCCAGTCGTGCACGCCGCAGCCCGTGTCGAGCACCGCGACGACCGGACGGCGTCCTCGCTTCGGTGCAGGTCCGCGTCGCGGGGCGGGCCCGATCCAGGTGACCGGCTGCCGTGCGCCGCGTCCGGGCTCGAGGTAGTCGTCGCTGCCGCCCGCGCCCTCGCCGCGCACCGGGTTGGTGCGGCTGAAGGGGTTCGTCCGGCTGAACGGGTTGGTGCGGCTGAACGGGTTGAGCCCGACCGGATCGATCGACAGCACGTGCTCGAGGCCGGTGCGCGGCATCGTCGACCGAGACATGCGCCGTGCGCGCTGCAGCACGCGCCACGCATCCGGAGCGACCGGCGACTCGCCGCGCACCGGTTCGTCGGGCGTGGTGAGTCGTGCCCGCAGGAACCCCGGCACACCCGGCACGAGCTCTCGCCCCGCCAGTTCGGGGTCGTCGATCTCGAGCTGCCAGCCGAAGGTGTCTGCGGCGTCGCGGAGTGTGCGGATCTCCTGGTCGTACGCTTCGAGGTCCTTCTCGTCGCGGATGATCAGCAGGCGTTGCGGCAGGTACGCGGTCGGATAGGCGCGGATGCCGTCGACCGGCTCCGTGCTCGGATCGAGCGCCGAACCGCGCCGGATCGATCCTTCCGCGCGGTCCTGCCAGCTCCAGCCTCTGGGTTGCTCCATGGATCATCCTCTCCGGTGCGGACCGCGGGGCGGGTCCGCTACAGCTCGAACAGCGGCGTCGACAGGGTGCGCTGCTCGTCGCCGACCGTGGTCGTCAGACGCACCTTCGTCAGCCCGGCCGGCACATCGTCGAATGCGAAACGGCCGGTCTCGGCCGGCGCGGTCGTCCGCTCCCGCTCGCCCTGCGTCAGCACGATCTCGGCCGCGGCCGCGTCGACCCACCCGTCGACGCGGCGGCGACCGGATGCCGTGGTCGTCACGTGCAGCAGGATGCTGGTGGTGCCGTCGCTGAACTGCAGGGTCAGCGCATCCGCGTCTCCGCGAACCGCTCCGAGCTGGCCCTCGACCAGTGTGAGCAGGGCATATTCGCGGTTCAGCCCGTCGGCCGCGACCGCCGCCACCATGCGGTCGATCAGGTCTGCCGGCATCGGGTCGACATCGAGCCAGAGCGATCGGAGGCTCGCGAACAGCGCTGCGTCGTCGTGGTCGCTCATGTCCGTCCCTCCAGCCGCGGCGCCGGGGGTGCGTCGAGCAGCTCCCGGAGCTTCGCGAGGCACCGCGCCCTGGTCGGCCCGATGCTGCCGACCGGCATCGCGAGGTCCTGGGCGAGGCGCGCGTAGTCGGGGCGGTCTTCGAAGGCGATCACGCGCAGCAGTCGCTGGCACCGTTCGGCCAGACGCCGCACCGCCGCCCAGAGCCGACGCCGTTCCTCACCGAGCGCGGCATGCTCCTCGGCCGACGGCTGCTCGGGCAGGAGGGCGTCCAGGTCGTCGGATTCGGTCGTATCGACGCGGCCGTTCGCCTTGCCGACCCGCCAGGCCTCTCGCCGAGCGGTCGTGGTGAGCCAGGCCGAGACCGCGCGCGCGTCGGCGATGGAGCCGTGCCCGCGCACGAGTTGGAGCCAGGTGGTCTGCACCACGTCCTCGGCGAGGGTCCGCTCCAGCCCGTAGGCGCGCACGACGTGCCACAGCACGGGAGTCATCAGCCGTACCAGCTCGTCCATCGCGCGACCATCGCCCTCGCGCCATGCGTCGAAGAGATCGGCGGCCCGCAGCCAACGCGCAGGGCCGTCATCCGATGCAGGATCGAGAGCGGTGCCGGGTGCACCGTCGATCATGAAGCCCATTGTGATCACATCTACCAGGAGCACGGCAAGAGCTTTCTGATACATGTCTGCGTCCAGGAATCGAGCGACGGATGCCGCGGCCCGCAGCCGATACCGTGGAGGGGTGATCCCTCTCGCCATCGTGCTGTTCCTCAACGCCGCCTTCAACGCCATCGTCTGGCCGCAGTTCTACAAGCGCGTCGCGAAGGATCCGCGTGCGAAGGACGCGAACGGCAAGGCCACGACGTTCCTGAAGGTGCATGCCGTGCTGATCGGCATCGCCCTGGTGCTCGCGCTGGTCTCGCTGTTGGCTGGCATCGCCGCGCTGACCGGCGCGCTCTAGGCAGCGCGCTCTCGGGCGCCGCGCGCTGCGGTCAGCGCACCTCGTACTGTCTCGCGTGCTCGGCCCAGCGCGATTCGACGGGCAGTCCGCGCAGCGCCCGATTGCCCACAGCGAGTCCGGCTGCGAGCAGGCACAGCGCAGCGCATCCGAGGATCGTCGCCTGGCGCCCGACGAGGGTCAGGCCGAACCCGGCGATGAGCGGTGCGAGCGGCATCGCGCCCATGCCGAGCACGCCGGCTGCGCTGTTGGCGCGACCGAGCAGGTGCGTCGGCGTCGCGACCATGAAGTACCCCATCATCCCGGCGTTGAGCGACGGCAGCAGCAGCACGGCGGCGCCCAGCACGACGGCGACCGCCCAGGGCTCGGTCACCGTCGAGAGCGCGGCGGCTCCGGCTGCGGCTGCCGCGAGCCCGACGATCGCCAGGACGCCGGCGCCGACCCGAGGGACGAGCAGGGGTGCCACGAACGCGCCGATCAGCATCGCCACTCCTGCCGCGGCGGAGACCGTGCCGATCAGCAACTCGGAGTACCCGTCCTGCTGCAGCGCGTAGATCACGGTGATGATCGCGGAGTTGAAGCCGAGGTTGATGATCGTGGTGAGGAGCAGCACGCCGCCGAGGTCGGAGCGTGAGAGCAGCCACGCGAACCCCTCGCGCATCTCCCGCCAGGCGTTCGGCCGGACCGCGGCGGCGGTGGCGGTCGGGGCGGATGCCGGTTCGGCGCGACGCCCGAGCAGCCAGGCGGTGACCGCTGCGACCACGTGGCACAGGGTCATCACGACGCCGACCAGCCAGCCGCCGACGCCGAGCAGCAGACCGCCGAGTGGTCCGCCGGCGAGCTGCAACGCAGCATCCCTCCCCTGGTTCGCGGCTTGGGCTCGGCCCATGGCGTCTTCGGGGACGATCTCCTTGATGGCGCTCTCACCGGCCACGTCGAACAGTCCGCTGCGCGCCGCGAGCAGGATGTTCAGCAGCAGCAGGATGGGGAACGTCAGGCTGCCGGAGAGCGCGAGCGCGGTGAAGACCCCGGCCAGGACGACACCGGCGATGGATCCGATCAGCATCAGCGCGATGCGCGGATGCCGGTCGGCGAGGATGCCGCCGACGAGTGTCGTGAGGAGCCTCGCGACCATGCCGGCACCGCCGATGATCCCTGCCTGCGCCGGGTCGTTCGTCAGGATCAGCGCGAGCAGCGGGACGGCGAATGCGAACAGCGCGCCCGCGAGGCCCTTGCTCGTGTCGCTCACCAGCCAGGTCACGTAGCGGGCGTTGCGCCACAGACGGTGGGGTGGGATCGCGGTGCTCACTGGTGCGGTGCTCATGGGTCGAGCGTAGATGCGCAAGAGAAGTTGCGCAAGTCTTATTGCGCAACTTCGGGCGCGGATACACTCGGGGGATGAGCGAGGAGCAGAAGCGGCCCGATCCGGTCTGGATGACGACGGCGATGCTCAAGGCGTACACGCATCCGCTGCGGCGCCAGATCCTCCAGCTCTTCCGTCTGCGCGAGCACCTGCGGGCCGCAGACATCGCCGAGGAGCTCGGCGTGGCAGCGAACAGCGTCAGCTTCCACCTGCGAGTGCTCGCGGATGCCGGGCTGATCGATGAGGCACCGGAGCGCGCCCGCGACCGCCGCGACCGGGTGTGGGCCGCCAGGCGGCAGGCACTGAGCCTCGGAGGCCCGGAGCGCCCCGTGACCGACGAGGTGCTCAGCGGTGTGATGGTCAGCGCCATCGCGGACGAGCATCAGGAACTCCTGCGTCGCGTCCTCGCCTGGACGCCCGAGTACATCAGCGGGCGGACGGCCGAGGTCCACGCCACCTTCTCCCAGCGCTCGCTGCGTCTCACCGGCGCCGAGTTCGACGCGCTGATCGAGCGCATCAACGACGTGATGACCGAGGCCGTCGATGCCCACGACGGTGACGACCCGGACAGCCGCCCCTGGCAGGTCGACATCCTCGCGGCGGACGATCGGATCTGAGCTCGGCCCGGCGGACACCGGAGACGGATGAGGGGGTGCGCTCCCGCACACCCCCTCATCCGTCGAGCGGACCGGTGACCCGGCTCAGGGGATGGCCCGCCGGAAGGCGAGGAACGAGACGCCGGCGAGTGCGGCGGTGACGACGAGCCCCCAGAGGGCGAGGCCGACCGCACCGAGGTCGTCGATCGCCACGCCGACGTGCCCCCACAGCTCGAGCCTCGTCGCCAGGAACACCAGTCCGACGAGCGCCAGCGTGATCGCGCGGTCGCTCCCCGCCGACCACGGTTCACAATTCAGCAAGAACTCGTCGCCGCCGACCGCGATGCGCATGAGGGCGCGGCGGTCTGCGGCACCCGCCGCCGTTCTTGCTGAATTGTGAACGGGCGGCCGTCGAGCCGACCCCGCCCACGGGGGCGAGCGGCGGGGTCAGGCGCGGGGGAGACCGACGTACATCGAGGCGTGCAGCTCTGCGACGTGGTCGAAGGCGAGGCGGCTCGCGGTCGCGGCATCGTTCGCGCGGAGGGCGTCGACCAGTCGTGCGTGCTCCTCGTTCGAGTCGCGGAGGTAGTCGATCCGGTACGGGATGAAGTAGGCGTAGAGCTCGTGCGACACCCGGTGGTGGAGCTCGGCTGCGCCGCTGACCCCGGATGCCTCGGCGAGTGCGGCGTGGAAGGCGGCGTCCGCGGTGCGGAAGCCGGTCCAGTCCGCCGCGGTCCGCATGTCGTCGACCAGGGTGTCCATGCGCGCCAGCGCTGCCGCATCCGGCCGCGCGCTCACGAGTGCTGCCAGTCCAGCCTCGATCGTGGCGCGCTGATCGATGAGTGCGTGCACATGCGCGGCATCCGCTCGATACGCGTCGATCTCGACGACGGTGCCGACCGTCGGGGCATCCGCGATGAACGTGCCGCCGGCGTGCCCAGGGCGTCGAACCACGACACCCTCGTCACTGAGCTGCCGGTATGCCCGACGCACGGTCATCTCGCTGACCTCGAATGCCCGCGCCGTGTCCTCCGGACCGGGCAGGCGCTGACCGGGGGTGAGCATGCCGAGCTCGACGGCGAGCGAGATCCGCGCCCTGACCGTGTCGACCGCGGTCGTGCGGCGGATCGAACCGAGGGCGGGGGAGGCCAGGTCCATCGCGCTCCCCCGTCTCGTGTCGGTCGGCGCGACTCAGTCCGTCGTGGTCTCCTCGACCGGCTGGGTGTCGAGGCGGAAGCGCCTGCCCAACACGATACCGATCACCATGGCCGCGACGGGAATGAGCGCGAGTGCCACGCTCACGGCGACGCTTCCGCCGGTCACGAGCGTGAAGTTCGACAGCACCAGCCAGAGCGCGAAGGCGAGTCCGACGACGGCGAGGATCGGGAAGACCCTCGCGCCGAGGGTGCGTCCGGCGGCGAGCTCCGGACGGCGGAGGAAGAACACCAGCACTGCGATCGACGTCGTCAGCATGAGGAGCACCATGCCGACGGTGGCGACGCCGGCCATCGAGCCGAACACGCCGACGAGCGGGTCGAGTCCGAGGAGCGCGAGGACCGCGAGCAGGATCGCGGCGGTGATCGTCTGCACGACGGACGAGAACGCGGGCGAGTGGTGGGATGCGTGGCGGCGGCCGAGCCGAGCGGGGAGCACGGCCTTCTGCGCGAGGGTGAACTGGTAGCGGGCGATCACGTTGTGGAACGACAGCACGCACGCGAACAGGCTCGTGATGAGCAGCACCTGCACGACGTCGCGCAGGATCGGCCCGAGGTACCGCGTCGTGGTGTCGAGCAGCAGGTTGCCCTCGCCGGCGAGCGTCTGCTGCGCGACCGCGACCGCATTGCCCGCGCCGACACCGGTCACGAGCGCCCAGCAGGAGATGGCGTAGAACACGCCGATGATGATGACGGCGAGGTAGGTCGCGCGGGGGATGGTCTTCTCCGGGTTCCGGGCCTCGTCGCGGAAGACCGCCGTGGCCTCGAAGCCGATGAATCCGGTGAGCGCGAAGAGCACGGCGACGCCGATGCCCCCGGAGAACACGTACGACGGGTCGAAGGTCTCGAGCGCGATGCCGTCGGCGCCGCCGGTCGCGAAGATGACCACGTCGAGCACGACGACCACCAGGATCTCGAGCGCGAGCGCCACCCCGAGCACCTTGGCGCTCAGGTCGATGTGGCGGTATCCGAGCACCGCGACGATCGCCATCGTCACGAAGGAGTACAGCCACCACGGCAGGCTCGGACCGCCGAAGAATGTGACGAGATCATCGACGGCCCAGCCCATGTAGCCGTAGATCCCGACCTGGATCGCGGTGTAGGCGACGAGGGCGGTGAAGGCCGAGCCCAGGCCGAGCCGCGAGCCGAGGCCGGCGGTCACGTACGAGAAGAACGCGCCGGCCTCTTTCACGAACGGCGTCATGGTGACGAAGCCCACGGAGAAGACCAGCAGGATGACGGCGGCGAGGGCGAAGCCGATCGGCGCGCCCGGCCCGTTGCCGGCGCCGATGGCGATGGGGACGTTGCCGCCGATGACGGTGAGCGGAGCGGCCGCGGCGATGACCATGAAGACGATGGCGCCGGTGCCGAGTTGGCCGTCGAGGCGCTGGCGCGGCTCGACGAGGGGGGAGACGGTCATGGTGTCGCTTTCGCAGAGGGTCCGGTGGCGGACGCGGGAGGGGAGGGCGTTCAGTAGAGCTCGGGTCGACGGTCGGCGAGGTACGGGTTCTCCTGCCGGGATCGTCGGGTGGCGTCGGGGTCGATCGTGGCGAGCATGAGGCCGATGTCCGTCGCGCCGAGGGATGCGAGCACCTCACCGTCGGGAGCGACGATGCTGCTGCGCCCGACGTAGCTGAGCTCGCCCTCGGTGCCGACGCGGTTGACGTAGATCACGTGGACCTGGTTCTCCCACGCGCGCACCGGGATGAGCCGCTCGGCGATGTGCGCGTACGGTTCCATCTGCGCGGTCGGCACGATGACGGCATCCGCTCCGTCGAGCGCGGCCCGACGCACGGTCTCGGGGAACTCGACGTCGTAGCAGATGAGCACGGATACCCGGACGCCGTCGATCTCGACGATGCCGGGGAGCGCGTCGCCCTGCACGAAGAGGCTCCGGTCGAGCGCGCCGAAGAGGTGCGTCTTGCGATAGCGCAGCAGTTCGGTGCCGTCGCGGTCGATCATGACGAGGGAGTTCGTAACGCCGCCCGTCTCGAGCGTCTCGGGGAGGCCTGCGACGATCGCGATCCCGGTGTCCTGTGCGATGCGGGCGACCCGGTCGACGAGGGCCGACGTCGCGAGCGGTGCCAGGCGGTCGCCGATGTTGTAGCCGGTGATGAACATCTCGGGGGTGACGAGGATGCGCGCGCCGCGCGCGGCCGCATCGGCTGCGGCTGCGGCGACGACGGCGAGGTTGGCGTCCACATCGCCGGGCGTGCCGTGATGCTGAAGTCCGGCGATGGTCATGGTCATGCGGATGCTCCTCGTGCCTCGATGCACCTATCAAACAGATCAAAGTGATCTATTTGATGTCCATTGTGTTTCGCACGTGTGTCATTCCGCAAGCCCTGCCGGCAGAACAGGTCGCTCAGCCGGCGCTGTCGCGGCGCTGTTCGCGCCAGTCCTCGACGATCTGCAGCATCCGCACGGAGAGGAAGCGGAAGAACTCGGCGAGCTCGACAGCGCGATCGTGCGCGCCCTGATCATCAGTGTGCTCGGCGGCGATGTCGTCGATGTACTCGGACAGCCGCGTGTAGACGGGCATGTTCCCGACGATCGAGCTGGTGAACGGGTCGTGCACGAACTCGTAGCGGTCGCGGCGTTCACCCGGTCGCGCGCGTCGCTGGATGAAGTGCAGCTGCTGCAGATAGCGCACCGCGCCGGAGACCGCGGCGGACGAGACGCCGAGACGCTCGCAGAGCTCGGCTGCCGTGTACCCGCCCTCCGGAGCGGCGACCAGCGCCATCATCACGCGAGCCGGCATCCGGGCCATGCCCGCAGCGGTCATCATGGCCGCTGCCTGCTCTGCGGGCTCGACCCCTCGATGTGCCGCCGCGAGGTCGTCTGTGCTGTCGTCGGGCATCGATTCCTCCTATGCGCCGGGGGCGAGCTCGCGCCGCCGCATCAGGGTCAGGGCACCGGCGCCTCCGGCTGCCAGGGCGAGCACCAGCCACCAGAGGCCGCGCAGATCCACCCCGGTCCCGTCGACGACCGGGGTCACCGCGAACGGCGAGAGGTTCGCGCTCCACTCCGGCAGGCCGAACAGCGGGCCGAACATGCCGAGCAGGGCTGCGAGCAGCACGAGGCTCCAGGCCACCGCCGAGGTCGCCCGCGGGAGCAGCACGAACACCAGGGCGGCGAGCACCGCGAAGATCGAGGCCGCGACCGCTTGACCGAGCCCCGCGACCGCCACGACGCGGACCAGCGCCTGATCGCCGCCGTTCGACCAGATGCCGATCCAGCCGGCGAGCACCGCTGCGGCGACCACGATCAGCACGGCGACGACCCCGACGACCACGAAGTCCGCGAGCCACCGGACGCGACCGACCGGCGAGGCGAGCACGGCCTCGGCGGTGCCCCGCGCCTCCTCCTGCCGCGCGCGCACGACGGTCTGCACGGCGCAGCATGCCGCGAGGATGCCGAGCAGCGTGAAGAACACGGTCACCACGACCTCGTCGAGACCGCCGGTGGCGCCGCCGATCTTCTGCAGGATGTCGGCGACGGCCGGGTTCTCTCCCGAGATCTGATCCACCAGACCGCTCAGTCTGGTGGCGAGCATGCCGGTGATCGCGCCGCCGACCGCCCACCCCACGATGGAGCCGGCGGTGAGCCGCCACACCAGTGCGTGCGGCGACGCGAGCGCCGGTCGCGCCGAGATCCGACCGGGGCGTTCACCCACGAAGCTCGCATCGATGTCGCGCAGGGACTGCAGGGCGACGGATGCCGCGGCGAACACGAGCCCGACGCCGAGACCGAGCAGCAGCGGCCAGACGAGATCGGTGTCGTACGGCCGGGTCTGCTCGACCCAGCCGAACGGTGACAGCCAGGCCGGCCACCCGCTCGTCATGGTGGTCAGATCACTGCTCGGTGTGCCGGCCGCGTTGCCGATGCCGCGGATCAGGAACGCCGCGACGAGCACCCAGACCGTCAGGGAGTTCGCTCCGCGTGAGGTGCGAAGCAGTTGTGCTGCGAACAGTCCGACGCCGAGGAACACGATCCCGCATGAGCCGGCGGCTGCGCCGGCGAGCAGCGACCCCGCGATCGGCAACCCGGTGGCGATCAGTGCGAGCGCCGTGAGCGCGGCGAGTACGACGTTCGCGAGGATGCCGTGCACGATCGTCGCGATGGTCTGCAACCGGCGCCCTGCCGGGGTCGCCCAGACGAGCTCGGCACGACCCGCCTCCTCATCGCCCCGCGTGTGCCGCACCGCGAGGAACGTGCTCATCAGCGCGGCGAGCAGCGCCAGCCAGGGGAGCACCTCGAACGCGAGGAAGGCGCCCGCTGATGCGCCGGACGGCAGCCCGCGGAACATCAGGATCACCGGATTCGCGAGCGCTGCCGCGAGGATGCTCTGCCGATCGGCGAGCGTCGCGTACGACTGGCTGACACCCGCGTAGCCCGCGAAAGCCATCAACGCGGTGCCGAGGATCCACAGCGTCAGCTGCAACCGGTCGCGGCGTAGACGCTGCCGGAGCAGCACGCCGAAGGAGGTCATCACGCACGCTCCTGCTGCGCACGGCGTGCACGACGGGTGCCGGGGCCAGCGGCATTTGTCCCGCCGTCCTCAGCGGACTCGAGCGCGGCGAGGTCGTCGCCGTAGTGACGCAGGAACAACTCCTCGAGCGACGGCGGCGCGACGCGCAGGTCGCTGATGCCGAGCTCGGCGAGGGCCGGCAGCACGGTCGCAGTGCGGTCGCTGTCGACGGTCAGCCGGATGCGCTCGCCCTGCTGCACCGGGTCGTGCACGTCGGCGATGCGAGCGACCTGATCGAGGGAGACGCCGGATGCCGCGAACGACACGTCGCTGCGGGTGAGGTGGCGCAGTTCGGTGAGCGTGCCCGTCTCGACGACGCGTCCGGCGCGGATGATCGACACCCGGTCGCAGAGCTGCTCGACCTCGCTCATGATGTGGCTCGACAGCAGCACCGTCGCGCCGTTCGCATGGGCACGGGCGACCTCGCGCTGGAAGATGACCGCCATGAGCGGATCGAGTCCGCTCGTGGGCTCGTCGAGGATGTAGAGGTCGGCCGGCACGGCGAACGCCGCGATCAGGGCGACCTTCTGCCGATTGCCCTTCGAGTACGCCCGGCCCTTCTTCCGCGGGTCGAACTGGAACGCGTCCATCAGCCGCTGCTTCTCGTGCCGGTACGCCGGCTCCTTCGTGCGGGCACCCCGCAGCCTGGCGAGCAGATCGATAGCCTCGCCGCCCGACAGGTTCGGCCAGACGCTGACATCGCCAGGAACGTATGCGATGCGCCGGTGCAGGTCGACCGCACGGCTCCACGGATCTTCCCCGAACACGGTCGCCTCGCCCCCGCTGCGGCGCGCGAGCCCGAGCAGGATGCGGATCGTGGTCGACTTGCCGGCACCGTTCGGGCCGAGGAAGCCATGCACCTCGCCATGCTCGACGGTCAGGTCGAGACCATCGAGCGCGTGCACGTGGCCGTACTGCTTGACGAGGTTCGCGGTGGCGATGACTGCGGTCATGCGCGGGAGCGTACGCCCGATTCACAACTTTGTGAATCGGACGAAAACGATGCATGCGAAATCCTTACGAGGCCCGCGTACAGTGGGCTGGTGCCGGAGTTCCCCTACAGTCGCCTGCGCCGCTGGCCCGACGTCGAGGCGGACAACCTGCAGGCGTACGACGCGACAGATCTGCTGCTCGTGGAGCGCGCGCTCGCGATCTCGACGGATGCTGGAATCACCGGCGCCGAGATCGCGGTGATCGGCGACGAGTACGGCGCCATCACGCTGGCGCTCATCGATGCAGGGCTGCGCGGCATCCGCGTGCATCAGGACCTTGCGACCGGACGACGGGCCCTCGCCCGCAACGCCGAAGAGCTCGGGCTCGACGGCTCCCACGCGCACGAGCTCGACACCGCGCTGCTCGACGGCGCGAGGCTCGTGCTGCTGCAGCTGCCGAAGTCGCTGGCAGAGCTCGAACAGATCGCGGATGCGGTCGCGCGATGGGCGGCGCCGGATGTGCAGCTCGTCGCCGGTGGCCGCGTCAAGCACATGACCCTGGCGCAGAACGAGGTGCTCGCCGGCCGCTTCGCGCACGTCCAGGCACAGCGTGCCGAACGGAAGTCGCGACTCATCGTGGCCGCCGAGCCGTCGCCGGTGCCGGACGAGCCGCCGTTCCCCGTGGTCGTGCAGCACGAGGGATTCACGCTCGCGGCCTTCGGCGGCGCCTTCGCCGGCGCCCGCATCGACATCGGTACGCGCGTGCTGCTCGACGTGCTCGGGAGCGGGGCCCTTCGACAGGCTCAGGGACCCAGGGCGGAGCGACCCGGTGGGGGGAGTGGGGCCCTTCGACAGGCTCAGGGACCCAGGTTGGCGGGACCCAGGGTGGAGGGACCCGGTTCGGAAGAGTGGGTCGCTGAGCCTGTCGAAGCGTCGCCGACCGTGGTCGACCTCGGCTGCGGCACCGGCGCGCTCGCCGTCTCGTTCGCGCTCGCGCACCCGACGGCCAGGGTCATCGCGACCGATCGCTCGGCGGCCGCCGTGGCATCCGCTCGGGCGACCGTGGCTGCGAACGGACTCACCGAACGCATCACGGTCACGCACGACGACGCAGCCTCCGAACTCGAGACCGCGAGCGCCGACGTGGTGCTGCTGAATCCGCCGTTCCACCTCGGAGCCAGCGTGCACACCGGCGCGGCGACCCGCCTGTTCGAGGCCGCGGCGCGGCTGCTCCGACCCGGCGGCGAGCTGTTCACGGTCTACAACTCCTCGCTCGGTTATCGAGCGGAACTCTCCAGGCTGATCGGAGCCACCGAACAGCTCCACCGCACCCCGAAATTCACGGTGACGCGGAGCATCCGTCGCGGCTGACGAGGGCCGTCATTGTCGCATCGAGGTGCATCGAAGACAATGATGAATCAGCTGGCAATCCCCCGGTCAGGCGACGATTCTCGACCATGTCCGCCGAACGGGATTTGCCCCTGACCGGCCATTTTGTTACGTTGGTCTGCGGGCCCGACGGCCCGAAGACCAGTCCGCGACCACGTCCTTCTTTCGATGAGCTGTGCTGCGAAGAGGCGTGGACGTACGGTCGATGCTCTATCGCGGCGGATCCGAAATCCGCCGCCCGTGCCGCCACAGCAGACATGTCGAACGGCCTTGAGAGCCTCACCCGGGCGTAACCGAAGCAGGCTCAGCCACCCGAAGGCGAGCCGCAGGGGAAACGTGTCCGAAATCGCACTTGAAGCGCGCAATCTGTACAAAGTGTTCGGGAAGAATCCGAACAACGCCGTCCGTCGACTGAAGGCCGGTGAGAGCAGAACAGACGTCACCGATTCCGGAACCGCTGCCGTCATCGACGCCAGTTTCACCGTGAACCGCGGCGAGATCTTCGTGATCATGGGGCTCTCCGGCTCCGGTAAATCCACCATCATCCGCATGCTCAACGGCCTGCACGACGCGACCGACGGGTCTGTCACCGTGAGCGGCGATCCGATCACCGGCATCCCGGCGTCGAGGCTCCGTGAGATCCGTCGCGATCGCATCTCGATGGTGTTCCAGCACTTCGCGCTGCTGCCGCACCGCACGGTCGCCGCGAACGTCGCCTACCCGCTCGAGCTGAAGGGCATCGGCAAGGCCGAGCGGCTCGCGAAGGCCGAGGAGATCCTGACGCTGGTCGGCCTCGAGGGCCAGGCTGACAAGCTGCCGTCGGAACTGTCCGGCGGCATGCAGCAGCGCGTCGGCATCGCCCGCGCGCTCGCAGCCGACAGCGACATCCTGCTCATGGACGAGGCGTTCAGTGCCCTCGACCCGCTGATCCGTCGCGAGATGCAGGAGCAGCTGCTCGAACTGCAGCAGAAGCTGCAGAAGACCATCGTCTTCATCACGCACGACCTCAACGAGGCCATGTTCCTCGGCGACCGCATCGCCGTCATGCGCGATGGCCGCATCGTGCAGATCGGCACGCCGGAGGACATCCTGATGGACCCGGCCAACGACTACGTCGAGCAGTTCGTGCAGGACGTCGACCGTGCCCGCGTGCTCACCGCAGCGAACGTCATGGAGCGCCCGCGCCCGGTCGTCGCCGAGACCGCCGGCCCCCGCACCGCGCTCCGTCAGATGCGCGACGCCTACATGTCGGCCACGTACGTGACCGGACGCGACCGCAAGCTGCTCGGCATCGTGACCGATCGCGACGCCGTCAAGCTGGTGCGCAACGGCACCTCGACGCTGCGTGACGTCATCAAGCCGGTGCCGCAGAGCGTGAGCGAGGACGAGGTCCTGATGAACCTGTTCGTGCCGTCGGTCGAGTCGCCGCTGCCGCTCGCCGTGACGGATGCCGACGGGCGCCTGACCGGCGTCATCCCTCGCGTCACGCTGCTCGCCGCCCTCGGCCCCGGCCCCGGCGCGACCGGTGAGCTGACGCTCCCGCTCCTGCCCATGCCGCAGGCCGAGATCGATGCCGTGCTCGATGACGGATGGACCGCCGATCCGCCCCCTGCGACAGGCTCAGGAACGCAGACTTCGACGATCGAGGAGGTGCGCTGATGGATGGTTTCCGCATTCCCATCGGCAGTTGGGTCGCGACCGGCGTCGACTGGATCAAGGCCAACCTCGACGGACTGCTCGACGTGGTCTCGTTCGTCGTCACCTTCCTCGTCGACGGACTCACGTCGCTGCTGCTGCTTCCGTACTTCTTCGTCGTGATCGCGATCGCGGCGCTCGTCGCCTGGGTCGTGCGCTCGTGGCAGCTCGCCCTCGGCACGATCGTGTCGTTCGCGCTGATCGTCGCGATGGGCCTCTGGGTTCCCGCGATGCAGACGCTCGCGCTCGTGCTCGTCGCAGCCGTGATCGCGGTGCTGATCGCCGTGCCGCTCGGCATCTGGTCGGCGCGCAACGCCACCGTCCGTGCCGTGCTGAAGCCCGTGCTCGACTTCATGCAGACCATGCCGGCCTTCGTCTACCTGATCCCGGCGATCGTGTTCTTCAGCATCGGCGTGGTCCCCGGCCTGGTCGCCACGGTCATCTTCGCGCTGCCTCCCGGCGTGCGACTGACCGAGCTCGGCATCCGCGGTGTGGACTCCGAGACCGTCGAGGCCGGTCAGGCGTTCGGTGCGAAGCCGGGGCAGATCCTGCGCGGCATCCAGCTTCCGCTCGCGATGCCGACGATCCTCGCCGGCATCAACCAGGTCATCATGCTCGCGCTGTCGATGGCGGTCATCGCCGGAATGGCGGGAGCGGACGGACTCGGGAAGATGGTCGTCGAGGCGATCTCCACCGTCAACATCGCTAAGGGCGTGGAGGCGGGACTCGGCGTCGTGCTGATCGCCGTCTTCCTCGATCGTGTCACCGCTGCCCTCGGCACGCTGGGGCAGAACCGCGCATCCCTGCTCGGTGTGCTCAGCCGCCGCACGGCGCAGCGCAACGCGGCCGCCGCGACCGCGGCATCCGCCACGGCCACCGAGACGCCCGTCGAAGAGAAGGAGCTCCAGAATGCGTAATCGCACGCTCACATCCATCGCGGCCATCGGCGCCGTGGGAATCCTCGCTCTCTCCGGCTGCGCGAGCGACGGTGCCGGCGGCACCATCGAACTCGGCGGAGGCGGCGGCAACAGCGGTGGCGGAGGCGACAAGGGCACGATCACCCTCGGGTTCCTGCCGTCGTGGACCGACGGTCTCAGCACCGCGTACCTGCTGCAGGACCAGCTCGAGAAGATCGGCTACACGGTCGAGATGAAGACGCTCACCGAGGCCGGCCCGCTCTACACGGGGCTCGCGCAGGGTGATGTCGACGTGTTCCCGTCGGCGTGGCCCGAGGTCACGCACGCCGAGTACATGAAGACCTACGGCGAGTCGATCGAAGACCTCGGCACGTACTACGACAACGCGCGCCTGACGCTCGCGGTGCCGGAGTATTCCGAGCTCGACTCGATCGAGGACCTCGCAGGCAAGGGGTCCGAGTTCGACGGGAAGATCTACGGCATCGAGCCCGGTGCAGGTCTGACGGCTCAGACGCAGAAGATGCTGCCCGAGTACGGGCTCGACGGCGAGTACCAGCTCGTCACGTCATCGACCGCCGCGATGCTCACCGAGCTCGGGTCGGCGACCGACAAGCAGGACGACATCGTCGTCACGCTGTGGCGGCCGTTCTGGGCGAACGACGCCTTCCCGGTGAAGGACCTCGAAGACCCCAAGGGTGCGATGGGTGAGGCCGAAGGGCTGCACTTCCTCGGCACCAAGGGGTTCGCTGCGGAGTTCCCCGAGGCAGCGGCGCTGATCGAGCAGATCGCGCTGGACGACGAGCAGTACGGTGCGCTCGAAGACCTGGTCGTGAACGAGTACGGCGAGGGCAAGGAAGCGGATGCCGTCGACGCCTGGCTCGAGGAGTACGGCGACCAGTTCGACTGGGTCGTCGCCAGCTGAGACTCGGGAGGAGTTCTCCGCGTCGGGAGGAACACCTGCGCGGAGGGCTCCTCCCGAGCGGCTGAAGTCCGCCCGACGGTCACCTGACCTTCTTCCGGTACGAGATGGTGGCGGCCGCGAAGGCGACCACGAGGATGCCGACGCACCAGGCGAGGGCGACCCAGATGTCGGTGCCGACGGGCTTCCCGGCGAAGAGCGCCTGGATCGTGTTCACGATCGAGGTGACCGGCTGGTTGTCGGCGAACCACCGCACCGGACCGGGCATCGTGTCGGTGGGCACGAATGCCGAGCTGATGAACGGCAGGAAGATCAGCGGGTACGAGAACGCGCTCGCGCCGTCGATCGTCTTCGCGTTCAAGCCGGCGATGATCGCCAGCCAGGTGAGTGCCAGGGTGAACAGCATCAGGATGCCGATCACGGCGAGCCAGGCCCAGACGCTTGCCCCGGTGCGGAACCCCATCAGGAATCCGACCCCGAAGATGATCGCCAGGGTGATCGCGTTCGCGGTCAGGGACGTGAGCACGTGGGCCCACAGCACGCTCGACCGTGCGATCGGCATGGAGTGGAATCGTTCGAAGATGCCGCTCTGCATGTCGGTGAACAGTCGGAACGCCGTGTAGGCGATCCCGGAGGCGATCGCGATGAGCAGGATGCCCGGAAGCAGGTAGTTCACGTAGTTCTCGGCGCCGGTGCTCTGTCGGAGCGCGCCGCCGAAGACGTACACGAACAGGAGCATCAGCGCGATCGGAGTGACCGCCGTGGTGATGATCGTGTCCGGACTGCGGAAGATGTGCCGCATGGAGCGGCCGGTGAGCGTCGCCGTGTCGGCGGCGAAGTGCGTGGTCATGCGGATGCCTCCTCTGTGGGGGACGCTTCGACAGGCTCAGCGACCCAGTTCTGAGGCTCAGCGACCCAGTTCTGAGGCTCAGCGACCCAATTCTGGGGCTCAGCGACCCGGTCCTGGGGCCCTGAGCCTGTCGAAGGGCCGATCAGGGTGAGGAAGATCTCCTGGAGGGTGGGCCGCTTCTCGACGTACTCGACCTTCGCCGCGGGAAGCAGGCGCGTGAGGCCGGCGAGCGTGTCGTTCGCGATGATGCGGCCCTCGTGCAGGATCGCGATGCGGTCGGCCAGGTGCTCGGCCTCGTCGAGGTACTGGGTGGTGAGCAGCACGGTGGTGCCGGTGTCCGCGAGCTCCTTGACCACGTCCCACACCTCGATGCGGGCTTCGGGGTCGAGGCCGGTGGTCGGCTCGTCGAGGTAGATGACCTCTGGATGCCCGACCAGGCTCATCGCGATGTCGAGTCGGCGACGCATGCCGCCGGAGTAGGTGCCGACCTTGCGTGCGCCGGCATCCGTGAGGCGGAAGGTCGCCAGCAGCTCGTCGGCGACCGTTCCGGGATCGGGCAGGTGACGCAGCTTCGCGACCAGCACCAGGTTCTCGCGTCCGGTGAGGATCTCGTCGACCGCGGCGAACTGCCCGGTGAGGCTGATGCGCTCGCGCACGCCGACCGGGTCGGTGGCGACGTCGACGCCCTGCACGGTCGCCGTCCCGGCATCCGACTGCAGCAGCGTGGAGAGGATGCGCACCATCGTGGTCTTGCCGGCGCCGTTCGAGCCGAGGAGGGCGAAGATGCTGCCCTTCTCGACCTCGAAGTCGACGCCGCGCAGCACGTGCAGGTCTGCGTACGACTTCTCGATGCCGCGCACCGAGATGGCTGCATCCGTCATGATTCCTCCTCCTTCTTCTTCGCGTCGTCGAACGCCTTGATGAGGCGCGTGCGCTCCTTGTCGATCCACTGGCGTCCGCCGTAGGCCGCCGCGTAGTTCTCGGCGAACTCGACGGGGTCGTCGCCGACGATGGCGCTGACCGGGGTGCCGTCGAGCGCGGCGCGCTCCCACAGGTCGGCGATGTCGATGAACATCTGCACGATGATGTCGCCGTCGGTGACGCCGCCGTAGTACATGTTGTAGCGCTGCTGGGCCTTCGCGACCTCGCGGTAGGGCTCCGGGAGTGCGTTGATGCGCGCCTGGGCCTGCTTGTACTGCTTCTTCTCCTCGAGCGATCCGGTGAGCGCTTCGATCCACTTCGCGGCCATGATCAGTTCTCCTTGTTGTCTGTGTTGGTCTGCTTCAGCTGTGCGATGTGCTGCGCGAGGAAGTCCCAGGTCTTCCAGAACTCCTCGAGCTCCTGCTGGCCCTGTGTGTTGAGGGTGTACACCTTGCGGGGCGGACCCTTCTCGCTCGGCACCTTCTCGACGTCGACGAGGTGTTTCTGCTCGATGCGCACGAGCAGTGCGTAGATCGTGCCCTCGGCGATGTCGGTGAATCCGTGGTCGCGGATCCGCGTGGTGATCTCGTACCCGTATGCCGGCTGCTCGGCGAGGAGGGCCAGGACGATGCCCTCCAGAGTGCCCTTGAGCATCTCGGTCATCTGCTTGCCCATGGGTGCTCCCTTCATCTCTCGGTACTCAGTGATGCTGGGTACCGGTACAAAGTAACACTGAGTACCGGTACTTGGCAACACTGAGTACCGGTGATGCTCAGGCGCGCCGGACGGCGGCATCCCCGATGGTCGGGGAAGGTCTGCGCCGCGGTCAGGCGCTGGCGACGAGGCCTTCCAGCAGGGCGAAGGTGCGCGCTCGGGGGCCTTCGGGGCGGATGCCGAGGCCGCGGGCGAGTTCGAGCGCCAGCGCCGCGTGACCTGCCGTGTTCGGGTGGAACGGGTCGTTCATGAGTCCCCACGGCACCGCGCCGGCTCCGAGCTCCGCGAATCGCGCGTACTGGTCGATGAGGATCACGTCCTCGCTGTCGGCGACTTCGCGCACCGCTTCGGCGAACTCCCCGATGCGTGCGCGTTCCGGGGCGTTGCGAATGTCGATCGCTGGCGGCGTCTGCAGGACCGGGACGGCGCCGAGCTCACGGACACGGGCGACGAAGTCACGCAGAGAGAACGCGTAGTCGGCCGCCGTGATGACCTCGCGCGGGCCGCCGTCCGACGCATCGTTCGTGCCGATCATCAGGGTCACGACATCGGGCCGCCACGACGCGACGCGGCGGTCCCAGTCGTCGAGGAGGTCGACGATGCGGTTGCCGCTGATCGCGGTGTTGAGCACGACGTCGCGTACCCGCTCCAGTTCGCCGCGGATCAACTCGTGCAGGTGCTCCGGATAGCTTCGTCCGCCCTGCGTGTGCACCAGTCCGTGCGTGATCGAGTCGCCCGTGATCACCCAGTTCAGCGGTGCCGGCGCCACGAGGGCTTCGGCGATGCGACGGAGATCGGATGCGGTGCGGGAGGAATCGGCGTTCGACACGGCTCCGAGCCTATCGGCCGGCCGGCGACGGCGACCCGTGCGCCACCGGCGATGATCGCCCGGTCGCGCGGAAGATGCGAAAGACTGGGGGTATGACTTCGCCTGCGCTCGACACACTCCTGGCCCGCATCGTCGAGAGCGGACTGCTCGAGGATCCGGTCGCCGAGAACGGCCTGGTCTACGGGCGTGCGATCATCGATGCCGCCGGCACCGCGGTGAACGTCAACGTCGACCCGGAGCTCGACGACGACGATCAGGGCGACGACGTGGATCATGAGGTGCTGATCGCGGCGATCGCCCGCATCCTCTCGGTCGGCGAGTCCCGGTGGCGAGGCGTGATCGACGAGATCGTCGACGACATCGAGGATGCCGTCGACGACGAGCCCGTCATCGAGCAGGTCGATCTGCGTGACGACCTCGAAGCCGCATCGGTCGTCGTGTTCGCCGATGCGATGCTGCTCGCGTTCCTCGCCCCGAAGCAGTTCCCCGACTCGCGCATCCTCGTGCAGCTGAACGACGACCTCGAGGTCGAGGGCGTCGAGGTGCGCGAGCTCGACGGCACGGCGACGATCGACTTCGACACGCTCGACGAGCTGCTCGACGAGATCAGCCGGTCCGACAGCTGACGGCGGCGATCCCGCGGGACTCAGGCGATCAGAGCCACTTCTTGTACTTGAAGACGCCGAACAGCCCGACCGCGAACACGGCCATCGCGCCGATCGCCATCGGGTACCCGAACGCCCAGTGCAGCTCAGGCATCACCTCGAAGTTCATGCCGTAGACCGTGCCGACCAGCGTCGGTGCGAAGATGATCGCCGCCCACGAGGAGATCTTCTTGATCTCGTCGTTCTGCGCGAGCCCGGCCTCAGTCTGCCGTCTCGCGACGAGCGCCGAGTGCACGGTCAGCGCGTTCTCGAGGATCGCCCTGAACGAGTCGACCCGCTCGTTCACGCGGATCACGTGGTCGAGCACGTCACGCAGCGACCGCTGCAGCTCCTCGTCGATGCGGTACTTGTCTGAGCCGCGGCGCAGCCAGCCCAGCATCCCGGCGAGCGGATGCACCGCCCGCTGGAAGTTGATGACCTCACGCGACAGCTCGTAGATGCGGCGGGAGAGGGCATCGTCGTCGCTGTCGCCGAACAGCTGATCCTCGATCTCGTCGATGTCGTTCAGGAGCCCAGCCACGATCGGCTCGTACTCGTCGACGACCTCGTCGAGAATCGCGTAGAGCACCGCCTCCGGACCCATCGCGAGCAGTTCGGGGTTCGCCTCCATGCGGCGGCGCACGGCGGCCAGGTTCGGCGACTCGGCGTGCCGGATCGTCACGACGAAGTCCGGACCGATGAACAGGTGCAGCTCGCCGAACTCGATCGACTCCTGCTCGTCGCGGTACCGCGCGGGACGCAGGACGGCGAAGAGCGTGTCGCCGTAGCGCTCGACCTTCGACCGCTGGTGGCCGGAGAGCGCGTCTTCGACAGCCAGCGGATGCAGGTCGAACTCCCGTGCGACCGACTGGACCTCCTGGTCGCTCGGCCGGTACAGGCCGATCCAGGCGATCCCGCCGTGCGCACCGAGGGTGCGCGAGGTCTCGTCGAGGTTCTTCAGGGTCTCGACGCGACGTCCGTGGACGTACACGCCGTTGTCGATGAGGGCCATGATGTGGCTCCGTTCTCGCAGGCGCACGCCGGGATCAGGCCGGGTGCGCAGAAATCGTCAAGGGGCGGATGACGCCACCGACGGCTGCAGAGAACGACGTGCGAACGCGGAGATGAAGCTCAACGCGAGTGTGCACGGAGTCGCGACGCAGCCGAGGCGACGTCGTAACTATCACCGGACATCGCCATCACCGCCTTTCGGGACTCTGCTCGGGCCGGACGGCCCGAGGTGCCATGTTACTCCTCCTGCAGGGCTGCGCGTGCCGGGCGCTACGGCACGATCGAGTCGATGTATCCGCCGTCGACGCGCACAGCTGCGCCGGTCGTCGCCGAGGCCAGCGGCGAGGACAGGTAGGCGACCATGTTCGCGATCTCCTCGGGCTCGATGAGCCGCTGCAGCAGCGACTGCGGGCGGTGCAGCCTCATGAACTCCCGCTGCGCCTCGTCCCAGGGCAGGCTCCGGTCGACGAGCTCGTACACGAAGTCCTCGACGCCGCCGGTGTGCGTCGGGCCGGCGAGCACCGAGTTGACCGTGACCCCGGTGCCGGCCGCATCCTTCGCGAAGCCGCGCGAGACGGCGAGCAGCGCGGTCTTCGACATGCCGTAGTGGATCATCTCGGCCGGGATCACGACGGCCGAGTCGCTCGCGATGTTCAGCACCCGGCCCCAGCCGCGCTCCTTCATGCCCGGCAGCGCCGAGCGGATCAGCCGCACCGCTGCGAGCACGTTCACGTCGAAGTAGCGGCGCCAGTCGTCGTCGGTGATGTCGAGGGCGGGCATCGCGCCGAAGATGCCGAGGTTGTTCACCAGGATGTCGATGTCACCGGTCGCTGCCAGCACGGCATCCGCGCCGGCGACGTCGGTGACGTCTCCGGGGGCGGCGACCAGGTCGCGGTCGGCGTGCTCCTCGCGCAGGGCGGCGATGACGGATGCGACGGTGTCGCCTGCGCGGCCGTTGACGGCGACGCGGGCGCCGGCATCGGCCAGTGTGGTCGCGATCGCGAGTCCGATCCCCTGCGTCGAGCCCGTGACGAGTGCGGTCCTGCCGGTGAGCTCGATGAGCATGGTGTTCCCTCCGTGGATGGCTGCTCCACGCTACAACCGAGCGCGGCCCGCATCCATGCCCGAGGTCAGGCGTCGAGGGCGACGACCTCGCCACCACGGGAGGCGGAGGCCTGCGCGGCCTTCACGATCTCGACCGTGCGGATGCCGACGCCGGCATCCGGCTGCGGCTGGCGCCCATCGCGCACGGCGGTGACGAACTCCTCGAGCAGCAGCCCGTCGAGGTCCGCCCCGACCGGCGCCCATGTCTCGCCGTGCGCATCGTGCCCGGCGACCCCCGTCGCGAACGGGCTGACGGTGAGCGTTCCGCGCTCAGCGACGATCTGCAGCGTGAGGCCGCCCCAGGTCGGCGAGCTGAGCGGCCAGCTCCACGAGCAGTCGATCGTCGCGATCACACCGCTCGGGTACCGGATCGTGACGAGTCCGCCGGTCTCGACCGCGAGGTCGCGCTGCGCGTGCAGGATGCCGTTCGACACCGCCCGCACGGACTCCGCCCGTTCGCCCAGCAGCTCGTCGAGCAGATCGGCGCAGTGCACCACGTGGTCGACGAGTGCACCGCCGCCCGCGAGCTCCGGATCGGTGAACCACGCCCGGTCCTGCGGCAGCGTGCCGTTGTTGATGCCGGTGACGCCGAGCACCCGCCCGAGTCGACCGCTGCGCAGCTCCCCGATGGCGTCGCGCACTGCCGGGGCGAAGCGCACCGGATACGCGACCATCAGGATCACGCCAGCCCGGTCGCAGGCCTCGCGCATCGCGACCGCGTCGGCGACGGTGGTCGCGAGCGGCTTCTCGCACAGCACATGCACGCCCTCGGCTGCCGCGCGCTCGACGAGGGCGCGGTGCTGCGAGTTCTCGGCGGCGATCACGACGGCATCCGGCTTCCAGGCGAAGGCCTCGTCGTAGGAGTCGACGTATTCGACGCCGAGCTGAGCGGCGAGCTCCGCGCCGCGGGGCGCATCGTCCGGCGCGCTCGCACCGTCGGGATCGGTGGCGATGAGCACCACCCCAGGCATGGATGACAGCGCGTGCACGTAGCTCAGCGCGTGCGTGTGGGCGAAGGACAGCACGGCGATCCGCAGCGGGGCGGGAGCGGTCATCGACGGGCCTCCTCGGCCTGGGGTGCGGGAAGGGAGATCGCTGCGCCGGCCGCGATCGAGGCATAGGCGGCTTCGGCGACCGCGACGGCCTCGATGCCGTCGGCCGGAGACACCAGCGCGTCGCGATGCTCGGCGATGGCCTCGACGAAGTCGGCGATCTCGGCGTAGTACGGGCTCTCCTGCGGCGACATCGGCGGCAGATAGTCGGCGTCGCCGCTGTCGGCCACCGAATCGGTGCGCAGAGTGTGGTCCTCGGCGCTGTCGTAGCGGAGGCGGCCTTCGGTGCCCGCGACCTCCACGCTCGTGCGGAACGGCATGCCGGGCGCAACCCAGCTGCCGTGGATGTGACTGATCACGCCGCTGCGGTGCGTGAGCACGACGTGCGAGGTGACGGGAGCCGGCACCCGGTCGTCGACGGTCGGCGGGTTCTGCACCGCGTAGACCGAGGCGACGGGACCTGCGAACCAGATCGCCTGGTCGATGTCATGGATCATCAGATCGCGGATGACGCCGCCGCCGGCCCGTTCCGAGAAGAACCAGGGCGTCTGCGGCGCGGAGCCCGCCCGGCTGAACCGCTGCACGGCGACCGTGCCGATGCGGCCGGCCTCGATGCCCTCCTTGATGCGGCGGTACTCGCCCATGTAGCGGACGACGTGCGCAGGGAACAGCCGGACCCCGGCATCCGCCGCTGCCCGTGCCACGCTCGCCGCGATCTCGGCGATCGGGGCGAGGGGCTTCTCGCAGATGACGTCCTTGCCGCGGGCGATCGCGCGGAGGGCGAAGTCGGCGTGCGTGCTGCTGGGCGTCACGATGTCGATGATGTCGACGAGTTCGACGAGCGCATCGACATCGTCGACCACCGTGAAGCCGTACTCCTCGGCGATCTCCTCCGCGCCGACGAGCGAGGTCACGTAGCCGACGGCGCCGAGGGCGCGCCAGGCATCGGCGTGCACGCGGGAGATCCCGCCGGCGCCGATCAGTCCGACGGTCAACGTGCTCACTGGTGCTCCTCGGTGGGGTCGATGGGGGTCACGGACTCGTGGGCGAGCGGGGTGATCGGCGGCACCGGCATGTCGTCGATCCGGTAGATCCGGTCGGCGTGCCGCTGGAAGGCGTGCACGAGCGCGCCGTGCGCCGCGGCCTCTGCGCCGAGTCGTGCTTCGGCGAGCGGCACCTGGAACGGCAGCCCGAGGTGGTGGGGGAGCGCAGCCCGCAGCGGATCGAGCAGCTGTTCGTGCGCCGCCGACAGCCCACCGCCGATCACGATCATGGCCGGGTCGACCGTCATGATCAGGGTCGCGATGCCGTGCGCCAGCTCATCGATGAAGGCGTCGAGCTCGGCCTGAGCATCCGCATCCCCTGCGCGTGCCGCACCGAACACCTCGGCGGCCGTTGCGGCCGTGCGCCAGCTGATCTGACCGGTCTCGGTGTCGAGCCCGCGGAACGCGAGGCGACCGATGTCGCCCGCGGCGTTGTGGATGCCGCGGCGAGGGCGCCCGCCGAGGATCAGGCCCATCGCGATGCGGTTGCCGACCGAGAGATAGATCACGTCGTCGACGAGCTGCGCGACGCCGAGATGATGCTCGGCCACCGCTGCCAGGCGCACGCCGTTGTCGACGGCCACCGGGCATCCGAACGCGTGCCGCAGCTGCGACCCGATGTCGATGCCGGACCACTCCGGGATCACGACCGAGGTGGTGACGCGGCCGGAGTCGTCGACGATGCCGGGCAGGGAGACGCCGATCGCCCTGACCTGCGAGGAGGGGATCGACGAAGCGGAAAGGGAGCGGCGGATGTCGTCGATCACCGCGGTGAGCTTGGCGGCGCCGCCGTCGTGGGCGGCGACGCCCTGGTAGCTGTGCTGCGCGATGACGTGGCCGGCGAGGTCGGCGAGCACGACGCGCACGCTCGCGACGCCGATGTCGACGCCGACGATGGTTCCGGCCGCGGCGTGGAAGGCGTAGCGGCGGGCGGGGCGCCCTGCCCCGCCGGCGTTCCTGGCAGGGGCGTCGATGATGGTGCCGGCGTCGCTCAGCGCGGTGACCGCGGTCTCGACCGAGGTGCGCGAGAGCTCGAGCGAGCGGGACAGCTCATTCACCGTCGCCGGGCCCACGTCACGGAGCTGCAGTGCCGATCGGGCCACGATCGACAGCGGGTTCGACACGACCATGTGCGGTCCCTCCTTCTACGCCGTCGCTGGGTGCGATCAAAATAGCACACCGCATTTTCGAATCAAATGGTTTGGTTTTCACCCTGGAAACAAAACTGTAACAACAACGTGAGAACTTGCCCTTGACGAATTATCACACGGGAGTGTCATAATAAATCAACTCAAGCACGGCACAAGCAAAGGAGCACCATGCGCGTCAGCAAGATCACCGGCATCGCCGCGGGCATCGCGGCCGCCACCCTGTTGGCCGGATGTTCGGCCGGCGGCGGCAGCGCCTCCGCAGGAACGCAGGACATCACAGTGTGGCTGTACCCCGTCATCGCCGATGAGACGATGCACAAGGACTTCTGGGACACGACGATCGCCGCGTTCGAGAAGGAGAACACCGACGTCAACGTCAAGTACGAGATCTTCCCGTGGGCGAACCGCGACGAGGCGTTGCAGACCGCGATCGCGGCCGGCAAGGGACCCGACCTCGTCTACCTCGTGCCCGACCAGCTCGCGGCGTACCAGAAGTCGATCCTCCCGCTCAACGATCTGCTGAGCGAGGAGCGACAGGGCGACCTGCTCCCCAACGTCAAGACCTCGGTCACGATCGACGGCGACATCCTCGGCGCCCCCGTGCTGACGAGCGCCCAGCCCCTCATCTGCAATGCCGCGGCGTTCGAGGCGGCAGGCGTCACCGAGTACCCGAAGACGTGGGACGACATCATCGAGATGGCCCCGAAGTTCACCGAGAAGGGCATGTACGCCCTGAACTACCCGGCATCCGCCGAGAACACCCTCAATCTCACCTACTACCCGCTGCTGTGGCAGGCGGGCGGCGAGGTCTTCACGAAGGACGGCGACGTCGGCTTCGACAGCAAAGCCGGCGAGCAGGCGCTCACCTTCATCACCGACCTTGCGGAGTCGGGTGCGCTCGACCCCGAGGCGCTCACGACGAACGTGCCGCTCGAGCAGACCGCGATCGCGCAGGGCAAGGTCGCGTGCACGTGGAACAACGGCGTCACCGAGGTCGCTCCGTTCTGGGGCGAGGAGAACGTCAAGGTGCTCGCACCGCTGACCGACAAGGAGACCGTCGCCTACGGCACGGTCGGCTCGCTCTCGGTGCTCAAGGGCTCGAAGGCTCCTGAGGCCGCTGCGGCGTTCGCGGAGTACGCCACCGGCGCAGACGTGATCGAGCCCTACCTCAAGGCAGCCGGCTACTTCTCGGCGCTGAGCACCACCGAGCCGCTCTACGCCGACGACGCGCTGCTCGGCGAGGTCGAGAAGTATGTGCCGGACACCACGGTCGGCGAGCTCAACGCGAGCTCGCGTGCACTGATGGGTGTGCTGGCGCCGGAGATCCAGGCGGCGCTGCTCGGCCAGAAGGCTCCGGCAGATGCGCTGAAGGATGCCGCGGCTGCCGCGGCGCCGATCCTCAAGAAGTAAGCAGCACCGGGGGCGTGCGGAACGCACCGCACGCCCCCGTCCCTCCATCCCCCCTGTGAGGTTTCGACTGATGACGACCGCAACCACGGCGAAGAAGCCGACAGGACCGGTGACCAGGGTGCTCGCCAGACGGGAAGCCCGAGTGGCCTTCCTGTTCGTGCTCCCCGCCTTCCTCCTCTTCATCGGCTTCCGCTTCGGCCCGAGCATCGTCGGCGTCGCGCTGAGCCTGTTCGACTACGACATCACCGGCGAGATCGCCTGGCGCGGGCTCGACCACTTCCAGCGACTCGTCGCCGATCCGCTGTTCTGGCGGGCGATGGGCACCACGCTGCTGTTCACGGTCTTCGCCGTGCCGATCTCGCTCCTCCTGTCGACCGTGATGGCCCTCGGCGTCCGCCGGGCGTTCCGCGGTGCCCGCTTCTTCCGCTCGATCTTCTTCCTCCCGGTGATCACCTCGCTGGTGCTCGCCGGCTCGATCTTCGTCTGGATCTTCTCCAGCAACGGCCCGTGGTCCGCCCTGATGGCACCGCTGGGTCTCGGCGGATCCTGGCTCGGCAGCACGATCCTCGTCATCCCGGCGATCATCGTCGTCGGCGTCTGGTCGCGCTTCGGCTACGGCATGATGATCCTGATCGCGGCCCTGCAGGACGTCCCTCGCGAGCTCGAGGAGGCCGCGCTGGTCGACGGCGCGAACGCCTGGCAGCGGTTCCGCTGGATCATCCTGCCGTACCTGCGCCCGACGTTCTTCTTCCTCGCGGTGATCGAGACGACCGCGGCCTTCCAGGTCTTCGACGTCATCTACGTCATGACGCAGGGCGGGCCGGCGAACGCCAGCTACTCGCTCGTCTACCTGCTGTACGACCAGGGCTTCCGCTACTTCGACTACGGCTACGCCGCCGCGGTCGGTGTCGCGCTGTTCATCATGACCCTGGTCGTCGCCCTCATCCAGCGCCTTGTGATCGGAAAGCAAAAATGACCGCCCTCCTGCAGCCGCCGTCCGCGACGAAGACGCCGCCGACTCCCGCGTCGAGGAAGCGCCGCTCCTTCCGCGCGCTCGAGCCGACCGGCTGGGGCATCGTCGGACGCTGGATCTGGCTGAGCCTCGCCGGCATCCTCAGCTTCTTCCCCTTCTACGCGATGGTCGTGCTGAGCCTGAAGCCGGGCAAGGTCGTCGAGCTCCCCGGCTCGCTGCTGCCCTGGACCGACATCTCCTTCGACGCCTACGAGCAGGTGCTCGCAGGCCAGAACATCCTCGGCTGGCTCGGCAACACGCTGATCTACTCGCTCGTCTCGGTCGTGGCGGTGCTGTTCCTCTCGGCGCTCGCCGGCTACGCCTTCGCGAAGAAGCGCTTCCGCGGCAAGGAGGTGATGTTCTGGTCGTTCCTGGCGATGGTCATGGTGCCGTTCCACGTCACCCTCATCCCGACGTTCATCCTGATGGCGAACCTCGGCGGCGTCGACACCTACTGGGGGCTGATCCTGCCCTCGCTCGCGAACGCACAGGCGGTGTTCCTGATGCGCCAGTTCATCCAGGGCCTGCCGGACGAGCTGTTCGAGGCCGCGCGCATCGACGGCGCAGGGGAGTTCCGCATCTTCCTGCGGATCGTGCTGCCGCTGTGCAAGCCGATCCTCGCGACGCTCGGCATCTTCGTCTTCCTGTGGCACTGGAACGACTTCCTGTGGCCGCTCATCATCGCGAAGTCCAACTCGATGTTCACACTCACGGTCGGCATCTCGTCGCTGCAGCAGCAGAACGTGCCGCTGAGCACCATGCTCGCCGGCTCCGTGGTCGCACTGCTGCCCATCTTCCTCGCGTACCTGATCGCTCAGCGGTACGTGCAGGAAGGCGTCGCCGGCACCGGGATCAAAGGCTGAGAAGAAGGGAATGCAGCACATGACTCAGCACAGCTCCAACACATTCGCCTCGGAGGCGGAGCTCGAAGAGGCCCTGGCCACGCCGAGCGCCGGACTCGTCGAGGACCTCGCGCGGGGCGCGGGCGATCTCGTGATCCTCGGCGCCGGCGGCAAGATGGGCCCGACCCTGGCGATGCTCGCCCGTCGCGGCATGGACGCCGCAGGACGACAGGACGATGCGGTCTACGCCGTCTCGCGCTTCGGCGACGCCGCGATCCGCGAGCACCTCGAGCGAGCCGGCGTGCACGTCGTCTCGTTCGACCTGATCGACAATGACGACTTCTCGTCGCTGCCGGATGCTCCGAACGTGGTGTTCATGGTCGGCGCGAAGTTCGGTGCGGCGACCAACGCCTCGTGGGCGTGGGAAGTCAACGCCGCCCTGCCCGACCGGGTGGCGCGCCGCTACCGAGACAGTGCGATCTCGGTGCTCTCCACCGGCAACATCTACCCCTTCGTTCCTGCCTCCTCCGGCGGAGCATCCGAAGAGCTCGCGCCCTCGCCGATCGGGGAGTACGCGCAGTCGTGCCTCGGCCGCGAGCGCGTGTTCGAGTTCGGCGCCCAGGAGCGCGGCACGAAGGTCGCGATCATCCGCCTGAACTACGCGGTCGACCTGCGCTACGGCGTGCTCGCCGACATCGGCAGCGCCGTGCACGCCGGGGAGCCGGTCTCGGTCGCCACCGCGAACGTGAACGTGATCTGGCAGGGCTACGCGAACGAGGTCGTGCTGCGCAGCCTCGTGCACGCGTCGACCGACCCCTTCACGATCAACCTCACCGGCCCCGAGCTGCTGAGCGTCGAATCCATCGCCCGGCGCTTCGGCACGCTGTTCGACCGCGAGGTCACCCTCGTCGACGAGCCGCTGCCGACCGCGCTGCTCAGCGACGCCCGACGCTGCATGGCGCTGTTCGGCTACCCCTCGGTCTCGGCCGAGACGCTGATCGGCATGCAGGCCGAGTGGATCGCCGGCGGCCTGCCGATGATCGCCAAACCCACCAAGTGGGCCGTGCGGGACGGGAAGTTCTGATGACGGTGCCGACGCTGCGCCCCGAGGCAGCGGCGACCCTCGCCCGCGGCGCCGTGATCCCGGCGCACCCCCTCGCGCTCACGGCGGAGCGCACGCTCGACGAGCGCCGTCAGCGCGCGCTCACCCGGTACTACCTCGACGCGGGTGCCGGTGGCATCGCGGTCGGCGTGCACACCACGCAGTTCGAGATCCGCGACCCGGAGCACGCCCTGTTCGAGCCGGTGCTCGCGCTCGCCGCCGAGGAGCTGGATGCCCGTGCCGGCGCGGATGTCGTGCGCATCGCCGGCGTCACCGGTGACACCGCACAGGCGGTGGCCGAGGCGCAGCTGGCCCGCGATCTCGGCTACGACGCGGTGCTGCTGAGCCCCCGCGTCGAGGGCGCAGACGATGCGGCGCTGCTCGACCGAGCGCGCGCCGTCGGCGAGGTCAGCCCGCTGGTGGGCTTCTACCTGCAGACCGCGATCGGCGGGCCGGTGCTCGATCGCGGCTTCTGGCGCGAGTTCGCGTCGATCCCCTCGGTGGTGGCCGTCAAGGCAGCGCCCTTCGACCGCTATCGCACGCTCGAACTCGTGCGTGGCGTCGCCGCCTCCGGTCGTGCAGACGAGATCGCTCTGTACACGGGCAACGACGATGCGATCGTCGCCGACCTGCTCTCGGAGTTCCATGTCGATTCGCCGACGGGGGAGCGCGCGCTGCGTTTCGTCGGCGGGCTGCTCGGGCAGTGGGCGGTCGGCACGAGGGCGGCGGTCGCGCTGCTCGAGCAGGCGCGTCGGGCGATGGCGGGGGATGCCGAGGCGTACCTCGGACTCGGGCTCATCGCCTCCGACATGGTCGACGTGAACCAGGCCGTGTTCGACCCGGCGAACGACTTCCACGGCGTGATCGCCGGCGTGCACGAGATGCTCCGCCAGCAGGGGCTGCTCGACGGCGTCTGGTGCCTCGACCCCGACGAGGGGCTCTCGCCGGGACAGGCAGAGGAGATCGAACGCGTGCGTCGCGAGCACCCCGCACTGAATGATGACGCGTTCATCGCCGAGCACCTCGAGGCGTGGTTGCGATGAGCGCCTCCAGCGTCGTCGCGGCCGTCTCGGCGGAGCTCTGCACGGAGTTCTTCGCCGAGGCCGATGTCGAGCGCCTGCACGCCGTGGCGGCGAGGCTCGGCGGATCGTTCCAGCGCGTCGACCGGCTGGCGGATGCCGAGCTCGGCAGTGCACGCGTCGTCATCACGAGCTGGGGTGTCGGTCCGTTCGACGCGGCGATGCTGGCGACCATGCCGGCGCTGCAGCTCGTGGCGCACACCGGCGCGTCGATCAAGGCCTTCGCGACCGAGGAGCTGTTCGATCGCGGCGTCGCGGTGACCCAGGCGGGCGCGGCGATGGCGCGGCCGGTGGCCGAGGTGTCGCTGGCCTTCACGCTCGCACTGCTGCACCGGATCCCCGAGCTGCACAACGCGGTGCGCGCTGGCGGGTGGTACGACGCGGCTGCGGTCGGCGCCCAGCACGAGATCTCGGGCGCACCGATCGCGGTGATCGGTGCGTCGCGCACCGGTCGCGCGTACCTGACGATGATCAGCGCCCTCGGCGCCGAGCCGCTGCTGGTCGATCCGACGCTCGATGCGGATGCCGCAGCTGCCCTCGGCGCAGAGCTCGTCTCGCTCGACGAGGCGCTGCAGCGGGCGCGCATCGTCGCGGTGCACGCGCCGACGCTGCCGGAGACGCACCACCTGATCGGCCGCCGCGAGCTCGCCCTGCTGCGCGACGGCACCGGTCTGGTGAACACGGCGCGGTCGTGGCTGGTCGACGAGGCCGCACTGGTCGATGAGCTGCGCAGCGGACGGATCAGCGCCGCGATCGACGTGTTCGACGAAGAGCCGCTCGCGGCCGACAGCCCGCTCCGTTCGCTGCCGGGGGTGCTGCTCACCCCGCATCGGGCAGCCGGCACGACCGAGGGCCGTCGTCGCGGTGGGCGCATCGTCGTTGACGACATCGATGCCTTCGCCGACGGCAGGCCGCTCGAGCATGCGATCGACCGTGCCCAGTTGTCCTCGATGGCATGACCGGGTCACCGCTGCGCGTCGCCTTCGCGGGGCTCGCGCACTCGCATCCGTCGACGGATGCCGCCACGATGCGAGCGCTCGGAGCGGAGGTCGTCGGCGTGCACGATGCGGATGCGTCCTCGAGCGTCGAGTTCGCGGCGCGCTTCGGCGGTGCGGCGGTGACCTCGGTCGACGAGCTGCACGCGCTGCGACCCGACCTGGTGATCGCGACGCCACGCCCGCACGAGGTCGTGCCGTTCCTGCGGGCGCTCACGGTCGACGGCGGCGCACCGCTGTTCCTGAACAAGGTCGTGGCCGCGACCGACGAGCAGCTCGCAGCGCTCGACCGGGTGATCGATGCGGCCGCCGCTGCTGTGGGCACGAGCTCGCCGCTGCGCTTCGCCCCCGCGCTTCGCGCCTTCGCCGACGGCATCCGCTCGGACGAGGTGCTGAGCATCCGGGTGCTGGCGCAGCACGACAACGCGGCCTTCCAGCTGCCGGGCCGCTCGTGGCAGGACGACCCGGCGCTCGGCGGCGGCACCCTGGTGACGGTCGGTGTGCACGCGTGGGAGATGCTCGACGTCGTCGCGCCGGGTGCCGAGCTGCTCGGCGGATCGGGCTGGACTCGCAGATCGCCCGGGTCGTCCACGCGGTCAGAGGATGCCGGTGGGCTCGACGGTCTGCTGCGGGTCGGGAATGATGCGGTGCCGATCCAGGTGCTGATCACCGGCGTGCCAGGGCCCGACGCGTACGGCATCGAGGTCGTGACGGCATCCGGCATCAGCTCGCTCGCCCTGTCGACGGATGACGCGAACGAGTCGCTCGGCTTCCGAGGTCTGGGGAGCGCGCTGCTCGCCGAGAGCGCGCACCGTCGCGTCGCGGCTCCCTGGGCCGAGGCGCGCACCGTCGTCGCGAACACGATCCGCGCGGCCGGGCTGGCGAGGGCGCCAGACCCGGCCTCGGAGTGAGGGACGGCACCACGGAACGGCCTGTCCGGAGCTTCCGCTCCGGCACTGGGGGCCTTGGGGACTGACTGGAACAACCCGCGCGACCGTCGAGTCGCGCGCAGGAGCGGCGCACCGCCGCGAGGAGGACACACCATGACGTATCAGGAGAACACCGACACGGCAGCTCTGCGCAGCAGGCGCATGCTCCTCGCGGGCTTCGGCGCCGCGGCCATCGGCGGCGTCGCAGCCGTCGCCACCACCGCACCGGCGCAGGCCGCAGGGCCGGTCGCGCCGCTGAGCTCGTCGAGCTCGAAGTCCGTCGGCAACGCGGGACTCGCGACCGACCTGCCTTCGCTCAAGGGCAAGAACGGCGACCTCGTCCGCACGGCCGGCTACGCCACCCCCGGAGACGGCGGCGACGGCCTGTACCGCTTCGTGAAGAAGGATGCCCCCGCCGTGAACGGCGGCACCGTGATCGCAGCGCGCAAGGAGGGCGTCTGGGTGCTCGTGCACGCCGGCGTCGTGGACTTCCGGGCCTTCGGCATCTTCGATGCGAGCGTGCCCGCCGACGACGCGCTCGACGCGATGGTCGGCGACGCCGCGATCCACCGCATCGAGGCGCACACCGATCTGAACTTCGTGCGCCGGCACCGCTTCACGCGGTCGAACCTCGCCTTCGACTTCGGCAACCACCTGATGACGACGCAGGGGATCGAGAACGCACCGAAGGACGACCCGTTCGCCGCGGTCATGTTCTTCCGCGGCGAGGTGACGGATGCCGTGCAGGAAGCCCGCCTGAACGAGACCGTGCCCGATCTCGCCGACATCTTCCCGGTCGCGGACTCCTCGTTCTTCACGGTGGGCGACTGGTACGCCGCCGAGGTGAACGCGCTCACCGGCCGCTGGGAGCGCGAGCTGCAGCGCCTCGTGCAGGTGACGCAGATCGTCGACGGCACCCACATCAGGGTCAACTACAAGAACGGCTGGCCGCTCGGCAAGGACCGCACGATCACCTGGCGTCGCGTCGTGCCGGTGCAGGACGTGACGGTCTCGAACCTGAAGTTCCTCGGCACCGGCACCGATGAGTACACGGGCTCGCATCCGCTGGCGTTCGAGTACGCGGTGCGCTGCGATGTCGACCACATCGACGGCACCGGCACGTTCTGGCCGCTCATCCAGCGCCGCTGGAACACGTACTACTCCACCGTGAGCTGCACGCTGAAGAACCCGACCTCGGTCACCTGGGGCGGCGCCGGCTACCTGACGCAGCAGATCTACTGCCTGTACGGCTACGTCGCCAACTGCCACACGGCGAATGCGCGGCACCTGAACGACTTCACCGCGAGCGCCTATTGCCTGGTCGAGAACTGCCATGGCGACGGAGACGATCAGGGCCCGTTCGTGACGCACGGGCAGTACGAGCACGACCTCACCTACACCGGCAACTCGGGCCTCATGACGTTCGCGAACTCCGGTGCGGCCTGGGGATCCGCGGCGAAGCGCATCACGGTGCGCAAGCACGTGTGCTCGTGGTTCGTCGCCAGGGTGCGCATCACCGACCTCACGCTCGAAGACGTGCAGGTGATCGGCAAGCCCTCGCTCGCGGGTTCCGGGATGCTCTGGATCAACGCCGACGGTGCGCAGCTGCGCGGCTGCACGGCATCCGACACCCTCATCATCACGCAGCAGTCGGATGCCTCGGCGCGTCCCAACGTCATCGCCGACTCGCACTTCACGTTCGTCGCGGCCGGCGGTGAGCTCACGAGCGCCGCGGTCACGACGCCGGTGACGTTCGTCGACACGGTGCTCAGCGGCGTCGGCGGACTGAAGATCACCGGGCCAGGCGCCGTGACGTTCCGCGGGTCGACGCTGACGGCTGCCGATGATGCGGTGCCGATGGTCTCGTCATCCGCCCGGCTGCGGTTCGAGGGGTCGACGCTGCGCAACGCCAGGGTGGCTGCGGCGCGCGGTGAGCGCCAGGCCGTCGAGGTCGCTGGCTCCGATGTGGCGACCGTCGGCGGCACGGGCATCGCGCGCACCGGTGCCGGCGAGCTGCACGTCACGCTGTCGGACAGCACGTTCCGGGCGGAGGGCGCCGCGACCCACGTCGCGATCAAGACCGGCGCCACGCACTACCGGGCCGTGGGCAACCGTTTCGAGGGCGGGGCGATAGAGCTCGCCGACGGTGCATTCGGGTCGTCGTCGACGCTGATCCACACGGCGAACGTCGAGTCCGGCGTGACCCGTGCGGCGTTCCCCGCCGAGGGCGACCGCGTCGTCGACACGGCGAACATCGCGGTCTGACGTGCGTTCGTGGTGGGGGCGCTTCGACAGGCTCAGCGACCCAGTCGGCGCCCCCGTCCTCCCCTGGGTCCCTGAGCTTGTCGAAGGGCCCCGGCACCTCTGGGCCCCCGACCACCTCTGGGTCCCTGAGCTTGTCGAAGGGCCCCGCCACCGCTGGGTCCCTGAGCGCCTCTGGGTCCCTGAGCTTGTCGAAGGGCCCCTACCGCCCGACGAGCTCGGCACTGCGCTGCCAGAGCGCCTCCGCGAGCGCGGCATCCTCAGCCTGCGGGTTGACCTTGCTGCTGAGTGTGCGCTCGTCGTAGTAGGCACCGGAGAACCAGGTCTCGTCGGGCGTGCCTTCGATGAACCAGCGCAGGATCGCGCCGCCCTCGTCGGTGCCGGTGAGCAGGATGCGGCCGAGGAAGCTGCGGTAGATCACCCGCATGATGCTCGACGAGTCGGCGGCGAAGTTGGTCCGAACGGTGCCGGGGTGGAACGCGACCGAGCTCAGTCCATCCGCATGGAACTTCGTGTGCAGGCTCTTCGTGAAGAGCACGTTCGCGAGCTTCGCGTCGCCGTAGGCCTTGTTGGCGCTGTACTTCTTGGTGTTGTCGAGGTCGTCGACGTCGATGTGACCGAAGAGGCGGTGGCCGACGCTCGAGGTGTTGATGACGGCGGCATCCGATGCCAGCAGGGTCGGCAGCAGCAGGTTCGTCAGCAGGAACGGCGCGAGGTGGTTGACCTGGATGGTCTTCTCGAAGCCGTCGACGGTCGGCGTGCGGTCGCCGAAGATGCCGCCTGCGTTGTTCGCCAGCACGTCGATGCCGTCGTCGCCCACCGCGTCGGTGAGCTTCGCGGCGAGTTCGCGCACGTCGTCGAGGCGGGCGAAGTCGGCGGTGAAATGCTCGGCGCCGGTCTCGTCGGCGACGGCCTTCGTCTTCTCTGGCGATCGTCCGACGAGGATCAGTCGATTGCCGGATGCGGCGAGCTGGCGAGCGGCGGCTGCGCCGATCCCGTCGGATGCTCCGGTGATGACGATCGTGCTCATGCGGGGTCTCCATCGGTCGGGGTGATGCGTTCGACTGCGCGAGTGACGTGCTCCGCGATCACGGTGCGTGCCTGCTCCGGGTCGCCGCTGGCGATCGCGTCGACGATCTCCTGGTGGCTGCGCACGTGCTGCTGCTGTTCTTCGACGCCGAGCGCATCGTTCGCGGCGCGGATGAATCCGGCGATGCGGCCGCGCAACTGCGAGCTGATCTCGTCGAGGAAGCGGTGCTGCGCGAGGTCGGCGAGCGTCTCGTGGAACCGTCGGTCCTGCCGCAGCACCTCATCGATGTCGCCGGGGGCGGCTGCGCCCATCGCATCGACGATCGCGCCGAGGCGGGCTGCGGCATCCGCGTCCCACCGCTCCTGCACCCGGATCGCCATGAACTGCTCGAGCACGATGCGCAGGCTCGAGATCTCTTCGAGGTCGGATGCCGTGAGCTCGGCGACCCGCGCTCCGCGCCGTGGCTCTCGCACGATCAGGCGCTCTTCCGCCAGGCGGGTCAGCGCCTCGCGTACCGGGATGTGGCTGACGCCGAGCCGTTGGGCGAGCGTGCGTTCGACGAGCCGTTCGCCCGGCGCGAGCTCACCCGAGTGGATCGCGGCGCGCAGCTCATCGGCCACCTGCTCGGCGACGTTCCGGTCTGACACGGTGCGCATGGGGATCCCTCTCCGAGCCGCCGGCCGAGGGGCATCACGACCGTCACGCGCTCGCACCGATGCTATGGCATCCGTCGCTGAGCTTCCTGACGCCAGCGGCCGTGCGTCGGCGTCGTCCGTCAGAGGAGAGGAACCCCGATGAGTCCGACCGTGATCGGCGACCGCATCCGCGTGCCGCGCACCGCCGCCAGGGTGGGGGTGGCCCGCCGCGACATCACCCCGCCCATCGGCATCCGTGCGAAGAACTGGGGGCCGGCCGACTGGGAGCGGTCGGAGGGCGCGCATCGCCCGTTCGAGCTGACCGCGCTCGCCCTGATCGCCGACGACGACCGGTCGCGCGTGCTGCTCGCGGCGGACGGCACGTGGTGGCGTCGCGTCGCCGATGAGCAGGGTGTGCGCGGCGCGATCCTCGACGGTCTCGGACTCGACCCAGACCAGCTCATGCTCTCGCTGTCGCATACCCATGCCGGTGCCGTGCTGTGCGCTGCGGATGCGCAGCTGCCCGGCGGTGAACTGATCCCCGGGTACCTGGCGGCGCTCGCCGCAGCCGGCATCGTCGCCGGTCGCGAAGCGCTCGACACCGCGCGGCCGGGCCTCATCGAGTGGACCGCCGGATGCTGCACGCTCGCAGCCGACCGCGAGCTCGACCTCGACGGGCGAGCGCTCGTCGGATACAACCCCGAGGGCGCGGCTGACGACACCGTCACGATCGGGCGGATCAGCGTCGACGGCACCGTGCGCGCGACGCTCGTGAACTACGCGTGCCACCCGACGACGCTCGCCTGGCAGCACCGGGAGGTGTCGCCGGACTACGTCGGGGCGATGCGCGAGATCGTCGAGGCCTCGACGGGCGCGCCCTGCCTTTTCGTGCAGGGGGCTTCGGGGGAGCTCGCGCCGCGCGAGCAGTACACCGGCGATGTCTCGGTCGCCGACCGGCACGGGCGCTCGCTCGGGCATGCCGTGCTCACGGCTCTTGAAGCGCTGCCGGCGGTCGGCGAGGAGCTGGCGCTCGACCGAGTGGTCGAGTCCGGGGCCCCGCTCGCGATCTGGGCAGGTCGGGCCGTCGGGGGCGGGACGGATGCCGCGGCATCCCTGACCGCCGTCGAGCTGCCGCTGCGCGACCTGCCGACCCTCGACGAGCTCGCCGAGGAGTGGAGGGACATCGATCCCCGATCCCGAGAGGAACGGCTCGGCCGGGCCCGCAATCTGCGCGACGGCTACATCGACGGGCCGACCGTGCAGCATCCGCTCTGGGCGTGGCGGTTCGGCGATGCCGTGCTCGTCGGGCATCCCGGCGAGGCGTACTCGCGCCTGCAGACGGCGCTGCGTGCGCGGTTCCCGGAGACGCCGATCGTCGTGATGAACCTCACGAACGGTCCCGGCTTCGTCTACCTGCCGACCCGCGACGCCTACGACCGCGGTGCCTATCAGGCGTGGCAGACCCCGCTCGCGCCGGGTGCGCTCGAACTGCTCACCCAGCACGCGATCCAGGTGGTCGCGGCCCTCGTCGATCACGACCCCACCCCGACCAGAGGAGAGACATGACCAACCCCGTCGCCATCGTCACCGGAGGATCCGCCGGCATCGGCTGGGAGATCGGCCAGCGCCTCGCCGATGACGGGTACACCGTCGTCGCGGCCGACCGCGTGCCCGGCCTCACCGCGGGCGAGAACCCGGCCGGCATCCGCTGGCGCGAGCTCGACGTCACCGACCACGACGGCGTCGACCGCGTGTTCGGCGAGATCGAGGCCGAGTTCGGGCCGATCGAGGTGCTGGTGAACAACGCCGGCATCCAGCGGCACCGGGGCATCGAAGACCTCAGTTGGGACGAGTGGGCTGCCGTGGTCGACGTGAACCTGCACGGCGTCTTCTCGGCGCTGCAGGCAGCAGGACGACGGATGCTGGCACGCGGCGATGGCCGGATCGTGAACATCTCGTCGATCTCCTCGCGAGGGTCAGCGGGTCGAGCACCCTATGCCACGACGAAGGCTGCGGTGATCGGCCTCACCTCGACCGCCGGCGCGGAGTGGGCGTCGCGCGGCGTGCGGGTGAACGCGGTGGCGCCGGGCTACGTCGACACCGGCGTCTTCCGGCAGGGCGTCGAGGCCGGCACGCTGAGCCTCGACACGATCCTGTCGCGCATCCCGGCGAAGCGTCTGGGCGATGCGAGCGAGATCGCGGCGGCGGTGAGCTTCCTCGTGTCGGATCAGTCGCGGTACATGCACGGGCAGACGCTCTACGTCGACGGCGGCTTCATGGTCGACTACGGCGTGCCGCTCGCGAGGAAGCCCGAATGACCGAGATCGCGCGCATCGAGACGGCGACCGTGCAGCTGCCGCTCCCGGCGCCGCTGCGCCTCGGCGCGATGACCGTGACGCGCCGCGAGTACACCGCGGTACGGGTGACGGATGCCGACGGCGTCTCGGGCATCACCTACTGTCTGTCGCGCGAGGCGCCGATGGCCGAGATCGTCGAGCGTCTCGTCGCCGGCCACGCGATCGGCGCGGATGTCGACGACCCCGCGTCGACGTGGGAGCGGATGCTCCGCGGCAGCGCGATCGTCGGCCGCGTCGGCCTGGTGCGGCGTGCGATCGGGCTCGTCGACATCGCCCTGTGGGATGTCGCCGCCCGCCGCGCCGGTGTGCCGCTGTGGCGGATGCTGGGCACCGGCGATGCGCCGCGGGATGCGATGCTCGTCGCCGCGTATCCTTCTGCGCCCCGCTCACCGAGGGAGGTCGCAGACGAGGTGCTGGGTCAGGCGACCGGCTGGTCGCAGGTGAAGATCTCACGCATGCCCGAACCGGCATATATGCGTGAGCTGCTCGGGCTGCTCCGCGATGAGCTGCCTGCCGAGACCGGACTGGTGGTCGACGTCGGCTTCGGCTGGCGCGACGCGGAGGAGGCGCTGGCCGAGATCGCGCAGTGGGGTGACCCGCGGCTCGCATGGTTGGAGGATCCGTTGCTCCCGGAGGATGCGGAGGGATGCGCACGCATCCGTCGAGAGAGCGGGCTGCGGGTGTCCGTCGGCGACGAGGTGACCGACCCAGCGGTGCTGCAGGCCCTCGTCGAGCACGAAGCGGTCGACGTGCTCCGCCTCGATGTCGTGGCGATCGGCGGGGTGACGCCGGCGCGCGAAGTGATCGCGTGGGCATCCGAGCGGTGCGTGCCGGTCTCGGGTCACGTGTATCCCGAGGTCACGGCGCACCTCGGCATCGGCGTCGAGACGTTCGCCCGAGGCGCGAACCCGTACGATCCGGCGCCCTCGTTCATCGTCGGCGGTCCGTCGTTCGAGGGGCTGGTTCGCCCGACGGATGCCGTCGGTCTCGGGTTCACGCTCGACCCGGCGGTCTTCGCGTTCGACACGGTCGAGAGGGGCTGAGATGGCCGATTCCGCGCGCAGTGCCGTGGTGACCGGCAGCGGCAAGGGCATCGGGCGGGCGGTCGCCGAGCGGCTCACCGCCGACGGCTGGATCGTCGTCGGCCTCGAGCGCTCTCCCGGCTCGGGCACGGTCGACGACGGGATCGTCGCCGAGGTCGTGCTGGGCGATGCATCCGATCGGGCCGTGCACGAGCGCGCGGCCACGGCTGCCAGGGCTCGCGCGCCGCTCGCCGGGTGGGTGAACAACGCCGGCATCACGAAGCGCACGCCGCTGCATGAGCTCGACGAGACCACGGTGCGCGAGATCCTCGACATCAACGGGTTCGGCTACCTCTGGGGATGCTCCGCCGCCGTCTCGGCGTTCATCGACCAGGGCGTCGCGGGCGCGATCGTGAACATCGGCTCGATCCACGGCCGCTCGAGCTTCGTCGACCACGCTGCCTACGAGTTCACGAAGGGCGGCATCGACGCGCTCACCCGCAGCGTGGCCGTGAGCTACGGCGGACTCGGCATCCGTGCCAACACCGTGGCGCCCGGCGGCGTGCGCACCCCGCACCTCGACGCGCAGATCGCCGCCGCCGCCGACCCCGCGGCCGAGGAGCGCGCGCTCACCGAGGGGCCGCCGATGGGACGCATCGCCCGCGCCGAGGAGGTCGCCGCGCTCACGGCGTTCCTGCTGTCCGACGCCGCGCCGTACGTGTCGGGGCAGTCCATCGCGGTCGACGGCGCGTGGACCGCATCCTTCGGCCGCATCGCGACCGACCCTGCGCTGCGGGCACGGTTCGGGCGTGGGTGAGCGGGCGTCGGGAGGAGAACTCTCTCTCGGGAGGAGCCTTCGTCGGCAATGCTCCTCCCGACAGGGAGTTCTCCTCCCGAGGCTCAGGCCTTGAGCATCGAGGCCCGCGCGATCAACCCGTCGACGACGTCGAAGGTCGCGATGGTCTCGGTCGCGACGCCGGCGTTGATGACGCGCTCCTGCGCGACGACCCAGCGGATGCCGAACAGCACGGTCGCGTCGATCACGCACGAGAGTTCCGGGTTCCGCAGCCGCGGCGCGTAGAACGCCCTGATCGCCGTCGAGCCGACGAGCGGGTCGGGCGCGACGCCCGTGATCACGGCATCCGCCGCGTAGGTCGCGACGAAGGCATCGAGGTCATGCGCGTTGAACGCGTCGAGCTGCGCCTGCACGGTGTCGAGGGCGGAGCGGTCGGTGCGGTCAGTCAATGCGAACGCCTCCGTTCACGTCGTAGGTCGCGCCCGTGATGAAGCCGGCGCGGGGCGAGGCGAGCGAGGCGATGATCCAGGCGACGTCGGCCGGCTGTCCGAACGCGCCGAGCGGGATGCCGGCCTCGAGCTTCTCGCGTCTCTCGCCCTGCAGCTGGTCGGTGATCGCGCTCGTGACCGGACCGGGCGTCACGGCGTTGACGCGGATGCCCTCGTTCGCGAGGTGCCTGGCGAAGCTGCGCGTGATGGCGAGCAGTGCGCCCTTGCTGGCCGCATAGTGGATGCCGGTCTGCAGCGCGCCGACCTGTCCGGCGATCGAGGCGATGTTGACGACCGAGCGGTCGCCCGCCGCGGCACGCAGCAGCGGCAGCGCGGCGCGGGTCAGGAAGAACGTGCCGCGTGCGTTGGTCTCGAGCACGAAGTCCCACTCGTCGATGTCGATGTCCTCATACGGCGTGTACGGGCAGACACCGCCGTTGTTGACGAGCACGTGCAGCTCGCCCCACGTCGAGGTCAGCTCGTCGATGAGCGCTGCGATCGAGTCGGGTTCGCGCAGGTCGAGTCGCGAGACGTGTACCTCGGCGGCGCCGGCTGCCCGGCACTCCTCCGCGACCCGGGCTGCTTCGGCCTCGCGCCCGGTGTAGGTGAGCCAGAGCGCGGTTCCCTCGCTGGCGAGTTCGAGTGCGGCGGCGGTTCCGATCCCGGAACTGGCCCCTGTGATGAGCGCGCGGCGAACAGTCATGGCTCGATGCTATACCCATCTGCTATTTGCTATAGCATCTCTCCCATGACTCAGCCTCTCATCCTCGTCAGCGACTGCGACCTGCCGGGAACCGTCATCGAAGACACCCTGCGGCAGGCAGGACTCCGCGCCGAGCGCTCGGCATCCGGAGCCATCGACGACCTCGCAGCCCTCGGTGCGGATGCCGAGGGACTCGTCGTCCAGTGGGCGCAGATCACGGGCGAGGTGATGGATCGGATGCCGAAGCTCCGCATCATCAGCCGCGTCGGCATCGGCTACGACATGATCGACGTCGAAGCGGCGGCCGCCCGCGGCATCGCCGTGGCGAACACCCCGAGCTACTGCATCGAAGAGGTCGCAGCGCACACGATCGCGATGATCATGACCCAGGCCCGCGGCCTCCCCGCCTACGACCGCGCGGTGCGCGCCGGCACCTGGAAAGCGGTCGACGCTCAACCGCTCGCCGTGCGCCCATCGACCACCACCGTGTCGGTGCTCGGCTTCGGACGCATCGGCTCGATCGTCGCCCGCGGATGCCGGGCGCTCGGGTTCCGCGTGCTCGTCGCCGACCCGTACGCCTCGGCCGAGGCGGTGCGCGGGGCCGGATGCGAGCTCGTCGAGATTCCGGATGCCGTGGCCGGCGCCGACATCCTCACGCTCCACGTGCCGCTGACCGATGCGACCCGCCACCTGATCGATGCAGCCGCGCTCGCGACCATGCGGCAGGGCGCCGTCGTCGTGAACACCTGCAGGGGGCCGCTCATCGACGAGGACGCGCTCGCCGCCTCGCTGCGCGCCGGGCACCTGGGCGCTGCCGCCCTCGATGTCTTCGCGGGCGAGCCCCTCGCCGCCGATTCGCCGCTGCGCGATCTCGACCAGGTGCTGCTCACCCCGCACGCGGCCTGGTACTCGCCCGAAGCCCTCGCCGATCTGCCGGTGCACGCGGCCGAGAACGTCATCCGATTCCTGGCCGGCGAGTCCGTGCCGATCGTCAACCCGACCTTCGCCGACGCGCGCTGACCCGCCATGGAACTCCTGCGACTCGGCCCGATCGGCCACGAGCGTCCGTACGTCCACGACGACGGCACCGTCTTCGACCTCACCACCCTGACCTCCGACATCGATGGCGCGTTCCTCGCCGCTGATGGCATCGCCCGCGTTCGGCAGGCGCTGCGGCGCGGCGAACTCGATGCGGCCGAGGTCGATGGCCTGCGAATCGGCGCCCCCATCGCGCGCCCGACCGCCGTGATCTGCATCGGACAGAACTACGCGGCCCACGCCGCCGAATCGGGGGCGGAGCCGCCGGAGCATCCGGTCGTCTTCTTCAAGCATCCGAACACGATCGTCGGCCCCGACGACGTCGTGCTGCTTCCGCCCGGTGCCGAGAAGGTCGACTGGGAGGTCGAACTCGCGATCGTGATCGGCGCGACCGCGCGATACCTCTCGTCGCCGGATGCCGCGCGCGAGGTCATCGCCGGCTACACGATCTCGAACGACGTCTCCGAGCGCGCGTACCAGCTCGAGGTGTCCGGCGGGCAGTGGTCGAAGGGCAAGTGCTCCGAGACGTTCAACCCGCTCGGTCCGGCGCTCGTGCCAGCCGACGAGGTCGATCCGAAGGCGCTGCGACTCCGGTCGTTCGTGAACGGCGAGCCGCGCCAGGACTCCTCGACGGCCGACATGATCTTCCCGGTGCTGCAGATCGTGCACGAGCTCAGCCAGTACCTGGTGCTCGAACCGGGCGACGTGATCAACACGGGCACCCCGCAGGGCGTCGCACTGTCAGGGCGCTTCCCGTACCTGCAGCACGGCGATGTGATGGAGATCGAGATCGAGGGACTCGGGCGTCAGCGCCAGCGCACGGAACGCGTGCACCTGGCCTGATCCGCTGCGGCGGGTGCTCTGTGCGTGCAGGCGTGCTGGGCAGGCAGGCAGGCGTGCTGCGCAGGTGTCGCAGATGGCCGCCTCGTGCGTCCGGATGCGGCCCTTCGCGCCCCCTCCTTCTGGGCGGGTGTCGCAGTTGGCCGCTTCGCGCGCCAGGATGCGGCCATTCGCGACACCTACTGCAGCACGCGACCCCAACAAAGAGTCCAGCCCGTGAAGCCCCTCAGCCTGCGAAGGGCAGCACGGGGATGCCGCGGGCGCCGGGCCGTACCGCGTACAGCGAGCCGGCGTCGGTGCCGTGATCGGCTGCCAGTCCTTGCGCCGAGGTCGTGATGTAGAGCGTGCCGAGGTCGTCATCGCCGAACGTGCAGGCGCTCACCTGCGGCACCGGCAGCTCGATCGTCGCGATCAGCTCGCCGGCCGCGTCGTACCCGTGCACGGCGCTGCCACCCCAGAGCGCGACCCACACGCTGCCGTCCGCGGCGACCGTGAGGCCGTCGGGCGAGCCCTGGTCCTCGGGGATCCGCACGAACACGCGGCGACCCCCGAGCTCACCGCGATGGGTGTCGAACACGTCGATGCGATGCGCTGCGGTGTCGACGTAGTACGCCCGTCGTCCGTCGTGCGAGAAGCCGATCCCGTTCGAGATGGTGGTCTTCGGCAGCACCGTTGTCACGGCGAGCTCGGCGTCGAGGCGCAGCAGCACCCCGGCATCCGCTTCCGCTTCGTATCCCATCGAACCGGCGAGCAGTCGCCCGACCGGGTCGCAGCATCCGTCGTTCATCCGCACCGTCGGGTCGTCGAGCAGCGCCGTGACGGCGCGGAACTCCGCGTTCGGATCGTCGGCGAGGTACAGGGTGCGCGCCCCGGCTGCGACGATCCCGCCGTTCCGCCGCGGTCGCGCGAACGCGAGGTATTCGTCGTCGATGTGCTGTCGTGCGACGCCGTCGGCGCGCAGCGTGAGCAGGTCGCCCGCGTTCCCGTCGACCCAGCGCAGTCCGCCCCATGCCGTCGACCACACCGGGGCCTCGGCGTGGTGCGCGACGGGGCCGGTGACGTTCTCGGGCGTCATGCGCCTTCTCGCGGTCGGCGCAGCGGATCGGCGATCGGCATCCGCTGCGGTTCCGGTGCAGGGGCAGCCGGCGCGACCGGCGCCGCGATCTCCCTGGCGACCTGCTTCTCGAGCACCGTGACGGCATCGTCGGAGAGCAGGATCAGCCCGTCCAGCTCTTCGCGCACGCGTTTGTAGGCCACGTTGCGCTCTGCCTGGGTGGCCGACTCGTCGACCGCGACCTTGAGCAGCTGCTGCGCGCGGTCGAGTCGCTTGCGCTCCGGCTCGGTGAACGTCGAGTCGCGCAGGCGCCTGGCATCCTTCTCGGCGATCTCGAACGCGACCGCATAGTCGCCGACCGCCTGCAGGTACTCGCCGACCTGGGTGTCGCTGACCTTCGCGTCGGTCGATGCCGGGCGCAGCGCGTCGGCCTTCTTCTTGGCTCTGAGGAACGCGGCCGTCAGCGGCTGCCGGCCGTCGCTCATGGCGGGGAATGCGATCAGCTTCGCGACATCGAGCTCGTAGTCGAGCCAGCGGGCGGTGACCTCGTCGTGCTCGGTGAACAGGCGTCCGAGCAGGTCATCGGACGGGACGGATGCCGAGGTGTCGACGAACGACGGACCGCGCAGCTTCGCCTGGCGGGAGACGCCCCGCGCTTCGATCTCGGCGGTCCGCAGCTGCGTCTTCAGGCGGAGGGTCTCCAGGCGCCGCTCATGACGGCGCTTCGCGTTGCGCTCCCACGCCTTCGCGACGCCGCCGGCCATTCCCATGAGCGGGAAGAGCAGCCACCAGTAGTTCCACCATTCCATGATGTGCTCAGCCTACTTCTCGCACCGTCCCCGCACGCAGTGCTTGATAGCGTCGGAGCATGACCGCTCTCGTGCTGAAGATCGTCCTCGTGGTGATCGCGCTGCTGTTCGTGGTGGTCATCGTGCGCTCGCTGTTCCTGCGGCCGAACAGCTCGGCGAAGCGGATCGTCCGGATCCGCCTCCACAAGGCCGTCGGTTTCGTCGCCGCGGCGCTGCTCGCCCTTGGCCTGTTCGCGTCGGTGCTCGGATTCGGCAGTGGTGACATGCGCGACCCGGTGCCGTTCCGCATCGCCTCCGTGGTGCTCGTCGTGGCTGGGCTGCTCGTGCTGCTGGCGTACCGCAACTGGTACCTCGAGCCAGGGCGTGACGAGATCGTGTTCCGCACGGTCTTCGGTGCAGAGCGAGTCATCCGTCATCGCGACATCGTCTCCCAGCGCAGCACCGTGCGACGCGGCAGAAGGATCATCACGGTGACGTCGTCGGACGGCACGAAGCTGCGGGTCGACGTGACGACGCACGGGCTGTCGCAGCTCGCCGCGGCCGCGGAACGCGCAGCAGCCAGCCGCGCTCCCGCCCAGCCCTGAGTTCGGTTCCTCTCGCGGCGCGCGCTTCGGAGTTCTGCGGGATCTCGGATGCCGTGGCGGCACCGCATCCGAAATGGTGCAGATCTCCGAGGTGCGGCAGTGATGCGCGCGACCCCCGCTCAGCCCTTCGTGAGGTCCTGCGCGAACATCACGATGATGCCGCTCGGACCACGCAGGTAGGTGAGCTTGTACACGTCCTGGTAGTTGGCGACGCCGCGCAGCGGGTGGTAGCCATGCCGTGCTGCGATCGCGAGCGACTCGTCGATGTCGTCCACCGAGAAGGCGATACGGTGCATCCCGATCTCGTTCGGCAGCGTGGGTTCGGTCTCGATCGCGTCGGGGTGGATGTATTCGAACAGCTCGATCTGCCCGTGTCCGTCCGGCGTCTGCAGCACCGCGATCCGTGCGTGGTTGCCGTCGAGGCCGACGGCGGTGGACGCCCATTCGCCGCTCACCTCGTCTCGGCCGAGCACGGTGAGCCCGATGTCGGTGAAGAACGAGATGGTTGCTTCGAGGTCACGCACGGCGATGCCGACGTTCTCCATCTTGATGGCCATGGGGTGGATGCTATCCCGCGCGGCGCGATGTGTCAGCGCCGCCGTCGCTCAGTGGCCGAGCTTCTCGGCGCACACCACGCAGTACTCCGCGAACGGACGTGCGTCGAGCCGGGCGGCGGGGATCGGTTTCCCGCATCGGGCGCAGATGCCGTAGGTGCCGGCATCCGTCCGGGCGAGCGCGTCGTCGACCTGCTGGAGCTCGGATGCCGCGGCCTCGGCGAGCCCGCTCAGACGTGACCACTCCGACGACAGCGTCACGCCCTCCGGGTCGTGCTCGTCGTCGTCGTTCGCGCCCTCGCGATCGTGCATGAGCGCCGCCAGCGCTGCGGCCGTGGACTCGACACGCGCCACCGCCTGCGCGCGCAGCGCATACAGGAGTTCGCGCGGATCGGTCGCCATGCCCACACTCTAGGCGCGGCATCCGACATGCGGCACCGCCGCCCCGCCCGTCGCGACCGAGGTCAGATGGGCAGCAGCGCGATCAGGGTCGCCCCGCCACCACCGAGGATGAGGGCGATGATGACGGTCCACGCGATGATGCGCAGGCGCCGATTCCGACGCTCGCCGAGGTCGCCGTAGTCTTCGCTCGGCTCGGGTCGGCTGAGCTCGCTCATCAGGCCACCGGCTCCGAGACGGTCGGTCCGAAGTACGACGGCAGCGTGGCGTTCGAGCGCTCGCGCAGCTCGGCGGCAGACACCGTGAAGACGTCCTGCACCTCGAGCTGCGGCTCGGTGTCGGTCACGCCGATGCGCGCCACCGGGTATCCGCGACCCTCGCACAGTCCGCGGAACTTCACGTCGTCCTCGCGGGGCACGGTCACCAGCACGCGGCCGGTCGACTCCGAGAACAGGGCGGATGCGGCATCCACTCCGTCGCGCTCGATGATCTCGTTCAGCCAGACGCGCGCGCCGACGCCGAAGCGCATGACGCCCTCGGCGAGGGACTGCGCGAGGCCACCCTCGGAGAGGTCGTGCGCCGAGGAGATCAGCCACTCGTCACGCGCTGCCGACAGCAGACCGGCGAGGCGCTTCTCACCGGCGAGGTCGACCTTCGGGGGGAGCCCGCCGAGGTGGTCGTGCACGACCTCGGCCCACGCCGAACCCGAGAGCTCGGTCGCGGTGGTGCCGAGGAGGTAGATGTTCTGACCGATGTCCTGCCACCCCGAGGGGATGCGGCGCGAGACGTCGTCGATGATGCCGAGCACGCCGACGAGCGGGGTCGGGTGGATCGGCACGTCGCCGGTCTGGTTGTAGAACGAGACGTTGCCGCCGGTGACCGGGGTGCCGAGCTCGTAGCATCCGTCGGCCAGGCCGTCGACCGTCTGGCCGAACTGCCACATGACCTCGGGGTTCTCCGGCGAGCCGAAGTTCAGGCAGTCGGTGATCGCGGTCGGCACTGCACCGGTGACGGCGACGTTGCGGTACGCCTCGGCCAGTGCGATCTGCGCACCCGCGTACGGGTCGAGCTGGCTGTAGCGGCCGTTGGCGTCGGTCGAGATGGCGAAGCCGAGGCCGGACTCCTCGTCGACGCGGATCATGCCGGCGTCGTCGGGGAAGCTCAGCGCCGTGTTGCCGAGCACGTAGTAGTCGTACTGGTTGGTGATCCAGCTCGTGTCGGCCAGGTTCGGCGACGCGACGAGGGCGAGGAACTGCTCGCGCAGCGTCTCGGGGTCGTTCGAGCGGGGGAGGTTCTCCGCGGCATCCGCCTGCAGTGCGTCGATCCACGTCGGGTACGCGACCGGGCGGTCGTAGACCGGGCCGTCGACCGCGACGGTCGAGGGGTCGACGTCGACGATGCGCTCGCCCTGCCAGTCGATGATGAGGCGTCCGTCGCCGGTGACCTCGCCGAGCACGGAGGTCTCGACCTCCCACTTGTTCACGACGGCCATGAACGCGTCGAGCTTCTCGGGCGCGACGATCGCCATCATGCGCTCCTGCGACTCCGACATGAGGATCTCCTCGGCCGTGAGCGTGGGGTCGCGCAGCAGCACGTTGTCGAGCGAGACCTTCATGCCGCTGTTGCCGTTGGCTGCGAGCTCGCTGGTCGCGCACGAGATGCCGGCGGCACCGAGGTCCTGGATGGCCTCGACGAGCTCGCCGCGGTACAGCTCGAGGCAGCACTCGATGAGCACCTTCTCGGCGAAGGGGTCGCCGACCTGCACTGCGGGGCGCTTGGTGGGCCCGCCGTCGGCGAAGGTGTCGGATGCCAGGATGCTGGCGCCGCCGATGCCGTCGCCACCGGTGCGAGCGCCGAAGAGCACGACCTTGTTGCCGACGCCGGTCGCGTTCGCGAGCTTGAGGTCTTCGTGACGCAGCACGCCCACCGCGAGCGCGTTCACGAGCGGGTTGGCCTGATAGACCGAGTCGAACACCGTCTCGCCGCCGATGTTCGGCAGTCCGAGGCAGTTGCCGTAGAAGCTGATGCCGCTCGTCACGCCGTGCACGACGCGGGCGGTGTCGGGGTGGTCGATCGCGCCGAAGCGGAGAGCGTCCATGACGGCGACCGGGCGGGCGCCCATCGAGATGATGTCGCGGACGATGCCGCCGACGCCGGTCGCCGCGCCCTGGAACGGCTCGATGAACGACGGGTGGTTGTGCGACTCGGCCTTGAAGGTGACGGCCCAGCCCTCGCCGACGTCGATGACGCCCGCGTTCTGGCCCATGCCCACCATCAGGCGTTCCTTCATCTCATCGGAGACCTTCTGGCCGAAGCGGCGCAGGTAGTTCTTGCTGCTCTTGTACGAGCAGTGCTCGCTCCACATGACGGAGTACATCGCCAGCTCGCCCGACGTGGGGCGGCGGCCGAGGATCTCGCGGATCCTCGCGTACTCGTCATCCTTGAGGCCGAGGGCGCCGTACGGCTGCTCCTTCTCGGGCGTCGCGGTCGCGTTCTCGACAGAGTCGGGAACGTGCTTGTGGGAAGGTGCAGGGGCGGTGGTCACGCGCACTCCAAGGGAAGGGGCCGGCGGGCGTGTCCAGTCTACCGGCGCTGGGTTCGGTGCTTCGCCCCGCCCCCGCGGCCCCCTTTGGGTCCCTGAGCCTGTCGAAGGGCCCTGCCCCCTGGGTCCCTGAGCTTGTCGAAGGGCCCTGCCCCACGCCCGCCTCCAGGCAGGTGTCGCACATGGCCGCATCCGCTCTCGGATTGCGGCCATCCGAGACACCTCTCCCTCTGCAGGTGTCGCGAATGGCCGTCTCCCCGCCCTCGAGGCGGCCATCCGCGACCCCGCCCCGTGCGTTCCTGACCCCCCTGGGTCCCTGAGCCCACAGG
>NZ_JYIW01000016.1 GCF_000956525.1 Microbacterium oxydans
GAGGGGAGGGGCCGCGCCGCTGAGCGGGGGAGCCAGCGGGGCGATCCTCGGCGCGGTCCAGGACGACGGCGTCGCGGCATCCGATGGTGCAGGCGGAACGACCCGGTTCGGATCGGCGTCTGCTGTCTGGTCGTCGTTCATCGCGTCCCCCCGGTGCGCGTGTGCCCTGCTCGTCTCAGCTCACGGTACCCGCACGGGATGCCCCGCCGTCGCCGTCGATGTGCAGCAGCGAAGCCTGCGACTGCTCCTGCTGCAACTGGAACTCGAAGCGCGAGCGGTCGCCGCGGTGATACGCCACGAAGTACTCGATCGGCGCGCCGCCCTCGCCACGGCTCACGCTGCGCAGCCGCAGCAGCGCTGAACCGGCGCTGACACCGAGGTGCTGCGCCTGCTCGTGGGTCGCGACGGTCGCCTCGGCCGAGCGGACGCCGCTCGTCGCGATGACGCCGTTCTCGGCCAGCAGCCGGTAGAGCGAGCGCTCGGCCAGGTCGACGTCGAGCGTGCCGGCGCCGACGTGCTCCGGCATCCAGGTCGTGGAGAGCGACCAGGGCTCGCCGTCGACGTGCCGCAGGCGTTCGAGCACGACGAGGGGAGCGCCGACCGGCACCTCGAGCGCGCGCGCGATCTCCTCATCCGCCGCAGTGCGCTCGTGCCGCAACACGTCGCTGTGCACGTGGCCGCCACGCCGCTCGACATCGTCGTACAGGCCGACCAGGGTGTGCACGAGGCTCTCACTGGTGCGAGGGCGCGAGACGAACGTGCCCTTGCCCTTGACCCGTTCGACGAGTCCTTCGTGCTCGAGCTGCGCGAGCGCCTGACGCACCACGGTGCGGGAGATGCCGTAGCGCTCGCACAGGCGGTGCTCGCCCGGCAGCGGGTCGCCCGGCTGCAGCCCGTCGCGGGCGATGCCGTCGATGATCAGCTGACGCAGCTGGTCGTACATGGGTGCTGCGGAATGGCGGTCGATCGCGTCGTCGGTGATGGTCATGTCAGTACGCCACCCCCGCGTGCAGGATGACGTTCGCATAGGGTGTGAACTCGCCGGAGCGGACGAACGCACGAGCGCCGTGCGTGAGCGACTTGAACTCGACGTGCGGGATCAGCGTGATCTCGAAGTCCATCCCGGCGAAGCGCTCACGCAGCGCGGCGAGCACTTCTGGGCTCTGCGTGGCGACCTCTTCCGACACCGTCGCGCCCTCGATCACCAGCTCGGCGAGCACGGTGTCGAGCACATCGAGGAACGCGGGAGCGCCGGGGCGGTAGGCGAGGTCGATCCGCTCCGCGCCCGGCGGGATCGGCAGCCCGGCATCCGTCACGACCAGCATGTCGGTGTGCCCGGTCTCGCTGATCACGCGAGACAGTGCGGGGTTGATCGTGGTGGCGGACTTGCGCATCAGGTGCTCCGGTTCTCAGTTCGCGGCGTGCGCGGATTCACGGTCGGTGAGGAAGGCGTCGACCTCGGCCCGCAACGGCAGGCTGGGCGAGGCGCCCTGCTTCGTGACGGTCAGTGCGCCGGCGGCCGTCGCCAGGCGCACGGCTTCGGTGAGGGTGCGGCCGTTCGCGAGCGCGGCGCCGAGATAGCCGGCGTACGCGTCGCCCGCGGCGGTCGTGTCGACGGGCTCGACCGGGAACGGTGCGACCACGGTCGTGCCCTCCGCTGTCACGACGCACGAGCCCTGCCCGGCCAGCGTGATCACGGCCGCGCCGACGCCCTGATCGAGGAACCAGCGTCCGGCGAGTTCGGCCGATGCGGCATCCGTCACCTCGATGCCGCTGATCAGCGAGGCCTCGGTCTCGTTCGGCGTCACGATGTCGATGCTCTGCCAGACCTCGGCCGGCAGCGTCGCCGCAGGGGCAGGATCGAGGATCACGGTCATGCCGTGCTCGCGACCCCTCGCCGTGATGTGCGCCGTGAGGGCCGACGGCGTCTCGAGCTGCGTGAGCAGGACCGACGTGGTCGGGGCGAGGGCGGCGAGTGCAGCGTCGATCTGCTCGGTGCTGAGGGCGGCGTTCGCGAGCGGCACCATCACGATGTCGTTCTGCGCCGAGGCGTCGACACGGATATGCGCGATGCCGGTCGGACCAGGCACGGTGCGCAGATGCGTCAGGTCGACCCCGGCCTCGCTGAGACCGGCGACCACGAGGTCGTGGAACAGGTCGTCGCCCACGCAGCCGACGAAACTCGTGCGGGCGCCGGAGCGTCCGGCCGCAACCGCCTGGTTCGCGCCCTTGCCGCCGAGCATGAGGGTGAACTGATCGCCGAGGATCGTCTCTCCGCGGGCGGGCAGGCGCTGCGAGAAGGTGGTCACATCAGCGGTCACGCTGCCGACGATGACGACACCCGAACGGTCGCCTGGATGTGCGGGGGCCATGTCGCTCCTGATCTTCTTCGACAGCATGCTGGGCGGCCTCGACGTCTTTGACATCGCGGGTCGCCTGTCATTACATTAGCCGAAGCCGAACCTGTAACGACAGGTTCCCTTGAGGAGATCCGATGACTGCGATCGCACCCCGACTCTATGTCGACAGCGCCGACACCGACCGGGTCTCCCCCCTCCTCGTCGCCGGCGTGGTGCACGGGGTGACGACCAACCCGACGATCCTCGAGCGCGGCGGACGCGCCGCAGCGGAGATCCCCGACCTCTACGCGCGCTGGGAGTCGGAGGGCGCCGGCGAGATCTTCTTCCAGACCTGGGGCGGCGACACCGCCTCGTTCCTGCGCAACGCCGAAGGCATCCGTGCGCTCGGCGACCGCGTCGCGGTCAAGGTGCCGGCGACGGCCGCCGGGTTCGCCGCGGCATCCGCCCTGGTGCGCGACGGCGCCACCGTGCTCGTGACCGCCGTGTACTCGGTCGCCCAGGCGCTCGCCTGCGCCAGCATCGGCGCGCACTACATCGCGCCGTACCTCGGCAGGATGCGGGATGCCGGGATCGACGGCGACACCGTGATCGCCCGGATGCAGGAGGTGTGCGCCGGCAGCGGATCGAACGTGCTCGCCGCCTCGCTGCGCTCCGCCGACGACATCACGGGCCTGCGGCTCGCCGGCGTGCCGTACTTCACCGCCGCCCCCGACGTCATCGATCAGGTGCTGTTCGACGCGGTCAGCGACAGCTCGGCGGCGGAGTTCGACGCCGCGATGGTGCGGCTCGGGGCCTGACGGGTTTGGCCCTTCGGGGGGCTCAGCCCTTCGACAGGCTCAGGGACCCAGCCCTTCGACAGGCTCAGGGACCCAAGGGCTCAGGGACCCAGCCCTTCGACAGGCTCAGGGACCCAGCTGGGGAGGGGCCTTCGACAGGCTCAGGGGCCCAAGGGCTCAAGAACCCAGGGGGCGAGCGGTCAGGCGGATGCCGCCTGGCGCAGCCACCGCTCGACGCCGGCGATGTGAGCCGTCGCGAGGGAGGTGGCGAGTGAGGGGTCGTGCTGCGCGATCGCATCGGCGATGGCGCGGTGCTCCGACAGCGTGCGCTCGACCGCGCCGCCCTCGGTGAGGCCACGCCACACGCGAGCGCGCACGGTCTGACTGCTGAGGTGCTCGATCAGGCTCGCGAGGTAGGCGTTGCCGGCCATCCGGACGATCTCCCGGTGGAAGCGGATGTCGTGCTCGACGAGCTCCTCGATGCTGACGGAGGCATCGATCGCCTCGACCTCGGCGATCAGCTCGGCGATCTCCTCACCGGTGCCGAGGGTGGCGGCGAGTCCGGTGGCCTGCGATTCCAGCATCCGTCGCACCGCGAAGATCTCGAGCATCGAGCCGTCGTCGTGCATGTCGACGACGAACGAGATCGCCTCGAGCAGCAGGTGCGGCTCCAGGCTCGTCACGTAGGTGCCGTCGCCGCGGCGCACGTCGAGCACCCGGATCACCTCGAGCGCCTTCACGGCTTCGCGCATCGAGTTGCGGGAGAGGCCGAGGCGCTCAGACAGCTCCTTCTCCGGAGGAAGTCGATCGCCGGGAGCCAGCTCACCCGACACGATCATGGCCTTGATCTTCTCGATCGCCTCGTCCGTCACTGCCATATCGACATCCTATCCATTGGTCGGATGTCTGAGGCAGGATGGTCGCATGCGCGTCATCGATTCACATCTGCACCTCTGGGACGAGGACGTCCTGACGTACACATGGCTGGACGGGCCCTACGCTCACCGCTTCGCTCAGCCCGAGCTCGACCAGGACCGATTGGCCGGGGCGAGCGAGGAGCGGGCGATCTTCGTGCAGGCCGAGACGGTCGCCGAGCAGTTCCTCGACGAGGTGCGCTGGGTCGAGCACCACGCCGATGCCCTGGGTGTGGTCGGCATCGTCGCCGGCGCTCGACTCGACCGCGGCGTCGACACCGTCACGCATCTCGGCGAGCTCTCAGCGCATCCGCTCGTACGCGGCGTGCGGCACGTGCTGCAGGACGACGATGACGGGCTCGCGATGTCGATGGCGTTCGTGACCGGCGCCCGTGAGCTCGCCGCGCGCGGCTGGACCTTCGACGCCTGCATCCGCGCATCGCAGGTTCCGGACATCGCCCGCCTCGCCGGCGCCATCCCCGAGCTGCAGATCGTGCTCGATCACCTCGGCAAGCCGGTGGTCGGCACGGCGGATGCTCCGGTGGGGCCGTCGCCGGAATGGGTGCGCGACCTCGACGAGCTGGCGCGGCATCCGAACACCGTCTGCAAGCTCTCCGGACTTCCGGCCGAGGCCGGCGGTACCTGGAGCGCAGCGCAGCTCGAGCCCTTCCTGGATGCGGCGGCCGACGCGTTCGGCGACCAGCGGCTGCTGTGGGGGAGCGACTGGCCGGTGTCGGCGATCGGTCCGGCCGAAACGGGTGATCCGCATGCGCCAGAGGACGGATCGGCGACCTACCAGCCGACCGCCCGCACGCGCTGGCTCGACGTCACTGTCGCCTGGGCGAACGCGCGGGGGCATGATGTCGACGCGATCCTCTGGGGCAATGCCGAGCGGTTCTACGGCACCGCCGCTGCACCCGAGGCGCCGGAGCGCGAGCGCCGCGGCATCCGGAGGTGGCTTCGCGGGGATCGCTGACGCTGGGCCGCCCTCTGGGCGTTCGGTTCCGGTCGCAGTTCGTGCCGCCCGGTTCGGGTCCGCCCGCGCTCCGGTCGCAGTTCGTGCCGCCCGGTCGACGCGGAGGCGGCAGCAACTTCGACCGGAAGCGGGTCACTGCGGCGCCGGCGACGCAGCGAGGGCGCCTCGGATCCGATCGATCAGCGCATCGGGGCGCGCGAGCAGGACGCTCGTGACCTCGATCACCGTCCATCCAGCAGCCCGGAGCGCGGCGAGACGCTCGACATCCTCCGCATAGCGCCGAGCGTGGAGCAGGCTCTGATACTCGATGCCGACCTTCTGCGCGGGATACGCGAGGTCGATGCAGGCGATGAACCTGCCGTGGTCGTCGTGGACATCGATGTTGAGTTCCGGCTCGGGCAGCCCTGACCAGACGATGCGGCACCGCAGCTCCGACTCGCGTGCCGACCAGGAGTCCTCGCGGATGAGGTCGATGGCCTGTCGCAGCCGAGCGGCGCCGACCCGGCGCCCGTCCTCGACAGCACCTCGCAGCAGCTCGACCGTGGAGTACGGGGCGCGACCGGCATCCGGTCGCCCGAATCCGGGCCGCTGGACCCGGCAGAAGTAGTCGCCGAGAGCGACGAGATCGATCAGTCTCCACATCCCGAGGCCGGCGAACGTCACCTCCGGGCTCGCGACAGTCAGACCAGGGGGCCGGACGAGGCGTGCAGCAGGCGCCCGGAGCCGAGGCGATCGCACGCCGGATGCTCGGACGAGCGGACCATCGCCGAGGGTGCTGACGTGCACCGGAAGCAGGTGGCCATCCGCCGGCCTCCCGCCGGAGACGGCCAGCGGCGTCGGGCCGCCCCAGATGGCGACGGCACTCTCGTGGCTCAGGAACTGATCCGTTCGCAGCCGGGGGCCGTACTCGTACGCGCGGATGCGGCGCTCGAGCTGCTGTCGTGCGAAGGGATCGAGCTCGTCGTGATCGGCGGGAGAGCGGACCCTCGTCCGCACGCCGCGGAACGGGGTCTCGAGGTCGCGTCGGCGGAGGCGACCGGCATCCGTTCCGGCATCCAATGCCTGTCGTACCGTGAATGAGGTGCCGAGCTCTGCGGGCAACGGGCGTGGTCGGGTCATCGCGCCACGATCGCAGGCTCGGACGGATGCCGGTTCGGCTCTCCACAGGCGGCCGGGGCGTTCGGTTCCGGTCGCAGTTCGTGCCGCCCCGACGCGCGGGAGGCGGCGGCAACTGCGACCGGAACCGACACGCGACCGGACGAGGCGGCAGCAACTGCGACCGGAAGCCGGCCGGGACGGCTCAGGCGTCGCGCAGGCGCAGCTGCGCCATTCCGCCGTCGACCTCGATGAACGTGCCGGTCGTCGACCCGGCGGCTGGGCTGACGAGGTAGGCGACCGCGGCCGCGACCTCCTGTGGCTGCACCAGGCGTCCGTGCGGCTGGCGAGCTTCGAGTGCGGCACGCTCGGCGGCCGGATCGGATGCCGCGTCGAGCAGCCGTCCGACCCAGGGGGTGTCGGCGGTGCCGGGGTTGACGGCGTTCACGCGGATGCCCTCGCGCAGGTGATCGGCGGCCATGGATCTGGTGAGACCCGTGACCGCGCCCTTCGAGGCGCTGTACAGCGCGCGCTGCGGCAGGCCGGTCGTCGAGGCGATGGATGCCGTGTTGCAGACCGCCGCCGCCGGCGACTTCCGCAGCCAGGGGAGGGCCGCCCCGGTGACGCGGGCGATGCCGGTGACGTTGACCGAGAGCACGCGGGCCCACTCGTCGTCGTCGTTCGCGGTGATGTCGCCGGTCGCGCCGATGCCCGCGTTGTTGACGACGATGTCGATGCGTCCGAACTGCGCTGCCACCGAGGCGACGGCCGCATCGACGCTCGCACGGTCGGAGATGTCGGCGGTGAACGCGGCGAAGGCCTCGCCGGCGTGCGTGATGTCGCGGTCGAGCACGGCGACCTGCGCGCCGTCGTCGTGCAGGCGCTGCGCGATCGCGGCACCGATGCCGGATGCGCCGCCGGTGACGATCGCGACGAGTCCGTCGAGCTGGCCGGTCACTTCTTCGCCTCCCATGCGACGAACTCCTGGCGCTGACGACCGAGGCCGTCGATCTCGACCTCGACCACATCGCCCGCGGCGAGGTAGGGGAAGTTGCCGGACAGCGCGACGCCCTGCGGGGTGCCGGTGAGGATCAGGTCGCCCGGCTCGAGGGTCACGTACTGCGAGAGGTGGTGCACGATGTGCTCGACCGTGAAGATCATGTCGCTCGTGTTCGAGTCCTGCCGCGGTTCGCCGTTCACGAAGCTGCGCAGCCCGAGTGCCTGGTGGTCGACCTCATCGGGGGTGACCAGCCACGGACCGGTCGGGTTGAACCCGGGAGCGATCTTGCCCTTCGACCACTGTCCGCCGGAGACCTCGATCTGGAAGGCGCGCTCGGAGACGTCGTTCGCGGCGACGAAGCCGGCGACGTGCGCGAGCGACTCCTCCGGTGAGTCGAGGTAGGAGGTGCGGGCGCCGATGACGATGCCGAGCTCGACCTCCCAGTCGGTCTTCTCGCTGCCGCGCGGGATCGTGACGGTGTCATAGGGGCCGACGACCGTGTTCGGGGTCTTCAGGAAGATGATCGGGATGCTCGGCGGCTGCGAGCCGGACTCGGCCGCGTGGGCCGCGTAGTTCATGCCGATGCAGATGACCGCGCTCGGGCGGGCGATCGGTGCGCCGACCCGGAGGGATGCCGCATCGGCCAGCTCCGGGAGCTCGCCTGCCGCGTGTGCCGCAGTGACGGCGGCACGGAAGTCACCGGCGAGGAAGTCACCGTTCACATCGGATGTCACGGCCCGAAGGTCGAAGAAATGGTCCCCTTCCACGAGGACGGGGATCTCGGCCCCAGGGTCGCCTAGCCGCGCGAACTTCATGATTCTCCTGTTTCGTCGGTCGGCCGCTCCAGAGCGACCTGCGTCGTTGACAGTATAGACATCGGATGTTTACACTCCAAGAGGTCTGCGTGAGTTTCGTTCGCGCATGAGAGGAACCCCCGTGAGCCGTATCGTCGCACTCGACACCACCGACATCCGCTTCCCCACGTCGCTCAGTCTCGACGGCTCGGATGCGATGAACCCCGACCCCGACTACTCGGCCGCCTACGTCATCGTGCGCACCGACGCCGAGGACGACATCGCCGGTCACGCGTTCGTCTTCACGATCGGTCGCGGCAACGACGTGCAGGTCGCCGCGATCGACGCGCTCGCGGGACACCTGGTCGGACGCGAGATCGAGCCGCTGCTGGATGACATGGGCGGGACGTTCCGCGACATCATCGGCGACTCGCAGCTGCGCTGGCTCGGCCCGGAGAAGGGCGTCATGCACATGGCGATCGGCGCGGTCATCAATGCGCTGTGGGACATCAAGGCGAAGCGCGCAGGGATGCCGCTCTGGCAGCTGCTCGCGCGGATGACGCCGGAGGAGATCGTCGACCTCGTCGACTTCCGCTACCTCACGAACGCCCTCACGCCCGAGGACGCGCTCGAGATCCTGCGGGCGGCGGAGCCGGGTCGCATCGAGCGCGAGCGCGAGCTGCTCGCCACCGGCTACCCGGGATACACCACGAGCCCCGGCTGGCTCGGGTACTCCGACGAGAAGCTCGAACGCCTCGCCCGCGAGGCGATGGCCGACGGGTTCACGCAGATCAAGCTGAAGGTCGGCGCCGACCTCGACGACGACATCCGACGCTTCCGCAAGGCGCGTGAGGTGTGCGGTCCCGACTTCCCGATCGCGATCGACGCGAACCAGCGCTGGGAGGTGTCGGAGGCGATCGAGTGGGTCAACGCGCTCGCCGAGTTCAACCCTGCGTGGGTCGAGGAGCCGACGAGTCCGGACGACGTGCTCGGGCACGCCGAGATCGCCCGCGGCATCGCGCCCATCCGGGTCGCCACCGGCGAGCACGCGCAGAACCGCGTCATCTTCAAGCAGCTGCTGCAGGCCGAGGCCATCTCGGTCATGCAGATCGATGCCGTTCGCGTCGCCGGCGTCAACGAGAACATCGCCAACCTGCTGCTCGCCGCGAAGTTCGGGGTGCCGGTCTGCCCGCACGCCGGCGGTGTCGGCCTGTGCGAGGCCGTGCAGCACCTGTCGATGTTCGACTTCGTCGCCGTCACCGGCACCCGCGAGGGGCGTCTGATCGAGTTCGTCGACCACCTGCACGAGCACTTCGTCGTGCCGACCGACATCCAGGGCGGGTCGTACATGGCGCCGACCGAACCAGGCGCGAGCATGGAGATGAAAGCGGACAGCATCGCGAAGTACACCTGGACGGGCGCACATGTCGTCTCCTGAGGCGTTCCCCCTCGGCATCCCGTCGCTCGGGTACGGTGCAGCGAACGTCGGGAACCTGTTCCGTGCGCTGAGCGACGACGAGGCCTGGGCCGTGCTGGATGCCGCGTGGGACAGCGGCATCCGATACTTCGACACGGCACCGCACTACGGACTCGGGCTGTCGGAGCGACGCCTCGGTGCCTTCCTGCAGACGAAGCCGCGCGACGAATTCGTGCTGTCGACCAAGGCGGGGCGCCTACTGCGCCCGAACCCCGAGCACGCCGGCGGCCTCGACACGGCGAACGAGTTCCACGTGCCGGACGACCTGCAGCGCGTGTGGGCCTTCTCGGCCGACGGCATCCGCACCAGCCTCGACGAGTCACGCGAGCGGCTCGGCATCGAGCGCATCGACCTGCTGTACCTGCACGACCCTGAGCGGCACGACCTCGACCTCGCACTCGCCGAGGCGTTCCCCGCGATGGAGCAGCTGCGGGCCGACGACGAGGTCGCTGCGATCGGGATCGGATCGATGGTGGCGGATGCGCTCGCCGCCGCCGTGCGCTCCGCCGACCTCGACCTGATCATGGTCGCCGGCCGCTACACACTGCTCGAGCAGCCCGCTGCCGTCGACGTGCTGCCGGCGTGCCGTGAGACCGGAACCGGGATCGTGGCGGCATCCGTCTTCAACTCAGGACTCCTCGCATCGAACGAGCCGCGCCGCGACGGGCGCTACGAGTACGGCCAGCTCCCGGATGCGCTGTGGGACCGGCTGGTGCGGATCGCAGCCGTGTGCGCTGACCACGGGGTGCCTCTGCCTGCGGCCGCGATCCAGTTCCCGCTGCAGGCCGCCGAGGTGCAGTCGGTCGTCGTCGGCGGCAGCCGCCCCGCACAGCTGCAGCAGAACGCCGAGTACGCCGCGCTCGAGATCCCCGCTGCGCTGTGGGAGCACCTCGCGTCCGAGCGGCTGATCCCGGCCACGGCCTGACCGCCCGTCGACCTGACCGACCGACCGCCGACCGTCTGACCGAGAGGAGCCACCGTGCTCGAAGGAATCCACCCGCTGCTCACCGGCGAGCTGCTGCTGCATCTCGACCGGATGGGGCACTCCGATTCGGTCGTGATCGCCGATGCGCACTTCCCGGCGTGGGGGCTGGGTGAGCGGGTCGTCGATCTGCCTGGCGCGACGACGCCGGAGGTCGTGGCGGCCATCCGCACGGTGCTGCCGCTCGACGATGCGCCGGGCATCGACCTGATGACCTCGGCCGACGGCGAGGTGCTCGACGTGCAGCACGAGCTCATGCGGGCGGCTGGAACCACGGTCGACACGACCCGTTTCGTCGAGCGCTTCGCCTACTACGACCTGGCGAAGACCGCGTATCTGCTCGTGCGCACCGGCGAGACGCGGAAATACGGCAACGCGCTGCTGCGCAAGGGCGTCGTCGGGCACGCGTCGCGTTCATGATTCAGCAAGAACGGCCGCGAATGGCCCGGATCGGCCGGTTTCGGGCGGGCGTACGAGAATCTTGCTGAATTGTGAACGCCGACCGGGCGAGCCTCGCCGCGTTCAGCGCCCGACGGTCGACTCGCGCACGATGAGCTCGGCGGCGAACGGCGTCATGGCCGGTGGCGGAGCGTCCGGCGCGGCGAGCTGTTGCAGCAGGACGGCGCCGGCCGCACGGCCGATCTCGTAGCCCGGCTGGCGGATGCTCGTCAGCGGCACGACGCTCTGATGTGCCTGGTCGACGTCGTCGAAGCCGACCAGGGCGATGTCCTCCGGCACGCGAACGCCGTGCCGGAGCAGTCCGGTGAGCACCCCGAGGGCCACCATGTCGTTGGCGGCGAAGACGGCATCAGGTCGCTGTGACACCGGCATCGCGATGATCGACTCGGCGGCGCGGAGGCCCTCTTCCGTGATCAGGGCCGGCACATCGTGCACGGTGACCTCGGCGTCGGTGCCGCCCGCGGCATCCTGCAGGCCGGCCAGCCGATCGTTGGACTGGCTGACGGTCGGGTTCCCGAGGAACAGGATGCGGCGGCGTCCGATCGACAGGAGGTGCTCGCCGGCGAGGCGTCCGCCGCCGTGGTCGTCGAACAGCACGGAGGCGACCTTCGACGACGCCGGGATCGGGCCGACGACGACCGATCGGATGCCGCGGTCTGCCAGCCGTTCGAGCTGCGGCACGACGTCGTCGTGCGGGTAGATCACGATGCCCTGCACCCGGTGCGCCTCGAACATCTCGATGTTGCGGCGCTCCTGCTCGCTGTCGCGGTTGCTGTTGCTGAAGAACAGCGACCAGCCGCCCTCGCGCGTGACGTCTTCCACGCCGCGCGAGAGTTCGTTGAAGTACGGCAGCCAGGCGTCGAGCAGGATCAGCGCGAGGGCCCTGCTGGAGCCGGCGCGAAGCTGCCGAGCGGACTCGTTCGGCACGAAGCCGAGCTCCTCGATCGCGGCCCGGACGCGTTCGCGGCTGGCGGCGCCGAGCACGTGCGGGTGGTTCAGGTAGTTCGAGACCGTCGACGACGAGACTCCGGCGAGTGCCGCCACGTCTTTCACGCTGGCCGGCATCGGGGCTCCTTCGTCTCGGTGGTCGCGCATGCGCATATGAGCGGTCGGCACAACAGTATCCCGTCGACTTGGCACGTGCCAAGAAAGTTCTTGACAGTCCGAGATGCGCCGACGTAGCTTGTGACCTAGCGCAACTTGGCACGTGCCAAGTCGCCGAGGCGATGGTGCCCCACACCCGTCTCCGAGAGGTCTCATGAACATCGGATGTCACGGGCTCGTCTGGACCGGGAACTTCGATGCCGACGGCATCCGGCTCTCGGTGGAGAAGACGAAGGAAGCCGGCTTCGACCTCATCGAGTTCCCGCTGATGGATCCGTTCTCCTTCGATGTCGCCGCCGCCAAGGCCGCGCTGGAGGAGCATGACCTCGCCGTGAGCGCATCGCTCGGGCTGTCGGAGGCGACGGATGTCACCAGCAGCGACCCCGAGATCGTCGCGGCCGGGGAAGCCCTGCTGCTCCGCGCGGTCGATGTGCTCGCCGAGCTCGGCGGCACGCACTTCTGCGGCGTGATCTACAGCGCCATGAAGAAGTACATGGAGCCGGTCACCGCCGAAGGGCTCGCGAGCAGCCGCCGCGCGATCGCGAAGGTCGCCGACCACGCAGCAGAGCGCGGCATCTCGGTCTCGCTCGAAGTGGTCAACCGCTACGAGACCAATGTGCTGAACACCGCGCGCCAGGCCATCGCCTACCTCGCCGAGATCGATCGGCCGAACCTCGGCATCCACCTCGACACGTACCACATGAACATCGAGGAGTCGGATATGTTCGCGCCGGTCCTCGATGCGCAGCCCAGCCTGCGGTACGTGCACATCGGCGAGAGTCACCGCGGCTATCTCGGCACCGGCACGGTCGACTTCGACACCTTCTTCAAGGCGCTCGGACGCATCGGCTACGACGGTCCGATCGTCTTCGAGTCGTTCTCGTCGGCGGTGGTCGCGCCGGATCTGAGCCGGATGCTCGGCATCTGGCGCAACCTCTGGACCGACAACGAAGAGCTCGGCGCACACGCGAACGCGTTCATCCGCGACAAGCTCATCGCCGTCGAGTCGATCCGACTGCACTGAGCGCGATCCGCGGGTCCTGAGCGAGCCGTGGCCAAGATGTTATTACAGGTCTTCCCATCCGGGTCGGCAATAGATACATTTAGATACAACTTGCGCAGAAAGTTGCGGAAGTGCAGAATTGATCCGATGTTTGCGGCTCGACCCGCAGGCGGCGGAAGTTCCGAACCTTCAAGGAAGCAGGTGAGCACATGAGTGATCCCATTCTCAAAGTCGATGGCATCAGCAAGGGATTCCCCGGTGTGCAGGCGCTCAAGGACGTGCACCTCGAGGTGCGCTCCGGCGAGGTGCTCGTGCTCGTCGGCGAGAACGGCGCAGGCAAGTCCACGCTCATGAAGATCCTCTCCGGGATCTACACCAAGGACGAGGGCACGATCACGTTCGAGGGTCGGGAGGTGGAGCTCACCAGCCCCCTGCAGGCGCAGGAGCTCGGCGTCACGATCATCCATCAGGAACTCAACCTGATGCCCGATCTCACCGTGGCGCAGAACATCTATGTCGGCCGTGAGCCCAAGACCGGGCCGTTCCTGTCGGAGCGCAAGCTCAACGTGCAGACCGCCGAGCTCCTCGGCCGGCTCGACATCCGCCTGAACCCGAAGCAGCTCGTCGGCGAGCTCACGGTCGCCGAGCAGCAGATGGTCGAGATCGCCAAGGCGCTGTCGTTCAACGCCAAGGTCCTGATCATGGACGAGCCGACGTCTGCACTCACCGACTCCGAGGTCGAGACCCTGTTCGTGCTGATCGAGCAGCTCAAGGCGCGCGGCACCGGCATCGTCTACATCTCGCACCGCATGGACGAACTCCGTCGTCTCGCCGACCGGGTCACCGTGCTCCGCGACGGCTCATACATCGGATCACTCGAGAAGTCCGAGGTCAGCATCCCGAAGATCATCGAGATGATGGTCGGCCGCGTGATCGACGAGGGAACCCGCCCGCAGGCGCGCGACCACGCCAACGACCCGATCGTCCTCGACGTGCAGGGGTTGTCGACCAAGGAGCTCCTGAAGGACGTCTCCTTCCAGCTGCACCGCGGCGAGATCCTCGGATTCGCCGGCCTCATGGGCGCCGGTCGCACCGAGACCGCGCGAGCGGTCATCGGCGCCGACCATCGCGACGCCGGGTCGATCGCCATCAGCGGACGGCAGGTGCGGATCTCGCAGCCGGCGGATGCCGTGAAGCACGGCGTCGGATACCTCTCCGAGGACCGCAAGCTGCTCGGTCTCATGCTCGAGCAGGACGTGACGTTCAACACCGTGCTCGCCTCGCTCGAGTCGTACGCCAACGGCATCGGCTGGATGGGCGACAGCAAGGCGAAGAACCGCACCAAGGAGTACGTGCAGCAGCTGCGGGTCAAGACGCCGTCGGTGAACCAGGTCGTCAAGCTCCTCTCCGGAGGGAACCAGCAGAAGGTCGTCATCGCCCGCTGGCTGATGCGCGACTGCGACATCCTCATCTTCGACGAGCCGACCAGAGGGATCGACGTCGGCGCCAAGGAAGAGATCTACCGCCTGATGCAGCAGCTCGCTGACCAGGGCAAGTCCATCATCGTCATCTCATCGGAGCTCCCGGAGATCCTCCGTGTCGCGAACCGCATCGCGGTCTTCGCGAACGGCCGCATCACCGGAACGCTCCGCAACGAGGAAGCAAGCCAGGAGAAGATCATGCAACTCGCAGCCCACGGGGAGGAAGACTGATGAGCAGCCCGCAGCAGTCCGGGTCGTCGACGACGACGATCATCAACACCGCGCTCAACGAGAACACCGACAAGCGCGACATCGGCGGGTTCCTCAAGCGCCAGCTCCAGCAGTCGCTCGCCTTCGGCACCCTGATCGTGCTGGTGATCTTCTTCTCGATCGCCAGCCCGAACTTCTTCACCTTCAGCAACATCGCCACCGTGCTGCTGTCGACCGCCGTCATCGGCATCCTCGCGCTCGGCACGACCTTCGTCATCATCACCGGCGGCATCGACCTCTCGATCGGCACCGGCATGGCGCTCTGCGCCGTCATGACGGGTGTGTTCGTGACGAACATGGGGCTCCCGGTCTGGGTCGGCGTCATCGGCGGTGTGCTGACCGGCGTGCTGATGGGGCTCGTGAACGGCGTGAACATCACGTTCCTCCGGCTCCCTCCGTTCATCGCGACGCTCGCGATGATGATGATCGCCGGCGGACTCGCCCTCGTCATCTCGAACGTCTCGCCGATCTACTTCTCCACCTCGGCACCCGACTTCAAGAAGATCGCACTCGGCGTGATCATCCCCGGCATCCCGAACGCCGTGCTGATCACCGCCGTGGCCGCGATCATCGCCTGGCTCGTGCTGTCGAAGACCCTTCTCGGCCGCTACACGTTCGCGATCGGCTCGAACGAGGAGGCCACCCGCCTCTCGGGCGTGAACACGCGTCGCTGGACGATCCTGATCTACATGTTCGCCGGCGCCTTCACCGGCATCGCCGGCATCGTGATCGCCGCCCGCCTCGACTCGGCCCAGCCGCAGATCGGCACCGGCTACGAGCTGCAGGCGATCGCCGCAGTCATCATCGGCGGCACCTCGCTGCTCGGCGGACGAGGCTCGATCCTCGGCACCGTGATCGGTGCGCTGATCATGAGCGTGCTCGTCAACGGTCTGCGCATCATGTCGATCCAGTCCGAGTGGCAGAACATCGTCGTCGGCATCGTCGTGCTGCTGGCCGTGTTCCTCGACTCGCTGCGCAACCGCCAGCGGACCTGACCTGCACCTCCACCCGACCCAACTCAATACGCACCACGAACTGAATACGCACCAAGACATCCCCGTCGGTCCTGACCGGCACTCACAGAGAACAATGGAGTTTCCATGAAATTCGGCAAGAAGACCGCATTCGCGGCACTCGTCGCAGCATCCGCGTTGGTGTTCGCCGGCTGTGCCGGCGGCGGCGACGTGATCGAAGAAGGCTCGGGCGGCGGCAGCGGCAGCGGCGACGGAGAGATGTACATCGCACTCGTCTCGAAGGGCTTCCAGCACCAGTTCTGGCAGGCGGTCAAGAAGGGTGCTGAGGAGAAGGCCGAAGAGCTCGGTGTTCGCATCACGTTCGAGGGCCCAGCCGCCGAGACCGAGATCGCGCAGCAGCTCGAGATGCTGACCGCTGCGATCGACAAGAACCCGAACGCCATCGCCTACGCCGCCCTCGACCCCGAGGCGTGCGTCGCCCCGCTCGAGCAGGCCAAGGCGAAGGACATCCCGGTCGTCTACTTCGACGCTCCGTGCGACGGCGACGTCGGACTCAGCCTCTCGGCGACCGACAGCAAGGTCGCCGGTGCGCTCGCAGCAGAGCACATGGCCGACCTGATCGGCGGCAAGGGCGAGGTCGCGATCGTCGGCCACTCGCAGATCAACTCGACCGGTGTCGAGCGTCGCGACGGCTTCGTCGACAAGATCGAGGCCGACTACCCCGACATCAAGATCGTCGACATCCAGTACGGCGACGGCGACCACCTGAAGTCGGCTGACATCGCGAAGACGCTGATCGCGGCGCACCCCGACCTCAAGGGCATCTACGGCACCAACGAGGGCTCCGCCATCGGCGTCGTCAACGCCGTGAACGAGCTCGGCCTGGAGAAGGGCAAGATCACGATCGTCGGCTTCGACTCGGGAGCCGCCCAGATCAACGCGATCAAGGACGGCACCATGGCCGGCGCCATCACGCAGGACCCGATCGGCATCGGCAAGCAGGTCGTCCAGGCGGCCTACGACGCAGCCAACGGCGACTCGGTCGAGAAGTTCTACGACACCGGTTCGTACTGGTACGACAAGACGAACCTCGAGGACCCGAAGATCGCAGCGGTGCTCTACGAGTGATCCGGACCCACTGAGATCGAAGAAGCCCCCCACCGGCAGGTGGGGGGCTTCTCCGTGTGCCTCGCGAGTTCTGCTCGGCACGAGGTCGATACACGGATGCCGGGGAGAGGGGGGATCTTCCCGGCATCCGTGCCTTTCGCCCGGATTCCTACACGGAGGGGTGTGGGGACTCCGGGGGCATGGGGCGACGGAGGTGCCGTCGGACGCTCATATGCGTTGCAGGAACGTGAGCTGGGACGCCGGTTCGACGATCAGCTCCTGCAGCTCGGCGTTGAACGGTGCTCCCGTCGGGGAGGAGAGGTGCGCCTGGAAAGCCTCGTCATCGCGGTAGACCTCGTACACGAAGAACCGGTCAGGGTCGTCGGCGAGACGTGAGGCGTCGAACACGATGTTGCCGTCTTCAGACCGCACCTCCGAGGCGAAGTCCCGGAGGAGAGCGGCCACACGGTCACTCGTTCCCGGACGTGCCGTGAACGTGGCGTGCAGGATGGTCGGCTCAGACATGGGGCTCCTTCGGGGCTCCTCTTCAGTATGGCGGGATATCGGTCTGCATGGAGATTCGGGCACCGTGATTCGCTCGCAGCGTCAGTGCGAAAGGGTGAGGAGTCGCGCGGGATTCGCGACCAGCATCCGATCGACCGCTCCGTCGCCGACCAGTGCTCGCAGACGCGGGAGGTATCGGGTGCCGAGGAAGGCGAGCCCCGGCATGCCGCCATAGGCGATGTAGCGCGTCCGCCTGGCAACATCGCCGCCGAGGACCACGCGATCGCCGGCCCCGCGCGACACGACCTCGGCGGTGAGGTCGAGCAGTTCGGCGTCTGAGCGCGTGCGCGGTCGCGCGAAGCCGTCGTAGCCGAGGAAGGCGCCGCGTTCCGCGAGGGAGGTGTGCAGGCCGGCATCCGGGTCTCTGTCTGCGTGGGCCAGGAGGACGCGGTTCGACGGCACGCCTTCCGCCGCGAGCAGGTCGAGCACCTCGTGCGCGCCGGTGCAGAACTCCAGGTGCACCATGATCGCGGCCCCGGTGCGACGGTGCGCCGCGGCGAGGGCGAGCAGCGTGGTGCGCTCGAAGCCGCTGATGTGCCAGTAGTCGATGCCGCCCTTGAGGATGCCGGCGCGCACCGGCGAACCGTCGTGCACCGCGACGGCCTGCTGTTCGGATGCCGATTCGACCGCCGCGTCGGCGACGGGCATGCCGCGGGTGATGTCGTGCACGAAGAGCTCGGTGAGCTGCTCGACGCTCCACTGCCTGGTCGGATGCTCAGCGGCATAGTGCGCCTCGCGGTGCCGGCCGGTCGTGGCGACGATGCGGAGTCCGGTGGCGGCGCTGATGCGGGCGAGCGCCTCCGGGTCGCGCCCCAGGCCGTACGGGGTCGCGTCGATCATGGCGGCGAAGCCGCTGTCGCGCAGCATCCGCGCTTCCTCACCGGAGCGCTGCTCGTCGTCGAGCTCGTCGCCGGGCAGCAGCGGACTGACCTGGAACAGATGCTCGTGCGTGTTCGTCGTGCCGAGCTGCGCGGGGTCGAGGTCGCCGAGGACGGTGCGGATCATCGTCGTGCGAAGTCCGCTGCCTCGGCGAGCTGCTCGACGATTTCGGGCGTGAGGTCGAGCTCGAACACGTCGGCGACCACCTGCGACCAGCCGTGGATGAAGTAGCGCCAGCCGTCGACCACGTGCAGCGATCGAGCGGTCTCCTGCGCCCTGGCCTGGTGCAGGAACTCGAGCGAACCGCGGTAGTTGAACTCCCAGACGTAGGCCTGCTCGGGGAAGACGACGTCGTCCGGCAGCGGAGAGCCGGGGCGATCCTTGCCGAGCCCGGTGGCGTTGACGATCACGGAGCCGGCGGGTGCTGCGGCGACCAGCGCCGCGGCCTCCGCCGGGGTGTCGGTGCGCACGTAGCGGATGAGGTCGGATGCCGTGCCGTGCTGCTCGTGCACGGCGCGGAGGTGCTCGAGCGCCTTATCGTCGCGGGCCGTCACGGTCACGCGCGACGGCGCATCGCCGCGCTCCGCGAGCGCCCAGCTGAGTGCGGTGCCCGAGCCGCCGGCGCCCAGGATCACGACCTCCGCGCCGGTGCGGGCGAAGTGGTCGGCCGGCAGGAAGTCGTGCAGGGCCAGGTCGACGGTGATGGGATCCTTCGCGCGTCCGATCAATCGGTCTCCGCGCTTCGAGATGCTCGAGATCTCGTTGCACGACACGGCGAACGGGTCGAGTTCGTCGAACAGCTCGGATGCCGCGGCGTACACGTGCATCTTGTGCGTCGTGACGAGTGCGCCGCGGTGGTTCGGGTCGTCGCGGATCTGCTCGACCATCGCGACGTACTGCTCCGGCGTCGCGTCGATCGGCAGGTCGTGGCCGATCAGGTTGCGGGTCGGCAGTCCGAGCACCTCGGCCCAGCGGGGGAAGACCTGCATGATCGACGACGAGCCGGTGCTGACACCCACGAAGCCCATGTGGCCGACGGGTGCGGTGTCGACGGCTGCGTCTTCCGTGGTGAGGGGGGACGAGGTCATCGGTGGACTCCTAGCGGGCGGTGACGGGGTGGGCGGGCTCTGCGCCCTTGAGGACGGCGATCACGTCGTCGAGCGACAGCGACCCCATGGTGTCGACGGCCTGGGTGGTCTGCGCCCCCAGGTGCGGCGTCACGATGACGCGGTCGGCGAGCTCGGCAGCGAGCAGCGGGCTGTGCGTCGCGGCGGTGTCGCCGTGCAGGGTGTCTGCCGCGAAGCCGGCGAGCCCGCCGTCGCGGAGCGCCTCGGCCACAGCGGCCTCGTCGATCAGGTCGCCGCGTGCGGTGTTCACCACGACGCTCCCTCGGCGCATCGAGGCGAGGCGAGCCGCGTCGACGAGCAGCTGACCGCCCGGCGCATGCAGTGAGATCAGGTCGGCGCGGCGGAACAGGTCGTCGATCTCGACCGGTTCTGCGCCGTGCGCGCGCACCACGTCTGCAGGCAGGAACGGGTCGGTGGCGAGCACGCGCGAGCCGAAGCCGCTCAACCGCTTCGCGACGCCCTGACCGATGCGACCGAAGCCGACGATGCCGACCGTCGCGGCGCCGAGCTCGCGTCCGCGGCGCACACCCCAGTCGCCCGAGCGCACCCGGCGGTCGCCGTCCGGCACGAAGCGGAGGGCGGCGAGCATCAGGCCGATCGCGTGGTCGGCGACAGCACCGGCATTCGCGCCGGGGGTGTTGGTGACGGGGATGCCGCGGCGGCGGGCCGCGTCGAGGTCGACGGATTCGGTGCCGACGCCGTAGCGGGCGATCACGCGCAGCCGTGGGGCTGCGGCGAGATGCTCGTCGGTCACCGGCCCGGTGCCGGCGATCCAGGCATCCGCCCCGTGCAGCAGCGAGCGGAGCTCCTCGAGCTCGTGATGCGCAGGCCCGCGGAGGATGCGGTGCCCCGCCTGGCTCGCGCGCTGCACCAGATCGAGGTCGCCGTCGGAGAACGAGCGGCTCGTGACCAGGATGACGCCCATCAGCGCGATGCTCCGGCGGAGGGCTTCCCGGCGAACCACGGTGCGAGCGCGGTGTACGCGTCGTCGAAGCGTGCGTGCCGTTGCGCGTAGGCGGCGTGCCGAGCGGCATCCGGCGTGAACTCCGCCGTGACCTCGCTCAGTGCGCGCGCCGCCGAGAACTCGGCCAGACCGAGGCCGACCGCGCCGGTGACGGCTGCGCCGAGGCTGTTCGCCTCTTCGACGATCGTGCGGCGGCGAACCGGGACCCCCCAGACGTCGGCGAGCACGGCGAGATACGCGTCGCTCTGCGCGCCGCCGCCGACCGCGTCGATCCGGTCGATCGTCGCCCCGGATGCGCGGAACGCCCGGATGCAGGTGAGCAGGTTGAACGCGGTGCCCTCGAGCACGGCACGCACGAGGTGCGCCCTCGTGTGGTGGCGGCCGATGCCGACGAAGGCGCCGCGGGCATCGGGATCCCAGTGCGGGGAGCGCTCGCCGAGCAGATAGGGCAGGAAGTACAGGTCCTCGGTGTCGAGGTCGCCTGCTGCCTCGGCCGTGAGACGGCTGGTCTCGGGATGCGCCGGGTCGGGCGAGAGCGCCTCGGCGATCCACTGCACCGACGCACCGCCGGCCTGCATCGTCGCGGTGGGCACGAACGAGCCGGGCACGACGTTGTCGAACGTGAAGGTGCGCATCGCCGGGTCGTGCAGCGGAGCATCCGCCGCGAACGAGATCCACGACGAGGTGCCCAGACACACGTAGGCGCCGTCCTCTGGCGCGACCACACCCGAGCCGACGGCCGCGAGCGGACCGTCGCCGCCGCCCATCACCACGCGCACACCCGTGTGCAGACCGAGGGCTGTGGCCGCGGCATCCGTCAACCTGCCTGCGATCGACGTCGACTCGAGGATCTCGGGGAAGAGCGCGAGGTCGAGGCGTGCAGCCTGCAGCACCTCCTCCGACCACGTGCCGGCTGCCTGGTCGTAGGCGTTCGTGCCCGAGGCGTCTGAGCGGTCGGTCGCGAGACGACCCGTGAGCCGCAGCACGATGAAGTCCTTCGCGACGCACACGCGGCGGACGCGCGCCCAGACATCCGGCTCGTTGTCGCGCACCCACATGATCTTCTCGACCGAGTACGTGGGATTCAGGCGGTGCCCGAGGATGCCGTAGGCGTGCTCCGCGCCCAGCGCGGCCTCGAGCTCGCGCTGCTGCGCACCGGAACGGGTGTCCGCCCAGATGATCGCCGGACGGGCAGGGGCGCCGTCGGCATCGAGCAGCACCGCGCCCATCATCTGTCCGCCCACCACGACGCCGGCGACGTCTGCCTGGGCGGTCTCGGTCGCGGCGAGCAGCGCGCGGGTCGCCTCGACCACGGCGTCCCACCAGTCATCCGGATCCTGCTCGGCGATGCCGCCGGCCGCGAAGTGCGCCGGGTACGGCACGGTCACGGACGAGACCAGGCGTCCGTCCGGATGATGCAGCGAGGCCTTGTTGCCGGTCGTGCCGAGGTCGTGCGCGATGATCATGAGCGGTCAGGCCGAGTACGGGCGGAGGTCGACAGCGCCGTCGGTGCCGCGGTAGGCGCGGGAGCCCATGCCGTGCTCGAGCACCCAGCCGTAGTCGTGACCGGCTCCGCCGGGGTAGACCGCGAGGAAGGAGTACGGCTCGTCGCCGGTGTTCACCGAGCGGTGCGCCCAGCCCGGCGGGATGTAGCCGATCGTGCCCGGCAGCATGTCGAGCCACTCGGTGCGCTCGCCGTCGAACATCAGGAGTCCGCCGCGGCCGTTCAGCGCGAGGTAGATCTCCCCTTGGTGGTTCGGGTGCTGGTGTCCCTTCGTCATCCACAGTTCGCCCGAGGTGTCGCCGGGCATGATCGTGGTGATCGACTGGGGGAGCTCGCGGTCGACCTCGGGAACGGGCGAGCTCACGACGGTGTAGACGACTGGATCATCGCCGGTGGATGCCGCGGCCCACGCCTCGGTGTCGACGAAGAGCCCCTCGAGGTCGGACATGCGACGGGTGAGCGTCGGCCCCTCGGGGGAGAGGGTCAGCTTCTCGGCGTCGAATGCGATCGCCATCGGAGCGATCGGCGGGGTGTGGAACTCGGGCATCGGTGCTCCTTGCGGCGGGCGTCATTGCTCGGCTGCTCGCGCTCGCGCGCTCCCAACCTGTAATAACAAGTGAGCATACCTGTGATGACAGGTTGGCGTCCAGTGGGCGGTTCCGGTCTGGTTCCGTCGGGTTTCGGTCGGGTTCCGGTCGCAGTTGGTGCCGCCTCTGCGGCTGGCGGGCGGCAGGAAGTTCGACCGGAGCGGAGGGGCGGGGCCGCCCGCCGGCTGCGTCAGGCCTCGGCGCGGCGGGCGCGGTAGGCGGCGACCGCGTTGCGGTTCGCGCAGACGGTCGAGCAGTAGCGCTTGGAGCGGTTGCGGGAGAGGTCGAGGGCAAGCGCCTGGCAGGTGTCGTCGTCGCAGATCGAGATGCGGGAACCCTCGTCGGCGCGGATGACGTCGATCAACGCCATCGCGGTCTCGATGAGCACCCGCTCGACGAGGGGGCGCTCATCGGCGACGGCGTGCAGGTGCCAGTCCATCTCGCCGTGGCGCACGAGCCTGGGGGTGAGGACGGATGCCGCGAGGGCGTCGTTCACGTGTTCGACCATCTCGTCGCGTGGGGCCAGCAGCATCGCGCGGAGGCGGGGGCGGGATGCCCGGAGCGAGGCGAGTTCCTCGGCGTCGCGGTCGATGCGACCGGTATAGGGGAACTCCTCGAAGAACGCGCGGTAGTCGTCGAGGTCGGCGAGGGTGTCCGGATCCTCCGCAGAGTTCACGAGCCAGACGGCCGACCGGAGAGCGTGCTCCGTGTCATCGGTGAAGATCATGTTGACATCTTACATCGGCGCGGAGTAGCGTCACCTCCCATGAGCACTGTGAGCAATGACAGCGTGCGGGTGCCGGGCGTGCGACTCGGGCTGCCGCTCGCGATCGGCGCGGCCTTCGCCTTCGGGATGTCCGGGGGATGGGCGCGCGGCCTGATCGACGCCGGCTGGACGCCAGGTGCCGCCGTCACCGCTCGCATCTGGGTCGCGGCGCTGGTGCTGCTCGTCCCCGCGGTCATCTCGCTGCGCGGCCGCTGGGGTGTGCTGCGTCGCAACCTCGGCATGATGGCGGCGTACGGCCTGCTCGCGGTCGCCGCGACGCAGCTCTGCTACTTCCAGGCGGTCGCCGTGATGGACGTCGGTCTCGCGCTGCTCATCGAATACACCGCCCCGGTCGCCGTGGTGCTGTGGCTCTGGCTGCGACGCGGTGAACGCCCGACCCGCCGCAGCATCCTCGGTGCGATCATCGCCTTCATCGGGCTCGTGCTGATGCTCGACATCGTCACCGGCGCGACCGTCAACGGCGCCGGCATCCTCTGGGCGCTCGGCGCCATGGTCGGCGCGGCCGCGTACTTCATCCTGTCGGCCAAGGCCGACACCGGGCTGCCGCCCATCGCGCTCGCCGGCGGCGGGCTGCTGCTCGGCGCGCTCGGCCTGACCGTCGCCGGGCTCGTCGGGGTGGTGCCGATCGCCTGGACCACCCAGGACATCACCTACCGCTTCGGCACCGTGCCGTGGTTCATCCCGGTGCTCGCGATCGGCCTGATCGCGACGGCCCTCGCGTACGTGCTCGGGATCGCCTCGACACGGATGCTGGGCTCGCGCCTGGCCTCATTCATCGCGCTCGCCGAGGTCATCGCCGCACTGCTCTTCGGCTGGCTGCTGCTCGGTCAGCTGCCAGACCTGCTGCAGATGCTCGGCGGGGTGCTCGTGCTCGTCGGGGTCGTGGTGGTGAAGCTCGGCGAGCCGGCGCCGGCGGAGTTCGTGGAGCCCGTGCCCGACGCGGCATCCGCCCCGCGCTGACCCCCTCCTCTGCCCCCCTTCCTCTGCCGCCGACACCCTCTGCCCCGACACCCTTTGCCGACCCGGCCCTCTGTGTGCGAGCGGCCCCTTTGCGTGCGCGCATTTTGGGGGCCGCTCGCGCGAAAAGGGGTGGCTCGGCGGGTGGTGGGGTGGCGGGGTGGCGGGAGAATGTATACGGCGAGACGAACTGAAGCAAACGAGGGAGCCGCGAGGCGGCTTTGTGTATACACTCGAGGGATGAGTCTGGCAGCGGAGCGCACCACAGCGGGAGACCGCGCGTACGCCGCACTGCTCGACGACATCCAGTCCGGTGCGCTCGCCGCAGGCGCCGTGCTCGGCGAGGTCGAGCAGGCCGAACGCCTCGGCGTCAGCCGCACACCGCTGCGCGAGGCGCTGCGCCGACTCATCGCCGACGGCCTCGTCGTGCAGCAGTCCCCGCGCGTCACGGTCGTCGCAGACCTGGATGCCGACGACATCCGTTCCCTGTTCGAGATCCGCCGCGCGCTCGAGGAGACCTCGGCCCGCCTCGCCGCCAGCAGGGGAGACGCCGCCCTGTTCGCCGCGCTCGCCGAGGAGTTCGCGCACGTCGACCTCGCCGCCGCAGCAGGCCGCGACGCCTACTACGCGCTGATCGCACGCTTCGACGCCGCCCTCGACGCCGCCGTCGACAACGACTACATCGCGGCAGCGCTCCGCACCGTCCGCACCCACCTCGTGCGCGTGCGGCGCATGGCGCGCGACCGTCCGGCCAGACTCGCGGCATCCATCGCCGAGCACCGTACGATCGCCCAGGCGCTCGCCGCCCGCGACAGCGACCTCGCCGCCCACGCCACGCACGTGCACCTGCACAATGCGCTCACCGGAATCCTCGAGACCCTCGAATCCAGCACCAACGAAGGACGCTCATGACCACCACCCACCACGTCCGCGTGCACCGCAGCGACGAGAACCTCGCCCGGGAAGACCAGCTCGCCTGGAAGATCGCCGAGGTCGCAGCCGACCAGGTCGAGGTCGAGCAGGCTGTCGTCGACATGATCATCAACCGCATCATCGACAACGCTTCGGTCGCCGCGGCATCCCTCACCCGCGGCCCGATCAACGCGGCCCGCGCTCAGGCGTTCAGCCACCCCGTCTCGACCGGCGGCGTCGGCGCGAACCTGTTCGGCGCGGCACTCGACCACCGTACGAGCCCCGAGTGGGCGGCGTGGGCGAACGGCGTGGCCGTGCGCGAGCTCGACTACCACGACACGTTCCTCGCGGCCGAATACTCGCACCCCGGTGACAACATCCCGCCGATCCTCGCGGTCGCCCAGCACGCCGCCAAGGACGGTCGTGCGCTCGTTCGCGGCATCGCGACCGGCTACGAGATCCAGATGGACCTCGTGCGCGCGATCTGCCTGCACACGCACAAGATCGACCACGTCGCCCACCTCGGCCCCTCGGCTGCCGCCGGCATCGGCACCCTGCTCGGCCTCGACGTCGAGACGATCTACCAGGCCGTCGGTCAGGGGCTGCACACCACGACCGCCACCCGGCAGAGCCGCAAGGGCGAGATCTCGACCTGGAAGGCGCACGCCCCGGCGTTCGCCGGCAAGATGGCCGTCGAGGCGGTCGACCGAGCGATGCGCGGACAGACCAGCCCTGCCCCGATCTACGAGGGCGAAGACGGCGTGATCGCCTGGATGCTCGACGGCAAGGATGCCGCGTACGAGGTGCCGCTGCCCGCCGCCGGCGAGCCCAAGCGCGCGATCCTCGACTCGTACACGAAGGAGCACTCGGCCGAGTATCAGGCGCAGGCCTGGATCGACCTTGCCCGCAAGCTCGGCACCGAGAACCCGGCGCTCCGCGACCCCGCGAACATCGCGTCGATCGTGCTGCACACCAGCCACCACACGCACTACGTGATCGGCTCCGGCGCGAACGACCCGCAGAAGTACGACCCGACGGCGTCCCGCGAGACGCTCGACCACTCGATCCCGTACATCTTCGCGGTCGCGCTGCAGGACGGCGGCTGGCACCACGTCGACTCCTACGCTCCGTCTCGCGCAGCACGACCGGACACCGTCGAGCTGTGGCACAAGATCACCACGGCGGAGGATGCGGAGTGGACCCGCCGCTACCACTCCGAAGACCCGGACGTGAAGGCGTTCGGCGGTCGCGTCGAGTTCCTGCTCGCCGATGGGTCGACCGTGGTCGACGAGATCGCGGTCGCCGACGCGCATCCGCTCGGTGCCCGACCGTTCGCCCGCGACAACTACATCGCGAAGTTCCGTCTGCTCGCCGAGCCGGTGCTCGAGGCGGCCGAGATCGAGCGCTTCCTGGCACTCGTGCAGCGACTGCCCGAGCTCACGGCCGCCGAGGTCGGCGAGCTGTCGATCGTCGCGAAGCCCGGCCTGCTCGAGTCGGCGGATGCCCCGAAGGGGCTGTTCTGATGCTGCGTGTCGCGGGCCCTTCGACAAGCTCAGGGACCCATGGGCGGGGCTCAGGCCCTTCGACAAGCTCAGGGACCCAGGGGCGGGGCTCAGGCCCTTCGACAAGCTCAGGGACCCATGGGCGGGGCGCAGGGACCCATGGGGTGCGGGGCTCGGGCCCTTCGACAAGCTCAGGGACCCAGCGGGTGCGGAACTCAGGGACCCCTGGGTTGCGGGGCTCAGGGACCTATGGGTTGCTGAGCCTGTCGAAGCATCCCATCCACGCGAACGACCGGAGGTCCTGATGCTGTACTCCACCGTCACGCCGGCAGAGAAGCGCCGCCTCTTCCGCGAGCGTCTCGCGAGCGGCGAGCTGCTGCGCTTCCCCGGCGCGTTCAACCCGTTGAGCGCGCGCCTGATCGAACAGAAGGGCTTCGACGGCGTCTACATCTCGGGCGCCGTGCTCTCGGCTGACCTCGGGTTGCCGGACATCGGACTCACGACGCTCACCGAGGTGGCTGGCCGCGCGAAGCAGATCGCGCGCATGACCGACCTTCCGGCGATCGTCGACGCCGACACCGGCTTCGGCGAGCCGATGAACGTCGCCCGCACGATCCAGGAGCTCGAGGATGCCGGACTCGCCGGCACCCACATCGAGGATCAGATCAACCCGAAGCGCTGCGGTCACCTCGACGGCAAGAGCGTGGTCGATGAGAACACGGCGATCAAGCGCATCCGAGCCGCTGCCGACGCCAGGCGCGACCCGAACTTCCTCATCATGGCGCGCACCGACATCCGTGCGATCGAGGGGCTGGATGCCGCGATCGACCGGGCCAAGGCGCTGGTGGATGCCGGTGCCGACGCGATCTTCCCCGAGGCGATGCGCACGCTCGACGAATTCGAGGCGATGGCAACTGCACTCGACGTGCCGATCCTCGCCAACATGACCGAGTTCGGCAAGAGCGAGCTGTTCTCGACCTCCCAGCTGCAGAGCGCCGGGGTCAACATCGTCATCTGGCCGGTGTCGTTGCTTCGCACCGCGATGGGCGCGGCGGGCCGTGCGCTCGATACGCTGAACGACGAGGGGCATCTGACCTCGAGACTCGGCGAGATGCAGCACCGCGCCGAGCTGTACGAGCTGATCGACTACGAGTCGTACAACCACTTCGACTCCGGCGTCTTCAACTTCACACTCGAGCCGTAACCACGAAGGAGTGACATGACCGAGCCGGACATCAAGAAGGGCCTCGCCGGGGTCGTCGTCGACACGACCGCGATCTCGAAGGTCAACCCCGAGACGAACAGCCTGCTCTACCGTGGCTACCCGGTGCAGGAGCTGGCCGCGACGCAGCCGTTCGAGGCTGTGGCGTACCTGCTGTGGAACGGTGAGCTGCCCACCGCCGACGAACTCGCGGCCTTCCGACTGACCGAGCGCAGGCACCGCGCGCTGTCGCCCGTCGTCAAGGACGCGATCGACCGGCTGCCGCTGGATTCGCACCCGATGGACGAGGTGCGCACCGCTGTGAGCGTGATCGGCGCGATCGAGACCGCCGGCATCGCCAACGTGCTGGATGCCGTCGGCACACCAGAGGAGAACCAGGAACGCAGCCTCACGCTGTTCGCCGCCCTCCCCGCGATCGTGTCGTACGGGCAGCGTCGACGTCGAGGACTCGAGCCCGTGGAGCCGCGCGACGACCTCGACTACGCCGCGAACTTCCTCTGGCTCACGTTCGGCGAAGATCCGGATCCCGTGGTGGTCGACGCGTTCAACCGCTCGATGATCCTGTACGCGGAGCACTCCTTCAACGCCTCCACGTTCACGGCCCGCGTCATCACGTCGACGCTCAGCGACCTGTACTCCGCCGTGGTCGGCGCCATCGGCGCGCTCAAAGGACCGCTGCACGGAGGCGCCAACGAAGCCGTCATGCACATCTTCGACGAGATCGGCACGGCCGACCAGGTCGAGGGCTGGCTCGACGCAGCGCTCGCCGAGAAGCGCAAGATCATGGGCTTCGGGCACCGTGTGTACAAGCGCGGTGATTCGCGCGTGCCCACCATGAAGGCCGCGCTCGACTCGCTCGTCGAGCACTACGACAAGCCGGCCGTGGGCGAACTGTACGAGAAGCTCGAGAGCGAGTTCGTCGGACGCAAGGGCATCTACCCGAACCTCGACTATCCGTCGGGTCCTGCCTACAACCTCATCGGCTTCGACACGCTCACGTTCACGCCGCTCTTCGTCGCGGCGCGCATCACCGGCTGGACAGCGCACATCATCGAGCAGCAGTCGTCGAACGCGCTGATCCGCCCGTTGTCGCTGTATGACGGTGCCGACGAGCGGCACATCGACGAGTACGAGCCCGACACCTCGGCGATCGACGTGCTCGAGCGTCCGGAGGAGGCCGCCGGCTGAGTCCTGCGTCCGGGCCCTTCGACAGGCTCAGGGACCCAGCCCTTCGACAGGCTCAGGGACCCGGCGGGGCGGGCCCTTCGACAGGCTCAGGGACCCAAGCGGGATAGGCCCTTCGACAGCTCAGGGACCCAGTGGGGGCAGAGGCCTAGCGCGGGCGCCGCCCCTCGGTCAATCCTGTGCGTCGGGCTCGTGGGGAGGAGTAAGACGGATGCCGGGGCGATGGCGTTCCCCGTGAGAAGGAGGCTCCATGTCTGCATCCGACGTGTCCGTCAAAGAGGTCAGGTCGCTCGTCCCGGCACGACTCGACCGCCTGCCGTGGTCGCGATTCCACTGGATGATCGTCGTCGGACTCGGGTTCTCCTGGATCCTCGACGGCCTCGAAGTGCAGATCGTGGCCGCGAACGGCTACGCGGCCACGCTCGGCATGGGGCCGGCCGAAGTCGGCCTCGCTGGCACGTGCTACCTGCTCGGGCAGGTGTTCGGGGCGCTCGTCTTCGGCCGCCTCACCGACCGCCTCGGTCGCAAGAAGCTCTTCATCCTGTCGCTCGCGGTGTATCTCGTCGGCTCCGCGGTCGCCGGCCTGGCCTTCGCTCCGTGGTTCTTCTACATCTGGCGGTTCGTCGCCGGAGCGGGCATCGGCGGAGAGTACGCCGCGATCAACTCGGCGATCGACGAGATCATCCCAGCGAAGTACCGCGGTCGCGTCGACATCGCCATCAACGGGACCTACTGGGGCGGCGCCGCCCTCGGAGCGGTCGCGAACATGTTCTTCCTGAACACCGACATCCTCCCGGCCGACATCGGCTGGCGGCTCAGCTTCTTCCTCGGCCCGGTGCTCGGCCTGCTCATCATCTGGCTGCGTCGGCACATCCCGGAGAGCCCGCGCTGGCAGATGACGCACGGACGCGAGGATGCCGCCGAGCGCAACGTCGACGACATCGAGGAGCGCATCCGCAGGGAGGGCAAGGACATCCCTCCGGTCGACGAGAGCAAAGCCATCACCGTCAAGGAGTACGGACAGGTTCCGTTCCTCGTCATCGTGAAGGTGCTGTTCCGGAAGTACCCGCGGCGCACCCTGGTCGGCATCACCATGATGGTGACGCAGTCGTTCCTCTACAACGCGATCTTCTTCACGTACGCGCTGGTGCTCGAGAACTTCTACGACACCCCGCCGGCCTCGGCGTCGCAGTACTTCATCATCTTCGCGGTCGGCAACCTCGCCGGCGCGCTCGTGCTCGGCCACTTCTTCGACACCTGGGGTCGGCGGAGGATGCTGTTCGCGACATACACGCTCGCCGGCGGCATCCTGCTCGTGAGCGCGTTCCTGTTCAACGCGGGCGTCCTGAACGCCGGCACGCACACGGCGTTCTGGTGCGCATCGTTCTTCTTCGCCTCGGCCGGAGCATCCGCTGCCTACCTCACGGTCAGCGAGATCTTCCCGCTGGAGCTGCGCAGCCAGGTGATCTCGTACGTCTTCTCGATCGGTCAGCTCGTCGGCGCGGTGGCGCCGGTGCTGTACGGATCGCTCATCGGCCAGAGCGCGGAGACGGGAGACCGCGGCCCGCTGTTCTGGGGGTACGTGCTCGGCGCGGCGATCATGATCTTCGGTGGGATCATCTGCGGCATCTTCGGGGTCAGCGCTGCGGGGAAGTCGCTGGAGGACATCGCCGATCCGCTGTCATTGGTGGAGTCGGGGAAGATGCGCACGTAGCCCTTCGACAGGCTCAGGGACCCAGCCCTTCGACAGGCTCAGGGACCCAGCCCTTCGACAGGCTCAGGGACCCAGCCCTTCGACAGGCTCAGGGACCCGGCGGGGGCAGGGACCCAGCCCTTCGACAGGCTCAGGGACCCATGGGTCGCTGAGCCCGTCGAAGCGTCGGACACGGCTCAGGCCCGCGTCACCTCGAGCTCGATGACCGACCACGACAGCGCCGGCAGGGTGGCCCGCACGGCACCGCCGACGACCTCGGCTGCACCGAGCGGCACCATGTGCACGCTGTCGGGCGTCGTCTCCAGGTTCGACGTGTGGCGGTCACCGCCCTCCGGCACCGTCAGCGTCTCGGCCTGACGCAGGCGCACATCGCCGAGTCCGTGCAGGTCGATCGTGAGGTCGTTCGCCTCGTCGAGCGAGCGGTTCGCGACGAACACGACCAGCCGGCCGGTCGCCTCGTCCCAGGTCGCCGCCGCGTCGATCGAGTCGACCCCGCCGTAGCGCTTCGTCTCGATCTGCGGTGCGGTGACCGCGAGACGCAGGATGCGGCCGGTCGCCAGGCGCGCCATGCGCTCGAAGGGCCAGAAGCTCGTCTGCCGCCAGGCGGATCCGCCCTCCTCCGAACGGATCGGCGCGATCACGTTCACGAGCTGCGCCTGGTTCGCGATCTTCACCCGGTCGCCGTGTCGCAGCAGGCTGTTCAGCAGGGTGCCGACGACAACGGCATCGGTCACGTTGTACGTGTCCTCGATGAGTCGCGGATGCTGCCGCCACCCTGCCTTCTCGATCTCCTTCGCCTCGATGTCGTTGTAGCGCACCTGGTCCCACACGTTCCACTCGTCGAACGAGATGTCGACCTGCTTGGTGTGCTTGCCGGCGGCCTTGACCGCATCGACCGTCGCGATGACGCCCTCGATGAACGCGTCCATGTCGGTGGACTCGGCGAGGAACGACTCGGCGTCCCCGTCGTGCTCCTGGTAGTACGCGTGCATCGAGATGAAGTCGACCTCGTCGTAGGCGTGCGAGAGCACCGTGTGCTCCCAGCTGCCGAAGGTCGGCATCGAGCGGCCGGATGACCCGACCGCGACGAGCTCGATCGAGGGGTCGACCAGGCGCATCGCCTTGGCGGACTCCTGCGCGAGCCGGCCGTACTCGGTGGCGGTCTTGCCGCCGATCTGCCACGGGCCGTCGAGCTCGTTGCCGAGGCACCACAGCTTGATGTCGAAGGGCTGCTCCGCGCCGTTCTTGCGACGCAGATCCGACCAGTACGTGCCGCCGGGATGGTTCGCGTACTCGACGAGCGCACGGGCCTCCTCGACGCCGCGGGTGCCGAGGTTCACGGCCTCCATGACCTCGACGTCGGCCTCCTTCGCCCAGTCCATGAACTCGTGCAGGCCGAAGGCGTTGGTCTCGATCGTGTGCCAGGCGCCGTCGATGCGCACCGGCCGATCGGCTGCCGGGCCGACTCCGTCTTCCCAGCGGTAGCCGGAGACGAAGTTGCCGCCGGGGTAGCGGACCACGGTCGGTCCCATCTCCTTCACCAGGGCCAGCACGTCCTGCCGGAACCCGCGCTCGTCCGCCTGCGGGTGGCCCGGCTCGTAGATGCCGGTGTAGACGCAGCGCCCCATGTGCTCGACGAACGAGCCGAAGAGTCTGCGGGGGACATCGGCGATCGTGAAGTCGCGGTCGATGGTGATGCGGGCCTGAGACATTGCTCTCCTTGTATCTGGCTCTGTGGCCGGGTGGGGGGACTACTGACCGCCGAAGCCGCTGGTCGCGACTCCCTTGACGATCTGCTTCTGGAAGATGATGAACACGATGATGAGCGGCAGCGCCGCGAGCACGGCCTGGGCCATGACCTGCGCGTACTGCACGCCGTAGGCGCTGATCACCGTCTGGAGTCCGACCGGCAGCGTCATCAGCGTGGTGTCGTTGATGACGAGGAACGGCCAGAGGAAGTTGTTCCAGGCGCCGATGAACACGAAGATCGCGACGGATGCCAGGATCGGCCGCGACAGCGGCAGCACGATGGACCAGAAGATGCGCAGCCGGCTCGCACCGTCGACGCGCGCAGCATCCTCCAGCTCGATCGGGATCGCGTCGAAGAACCGCTTCAGGATGAACACCATCGCGGGTGCGACGACCTGCGGCAGGATCAGACCCCAGTACGTGTCGATCAGGTTGAACGCGAGCATCTCGTAGAACAGCGGGATGATCAGCACCTGCGGCGGCACGACGATCGAGGCGATGATCACCACGAACAGCCATTTGCGTCCCGTGAAGTCGAGGCGCGAGAAGGCGTAGGCGGCGAGGGCCGAGATCGTCAGCGTGATCAGGGTGATCGCCACCGAGGTGAACAGGCTGTTGAGCGCCCAGGTGTACACGTTGCCCTGCGAGAGGATCGCGGTGAACGCCTCGATCGTCGGACCGGTCGCACCGATCCATCCGGGATCGCCGGATGCGGCATCCGTCTCGGTCTTGAAGGCGGTCGCGACCGCCCAGAGGAACGGCAGCAGCCAGCCGATCGCGAGCAGGGCCAGCACGATGAACGCGGTGACGCGCAGCGGGCCGAACGGCTTCTGGCCCGGCAGGTGCGGACGGCGGGAGCGGGTGGGCTTCGGGACCGTGAGCGTCTCGGTCGGCGTGAGGGTGGTGGAGGACATCAGAACTGCTCCTTCCGGCGGCGCGAGATCAGGGCCTGAACGACGCCGAGGATGACGATGAGAGCGAAGAAGACGTACGAGATGGCTGCCGAGTATCCGAATCGGTAGCTCACGAAACCGGCCTCGTAGATGTACTGCACGATGGAGCGGGTGGTGTCGCTCGCGACCCCGCCGAGCATCTGGTACGCCTGGTCGAACAGCTTGAGCGATGCGAGGATCTGCAGGATCAGGATCAGGACGGTCGCCGGCCCGAGCTGCGGGAGCGTGATCGACCAGAACTGACGCCACGCGCCGGCACCGTCGAGGGATGCCGCCTCGTACTGCTGGGCCGGGATGTTCTGCATGGCCGCGAGGTACAGCAGGAAGTTGAAGCCGACGGTCCACCAGACGGTCGCGATCACGATCGAGATCATGTTCGTCTCCGGGTTCTGCAGCCACGCGAGCGGCTCGAGTCCGAAGAACTCCAGGATGTTGTTCGCCGCGCCGATCTGCGGGTTGAAGATCCAGACCCAGATCTGCGAGATCACGGTCGAGGCGAGCAGGTACGGCATGAAGAACGACAGCCGCCAGAGCCACTGACCGGGGAGCCCGCGATCGACGAGCGCCGCCATCAGCAGCGCGATCGCGACGAGGGGCACGGTCGAGAGCAGGGTGAACCAGACCGTGTTCCACATGGACTGCCACATGATCGGGTCGGTGAGCGCCTCGGCGTAGTTCGCGAATCCGACGAAGCCGCCGCCGGCGCCGGTGAGCGACTGGTCGGTGAAGCTGAGGTAGATGCCGTGGATGATCGGCCAGGCGAGGAACAGCACGAACGCGATCAGGAACGGTGCGAGGAACACCCAGCTGACGAGCTGCTCGCGGTTGCGGGAGCCGGCACGACGAGCCCGGAAGTCGGATGCCTTGCCGGTGACGATCGTGCGGGTGTCGTCTGCATTGGAGGTCGCGGTGCTCATGCGTTCCACTTCCCCTCTGGGTCGGCCGGATTCGGTTGGGCGAGCAGGGTGTTGACGCGTCGTTCGAAGCGGTCGATCGCGGCAGCCGGGTCGTCGCCGTTCAGCAGCACGCCCTGCACCGCTGCGCCGAACTCGCCCTGGAAGCTCGATCCTGAGCCGGTGAACCACGCGGTCGGGTCGTACACGACGTGCTCGGCGGCCTCGGCGTAGTGCGCCTGAGGGATCAGGTCGTCGTACTCGGGAGACTGCGTGACCGGCAGGAACGCTGGGATGTGGCCTGCCTCGGCCCAGCCGAACGAGTTCTTCAGCATGTCGGCGACGAACTGATACGTCAGGTCGCGCTTCGCCGGATCGGCGTTCGCCTGGTGCGGCAGCACGAACGAGTGCGAGTCGGCGTAGACCGCTGGGGTGCCGTAGAGCGTCGGGATCATGGTCGCGTCGAACGGGAGGTCGGCGGCCTGCATCGTGCGCAGCTCCCACACGCCGGTCATCAGCATGCCGCTCTTGCCGGTCGCGAACTCGGCGATCGCGCTGCCATAGTCGTTCTGCGCCGCGGCGATCTCGCCGTCGAGCAGCGTCTGCATGAAGGTGAGCGATTCGACCGCGGCATCCTTGTCGATCACTGCCTTGCCGCCGATCGGCAGCTCCATCGTGAGTCCGTGCTGCGCGTACAGCCCGTAGAAGAGGCGCCACATCTGGGCGCCGTCGCCGAGATAGCCGTAGGAGAGCGCGTGGCCAGACGCGGTGCCGCTCACGGTGCGCAGCTGGTCGAGGAACGCTTCCGGCGAGTTCGTCGCCTGCAGCCTGCCGTCGGAGTCGAGCACGCCGGCCGCATCGCAGACATCCGTGTTGAACATGAGCACGAAGGGATGCGCATCGAGCGCGACGCTGTACATGTGCTCGCCGACGAAGCCCTTCTCCCAGATCGGCTTCGGGAAGGTCGACTCGTCGACGCCCAGCTCGGCGAGGCGGTCGAGGTCCCAGGTGTCGAGCAGGCCGCCGGGTGCCCAGCCGACCGTGCGGGTGGCGTGCATGATGGCGACGTCGGGTGCGCGGCCACCGGCACCGGCCATCGCGAGCTTCGTGTAGTACGGCGTGCCCCAGGCGAGCACGGTCGGACGGATGCGGAACGCGGACTGCGCGCCGTTCACCTGATCGAGCAGCGACGACATCGTGACGCCGTCACCGCCGGAGAGCAGATGCCAGAACTGCAGGGTCTCGGTGCTGGAGCCGGAGACGGCCCCGGGGGCGCAGCCGGCGAGGAGCGCCGTGCCGGCGGCGAGTGAGGCGGCAGTGAGGAACTGCCTGCGGGACAGATCGAGCGGGGGCGTCATCGTCACTCCTTCGTGACCGTGAGGTGGACGCCCCATCATTACATCGATGTAATCGGACGCGCAAGCGGGAGATCGGGCAGGCGCGGCGGCTTCCGGTCGCAGTTGCTGCCGCTGCGGCATCCGCTTCTCGGTTCCGGTCGCAGTTGCTGCCGCGTCCTTGCCGCGGAGGCGACACGAAGTGCGACCGGAACGAGCGGCGGGACGGATGCTGCGTCAGGGGCGATAGCCGGCGGGGCGCCCCTGGGTGCTCGCGCGCTCCAAGAGCTGGTGCGACAGGGTGAGCGACCGGGGAGGGGCGCTGCGGTCGTCCATGCGCGACTCGAGGAGTCCGAGCGCCGCGACGGCGAACGCCCGGCGGTCGAATGCGACCGAGGTCAGTGCCGGTGAGGTGAACCGCGAGAACTCGACGTCGTCGAAGCCGGTCACGATCACGTCGTCGGGCACGCGGATGCCGTTGTCATGCAGCGCGTGCAGGGCGCCGAGCGCCAGGGAATCCGTGAACGCCACGATCGCGTCGAACGGCACGCGGCGGGCGAGCAGCGTGCGCACGGCATCCGCTCCGCCGCCCATCGACCACGGCAGCCGGTTGATCTCGAGCGCCGGATCGCGGGGGATGCCGACCTCGCGCAGCGCATCGTGCACGCCCTCGAGGCGCAGGCGGCTGGTGGCCGTCGCGGCGGATGAATCATCGTCGGCGCCGACGACCGCCACCCGCGTCGCGCCTCGCGACAGCACGTGGCGTGTGGCGTCGGCGGCGGCCTGCCTGCTGTCGATGCGCACGTGGTCGGCGCGGTTCTGCTCGACCTCGCCGATCACCACGAGCGGCGGCAGTCGGTCGGCGTACTTCAGGACGCTGTCCTCGAGGCGGATCGGGTTCAGGATCAGCCCGTCGACCAGGTGCGCCCTGGCGCGCGAGACGAGTTCCTTCTCCCGCTCCGGCTCGGAGGCGGTCTCCTCGATCTGCACGGCGAGACCCCGCGCGTGCGCTGCCTCGACGATGCGGTGCACGAGTTCGGCCGAGAACGCCGTGGCGAGGTCGGGGAGGGCGACGGCGATGATGCCGGAGCGTCCCTTGCGCAACCCGCGGGCGCTGAGGTTGGGCACGAAGTCGAGCTGTGCCATCGCGGATTCGACCTTGGCGCGCGTGTTCTCGTTCACCGGAACGGTGCCGGTGACCACGTTCGAGACGGTCTTCGTCGAGACCCCGGCCAGCGCAGCGACGTCTTTCATCGTGGCGCGGGGCGGCGGCATCGCTGTCATCCGGTCAGCCTATCGGCGGGGCTGTCATCGGGCGCAGTACATCGATGGAGAGACCGGAGGCGTGGCTATCATGGCGCCATGACCACCGAACACAACTGGGCAGGCAACCTCACGTACCGGGCCTCGACGATCGCACACCCCGAGTCGGTCGACGAGCTCCGCGGACTGCTCGCGCAGGGTGGACCGGTGCGGATGCTCGGATCGCGGCACTGCTTCAACGACATCGCCGACACCGACGGCGTGCTCATCGCGCTCGACCGGTTGCCCCGAGTGTTCGAGATCGACCCCACGAGGACCGCCGTTCGGGTGTCGGGCGCCGCGCGCTACGGCGACATCGCCCCACTGCTCGACGCCGAGGGACTCGCGCTCGCCAACCTCGCCTCGCTGCCGCACATCTCGATCGCCGGCGCCATCGCCACCGGCACCCACGGCTCAGGCGACGCGATCGGCTCGCTCGCCAGCGCGGTGCGCGGTCTCACCATCCTCACGCCCGCCGGAGAGACGCGGACGCTGGAGCGCGGCGACGACGACTTCGACGGTGCCGTCGTGAGCCTCGGCGCGCTCGGCGCCGTGCTCGACGTGACACTCGACGTCGAGCCGACGTACGAGGTCGCCCAGCACGTGTTCGAGCACCCGAGCTGGGATGCCGTGCTCGCCGACTTCGACGAGGTGACCTCGATCGGCACCAGCGTGAGCCTCTTCTCGACCTGGGAACGCACCGACTTCGTGGACCAGATCTGGGTCAAGCAACGTCAGCCCGAAGCGCGAGAGGCCGCGCGGGAATCGCTGTTCGAGCGACTCGGCGCCGAGCCGGCGACGAGCAAGCGGCATCCGATCCTCGGCGTCGATCCGATCGCCTGCACCGAACAGCTCGGTGTCGCCGGCCCCTGGTTCGAGCGGCTCGCGCACTTCAAGCTCGAGTTCACCCCGTCGGCCGGCGCCGAGATCCAGACCGAGTACCTCGTGCCGCGCGCCGACGCGGTGGCGGCGATCCAAGCCGTGCGCACGCTCGCCGGGCAGATCGCGCCGCTGCTGCTCGTGAACGAGATCCGCACCGTGCGATCGGACGACCTGTGGCTGAGTTCGTCGAACGGGACGGATGCGGTCGGCATCCACTTCACCTGGAAGCCGGAGGAGGAGGCGGTCCGCGCGCTGCTGCCGACGATCGAGGCGGCGCTGCCGGAGACCGCCCGCCCGCACTGGGGCAAGGTCTTCACGCTCGACGGCGCCGAGACGCGCTCGCGGTATCCGCGGTGGGATGACTTCGCCGCGCTCGCGGCCCGCTTCGACCCGGAGCGCCGCCTGGTGAACCCGTACCTGGAGCGCCTCGGGCTGTAGCGGCTCCTTGGGGCGGGCCCTTCGACAGGCTCAGGGACCCAAGGGGCGGGCCCTTCGACAGGCTCAGGGACCCATGGGGCGGGCCCTTCGACAGGCTCAGGGACCCATGGGACCCAGGGGGCTCAGGGGCCGAGGGGGCTGCCCGCTACACGTGGTCGCGCCAGGAGTGCTGCGGGTCGTACCCGAGCACGCGGCGGGCCTTGTCGATCGACAGCAGCGTCTCGTTCGCGCCGAAGGCACGCTGCACCGGCACGTCGGGGAACACCTCGGCGAGCAGCTCGTCGTTCGGTCGCGACATCACGGTGTCGGCCGCCGCGATGATGAACCTGTCGAACCCGGGGGCCGCGTGCTCGAGCGCACGCTGCACCGCCTGGGCGCCGTCGCGCGCATCGATGTAGCCCCAGAGGTTCCACTTGCGTCGAAGGGCGTCGGCGTCGAAAGAGGGGAACTCGGCGTAGTCCTCCGGCACCATCACGTTCGAGAATCGCAACGCGGTGATCGACACCTCCGGGTGCCAGCGCATGAGCTCGGTCGCCAACTGCTCCTCGAGCGTCTTCACGAGCGAGTACACCGACTCGGGTCGCGCCGGGTAGTCCTCATCGACCGGCACGTAGGGCGGCGGCACGTCGAACGGCAGGCCGAGCACGGTCTCGCTGGAGGCGGCGACGATACGGCGGATGCCGAGGCGCACCGCCGCCCAGAACACGTTGAACGTGGCCGGCATGTTGTTGTGGAAGGTCGCGACATCGCTGCGGATGCCTGGCGCCGGGATCGCCCCGAGATGCACCACGGCGTCGATGCCGTCGTGCCGATCCCCGACCGCGGTGAAGGCGTCGACGACCTGGCCGTAGTCGGTCAGGTCGACCTGCACGAAGTCGGGTCCGCGGGTGCCGGTGACGTCCATGCCGATGACCTCGAAGCCGTTCGCGCGGAGTTCCCGTGCGACGACGCTGCCGAGCTTGCCGGATGATCCAGTGAGAGCGATGCGCATGTGACCAGCGTGCCACGGCGACGGGCCCGTGGCTCCGGTCGTCGTACACTCGTCGGCGTGAGTGACACCAGCAGCGACCAGCGCCGACCGATCGGTGTGCGAGACGTCGCCGCCCGCGCCGGGGTGTCTCGGCAGACGGTGTCACGCGTGCTGAACGATCACCCTGACGTCGCCGCCGAGACCAAGGAACGCGTGCGCGCCGCGATGGCCGAGCTCGGGTATCGCATGAACAACGCGGCCCGCGCCCTCGGCACCCGCCGTTCGCGGACGCTCGGGGTCCTGGCCTCCGATGCGCTGCAGTACGGTCCCTCTCGCAGCCTCGCCGCACTCGAGGCATCGGCGCGCGAGGCCGGGTACTGGGTCAGCGCCGCCTTCGCGGATGCCGCAGATGCCGCAGCCGTCGTCGCGGCGGTCGATCACCTCGTCGTGCAGGGCGTCGAGGGCATCGTCGTCGTCGCGCCGCACACCCAGACGCTCGAGGCGCTCGCCGCCCTGCGTATCGATGTGCCGGTGGTGACCCTGCACTCCGCCGGACTCGGCACCACCGGACTCTCGGTCGACCAGGCGGCAGGGGCCCGACTGGCGGTGGCCGCGCTCGCCGATGCCGGGCACACCCGTATCGCTCATCTCGCCGGTCCCGTCGACTGGCTCGAGGCCGAGTCACGTGCCGTCGGCTACGCCACCGAGCTCGCCGCCCGCGGGCTCGCCCCCGGCCCGGTGATCGCGGGGGACTGGTCGGCGGGATCGGGCCACGCCGCGGTCGATGCCGTGCGCCGCTCGGGCGCCACCGCGGTGTTCGCGGCCAACGATCAGATGGCGCTCGGGCTGTTGAGCGCCCTGCACGAGGTCGGGCTCGCCGTGCCGGGCGACGTGAGTGTCGTCGGGTTCGACGACACCCCCGATGCTGCGTACTACTGGCCGGCGCTCACGACCGTCCGCCAGGATTTCGAGGAGCTCGCCCGCCGCGCGGTCGCCGTCGTGATCGGCGCTGCGGATGGTGCGGCATCCGCGCTCGCCCCGGTCGCCCCCGTCCTGGTCGCACGCGCCTCGGTCGCCCCGCCGCGCACGGGCCAGCCGGGCGACCCGGCGCCTTGACGTGCCGAACCCGCCCGTGACAGACTTCTGTGACCGGTCACAGTGGCCGGATCCGACCCACCTGAGGCAGCTGTGAGCAACGACGCCCCCACCTTCGATCCCGCCGTCGAGCGCGCGATCGCCACCGTCCGGGCAGATGTCGCCCGCCTGCACGGCGAACTGGTCCGCTACGGCCTGATCGTCTGGACCGGCGGCAACGTCTCGGGCCGAGTGCCCGGCGCCGACCTGTTCGTGATCAAGCCGAGCGGTGTGAGCTACGACGACCTCACGCCCGAGAACATGATCCTGTGCGACCTCGACGGTGCCGTGATCCCTGGCACGCCGGGCAGCGAGCGCTCCCCGTCGAGCGACACCGCAGCGCACGCCTACGTCTACCGCCACATGCCGGCCGTCGGCGGCGTCGTGCACACGCACTCGACCTACGCCGTGGCATGGGCCGCGCGCGGCGAGGAGATCCCCTGCGTGATCACCGCCATGGCCGATGAGTTCGGGGGCCCGATCCCGATCGGCCCGTTCGCGATCATCGGCGACGACTCGATCGGGCGCGGCATCGTCGAGACGCTCAGCGGCCACCGATCCCGCGCGGTGCTCATGCAGAACCATGGTCCGTTCACGATCGGCAGCGACGCGAAGGATGCCGTGAAGGCAGCCGTCATGGTCGAGGATGTCGCGCGCACCGTGCACCTCGCCCGCGAGGCCGGCCCGCTGATCCCGATCCCGCAGTCCGCGATCGACAGCCTGTTCGACCGCTACCAGAACGTGTACGGCCAGAGCGAGGACACCCGGCGATGACCCTTCCGCAGAGCGCAGCGCCCCAGGCCGGTGGACAGGGATCCGCCGCCGACGACATCCGCGAAGCCCGCACCAGCCTCGGCATCGAGCTGGGCTCCACCCGCATCAAGGCGTGCCTGATCGGGTCCGATGCGACCGAGGTGCTCGCCACCGGCTCGTTCTCCTGGGAGAACCGCCTCGAGGACGGCCGCTGGACCTACGCGATCGACGAGGTGTGGTCGGGGCTGCAGTCGGCCTACGCGGCGCTGATCGACGACGCGCAGGAGCGCCACGGTATCCGCCCCGAGACGTTCGGTGCCATCGGCGTCTCGGCCATGATGCACGGCTATCTCGCGTTCGACGGATCGGGCGAGCTGCTCGTGCCGTTCCGCACCTGGCGCAACACGAGCACCGGTGCCGCATCCGCCGAGCTGGGTGAGCTGTTCGGCGTGAACATCCCGTTGCGGTGGTCGATCGCGCACCTGCACCAGGCAGTGCTCGACGCCGAACCGCACATCGCGCAGCTCGCGAGCGTCACCACCCTCGCCGGCTACGTGCACGAGCAGCTCACGGGCGAGCGGGTGCTCGGCGTCGGCGATGCCTCAGGGATGTTCCCGATCGACTCCGCGACCGGCGACTACGACGAGCGGATGCTGCGCGCCTACGACGCCCTCATCGGCGACCGGCTGCCCGCACCTGTCGCACAGCTGCTGCCGGCCGTGCTCCCTGCCGGCGCGGCTGCCGGCACGCTCACGCAGCACGGCGCCGCGCTCCTCGACCCGAGCGGCGCGCTGCGCCCCGGCATCCCGCTGTGCCCGCCCGAGGGCGACGCCGGCACCGGCATGGTGGCCACGAACTCCGTCGCCCCCCGCACCGGCAACGTCAGCGCCGGCACGAGCATCTTCGCGATGGTCGTGCTGGAGCATCCGCTGGCCGAGGTGCACCACGAACTGGATCTCGTCACCACACCGGCGGGCGACGCGGTCGCCATGGTGCACTGCAACAACGGCGCCAGCGAGCTCGCGGCCTGGGCTGGGCTGTTCACGCGCTTCGCTGCGGTCGCAGGCCAGCCGGTCAGCGACGATGCCGCCTTCGATGCGCTGTTCCGCGAGGCGCTCGAGGGTGAGGCGGATGCCGGTGGGCTGATCGCCTACAACCACCTCGCCGGCGAGCCGATCGCCGGACTGCTCGAGGGGCGCCCGCTGTTCGTGCGCACGCCGGAGAGCGCGTTCACGCTCGCGAACTTCATGCGGGCCCAGGTCTACGGCGTGTTCGGCACGCTCGCGCTCGGCATGCAGGTGCTCGCGGCCGAGGGCGTGCAGCTCGACCGGATGTTCGCGCACGGTGGCATGTTCCGCACCGCCGGGGTCGCACAGCGGTTCCTCGCCGGCGCACTCGACGCACCCGTCGCGGTCGGCGAGCTCGCCGCGGAGGGTGGCGCATGGGGCATCGCGGTGCTCGCGTCGTATCTCTCGCACGCCGGTGACGTGTCGTTGGTCGAGTACCTCGATCAGCGCGTCTTCGCCACGGCATCCCTGTCCACCGTCGACCCCGATCCGGCGGATGTCGCCGGCTTCGCCTCCTACCTCGACCGCTACCGGGCTGGCCTCGCCATCGAGGCCGCCGCCGTCGACTCGCTGTAGCGCTTCGACAGGCTCAGCGACCCAGTTCCCGGCCAGCGACCAACTCCCGGCCAGCGACCCAGTTCCCGGCCGGCAACCAACTCCGAAAGGCACCTCATGGCACTCACCACCTCCCTCGACGGCTACGAGGTCTGGTTCCTCACCGGCAGCCAGCACCTGTACGGACCCGAGACGCTCGCGCAGGTCGCGACGCAGTCGCAGGAGATCGCACGGCTGCTCGACGAGTCGTCCGAGGTGCCGGTCAAGATCGTCTGGAAGCCGGTGCTGACGGATTCTGCCGCCATCAAGCGCACCGCGCTCGAGGCCAACGCCGACGACCGCGTGATCGGGCTCGTCGCCTGGATGCACACGTTCAGCCCCGCGAAGATGTGGATCGCCGGTCTCGACGCGCTGCAGAAGCCGCTCGCCCACCTGCACACGCAGGCGAACGTCGAGCTGCCCTGGGCTGACATCGACTTCGACTTCATGAACCTGAACCAGGCCGCGCACGGCGACCGCGAGTTCGGCTACATCCAGACGCGCCTCGGCGTGCCGCGCAAGACGATCGTCGGGCACGCCTCCGACCCGCGTCTTCGGCGCGAGCTGGGCACCTGGCAGCGTGCGGCTGCAGGACTCGCGGCATCCCGCGACCTCAAGCTCGCGCGCTTCGGCGACAACATGCGCTTCGTCGCGGTGACCGAGGGTGACAAGACCGAGGCCGAGCTGCGCTTCGGCGTGCAGGTCAACACGTGGGGCGTGAACGAGCTGGCGGATGCCGTGGCCGCGGCATCCGCTGCCGACATCGATTCGCTCGTCGCCGAGTACGAGGAGCTGTACGAGGTCGCGCCCGAGCTCCGCCGCGGCGGTGAGCGGCACGAGTCGCTGCGCGACGGCGCGGCGATCGAGATCGGGCTGCGTTCCTTCCTGGAGGAGGGCGGCTTCGGTGCGTTCACCACCTCGTTCGAAGACCTCGGCGCGCTGAAGCAGCTGCCCGGCCTCGCGGTGCAGCGCCTGATGGCTGAGGGCTACGGCTTCGGTGCCGAGGGCGACTGGAAGACCGCGATCCTGGTGCGTATCGCGAACGTCATGGGCTCGGGGCTCCCCGGCGGTGCGAGCCTCATGGAGGACTACACCTACGACATGACGCCGGGCGACGAGCTGATCCTCGGCGCGCACATGCTCGAGGTGTCGCCGTCGCTCACGACCGCGAAGCCCACGCTCGAGATCCACCCGCTCGGCATCGGGGGCAAGGACGACCCGGTGCGCCTCGTGTTCACGGCCGACCCCGGCCCCGCGATCGTCGTCGCCCTCAGCGACATGCGCGACCGGTTCCGTCTGACCGCGAACGTGGTCGAGAACGTGCCGCCGCGGGCCTCGCTGCCGAAGCTGCCGGTCGGTCGCGCAGTCTGGAAGCCGCAGCCCGACTTCACCACGAGTGCTGCGTCCTGGCTCACCGCCGGCGCTGCGCACCACACGGTCATGTCGACTGCGGTGGGCCTCGACGCGTTCCGTGACTTCGCCGACATGGCCGAGATCGAGCTGCTCGTGATCGACGACAGCACCACGCTGCCGGAGTTCCAGCAGCAGGTCCGCTGGAACCAGGCGTACTACCGCCTGGCGCAGGGCCTCTGATGCCTCGGTCCCTGAGCCCGCGCCCCCACCCTGGGTCCCTGAGCTTGTCGAAGGGCCCCCACCCTGGGTCCCTGAGCCTGCGTTCCCACCCTGGGTCCCTGAGCCTGTCGAAGGGCCTGTGATGCTTCCCCGTTCCGGTCGCCAGCTTCGCCTCGCCGCCCACGGCTACGAGGCGAACATCGCGAGCATCGGTGCGACGCTGCGGACGCTCACGATCGACGGCCGCGACCTCGTCGTGCCCTTCGGTGCGGATGAGGTGCGTCCGGGCTACCGCGGCGCGACGCTCGCGCCGTGGCCGAACCGCATCGTCGACGGCCGGTACCGTTTCGAGGGCGAGGAGCTTCAGCTGCCGCTGACCGAGCCCGAACGCAGCCACGCGCTGCATGGACTGCTCGCCTGGGCCGAGTTCGAAGACCGGCTCGTGCTCGACGACCGGGTCGTGCTGGCGGCGGTGATCCTGCCGCAGACCGGGTATCCGTTCCGCGTCGAGGTCGAGGTCGAATACCGGCTCGACACCGATGGTCTGCACCAGACGGTGACGGCGCACAACGTCGGGGCTGATGCTGCGCCCTGGGGGACCGGGCCGCACCCGTACCTCGTGGCTGGACCCTCCGGGCGGGTGGACGACTGGACGCTCACCCTTCCGGCATCCGAGGTCCTCACCGTCACCCCTGACCGGCTGAGCCCCGTCGCGGTCGAGCCCGTGACGGAGCATCCGGAGTGGGACTTCCGCACGCCGCGCCCGATCGCCGACGTCTTCATCGATCACGCCTTCACCGAGCTGAGCCGTGCAGACGGGGTCGCCGAGGTGCGCCTGACTGCCGCCGACGGTCAGGGTGTCGGCATGGCGTGGGACGAGCGCTGCCCGTGGGTGCAGGTGCACACGGCCGACACCCCGGCACGTCAGGAGACGCACCGCATCGGCCTCGCGGTCGAGCCCATGACGTGCCCGCCCGACGCCTTCAACTCCGGTGTCGACCTCGTGACGCTCGCTCCCGGTGCGACGCACGCGGCATCCTGGCGGATCTTCGGCATCTGACGGCACTGCCGCTGTTCCGGTCGCGATTGCTGCCGCTCCTCGGATGTCGAGGCGGCAGCAATCGCGACCGGAACAGGGGAGTCGGATGCCGAGGCGGCAGCAACTGCGACCGGAACCGCGGCGGCGGCCCGCGCCCTGCCTAGACCAGCCCGGCGGCCTGTCGCGCAGCGCCGAGCGCGACGTATTCGCCCGCAGCCGGAACCTCGACCGGGATGCCGAGCACCAGCGGTGCGATCTCCCGCACGGCAGCCGACTGCGCGCCGCCGCCGATCAGCAGGGCCCGCCGCAGCGGCACCCCTGCCGCACGCAGCGCATCGAGCCCGGCGCCGAGTCCTGACAGCATCCCCTCGACCGCGGCCCGTGCCAGGTTCTCGCGCGTGGTCGAGGCGAGCGTCATGCCGCTGAGCGTCGCGGTCGCATCCGGCAGGTTCGGAGTGCGCTCTCCCTCGAAGTACGGCACCAGCGTCAGGCCGTGCGATCCGGCAGGTGCCGCGAGTGCGAGTCGGCTGAGCTCCTCGTGATCCACGCCGAGCAGTGTCGCCGTGACGTCGAGCACCCGCGCCGCGTTCAGCGTGCACACGAGCGGGAGGAAGTGGCCGTCGGCAGACGCGAAGCCGGCGATGATGCCGGACGGATCCGCCGACGGCTCCTGGCTCACCGCGAAGACCGTGCCGCTCGTGCCGATCGACACGACGACGTCACCGGGATCCGCGCCGAGGCCGAGCGCGGCAGCGGCGTTGTCGCCGGCACCGGGAGCGACCGCGCGTCCGGCCGCATCCTGCACCGACTCCTCGGCGCCGAGCACGCGCGGCAGCACCGCATCGTGCCCGAGTGCGGCGACCAGCAGCTCCCGGTCGTATTCCCCGGTCGCGGCGCTCCAGTATCCGGTGCCGGATGCATCGGATCGGTCGGTCACGAGTTCCTCGAGCACCGGGCCGAGCGGCGCAGCATCCGCCCCTGCAGGCCCGTACCCCCGCAGTCGCCAGGTCAGCCAGTCGTGGGGGAGCGCGACCGCCGCGACCCGCTCTGCGTGCTCGGGTTCGTGGTCGCGCAACCAGCGCAGCTTCGAGATCGTGAACGATGCCACCGGCACCACACCGGTGCGGTCGGCCAGTTCCTGCGCGCCGAACTCCGCGACCAGGTCGGCCGCGGCATCCGCCGACCTGGTGTCGTTCCAGAGCAGTGCGTCACGGATGACGGTGCCCGACGCATCGAGCGCCACCATGCCGTGCTGCTGTCCGCCGATGGCCCACGCGCCGATGCCGTCGAGTCCGCCCGCCCCGGCGATCGCCGCGTTCAGCGCGGTCCACCACGCGTTCGGGTCGACGGAGGTGCCGTCGGGGTGTGCGGCACGACCGCTGCGCACCACTGCAGCCGTCTCGGCGTCGACCACGACGACCTTGCACGATTGCGTCGAGGAGTCGACGCCGAGGACGAGTGCCATCAGCGGATCACCGGGCGCCGAGCAGGTGCTCGGTCGCGAGCTGCTGCAGACGCACGAAGCCGAAGCCCTTGCCGCCGAGGTACGCGTCGGTGTCGAAGTCCTCGTAGGCAGTGCGGTCGGCGAGCAGGTCGTCGTAGGACTCGCCCTCGTTCAGGGTGGGGGTCGTGAGCTCGGCGACCTTCGCGGCGGCCAGCGCCTCCTGCACCTCCGGATCGGCGCGGAAGGCGGCAGCGCGCTCCTTCAGCAGCAGATAGGTGCGCATGTTGGCGGCGGCCGAGTCCCAGACCCCGGTCTCGTCCTCGGTGCGCGAGGGCTTGTAGTCGAAGTGGCGGGGGCCGTCGTAGGCCGGCACCGGCTGGGTCCCTGAGCCTGTCGACGGGCCGCCGTTCTCGAGCAGGTCGACGAGTGAGAACGCGTTGTGCAGGTCGCCGTGCCCGAACACGAGGTCCTGGTCGTACTTGATGCCGCGCTGCCCGTTGAGGTCGATGTGGAACAGCTTGCCGTGGAAGAGCGCCTGCGCGATACCGGCGGTGAAGTTGAGTCCGGCCATCTGCTCGTGCCCGACCTCCGGGTTCACGCCGACCAGCTCAGGCCGCTCGAGGGAGTCGATGAACGCGATCGCGTGGCCGAGCGTCGGCAGCAGGATGTCGCCGCGGGGCTCGTTCGGCTTCGGCTCGATCGCGAAGCGGATGTCGTAGCCCTTGTCGGTCACGTAGTCGCCGAGCAGGTTCACGGCCTCGCGGTAGCGCTCGAGTGCGGCGCGGACGTCTTTCGCGGAGTCGTACTCCGCACCCTCGCGGCCGCCCCACATCACGAACGTCTTGGCGCCGAGTTCGGCGGCGAGGTCGAGGTTGCGCAGCACCTTGCGCAGCGCGAAGCGACGAACCTGACGGTCGTTCGAGGTGAAGCCGCCGTCCTTGAAGACCGGGGCGCTGAAGAGGTTGGTGGTGACCATCGGCACGACGAGGCCGGTGTCGGCGAGCGCGCCCTTCAGGCGGTCGATCTGGGTCTGCCGCTCGGCATCCGTCGAACCGAAGGCGAACAGGTCGTCGTCGTGGAAGGTGAGTCCGTAGGCGCCGAGCTCGGAGAGCTTCTCGACCGCGTGCACGACGTCGAGTGCGGGTCGCGTGGGTCCGCCGAAGGGATCGGTGCCGTTGTAGCCGATCGTCCAGAGTCCGAACGAGAACTTGTCGGCGCGGGTCGGGGTGAGGCTCATGATGCTCCTTCGCATGGGGGCGCGGCGGCGACCGCTCTCAATTGTTGTGAGCAACAACATATAGGCTGAGGGCCGGGATGTCCAGCCTCCTAGACTGGGACGCCGGACGAGAAGGAGGGCACGTGGCGACGGATGCTTCGACGGAGCCCAGCGGAATCGCTGCCGTGAAGGATGCCGGCGACGGCGTCCGCGCACGCAACCTCGCCCGCCTACTGCGGCGGGTGCACCTCGAAGGCCCGCGATCGCGCGCCCAGCTCACCGCGGCGACCGGGCTGAACCGCTCGACCGTGGCAGATCTCGTCGCCGAACTCGTCGCGGACGGGTGGGTCGTCGAGCGCGACCCCGACCCCGCCGGACGCGTCGGTCGGCCGTCTCCCGTGGTCGAGGCGGCCCCGCAGACGGTCGTGATCGCCGTGAACCCGGAGGTCGACGCCGTCGAGATCGCCGCGATCGACCTCGCCCGCGGCATCTCGGCGCGTGAACGGATCGAGATCGAGCTGCCGTCGGCCGAGGCCGTCACCGCGCTGGTCGCCGAGGTGATCGCGCGCTGGTCGCACGGTGAGCTGCGCGGGTCGCGTGTGGTCGGCATCGGCGTCGCGGTTCCCGGTCTGGTGCGTCAGGCCGACGGTCTCGTCCGCAATGCCCCGCACCTCGGCTGGGTGGATGCCCCGGTGCGCGCCTCGATCGCCGCGGCGACGGGACTCCCGGTCGCCGTGGGCAACGACGCGAGTCTCGGCGCGCTGGCCGAGCACCTGTTCGGCGCCGCACGAGGAGCCGATGACGTCGTCTACCTCAACGGCGGCCCCTCCGGCATCGGCGGCGGGATCATCGTGCACGGCATCGCGGTCGGCGGCGTCGGCGGCTACGCGGGCGAGTTCGGACAGAACCGGGTGCGGACCGACGACGCGGCGACCCTCGAGGACGAGGTCAGCAGGGCCCGCCTCCTCGACGTGCTCGGGCTGACCGGCGCGGATGACGCGGGGCTCGCTGCAGCCATCGCCGCCTCCACGGACGAGGCTGTCGGTGCGGAGTGCCGGCGCCAGCGCGGCATCCTCGCGCAGGCGCTCGCGGATGCCGTGAACATCCTCGATCCGGCGGTCGTCGTGCTCGGCGGATTCCTGGCGCTGCTCGTCGAGCTCGATCCCGATGGCTTCGCCGAACAGGTCAGCGCAGCCGCGATGGCGGAGAACGCCGAGGAGCTGCGCATCCTGCCGGCATCCCTCGCGGCCGACCGGCTGCTGCTCGGCGCTGCCGAGCTGGCCTTCACCGCGGTCGGCGTGATCTGAGCGGAAGGCTCAGCGCGCGAGCCAGGTGCGCAGGGAGCGCGTGACGAAGGGGAGCACCCAGTACGTCATGATCGGCGTCAGCACGAGGGTCGTCGCCAGCACGCGCAGCCAGAACGGCAGCGAATCCCACCCGGGGACCGGGCTCATCGCGGCGGTGAACGCGAGGTTCACCGGGAAGAAGCCGAGCCAGATCGTGACGGCCTGCTTCCACCGGGGCGGTGCGCTGCCGACCGAGACGGAGTCGGTGCCGTCGCCGGTCGGCACCGTGATCGTGCCGGTGGCCGGATCGTCGAACCATCCCTCGATCCCGCTGCGTCGTCGCGAGCGCTCGCTCAGCACGAGTCCCTGACCCGTCTCCAACCAGGATGCGCGTTCCGCCGAGTCCTCCCAGGCGACCAGGGTCTCCTCGTCGGCGAAGCGGTACAGCATGTGCCAGACGTGCGAGTCTGCGCCGGCGCGCACCCACCCGGAGCCGAGGAATCCCGGGTACTGGTTGGCCTTGTTCACGCCGCGCTGCACCCAGGCGGTCGCCTCGTTGATGCGGTCGGGATCGACCTCGCGGCGGATGGAGACGGTGATGGAATCGCTGGACATGGCGGGTCCTCGGGTGACGGGGCGGCCGGATCGCGGACACGCCGAACGGGGGCTGCGCCAGGGTCGCGGCGCGACATCGATTCTATTCGGCGTGACCGACACGAGTGCAGAATCGGCGTCACGAACTCGCCGCTTCGAAGTCATGCTCTGGGGTGCCTCTTCGTGCGTCCCGTGGACCGGGGCGAGCCCACCATGTCAGCTCGCCCCGGTCCGTCACCGGGGGAACGGGGAACGAATGGTCGTGCGGGTCGGAGTCATCGATGATCATCGAGCGATGCTGGTGGGGGTGACGGCGATCATCCAGAGCCATCCGGGATTCCAGGTGGTCGCCGCAGGGCGGTCCGTCGCCGAACTGCTCGCCGCCAAGGTGCGGACGGATGTGATCCTCCTCGATCTGACGCTCTCCGACGGCTCGACGCCGGCTCGCAATGTCGCAGCGCTGGTCGGCGCCGGTGCGCGCGTGCTCGTGCACGCGTCGCTGGAGCCGCTCGCCGTGATCCGGGCGGCAGCCAGAGCCGGCGCGGTCGGCATGGTCGACAAGGCCGACGAGGTGCCGCGCCTGATGGTCGCGCTGCGGGCCGCTGTCCGCGGTGAACTCCCGCGGGGGGACTGGACCGCGTCGATCGCGCGAGTCCCCTCGACACCCGCCCGCATCGCACTGTCGGCGCGGGAGTCCGAGGTGTTCAGCCGCTACGCGGCCGGTGCGACGGCCGACAACGTGGCGCAGGCGCTCTTCATCACGCGTGAGACCGTGCTCGATCACGTCCGCCGTGTGCGCAGCAAGTATGCCGCCGCCGGTCGACCCGCGGTGACCAAGGTCGACCTCTACCGCCGCGCAGTGGAAGACGGGTACATTCAGCCCCACCCATGAGCCTTCCCGCCCCTGCGCTGGCGCACAATGGTGGCATGAGCACACGCACTGCAGCGGTTCTGGTCGATGTCGTCCGCACGCCCGTCGGGCGCGGCAAGCCGGGGGGAGCGCTGTCGGAGGTGCATCCGGTCGACCTCGCCGCCGGCACGCTCGCGGCCCTGCTCGCACGCACCGGACTGGAGTCCAGGCAGATCGACGACGTGCTGCTCGGCTGCGTGAGCCAGGTCGGTGAGCAGTCGACGAACATCGCGCGACAGGCCGTGCTCGCCGCCGGCTTCGACGAGACCGTGCCGGCGGCATCCATCGACCGGCAGTGCGGCTCGAGCCAGCAGGCCGTGCACATCGCTGCCCAGGGCATCATGGCCGGCGCCTACGACGTGGTGATCGCCGGCGGGGTCGAGTCGATGAGCCGGGTGCCGCTCGGTTCGTCGGGCGTCGGCGGGTCGCCGATGTCGCCCCGCCTGCGCGCCAGGTACCCCGATGGGCTGGTGAATCAGGGGGTCTCCGCCGAACTCATCGCCGCGCGGTGGGGGCTGACCCGCGAGCAGCTCGACGCCTACGCCGCCGAGTCGCACCGTCGCGCGAGCGATGCCTGGGAGTCGGGGTTCTTCGACCGCACCGTGATCGCCGTCGATGAGGCGCCGGATGCGGGTGCCGACGAGACCGTGCGCGCCGGAACGACGGCCGAGCGACTCGCCGGACTGCCGTCGGCGTTCCGCACCGAGGAGCTCGCTGCCCGGTTCCCCGAACTCGACTGGCGGATCACTGCCGGCAACTCCTCGCCGCTCACCGACGGAGCATCCGCCGCACTGCTGATGAGCGCCGAGCGTGCTGCGCAGCTCGGCCTGACGCCGCGCGCCCGCTTCCATTCCTTCGCGGTGGTCGGCGACGACCCGCTCATGATGCTGACGGGGCCGATCCCGGCGACGAAGCGCATCCTGGAGCGCGCCGGCCTCTCGATCGACGACCTCGACGCCTACGAGGTGAATGAGGCATTCGCATCGGTGCCACTGGCGTGGGCGGCAGAGCTCGGAGCGGATGCCGCGAAGCTCAACCCTCGCGGGGGCGCGATCGCCCTCGGGCACGCGCTCGGCTCGTCAGGCACCCGCCTGCTCGGCACGCTCGTCGATCACCTGGAGGCGACCGGCGGACGCCTCGGCCTGCAGGTGATGTGCGAGGGTGGCGGCATGGCGAACGCCACGATCATCGAACGACTCTGAGGCCCGTGCAGACGGAACCAGCGCAGACGGAACCAGCGCAGACGGAGAAGACCCCCGCCGACCCGATTCGGCGGGGGTCCTGCGGTGTGGGCACCGCGGCGGGAGCGGGATCCGCTCTCCGCGGCGCGGAAATCCGTGACTACCCGTTCCGGTCTGAGTCTTCCGCGCACCTGCAGTTGTAATCGACGAAGGTGACCGGACGGTGAACGCCCATGGAACACGCGAGATCGCCGGAGAGGGATTTACGTGGATGTCCTAGTAATTCTGCGGAGGGCGAAGTAAACTCCCCAATGTGCCAACGATGGCACGGAGGGAAGTCGCAAAATGACTCGTACGATCCCGCACTTCGTGGGCGGAACGCACCGCACCCCAGATGCCGGACGCTTCGCCGACGTGTTCGACCCCAGCTCCGGCGCCGTCCAGGCCCGTGTGCCGCTGGCATCCGCCGACGAGGTCCGCGAGGTGATCGCGAACGCTGCAGCCGCGCAGCTGGAGTGGGCGGCGACCAACCCGCAGAAGCGTGCTCGTGTGCTGCTGCGCTTCCTCGACCTCGTCCAGCGCGAGATGCAGTCGCTCGCCGAACTCCTCGCCAGCGAGCACGGCAAGACCGTCGACGACGCGAAGGGCGACATCCAGCGCGGCCTCGAGGTCATCGAGTTCGCAGCCGGGGCCCCGCACCTGCTGAAGGGCGAGTACTCCACCGGAGCCGGAGCGGGCATCGACGTGTACTCGATGCGTCAGCCCCTCGGCGTCGTCGCAGCGATCACCCCGTTCAACTTCCCGGCCATGATCCCGCTGTGGAAGGCGGGGCCCGCGCTCGCCGCAGGCAACGCCGTCGTGCTCAAGCCGAGTGAACGCGACCCCTCGGTGCCGGTGCGCCTCGCCGAGCTGTTCCTCGAGGCCGGGCTTCCCGCCGGCGTCCTCAACGTCGTGCACGGAGACAAGGAGGCCGTCGACACGCTGCTCACCGACGACCGCATCCGCGCCGTCGGCTTCGTCGGGTCGACGCCCATCGCCGAGTACATCTACGCCACGGCCGCCGCACACGGCAAGCGGGCGCAGTGCTTCGGCGGCGCGAAGAACCACATGATCGTGATGCCGGACGCCGACCTCGACCAGGCCGTCGACGCGCTGATCGGCGCAGGCTACGGCTCGGCCGGCGAGCGGTGCATGGCGATCTCGGTCGCGGTGCCGGTCGGTCAGGAGACGGCGGACGCCCTCGCGGCCAAGCTCTCGGAGCGCGTCGCCCGGCTGCGGATCGGCCCAGCGCTCGCCGCCGACGTCGACTACGGTCCGCTCGTCAGCAGCGCCGCCGTCGAACGCGTCAAGGGCTACATCCAGCAGGGCATCGACGAGGGTGCGACGCTGCTCGCCGACGGTCGCGGATTCTCGGTCGAGGGGTACGAGGAGGGCTTCTACCTCGGACCGACGCTGTTCGACCACGTCACGACCGACATGGCGATCTACCGCGAGGAGATCTTCGGGCCGGTGCTCGTGATCGCCCGTGCCGCCGACTACGACGAGGCACTGCGGATGGCCTCAGAGCACGAGTACGGCAACGGCGTCGCGATCTTCACACGAGACGGCGACGCGGCCCGCGACTTCGCTGCCCGCGTCGAGGTCGGCATGGTCGGGGTGAACGTGCCGATCCCCGTCCCGATCGCGTACTACACCTTCGGCGGCTGGAAGAAGAGCGGCTTCGGCGACCTCAACCAGCACGGCGCCGACGCCTTCCGCTTCTACACGAAGACGAAGACCGTGACGAGCCGCTGGCCCTCGGCGGGCATCCGCGAGGGCGCGAGCTTCGTGATCCCCACCATGCACTGACCCACTCTTCGACACGCTCAGGGACCCAGAGACGATGACAATGACCACCATCACCACCACCGCCGAAGAGCGCGAGGCCATCCTCGACGCGGTCCGGGAGTTCGCGGATGCCGAGCTCGCCCCCTTCGCCGCCGAGCGCGACGAGCAGCACATCTTCCCGCGCGAGTCCCTCGGCCGAGCCGGCGAGCTGGGGCTCGGCGGCATCTACGTGCGCGAGGAGTTCGGCGGCACCGGCCTCAGCCGCTCCGACACCGTCGCGATCTTCGAGGAGCTCGCGAAGGGAGACCCCGCGGTCGCCGCGTACATCTCGATCCACAACATGGTGGTGTGGATGATCGACACCTACGGAGACGACACGCAGCGCGAGGAATGGCTGCCGACGCTCACCAGCATGGAGCAGTTCGGCGGCTACTGCCTCACCGAGCCGGGTGCAGGATCCGATGCCGCGAACATCTCCACGAGCGCCGTGCGCGACGGCGACGACTTCGTGCTCACCGGCGTCAAGCAGTTCATCTCCGGAGCCGGCGAGGCGGCCGTCTATGTGGTCATGGCCAGAACGGGCGAGCCCGGCGCCCGCGGCATCAGCGCCTTCCTCGTGCCGGGCGACGCCGAGCACCTGAGCTTCGGCGCACTGGAGAAGAAGATGGGCTGGCACGCGCAGCCCACCCGCCAGGTCGTGCTCGATGGGGTGCGGGTCCCGGCATCCGCCATGCTCGGAGACGAGGGCAAGGGGTTCGCGATCGCGATGTCGGCGCTCAACGGCGGACGCCTGAACATCGCCGCCTGCTCGATCGGCGGGGCGCAGTGGGCGCTCGACCGCGCAGTGCAGTACGTGCACGAGCGCCTCGCCTTCGGAGAGCCGCTCGCCGAGAAGCAGTCGATCATGTTCGCGATCGCCGACATGCGCACCGACCTGCAGGCCGCGCGGCTCATGGTCCGCGACGGCGCGCAGGCGGTCGACGAGCACGCGCCGGATGCGACGATGCGCTGCGCGATGGCCAAGCGCTTCGCGACGGATGCCGGGTTCGACGTCGCCAACCGCGCACTGCAGCTGCACGGCGGCTACGGCTACCTGCAGGACTACGGCATCGAGAAGGTGGTCCGCGATCTGCGGGTGCACCAGATCCTCGAGGGCACGAACGAGATCATGCGGCTGATCGTCGGACGCGAGATGCTGCGGCCGGCCGGCTCCGCGTCGATGCGGAGCGCGTCATGAGCGCGGCACCCGCACGGGCGGTCGTCGCGTTCCTCGGCCTCGGGCACATGGGGCTGCCGATGGCCGTCAACCTGCTGCGGGCAGGGCACGAGGTGCGCGGATTCGATCTCGTCCCGGCGGCGATCCTCGCGGCGGAGGCCGCCGGCATCCCCGTCGCGGCGAGCGGTGCGGATGCCGTCACCGATGCGGATGTCGTCATCACGATGTTCCCCGCCGGGAAGCACGTGATCGAGGCGTATCGCACCGAACTGCTCGCGGCGGCCCGGCCCGGCACGCTGTTCATCGAGTCCTCGACGATCGCGGTCGACGAGGCGCGCACGGCGCACGAGCTCGCGACCGCCGCGGGGCACCGCAACATCGATGCGCCGGTGTCCGGCGGCGTCGTCGGGGCCGAGAACGGCACGCTCGCATTCATGGTCGGTGCATCAGACGAGGACTTCGCCGCGGCGCTGCCGCTGCTCGAAGCGATGGGCAAGAGGATCGTGCACTGCGGCGGACCCGGCCTCGGCCAGGCGGCGAAGGTGTGCAACAACATGGTCCTCGCGGTCTCGCAGATCGCGGTCGCCGAGGCCTTCGTGCTCGGCGAGCGGCTGGGACTCGAGCACCAGGCGCTGTACGACGTCGTGTCGCAGGCATCCGGCCAGTGCTGGTCGATCACGACGAACTGCCCCGTCCCCGGTCCTGTGCCGACCAGCCCGGCGAACCGCGACTACCAGCCTGGTTTCGCCGGCGCCCTGATGGCGAAGGACCTCGGGCTCGCGCTGCAGGCCATCGAGCAGACGTCGACGGATGCGCAGATGGGCCGCCTCGCGCAGCAGATCTATGCGGCCTTCGCAGCGGGAGACGGCGCCGGTCGCGACTTCTCCGGCATCATCACCGACATCCGCGACGACCGCGTGTGAGCCCGTCGTCCTGCTCCGCTCCTTCAGGGAGCCGAGGGCTCGGGGATACTGAAGGCAACGACGACGTGACAGCCGAGGGAGACACACCATGACCGAATTCGAGACGATCCTCGTCGAGCAGCGCGGACGAGTGGGGTGGATCACCCTGAACCGTCCGCAGGCGTTGAACGCCCTGAACAGCCGGGTGGCCGAAGAGGTCACCGCGGCAGCCATCGCCTTCGATGCCGACGACGGCGTCGGGGCGATCGTCCTCACCGGATCCGAGAAGGCATTCGCCGCCGGCGCCGACATCAAGGAGATGGAGGGGATGTCCGCCGCCGAGATGATCGCGACCGACCACTTCGGCATCTGGCGCGAGTTCGCCGCCGTGCGCACGCCGGTGATCGCTGCCGTCTCCGGGTTCGCGCTCGGTGGAGGCTGCGAGCTCGCGATGATGTGCGACATCATCCTGGCCGCCGACACGGCGAAGTTCGGACAGCCCGAGATCAACCTCGGTGTGATCCCCGGCATGGGCGGGACGCAGCGTCTGATCCGGGCGGTCGGCTACTACAAGGCTGCCGAGCTGGTGCTCTCCGGGCGTTTCATGGGTGCCGAGGAGGCCGAGCGCTCCGGCCTCGTCTCGCGAGTTGTTCCGGCATCCGAGTTGCTGGCCGAGGCGACGACCCTCGCCGAGACGATCGCGGCGCGCTCGCTTCCGTCCGTGTACGCGGCGAAGGCTGCGCTCGACGCCGCGATGGAGACGACGCTCGCCGAGGGGCTCGCCCACGAGAAGCAGGCGTTCGCGGCACTGTTCGACACGGCGGATCAGAAGGAGGGCATGGCTGCCTTCCGGGAGAAGCGCGCTCCGGACTTCCGGAACCGTTGAACCATGCGGCCGTGCACGATTCAGCAAGAACCGGGCCGGGTCGCCGTCGCAGACCCCGTTTTCGGTCGCCGTGGCGAATTCTTGCTGAATCGTGAACGGCTAGTTCTGCAGAGACTCGATGATCTTCGCGATGCGGCGCTCGCGCGTCGCGTCCTGTTTGGCCTCGGCGACCGTGCGGGCGTGCTCCTTGCGGATCGAGTACGACAGCGCGTCGAAGGCGGCGCGCACTGCGGGGTCGGCGTCGAGCGCCGCCTCGAGCTCGGCCGGCACCTCGACCGTGCGCTCTGCGGCGTCCACACGGATCACGGCGTCGACCTCCTGGTCGATCTCGACCCCGAGCTCAGCCCGCACCGCCTTGCTGAAGCCGATCAGGTTCGCCCCGCCCATGCGGGCGACCCGCAGGCGCGCGGTGCGGTCGCCGATCGTGACCGCGACGGGGAAGGCCTTGCCGCCGCCGAGCGAGGCGACCTGCGCATCGCTGAGCACGATCGCCGCAGCGGGGCCGCGGCCGGTGAGGGTGGTGTGCAGGCGCAGTTCGCTCATGCCGACAGGGTACGCCCGTCGCCCTCGATCTCGTCGACCAGCGTCGCGTTGCGCTGCTCGATGAGTCGCCGCAGGTACCCCTGCATGCACAATGCGTCCACCGCGCGGCCGATCGGGCCGAACGGCGAGCGGAACGTGATCGTGTCGCGCATCAGCGTGCCGCGCGGGTGCTCCTCGAATGCATGCTCGTGCCGGAACGCCGCGAAGGGCCCGGCGATCTGGCGGTCGCTGAAGGCACGCGGTGGATCGATGTCGAACACGATCGATCGCAGCCGGAACCTGATGCCGAAGTGCCGCGCCTGCCAGGTGACCGTCGATCCTTCGGTGAACCGTCCGCCGGACGGCGCCTCGACCATGGTCTCGCCGTGCCGCGCCATCGAGCGCACGTGCAACTCCGGATCGAGGGACGCCGCGAACACTGTCGCCGGCGGTGCGGTGATCACGGTCTCGAGCACGAAGCCGGCCATGTCAGAGCGGTTCCGGATGCGGGCGCGGATCGGTGAAGTCGCCGGCATCCCTGCGCAGTCTGGCGACGATCGCGACGAGCTCGGCGGCGTCGTCGCGCGCGACCCCCGGATTCGCGAACACGTCGGCGTTCAGCGCCTGGGTCGCACGTTCGACGAGCTCGCGGCCGGCGTCGGTCAGGGCGAGCATCGAGGCGCGGCCGTCGTGCGGATGCGGTTCGCGCACGATGAGCCCATCGCGGACGAGCCTGTCGGCCGTGCTGGTGACGGTGGTCGCGTGCACCTGCAGGCGGGCGACCGCGCTCGACAGGGGCAGTCGTCCGGCCCGGCTGAAGGCCAGGAGCCGCAGCACCTCGTAGCGGGCGAAGCTCAGCGAGAACGGCTTGAGGGCGGCATCCACGCGCGCCAACAGCAGCTGCTGTGCACGCATCACCGAGGTGACGACGGCCATGCCGTCTGCGGCATCCGCCCATCCGTGCGCGACCCACTGCCGCTTCGCCTCAGCGAGCGGATCGACGGGGAGCGGACGGGGTCGGACCACAGGTCTACGGTAGCGGTGGCGGCGGGCCGCGCGAGGGTGACGCGCACACCGCAGGCGCAGCCGTCGATGGTTCTCGGTCGCGCAACAAGTGGAACCCAGTACCGCAGGACTAGAATCAAGGCAGTCGTGAGGAGCAATCGATGAAGATCTTCGTCCTGGTCAAAGAGGTGCCGGACACCTACGGTGATCGCACCCTGAATCTCGAGACGGGGCTCGCCGAGCGTGCCGGCGGAGACGTGGTGCTCGACGAGATCACCGAGCGTGCGCTCGAGGTCGCCCTGAGCTACGCCGACTCGCACGAGGGCACCGAGGTGGTGGCCCTCTCGATGGCGCCGGAGACCTCGACCGCGACCGTGCGGCGTGCACTCGCGATCGGGGCGGCATCCGCCGTGCACATCGCTGACGAGCAGCTCGCCGGCGCCGACCTCGGCCTCACCGCCGAGACGCTCGCAGCAGCCATCCGACGCGGGGCGCCCGACCTCGTGATCACCGGCAACCTGTCGACCGACGGGTCGGGCGGGGTCATCCCGGCGATGCTGGCCGAGCACCTCGGCTTCGCGCAGGCGACCGCGCTCTCCTCGGTCGAGATCACCGATGAGGCCGTGACCGGCACACGCGCCGCGGATGCCGGATCGCAGCCGGTGTCTGCCCCGCTGCCGGCCGTCATCTCGATCACCGAGGCGCTGCCTGACGCCCGGTTCCCGAACTTCAAGGGCATCATGGCCGCGAAGAAGAAGCCGCTCGAGGTGCTCTCGCTCGCCGACCTCGACGTCTCGGCAGACCCGAGTGCCGCGCCGCGCACGATCATGACCTCGGTGGCAGCGAAGCCCCCACGTGCGGCCGGCGTGAAGATCACCGACGAAGGCGATGCCGCCGCGCAGCTCGTCGACTACCTCGTGCAGAACAGGCTGGTGTGACATGGCGAATCCCGAGAACCCGATCCTCGTCCTGGTCGACGTCGACCCGTCGGGGAACGTCGCGAGCAGCACTGCCGCACTGATCGGTGCGGCCTCCGCGGTCGGCACCCCCGTCGCGCTGATCGTCGGCGGGACTGCGGATGCCGCCGCGCAGGCGGCAGCGGCAGGAGCACCGGTCGTGCTCACCGCGGATGCGGATGCCGCAGCGCTCACCGTGCCGATCGTGGACGCCCTGCAGGCCGCCTTCGAGCGCGTGCAGCCCGACGCCGTGCTGATCTCGAACTCGATCGCCGGTCGCGACGTCGCCGGACGCTTCGCCGTGCGCCAGAAGCTCGCGCTGTCGGTCGACGCGGTCGGGGTGTCTCGTGACGACGAGGGCATCGTCGCGCACCACTCGGTCTACGGCGGGGCATACCTCGTCGAGTCGGCGCCGACCTTCGGTGCGCCGATCATCACGGTGCGACAGGGCGCGGTCGACGCTCGCGCCGAAGCCGTCGCGTCGCCGGAGGTCTCGGCGATCGAGGTGACGCCGTCCGGCGCGGTCGCAGCGACAGCCGGTGCGATCGAGGCCGTCGAGGTCGCGTCGTCCCGCCCTGAGCTGCGCGGCGCGACGCGCGTCGTCTCGGGCGGACGCGGCCTCACATCGAAGGAGAAGTTCGTGCTGGTGGAGGAGCTCGCCGACGCTCTGGGTGCGGCGGTCGGCGCCTCGCGCGCCGCCGTGGACGCCGGGTACATCCCGCAGTCGCACCAGGTCGGCCAGACCGGAGTCTCGGTGTCGCCGCAGCTGTATGTCGCTCTCGGCATATCCGGTGCGATCCAGCACCGTGCCGGCATGCAGACCTCGAAGACGATCGTCGCGATCAACAAGGACGGTGAGGCTCCGATCTTCGACGTCGCCGACTTCGGCATCGTCGGCGACCTCTTCACGGTCGTGCCGCAGCTCATCGCCGCGCTCGAGGCGCGGAAGAAGTAGTCATGGGCGCCCTTCGACAGGCTCAGGGACCCAGGATGCTCCGGCGCGGACTGCCGCGAGTGCCGGGCGGAGAGGCGTGGCCGCCGGCGACCGAGGTCGAGGCGGCGGTGGACGAGGGCCCTTCGACAGGCTCAGGGACCCAGGTTGTGGCGGCGGGCGGGGGCCCTTCGACAGGCTCAGGGACCCAGGTTTCTGAGGCGGGCGGGGGCCCTTCAACAGGCTCAGGGACCCAGGTTCCTGAGGCTGAGCCGGATGCTGTCGCTGAGCAGGAGCGGGTCGCTGAGCCTGTCGAAGCGCCCCACGCCTCGACCGCCCCCATTCGCCGCGGCCTCCCGCGCGTGCCCGGTGGCGAGCCCTGGCCGCCTGCTGAGGCGACCGCCCCTCGCGTGAGCGCCGGTGCGGCATCCGCTCCGGTCGAAGCATCCGCTCGCCCTGCTGCGCCCGCGGCAGCGGCGCCGATCGCCACCGCACCCGCGACAGCGGCTGCCGGTGCTGCGCCGGCACCCGCCGCGGCAACTGCAGACACGATGGTTCGGCGCGGCCTCCCACGTGTCGTCGGTGGAGAACCGTGGCCACCGGCCGGCACTGCTCCGATGGTCGGCCCTTCGACAGGCTCAGGGACCCAGGATGCGGATACAGGGACCCAGGTTGTGGATGCAGGCCCTTCGACAGGCTCAGGGACCCAACTTGCGGATGCAGGGGTCCCGGTTGCGGATGCAGGGGCGGCGGTCGCGATCCCCGCGCGGAGCATCGACGTCCCGCTGGCGTGGACGCGCACCGTCTGGAACGGCCGGGCGCCGCGTCAGCTCGCCGCGCCGGCGGCATCCGCTCGTCGTCGTCCGACCTGGACGCAGGCGATCGCCGGGCTGATGGGTGCGGCAGCGCTCGGCGTGCTCGCCGGTGCGGCCGTCGCGCTCGTGCGCACGCTGCTGAGCTTCCCGTTCATGCAGGACTTCCTGGCGGCGTTCCCCGGCGAGTACGAGTCGCCGATCGCGGTCGAGCCCGGCTTCGCGCCGTGGATCGGGTGGCAGCACTTCTTCAACGTGTTCCTGATGGTGCTGATCATCCGTTCAGGGCTCAGGGTGCGCACCGAGAAGCGTCCGACCGCGTTCTGGACCCCGCGGAACAACCCGAAGGGCAAGATCAGCCTCACGCTGTGGTTCCACCAGGCGCTCGACATCCTGTGGCTGGTCAACGGGGTGATCTTCATCGTGCTGCTGATCGTGACCGGGCACTGGGTGCGCATCGTGCCGACGAGCTGGGAGGTCTTCCCGAACGCGCTGTCGGCGGCGCTGCAGTACGTCTCGTTCGACTGGCCGCATGAGAACGGCTGGAACAACTACAACAGCCTGCAGCAGCTCGCATACTTCGCGACCGTCTTCATCGCCGCCCCGCTCGCCGCGATCACCGGGTTCCGCATGTCGGGGCTGTGGCCGAAGAGGGCCGAGCGCCTGTCGAAGGCGTACCCGGTCGAGTGGGCCCGCGCGCTGCACTTCCCGATCATGCTGTACTTCGTGGCGTTCATCATCGCGCACGTCGCGCTCGTGATGCTCACCGGGTTCCTGCGCAACCTCAACCACATGTACGCCTCGCAGGATGCGGTGACGTGGACCGGCTTCTGGGTGTTCGTGGCATCCCTCGTGGTGATCGCCGCCGGCTGGTTCGCCGCTCGCCCACTCGTGATCGCCCCGATCGCGAAGGCCTTCGGCCAGGTCTCCAGTCGCTGACCCCCCCCACCCCCCTGCCGAGCGGCCCCCTTACACGCGAGCGGCCCCCCTGAGTGATGCATTCAGAGGGGCCGCTCGCACACAAAGGGGTGGCTCGGCAGGAGGGAGCGTCAGCGCGTGAAGCGGACCTCGGTCAGCGTCTCGCCGAGGAACGGCTCGGTGTGCTGTGCGCCGTCCAGCGTGAAGCCGTTGCGCGTGTAGAAGCGGTGCGCGCGGGGGTTGTCCTCGGCGACCCAGAGGTACAGCGGCTCATCCTTCTCGACCGCAGCGTCGAAGAGCTTCTGGCCGATGCCGGTGGAGTGCCACGCGTCGAGCAGGTAGATGAAGTAGAGCTCGCGGAACGCCGGAGCATCCTTGTCGCGAGCGGGCCCGGAGCCGGCGAAGCCGACGATCTCGCCGTCGACGAGTGCGGCGTTCATCTTGAAGTCCGGACCCTGCGAGGCCCAGTGCGTCCACAGCTCGGCCATGCGGCGAGGGGACACCTTCTCGAGCGCAGCCTTGCTGATCAGGTGGTCGTAGGTCTCGTGCCAGCACTGGGCGTGCACGCGACCGAGGGCTTCCGCATCCACATCACGGACCGGACGGACGATGACTTCTGGCTGGGCTTCGGCGCTCATGCGGCGACTCTACGCGGGGCGTGAGCGATCCGGAAATCGAGCGGATGCCGTCCGAACTCCCCGAACGGCAGATGGAGGATTCGCACAACGGAATTCGCCGTCCATGCACTCATGGCTACGATCGATCCTCGTGAACGTGATCTGGCGCACCCTCCTCGTGATCCTCCGTGCCCGACGCCGCGTGCGCCGGGGGAAGACGCTCGACGCATCGTCCGTCAGCAGCATCCGGCTCACCACCTTGCCGACCGACATCGACATCCTGCGCCACATGAACAACGGCCGCTACCTGTCGCTGTTCGACCTCGGACGATGGGATCTGCTCATCCGCACCGGCCTGTTCGACGCCATGAACGAACGGGGCTGGTACGCGGTCGTGTCGAGCGAGACCGTCACGTTCCGCAAGTCGCTGCAGCTCTGGCAGCGCTTCGACGTGCAGTCGCGTTTCATCGGTCACGACGACAAGGCGGTGTTCCTCGAGCACAGGGCGGTCGTCGACGGCGAGATCTACGCGCGCGTGATCGTGCGGTCGCGGATGCTGCGCCGCACCGGCGGCACGGTCAGCAACGAGGAGCTGTTCGCCGCGGTCGGCAAGCCGGAGGGCGTGCCGGAGATCGACCCGTGGGTGCATGACTGGGCCGCGGCATCCGCACTGCCGCCCGTGCGGCAGCCGGCTCCGAGCGTCTGGTCCTAGTTCCGGTATTCCGGTGGTCTGACGCGGTAGTTTAGGGCCGTGCTGGGGATCCTGACCACGACCGGACGCGTGCTGCTGCGGCACTGGCCTGCGCTCATGGCGTGGTATCTCGCCGGAGTGCTCGTGCAGTACGTGATAGCCCAGGTGGCGGGATTCATCGGTGCCTCCTCGGCGACGCTCGGCTTCCTCGTGCTGCCGATCGGGATCCTCGCGAGACTGATCAGTCTCGTCGCGATGTTCCTCGTGGTGCGTGGCGGTCTGCGCAATCTTCAGGAGGTCGCACCGCTCCCGGATGAGCCTGTCGAGCGTCGGCGCACCTTCCTCTCGGCCCTGCTCGCCGGCATCCTCCCCTTCTTCGCCGTGTACTGGGCCCAGGGCCTCCTGCGCGAAGACATCAACGCGTATTCGATCCGTGCGCTCGAGGTGCGCACGGGCATCATCTGGACAGCCGGAGTCAACGGTGAAGGTCCGGTCAGCGACCAGGACACCGTGCTCAACCTGCCGTTCAACGTCTGGACGATCTTGATCATCGTGCTGGCCTTCGCGGGAAGGTGGGCGTGGTCGAGATGGTCGGCGAAGCTCTCGACCTGGCTGTCGCCAGTCGCCGTCTACTTCGAGGTCGTCTGGGTCTTCTTCTCCGTCATCCTGCTCGGAGACCTCTTCGACATGATCAAGGCATGGGTGGACAGCCGTGCTGCGATGGCGTTCCTCGAAGACGTCCGCGAACAGGTCCTCAACGCCGTGGCGCCGCTGCGCTGGCTCTGGGAGGGCATCGGCTGGGTGCTCGCCGAGGCGGGCCCCGTGCTGATCGCGCCCCTCGCGTGGCTCACCATCGCCGGTGTCGTGTTCGGACAGGCCATCGTCGCCGAGAAGCTCCGGCTGGAGAACGAGCTGATCGCGCGCGTCCGTGACCACGCCACGGCGATCCCGAACCCGGTGGTGCGGCGGCTGAAGGATCTCGGCGAGGAGCTCGGCGCGCGCTTCCGCCCGATCGGACGGGCGATCCTGCTGATGTGGCGAGCGGGCCCGCTCCTCGTCGCGTCATACGCGCTCCTGTATGTGACGGTGAAGGCGCTGGAGTCGTACCTGTCGTTCGGGATCACCCGTTTGATCGGCCCGCACGAGTACCTCACCTGGGCGATCATCCTGCCGGTGGTCTCGCTCGTCCCGCTGATGGTCACCGAACCCCTGCGGATCGCGGTCATCACGGGCGCCTACGATGCGACCCTGGGTCGGCTGCGGCGTCGACCGCAGGAACGGTCGGATTCCGCGTCCGTCTCGGCAGAGGAGACCGAGATGCGGGCGGTGGCGGATGCCGCCGGGCTCCTGCCTTCGTCGGCGGATACCGTCGCTGCCGCCATCGTCGCGGCGCCCTCTCGGGATGTGGTCGGCGGTCAGTCCTCGAGCGCGAACCTCAAGAACGACCCGCCCGCATCCTGAGGCCAGACGTCGACCCAGAACGGGCCTTCGGCGTCGTCCGGGACGACGAACGGGACGATCAATTCGTAGTCGCCCTTCTGGTTCTGCACGCAGAACTCGGGCTCCTCGGAATCCGACAGGAGCCCGATCTCGGAGCGCGCCGTGCGCCATTCGCGGCCGGTCGACTGCTGCACGAGCACGGGGCCCGCGCAGGCGACTCCGTCGGTGCCCGCGGCGACCGGGATGCCGACGGCGATCACCGTCGCATCGTCAGGCACGTCGAGGCCGCTGATGTCGTCGATCTCTCCGCCGCGGATCGGACCCCAGGTGGCTCCCACGAGATCCGCGGTGTCGCCCTCCCCGACGGTGATCGGCTGGAACGGCCGCGCGTCGAAACCGTAGTACTGGTGCCACTCGTGCCAGCCGATGCCGCCGGCTGTTCCGGGGACGAGGACGGCGAGGGCGATCAGCGCGAGCCGATTGCGCCGCCACCAGGATGGCGGTCTCGCGGGCTCAGGCTGAGGTGACGGGCGCGCGGGTGGGATGGGGATGGTCATCGCGCCCATCCGTTCTCGTCGAGTGCGACCTCGGCGTCGACCGGCAGCGAGCCGAGCTCGATGGTCAGCTCGATCACATCGTCGAGCTGCACCTCGCGGGCTGTCCCCAGTCGGAGCGTCGCAGTGCCAGCCAGGGCGTCCTCCGGGAGCTCGAAGGCGAGGCTGCCGGACCGGGGGACGCCGGTGACCAGGCGCTGGTCCAGGAAGGTGGTGCCGCGGTCCGTCGCCCCGAAGGTGCGATCGCCGATGACGAGCTGAGCGAGCGCCAGGGTGCCCTCGTCCTGGGTCAGTACACCGGCGGCTTCGAGGTCGACGACCACCCAGCTGCCGTCCGCCGACCACTCCGCCGCATCTCGTACGCGGTTCGCGACGTGCACGTCGGTGACCGTGACGGCGAGATTGCGTGTGGTCACGGTCTCGCCGACCTCGGTTGCGGCGGGGAACGGCAGAGTCGATGCGTCGTCGGGGAGCGTCGCCTTCGAGATGCCCCAGGCTGCGGCCAGCAGGACGAGCGTGAGCGACCACACCAGGATCGTCTTCTTCACGATGCTCCCGGCTCGTCGATCGTCGTGGTCACCGTCGCACCGACGACGATGTCGTCCCAGTAGTCGCCGCGCACCACGCTCGTGCCGACGCGGTGCGTGGAGTCGGGGAGCGTGAGCGTCACCTCATCGCCCTCGCGGAAGTCGTCCGGCCCGACCAGCCACGCCAGGAGCAGGCGAGCGGGGACGTCGGGTTGCAGCGCTGGTGACGCCTCGCCGTCATCGGCGCGAGAGATGGTGGGAGGTTCATCGAGCCCCTCGAGACGGATGCCGTCGATGACGGGCGATCTGGCCGCGCCGTCCGAGGAACTCCGTGGTCTGTCGAACGTGTTCACGACGTCGACCACCACGACGAGCACCCGCTCGCCCTTCTCCTCGTCGGGGAAGACGAGTGCCTTCCCGCGCTCATCGCGCAGTTGCACGCCGAGGACCGTCATCTCGAGGTCCGACCCCGCGAACGTCTCTCCGGCGGCGACCGACGGTGTGGGGTCGACCGCGGCTGCCTCCAGCCCACCGAAGAGTGCAGTGGCGCCCAACAGCAGGGCGCCCGCGCCGGTGATCAGCCAGGACGTCGGCACCAGGTCGATGCTCTGCCGTGCCCAGCCGAGCACCTTCGCTCGAGCGCCGGCGTTCACGGCCGCGACCGACGCCGGCCCATGTTCGGTGACGGTGCGCTCAGGCGGTGTCGTGGTCACGGCAACAGCATAGAGCGGGCCGGATCGCTGACAGAGATCGCTCACGCAGCGGACCCGGCCGAACACCCCGTGATCACGGGCGAGGCTCCGGGCCGGAGGGGTGACAGCGACCTAGGCTGAGGCCATGTCCGAGTCGTCGTCCTTCCCGACGGATGCCGCGGCATCCGCACCCCTGGCCGATCGAGCCGTCGAGCTCGCCCGTCGGTGGGTGACCGAAGCCGCCGCGGTCGAGGTCGACCCGGCCGCCCGACGCCTCGCCGACGTGCTGCAGGACGCGAACGGTCTGCCCTTCACACTCGGCTTCGTCGACGGCGTGATGCGTCCGGAGAGCCTCGGCGCCGCGGCATCCCAACTGCACCGGATCGCCCCGATCGTGCCCGAGTTCCTGCCCTGGTACCTGCGCGGTGCCGTGAAACTCGGCGGCGGCATGGCGCCGATGCTGCCCTCGCCGGTGGTGCCGATCGCACGGCGGGTGCTGCGCGACATGGTCGGGCACCTCGTGGTCGACGCGCGTCCGGCGAAGCTGGGCCCGGCGATCGCGCGGATCCGCGAGACGGGGTCGCGCCTGAACCTCAACCTGCTGGGCGAAGCGGTCCTCGGTGAGGCCGAGGCGAAGCGGCGCCTCGACGGCATCCATGAGCTGATCCGCCGCGACGATGTCGACTACGTCTCGGTGAAGGTCTCGGCCATCATCAGTCACATCTCGATGTGGGCGTTCGATGAGGTCGTCGAGCAGGTCGTCGAAAGACTGCTGCCGTTGTACCTGACCGCAGCCAGCCCGTCGACAGGCTCAGGGACCCAGACGTTCATCAACCTCGATATGGAGGAGTATCGCGACCTCGACCTGACGATCGCGGTGTTCACCCGACTGCTCGAGGATCCACGGCTGACCGGGCTGACCGCCGGCATCGTGCTGCAGGCCTACCTGCCGGATGCGCTGCCCGCACTGCAGGAACTCACCGCCTGGGCGCGCGAGCGCGTCGAGTACGGGGGAGCCCCGATCAAGGTGCGCCTCGTGAAGGGCGCGAACCTGGCGATGGAGCACGTCGAGGCGAAGATGCACGGGTGGACGCCCGCGACCTACGACACCAAGCTCGAGACCGACGCGAACTACCTGCGCTGCCTCGACTGGGCGCTGCGCCCTGAGCACACGGATGCGGTCCGGATCGGCGTCGCCGGGCACAACCTGTTCAGCATCGCGTACGCCTGGCTGCTCGCGGGGGAGCGCGGCGTGCGCGACGACGTCGAGTTCGAGATGCTGCTCGGCATGGCCCAGGGGCAGGTGCAGGCCGTGGCGCGCGAGGTCGGCCCGGTGCTGCTGTACGTGCCCGTCGTGGCACCGGCCGAGTTCGACGTCGCCATCAGCTACCTGGTGCGGCGACTCGAGGAGAACGCCTCGTCGGAGAACTTCCTCTCGGCGGCGTTCCACCTCGACAGCGACGAGTCGCTGTTCGTGCGCGAGCAGGACCGCTTCCTCGATGCGCTCGACCTGTCGCGCGACCCGGCGTTCTGGCGGGGTCCTCGACGCACGCAGGACCGTCTCGCACCCATGCACGAGTCCGTCCGCCCTGCGCTCGCCGCACCGGAGCCCGAGATCGACCTGACGAGGGCCGTGCTCGGCATCTCCCGCGGCTCGGACGGTTCAGACGTGTTCGACGACTCGGCCGGCGAGGGATTCCTCGAGACGGCCATCTACTCCGCTCGCGAGGTCGACACCGGCACCGGTGGAGCGCCGGGCTTCGAGAACGCGGTCGACAGCGACCCGGCGCTGCCCGCGAACCGCGAGTGGGCGGCCGGTATCCGCGCCGGCATCGAGGGGTCGACGGCCGGCGACACGACGCTCGCGAGTGCCCGCATCACTGACGCCGACGCGCTCGAGCGCGCGGTGCGACGGGTCGAGGCAGCCGCTGCAGCCTGGGGCTCGCGTCCTGCCGCCGAGCGCGCCGAGGTGCTGCTGCGCGCCGCCGCCGCGCTGGAATCCCGCCGTGGTGAGCTGATCGAGGTCGCGGCATCCGAGACCGGCAAGGTCATCGCGGAAGCCGACGTCGAGGTCAGCGAGGCGGTCGACTTCGCCGGCTACTACGCCTCCAAGGCGCGGGAGCTCGACGCGATCTCCGGCGCCGCATTCGTGCCCGCACGGGTGACGGTCGTGACCCCGCCGTGGAACTTCCCCCTCGCGATCCCGGCCGGCGGCGTGCTGGCAGCGCTCGCCGCAGGATCCGGCGTCGTGTTCAAGCCGGCGCCGCAGGCCCGCCGCTGCGCAGCCGTGATCGCCGAGGCCCTGTGGCAGGCCGGCGTCCCGCGCGATGTGCTCGCGCTCGTCGACATCGAGGAGGGCGAGCTCGGTCAGGCGCTCATCGCCCACGAGGCCGTCGACCGCGTCATCCTCACCGGCTCCTGGGACACCGCAGCACTGTTCCGCTCCTGGCGCCCTGAGCTGCCGCTGCTCGCCGAGACGAGCGGCAAGAACGCGATCGTGATCACGCCGTCCGCCGACCTCGATCTCGCGGTCGCCGACCTCGTGAAGAGCGCCTTCGGGCACGCAGGGCAGAAGTGCTCGGCGGCATCGCTGGCGATCCTGGTGGGGCCGGTGGGACGCTCGCAGCGCTTCGCCCGGCAGCTGGCGGATGCCGTCCGGTCGCTGCATGTCGGCTGGCCGACGGATCCGCTCGCCGAGGTGGGGCCCGTGATCGAGAAGCCGCAGGGCAAGCTCGCCTGGGCGCTCACCGAGCTCGAGGGCGACGAGCAGTGGCTGATCGAGCCGGCCGTGTCGACCGACGACCCGAGCGGGCGACTGTGGCGACCCGGCGTGCGCGTCGGCGTGCAGCCCGGCTCACGGTTCCACCTCGAGGAGTTCTTCGGCCCGGTGCTCGGCATCATGCACGCGCCGACCCTGGCCAGAGCCGTCGAGCTGCAGAACGCCGTCGCGTACGGGCTGACGGCGGGCCTGCACACCCAGAACCCGGACGAGCTCTCGTTCTGGCTCGACCGCGTGCAGGCCGGAAACCTGTACGTCAACCGGGGGATCACCGGCGCGATCGTGCAACGCCAGCCCTTCGGCGGCTGGAAGCGCTCTTCGGTCGGCCCCGGCGCGAAGGCGGGCGGACCGAACTACCTGATCGGTCTCGGCTCGTGGCGTTCGCAGCCGAGCGCCATGCCCTCGAGCACGCTGCATCTGCGCGGCCTCGACTCGCGCATCACCGGTCTGATCGAGTCGGCTCAGCCATCGCTCGACTTCGAATCGTTCGAGTGGCTGCGGCGCTCGGCGCTGTCGGATGCGCTCGCCTGGGACCGCGAGTTCGGTCAGGTGCGCGACGTCTCGCACCTCGAGGTCGAGCGCAACCTGTTCCGGTATCGCCCGGTGCCGGTCGAGATCAGGGCGACAGCGGATGCCGCACTGCAGGACCTGCTGCGCATCGTCATCGCGGCGGTGCGCGCCGGTGCCGGCTTCACGCTCTCGACGCCGGTCGGCCTGCCGTCGGCGGTGCGCCACGCGCTCGGCGACCTGGATGCAGCGGTGTTCCTGGAGAGCGACGAGGAGTGGATCGAGCGGATGCGGCCGCGCCCCGCTGCCGCGCCCGGCGAGGCTCCGACTGCGCCGCGTGCCGGTCGGGTGCGGCTGGTCGGGCCTCGCGCATCGGTCGACGCGGTGTCCTCGGCGCTGGCTCGTGCGCTTGAGGGCGACCCCGACCTCGCGGTGTACGGCGGAGAGGTGACCTCGGCCGGGCGCATCGAGCTGCTGCCGTTCGTGCACGAGCAGGCGATCGCGATCACCGCGCACCGCTTCGGCAACCCCGACGCGACCTTCGCCGACGTGATCTGACGCGCCGGCCCTTCGACAAGCTCAGGGACCCTGGGGTGGCCCCCGCCCTGGGGTCGGCCCCGCCCTGGGGTGGCCCCGCCCTGGGGTGGCCCCGGCCCTTCGACAGGCTCAGGGACCCAGGGGTGGCCCGCGCCCTGGGGTCGGCCGCGCCAAGGTCACGTGGTGGAGTGGTGAGGGGTCAAGACGCGCCGCGCCTCGCGGGCCGCGTGGGGCGTGTTTTGACCCCTCGGGTGGCGGAGCGACAAGTGTGTCAAAGATTCTTGACATGTGCCGATGTCGGGCGTACGCTCAACGTGTCAAGAATTCTTTACACGAGGAGGCCATCATGACGTACGAGGAGCGCAACGCCTGGACGGGGCTCATCGTCGGGATCATCGCGCTGCCGATCTACATCCTGGTGGTGCTGCAGCGGGCGGGGGGAGGTCCGCTGACCGCTGTCGACTGGTTCCCGCTGATGCTCTGGATGATCGGCCTGAGCATCCTGGCCATCATCGTGCTCAGCATCCTCTGGGGCCTGATCGCTCATGCGAAGGACCCCGATGGCACCGGCCGCTCCGACATCCGTGACCGCGACATCAGCCGCATGGGCGGACGAGTCGAGCAGGCCTTCGTCGTGATCGCCGGACTCGGGGTGATCGTGTTGTGCGCGATCGGTGCAGATGTCTTCTGGATCGCGCACACGATGTTCCTCGGCTTCGCGGTGTCGGCGATCATCGGCGGCATCGCGAGAGTCATCGCCTACCGGCGGGGCCTCGTCTGATGGTGAAGCCCACACTCGTCTCGAACAGCATCCGTGCCCATCGTGAAGCCGCAGGTCTCACGCAGGCCGAGCTCGCCCGCACGATCGGCGTGACCCGGCAGACCCTCATCGCGATCGAGCAGGAGAAGTACTCTCCGACGCTCGAGCTCGCCTTCCAGATCGCCCGCGCGTTCGGGGTCGGGCTCGACGACCTCTTCGCCTACCCGGAGCAGTGACATGACCCAGACGATGAACGCCTGGCGGCGCGAAGCCTATGGCCCGGCCGCCGGGACGACGCTCGAAGCGGTGCCGATCCCCGTTCCCCGGCGCGGCGAGGTGCTGCTGCGCATCAGGGCGACCGCGCTGAACGCCGGCGATGTGCGCCTGATGCTCGGCGATCCGCTGCTCGTGCGACCGGTCTTCGGACTCACGCGGCCGAAGCAGCCGGTGCGGGGGATGGATGTCGCCGGCACCGTGGTCGCGGTCGGTCCCGATGTGGTCGGCGCCGCCATCGGAGACGAGGTCGTCGGCGAGCTCGCCGGCGGCGGCGGATTGGCCGGCTACGCCACGGTCGCGGCGTCACGGCTGGTGCCGCGTCCAGCCGACATCGCCCCGCAGCGCGCAGCGTGCCTGCCGATCGCCGGCGGCACCGCGTGGCAGGCGCTCGACCTGGCCGGCGTCGGGCTGACGGGTGCGACCGCGCCGCGCGTGCTCATCATCGGAGCCTCTGGCGGCGTCGGCACCTTCGCGGTGCAGCTCGCGGCGATCCGGGGTGCCGAGGTGTGGGCCACCTGCGGTGCGCGCAACGCCCCGCTGGTCGAGCAGCTCGGCGCCGTGCGCACGCTCGACCACCGCACACAGCCCCTGGCCGGACTGCCGGCGGCGCGCTTCGACGCGGTGATCGACATCGCCGGGGGGATGCCGCTGCGCGAGCTCCAGCGCCTGGTCGCGCCCGGCGGCACGGTCGTGCTCGCGACGGGTGACGGCGGCCACGTGCTCGGCCCGGTGCCACGGATGCTGAGGGCCGCCGTCCTGTCGATCGGCTCGCGCCCCGGCATCCGTCCGCTCGCCGCCTCGACCAGACCCGAGGTGCTGCGCGAACTCCTGGAGCTCACCGCCGATGGCCGCATCGTGCCGGTGATCGAGCGCGCGTATCCCTTCGCCGAGGCATCCGCTGCCCTGGCCCATGTCGAGGCCGGGCACACCGTGGGCAAGGTCGTGGTCGCCGCCGCACCCTGATGGGGATTCCGGTCGCACATGCTGCCGCCCCAGGGTGTCGAAGGCGGCATCGACTGCGACCGGAGCAATCGGATGCTGCACCCTGGCGAGGCACAGGCGCCGGGTGACAGAATGGGAACCGGCGTGCCCGAGTCGCATCTTCCTCGCCACAGGCTCTCCGTGAGCAGCGAGTGGAAGGACCGCCGGGCCCCTGGACAGCGTCCGCCGCGTCCCGTTCCGAGGAGCACCTTGTCTTTCGAAAACACGCTGTCGACGCCTGAGACCGCCTCCGTCCGCACCGCGCAGCACCGCCGGTACCTCATGTGCCGTCCCGAGCACTTCACGGTCAGCTACACGATCAACCCGTGGATGGAGCCGGCCAACCCGACCGACACCGCCAAGGCCGTCGCGCAGTGGCAGACGCTCCACGACCTGTACATCGAGCTCGGCCACGAGGTCGAGCTGATCGAGCCGCTCCCCGGCTTCCCGGACATGGTCTACACCGCGAACGGCGGCTTCCTGATCGACGGCCGCGCGTACGTGCCGAAGTTCCGCTTCCAGGAGCGCGCCGGCGAGGCCCCCGCGTTCGAGGACTGGTTCCGCGCAGCCGGCTACGACACCGTCGTGCCCGAAGAGGTCAACGAGGGCGAAGGCGACTTCCTGCTGGTCGGCGACGTGATCCTCGCCGGCACCGGCTTCCGCTCCACCGGCGACAGCCACCGCGAGGTCGGCGAGGTGTTCGGCCGCGAGGTCATCTCGCTCAACCTGGTCGACCCGCGCTTCTACCACCTCGACACCGCGCTCACGGTGCTCGATCCGGTGCAGGGCACCGAGCACGGCGGCCCTGAGCACGCCAACATCGCGTACCTCCCCGGTGCGTTCGACGACGCCAGCCGCGCGATCCTCGAGGAGCGCTTCCCCGATGCGATCCTCGTGTCGGATGAGGACGGCTCGGTGTTCGGCCTGAACTCGGCGAGCGACGGATACAACGTGATCATCTCGCCGCGGGCGAAGGGCTTCGAGCAGCAGCTGCGCGAGCGCGGCTACAACCCGATCATGATCGACCTCTCCGAGCTGCTGCTCGGCGGCGGCGGCATCAAGTGCTGCACGCTCGAACTGCGCGGTGCGAAGTGACCGACGTCGTCGCAGAGCCGCACGTCGCCCACAACTACCATCCGCTGCCAGTCACGATCGCGCGCGGCGACGGCGCGTGGGTGACCGACGTCGAGGGCAAGCGCTACCTCGACCTGCTCGCGGCGTACTCCGCCGTGAACTTCGGGCACCGGCATCCGGCCCTCGTCGCAGCACTCACCGAGCAGCTCGGCCGGGTCACGCTGATCAGCCGCGCGTTCCAGAGCGATCGTCTCGAGCCGTTCGCGGCCGCGCTCGCGAAGCTCGCCGGCAAGGAGCTCGTGCTGCCGATGAACACCGGTGCCGAGGCGGTCGAGACGGGCATCAAGGTCGCTCGCGCCTGGGGCTACCGGGTCAAGGGCATCGCCGAGGGCAAGGCGCGGATCATCGTCGCTGCCGGCAACTTCCACGGTCGCACGACCACGATCGTCAGCTTCAGCGACGACGAGTCGGCGCGCGACGACTTCGGTCCCTACACGCCCGGGTTCGACATCGTCCCGTTCGGTGATGCGGATGCCGTGGCTGCCGCCATCACGGAGGACACCGCGGCCGTGCTCGTCGAGCCCATCCAGGGCGAGGCCGGCGTCGTGATCCCGCCGGAGGGGTACCTGCGCCGCATCCGCGAGATCTGCGACGAGAAGAACGTGCTGTTCATCGCCGACGAGATCCAGGCCGGGCTCGGCCGCGTCGGCGAGACGTTCGCGTGCGATCGCGAGGGTGTCGTGCCCGACCTGTACCTGCTCGGCAAGGCGCTCGGTGGCGGCATCCTGCCGGTGTCGGCCGTCGTGGGCGATGCCGATGTGCTCGGTGTCATCCAGCCCGGTGAGCACGGTTCGACGTTCGGCGGCAACCCGCTCGCTGCGGCGGTCGGCCTTCGTGTGGTCGAGATGCTCGAGTCGGGGGAGTTCCAGGAGCGCGCCCGCGCACTCGGCGCCCACCTCGAGCAGGCGCTGCAGCCGCTGATCGGTCACGGTGTCACCGAGGTGCGCATCGCCGGACTCTGGGCCGGGGTCGACATCGATCCGGCGAAGGGCACCGGGCGCGAGATCGCCGAGCGGCTGCTCGGCCGCGGCGTGCTCGTGAAGGACACGCACGGGCAGACGATCCGCATCGCGCCGCCGCTCGTGATCCGCGCGACGGAGCTCGACTGGGCGGTGGAGCAGCTCAAGCTCGTGCTGGGCGCCTAGCCCAGAGCTGCCGAGCGGCCCCCTTGCAGCCGAACCGGCCCCTTGCGATCGATCGCAAGGGGCCGGTTCGCGCAGAAGGGGGCCGCTCGGCAGGGGGTGGGGGCGAGCGGGGGAGCTCAGTCTGCCGGGTTGTCTGCCTGCAGCTGATCCTCGGTGTGCTCGTCGCCGCCGAGGGGAGCGGGAGCGTCGCCACGGCTGGCGTCGCCCTGGATCGCGCCGTCGGTCGAGTGGCCGTGCGAGCTGTCGCCCTGGATCGCGCCGTGCGGCGAGTCGCCGTGCGAGCTGTCGCCCTGGATGGCGCCGCCCTGGCTGCCGCCCTGGGGGTCGTGGTCGGTGCCGTCGGGGTGCTCGGCGCCTTCGGCGGGGTCCTGGGGGTGCGGTGTGCTGTTCTCGTCCATGCGGCGAGCGTAAACGTGCCCCGATCGGGCGCGGAGGGCCTTGACAGGCGCGCGGTCGAGGGGGCGACGATCAGTGCGCCCCGCGGATCAATCCTTCGGCTTGGCCGAGCGGATCGGCGTCGTGACCGCCGCCTCGTCGCTGAACTCGATCGGGTCGACCTCGTCGATGATGCTGAGCGGACGCGTCTCGTCGAGCGTGAGCAGGAACCGCCGGTCCTCCCGACGCTTCAGCCGTCCGGAGGTGAGCACCCACACGGTGCCGATCGCGCAGGCGATCAGACCGGCCGTCCCGCCGAGCATGATCGCTGCTCGTGGTCCGAGGGTGTCGGCCACCCACCCGGCGATCGGGGCGCCGACCGGGGTCGAGCCCATGATGACCGCCATGTACAGCGCGAGCACACGGCCGCGCAACGCCGGGTCGGTCGTCATCTGCACATAGCCGTTCGCTGTGGTCAGCAGGGTCACGATCATGAACCCGGTGAACATCAGCGTCACGGCGTAGGAGGCGTAGCTGGGCATCGCGGATGACACGAACGCGGCGATGCCGAACCCGCCGGCCGCGAGGATCACCACGCGCACTCTGGCCCGGTCGCGGCGGGCGGCGAGCAGCGCCCCGGCGAGGGAGCCGATCGCGAGGATCGAGCTGAGCACCCCGTAACCGTCGGCGCCGGAGCCGAACTCGATCGCCATGGTCGAGGCGAAGATCGGGAAGTTCATGCCGAACGCGCCGATCAGGAAGACGGTCACGAACACGACCCGCAGGTCGCTGCGACCCCAGACGTACCGGAACCCGGCGGCGAGGCCACCTCGGTTGCGGTTCTTCAGACGAGGGGCGAGCAGCTCGCGGTGCAGCATCAGCAGCGCCAGGATCATTGCGAGGAACGTCGCCGCGTTCACGATGAACACCCACCCTGAGCCGATCGCCACGATCAGCAGACCGCCGACCGCAGGGCCGATCATCCTGGCCAGGTTGAAGGATGCCGAGTTCAGGGCGACCGCGTTCGAGGTGTCGCCCGTCGACACCATGTCAGAGACGAAGGCCTGGCGTGCCGGGGCGTCGAAGGCGTTCACGATGCCGAAACCGAGCGCGAAGCAGAACATCATCGGCAACGTCATGACGCCGTTCAGCAGCAGCACGCCGACCGCGATCGCGAGTGCCAGCAACGTGGACTGCGTGACCATCAGGATGCGGCGGCGATCGAAGCGGTCGGCGACGAGGCCGGTCAGGCTCACCAGCACCAGCGGTGGGCCGAACTGCAGGGCCATCGTGACGCCCATCGCTGCGGCGTCGTTGTCGGTGAGCTCGGTGAGCACGACCCAGTCCTGCGCGGTCGCCTGCATCCAGCCGCCGACGTTCGACACCAGGGCGCCGGCGAACCAGATGCGGTAGTTGATGTTCGAGAAGGAACGGAACATGGCGCTCATCGGTCGGTCACCCTCCGCATCAGGGCGCTCGCAGCGCGGAGCGTCTCGAGCTCCTCCTCGGTGTAGTCGAGTTCGCCGAGCATGTCGGCGAGCACGGCGTCGCGGCGGTGGATCGTCTCGACCACGATCGCCTCGCCGGTCTCGGTGATGTCGACCTGCACGCGGCGACGATCGTCCTCATCCGGGGTGCGGGTCAGGTAGCCGAGCTCCTCGAGTCCGTTCACGGTGCTCGTCATGGAGGGGGCGGTCACGCGCTCGTGCTCGGCGAGGGCCGAGATCGTGCGGCGTCCGTGCATGCGCAGCGTCGCGAGCACCGAGAGCTGGGCGTCGCTGATCGCATCGGTCGCGCGTACCCGACGCAGTCGCCGAGCCAGGCGGAAGGTGGCCATGCGCAGATCGGTGGCGGTGAGGCTGAGGGATTCTTCGGACGCAGACATTACTTAGATAGCCTATCTAATCTTCTGCTCGGAGGGAAGGCGGCACAATGGACGGGTGACCAGAACCCCCGCCCTCGAACTCGCCGTGCAGGATGCCGCAGGCGTCCGCATCGCCGCACAGGTCGGCGCCGCGCGCGTCGAACTCGCCTCCGCCCTGGCCCTCGGCGGACTCACGCCGTCGCCGGCCACGCTCGAACTCGCCATCGCAGCCGCCGGCGAGCACGGCCCCGAGGTGCACGTGCTGATCCGTCCCCGCGCCGGCGGATTCCACTACGACGACGATGAGATCGCGGTCTCCGAACTCGACATCCGCAGGGCGGTGGATGCCGGGGCCGCCGGTGTCGTAATCGGTGCGCTCGACGAGCACGGTCGCCTCGACCGCGACGTCATGGCGCGGCTGCGCGACGCCGCGGGCGCAGCATCCGTCACCCTGCATCGGGCGATCGACGTCACCGGCGACCCGCTCGGGACGCTCGCCGTCGCCCGCGAGCTCGGACTCCGCCGCGTGCTGACCTCCGGCGGAGCATCCGCCGCGATCGACGGCATCGACACCCTGCGCGCGCTGGTCGCCGCGGCAGCGGGCGAGATCGAGATCATGGCCGGCAGCGGTGTCACTGCGGCGAGTGCTCCGGCGCTCGCCGCGATCGGCGTCGATGCGATCCACTTCTCCGCCAAGCGCTCCGTGCAGGAACAGGGCGGCGTGCGCATGGGCTCGGCCGCAGACGGCGTCGGCGGGTACGAGGTCACGGATCTCGAGACGGCACTGGCAGTGCTCGCCGCGCTCGACCGGTCGCCGCTGGGCTGATCCGTCGGTAGGCTCGCACCGTGACGGATACCCGCGAGTTCACGGATGCCCACGGCATCGCCATCGTCTACGACGTCCACCCCGCGCAGGGAACCCCGCGCGGCGTCGTGCAGCTGCTGCACGGCGTGGGCGAACACGCAGGACGCTACGGCGCCCTGATCGGTGCCCTCACCGGCGCCGGCTTCCACGTCTACGCCGACGACCATCGAGGTCACGGTCGCACCGGCATCCGTCAGCACGGCGGGCCCGCCAAGCTCGGCCGTCTCGGCCCCGGCGGCATCCGCGCCGCCAAGGACGCGATCTGGCAGCTCACCGGCATCATCCGCGACGAGCACGCCGACCTGCCGCTGATCCTCCTCGGCCATTCGTGGGGTTCGTTCCTCGCGCAGATGCTGGTCAACGACCACCCGGACGCCTGGGACGCCGTGATCCTCTCGGGTTCGGCGCTGCGCATGCCGGGGTTGCTCAACGCCGCGCCGCTCAACGCACGGTGGGCTGGCCCGGAGGCGACCGGACTCGAATGGCTCAGCCGTGACCCCGCCGTCTGGAAGCAGTTCGACGAAGACCCCCTGACGACCGATGTGCCACTGCTGAAGCTGTTCGGCCCGGTCGAGGCGGCCAAGCTGTACGGCCGCCCGGCGAAAGAGCTCCGCGCGGCGCGCGGCGGGGTCGACCTGCCGATGCTGCTGCTCGTCGGACGCGACGATTCCGTCGGCGGACCCCGCAGCGTCCACAAGCTCGCCGAGGAGTACCGCACCCGGTCGGGGGTCGAGGACATCACGACCCTCGTCTATCCGGACGCACGGCACGAGATCTTCGCGGAGCTGCAGCAGGACGAGGTGCGCGCAGACGTGCTCGCCTGGCTCGACGCTCGCTTCCCCGCACGCTGAGGCCCCGTCGCCGGGGATGTGACGCGGTGTGACGCCGCATAAAGGCGTGTGACACGCGCCGCTCGCCCGCCGTGGGCGCCGACGTAGATTCGGCTCATCATTCCGTGGACGGTCGGGTGAGGCGTCCCGTGCGAACGGCGACCTCCCCGCAGAGAGGGAGCGGGCCGGATGGGCTTCGAGGACGACTGGCGCGCGTGGCATGCGGCGCGCGAGCGCTACGCGGGGGCCGAATACGGGCCGGCGGCGCTCGAGTCGACGAACTGGCTGATCACGATCCCCTCCGCGGTCGACGGCATCCCGGGGCTCTGGGCGCTGACCGGCGACGGCGGCATCCGTGGCAGCGAGCTCGGACAGGAGGGCGCGACCGTCGCGCTGCACGGCGCTGACACGTTGCGACTCGGTCGGCGAGAGCTGCGGGTCTTCCCACGAGACGAACTGCTGGCGCTGCGCGTGTTCAACCCGGCGCGGCCGCAGCGGGAGCGGTTCAGCGGCATCGACACGTACCGGCCGGATGAGAGCTGGCGCGTGCCGGCAGACTTCGAGTCGACGCCGCACGAGACCGTCACCTTCACCTCGGTCGACGGCCGCCAGCACCAGGCGCCGATCGCCGGACGGCTGCGCTTCACGCTGCGCGGCAAGGAGCAGCAGCTCACCGTCACACGCAACTCCGCAGGCGCACTGAACGCGGTGTTCGGCGACGGCACGAACGGCCACGAGACCTACCGCTTCCGGTTCCTGCCGGCGGACGAACCGGCTGCAGACGGTTCCGCAGTGATCGACTTCAACCGCGCCTACCTGCCGCCGTGCGCATTCTCCGACCAGTTCATCTGCCCGCTCCCGCCGGATGCGAACCGCTTCTCGGCCCCCATCCGTGCCGGCGAGCGTGCGGTGGTGCTCGGACGCTGACCCGGCACACCGGGCCAGGCGGCGGTGCGCGCCTTAAGCTGGAACCGTGCATGGAGAATACAAGGTCCCAGGTGGCAAGCTCGTCGTCGTCGACCTCGAGGTCGAGGACGGCAGGATCGCGCAGTTCCGCCTGGCGGGTGACTTCTTCCTCGAGCCCGACACCGCGCTCGACGCGATCAACGCCGCAGTGAACGGCCTCCCCGTCGAGACCGACGCATCGGCGATCGCCGCGGTCGTCCGCGGCGCGCTCCCCGACGGCGCACAGCTGCTCGGTTTCACACCGGAGGCCGTCGGCACGACGGTGCGTCGCGCGCTCGTGACCGCACCCGGATGGCGCGACTTCGACTGGGAGATCGTGCACGACAAGGCCGTGTCGCCGAGCATGAATCTGGCACTCGACGAGGTGCTGACGTCGCGGGTCGGCGAAGGGCGTCGCCGCCCCACGCTCCGCATCTGGGAATGGGACGGCTCGGCGGTCGTCATCGGCTCCTTCCAGTCGTACCGCAACGAGGTCGACCCCGAGGGGGCGGCCCGCCACGGCTTCGAGGTCGTCCGCCGCATCTCCGGCGGCGGCGCGATGCTCATCCCCGCAGGGCAGATCATCACGTACTCGCTGTACGTACCGGCATCCCTCGTGCAGGGCATGACCTTCGCCGACTCCTACGCCTTCCTCGACGACTGGGTGCTGCAGGCGCTTCGCTCGCTCGGCATCGACGCGGTCTACCAGCCGCTCAACGACATCGCGAGCCCGTCAGGCAAGATCGGCGGCGCCGCCCAGAAGCGCCTCGCGAATGGGGGAGTGCTGCACCACGCCTCGCTCTCGTACGACCTCGACGGACAGGTCATGACCGAGGTGCTGCGCATCGGACGCGAGAAGCTCAGCGACAAGGGCACGACCTCGGCCGCCAAGCGCGTCGATCCGCTGCGCAGCCAGACCGGGCTCACCCGCGCTGAGATCATCGACCGCTTCATCGCGACCTTCCGTTCGCTGACCGACGCCGAGATCGGTGAGATCAGCGCCGACGAATACGCGGATGCGGAAGCCCTCGTCGAGTCGAAGTTCGCGACCGACGCGTGGCTGCATCGGGTGCCGTGACGGACCCTTCGACAGGCTCAGGGACCCAGGAGGGGTCGGCGGCAGGGAGCCAGGAGGCGTCGGCAGCAGGGGCCCAGGAGGGGTCGGCGCAGGGGACCGTGTCGATCATCGAGGGAGACAACCTCGCCGTCGCGGCGACGCTCCCGTCGGCATCCTTCACGCTCGTGTACCTCGATCCGCCGTTCAACACCGGCCGGACGCAGGAGCGGCAGGTGGTGACCGCCACGCGGGCGTTCACAATTCAGCAAGAATCCGTCGAGCCGGGGGCTGAAACGGGCGCACACGACGCGCCGCCGGCGGAATTGCTGAATACTGCACAGCCGTCCGCCGCGACCGAGGTGCGCCACGGCTTCCATGGCCACCAGTACGAGCGGGTGCGGGGGATGCTGCGCGCCTACGACGACCGGTTCGACGACTACGGCGCGTTCCTGATGCCGCGGCTCGAGGAGGCGTGGCGTCTGCTTGCCGACGACGGCACCCTGTACCTGCACCTCGACTACCGCGAGGCGCACTACGCGAAGGTCATGCTCGATGCGGTGTTCGGCCGCGACTCGTTCCTGAACGAGCTCATCTGGGCGTACGACTACGGCGCGAAGTCGCGCAGCCGGTGGCCGACGAAGCACGACACGATCCTCGTGTACGTGAAGAATCCGCGGGCATACTTCTTCGACTCCGACGAGGTCGACCGCGAGCCCTACATGGCCCCGGGACTCGTCACCCCCGAGAAGGCGGCGCGAGGCAAGCTGCCGACGGATGTCTGGTGGCACACGATCGTGCCGACGACCGGCCGCGAGAAGACCGGGTACCCGACGCAGAAGCCGGAGGGCATCCTGCGTCGGATCGTGCGCGCGTCGAGCCGTCCGGGCGATCGGGTGCTCGACCTGTTCGCCGGCAGTGGCACGACCGGTGCGGTGGCCTCGGCGCTCGGCCGCGATGCCGTGCTCGTCGACGACAACCCGGAGGCCATCCGCGTCATGCAGGAGCGGATGTCGCACGCCGAGGTGACGCGAGTCGACTGAGCCTGGGGCCCGGCGCTGCGGCTGGTGCCGAAGGTGTCAGGCCGGGCGCAGCAGCACGAGGAACTGTTTGAGCTCGGCGGCCATGTCGATCGTCGGGTCGAGCATCCAGGCCGACTGCAGTCCGTCGGCGAGTGCGTGGATGGTCCGGACGATCCAGGCCGGGTCGAGATCGTCGCGCACGAGCCCTGCCGCCTGGTCGGCGGCCACCTGCGCGCGGGTGAACTCCTCCACGCGGGCGGTGCGTTCGCGGAAGTAGGCGTGCGCCGGATGCTCCGGGTCGCCGGCCTCTGCGGCGAGCTGCGCGTACAGCTGCACGAGTCCGGGCACGGAGGCGTTGTGGCGCGTGATGGCGAGGAACGCCTGGACGACGTCTTCGCCGGCGTACTCCTGCTCGTCTCGGGCGTCGCGGGCGCGGAGGATCGCGACGAACAGCTCCTCCTTGGTGCCGAAGTAATGCAGGAGTCCGGCGGGGCTGAGGCCGGCGGCATCCGCGATCTCACGCACCGAGGCCTTGCGATAGCCGTGCTCGGCGACGGCGGCGAGGGCCGCCTGGAGGATCTCCTCGCGCTTGACGACACCCTTCGCGTATGCCCCTCGAGTCGCCATTCCCTCAGCGTATCCGCCCATCTCGGATCCCAAAAACCAAACAATGTTCGCGATTCCCTTGCGTCGGCATCCGGGGATCTGTCACGATGTGCGATGAATACCAAACGCGGTTTGGTATTGGCCCTGATCCGCTCAACGAGGAGCCGACATGTCTGTGTCCCCGCTCGACCCGACCACCGATCTCGCACCCACCGGCACGATCCGATCCGCGCCACCGGCCGCTGGCGAACCGGCCGCAAGCCCGCCTGCGAACCGCCGACTGCTGCCCAGCCTGCTGATCGCCTCGCTCACCCTGTTCGCCACCTACGGGGGACTCATCGCGATCCTGTTGCCGAGCCAGGTGCTGCTGATCGACGAGGCGGACAAAGTGGGCAACCTCGCCCTCGTCACCACGATCTCGTTCGTGTTCACCCTCTTCGCGCAGCCCATCGTCGGCGCACTGAGCGACCGCACGCGCTCGCGTCTCGGGCGCCGGGTGCCGTGGATGGTGATCGGCGCGATCGTCGGCGGCATCTTCCTGTTCGGCCTCGGGTCACTGAGTGACATCCTCTGGATCACGGTGTTCTGGGTCATCATCCAGGTCGCGCTGAACTTCTTCCAAGCGCCGCTCACCGCGATCACCGCCGACCGCTTCCCGCGGGCGAAGCGCGGTGGCGCGAGCGCGATGATCGGACTCGGCACGCAGCTCGGCATGACGGTCGGCATCATGCTCGCCGGGGCCTTCGCGGCTGAGATCGGCATCGGCTACGCCGTGTTCGGTGGGGCCGTGATCGTCGCGGCGGTGCTGTTCGCACTCGTGAATCGGGACTGGTCATCGAAGGATGCCGCGGTCGACGCGTTCCGCTGGGGTGCCTTCTTCGCGGGCTTCTGGATCGCCCCTCGCCGTCATCCCGACTTCGCATGGGCGTTCGCTGCCCGATTCCTGCTGATCCTCGGCTACTTCGTCGTCACGTCGTACCAGCTGTACATGCTCACCGACTACATCGGACTCTCACTCGCCGACGCGCAGGGTGCCGTCGTCACCCTCACGCTCGTGGCCTTCATCCCCACGCTGATCGCGATCGCGCTCTCCGGGTGGTGGAGCGACAGGGTCGGCCGTCGCAAGGTGTTCATCTACGCGGCATCCGTCGTCATGGTGGTGGGGCTGGCGATGCCGCTGCTGCAGCCGAACATGACCGGGATGATCCTGATGAGCATCATCAACGGCATCGGCTTCGGCCTGTACATGTCGGTGGATGCTGCGCTGATGACCGAGGTGCTGCCGAACGAGGGCGTCTCGGCGGGCAAGGACCTCGGCATCCTCAACGTCGCGACGAACGTGCCCCAGGCGCTGAGCCCCGCGATCGGTGGTGTCATCATCACGAGCCTCGGCGGCTACGCGACGCTCTTCGTCTTCGCGATCGTGTTCGTGATCCTCGCCGCCGTGGCGACCGCGCCGATCAAGGGAGTGCGCTGATGCGCAGGAATCACCGGGAGAATGTTGTGATGACCGATACCGACACCGATCTCGTCGAGGTGGACACCGCTGCAGGGCGAGTCAGGGGACGCTGGCGTCCGACCGCTGGGGGCCGAGGGAATCCGCGCTCCGCCGCGTTCCTCGGCATCCCGTTCGCCGAGGCGCCGATCGGGCCGCTGCGGTTCCAGGCGCCGGTGCCCAAGCGGCCGTGGGACGGCGTGCTCGACGCGCTCGAGTTCGCCGCCACCGCGCAGCGGGGCGACCCTGGCGTGACGCTGATCCCGGAGCCGAGCGTCGAGGGCGAGTCGACGCTGAACGTGAACGTGTTCACGCCTGCCCTTCGACAGGCTCAGGGACCCAGCGGTGCGGCTCAGGGACCCAGGGGTGCGGAGGGCGCCGGCCTGCCGGTGCTCGTCTGGATCCACGGCGGCGGATACTTCGCCGGCTCGCCGGCCAGCCCCTGGTATGACGGCCGCAACTTCAACCGCGACGGCGTCGTGACCGTGTCGATCTCGTACCGGCTCGGCTTCGACGGCTTCGGTTGGATCGAGGATGCCCCGTCGAACCGCGGCGTTCGCGATTGGCTGCTCGCGCTCGAATGGGTGCAGCAGAACATCGCGGCGTTCGGCGGCGACCCCGCTCGCGTGACGATCGCCGGGCAGTCCGCCGGCGGCGGTGCGGTGCTGACGCTGCTCGGGATGGAGCAGGCGCAGCACCTGTTCCACAACGTCTACGCGATCTCGGGTGCGCTCGCCGATGTCACTCCGGCGCGGGCTGAGGCGTTCGGGCGGGGGCTGGCTGCGACGGCCGGTGTCGAGCCGACCGTCGCCGGCTTCTCCTCGGTCGGCGAGGAACGGCTGCTCGAGCTGCAGAAGCAGGCGACGAAGCTCGGGCCGGCATCCATCGGCAGTGTCGTCGCCGAGGGGCTGCCGCTCGGACCCACGATCGACGATGATCTGCTGCTCCGGTCGACGCGGGCGTCGCTCGCGGCCGGCGTCGGGGCCGACAAGCCGCTCGTCCTCGGTGCCACCGACGACGAGTTCACGATGGCGTTCTCCGGCGCGGAGAAGTCGCTGCGCTGGGTGCCGAGGGGGCCGCTGCTGAAGAAGCTCGGGCTGCCGAAGAGCGCCAGGCGGGAGTATCTCGCGGCCAACGCCGATATCGCCGCGCTGAGCACCGCCCGCATCGCCGGCCGGCTGCTGACCGACCTGATGTTCCGCTCCGCGATGCTGCGCGTCGTCGCAGACCGCGGCGATGCGCCGACCTGGGTGTACCGATTCTCGTGGCCCTCCGGGCGCTTCGGGTTCGCGGAGCACTGCCTCGACGTGCCGTTCTTCTTCGACTGCCTCGACGGTCCGGCGATGGAACCGCTCGCCGGACCGAACCCGCCGCAGGAGCTGGCGGACGAGGTGCACGGCGCGGCCGTCGCCTTCATCAGCACGGGCGACCCCGGCTGGCCGCGGCATCACGGCGATGCCGGGATCGTGCGGGTCTACGACACTCCGACGCGGGACGTCGCCGACGCGTACGCATCCGTTCGTCCCTTGTTGGTCTCGCAGTAGCCCCTGCGGCCTGGGGGTGCGTCGAGTTGGCACCTGAGGTCGGAATCGAAGCCTGATTCCGACCTCAGGTGCCAACACGACACCGACAGGCGTCCCGGACGCGGCATCTGCGTCTGTGCTCGTTCTCCACGATGCATTGGCAGCGGCGAGTTCTGCACGGATGCCGGTGCACGGGCCGCGCCCGCCGGTTCCCGCCTTGCACACTCGAACCATGTCGCGACATCCCCGCCGTCTCCCCGCCGATCTCGGCGCCGTGTTCACTCCGGAGCAGGCGCGTGCGGCAGGGCTGACGGCGAGGCGGCTGCGTGCCAAAGACCTGGAGCGTCCGTACCGCGGCGTGCTCGTCGTGACCCCGAATGAGCATCAGCTCGACGATCGGCGCGGCGACCGCGAGCCGTTGGCGAGAGACCGGGCACAGCGCCAGGACGTGTGTCGGCGGGTGCGCCTGTATCGACCGTTGATGGTCGATCACGCCTTCTTCGCTGGCCGGACTGCCGCTGGCATCTGGGGCCTGCCCGTCGATTGTTCGGGCGATCTGGAGGTGGGCGTGCCGGCACCGCACCGGGCTCCACGACGGCAGGGGATCGTCGGGCGGCAGATGTCGCCGGGCCTCGTCACCGTGAGGGAAGTCGAAGGTCTTCCCGTCTCGAGCCCGGCCTCGACCTGGGCGATGATGGCAGCGACGCTCTCTGTGCGAGAACTGGTCATCCTCGGCGATGCAGTTGTGCGGGTGCCTCGAGACAACCAGGCGCGACGGCGCCCCGAACGCGCGCTCGCGACGGTGGGACAGCTGCTGGCTGCGACCGCTGCAGGACCCCGTCGCTGCGTGGGGCGGCTGCGTGACGCTGTGGGACGGATCCGCACTGAGAGTGCGTCGCCGCTGGAGACCGAGTACCGGCTGGATGCCGAGGACGCTGGAGTTCCCGACGCGGAACTCGACGTGGAGATCCGCGATGCCCGGGGCCGTCTGCTCGGCGTCACGGAGTTCGAGTACCCCGAGTACGGCGTGCTCGTCGAGATCGAGGGCGACCACCATCGCACGTCGCGTCAGCAATGGCACCGCGATATCGAGAAGTATGCGGCCTACGTCGCGCTGGGCTTCGAGGTCGTTCGGCTCACGTCGGCGCACATCCGAGGTGAACGCCCGACGGCGACGGCGATCGTCCGCGATGCGCTCATCCGGCGCGGCTGGCGCCCATGACAGCTGGCTGGAGGTGGCTGATACCCGCTGGAGGTGGCACTCGGCGCCGGAATTCGGGCGGCCATGCGGCAAGAGGTGTCAGATCGGCCGGGCAGCGGCGGCGGGGCGGGAGGACTCCGAAGCCGCGCAGCGGTGCGCGAGAATGGCGAGATGGCACCTGACTCGCACTGGCCCGGCGACGGCGACACCGTGATCCGGTGGATCCGCGCCGGACTGCAGCCCACCGATGCCGAGCTGGTCCGCGGCCTGGACGCCGTGCGGATCTCCGCTGAGGCATCGGGGACGACCCTCGAACTGCTCTCGATCGATGCGAGCGGTGTCGAGCTGGGCCTCCTCCCGGTGAACGACGCTGCGAGCGAAAGTTCCCCCGCCCCCGGTGTGCCCGAGATCGTGCACCGGCGTCCTGGCGTGATTCGGACAGTGCGCCTGATCGCCGACCCCGTCCGAATCGAGGGCATCGCGGTCTCGATCGACGCTCAGCTCCGTGACATTCCCGTGGAGTGGCTCGTCTATGCGGAGCCCAGCATCATCGATCAGCCGGAGACGATCCACGGCATCGACCTCGCAGATGACGGTGCCGGCATGCGCGGAGCGTTCACAGTTTCAGTTCGTTCCGAGGATCTCTCTCCGCTGATCGAGTCGCTGGTTCGTCCGCTGCTCACCGGCAGCGGCATCCATCTGAGCCGGCTGAAGACGAAGGTCACGCAGGACGGCGCAGACGGTATCCGCCTCGACGCCGGGGCAGGGATCCGCTGGCGGCTGCTGGGCGCATCGGCCAAGGGAACCGCGCACGTCCAGGTCTCGCCCGATGGGATCGTCACTCTGCGTGACCTGAAGGTCGGGAGCCGGAACCCCCTCGTGATGCTCGCGCTCCGAGCGGTCCGCCAGTCGGTGCAGGAGCAGATCGGCAAGAGCTTCGACCTGAACGAGGACCTCACGTCGGCCGGCGGGCCCCGTCTCACCGACCTGCGCGTCACGGCGGGAGACGACCTCACCGTCTCGGCACGACTCTCCTGAGGCAACCGACCACCACCAGGTGTCGAGTCGATCAGGCGGCGCCGTGCGGAGGTGGCACCCGGCGCCGGAATTCGGGCGGCGATGCGGCAAGAGGTGTCAACACGGCGGGTCGGCGGATGCGGATGCGGATGCAGGGACGGATGCGGCGGGTCAGCCGACCCGGTAGGCGCGGTAGTGCACGGTGCTCGCCTGTCGCTGGGCCACGGCCAGGAACAGGCTCCGCTGCAGGGGAGCCAGCGGCGCTGCGGCGGTCTCGATCGAGACGGTGGTGCGGAAATAGTACGAGCTCGGATCGACGTCGATCCCGCGGCCCAGTTGCTCCAACACCTCGGGAGAGCCGGTGCGCAGCCCCCGAGCGTGCAGGAGCAGATGCTCACCGGATGCCGTCCGGGCCGAGTAGCGGCTGTCGATCTCGATCGTGCCGTCGGGACGGACGATCTGCCAGTCCGCGCCGCCGGGAAGGATCTCGGCGTCGATCGAGCCGGTGATCGTTCCGCCGAGGATCGGTACGACGCGGCGCGAGCCGGCGCTTGTGGCCAGATGGTCCTCCAGCTGGCCGAGGTCGACGGAGACGTCGAAGGCGGCCTCGAGCGTCGGCAGGGGCAGGAGGTCGTGGACGTGGCTCATGCGATGGTCTCCTCGGGTGCGATGGCGGTGGGATCAGGGGTGGTGAGCGCGGCGCACAGCCGTTCCAGCACCGGCAGTGCGGCGGCGAGTGCTGCGCGGTCGTCGTCGTCGAGGTCGGCGCTCGCCGTCGCGACCAGGGCGGAGTTCGCCGCATCGAAGCGGTCGAACAGATCGAGCGCACGGGCCGAGGCGCGCACGACGACACGGCGGCCGTCAGTCGGGTCCGGCGTGCGTTCGACCAGCGCGTCGGCCTCCATGGAACTCAGCAGGTTGCTCACGGTCGGTCGGCTCAGACGAAGCTGCGCCGCGATCTGGGCCGGGCCGCGAGCGGTGCCGCGGGGGAGCGTCCGCAGCACGTCGATCTGTGCTTCTGAGAGCTCGGGGAGTCTGGCGTCGGCTCGCGCCGCGGCGAGCAGCGCGCGGCGCAGCGGCGAGATGACGGCGGCGAGCCGAGCCGCGTCGAACCCGCTCATCGCACCGCCCCGTTCGGCCGGATCGCCGCCGGCGTGAGCGACGGTCGATCGTTGAGGATCTCCGGCAGGAAGCCGGCCGCGGTCTTGTAGTCGGCGGCGATCCGCTCCCGCTCGGCGCGGGGGATCACCTCGTCGATGTCGGCGAAGCCCTGCGGTGCCCGTTCGCGGGCGAGCTGCATGACGCGCTCCGGCCCCGTCGCTCTGGTCGCGGCGAGGAGTGCCGTCATCGCGGGGCGGCGGGCGTCCTCATAGCGGGCGAGCGCGGTGTCGATGCCGGCGGGTGAGTCCTCCGCCGTGGCGAGGTGGAACGCGAGCGTGCGGGCGTCGAGGATGGCCTGCGAGCCGCCGTTCGACCCGTTCGGGTACATCGCATGTGCTGCGTCGCCGAGCAGTGTCGTCCGGCCGAAGGTCCACTGCCCGAGCGCATCCCGATCGACCATCGGGTACTCGAGGATCTCGTCCGCGGCGGCGATCGCTGCTGGGACGTCGAGCCAGTCGAACCGCCAGTCGCGGAAGAGCTCGGCGATCGGCGCCGGGTCGACTGCGCGGTTCCAGTCCGCGTCTCCGGTGCCGCCGACCCGACGCTCGGCGATGAAGTTCACCAGCATCCGCCCATCGGCATCCGCTGCGGAGAGGGGGTAGGCGACGAACTTCTGTTCGGCGTCGCCGGCCATGATCATGGTGCGGCCGTCGAGGAAGGCGGGGATGCGGGTGACGCCTCGCCACAGGGTCAGCCCGCTCCACGGTGGGGCGCCCTCGGCGGGATGGCGCAGGGCGCGGAGTGCCGAGTGGATGCCGTCTGCGCCGACGATCACGTCTGCGGTGACCTCGAGCTCGCCGTCGTCGGTCGCGAAGCGCGCTGACTCCGTGCCGTCGGCGTTCGATCGGACGCCGATGAGGCGGTGGCCGAGCCGGATCGGCTCGGTGAGGCGTGCTTCTGCGAGGTCGCGCAGCGCGAGCTGGAGGCGACCGCGGTGCACCGACAGCTGCGGCCACCGGTAGCCGGCGGCGATGCCACGGGGTTCGCTCCAGATCGCCTGGCCGTGGCGGTTGAAGTAGCTGAGCGTGGTCGGCGCGACGCCCAGTTCGGTGATGGACTCGGCGATGCCGAGCTCGCTGAGCTCTCGAAGCGCATGGGGCAGCAGATTGATGCCGACCCCGAGCCCGCGGATGCTCGTGCTGCGCTCGTACACCGTGATGTCGCGCAGCCCTACCTCGTGCAGGCTGACCGCTGCGGCGAGGCCGCCGATGCCCGCGCCGATGATGATGATCTTCATCGATCTCTCCTGATCCCTGCTCGTGCCGAACAGTGATCTATAGTTTTGTCACAAAACTATTTGGAGTGCAAGGAAAATCTCAGTGCGGGTCTGCCGTGCGTCTGGCTGAGTCGATCACGAGCTCGACGCCGCTCAGGAAGAGATCGCGATCCTGCAGCTCGGAGAGCAGCACCGAGTGTTGTGCGATCAGGGGGAACTTCCGCGGGTCCGCGAGCAGCGGCGCATCGACCCACGGGTCGCCCTCCTCGTCGTTCGGTCGCTCCGCTCTCGCCCTGGCGATGCCGGCGGCGAGTGAGAGCACGTGCGAGGCGAGCAGGGCGTAGTGCCGCACGAGCTCTTCGCCGTCGAGGCCGCAGCGCTGGAATGCGTCGAGCATCAACTCGATCGCGGCGAGCTCGCCCTGGCCGTGCGTCGTGAGCGTCATCGCCTCCGCGCCGATCGCCGGATGCCGCTTGAACAGGTCGAGCGTCGCGACGGCGAGCTCGCGCAGACGGTCGTCCCACCGCTCCGCGGGGCTGCTGACCGACTCCGCGGCGCGGCCGTTGAGCTCGTCGAGCAGGGCGCCCATCAGTGCATCCTTGCTCTGGAAATGGCGGTAGATCGCGGTGGGGTCGGCCCCGAGCCTGGCGCCCAGATCGCGCACCGAGATCGACGTCACGCCCGGCGCTGCGGCGAGCTGCAGCCCGGCCTCGACGATGAGTGCTCGATCGAGCCGAGTTCGTCCGGCCGGTCGGTCCTTCTTCGTGACCGCGCTCATCGCGCCTCCTTCTTCCTGGTCCATCATCGCAGTCCGCTCTGTTCCCATCGCGAACCGACCCTCTCAACCTAGAGCGAGTCCCCAGTGTGGTCAACGCTGTTGACACCGGTGATGCCGAAGGCTAGCGTGATCGCAATTCCCCTTCGACGCTGTTCCCCCTTCGACGCTGTAGAGAGGCACGACGATGTCCACCGAGCTCGTCTTCCACGGCGGTGCGGTCTTCACCGGCACCGGCACACCGATCACCGGGCAGGCCGTGATCGTCCGCGACGGGCGCATCGCCGCCGTGGTCGCCGACACCGAGGTCGCCGCGCTCGCCTCGCCCGACGCGACCCGCATCGATCTCGCCGGAGCGCTGCTCAGCCCCGGCTTCCAGGACGCGCACATCCACCCGGTCGGCGGCGGCATCGAGCTGCTGCAGTGCAATCTCACGGAGGCAGCGGATGCCGCGCAGACGGCAGCCCTCATCCGCGCCTACGCCGAGGCGAACCCCGACGAGGAGTGGATCCTGGGTGGCGGCTGGAGCATGGACAGCTTCCCCGGCGGCAACCCGCCACGCGGGCTGCTCGACGAGGCGACGGGTGGACGTCCGGTCCTGCTGCAGAGCCGTGACCACCACAGCACGTGGGCGAGCACCGCGGCGATCGAGCGCGCAGGGATCACGGCCGAGACGCCAGACCCGGGCGACGGGCGCATCGTGCGCGACGCGGACGGCTTCCCGGCCGGTACCTTCCACGAGGGAGCCGGCGACCTCTTCGCCGCCGTGCGTCCTGCGACCTCGGCCGACCTCGCCTACCAGGGGCTGCTGCGGGCACAGGACGAACTCATCGCCCTCGGCATCACCGGCTGGCAGGACGCCATGGTCGGGGCGGACTCCGGCGGGATCGCCGATCCGCTCGCCGCCTACGAGCGGGCTGCCGCGGACGGGCGACTGCTCGTCCACGTCGTCGGTGCGCAGTGGTGGGTTCGCGGCGGCGGCATCGAGCAGGTCGAGCGGATGGCCGAGCGACGTGCGCACGCAGCCGCTGCGCATCCGGACCGTCGTATCGATCTCGGCACGACGAAGATCATGGTCGACGGGGTCGCCGAGAACCAGACCGCCGCGATGCTCACCCCGTACCGCGACGAGACCGGGCACGACACCTGCAACCACGGGCTCAGCTTCATCGAGCCGGCGAAGCTGCGCGAGTACGTGACCGCGCTCGACGCCGCAGGGCAGCAGGTGCACATGCACGCGCTCGGTGACCGTGCAGTGCGCGAAGCCCTCGATGCGCTGCAGGTCGCCCGCGACGCGAACGGCGACACCGACGGTCGTCACCACCTCGCCCACCTGCAGGTCGTCGCGGCCGATGACGTCTCGCGCTTCGCGCCGCTGGACGCGATCGCCAACATCCAGGCGCTCTGGGCGACCCACGAGGACCAGCTCGACGAGCTCACCCTGCCGTTCCTGCAGGACGGACAGGTCGATCGGCAGTATCCGTTCGGCGACCTCGTCCGCGAGGGTGTCCGACTGGCAGCCGGCAGTGACTGGCCGGTCTCCACCGCGGATCCGCTCGCCGCGATCCACATCGCCGTGAACCGCGCCTACCCCGGCTCTGAGCGGCCACCGCTCGGCGGCGAGCACCAGCGGCTCGACCTCGAGACGGCGTTCGCCGCCTACACCTCAGGATCCGCGTACGTGAACCGTCGCGACGGCGACACCGGCAGCATCCGCGAGGGGTATCTCGCGAACCTCGTCGTCATCGAGCCGAACCCGTTCGACCTGCCGGCCCCCGAGCTGCACCTCGCCAGGGTCGCGTCGACCTGGATCGAAGGCCGGCGCGTCCACACCGCATCCGTTCCCGCTGTTCCCGACACCCACCCCACGGAGTCCCGATGAACCGCACGCTCCTCTCCCGTCCCATCGCCCGCTGCGGCGCGGCTGCACTCGCCGGGCTGCTCGCGGTCGCCGCGCTCGCCGGCTGCAGCCCCGCCGGCTCGACCGGCTCCGGATCGGACGAACCGATCGACTGGAAGCTGACCGAGACCACGGCGGCCCCCAGCGGCGACATCGACTCGTTCACCTTCGCGAGCTATGCCGAGCCGTACTCCCTCGACTACGCCTACGCCTTCGACTATGCGGACAACTCCGTGCTCGCCAACGTCTGCGAATCGCTGCTGCGGTTGAACCCGGACTACTCGCTCAGCCCCGGACTCGCCGAATCGTTCGAGCATCCGACACCCGACACCTGGGTCTACACGATCCGCGAGGGGGTCATGTTCCACGACGGCACACCGCTGACCGCCGCCGATGCGGTCGCCTCGATGCGCCGGCACATCGACCCAGCCGTCGGATCGTTCTGGTTCTCGGTGTATCAGAACGTGAAGTCGATCGAGCAGACCGGTGACCGTCAGGTGACGGTCACGATGACGGGTCCCGACTCGCAGTTCAACCTCGGCATGGGCGGCTCGGCCGGCGTCATCGAGTCGGCGGCGACGCTCGCCGAGAAGGGCGCCGACTACGGCAACTCCACCGGCGGGGTGAACTGCACCGGCCCGTTCGAGCTGACGACGTGGGAATCCGGCGAGTCGATCACGATGACCCGGTTCGACGACTACTGGGACGAGAGCCTGCGAGCCCACTCCGGCGAGGTGAAGTTCGTCTTCATGAACGACCCGACGGCGCGGATCAACGCGCTGAAGTCCGGCAGCGTCGACGGGTCGTGGATGGTGCCGATGGAAGCGGTTCCCACCCTCAGGGCGGCAGGCAAGGGCGACGTGCTCTTCGGAGTGAACACGGCGGTCGGCGACATCGTGGTGAGCAACCTCGACGGCCCGCTCGGCGACGTCCGCGTGCGCAAGGCGCTGCTGCTCGCGCTGGATCGAGACGGCATCCTCCAGGCGGCCTACCGCGGGGTCGGCGAGACGACCGATGTGATGACGACCGAATCGGTCTGGCGCGACGCATCGGATGCCGCGCGCACCGCAGCGTTCGACGACATCACCTCGTACGACCGGAACGTCGAGGAGGCGAAGAAGCTCATCGCGGACGCCGGAGCGGAGGGCGCCGAGCTCACGTATGTCACGGCGCCGATCAGCAACGACTTCGCCGTCATCTCACAGGCGACGGTCGCCGCGGCACAGTCGATCGGTCTGAAGGTGAAGGTCGAGACCGTCACCCCGAACGCCTACACCGCGCTGTTCTCCGACCCGAGCGCCCGCGACGGCGTCGACCTGTTCTACACGAGCTGGTACCTCTCCAGCCCTGACGCGCTCGAGATGTACTCCGTGCTGCGCACCGGCGACTTCAGCAACTACGGCGGCTGGTCGAACCCGGAGTTCGACCAGGTCGTGCAGGATGCCGTCGCGATCGACGATCCGGCGGCACGCAGCGATCTCACCGCGAAGGCGCAGCAGATCGTGAACGAGGAACTCCCGTGGCTGCCGTTGTATCGGGCGCCGATCTCGCTCTACCTCGGTGAGCGGATCACCGGCGTCCAGCCGTCCATCGCGTTCATGTACTACCCATGGGCCGCCACGATCGGCGCCCGATGACCGTTGCTCGCCGGGTCGCCGGAAAGCTGGGCGGACTGCTGCTGACGCTGTTCCTGGCATCGCTGCTCGTCTTCTTCTCGCGCTTCCTGGTGCCTGGCGACCCCGTGAGCTTCCTGCTGCGCGGTCGCAAGCCCAGCCCGGAGGCCGTGGCACAGGTCACAGCCCAGTACGGGCTCGACCTCCCGCCGGTGGAGCAGTACCTCCGGTGGGTGCTCGGGTTGCTGCAGGGCGACTTCGGCCGGTCGCTGCAGTATCGGCAGGACGTCACCGCGGTGCTGGGTGATCGGCTGCCGGTCACGCTCGTGCTCGTGGCGATGGCGGGGGCGATCGTGCTCATCGCCGGCGTCGTGCTCGGCGCGGTCGCAGCGCTGAACCGCGGGAAGGCGCTCGACCGGCTGGTGCTGATCGGGCTCACCGTGCTCGGGGCGATCCCGTCGTTCGTCGGCGCGATCGTGCTCATCGCGCTCTTCTCCGTGCAACTGGGCTGGTTCCCCTCGTTCGGGGCAGGCGATGGCTTCCTCGACATGGTCTACCACCTGACGCTTCCCTCGATCGCGCTGGCGCTCGTGTTCATCGTGCTGGTCGGCAAGGTCACCCGCTCGGCCATGGTCGATCAGCTGGGCCGAGAGCATGTGGAGGTGTCGACGAGTCGCGGCGTTCCCCGCCCGATGGTCGTCTGGCGCCACGTGCTGCGCAATGCCCTCGGACCGATCCTCACCGTGAGCGGCGTGCTCGTCGCCGGTCTCATCGTGGCGAGCTCGATCGTGGAGGCGGCGTTCGGGCTCTCCGGCATCGGGTCGCTCCTGGTGCAGTCCGTCGACCGGCTCGACTTCCCGGTCGTGCAGGCCATCGTCCTCCTCGTCGTCTGCGCGTTCGTCGTGATGAACGCGATCGTCGACATCCTCGAACCCTGGATCGACCCGCGATCCGCTGCAGGAGCTGGTGCCCGATGACCGCGACGCCCCCCACCCTCGCCGTGCGGATGCTCCGCGCTCCCCGCAGACGGCGTCCGCGTGTTTTGTACCTCGGCAGTGTCATCGTGCTCGCTGCCGTCGTGCTCGCCGCGATCTTCGCGCCGCTCGTCGCGCCGTACGACCCGGATGCCGTGGACTTCACGTCGTTCCTCGCTCCGCCGTCGGCCGCGCACTGGCTCGGTACCGACTCGCTCGGTCGCGACCTGCTCAGCAGGCTCGTCTACGGCGGGCGCACCGCGCTCATCGGTCCGTTGCTCGTCGTCATCTTCTCGACCGTGATCGGCATCCTGCTCGGGCTGTGGGCCGGATGGCGGGGCGGCTGGATCGATGCCGCCCTCAGCCGGGTCTTCGACGTGCTGTTCGCGTTCCCCTCGCTGCTGATCGCGATCATGGCGGTCGCCCTGTTCGGCAAGGGACTGGTCGCTCCGATCATCGCGATGAGCATCGCCTATGCCCCGTTCGTGGCACGGCTCACCCGATCGCTGGTGGCGGCAGAGCGCACCAGGCCCTATGTCTCGGCATACCGGGTGCAGGGGTTCGGCGGCGCGTGGATCGCGCTGCGGCGTGTGCTGCCGAACGTCACGCCGATCGTCGGCGCGCAGTCCACGCTGAACTTCGGGTACGTGCTCGCCGAGCTCGCCGGACTCTCGTTCCTCGGGCTCGGCGTACAGGCACCGACCGCCGACTGGGGCGCGATGATCAACGAGGCGCAGTCGGGTGTGGCGGCCGGTCAGTTCCTGCCGGCGATCGCACCGGCGGTGGCCGTCGTGCTCGTCGTCGTGTGCGTGAACATCATCGGCGAAGAACTGTCCGATCGGATCGGCGGAGGGATCCCCGCATGAGCACGCTTCTCGACATCCACGAACTGACGCTGGATCTGGCTGACGGCACCCGGCTGCTGCACGGCATCACCCTGCAGGTCGCGCCGGGGGAGACGGTCGGCCTGGTCGGCGAGTCCGGCTCCGGCAAGTCGCTCACGGCCCGCTCGGTGCTCGGGTTGCTCCCCGACCGGGCGATCACCGGCGGCACGGTCGAGGTGAACGGACGGTCGCCCCTGACCGGTGCGGTCGGACGCCAGGAGATCCGTCGGCACGAAGCGGCGATGGTCTTCCAGGATCCCCGAGCCGGCATCAACCCGATGCGCACGATCGGCGATCACGTCACGGAGGCCCTGCGCCTGTGCGAGGGCTGGTCGAAGGATGCTGCGCACTCGCGCGCCGTCGAGCTCCTGACCGCCGTGCGGCTGCCGGCTCCCGCCGATCACCTGTCGCAGCATCCGCACGAACTCTCCGGCGGCATGCTGCAGCGCGTCATGATCGCAGGGGCCCTCAGCACGTCGCCGGGACTGCTGGTCTGCGATGAGCCGACCACCGCGCTCGACGTCACGACGCAGGCCGAGATCGTGCAGGTGCTGCGTGACCTGTGCGCGCAGACCGGCATGGGCATGCTGTTCATCACGCACGACCTGAACCTCGCAGGTTCGCTGTGCGACCGGCTCGTGGTCATGAAGGACGGATCGATCGTCGAGGAGGGGACGGCGCGCGAGGTGCTGACGGCACCGACCGCCGAGTACACACGTCGTCTGGTCGCCGCGACGCCGCGCATCGCCGGAACGATCACGGCGCCGGCCGCCGCATCCGATTCGACGCCGCAGCTCGTGGTCGCCGGCGTCGGCAAGACGTATCGACGCCGAGGGAAGGACCCGGTCTCGGCGGTCGCCGGCGCGAACCTGGCCATCGCCCGTGGCGGCTCGCTCGCCGTGGTGGGCGAGTCGGGCTCCGGCAAGTCCACGCTCGCGCGGATGATCGTCGGACTCGAGGAGCCGGACACCGGCGACATCCGGATCGGCGGACGCTCGATGGCCGGCATCCCACGGTCACGGGCGGAGCGGCTCGAGCGGGCCAAGAGCGTGCAGATGGTGTTCCAGGACCCGTACCTGTCGCTGGACCCGCGGATCCCCGCAGGACGCGCGATCGAAGACGTGCTGAGACTGCACACCGGGCGAACCGGTGCCGCTGCGCGGGCGCGAGCACTGGAACTGCTCACCGCGGTCGGCCTCGGCGAGGAGCATCTCGGCGCCAGGCCGCGCACGCTCTCGGGCGGTCAGCGACAGCGCGTCGCGATCGCGCGGGCGCTCGCCGTCGAGCCGGAGCTCCTGGTGATGGACGAGGCGACCAGCGCCCTCGATGTCTCGGTGCAGGCCCAGGTGCTCGACCTCGTCGCCGGCATCCGCCGCGAGCAGGGGCTGACGCTGCTGTTCATCAGCCATGACCTCGCGGTCGTGCGCACGGTCTGCGCAGACACGATCGTGATGCGCCGAGGAGAGATCGTCGAGGCGGGCCCGACCGAGCAACTGCTCGGCGACCCGCAGCACCCGTACACGCGACTGCTGATCGATTCGGTGCCGGTTCCGGTGGTCTGAGCGCGGCGCGGTCGGTGCTGCGAGCGTTGGCACCTGTCGCCGTTCTGGACGCCGCATTGCGACGCGAGGTGTCACCTCGGTGCAGCGAGTCTGCGTGAAGGTGGCACCCCTGGTCGGAATCGGAGCGCCGAAGCGGCAACGGGTGCCACCTCGACGCAGCGAGTCGACGGGTGCTGCGACGCATCGACGGGCTCAGGCGATGTAGACCTTCCGCAGGGTCTCGGCGACGGTCCATACCGTGCGCTGGCCCTCGGCGAGGCGCACCACCGAGCCCGGTCCGATCTCGAGGTCGGGCAGGGCCGGGTCGTCGAACGCGATCGTCGCGCGACCGGACAGCACCACGAAGACCTCATCGGTCTCGGTATCGGATGCCGTGCCAGGCGTCATCTCCCAGATGCCGACCTCGACCCCGCCGAGCGTCGAGAGTGCGTGCACTGCGGTGGTCGGGGAGCCCGCCAGCACCTCGTCGGCCGGGAGCGGGGCATGCGAGAGTGGCAGCGTCGCGGCATCCGCTCCCGTTCCGGCAGCGAGCTCCTCGGGTGCGCTCACGAGTCGAAGCCCATACCGACGGCGTCGAGGGTCTTCAGGAACAGGTTGCGCTTGCCCTCGTTGTGATCGGCCTGGTTCATCGCCGCGCGCACGAGGTTCACACCGATCGACGCCGCAGGCTCGGGCGGGAACGGGATCGGCTTCTCGCGCACCATCTGCAGCTCGGTGCGCTCGGTCCGCTCGCCTGCGAGCTTGTCGAGCATGACGTCGGCTGCGAAGCGCGCGGCTCCGACGCCCAGCCCGGTGAAGCCGGTGGCGTAGGCGACGCGTCCCTTCCGGGCGGTGCCGAAGAACGCGCAGAAGCGGCTCGAGGAGTCGATCGCGCCGGCCCAGCGGTGCGTGAAGTGCAAGCCCTCGAGCTGCGGGAACGTGGTGAAGAAGTGCGACGCGAGCTTGCGGTGGCTCTCCATGCGGTCCTCGTACTCGGGTCGTACCTTGCCCCCGTAGTGGTAGACCGCGTCGTAGCCGCCGAACAGGATGCGGTTGTCGGCGGTGAGCCGGTAGTAGTGGAACTGGTTCGCGCTGTCGGCGAGGCCCTGACGGTTCGACCAGCCGATCGATGCGAGCTGCTCGTCGGAGAGCGGCTCGGTCATCAGGACGTAGTCGTACACCGGCACCGTCATCAGACGGTTGCGCTTGAGCAGCGAGGGGAAGACGTTGGTGGCGAGCGCCACGGCATCCGCTGTCACTTTCCCGTGCTCGGTCACGAGAGTGATCGCCGACGAGCCGTCGCCTTCGACGCGACGGACCAGGCTGTGCTCGTAGATCTCGACGCCGAGCTCGACGGCGACGCGGGCGAGCTCCATGCCGAGCTTCGCCGGGTGCACGAGTGCGCAGGCATCCTTCTCCCATGCGCCGGCCAGGAACGTGTCGGAGTGCACCTCGGCCTGCACGGCCTCGCGGTCGAGGAAGCCCTCCTCGTCGCGGTACCACTCGACCTGGTGCGGTTCGACGGCGACGGCCAGCTGGCCGGTGCGCTCGAAATCCGCCTGCATGCCGTAGCGCTCGATCGTCTGCTCGATGCCGTCGAGGTTCTCGAGGCCGAGCTCTTCGAGGCGGTCGATCTCCTCCGGCCAGCGGGTGAGTCCGTTCTCGTGCCCGTGCGTGAGGCTCGCCTCGCAGAATCCGCCGTTGCGACCCGACGCCGCCCACGCGATGCGCGAGGCCTCGAGTAGCACCACGCGGCGCTCCGGGTCGCGCTCCTTCGCCCTGACCGCTGTCCAGAGCCCGGCGTAGCCGCCGCCGACGATCGCGAGATCGGCGCGGACGCTGCCGGTGAGGGACGGATGCTTCGGCCGCGCGACGTCATCCAGCCAGAACACCCCGAAGGCGGTGTCGCTGAGCGACTGGTCGATGACGGACTGTGCCGGTCGACGGCGCTCGAAGACGGTGGTGCCCATGTTCACTCCGATCGTTGCGAGGCGCGCCTCAGCGCGTTCCCCAGTTGTAGAGGTCTTTGTAGAGGCCCGCGTACAGCAGGCTCTCGGTGTGCGCGACGCCTGGCACGGTGCGGATGCGGGAGGCGATCAGCTCGATCAGGTGCTGGTCGTCCTCGCAGACGGCCTCGACCAGGATGTCGAAGGTGCCGAGGGTGACCACGACGTAGGCGAGCTCAGGGATCTTCGTGAGCTCCTCGGCGACATCGCGGGGGTCGCCGGTGACTCGGATGCCGATCATCGACATGCGGTGGAAGCCGAGCTGCATCGGGTCGGTGACGGCGACGATCTGGATGATGCCGGCTTCGGTCATCCGCTGCACGCGTTGGCGGGCCGCGGCTTCGCTGAGTCCGACCGCGCGACCGATCTCGGCGTAGGGGCGACGGCCGTCTTCCTGGAGGAGTTCGACGATCTTCTTCGAGACATCGTCCAGGAGGGGCTGCTTCGGCGTACTCATGTGTCGATATTGACAGGTGAAGGCGGTTCAGGCAACTGATTCCGTCGTCATAGACAAATAGTTCTTCAGATTTCGTTTCCGCATGGCTACCATGAGGGCATGCCCACAGATCTCCTGCAGAACTTCATCGGCGGCCGGTACGTTCCCGTGCGCGGAGCGGGCAGCCTGCCCCTCATCGACCCGGCGACCGAGGCGGAGTACGGCTCGCTGCCACTGTCGGACGCCGGTGATGTGGATGCCGCCTACGCCGCGGCATCCGCTGCTTTCCCGCTCTGGCGCGACACGACGCCGGCGGATCGGCAGCTCGCTCTGTTCCGCATCGCCGATGAGATGCTCGCCCGTGCCGAGGAGTTCGCCGACCTGGAGTCGCAGGACACCGGCAAGCCGCGCGCGAGCCTCGTCGCCGACGAGATCATGCAGTCGATCGACCAGCTGCGGTTCTTCGCCGGTGCAGCGCGAAGCCTCGAGGGGCGGGCAGCGGGGGAGTACCTCGCAGGGCACACCTCGTTCGTGCGCCGCGAACCCATCGGCGTCATCGGACAGGTCACGCCCTGGAACTATCCGCTGAACATGGCGGTGTGGAAGATAGGACCGGCGCTCGCCGCAGGCAACACGGTCGTGCTGAAGCCGGCCGAGTCGACGCCGCTCACGACGCTGCTGCTGGCTGAGATCGTGGCGCTGCACACGCCGGCCGGCACGTTGAACGTGGTGCTGGGCGACCGCGACACTGGGGTGGCGCTGGTGGAGCATCCGACGCCGCAGATGGTCGCGATCACCGGATCGGTGCGCGCCGGCATGGCTGTCGCACGGTCGGCGGCGAACGACGTCAAGCGGGTGCACCTCGAGCTCGGCGGCAAGGCGCCGGCGATCGTCTTCGCGGATGCCTCGATCGAGAAGGCCGTCGATGGCATCATCACCGGCGCGTTCTTCAACGCCGGCCAGGACTGCACGGCTGCCACCCGCGTGCTCGTGCATGCCTCCGTGCACGACGAGCTCGTGGCGGCGCTGGTCGCTCGGGCTCGAACGCATGCCCGTACCGGCGGTCCCCACGAGGAGGGCGTGCTGTACGGACCGCTCAGCAGCGCGGCGCAGCTCGCCCAGGTGCAGGGCTTCGTCGACCGCCTCCCCGCTCATGCCACGATCGAGACGGGCGGGCGGCGCCAGGGCGACAGCGGCTACTTCTTCGAGGCGACGATCGTCTCTGGACTGCGGCAGGACGACGAGGCGGTGCAGGGCGAGATCTTCGGACCGGTGCTCACGGTGCAGTCCTTCGAGACGGAGGCCGAGGCACTGGCGATGGCGAACGACGTGCCGTACGCACTCGCGTCATCGGTATGGACCACGGATCACGCGCGCGCGATGCGGTTCTCACGCGACCTCGACTTCGGCTGCGTGTGGATCAACACGCACATCCCCTTCGTGTCGGACATGCCGCACGGCGGGTTCAAGCACTCGGGCTACGGCAAGGACCTCTCGCAGTACGGCTTCGACGACTACACGCGCATCAAGCACGTGATGAGCGCGCTGGACTGAGGTGGGCCCGCAGCGTCGGTGAGACGATCCGGGTCAGGTCACGTTCTTCGCGAGCCAGGGCCGGGGATCCACGGCCACCGTGTTGATGTGCACCTCGAAGTGCAGGCACGAGCCGAACACGTATCCGGTCGATCCGACGTCACCGATGTACTGGCCGGCCTCGACGCAGTCTCCGACCTCGACCGCGCGACTTCCGTAGGTCATGTGCGAGTACACGGTGCTCACGGCCTTGCCGTCGACGATGCTCTCGATCTGGATGGTCACGCCGTAGCCCTGGTAGCTCTCGGTCGACCGTGAGACGCAGCCCTTCATGGCCGCATTGATCGGCGTGCCGACGGGGGCGGCGAAGTCCTGGCCGAGGTGCGATCGCCCTGGTCGCGAGGCGCCGAAGCCATCGGTGAACGAGTAGGTGCCGTCTGCCATCGGCATCACGATGCGATCGGCGAGCGGGATCTCGATCGCGCTGCCGAGCGGCATGCCGGCGGCCACCGCCGCGGCGATAGCACGCGAGTGGGTCTCCTTGATCTCCTCCGGCGTCGTCGCCGAGAAGGCTCCGCGGGGAGCGATCTCCGCGCGGATCTCATTCGTCGCCGTGAAGGACTGCGCGTCGCCGTCTGCCGTCGTGGAGACCGCTGCGGCGTTGGCCGACGCGGTCTGATCGCCCAGCGGGTTGAGGCCGGGGAACGCTGCTCCGGTGAGCATCACGCCGATCGCGAGCGTGGCCCCAAGTGTCTTGACCTTCGCCCAGTGCCGCTGCTCGCGGCGCACCTGCGCTCGTGAGGTCGGTGCGGGCGTCGCTGGGGGAGTCTGCCGGGGTGGGGCCGTCGTCGGAGGCTGCTGGGGTGCATCCGGGGCGGGCGCCGGTGCATCCGGGGCGGGCGCCGGTGCATCCGCTGCGGGTGCAGCCGCTGTGTCCGATGTGGGTGTATCGGTCGTGGCTGTATCGGTCGCGTTCGCGGTGCGGGAGCTCTCGGCATTCGCGGACGCGGAGCGCCGGAGATCACGGCGCAGGAGCGGGCGCTGCGAGTCGGAGACGTCTGTGGCAGGTTCCGATGACCCCTGAGTGGGCTCGGTGGGCAGGGAGTTCGTGACGGGGTCCTTCCGGAGGCGGGCGGGTTCGGCAGTCGATCCCCCAGATGCCGCCGTTACCGTTCTGTAATCTAAGCGCTGTACAGCGTGGGGTCAAATCGAGCGCCGCTCGCGATGCTCCTCAGGCCCGGTGACGGTGAGGGCCGTTCAGGGGGCGAGGAGCTTCATCCTGCGGTGCTCGGCGAGCGTGAGGCCGGGGCGCTCCTCGACCTTGGTCGCGCCGTCCGCGGCCCAGCCGTGGCGGGCGTAGAAGCCGTCGGCACGGTCGTTGCCGTCGAGGACCCAGAGGCGCGCGCGGGCGTGTCCGGCGTCGGTCATCCGTCGTTCCGCCGCGGAGAGGAGGGCGGCGCCGACTCCCGTGGACCAGAACAGTGGATCGGCGTAGATGCCGTATATCTCGCCGTCGGCAGTCCCGCCCTCCTCCTCGTCTCTGGATGCGCCGAACGAGACCCAGCCGAGGATCGTGTCGTCGCGGACGCCGACGAGCGTTCCGAGTGTGAGCGGATGCGGATCCGTGAAGATCCCGCGCCAGCCTGCCGTGCGGTCCGCGATCGACAGGGCGTCGAGGAATGCCTGGTCGATGAGTCCGCGGTACGCCGCCTGCCATGAGCGCACATGGATGCCGGCGATGGCCTCGGCATCCGCGATGGTGGCTTCTCTGACAGTGAGCTGCGGCATGGATTCACTGTATTGGCGGTTGTGGGCGGGTGGCGCTGGGCGTCGGTCGGCGCGGGATTCGGGATGGTTTCGAGGGTGGTTTCGGATGTGGGTCGGAGGTGTGGATCGTATTCCGGAATATTGGTTTGGTCTGGGGTTTTCAGGGTCTGAATGTCGGTGGCCCCGGGTTGAATCGGAGGTATGAACAGCACTGAGGAAGCCTTGGAGCGGGTCGTCGCCGACCTGGATCTGGTGCTGTCCGCGGCTGCGTTCGGCCTCCTGTCGGATGAGGCGAAGATGCGCGTGTTGCGGCTGGCTGGTGCGGCGCAGCGGCGGGTGGATGCGGTGGTCGTGGAGACGGTCGCATCGGTGCCCGCCAGGCCTTCGGGGTCGGGGGATCCGGCGTTCTGTGGGCTGTTCGGATGTCGGACGATGAGCGAGTTGTTGCAGCGGGTGTTGCGGGTGGACGCGTCTGGGGCTGGGCGGGTGGTGAAGGCCGCGTCGTCGGTGTTCCGGGAGGTGGACCTGTCATCGGGCGGATGGCAGCAGGCGCGGTGGCCCAGGTTGCGGGAGGCCCTGCTGGACGGGACGATCGGGGTGTCGGGGTTGTTGGCGGCGGTGGGCCCGGTGGATGCCGCGCAACGGCGGGTGAGTGAGCAGTTGCGGTGGCGGGCGGATGCCCAGCTCGCGGCGCTTGCGCGGGGGATGGTCGCAGTCGACGAGGAGGATGCTCCCGCTGATCCGGATGCGGCTGCGCAGGGCGGGCCGCCGGCGACGCCGGAGGATCTGCGGACCTATGCCCGGGTGATCATGGCGTACCTCGACCCCGACGGGGCGGAGCCGGCGGAGGAGCTTGCGATGCGTGGGCGGGGGATCCGGTTCGGGCGAGCGAAGCATGGCCTGGTCCCGATCCACGGTGACCTGCTCCCCGAGACCGCGGGAGCATTGCAACGGCAGTTCGACGCGTACTTGAACCCGAAAGTCGACGGGCCACCGGTGCCCGGGGTGCGGTTCGTGCCATCCGGCGACACCGCCGATGCCACCACAGCGGGTGCGGGTGCTGATGCCGACAGTGGCGGGTATGTGCGGGCCAGTGATGAGCGGGGCGACGATGACGTGTTGCCGTCGGCTGATCCGGGCGGGATGGTCGACACCCGCACCCGGCCGCAGAAACAGCATGATGCGTTCGCGGCGATCCTCGGCATCGCCGCGAAACACGATGAGACGCCGAAACTCGGTGGGGCGGCGCCGACATTGCTCGTGTCCGTCACCGCGGACGACTATGCGACCGGCCGCGGGTGGGCGTATGTCGACGGGGTCGACACCCCCGTCTCCGTCGCCACCGCCCGGCACACCGCGTGTGGGGGAACGATCCAACGGGTGCTGTTCGACCCCGAAGGACGCATCATCGGCATCGGGACCACCGACCGCATCTTCACCACCCACCAACGGCGGGCGATCGCCCTCCGCGACAAGGAATGCTTGATCCCCGGGTGCCACGTGCGCGCGTCGTGGTGCGAGATCCACCACGTGCACGAACACGCCAGAGGCGGACCCACCCACACGGATAACGGTGTCGCGTTGTGTTGGCATCATCACCGCACCCTCGACACGAGCGGGTGGGAGATTCGCATGGGCAACGGGACCCCGCAGGTCCGCGGACCGGCCTGGTGGGACCCCGCCCGGCGATGGCGCACCCCACAACCCGCCCTCACGCACGCACTCACCGGCTGACGCCCGACCGGATGACCACACCCACCGAGGACGACCGCGCTCACCGGACGACCGCACGCACCTCGGTTGACCGACCCACGTATCGGTGTGCGCGCAGCGGGAGAGCCCCATTCCAGAGTCCGCCGTCCGTGTGCCGTCGTCATCTTCCGGACGGACCGGACGCTGGTGCGACCCGATGTGTCATGCTAGGGGCCGACCCGGGGGGATCGACACTCATGACCAGGCCGCTGGCAGGACCACAGACGCTGTTGCGCACGCTGAACGGTCGCGCGATCCTCGAGGCGCTCGCACGCAGCGGTCCGCGCACCCGCGCCGAGCTCATGTCGGCGACCGGGCTGTCCCGAACCGCGGTCACGCAGGTGCTGCGGATGCTCGAGACCGCGGGTGCAGTCGTCCCCGCCGGTGTCGACCGCGACACTCGAGGACCGGCAGCCGGACGCGTCTCGCTGCACCCGCACCTCGGGTACGCGGCAGCGATCCACGTCGATCATCATGCGGCGCACGTCGTGCTCGTCGACGCCACGGGCTCCGTCCGCGCCGAGGCGCATGGCGACTTCAGGACGAACGACGACCGCGTCGCCTGCATCGCAGGGCTCGTCGACGAATGCCGTCGCGCAGCCAAGGGTCCGCTGCACATGGCGGTGGTCGCCGTGCCGGGCGCAGTGACGCCCGACGGCGGCATCCGCAACGATGAGGGCCCCGATGGCGGGCAGTTCCACACCGCGCTCAGCGCGACCCTCGGCTGCGACGTGCGCATCGAGAACGACGTCAACCTCGCCGCCCTCGCCGAACTCACCGAGAGCACAGCGGGATCGCTGTCGAGCTTCGCGCTCCTGCTCCTGGTCGAAGACGGACTCGGCGCCGGGATCGTCATCGACGGTGCGCTGCACCGTGGCGCATCCGGTCTCGCCGGCGAAGTCATGTACCTGCCACAGAGTCCGCTCCCGATCGGTGCTCCCGTCGTGAGCGACGTCGTCGTCAGCGACCTGGCGCTGACCCACGATCGCGATCCGCGCGCCGCGCTCAGCGTGCACCTCGAGGCGGCGGCCGCAGGTGACGAGGCTGCCCTGCAGATCGTCGCCGAGGTCGCCAGACGGCTGGTGCTGATCGCCGGCACCATGACGCTCGTGCTCGACCCCGAAGCGTTCATCCTCAGCGGTGACGCCGCTCACCCCGTGCTCGCCGAGGCGATGGTGCGGGTCGCTGAAGAGTTCGCTCCACTGCTCACGGTGCGCTTCCTCATCGCCTCCTTCGGCGTCGAGGCGCCGCTCGTCGGCGCTGTGCGCGAAGCCGCCTCAGCTCTCCGCGCCATGCTCTTCACCCGCGTGCTCGCCACATGAACGGGGCGCCGGCCCGAACCGGCGCTTCGCGGCGCAGCATCCACCCCGCAGACAGGAGTCGACGATGACCGAACCCTCCGACCTCACCGAACCCTCCGATCTCACCCAGCGCCTCGGGCTCGCCCCGGGCGCGAGGGCGATCATCCTCAACGCCGATGACTTCGGCATGTGCCACGCGGCGAACACCGCGATCATCGAGCTGCTGGATGCCGGGCACATCGACTCCACCACCGTCATGGTGCCGTGCTCCTGGTCGCCGGAGGCGCTCGCCTTCGCCGCCGGTCGCACGAACCTCGACGTCGGCGTGCACCTCGTGCTCACGAGCGAATGGTCCCGCTACCGCTGGCGGCCGCTGACCGGTGGCGCGAGCAGCCTGGTCGACGCGGCCGGATACTTCCCGATCGACGTCGTCGCCGTCGAGCAGCGCGCCGACGCCGGCGAGGTCGCTGCGGAACTCGCCGCGCAACTGCAGACCGCGCTCGATGCGGGCGTCGACGTGACGCACCTCGACAACCACATGGGGTCGGTCTACGGACTGGCCACCGGCCGCGACTTCCTCGACGAGGTCTTCACGCTCGCCGCCCGACACGGTCTGCCCTTCCGGCTGCCCCGCCGCATGGACGGTGCCGGGACCGACCCGGCCATGCAGGCGACCCTCGAGCGCGCATCGGCCGCGGCGGCAGCGCTCGGCGTCGAGATCATCGACCGACTCTGGTCGCACCCCTTCGAGCTGGTCGGCGAGGGAACCCCCGACGAGGAGACCTACGAGCAGGTGCGCGACGGATTCGTCGCCCTGCTGCGCGCGGTGCCGGCCGGGGTCACCGAGATCTACCTGCATCCGATGGTCGACGGGGACGAGCTGCAGGCCGCCGTCGACTACGGCTCCGCCAAACGCGGGTACGAGCTGCGACTGCTCGCCGACCCGGTCGTGCGGCAGGCGATCGAGGATGAGGGGCTGGTGCGCATCGGCTGGCGCGACCTCCGCGATCTGCAGCGGGGCGGCTCCAGGTGACCTCGCTCACGACGCGCCTCCGCGACCGCCGCCTCGACGCGGCGCCGACCCGACAGCAGTCCATCGCGTTCGGAGCATCCGGGTTCCCGACCCAGCTGATGGCGCAGACGTTCTCGGCCTTCATCGTCTACTTCTACGTCTCGCATCTCGCGGTCCCGGCCGGCTGGGTGGCGGTCGCGATGATCGCGCACGGCATCGTGAACGCGCTGATGAACCCGGTCGTCGGTGCGCTGTCCGACCGCATCCGCACGCCGTGGGGCCGACGCATCCCGTGGATCGGGATCGGCATCGTGCCGCTCGTCGTGGCATTCGCGATGATCTGGATGCCACCGGCGCTGCCGGTCGGCGGGCTCATCGCCTGGTTCCTCATCGTGGTCGCGGTCTACGACATCGCCTTCGTCGTGGTCGTGCTGAACATCTCCGCCCTGTTCCCCGAGATCTTCCGCACCACCGCAGAGCGCTCGCGCGGCAACGTGCCGCGGCAGATCTTCGCGATCCTCGGCATGGTGCTCGGCACCGCGGGCGCGCCGGCACTGTACGACTCGATCGGATGGGCCGGGATGGCGCTCGTGCTGTCGGCGGTGTGCCTGGCGCTGCTGGTGTGGTCGTTCTTCGGCGGCATGATCGAGCGGCGTGTGCCCGAAGAGGCACCGGAAGCGGCATCCGAGGCCATGCGATTCCGCGACCAGCTCACCTACACCTTCGCGAACCGGGCCTTCGTGCCGTACGTGCTCGGGTCGCTGTTCGTCCAGACGTCGGTCGCGGTGATCCTCGCGTCGGTCCCGTTCTACGTGCGGTACTCGCTGCATGCCGCCGAGGGTGAGAGCAGCGTGCTGCTCGCTGCGATCTTCGTCACCGCGATCCCCTCGATCCTGCTGTGGAGCGCCGTCGTGCGCCGCACCAGTCCCCGCACCGCCGTGCTGTGGAGCGTCGGCGTGTTCGGCATCGCCGTGCTCGGCTACCTGATCCCGTCGAGCGTGCTCGGTGCCGCGCTGGTGGGGGTCGGTGTGGGTGTCGGCGTCGGCGGTCTGCTGCAGCTGCTCGAGGTGATGCTCGCGCAGATCATCGACGACGATGCCGTCCGCACCGGCCACCGTCGCGAGGGGGCCTACTTCGGCGTGAACGGCTTCGTGGTGCGCGGTTCGGTGGTGCTCCAGGCGATCGTCGCCGCGGTGGTGCTCACGGCATCCGGCTTCGATGCCGCGCTCGAGGATGCGCAGCCGGAGACCGTCGACGGCGGCATCCGCCTGATGCTCGCCGTGATCCCGCTGGGCTTCACCGCGCTCGCCTGGCTGTGCTTCTGGCTCTACCCGATCAGGGCACGCGACCTCTGAGGTCAGCCGGCGTTGCGCCGAGCCTCCCAGCCCGTGCGAACCATCTCGTCCACGGTGTACCGCATCGTCCAGTCGAGGTCGCGGGCCGCGAGTTCGCCGGTCGCCACGATGCGGTCGGGGTCGCCGGGACGACGCGGGCCGATCTCGGGCGTGAAGTCGATGCCGGTCACGCGGGCGACCGCGTCCATGATCTGCTTCACGCTCAGGCCGTCGCCGGAGCCGAGGTTGTACGCCGCCTCGATCGGCTCGCCGGCCGACAGACGCTTCGCTGCGGCCACGTGCGCTGCCGCGATGTCGCCGACGTGCACGTAGTCGCGCACGTTCGTGCCGTCCTCCGTCGCGTAGTCGTCGCCGAAGATCTTCGGGGTCCTGCCCGCGATCAGCGCCTCGAACACGATCGGGAACAGGTTGTGCGGGCTGACGTCGTACACGGTCGGGTCTGCTGAGCCGACGACGTTGAAGTAGCGCAGCGAGGTGTGGCGCAGCGGCGCAGCGGAGTCGGCCGTCGCGATCGCCTGGTCGCGCAGCAGCCACTCGCCGATCAGCTTGGACTCGCCGTACGGGCTCGCTGGCTTCTTCGCGGTCTCTTCCACGACCAGCGCGACGTCCGGCGTGCCGAACACGGCAGCGGATGAGGAGAACACGATGTTCGTGACCCCGGCTGCCTCCATCGCCTCGAGGATCACGCGGGTGCCCTCGACGTTCTGCGCGTAGGTGTGCAGCGGACGCTGCACGGAGACGCCGGCGTACTTGTAGCCGGCGACGTGGATCACGCCCTCCGCGTCGTGGTCACGGAGCGTCTGCTCGACCAGCTCGCGGTCGAGGATGCTGCCCTGCACGAAGGCCACGCCCTCGGGAACGAACGACGAGACGCCGCTGGAGAGGTCATCGAGGACGACCGGGGTGAGCCCGGCATCCGCGAGCGCGCGGACGACGTGGGCACCGATGTAGCCGGCGCCGCCGGTGACGATCCAGGACATTGCGTTCCTCTCCTGCCGCGCTCGGGCGCGGACCGGTCCATTCTCTCAGGCGTCGCGCTGTGCGCCGGCCGATGGCACGACCGTGAACAGATGCGGGGCCGCGAAGCCGCGCTCGGCGAAGGCGGTGGCGACGGCATCCGACACCGCATCCACCGAGTCCTCCTCGATCAGCGCGATGGCCGCGCCGCCGAAGCCGCCGCCCGTCATCCGAGCGCCGATCGCGCCCGCTGCGAGCGCCGCCTCGACGGCGGTGTCGAGCTCGGGCACCGAGATCTCGAAGTCGTCGCGCATCGACGCGTGCGACGCCACCAGCAGATCGCCGATGCCACGGGCGCCCTGCTCCCGCAGCACCCGTACGGTGTCGAGCACGCGCTGATTCTCGGTGACGATGTGCCGCACCCGGCGGAACGTGACGTCGTCCATGAGCTCCTCGGCGCGGCCGAGGTCGGTGACCGAGACGTCGCGCAGACTCGGCACGCCCATGACGGCGGCACCGCGTTCGCACGATTCCCGACGCTCACGGTAGCCGCCGGTGGAGTGCGCATGCTGCACCTGTGTGTCCATCACGAGGATGGCGAGACCGGCCGGCGCGGCGCCGACCACGACCGGCAGCGCCTCGAGCGAGCGGCAGTCGAGGAAGATCGCCGCATCCGGCTCGCCGAGCATCGATGCCATCTGGTCCATGATGCCGGTGGGAGCGCCGACCGCCTCGTTCTCGGCACGGCGGCCGATGCGGGCCAGGGCGACCCGGTCGAGACCAGCACCCCAGATGTCGTTCAGGGCGGATGCCGCCGCACCCTCGATCGCGGCGGACGAGGAGAGCCCCGCGCCGACCGGCACGTCGGAGGCGATCGCGATGTCGACCCCGGATGCGGTCGCGCCGGCCTGCTGCAGCGCCCAGGCGACGCCGAGCGGGTACGCGGCCCACTCCGGCACGGTCGGCTTCTGAGCCTCCGCCGTGGGTCCCTGAGCCTCCGCCTCGGCCTGCGCCTCCGCCCCGGTCCCGGTTCCCTCAGCCCCCGCCTTGGGTCCCTGAGCCTGTCGAAGGGCCGGGAACAGCGAGTCGAGCTCGTCGACGCCGACCTCGACCGCGTCGGGCGCGAACGTCGAGGCCACCCTGATGCGGCCGTCGTCGCGGCGGCCGACGACGGCGACCGTGCGGTGCGGGATCGCGAACGGCAGCACGAAGCCCTCGTTGTAGTCCGTGTGCTCGCCGATCAGGTTCACCCTGCCAGGCGCCGACCAGAGTCCGTCGGGGGCGTGCCCGGTGAGGGTCTCGAAGAGGGCGACGGCGTCGCGCTGGGCGGTGGTCTGTGTGTGCTGTTCGGTCATGCCTGGGCCTCCGGACCCTTCGACGGGCTCTCGGCCCCATCAGTGTCGGTGCGGGCGATCGCCTCGCGGATGCGTGCTGCGCCCAGCTCCGGGGGGACCTCGGCCGCCCAGGCCCACATCGCGGCTTCGGAGCCGGCGAGGAACTTGAGCTTGTCGGCTGCGCGTCGGGGGCTCGTGAGCTGCAGGTGCAGACGAACGGTGTCGCGACCCACGTGCACGGGAGCCTGGTGCCATGCGGCGATGTACGGCGTCGGGGTGTCGTAGAGGGCGTCGACCCCGCGGAGCAGTCGCAGGTAGAGCGGTGCGAGCTCGTCGCGCTCGGCCTCGCTCGTCGCGGCGAAGTCGGGCACGTGGCGGTGCGGCATCAGGTGCACCTCGAGCGGCCAGCGCGCAGCGAACGGCACGAAGGCCGTCCAGTGCTCGCCGCGGAACACGACGCGCTCCGACGCCTGCTCGAATTCGAGGACACGCTGGAACAGGTCGGGCGCCGTGCGGTCGATCGAGTCGAGCAGCCGGGTCGTGCGCGGGGTCACGTAGGGGTAGGCGTAGAGCTGGCCGTGCGGATGCGGCAGTGTCACGCCGATCGCCTCGCCGCGGTTCTCGAAGGGGAACACCTGCTCGACGCCTGGCAGCTGCGACAGTGCGGCGGTGCGGTCTGCCCATGCTTCGATCACGGTGCGCGCGCGAACCACCGACTGGGTGCCGAACGAGCCGGAATGCTCTGGGCTGAAGCACACGACCTCGCAGCGGCCGACCGAGGTGCGGCTGCGTCCGAGTCCGAGGGCGCCGAGGTCGTCGAGACCGCGCGGGGGATTGGATGCCGCCGGCGCGGTGCCGAGCGCCTCGGCGAGGGCGGGGCCGAACGCGGGGGAGCGGTTCTCGAACACGGCGACGTCGTAGGTCGACGGCACCTCCGATGGGTTCGTCGGCGTCTGCGGGGCGAGCGGATCAGCGTCTGCGCCGGGCATCATGACGCGGTTCTGCCGGTTCGCGGCGACCGTGATCCAGTCGCCGGTGAGCACGTCGAGTCGCATCGATGCGGTCTCGGGGCGGGGGTCGAGCGTGCGGGCGTCGACGGCACGGTCGGGGCCGAGCGTGGTGTCCGGGTCGTCGTAGTAGATGATGTCGCGGCCGTCGGCGAGGACGGTCGAGCGCTTGACGATGCCGGCGCTGAGGGCTTCGGTGCGCAACTCAGGAGATTCAGGCGTGTTCACGTCAACATGGTACGCACACCGCCGTGATAACGTCAACATTGCTGAATTTTGCATGCCCCAGACGGCGAACGGAGGATGCCGGTGCCCCAGGAGTCGTCTCCCACGTCACCCGATCCGCGTCGCGGACGTCCAGCGAACGGCCGCATCTCGATGGCCGCGGTCGCCGCCATCGCCGGCGTCTCAGGGCAGACGGTGTCACGCGTCGTGAACGACAGTCCTCGCGTCGACCCGGCCACGCGTGAACGCGTCGAGCGCGCGATGGCCGAGCTCGGCTACCGGCCGAATCGAGCGGCGCGCGCGCTGCGCACCGGGCGGTCGCAGACCATCGGACTGGTCGTCACGACCCTCGCCACGGTCGGCAACTCCCGCATGCTGCAGGCCACTGCCGAAGCGGCGGCCGAACGCGGCTACGCCCTCACGCTCGTCACGGCCGCATCCGGCGTGGCCGACGCGTTCGAGCGCCTCGCCGAACAGGAGGTCGACGGCGCGATCGTGCTGAACGAGGCCTCGGCGCAGGTGTCTGCCGCAGAGCGTCCGGCCGGGCTCCGCCTGGTCGTGGTCGATGCGCCGACGGATGCCGGGGTCGTCGCCGTGCACAGCGACCACCGAGGTGGTGCGGCCGCCGCCACCGCGCACCTGCTCGGACTCGGCCACGACACGGTGCACCACCTCGCCGGGCCGGCCGACTCGTTCGCCGCGATCGAACGCGAAGACGGCTGGCGTGAAGCCCTCGCAGCCGCCGGCATCGAGGCCCCAGAGGTCGTGCGCGGCGACTGGAGTGCGGACGCCGGGTTCGCCGCAGGAGCGGTGCTGTCCTCTGCATCCGCCGTCTTCTGCGCCAACGACCAGATGGCGCTCGGGCTGCTGCGTGCGCTGTCGGAGGCCGGCCGCCGCGTCCCGGAGGATGTCAGCGTGATCGGCTTCGACGATGTGCCGGATGCCGCGAACTATCGTCCGCCGTTGACGACGATCCGGCAGGACTTCACGGCCCTCGCGCACCGAGCCGTCGGCGCGCTGGTGGCGGAGATCGAGGGTGCGGACGGCGCGGACGCGTCGGCATCCGTCATCCCCACCATGCTGATCGAGCGGGCCAGCAGCGCCCGCCGCTGACCCTGACCTGTTCGGCGGGCTGCAGCGTGACCATGGGCCTGAGTAGGCTCTGGGGCATGACCGCGTCGATGTCGCCCGAGCAATGACAGAAGCCGAGGGATGACCAGGGTCGTGCTGGCACCCGACAGCTTCAAGGGCACGATCACGGCGGCGGATGCAGCGGCGGCCCTGGCCGAGGGCTGGCGCTCGATCGACCCGGATGCGGAGTTCGTGCACCGGCCGATGGCCGACGGCGGCGAGGGAACCGTGGCGGCGTTCGCTGCTGCCGTGCCCGGCGCGACGGCGATGCCGGTCACGGTCGACGGTCCGGCCGGCGCCCGCATCGAGACCTCGTGGTTGCTGCTGCCCGCCACTGCGGATGCTCCTCGCGGCACGGCCGTCGTCGACCTCGGCTCCACCTCCGGCATCGAGCTGCTCGACGAGTTGCGCCCGTGGGATGCCGACACGACCGGATTCGGCCAGGCCATCGCGGCGGCCCTCGATCATGACGTGTCGAGGCTGGTCGTCGGGATCGGGTCGAGTGCGTCGACCGATGGCGGCACCGGGATGCTGTCGGCGCTCGGCGCGCGGTTCCTCGATGCATCCGGCGAACCGGTGGCGCGCGGAGCTCGTGGCCTGGCGGGCATCGTCTCGGTGGATCTCACGGGTCTGCGCGCGGCGCCTGAGGTGCGGGTGCTCACCGATGTGACGAATCCGCTGACCGGTCCGCGCGGCGCAGCAGCGGTGTTCGGGCCGCAGAAGGGGCTCGTCGCCGCGGCGGACATCGCCGACGTCGACCAGGGCCTCGGGCGACTCGCCGGCCTCCTCGACATCGATGCGACGCTGCCTGGCAGCGGCGCGGCCGGCGGCACCGGTGCAGCGCTCGTGGTCTGGGGTGGGGTGCTCGCGCCGGGTGCGGCAGAGGTCGCCGAACTCATCGGTCTCGCAGCGGCGATCGCCGATGCCGACGTCGTGATCACGGGTGAGGGGTCCTACGACGGCCAGTCGGGAGACGGCAAGGTCCCCTCGTTCCTCGCCTCGCTCGCCGCGGCCGCCGGGGCGCGTGCGATGCTCGCCGCCGGTCGCATCACGCCGGATGCCGACACGGCGCTGTTCGCAGCATCCGCATCGCTCACCGATCTCGCCGGGTCATCGGATGCCGCGATCGCTGATCCTGCCAGGTGGCTCGTCGCCGCCGGAGCGGCGCTGGCACGCGCGAACTGACCCGCGCCCAGCAGGCTCAGGCGCCGAGCGCCGCCGACACCACGGCGCGGGCCTCGGCCTGCACCTCGGCGAGATGCTCGGGGCCGCGCAGGCTCTCGGCGTACAGCTTGTAGACGTCCTCCGTGCCCGACGGACGAGCGGCGAACCACGCGTGCTCGGTCTGCACCTTCAGACCGCCGATCGCGGCACCGTTGCCCGGCGCGTGCGAGAGCTTGGCGGTGATGGGCTCGCCGGCGAGCGTCGTCGCCGACACCGATTCCGGCGCCAGCTTGCCCAGCGTGGCCTTCTGCTCGGGGGTCGCCGGGGCATCCACCCGCTGATATGCCGATGAACCGAAGGCGGCTTCGAGCTCCGCATACCGCTCCGACGGCGTCTTGCCCGTCACGGCGATGATCTCAGCGGCGAGCAGGCACAGCAGGATGCCGTCCTTGTCGGTCGACCAGACGCTGCCGTCCCTGCGCAGGAACGAGGCGCCGGCGGACTCCTCGCCGCCGAACGCGACAGAGCCGTCGAGCAGACCCGGCACGAACCACTTGAACCCGACCGGCACCTCGAGCAGGCGGCGTCCGAGCGACTCGGCCACGCGATCGATGATCATCGACGAGACGAGCGTCTTGCCGATCGCGGCGTCGCGCGGCCACTCGGAGCGGTGCGAGAACAGGTAGTCGATCGCGACGGCGAGGTAGTGGTTCGGGTTCATCAGACCCGCGTCGGGGGTGACGATGCCGTGGCGATCGGCGTCCGCGTCGTTGCCGGTGAGGACGTCGTAGTCGCCCTTCTTCGCGACCAGCGAGGCCATCGCCGAGGGGGACGACGGATCCATCCGGATCTTCTCGTCCCAGTCGAGCGTCATGAAGCGCCAGGTCGGATCGACCTCGGGGTTCACGACCGTCAGCTCCAGGTCGTGCATCTCCTTGATGAGCGCCCAGTACTCCACGGATGCTCCGCCGAGGGGGTCGGCGCCGATCCGCACGCCCGCACGGCGGATCGCGTCGATGTCGATGATCGACGGGAGGTCGCGCACGTAGGCGTCACGGAAGTCGTAGCCGGTGATCGCATCCCAGTCGACATCGGCGAAGCGCTCGCGCTTGACGCCCTCGAGGCCGTTGGCGATCAGCTCATTCGCGCGGTCGGCGATCCAGCCGGTGGCGTCGGTGTCAGCCGGTCCACCGTGCGGCGGGTTGTACTTGAAGCCGCCGTCGCGCGGCGGGTTGTGCGAGGGTGTGACCACGATGCCGTCAGCCCGGCCGGCGTTCCCCTCTGCCCCTCCCTGAGCCTGCGGAAGGGAACGGTTGTAGGTGAGGATCGCGTGACTGAGCGCCGGCGTCGGAACCCAGGAGTCGCGGGAGTCGACTCTGACGTCGACGCCGTTCGCGAGCAGCACCTCGATCGCGCTGCGCTCGGCGGGCAGCGAGAGGGCGTGGGTGTCGCGACCGAGGAACAGCGGACCGGTGATGCCCTGCGCAGCGCGGTAGTCGACGATCGCCTGCGTGGTGGCGAGGATGTGGTTCTCGTTGAAGCTGCCCGACAGCGACGATCCGCGGTGCCCGCTGGTGCCGAAGGCGACGCGCTCGGCGGCGACATCCGGGCGGGGGATGCGGTCGTAGTAGGCGGCGATCAACTCGTCGACATCGATGAGGTCAGTGTCCTCCGCGGGGAGGCCGGCACGGCTCGTCATGCAGACAGTCTGCCCCCGATCGCGCCTGAGGCGAAACTTCGATTCCCGTGTTCGACGGGAGGGCTAAGGTGAAACGCGTGACTGAACGCCGCACCTACAGCTATCTCGGACCAGCCGGCACCTTCACGGAGGCCGCGCTCGAGCAGGTCGCTGAAGCTCGCGGCCAGAACTGGCGGCCGGTGCACAACGTCGGCGAAGCCCTCGCCGACGTGCTGGAAGGCCGCAGCGACGCCGCGATGATCGCGATCGAGAACTCGATCGAGGGCGGCGTCTCCACGACGCAGGATGCGCTGGCGACACTGCCCGGTCTCCGCATCATCGGCGAGTACCTGGTGCGCGTGAACTTCGTGCTCGTCGCACCGCGCGGCACGACCCTCGACGAGGTGACGGTCATCGCCGCGCACCCGGTCGCCTATGCGCAGTGCCACGGCTGGCTCGGCGCGAACATCCCGGCGCACTCGCATGTGCCGGCATCCAGCAACGTCGCCTCGGCCATCGGCGTGCTCGACGGCACGCTCCCGGCGCAGGCCGCGATCGCCGCTCCCGGCGTCGTGAAGCACCTCGACGTCGACGTGCTGGCGGAGGACATCGGAGACAACGCCCAGGCCGTGACCCGCTTCGTGCTCGTCACGCGCACGACAACCGCGCCGGCTCCCACGGGTGCAGACAAGACCTCGCTGATCGTCGAGCTGCCGAACGATCATCCCGGTTCGCTCCTCGAGATGCTCGAGCAGTTCTCGACCCGCGGCATCAACCTCTCGCTCATCCAGTCACGTCCGATCGGCGACGAGCTCGGCCGGTATCGCTTCGTGCTCGACGCCGATGGGCACATCGAGCACGAGCGGATGGCTGATGCCCTGCTCGGCATCCGACGCTTCAGCCCACGGGTCGTGTTCCTGGGGTCGTACCCTCGGGCCGACCGCCAGATCGTGCACTACCCCGAGCGCTACGCCGACGACATCTTCGTCGAGGCGCGGGACTGGCTGCGCGGCATCCTCAGCGGCGAACCGACCGAGTAGCCGCGAGCCGTCTCCGCGGGCTCAGTGCTCCTGGAACATCGGCCAGGCGCTGCCGGGCGTCATGTGCGAGTGCAGTGCGCCCTTCGCTGATGCGAGGCTCGGATACGTGCCGGTGGCGGCATCCGCTCCTGCCATCGTGACCCGGTATCCGTCGTCCACGTGGCGGATGCTGCCGACCACGCCGTTCGTGCCATACGCGACCCAGAGTGCGAGTGTCTTGGTGGTGGTATCGGTGGTGGTGCTCATCGTCGAACTCCTCTCTGCGCCCGAGGCTACGCCCGCCGCACGCGCGTGACCAGGCCTTGACAGCGGTGTGTGGCGCGGGGAGAGCAGCGCGCGTCAGAGCGCCGCGGCCACCAGCTCCAGGGTCTGGGAACGGGCGGATGCCGACGCCATCTCCTCCGAGTCGTAGTACCCGGCGACCGGGGAGAGCATGACCTCGTCGACGCCGAAGCGGGTGGCGAACTCGCGGACCTCGGCGGCGACGGACTCGCCAGTGCCGACGAACCACCGGGAGCGCGCGCCCTGCACGACCTGCTCGGTGGCGGCATCCGCCTCGGTAGCGGTCGCGGCGATCGCCTGTTCCACCGTCTCGAGGGCGGTGAGCGGCTTGTTCAGACGTAGTCGCGACATCATGCGCAGCTGCGGCAGCGCACGAGCCTCTGCCTCTTCCACGGTCGGCGAGGCAACCGCGTTCACGGTGAGGAAGGTGCGCGGCTCGGGGTGCTCCTCGTTCGGCTGGTAGCCGGAGCGGTAGAGATCGAGCGCGCGCTCCACGCCCTGGCCGGAGAAGTGGTTCGCGAAGACGTAGGGCAGGCCGTGGGATGCCGCGAGCTGCGCCGAATAGTCGCTCGAGCCGAGCAGCCAGACCTCGGGTGCGCCGGTCGCCGCCGGAGTGGCATGCACGGTGTATTCGCCGCCGGAGGTGAAGCGCACGGTCGCGCCCTCGCCGGAGATGAGCGCGGTGATGTCCTGCACGTGACGGGGGAACTGCTCGACATCGCTGGTCGTACCGGCCTGCCGCAGCAGCTGCGTGATCACCGGGTCGCTGCCCGGCGCGCGTCCGAGACCGAGGTCGATGCGTCCTGGCGCGATGGCCTCGAGTGCGGCGAACTGCTCCGCGACGATGAGCGGCGCGTGGTTCGGCAGCATCACGCCGCCCGAGCCCAGACGGATCCGTCCGGTGCGGGTCGCCGCAGCGGCGATCAGCACCGGGGGAGTGGTCGATGCGACGGCCGGCATGTTGTGGTGCTCGGCGAACCAGTAGCGGCGGTAGCCCAGCCGATCAGCGGTCTCGGCGAGCGACAGGGAGGAGGCGATCGCCTCGGCGCTGGTCTGGCCGGTTCGCACCGGGACGAGGTCGAGGACGGAGAGTGCTGTTTCAGACATCCCTGATGGCAACGCGGACACGTGGCCGGACATTCCCCCGCTACCGTTGGGGCATGGAAGCAGGCATCTTCTACGTCCTCGTCGGAGCCGTCGCCGTCGCCGCGTTCGCGCGCTGGCGAGGCTGGCCGGCACCGCTGCTGGTGACGGTCGTCGCGCTCGCGGCATCCTTCCTGCCGTTCGTGCCCGATCTCGACATCGACGGCCATGTGCTGCTCAGCCTCGTGCTGCCGCCGCTGCTGTACTCGGCCGCACTCGATGTGTCGTTCGTCGGCTTCAAGCGCAGTCTGCCGCAGATCCGTCGCCTGGGCATCTGGCTCGTGCTGCTCACGGCGCTCGCGGTCGGCTTCACCGCCTGGTTGATCATGCCGTCGCTGACCCTGCCGGGCGCCCTGCTGCTCGGTGCGATCGTCGCGCCGCCGGATGCCGTGTCAGCCGCGGCGATCGGACGCAGGCTCGGGCTGCCCCGGCGCATCATGACCGTGCTCTCGGGCGAGAGCCTGATCAACGACGCCACCTCGCTCACGCTGTACCGGGTGTTCGCCGCGATCCTGGCCGGCGCGACGCTCACGGTCTGGGACGGCGTGTGGCAGTTCCTGCTCGCGGTCGTGATCGGCGTCGTGATCGGTCTCGTGTTCGGCATCGTGCTGCACCAGCTCCGGATGCGCGTCACCGACCCGGTGGTGATCGGCACCTTCGGTCTGCTCGCACCGTTCGGCGCATACGCGATCGCCGAGCACCTGCTGGGCTCCGGCGTGATCGCCGTCGTCGCGATGGGGCTGTACGTCGGCTACAACTCCCCACGCACCGACTACACGACGCGTCAGCAGGAGAAGCCGCTCTGGCTCTCAGCCGACCTGCTGCTCGAGAGCTTCGTCTTCGCCTACATCGGCCTGCAGTTCCCGCGGGTGCTGAGCGACCTGGGCAGCGAGTCGGTCGAGCAGATCCTGCTGCTCTCCCTCGCGGTGCTGCTGGTCGTGCTCGTCGTGCGTCCGCTCTACATCTATCCCACCAGCGCGTGGGCGAACTTCCAGGACCGCAAGCGGCTGCAGCGCTGGGACCGCGGCGTCGAGAGCGGAGAGTTCGAGAAGCGGCACGGCAGGTCGCGGCGCTTCGGGCAGTTCACCGCCGACGAGCTGCGCACGCACATCGTTCGCGATCAGATGGCCGGGCTGCAGCTGACGTGGAAGGACAGCGCCGTGATCTCCTGGGCGGGGATGCGCGGCGTCGTCACGCTGGCGATCGCGCTCGCCGCGGCCGACCTCGCGACGCTCGACGACAAGTCGTCGCACGCGATCGTGGTCGTCGCCTTCGTGGTGACGGTCGGCACGCTGCTGCTGCAGGGGCTGACGCTGCCGATGCTGATCCGCCGCCTCGGGATCGCGGGCGACGTGGATCATGCGCAGGATGCGAAGGCGCTGCAGGCCGTCAAGGAGAAGAGCCGTGAGGCCGGCAAGGCGTTCCTCGCCGAGAAGCGCGTGGAGTGGGAAGCGAAGTACGGACCCGTCGACCTCGGCGTGTTCGATGCGTTCACGAAGCGCATGAGCCGGGTCGAGAAGGATACGGATGCCGCGCAGGAGGTCGAGGATGCCGTGCCGCGTCCGTCGTACGAAGACCTGGTGGCGCTGTCGAAGGGCTGGCTGCAGGTGCGCCGCGAGATCCTGCTGAAGGAGCGCGATGCCGGCGAGCTCGACGAAGAGCTGATGCGCGAACTGATCGCCGCGATGGATGCCGAGGAGCTCGCGCTCGACACTCGCGGCGCGACTCGCGAGCCCGGCCGCGCGTAGCGCCGCACTCCCTCGCTCTGCCCCCCGATCGCTGTGCCGAGCGGCCCCCTTGTGTGCGAGCGCCCCCTGTACGTGCAGCGCTCAGGGGGCCGGGTCGCACACAAGGGGGTGGCTCGGCAGGAGGGAGGG
>NZ_JYIW01000017.1 GCF_000956525.1 Microbacterium oxydans
GCCTGGATGATCTGGACTCGGGTGTCGGGGCGGCGTCGATCGATGGGGTTGATCAGCCGCTCAGTGTCGGGGCGGCCAGGCGGATCGCGGCCGGGGGTGGGGTGATCCCCTGGGTCCTCGGCGGGGACAGCGAGGTCCTCGATTGGGGGCGGGAGCGACGGTTGTTCACGAAGGCGCAACGTCTCGCGCTCGTGGAACGTGATGGTGGGTGTGCGATGTGCGGGCTCCCACCGGGGATGACGAAAGCACACCACATCCGGTGGTGGCAGCGAGACGCCGGACCGACGGACCTGTCCAACGGGGTGCTGCTGTGTGAGACGTGTCATCACCGCATCCATGACAACGGGTGGGGCATCCACATCGACGGCACAGGCGTCGCAGCGCGGGTCTGGTTCATCCCACCCAGCTACGTCGACCCCGAACGTGCACCACGCCTCGGCGGACGCGCACGACTCGACATCGCCGCCTGAATGAGTGAATGGGGCATGAATGGGTCGGCGCGCGAGTGGATCGCCGCCTGAGCGGATCGCGGATCGCGGCCCGTGATGACTCTGGAGCCGATAAACCGTTGCCATATACCAAGAGTGAGTGTACGGTCACTCATATGTCCACCACGCGAAGCTCGATCCTCTCCACGGCCGATGCGAGGCGACCACTCGTCGCCTCTGCCGCACTGACCGAGTTCGCCCGAGGCGGCTACCACGGCACCACCGTGGCCGACGTCGCGGGTGCGGCGAAGATCTCGCCCGCCTACGTCTTCAAGCTCTATTCAGGCAAAGAGGCGCTGTTCATCGCCGCGCTCGAGGCATGCTTCGACGCGATCATCGCCGCGCTCGAAGAGGGCGCGGATGCTGCCACCGACCAGACCGCCGACGGCATCCTGGACTCGATGGGCGACGCCTACGCGCACCTCATCTCGGACCGAGCGCTGCTGATGCTGCAGGTGCACGCGCAATCGGTCGCCGACATCCCGGAGATCGGTGCGGCCCTTCGCGCGGGTCTCGGCCGGGTGGCCACGTTCGCTCAGACCCGCTCCGGCGGCAGCGATGAAGCGGTGCAGCGATTCATCGCCTACGGCCAGCTCTGCCACCTCATCGTCACGACCCGGCTCGACGGGCGCCCGGAACAGTGGGCCGCCCTGCTCACCACGGGGATCACCCACCCCGATTGAACCGAGGCGGGAAGGTATCCGCTTCTTCATACCCAAAAGAGTGAGTGAGTAATCACTCATTAATCATCGAAAGGAATCATCATGACCACGCCAACCCGCACCACGCCGACCCAGAGCTCCAGGCGAGCCCAGACCACCACGCCATCCGCCCCGCGCAGTACGCGCCGCTGGCTCGCCCTCGGCATCCTCGCCCTCGCCCAGTTCCTCGTCGTGCTCGACGCCTCGATCGTCAACATCGCCCTCCCCGTGCTCGGGCGCCAGCTCGGCATGGACACCCTCGCCCTCGCCTGGGTCATCACCGCATACGTCCTCGCGTTCGGCGGACTCCTGCTCCTCGGCGGCCGCCTCGCCGACCGCTACGGCCACCGTCGGGTGTTCCTGATCGGCACGGCCGGGTTCGTCGCGGCATCCGCCATCGCCGGCCTCTCGATCTCGAGTGAGATGCTGCTCGCCGCCCGCGCGCTGCAGGGGGCATCCGCCGCGCTGCTCGCTCCAGCCGCCCTCGCGCTGCTCACCCAGCTCTTCCCCGACAACACCGAGCGCACCAAGGCCCTCGGAGTCTGGGGAGCGGTCGCCGGCATCGGCTCCGCCGCGGGCGTCCTGCTCGGCGGAGTGCTCACCGCGACCCTCGGCTGGCAGTCGGTGTTCTTCGTCAACGTGCCGGTCGGTGCGATCGTGCTCATCGCGATCCCGCTGCTCATCACACGCGACGGCATCCGCTCACAGGGGCGACTCGACGCCGCCGGAGCCATCACCGTGACCGCCGCCCTCGTCGCCCTGGTCGGTGCGTTCAGCGCCGTCGAGCAGCTCGGCTTCCTGCATCCGCTGCCGATCGTGCTGTTCGTCGCCGCCGTCACCCTCGGCTTCGCCTTCGTCATGATCGAGCGCCGCAGCCCCGAACCGCTCGTGCCGCTGTCGGTGTTCCGCAACCGCACCCTCGCGCTCGGCAACGTCGTCATGCTGCTCGCCGGGGCCGCGATGGTCGCGCTGTTCTTCGCACTCTCGGTCTTCATGCAGGCCGTGCTCGGCTACGACGCGCTCGCCGCCGGCCTCTCGCAGCTCCCCCTCGCCGGGGCGCTCGTGCTCGTCGCGGGCTCAGTACCAGCCGTGATCGCGCGTCTCGGCAGCCGTCCGGTGCTGATCGGCTCGCTGCTCGTGCTCGCCGGCGGCCTCGTCTGGCTCGCGTTCGCACCCTCGGATGCCGCATTCCTCGTCCACCTGCTCGGACCGACGCTGCTGATCGGCATCGGCCTCGGCGGCGCATTCGTCGCGACGACGCAGCTCGCGGTCGAGGGCGTCGACGGCGGCGAAGCGGGACTCGCGGGCGGACTCATCAACACGAGTCAGCAGATCGGCGGCGCCGTCGGACTCGCCGTGCTCGGCACGATCGCCGGACTGCGCACGGCTGCGCTCGAAGCCGGCGGTGCCACGACAGCGGATGCCGTCACCGGCGGCTTCGCCTGGCTCTTCGTCGGCGCGGCCGTGCTGGCCGTCGTCGGAGCAGGCGTCGTCGCGATCTGGCGGCGCTGAGGAGCATCCGCTTCGTGCGCCTCGTTCGGACATGTGCGCTTCCCTCTGCCGGATTCCAGGAATCCGGCCGAGGGAAGCGCATTTGGCCGAGTCAGCCGCTCAGCCGCGTTGTTCACGAGGATGTCGAGCGACCCGACCGCGGCGATCGCCTCGACGACCACGCGCTGCGCCTCCGTCGGCGAACCGATGTCGCCACCCACCACGGCGTGTCCTGACCCCTCGAGCGACGCGAGCGTCTCCTCGGCGGCAGCGCGGTCACTCGCATAGTGCACCACGACACGGTCCCCGCGACGTGCGAGCGTCTGCGCGATCGCGCGACCGATGCCGCGCGAGCTGCCGGTCACCAGGGCGTGAGGCATCCGAGGAACTCCTTCGAAACGCAGGCGGAAACGGCGGCGGCTACGACGCGACCTGCGCGCTCGCAGTCGAACGGACGGGCTCGATCTCGGCCCACACGCTGTCGAGCGAGATCCCGAGCACATCGGCGATCGCGGCGATCGTCGAGAAGGCGGGCGTCGCGACGCGACCGGACTCGATCTTGCGCAGCGTCTCCGGCGAGACGCCGGCATCGAGCGCGACGGCCAGCATCGACCGCTCGCCGCGTGCGCGCCGCAGCAGCGCGCCGAGGCGTTCGCCCCGCTCGAGCTCGGCGGCAGTCAGCGGCATCCGGACCATCATGATGCCCATACTAATCCCGGGATAGTATTACCGGGATAGTTATTGGATGCCACGGAGAGAACCATGATCGAGATCCTCACCCCCGACGAACTGACCAGAGCGAAGGACACCGGCGCGCTCGTCGGCACCATTCTGCACACCCTGAAGGAGCGTGCGGTCGTCGGCGTGAACCTGCTCGACATCGACCGGTGGGCGCAGCAGATGATCACGGATGCAGGTGCCGAATCCTGCTACGTCGACTACGCCCCGTCCTTCGGGCGCGGACCCTTCGGCCACTACATCTGCACCGCCGTGAACGATGCAGTGCTGCACGGTCTGCCGCACGACTACGCACTCGCGGACGGCGACCTGCTCACGCTCGACCTCGCCGTCACGCTGCACGGCATCTCGGCCGATGCGGCGATCAGCTTCATCGTCGGCGAGACGCAGGCGCCCGAGGATCTCGCCCTCATCGAGACGACCGAGCGCGCGCTGGCGGCAGCCATCGCCGCGGTGAAGCCCGGCGCCCGCATCGGCGACCTCTCGCGCGCGATCGGCACGGTGCTGCGCCAGGCCGGCTACCCCATCAACATGGAGTTCGGCGGCCACGGCATCGGCTCGACCATGCACCAGGATCCGCACGTCGCGAACGACGGCCGTCCTGGTCGCGGCTACATCCTGCGTCCGGGGTTGCTGCTCGCGCTCGAGCCCTGGGTCATGGCCGACACCGCCGAACTGGTGACGGATGACGACGGCTGGACGCTCCGCAGCGCGACCGGATGCCGCACCGCCCACACCGAGCACACGATCGCCGTGACCGAGACGGGCGCCGAGATCCTGACGCTCCCGCGCTGATCCTGCACACCGGAAACGGCTGCGGAATTCCCACCCAACCTCCAGGGTGAACGATATATCGTTGAGTATCGTTCACCACAGACCCAGGAGGTCATCATGAACAACGCATTCCCCTTCGGCGGCACCGGCAGCAACGACGGCGCCAACAACCTCGGCAACCTCTTCGGAGGCGCGAACGGTCCGGCCGGCGCGATCTACGACATCGTCGATCAGTTCCGCAAGAGCTTCGACCAGCAGCGTCCGAGCGGCGGGTCCCGCATGGCCCGCGGCGACGTTCGCACGGCAGTGCTCTCGCTGCTCGCCGAGCAGCCGATGCACGGCTACCAGATCATCAACGAGATCGCCGAGCGCAGCGGCGGCTCCTGGAAGCCCAGCGCCGGATCGGTGTACCCGACCCTGCAGCTGCTGGCCGACGAAGGCCTCATCGCAGCCGAGGAGCAGAACGGTCGCAAGACCTACTCGCTCACCGAGGCCGGTCGTGCCGTCGCCGCCGAGTCGTCCGAGACGAAGGCCCCGTGGGAGCCGACCGCAGGCAAGGACGGCCACCGCAACGACCCGCGTTTCAGTGCGCTGCCCAAGGCCGGGGTCGACCTCGCCGGAGCCGCCGCACAGGTCGGACGCACCGGGACGCCCGAGCAGGTGCAGAGCGCGATCGACGTGCTCGACGACGCGCGACGTAAGCTCTACTCGATCCTCGCTCAGGACTGATCGGACCCACGAAGAAGGACCCAGCAGATGACGGATGCCGCGGCGCAGGGCGCCCATCGCGCCCGATACCGACGCATCCTGGCGTTCGCATCCCGCGAGCTCGCCAAGATCTGGTGGTTCGAACTGGTGCTCCCGCGCCTCGGGATGAGTTCGATCGCCGAGCGCACGCGTGGACCGCGCATGCAGAGGTTCGCACGCCGGTTCCACGCGCTCGCGATCGACCTCGGCGGTCTGATGATCAAGGTCGGGCAGTTCATGTCATCGCGCCTCGACGTGCTGCCGCCCGAGATCACCGCTGAGCTCGAAGGGCTGCAGGACGAGGTCCCGCCCGTGCCGTACGCGGCGATCCGCGCCGCCGCCGAAGCCGAACTCGGACTCCCGCTCGACCGGGCCTACGCCTGGTTCGACGAGAATCCGGTGGCAGCGGCATCCCTCGGTCAAGCGCATCGCGCCAGGCTCTCCGCCATCGACGCCGCCGACACCGGGCTCGGGAACGTCATCGTGAAGGTGCAGCGTCCTGGCATCGACGAGATCGTCGCGGTCGACCTCGCCGCCCTCCGTCGGGTCGCGAAATGGCTCACCCGCGTGCGGCTCGTCGCCGACCGGGTCGATGCGCCTGGACTCGTCGAGGAGTTCGCCGAGACCAGCCTCGAAGAGATCGACTACCTGCACGAGGCCGCCAGCGCCGAGCGGTTCCGCGAGAACTTCGCCGACGATCCGCGCGTCGACACCCCCGAGATCGTGTGGGAGCGCTCGACCCGCCGTGTGCTCACACTGTCGGACGTCACCGCGATCAAGATCAACGACACCGACGCACTGCACGCCGCCGGCATCGACCCGGCCGAGGTCGCCGAGGTCTTCGCCGAGGTCATGTTCGACCAGGTGTTCACGCACAGCTTCGTGCACGCCGATCCGCATCCGGGGAACATCTTCGTGACGCCGGTGCCCGGCCCTTCGACAGGCTCAGGGACCCAGGTGGGGGCGGCGTCAGTGGGTCAGGTGAGCGCGGGGTCAGCGGGCCAGGTGAGGGCGGCGTCAGGGGGTCAGCCGCGGAACTTCCGCCTGACGTTCATCGACTTCGGCATGATGGCCGAAGTGCCGGACAGCCTGCGCGACGGCCTGCGCACCCTGCTGATCGCGGTCGCCGGGCGCGACAGCCGCGGACTCGTCGCCGCAGCGCAGGAGATCGGCGTGCTGCTGCCATCCGCCGACACCGCCGAACTCGAACGTGCGCTCACGGCCCTGTTCGCACGCTTCGGCGGCATGGGCTTCGCCGAACTCAGCAAGGTCGACCCGCGGGAGTTCCGCGACTTCGCCGACGAGTTCGGCGACATGGTCCGGTCGCTCCCGCTGCAGCTGCCCGAGAACATGCTGCTGCTCATCCGCGCGGTGTCGCTGACCTCTGGCATGTGCAGTGGGCTCGACCCCTCGTTCAACGTGTGGGATGCCGCCGAGCCCTACGCCGGCCGCCTGCTCCGCGCCGAGACCGGCAACGTCGTGCAGGCCGTCGCGTCGCGGGCCGTGGACGCCGCCGGGGTCATGATGCGTCTCCCGCAGCGCATCGACGACGTGATCGACCGCGTCAACGACGGCACCGTGTCGTTCGACACCTCTCGGCTCGAGCGTCGCCTCGACCGCCTCGAGGGGATCGCCCGCCGTATCGGATCCGGCGTGCTGTTCGCTGCGATGCTCGTCGGCGGCGCATTGCTCGTGCCGACGATCCCCCCGCTCGGCGTCACGCTCGTCTGCGTCTCGGCGCTCCCGCTGCTGCACTCGGTGTTCTCCGGCGTCGGCCGCCGCGGCCCGCGCTGAGCCGCGCCCTCGCGGTGCGCCGCGCCCTCCCCTCCCGGTGAGGGGTCAAAACACGCCGCGCCCGAGCGCACGCTCGCGGCGCGTTTCGACCTCTCGACGGAGGGTTGGCGGCAGGATGACGCGGCATGCTCGGGATGCGGCATGCTCGGGATGCGGCATGCTCGGGACGCTTCGACACGCTCGGGACCCCAGCGGGTTCGGTGTCGTTCGGCCGCGGCCGCGTCGCGCCATCATGTCGAGAGGTCGAAACACGCCGCGCCCGAGCGCACGCTCGCGGCGCGTATCGACCTCTCGACGGAGGGGTTGGCGGCAGGATGATGCGGCATGCTCGGGATGCGGCATGTTCGGGACGCTTCACCACGCTCGGGACGTTTCGACATGCTCGGGGGACCCGGCGGGTTCGGTGCTGTCGCGCCGCGCCATCATGTCGAGAGGTCAAGACATGCCGCGCCTGAGCACACGTTCGCGGCGCGTTTCGACCTCTCGGCGGAGGGGGTGGCGACAGGATCAGGGACGCGGCCCGCTGCGGGACCAAGGCCCTTCGACAAGCTCAGGGAACCAGGGGCCCTTCGACAAGCTCAGGGAACCAGGGGCCCTTCGACAAGCTCAGGGAACCAGGGCCCTTCGACAAGCTCAGGGAACCAGGGCCCTTCGACAAGCCCAAGGGCCCAGGGGCCCAGGGTCAGGGGGTCACCGTCTCCGCATCCACCGGCTCCTCCGTGGGCTTGACCTTCTGCACGCCCTCGGCCGTGGCGGTGATCTTCGCCGCCATCCCCGCGAAGATGAAGCCGTGGAACGGCAGCACAGCCAGCCAGTACAGCCGTCCGCTGAGTCCGCTCGGGAAGAAGACCGCCCGCTGCTCGTACCGCGCGCCTGATCCGTCGGGGATCGCCCGCAGCTCGAGCCACGCAGCGCCCGGCACCTTCATCTCGGCGCGCAGCCGGAGCAGGTTGCCCGCATCTGACGTCTCGACGGCCTCGACCCGCCAGAAGTCGATCGCATCGCCGACACGCGCGGCGCTGCGGCTGCGACGACCGCGCTGCAGCCCGACGCCACCGACGAGGCGGTCCATCCACCCGCGGATCGTCCACAGCCAGCGCGACGAGTACCAGCCGTTGTCGCCGCCGATGCCCAGCAGCACGCTCCACAGCTTGTCGACGGATGCCGTCGTCTTCAGTGCCCGCTTGTCGGTGAACACGGTGCGTCCGGCCCAGTCGGGGTCGCTCGGCAGCGGATCGCTCGGCGCGCCGGAGACCTCGGCATCCTGCCAGCTCGTCTCGATCGTGTCGGCGTCGAGGCGTCCGAGTGCGAGCGCGACGGCTCGGCGATACGGGGTCAGGCCGTCCTCCGGCTGCGGGATCAGCTCGTCGACTGCATGATCCTTCACGACGCACTCGTTCTGCAGCGAGGCGACCAACGGACGCGCGATCGACCGCGGCACCGGCGTCACCAGATTCACCCAGTGCGAGGCGAGCCCAGGCGTCAGCACCGGCAGTGCGGCGATCGCCCGCTGCGGTAGCCCCGCCTCGACGGCGTAGCCGTTCATCATCTGGCCGTAGCGCAGCACGTCGGGCCCACCGATGTCGACCGCGCGGTTCACGTCGGCGTCGACCCTGGCGGCGCCGAGCAGATAGTGCAGCACATCGCGCACGGCGATCGGCTGGATGCGGTTGCGCACCCACTTCGGCGCAGGCATGTACGGCAGCACGTCGGTCAGGTGGCGGATCATCTCGAACGACGCCGAGCCCGAGCCGATCACGACACCGGCCTGCAGCACGAGCGTCGGCACCCCGGAGGCGAGGAACGTCTCTCCCACCTGCACGCGTGAGCGCAGGTGCGGCGACAGCTTCGCGTCATCCGGATGCAGCCCGCCCAGGTAGACGAGGCGATGCACGCCGGCCGCCTTCGCAGCCTCGGCCACGGTGTTCGCGGCGAGCTCGTCGCTCTCCTCGAAGCCCTTGCCCGCCGACATCGAGTGGATCAGGTAGTAGACCACGTCGACGTCGTCCATGGCCTCGGCCACGGCGTCCGGGTCATCCGCCGATCCCTCGACGATCTCGCACTCCGAACCCCAGGGGAAGGATGCTGCGCGAGCCGCATCGCGCGCCAGCACGCGCACCCGGTACCCGGCGTTGAGCAGGCGCGGGGTGAGGCGACCGCCGATGTAGCCGGTGGCCCCGAGCACGAGCGCGCGCGGGGCGCTGCCGTCGTCGCGCGGGATCGCGCGCAGTGCATCTTCGCGGCCGGTTGGCTGGGTGAGATCCGTCATGGGTCGAGCGTAGGCCGGTGAGCTTCCGAACGGATACGGGGTTGCTTTCGGGTATGCGCGCGGGTAGCGCATCAGTGCGGCTCGCCCGAGTGCGCGACGTGGTCGCGAGCATGCTCGGATGCCCCGTACGATCGTTGCTATGACTACCGCCGAATCGATTCGACGATCCGCGCCCGATCGGGCGACACGTCGCGCGCGCATCGCCGTCTCGGCGCTCTTCCTGACGAACGGGGCACTGTTCGCGAACATCCTGCCGCGCTACCCCGAGATCAAGTCGGCGCTCGGCCTCGACAACGTCGGCTACGGTCTCGCGATCGCTGCGTTCCCCGCAGGCGCGATCGCAGCCGGACTCCTCGCTGCGGTCCTGATCCGCCGATTCGGCTCAGGGCGCATGGCCGTGTTCGGCACGGTGTTCACGGCACTCGGCCTGCTCGCGGCAGCGCTCGCGCCGTCCGGCCTGCTGTTCGCCGTCGCGCTGCTCGTCGGCGGAGCATCCGATGCCATCACCGACGTCGCGCAGAACGCCCACGGTCTGCGCGTGCAGCGTCGATACGGGCGCTCGATCATCAACGGCTTCCACGCGATCTGGTCGATCGGCGCCGTGCTCGGTGGCGGCATGGCGGCCGCCGCGATCGCGCTCCGACTGCCACTCGGCGTGCACCTCGGCATCTCGACCGTGGTGTTCGCGATCGTCGCCCTGGTCGCACTGCGCTTCTGCCTGCCTGGTCGCGACGATGACGACTCGGAGGCGGATGCCGAGGCCACCGCCGAACCCGCCGAGCTGAAGGGCGCCCTGCGCCGTGCCGTGAGTCCTCGCCTCGTGATGATCCTGATCGCGCTGACGCTCATCGCGATGGCCGGCGCCGTCGCCGAAGACGCCGGCAACTCCTGGGCGACGCTGTACCTCGGCGAATCGCTCGGCGCCGAAGCTGCGATCGCCCCGCTCGGCTTCATCGCCCTGGTCGGCGCGCAGTTCATCGGACGGATGCTCGGCGACGGCATGACCGACCGCTTCGGGCAGCGTGCGGTCGCCCGCGTCGGTGGACTGATCGCCGCCGTCGGCATGACGCTCGCGCTCATCTTCCCCAGCGTGCCTGGCACGATCGCCGGATTCGCGGCGGTCGGCTTCGGCATCGCGACGCTGATCCCGGCCGCGATGCACGCGGCGGACGACCTCCCGGGGCTGCGCCCAGGCGTCGGCCTCACGATCGTGTCGTGGCTGCTGCGGCTCGGCTTCCTGCTGTCGCCGCCGTTCGTGGGCTTCATCGCCGAGACCGAGAGCCTCCGCGCTGGGCTGATCGTCGCACCAGCCGCTGCCCTCGTCGCGGTGCTGCTCGCCGGTGTGCTCGAGGGGCGCCGCCCGAAGGCGTAGCCGCTCCTTCCGCATCCGTCCCGCTCCTCCCGCATCCGCTCCTTCCGCATCCGCTCCTTCCGCCGAGCGGCCCCTCTTTGTGCGAGCGGCCCCCTTATATGACGCACTCAAGGGGGCCGTTCGCACACAAAGGGGCCGTTCGGCGATCAGCGACGAGGCGAGGCAGAAGCAGCGCGAGGCGAGGCGAGGCAGCAGCGCGAGGCGAGGCAGAAGCAGCGCGAGGCGAGGCTAGGCAGCGCGAGGCAGCGCGAGGCGAGGCAGCGCGAGCGAGGCAGCGCGAAGCGGCGGAGTCAGGGGGCCGTGTAGCCGCCGTCGACGAGGTGGTAGCTGCCGGTGATGAAGCTGGCGGCGTCGCTCGCGAGGAACGCGATCAGGTTCGCGACCTCGTCGGCCTGGCCGAGGCGTCCGATCGGGTGCTTCGACACGAGGAATTCGCGGGCTGCGGCATCCATCGAGGCGAGCAGCGGAGTGTCGATGAAGCCGGGGCCAACCGAGTTGACGCGCACGCCCTGCGCCGAGTACTCCAGTGCTGCGGACTTCGTCATGCCGACCACCGCGTGCTTCGCGGCGACGTAGGCGGGCGAGTTCGCGAAGCCGACGCTGCCGAGGATCGACGCGATGTTGACGACCGCGCCGCCGCCGTTCGCGAGGATCGAGGGGATCTGCGCCTTCATGTTGCGGAACACGGCGTTGAGGTTGATCGAGATGACCTTGTCCCATGCGTCGTCCGGGTATTCGGCGGTGGGTGCGGATGCTCCGCCGATGCCCGCGTTGTTCACGCCGATGCGCAGCGGTGCGAGGGTGTTCGCGAGTTCGACGGAGGATGCGATCCACGCCACGTCGGTCGCATCGCCGACGGATGCCTCTGCGACACCGCCCGCTGCGCGGATCTCGTCGACGACGGCCTGCGCGTTCTCGGCGTTCAGGTCGTTCACGACGACGGATGCGCCGTTCCGGGCGAGGAGGAGTGCGGTCGAGCGTCCGATTCCGCTGCCTGCTCCCGTCACGATCGCTGAGCGGTTCGAGACGTCGTACTGAGCCACGAGTGACTCCACTTCCGGGCGGTCACGGTGCCGGGAGATCTTCTCGGACGGTCCGTCCTTCCTTCAACCCTACGCCCGGAACGAGGAGATGGATTCACGTGGATGAATCATCCGGAACGCATCTCCAGAACTTTTTTGTGACGAATCGGGAGGTCTGCCCGTCTTACCTGTGAGCGACGTCATCGCTCCCGGTCGAAGCCCAACGGGGCCAGGGCCGGTCACAGAAGTGAGAGGACTCGTCATGGCAACGCAGGACCAGAACACCGCCCCCACCACCCCCGCCGAGAAGGGGCTGCCCGACACCGCTGCAGCCGCGAAGCCGGCAGCGCCCGCCCCGCGCGTGGACCGCACCGCCTCGTTCTCGTCGTCGCGGATCCCCACCGACGTCGAAGCCGCAGGCACCACGACGATCGCCGAGGGCGTGGTGGCCAAGGTCGCCGGTATCGCCGCTCGTGAGGTCGCCGGCGTCTACGCACTCGGTGGCGGCGGAGCACGCGCCTTCGGTGCCATCCGCGACGTGATCAACGCGACCGACCTCGCGCAGGGCGTCAAGGTCGAGGTCGGCGAGACCCAGGCCGCTGCTGACCTGACCATCGTGGTCGAGTACCCGGCTCCGATCCAGGAGGTCGCCAACAACGTCCGCGCTGCGGTCGCCGGAGCGATCACCCGCCTCGTCGGACTCGAGGTCGTCGAGGTCAACGTCGAGGTCAACGACGTGCACGTCCCCGGCCAGGACAACAACCAGGACGCTGAGGAGTCGCGAGTCTCATGACCCCCACCACCACCGGCGCCCTGATCGGCGCACTCCTCGCCCTCGCAGCCCTGCTGTTCGGCTTCTGGGGATTCATCCTCATGGCGCTCTTCGCAGGGATCGGTGCGGCCGTCGGTCGCGTCGCGTCCGGCAAGCTCGACGTCCGCGGACTCGCTGACGTCATCACCGGGCGGCGAACCTCCTGATGCGCACCGACCAGAGCGTGATCGTCGGTGGCGGCCGGTCCATGGCCGCCACCGACGGGGAATCCATCCCTGGCCGCGTCGACGTGAAGGAACGCGTCTATCGCACGGTCGCGGAGCAGGCATCCGCGACTCTGATCGGCGTACCCAGAAGCGATGTGAAGGTCGACGTCATCGAACGCGGCGCAGGGCTCGCCCTGCGGATCTCCACGCCGCTCCCCGTCCCCGATCTCAGCGACACCGCCGAGATCGCCCGCACCGTCCCGGTGCTCGAGCGGGCGAGTGCGCTGCAGGAACAGTTGCAGCAGCGTCTCACCGGCCTCCTCGGCCGAGACGTGACCCGCATCGCCATCACCATCACCGGCGCCATCATCCCTGAAAGGAGACGAGTGCGATGACCACCCCGGCACTTCGTCGCGTCATCCGACGCGAGACCCACTCACCGCGCACCGTCGCGATGTTCGTCGCGGTCATCCTCCTCATCCTCGCCCTCGCCTACATCGGTCTCGAGATCGTGCTGAGCCTCGCCGCGCAGCCCGCGCTCCTGCTCGGTCCGGCGGCGGCAGCGGGATGGCTCGTCGGTCTGCCGACCCAGCCTGTCGGCCTCGTGATCGCAGGCAGCATCGTGCTGGCCGTGATCGGTCTGGTCTTCATCTGGCTGGCCGTCACCCCCGGTCGACTGTCGAAGCAGGTGCTCGAGGCCGGCGGCCGCGCGGTCGTCGTCGACAACGGCGTGATCGCGAGTGCGCTCGCGCAGCACATCGCCGACGAGACCGGCATCCCGAGGGATGACATCACGGTCGGCGTCGGACACCGCAGCGTCGACGTCACCATGCGCCCCGGCGCAGGCGTCCCGCTCGAGAAGGCGACCGTGCAGTCGCTCGCCGAGCAGGAGCTGCAGACGTACCGCCTCACCAGCAGCATCCGCACCCGCGTTCGGATCGAACGCGCGATCGAGAAGGACGACGACCTGTGAACGCCACGAACCGCGCGCTGAACCGCGTGCTGCTGCTCATCATCGGGCTGCTGTTCCTCGGCCTCGGGGCCCTCGGCATCCTCATCATGAGCTGGCCGACCGCCGCCGACGTCTGGTCGGCGGCAGGCAAGGACTCCGAGTCGTGGCTCGACCAGGCGATCGGCGCGACCGCCATCGCCGGCGGCACCGCCTCCTGGATCGGCATCGGCGCGGTGGCTGCGATCGTCGTGGTCATCATCCTGCTGATCCTCGCCCTCACCAGCGTCTCGGGACGCCGCTCGCGCACCGCACTGCGGTCGTCGGGATCGCAGAACACGCTCGGCCGGGTGACGGTCACGGAGTCGTTCGTCTCGGATGCCGTGAAGAACTCGCTGACCGGACGCGACGAGATCCTCTCGACCAGCGTCACGGCCAACGACGTCCGCAACGAGCCGGTGCTGCACGTCGCGGTCACGCCGCGGCAGAACACCGACCCGCGCGAGCTCGTCGATCACCTCGACACGCTGCTGACCAACCTCGCCACCCTCACGGGCCGCGACACGGCCGCGTACGTCTCGATCCACACGGGACTGCGAGCGCGGCTCGCCCACGACCAGCGTCGACTCTCCTGAGTCCGACCCGACCTCGACCGACAGGGAGCATCATGCGGAACAAGATCATCATCATCGGCGCCATCGCGTTCGTCGCCTTCGCAGTGGGCGCTCGCGCGTCGAGAGTCCAGGTCAACCAGGGCGAGTCAGTCCGCCACCAGCTGGTGCGGATGTGGAACGACCCGAAGGAGCGCAAGCGCCGCCGCAAGGCCGCCGAGAAGGCAGCCGAGCGAGTCCGCAAGGGCATCGAGAAGGCCCGCCGCTGAGCGGACCAGACACACGTGTCGTCGGCCGGGGCCGGCCAGACGATGCGACGGCGGAGCGGTTCCGCCGTCAGGAACCACCATCACGAAAGGGAACCATCATGGGACTGGACGACAAGATCAAGAACGCAGCGCAGGACATCGCCGGCAAGGCGAAGGAAGCCATCGGCAACGTCACCGACAACGACAAGCTCGTCGCCGAGGGCAAGGCCGACCAGGCCAAGGCCGACGTGAAGCAGGCCGGCGAGAACGTCAAGGACGCGTTCAAGAACTGACTGCGCGGGATGCAGGGGGCGGGGTCGATTCGACCTCGCCCCTGTTGCGTGCCCGGACGCTCGCGACGGCTACCGGTCGAACGATCTCGGCCGTCGGGATTTTGCGCGCGAGGCGGTTGTCGTGCAAGATGACGCATCCGACAGAGGGGGATGCTGTGACGCTTCAGGTAATGGCGGTCCGCAAGGACCACGACGGCAACATCACTCATCTCAGGGGGGCCGGCTGGGAAGCCACGATCGAACGCGTCATCGGCGACATCGACGCCGGTCGGTATCGGTACATCGTTCTCGTCGGCGGGCAGGCCGCGGATGTGTTCGTCGCTCCCGCAACGACATATTGGAAGCAGCACCTGCGGACGACCGCCGACACGACGACGCGGAACACTCTCGACGCTCTGCCGCTGTTCTCGTCGAAGGATGTCTGAGGGGCGAGCCCCTGCCGCACAGTCGAGTGCACCGCGTCGCTGGCCAGCAGATGCCGGCCGGCCGCTGATGCCGTACCCCCCCCGCTGTCGGAATCGGGCTGGGGCGACATCGAGTGAAACGCGAAGGCGGGATTTCGGAGACTACTCAGCCATGGGTTTGCCTCCTGACATCCCGCCTTCGCGGGCTTGATGGATCCGTGCCACCTGGCCAGGGCGGCGGTGGCCAGGGCCTCCCGCCTCAGTCCCGAGCGCGACACGGTGCGGACGGCTGTTGCCGACTGCTCAGGCGCCCGGGACCTGAAGCACCGTCGTGTTCTCGAGTCGGGGTCCGCGCCACACTGCGGCGCGAGGTGGAGACTGCTGGTCGGAAATTGTGGCGTGCATCACCAGCCCGTTCTTGAGGTTTTCCAGACCGAAATGGGCGCTGGGCTGATCCGTCCTCGGGTTGCCGGCCGTCACGCTGATCTTGGTCTTCGCCGCCGTCACGTTGGTTCCGGCGCCGAGATAGACCCCGAATCGCGGAGCGTCCTCGATGGTGTTGTCGGAGATCGCGATGTTGCGATGCACGCGCGACGCCCCCACCGTGTAGGTCGAGGTGAAGTGCTGGAGCATGATCGCGGCTGCCGAGGTGGGCCACGGCACGAGCGTCTGGTCAAGGCAGACCCGACGGATCTGGTTGCCGCTGACGACGAGGTTCTCGGAGCCGATAGGCCCTTCGCCATAGGCCGTGTCGTTCGCGATCCAGATGGCCCAGTTGGTGAGGTCGCTCATCCGGTTGTCGGTGATCACTCCGTTGCTGGCCTTCATCCGCACACCCAGCCCGCGCGACTCCTCGATGACGTTGCCGGTGATCACGAAGCCCGAACCGGAGTACGAGCGGTTGAAGACGTGATCGCCCGCCACCGCGCCGGACACGGCGGCCGCGATCGTGACGACCAGGGGAGTCGCAGCGCGCGGATCTCCGTCGACAGCCGTCACGCGGGCCGTGCCGCGCACGGTGCCGTCGCTCGACTGCACGATCTGGAGAGTGTCTCCGATGGCGACTTCGGCAGAACCTCCCGCGAGGTGGAGCTTCTTGCCGCCCTCGCTGAGGGACTGGAGCGCACGCAACTGCGAGTAGACGTTCATGCCGTCGTCGTGCAGCCGCGCGAAACGGTTGCCGACGACCGTCGGCCCTCGGCGCCCGCCGTGATGGTGATACCCGTCGGCGTTCACACTGACCCAGCGGCCGGAGCCGGCCCGCACGTCGACCATGGTGCGGCGCAGCACGGTCGCCTCCGAGTTGTTCGAGATGACGGCGGCTCCGGGGCCGGCGTGGATGATCAGATCCTTCAGCGTCGTGTCGGCGGACTGGTGAAGGGCGATGGCGTTGCGGTCACCGCGGTATCCGGTGGCGAAGCCGTCTCCGACGGCGATGTCGGACATCCGCCCCCGATGCGCCGGGTCGACGGTGAACGTCCAGCGACCGTCGGCGTCGGCCGCAGCGGGGTAGGAGACGGAGAAGGTCGACTGGACCCCTCGCTTGAAGCGTCCGCTCGCGGCGTCGTGCAGTGTGCCGTATCCGGCCCCGGCGAACAGCGTCCGGTCGGTGAGGGACGGGAACCCGGCCAGGAGCTCGAGCTGGAAGGTGCCGGCTGTCGGATCGACCGCACGGATGATCCCCTGCGTGAAGGGCGGCGTCTCGTAGTCGAGTGTGAGGCCGGTGACCGTGATCCCGGTCGATCGAGTGATGGCGATGCCGCCCTTGTGCGGGTCGAGCATGAGCAGCTCGGTCCCATTGCCGAGCAGTTCGATGCGCGCTGTCTCGGTGAGTTCGAGGGCGTACCACGAGGGCGTGCCGTCGTCGCCGATGCGGTAGACGCCGCGGTCGAACAGTACGCGCGCGGTGTTCTGGGAGGATGCGGCCGTCCAGGCTGCGGCATCCGCGATGGTCTGCCGTATCGCCGGACCGCTGTCTGCCGCGCCGGGTGCGGCACCTCGTGCCGAGACCGGGAAGTCCTTGCGGTGGCCGGCTCCCCCGGTGCGGACGGGGCCGGCTCTCGTGGCGCCCGTTGCCGCCGCGGGGGATGCGGATCCGCCGATGACAGCGAGGCTGCCAGCGCCGACCGCGGTGCCGATGAGCAGCGTGCGGCGAGTCATCTTCTGTTCTGCGTCGTTCATGGACTGCCTCCCTCGTCGTGGCGACGCGACCCTGCGGCACCGTTGCCTTGTTCAAATAATCGGAAGGTAGCACCGATAGTTTGAATATGCGAGACTTTCCTGGTCGAAGGGATGACATATGACCGACACCACCTCATCGCGCCCGCCGTGCGGACCGGCCGAGATCCGGATCGTCGAGGGGGAGGCCGCGCAGCTCCCGCCGTACTCGGACGACGTGTGGACCGGGCGCTACGTGCCGCGCGGCATCCTCGTCCCCTTCCGTGGTCAGCCTGGAACTCCTGCGCCCTCCGCACTCGACCTGGCATCCGTCGTCATCCGCGCCGGTGGGGCCCTGCTGTGCGAGGGGGTCGACTACGTCGTCGACGCGGTCTTCGGCACGATCTGTCTGCCGACCGTCGACGCGGCTCCGTTGCCCGTGTCGATCGACTATCGCTACTCCCTGCTGCGGATTGACAGCATCGTCCGGGGGGACTCAGGGGAGAAGGTCCTGCTGCGTGGCGTCTCGCACCTGACGAACCCGCACCCTCCTCGCCCTGCCGCGGGAGGGGTCGTCGAGGAGAACCTCCTGGTCGACGCCTTCAGTGACGGGGCCGCGGCGGCGTACGCCCCGCGCGCTCCGCGGCGGCCCCTGCCCGCGGTGATGACGGGCGCCCTGCCGCGTGCGGCGCGGGTCCTGAACGACGGAGAGTCTCTCCGGCTGCTGTTCCTGGGCGACTCGATCACCGAGGGAGGGGATGCTTCGACCGAGGAGTCGACCTTCCGTGCGATCGCCGGAGGCCGGGTGCGGGACGAGCATCCTCAGGTGCAGGTCTCGTATGCCGCGACCGGTGGTTCGCGTTCGGTGCAGTGGCTGGATGACAGCGACGGCTCGTGCGACTGGAACCGGGTGACGGAGGCCGCGCCCCACGTCACCGTCGTGGAGTTCCTGAACGATTCCTACCTCGACCCCGCGCAGTGGGAGCCCGCCTACGACGAGCTCCTGTCGCGGCTGCGCTCCGCAGGCAGCGAGGCGGTGCTGCTGACGCCGACGTTCGCGATGCGCTCGGCCATGAACGGTTCGGAGCAGACCGATGACGGGCGCCTCTACGTCCGTTTCGTGCGCGACTATGCCGCGCGCTCTGGCGTTCCGCTGATCGACGTGTCCGCGCGTTGGGAGAGGCTTCGCGACGAAGGGCTCCCGTACTGGACGCTGCTCGCGAACGGGATCAACCACCCCGATGACCGCGGGCATCGTCTGACCGGCGAGTTCATCGCGGACGCGCTGCTGACGATGCTCGCCCCGGCGGTGGATGAATGAGCGGGCGCCGAGGCGGCTCCGCACTCATCGTGATCGGCGATTCGCTGACCGAGCACGGCACCTGGCCGGAGCTGCTCGCGGAGGCTGCCGGTTGGGGGATCGAACGGGTCGCGCATGCCGGGCAGACGTCGACCGAGATCGCGGTGCGCCTCGGGGCGATCGGGATGACGTTCTCCGCGGCGGGGGCCGCGCAGGAGGGTCGAGTCCCGCTGACGCCGGTGGGCCCGTCCGGAGACTTCCGTCACCACATCGACGCCGGGATGGCCGACATCGCGGTGTCGGGAACGCTGGCCGGTCGTCCGGGCCTCCTCACCCACCGCGTCGGCGGGGCCGCACTCGAGGGGTGGGAGTTCGCGTCCGACAGCACCGCTCCCGCGGCGGACGCGGTGCTCGACTTCCGTGCTGAGGCGCCGGTCTTCTCCGCGCCCGCGGTGTTCGTCATCTGGTGCGGGCGCAACAACCCTGGACCGGTCGTTACGCGCGACGTCGCCGCGATCGTCGCTGAGCTGCAGGCGAACCGCCCGGCGGCGCGGTGCGTCGTGCTGGGTGTGCACGCGGCATCGTTCGAACCGGTCGGCTCCGAGGGGGCCGCGCTCGTCGACGGGCTGAACGCGACGCTCGCCCAGACTTTCGGCGATCACTTCGTCGACCTGAGTGCAGCCTTCCGCGAGGCGGCGCCGACCTCCGACGGCACGACCGCGGCGCAGCTGCGCAGTGACGACGTGCACCTGAATGCGGCAGGAGACGCGGTCGTCGCCCGAGCGGTCGCGCGTCGACTGTCGGAGCTGGGGTGGTGGCCCACCGGCATGGCGCTGCCGTCATGAGGGAGGAGCGGGTGCAGTGGCGCGGTATCGCGGCGCTTCGCTGCTCCGCCGGAGGGACGTCTGTGGTCGTCGTGCCCGGTCGCGGAGCCAAGCTCGTCTCGCTGCGTGATCGCACCGGCCGGGAGTGGTTGGCGCAGGGCGACGGGCGCCCCGTACTCGGGGATCCTGCGACGGCGTTCGAGGATGCGGAGATGTGCGGGTGGGACGAGTGTATCCCGACCATCGATCGATCCCGCACGACGACGGGCCTGATCGCCCCGGACCACGGCGATGCCTGGAATCGCGCCTGGGAGGAGAGCCCCGACGGGGCATTGTCGACGCATCTGCCCTCCGTGGACGCGACCTTCGAACGCGGGATCGGGCTCGAGGCGGACGGCACGCTCACCCTGTCCTACCGGGTCAAGGCGGGACCGGCGGGGGCGGACATCCTGTGGGCGGCGCATCCGCTGTTCCTCCGAGAGGCGGGTGACCGGATCCGCCTCGACGCCGCGAAGCCGCTGTGGGACGTCTCGGCTCCGACCGCCGTACCCGCGCCAGGTGATCCGGGCGAGCGGGTGAACGCTCCGATGCCGAAGGGGGCATCCGCCAAGTACTACACGGATCCGGAGGAGCGGCCGCGGTGGGCACGCATCGATCGCCGGGATGGCGCCTCGCTCCGACTCGAGTGGGAAGGGCGCGCGGTGCGGACGCTGGGTGTCTGGCTCGACCGCTCCCGGTTCGCGACCGAGGACGTGGTCGCCTTCGAGCCGTCCACCGGATGGTACGACTCCGTCGACGCGGCCTCTGCCGCCGATCGGGTGCTCCGAGTGGGGCCGGGTGGAACGGCGGAGTGGTCTCTCGTCGTGCGTCTCACCGCGTCATAGCGGGGAGTGAGTCAACGTTTGCTCTGCGCAGAGGAAAACAAGTATCCAGGCCTTTGATTTCGATCTACAGTGTTTGCTACGGTGATGAGCAACCGGTTTACCAACCTGAAGGACCGAGGTCGAAGATGACGAACACTCCCCGTACCGTGCTGGTGACCGGCGCGGACGGCCGCATCGGCCGGGCCACGGTAGCGCGGCTCCGTGCCGACGGATGGCGGGTCGTCGCTCTCGCCCCGCGGTTCCGCGCGCTCACTGCCGACGACGCCGAGCTGCGTGTCGGCGACGCGACGAACGAGGCGGATGTCGCCGCGGCGCTCGACGGCGTCGACGCGCTCGTGCACCTGGCTGCGGTCCCGCATTGGGAGCACGGCACGCCGTACGAGGTGTACACCACGAACGTCGTCTCGACCTTCAACGTGCTGGTGCAGGCGGCGCAGCGAGGCATCCGCCGTGCGGTCATCGCCAGCAGCATCCAGGCGACCGGCGTTCCGGGGAACCATCACGATGTCCTTCCCGCCTACTACCCGATCGACGAGTCGCTCCCGACCGTCCACGACGAGTGGTACTCGCTGTCGAAGTACTCCGACGAGCTCACGGCGCGGATGGTCGCCAGCCACTGGGGCATGTCGATCGTGGCACTGCGCTTCCCCTGGGTCGACGACGCGGATGCCCTGCGCGTCGTCGGCGAGGAGTGGACCCGCGACCCCGTGCAGGGTGTGAAGCTCGGCTGGTCGTACCTCGACGTGCGCGATGCGGCGACGGCGGTCGCGCGCAGCCTGGAGGCCGACATCGACGGGGCCGTCGTCGTGCAGCTGGCGGCGCCGCAGACACTGGTGCCGTTCGACACGGAGGAGCTGCTGGAGGCCTATGCGCCCGGCATTCCGCGGCAGCGTGTCTTCCCTGGGCGAGCGGTTCCCGTCAGCACGGATCGCGCGCGACACCTCCTGGGGTTCGTCGCCGAGCACGAGATCGAGCCTGTGCCTGTCGTCGAAGCGGCGGGCTGAACCGTGAAGATCAGTGCGGTCGAATCGTTCATCCTCACCGACCGGCGACTTCTGGTGCGCATCGGCACCGACACCGATCTGGTCGGATGGGGCGAGGCCACCCTCGAGACCTGGGTCGGGCCGGTCGCCGCAGTCGTGCGGCAGATGTCCGACTACCTGGTCGGTCAGGATCCGCGACGGATCACGGCGCACTGGCAGGTGCTCACGCGGGGCGGCTTCTACCGAGGCGGTCCGGTGATGTCCTCCGCGGTCTCCGGAATCGATCAGGCGCTGTGGGATCTCGCGGGCAAACGGCTCGGCGTGCCCGTGCACGAGCTGCTGGGCGGCGCGGTGCGCTCCGGTGTGCGGCTCTACGGTCACGCGAACGTCGATGGACGCATCGGCGATCCGGTGCGCGCTCGCGCGCTCGCCGCCGAGGGATACACCATGGTCAAGGTCGCCCCCACGATGCCCACCCGCTTCGTCGACACGGAGGGCACCATGCGGCGCCTGGTCGACGAGCTGGAGGAGCTGCGCGCGACCATCGGCGACGAGGTCGACATCGCGGTCGATCTGCATGGCCGGTTCTCGATCCCGCAGTCGCGGCGATTCCTCGCGCGCACCGAGCACGTGGGGCTGGCGTTCGTCGAGGAGCCCCTGCGACCCGAGCATTCCGCACACATCGGAGAGCTCGTGCGCAGCACGTCGACCCCGATCGCCACCGGTGAGCGTCTGTATTCGCGCACCGAGTTCGATCCGGTGCTGCGGGCGGGCATCGCCTTCGCGCAGCCGGACCTCGCGCACGCCGGCGGGATATCCGAGGTGGTGCGCATCGGTGCTCTCGCCGAAGTGTTCGATGCGCAGCTGGCGCCGCACTGCCCCCTCGGTCTCGTCGCGTTCGCGGCGTGCATCCAGGTGGATGCGGCGACACCGAACGCGGCGGTGCAGGAGACCGTGATCGACTTCACGGCGCTTCTCGACGGCGAAGAGCACGCCTATGTGCGCAACAGGGAAGACTGGATGCCGGTGGACGGCTATCTCCCGGTGCCGCAGGGCGTCGGCCTCGGGCTCGATATCGATGAGCAGCTCGTGCGGGAACGCGCGGTCGAGGTCGCGCCGTCGATCGAGCTGTGGTGGAGCGATCCACGAGACGGGAGCTACGTCGAATGGTGAGCGAGACGGGAGGCGGAAGCGTGTGGAACGGGCGGGTGCCGGTCGCGGATGACGGCGGCGCGACGCTGCGTGCAGCGATCCGTGACGCGTGCGAGTGGACATCCGCGGATGACGCGCGCACCGCGGTGATCGAGCTCGCGGACGGGGTGCATCGGATCGATCCCGCCGATGACGGGGACGCCGGTGCGGCGATCATCATCAGCGACGCCGCCCGGGTGACGCTCACCGGCCCGCGGGCGGAGCTGCTGTTCACCGACCCGCATCGCGAAGCCTTCACCATCCGGCGGTCTACCGATGTGGTGCTCGACGGCTTCGTCCTCGACTACGCGGCGCCGTCGTTCACACAGGGGCTGATCACGCACGTGGACCCCGCGGAATCGCGCTTCCGATTCGTCCCCGCGCGGGGCTATCCGGACTTCTCGGACCGCGTGCTGTTCGCGGGCACCGGGTACGGCACCCTGCGCGATCCGCGTACAGGCGGGCTCAAGCCCGACTCTCGCCAGACGTTCATGATCGAGTACGCCACCGAGCCCGATGAGGGCGGGGGCTTCCTGGTGACCGTCGAACCCAGCGATCGCGGCTGGATGTCGCACATCGAGGTGGGAGACGGTTTCGTCGTCGGCCACCGCGGCGACCGGCACGGCGTCCGGGTGCAGGAATCCGACAGAGTGACGGTGAGGTCGGTGACGATCCACGCGGCCCCCTGCGCCGCGATCCTCGCGCACGAATCGTCGGGCACCGTGCTGCAAGAGGTGACGGTCGCGCGCCGGCCGGGCTCGACACGCTGGATCAGCAGCAACGCCGACGCGGTGCACTGCCAGGGCGGTCGTCACGGTCCGCTGATCACGGGTTGCCGTTTCGAGGGCATGCACGACGACGGCGTCAATCTCTACGTGCACGCGCTGACCCTCTCCGGTCTGGCCGATCGCACGCTCGTGCTCGAGGGCGACGGACCCGTCCGGCAGGGCGACCTGCTGCAGCTGGTGGATGCCCCCACCGGAGCCGTGCTCGCCGAGGTCGAGGTCAGCGAACTCGTCGCATCCGAGCCGAGGCTCGTGATCGTCGACCGCGATCTCCCTTCATCGGTCGAGGTCGGGGCGGTCGTGTACAACCGGTCCAACGCCCTGCCCGGCTTCCGCATCGCCGGGACGCGCTTCCACGACTTCCGTGGCATCGGCGTGCGGCTGAAAGCCAGCGAAGGCGTCATCGAGGACTGCCGCTTCGAGAACCTCTCAGGATGCGGCCTCTGGATCGCCAACGACCCCGGGTGGTCGGAAGGACCGCTCGGGTCGCGAGACGTGGTGGTGGCCGGGAACACCTTCCGCGCGACGCCGTCCGACGTGTCGCTGCAGTCCTGGCCGCACTCCGCCGCGACCGTCATGATCGAGCTGTTCGACGGTTCCGACGGGCCGGCTCCCGGCCGCGCGCACGCCCGCATCGTGCTGCGCGACAACGACATGGAGCAGCGGGCATCCGCCGCGGTGTTCGTGGGCGGCGCCACCGACGTCTCGCTCGAGCAGACGCGAGTCGACCGGCGCGGCGACGCCTGGCTCGTGACGCGGGACAGCGCCGTCACCGTCTTCCCGCCCGATGAGCGATCCGAGCGCGGTGCTTAGACGAACGGAAGCTGCTGCTCGTCGGGGGCGCCCTTCGCACCCGACGAGTACCCGAGCACGAGCTCGCACGGCACGCGGCGCATGCTCTCGTCTGTTGGCTTCTCGTTGATCATGCGTACGAGCAGATCGGTTGCCGCGACTCCCACATCGACCAGGCGTGGGTCGACGGTGGTGAGGAATCGCGCCTCGGAGTCGGAGTACTTGACCCAGTTGTCGTGGCCGACGAGAGCGACGTCCTCCGGAACACGGATGCCTTTCCCCACCAGGTAGCGAGCGGCGCCGAGCGCGATGAGGTCGTTCCCGCACACGATGCCGTCGATGGTCGGATCCGCCTGATGCAGGCGTTCCGCCGCGCGGTAGCCCCACGCCCCCGACCAGTCGCCGAACTCGCGACGACTCTCGGCCACCGGCACGCCGGCGGCCTGCAAGACGGCATCGGCACCCTGCAGGCGGTTCCCGACCGCATCGGAGGCACGGTGGGCCGTGATGTAGGCGATGTTCTTCCGCCCCTGCGCGAGCAGGTGCTCGGCAGCCAAACGACCGGCCATGAGGTCATCGGGGACGACGACCTCATCGCTGTCGGTGTCGGTGATGCCGTGCGCGTACACGACCGGCACGTCGAAGTCCGCCGTGACGGAGCGCAGCGGGATCTCGTTGCCGTCGCCGACCACGATCACGCCGTCGACATGGCGGGCGCGCAGCTTCTTGATGTTCTCGGCCCTCGCCGCGCCTTCGCGACCGTCGTCGTACATCATGGCCGCGACGTCGTGGCGGCTGAGCTCGCTCGCGATACCGGCGATCACGGGCATCGAGAAGATACCCGTGGAGTTCTCGGTCAGAAGCCCCACCGTGAAGCTGCGCCCGAGGGCGAAGTACTGTGCCAGCGCGTTCGGGCGGAACTCGAGCCGCTGTGCTGCTTCGAGGATCGCCTCTCTCGTCTTCGGCGAGACGCGCCCACCGCCGTTGAGGACGCGGGAGACGATCGATGTCGACACCCCGGCCACGGCGGCCACATCTTTGAGGGTCACACCCTTCTTACCCATCTCGTTCCGTTCCCGTCATCCCTTGATCCCACCAGACATGCTGACACCTTTCAGGATCTGCCGCTGGAAGATGAGGAACACGGCGATCGGGATGAGCAGTCCGAGCAGCATCGCCGACATCTGCAGACTCAGGTCGGTCTTGCCGGCGATGCGCGCCAGAGCCACCGAGATCGGCTGCAGCTCGCTGCCCGGCAGCACCAGCATCGGCCACAGGAAGTCCTTCCACGAATTGAGGATCGTCAGCACGGCGATCACCCCGAGGATCGACTTCGAGAACGGCAGCACGATGATGAAGAACATGCGCAGCGGGCCCACACCGTCGACGCGGGCGGCTTCGATGATCTCGCGCGGGATCTCATCGAAGAAGCGCGTGACGATGAGCACGGTGAACGCGTTGGCTGCGGCCGGCAGCCAGACGGCCCAGTAGGTGTCGATCAGCGACACTCCCACGAGGGGCACGTCGACGACGGTCAGATACAGCGGCACGAGGGAGATCACGCCCGGGACGAACAATGTCACCAGGATCGCTCCGGAGAGGAACTTCGCCCACCGGGGGCGGAGGATGCTGATCACGTAGGCGAGCGATGCGGTGACGACGACCGTGGAGATGGTCGAGCCCAGGGCCATCACGGCGGTGTTGGCGAGGTAGCGACCGACCTGGATCTGCTCCCACGCGGCGGCGAGGTTGCCCCACTGGATGCCGCTGGGGAACCACGCGAACGGCTGTGAGATCGTGTCCTGCGTCGTGGAGAGTGCGGCTTTCGCGAGCCACAGGATCGGTCCGACCCCGGCGATGACGAGGAACGAGAAGAACGCGACCTGCAGCGTCGTCATCGTCGCCTTGACGCTCGGGCGGCGTCGGTCGGCATCCGAGATCGCGGAACGTTCCGGGGCCTCAGTCGCCCTGCGGCGCGCACGGCGCGGAGTGACGGTGATCAGGCGGGTGTCGGTCATGAGCGGCTCCACTTCCGGGTGGCGAGCAGGTACACGACCGAGACGATGGCGAGTGCGATCGCCAGCAGGAACGACAGCGCGGTCGCCGCGCCGTAGTCGCCGTACTGGAAGGCGTAGCTGTAGATGAGCATGAGCACCGTGACGGTCGCGTTGTCGGGGCCACCGCCGGTGAAGACATAGGGCTCCGTGAACACCTGGAGTGTGCCGATCAGCTGCAGCAGGACGAGCGCGAGGATCACGCCGCGCAGCTGGGGCAGGGTGACGTGCCAGATGCGTCGCCAGATGCCGCTGCCGTCGATCTCGGCCGCTTCGTAGAGCTCCGGTTTCACGGAGGTGATCGCGGCGAGGTAGATGATGGCGGTGCCGCCGGCGGTCGCCCAGATCACTTCGAGCACGATCGATGGCATCGCGCTCGCGCTCGCGTTGAGCCAGGGGAGCGGTCCGATGCCGACGGCGCCGAGGATCTGGTTGAAGAGTCCGTCGGCCGAGGGGTCGTAGAAGTACTTCCACAGCAGGATCGCGACGATCGGCGGGATGACGACGGGAAGGTACGCGAGCGTATTGAAGAGTGCCCGACTGCGACGCAGCTCGGCCATGTAGACCGCGAGGACCAGGGGCGCCGGGAATCCGAACAGCATGCCCAGCACGGCGAAGTAGACGGTGTTGCCGACCGCCTGTGGGAGCACGGGATCGGACAGGACGTACGTGAAGTTCGTGAGCCCCACCCAGGTCGCGTCGTCGATCAGGTTGGTGCGTTGGAACCCCATGATCGCGCCCGACACGATCGGGCCCCAGGAGAAGTAGGTGAAGGCGAGGATGCCGGGGATCGCGAACAGCACGGGGACCAACCCGCCGCGTCGGTACCAGCGCACGATCGACGGGCGTCGTCGGGGGACGGGCCGGGGGCTGCGGGCCTCGGTCTCGCGTGCGGGCGAGGTGTCCGGGGCCAGGGTGGCGCTCGAGGTGGGGGGCATGGCTGCTTCTCCGGTAGTGAGGTCGGCGGCGCTGCGGGGCGCCGCCGACCGGTGACTGCTATCGCGCGAGCTTGGTGTTCACAGCATCCTGGGCCGCCGTGAGCAGCGCTGCGATGTCCTGATTCGGTTCGTTGAGAACCTTCTGCAGCACGGTGTCCAGTTCGCCGTAGACCTGCTGGGGCTGGCTGGTCGGTTCCGGCACGAGCTCCTGCTCGTCCATCACGTCGCGGTATCCGCTGAACTGGTCGATCGGGACGTTGTAGTACTCGCTGACCCAGGAGTCGTACTCCTTGCGCACGGCGGGGTCGAGCGGCGACAGTCCGGGAACGCCGATCAGGCTGCCGGCGGCCACGTTCTTCTTGACGGTTTCCACCGCGACGTCCTTGTCCGTGTAGGCGCGGAAGTTGTTGAACTCGATCCAGCGGAGTCCGGCTTCGATCTCGGCCTGGGTCGCGCGGGGGTTGAACACCTCGACGGCGCCACCGAGCAGCGTGCGCTGGATGCCGTCCTGCTCCGGAATCGCCGTGAAGCCGTAGTCGTCGGGGTTCATGCCGAACTGCTGGACCGCAGCGGGGAAGTGCTGCGAGACGCTGAGGAACATGCCGACCTTGCCGGCGGCGAAGTCCTGGATCAGGTCGTTGAATCCGTAGAGGAACTTGCTTCCCATCGACTTGTCCTCCCAGCGCATGTCGCTCACGAGGTCGAGGTAGTCCACCATCCCCGGCTCGTCGAGCGTCGCCTCGGTGCCTTCCTCATTCGAGAGCGTGGCGCCGAAGCTGTAGGCGCCGGCCGTCGTCATCCAGCCGCCCACGTGCTCGATCGAATAGGTCGAGTAACCAGCGACTCCGGTCGCGTCGGAGATCTTGTTGGCATACTCGCGCACCTCGTCCCAGGTCTTCGGCCCCTGCTCGGGGTCGAGGCCGGCGGCCTCGAACAATGCGCGGTTGTAGGCGAGGCCGACCGAGTAGACATCGAGCGGCACTCCGTAGAGGCGGTCGTCGCCATCGGTGACGACCTGCATGACGGTCGGGTTGAGGGTGTCCGTGAAGCCGATCTTGTCCAGTGCATCCGTGATATCGGCGATCTGGCCGTTGCGCATCAGCGTGGCAGGTTCCGTGAAGGGCACGCCGAGCAGGGTCGGCATGGTGCCGCCGGCCACCATCGCCTGGAACCCGGTGGCATCCCACTTGCTCTCGCTGAGCTCGATGGTGATGTCGGGATTCTCCTTCTCGAACGCCTTGACCTGGTCTTCGACAAGGGCGCGGAGCTCCGGCTGATCTGCGCCGGGCACGTCGCCGATGCTGATCGTGACGGGGCCGGACTCCGCGGGCTCGGAGGCGGTTCCACATGAAGTGAGGGCAAGCCCCAGCACAGCCGTGCCGGCGAGGGCGGACACAAGAATGCGTCTGGATTTCATCGTTGAAGCTCCTGTCGGGTGCAACGGTTGATCAACCGGTTGTTCACTTACCATCGACCACGTCGGGTGCATCTGTCAAGTGACTACCAGGATAAGGGTAGGGATCGTCGACAATAGTTGCGCAACCGTTGACTCATGTGCTCCACTGTGAACGTCCCTCAATGAGGAGGAGAGAGAAATGGTCGAGTTCGATCGTCGCGCATTCATGATCGGTGCCGCCGGAGTCCTGGCCGGCGCGGCCGCTGGTGTCGCCGTGCCGTCGCTGGCATCAGCGGGAGTCCCGCCGGCATCCGGCACGCATCACATCTTCGCGGTGGATGACTACGGGGCATCGCCAGGAGGGGCATCCGACAGTGCTCCCGCGATTCGAGCAGCCATCGCCGCTGCGGCGTCATGGACTGGCGGCGGGTCGACCAGAACGGCATCCGTCGTCTTCTCCTCGGCCGTCTACCGGATCAATCGGGTCTCCACCGCATCTTGGTACGCGCTCGAGATCGACGGCGTGGCCCGCCTCGCGCTCTACGGATCGTCTACGACCCTGCTCGTGACGACGCCGTATGCGGGCGCACTCAGCATCGCCCGCTCCTCGACCGTTCGCGTGGAGGGCTTCACGATCGATTATGCGATCGTGCCGTTCACGCAGGGAACGATCACCGCCATCGACGCGGTGGCAGGAACCGTCGATCTGCAGTTGATGGGCGGATATCCGACGCTCGCCGACGCGGCGCTGTTCCCTGCGTCGAACTACGGCACGCTGCGCGACGCGACCACGGGGCTGATGAAGCGCGGGCCGCAGATCACGTTCTCGTACACGCATACCGGCACCGTGTTGCCCTCGGGGCGTTGGCGGCTCACGATCGCGCCGGATCATCGCCCGCAGATGGGCGCGATGACGCTCGGTGACGGCTTCGTCACCGGTTTCCGCGGCAATTGGCACGGCATCGCGATCTATCGCTGCACCGGCGTCACAGTCGCATCGGTCACGATGTACGCATCGCCCGGTGCCGCATTCATCCCGAGCGACTCCGACGGCACCGTCATCCGCGACTCCGTCGTGACGCGTAAGCCCGGGTCGAACCGATGGATCAGTGCGAACGCCGACGGGGTGCACAACCACGGCGGGAGGGTTGGTCCGCGCATCTTCGGCAACACCTTCGAGTCGCTGCACGACGATGGCATCAACATCTACAGCACCTCGCGTGCGGCGACGTCGGTGTCCGGGACGACAATCGTGCTCGGAAGTGGTGCCATGCAGCTCGCTCCGGGCGACGCGGTGCAGATCGTCAACACGGCCACGGGTACCGTGCGCGGTGAGACGACCGTCGTGGCGGTGACCGGCGACAGCCTGGCCGGCGGGCCGGTGAGCGCGTCTTTGGCCGCGATGCCGTCGGGCACGGTGGCGGGGGATCAGATGTTCAACCGGTCGTTCAGCGCTCCGGGCGCCGACGTGCAGTACAACGTCTTCCACGAATTGCGGGGTCTCGGCGTGCGGCTGCGCACGAGCAGTGCCTACGTGCACGCGAACGAGATGTTCGACCTCGCCTACTGGGGCATCTGGGTGGCCAACGACCCTCAGTACAACGAGGGACCGGTCGGGAGCGTGGATTCCGTCATCGAGCGCAACTCCATCGTCCGCCCCTGCCTCGACCGCAGCGTGCTGGGATGGCCGTCGGCCGCGGCCGGGATCATGATCGAGAACCTCCGCGACGACTACGAGGGCGGAGCGAGCAAGCCCCACCACGGTCACCTCGTGAAGGACAACTACATCGAGGATCCGCCCCGGTTCGGCATCTTCGTCGGGGGCGCCGAGAACATCACCGTCTCCGGCAACACCATCGCCTCGACGGCAGGGAACCCCCGCACCGGGGCGCCGACCGCCATGTTCGGCACGCGCAACTCGCACGCGGTCGCCCTGAGCGCGCTGACCGTGCACGAATACGCCGCGAGCCCTCGGGCCATCGTCTGGGGAGGAGCGGGGGTCACCGGCTTCACGCACACGTGAGGCCGGGCCCCCGCCGCGGCGTCAGGCGAGGACGCGCTGCCGCTGCTCGCCGAGGCCGGAGATCCCGAGACGGATCTCTTCACCCCCGCGCAGGAACTGGGCGGGGGTGAAGCCCATGCCCACGCCGGGCGGGGTGCCGGTGTTGATCAGGTCGCCGGGTTCCAGGGTGAGGAACTGGCTGAGGTACTTGACGATGAAGGCGGGGCTGAAGATCATCTGGGCCGTCGAGCTGTTCTGCTTGCGATCGCCGTCGACATCCAGCCACAGGCCGAGATCGAGCACGTCGCCGACCTCGTCCGGTGTCACCAGGTAGGGGCCGGCGGGGTTGAAGGTCGGGCAGGACTTGCCCTTGGACCACTGGCCGCCTCGTTCGATCTGGAAGGCGCGCTCGCTCACGTCGTTCACGGTGACGTAGCCCGCGATGCACGCCTCGGCCTCTTCCTCGCTCTCGAGGTAGCTGGCCCGGCGGCCGATCACGACGCCCAGCTCGACCTCCCAGTCGGTCTTGGTGGAGGTGCGCGGGATCTGCACGTCGTCGTTGGGGCCGATCAGCGTGTTCGGGGCCTTGGTGAACAGGATCGGCTCATCGGGCACCGGCTGGCCCGTCTCCTCGGCGTGGTCGCGGTAGTTGAGCCCGATGCACAGGATCTGGTGCGGGCGGGCGAACGGCGCGCCCAGGCGGAGCCCTTCGAGGGACTGCACAGCACCGGTGCCGACGCGCTCGGCGACGAGCGTGCGCACCTCGTCGATCCGATCGGAGGCGAGAAACGCGCCGTCGATGTCATCCACGACATCCGAGATGTCCACGAATCGTCCATCGCCGACCTCGACGCCGGGTCGCTCGAGTCCCGGGTCTCCCACTCTGATGAATCGCATGTTGGCGTGTGCCTCTCTTGTAAGCGCCGGGTCGCTATGAGCCGGTCGTCTGCAGTCGCGTGCGCACATCGTGTGCGTCGGCGATGGACCTGATCCGTTCGAGTCCCGCCACCAGCTCGGGCAGCGGTGTGCGGAACGACAGCGCACTCACCGAGAGGGCGCCGCTGGGTACGAGCGGGGAATCGAGGAAGACCGGGAGGGCGATGCAGTTCACCCCGAGCTCGTTCTCCTGGTCGTCGACCGCGTAGCCCTGCGCGCGCACCTCTTCGAGGGTCTGCACGAACAGTGCGGGATCGGTGATCGTCGTCTCGGTGCGGGGGCGGAGTTCGTGCGTGCGCGCCCAGGCGGCAGCCGCCCCCGGAGCATCGAGGCTCCATGCCAGCAGCACCTTGCCCACGCCGGTGCGATAGGCCGGGTTCCGTCCGCCGACCGTGGAGGTGAGCCGGACAGCGCCCTCTGCTGGATCGCGCTTGGCGCGGTAGACCACTTCGTCCTTATCGAGGACGGCGTAGTGGGTGCTCTCCCCGAACTCGGCGGTGAGCGCGTCGAGCAGGGGCTCCATGCGCGCGCTGTCGAGGCGACGGTCCTGGTGGAGGAAGGCGAGGCGGAGGAACTCGTCACCGAGCACGTAGCGACCGCGCTCGAGGCGGTTCGCCAATCCCACGCGTGTGAGCGAGGCCAATGCGCGGTGGACCGTCGGCTTCGTGGCCTCGACGCGCTTCGTCAGCTCATCCAGGCTCAGACCCTCCGGGGCCTTCGCGAGTTCCATCAGCACCGTCAGGACACGTTCCGCGCCGACGGGACCTTGATCTGTTTCTGTCATCGGACTCCCTGCTAATGTTCAATCTATCAGATTGGTATTCCATATTTTGGAACTATGGCGTTCCAACATCTCGAGACCATCTTGCTCCACTGCGGAGTGTGAGGTCTGGAGGGCGGACGCGGGGATGAGGATGAGATGCGCAAAGCTCTGGTGACCGGTGGGGCGAGCGGGCTCGGTGAAGCCTGCGCACACCGGCTGATAAGCGCCGGATATGCGGTGAGCACGATCGATCGCGCGGACGGAGCCGACGGGCAGGTCGACGTGACGCGGCGCGAGGAGGTGGACCGCTTCGTCACCGAGCACGGGCCGTTCGACGTGCTTGTGAACAGCGCCGGAGTGGTGGGACCGAACCTGGACTTCGTCGACGTGAGCGAAGCTGACTGGGATCGCACGATCGCGGTCAACCTGACCGGTACCTTCCACACTTGCCAAGCCGTGGTCCCCGGCATGGTGGCGCAGGGGTGGGGGCGCATCGTGAACATCGCGAGCATCGCCGGCATGGAGGGCAACCCGCGCCTCACCGCCTACTCCGCGTCGAAGGCGGCCGTCATCGGACTGACCAAGGCGCTGGGCAAGGAGCTCGCCACAACCGGAGTGCTCGTGAATGCGATCGCCCCCGCGGTGATCGAGACGCCGATGAACGCCACCACGCACCCCGATGTGCTCGCGACGCTCGTGGAGAAGATCCCGATGCGGCGGCTGGGGCGCGCCGTCGAGGTGGCCGAGCTTGTCGCTTGGCTCGCATCGGATGCCTGTAGCTTCTCGACAGGGGCGGTCTACGACATCAGCGGCGGTCGGGCGAGCTATTGATCCCGGTAGAGCAGGTCACCGAGGCGCTCTGCGCCCACGGCGAAGGGCCGGTCTGGGACACTCGCGACGATTCTCTCCGGTGGGTCGACATGATCGACGGTGCGGTCCTCCGACTCGACCCGGTTCATGACGCAGCCCCGAGCATCGTGCGCATCGGCCCCTGGGCGGCGGCTCTGCGACCGCGTGCGGGTGGCGGATGGGTGATCGCCGTCAAGGACGGTTTCGTTCTGGCAGACGCCGATCTCCGGCTGGAGCGCGAGATCCGCGCATTCGACGACTCGCGGCTGCGCATGAACGATGGCGCCTGCGCGACGGACGGCTCGTTCCTCTGCGGCACGGCGGGCCCCGGCGCGGTCGGATATCTGTTTCGACTCGATCCCTCGGGAGCGGTGAGTGTTCTGGCTGACGGAATCAGCATCTCCAATGGGCTCGTCGCCGATCCGCTGAGCGAAGCAATGTTCTACGTCGACACCGCCACCCGCCGCATCGATCGGCTACGCCTGGTGGGCGGAGTCCTGGCGGAGCGAGAGCCGTTCGCCGACCTCAGCACGAGTGAGGGCCTGCCCGACGGCATCGCTGCAGATGCTGACGGTGGCGTATGGGTCGCGATGTGGGGCGCAGGGGAGGTTATCCGGATCGGTCCCGACGGTCGGCAGGACGCGCGCATCGAGCTGCCCACCCCGCACGTCAGCGCTTGCGCGTTCGGCGGCGCTCAGCTCGAAGACCTGTACATCACGACCTCGCAGCAGGATCTTCCGAGACGTGATGCGAGCGCGGGAGCCCTATTCCGCGCGCAACCGGGGGTGCGCGGTGTCCCCACGCTTCCCTTCGAGGGCTGAGTTCGGTCTTTGCCTCCATGGAGCACCGATTGAGACGTTGTCGCTGAGGGGTTTCTTGGCGGCCCGGCCTCTACTGGACGTTGACCGGCCTGGCAGCGGGTCGACCTCGGAAGTCACCAGAAACGATCGTTTGCGGCCGGGTACCTGTGGTGGTGCTTGGGAAGCGTGACACGCCGAGCGTCGCCCCGCCGTAACCCCCTGCCGAAACCGTAGGGCACCGAAACGGGTGGTGTATGGGGTTCGGCGCACGTTCTGCCAACCACCATCCCGCCCGTATTCGGGTCCAGAGTTTGCCGCTTCGGCCGCCGTCGTGCATGAGTCCGCCTTGCAATCTGACTTTCCCCGCGATCCCAACTGGCTTCATCGCCAATCCGAGCTGAGGCGGCCCCAGCGCTTTGCTTTAGACCGGACTCAGTCCAGTCCAGCCGCGGGTAGTCCGATGGAAAGCGACTGGTCCGATCTCAAGACGCGAATCACATCCATGTCGGAATCGCGATGAAATCGGACTAAGTCCGATGTAAAGCGAACTTCCGATGCCCGTCGAGGCGACCTGACGCTCGCTCGCGAGTTTCCGTATCGGCGCGGTACTACTCGCTAAGCGGATTCCGTCGCGTAGTCGACTCGCCGCACGAACGGTTCGGCCCTCCCAGTCAGGGTGTACCAAATCGATACCTCGAGCAAACCCGTTGTCTCTGTCGGCCTCATCATCACCGGTGGGTTCGTCTCGAAGTGAATCGCCTCGTTCTTGTGCACTCTGGCGGGAAGCCGCACTGGCATCGAGTTCAGTTCTCGACCAGTCGCGACCACAAGTCCGACGTCGTCTGCGAACAACGTGTAGCTGCCGCCGTCCTCATGCATCTCGTCGAGTCTGTGCGCCATAGCTGTGGCGGTCTCGCATCGCCCGACTCGACGACCTGCTGGCTGAGCCGGCGGCCACCCACGACGACACCACTGACCCGCGTACTGAACAAGGAGACTGACAATGCCTGTCACCGAAGTCATCACCGACACCGACAACTTGACCATGACGGTCATCGCCGATTTCGCGGCGCCCGTCGACCGGGTGTGGAGCGCCTACAGCGACCCGCGCCAGCTCGAGCGCTTCTGGGGACCTCCCGGATGGCCGGCGACGTTCACCAGCTGGGACCACACGGTCGGCGGCCGTGCCGTCTACACGATGAACGGTCCGCGCGGCGAGCGCTCCTCCGGATCGTGGGAGTTCCTCTCGATCGACGAGCCGAGCGGGTTCGAGGTGCTCGACTCCTTCGTGGATGAGCAGGGCGAGCCGCTCGACGGCTTCCCCGCGCAGCGCATGACGTTCGCCTTCGAATCGACGGCCGACGGCACCCGCATGGTGACGACGAGCCACTTCCCGTCCGTCGAGGCCATCGAGCAGGTCGTGTCGATGGGCCAGGTCGAGGGCATCACGCTCGCGATGAGCCAGCTCGACGCCGTGCTGCAGGACCTCCGCGACTACGCGCAGGGCAAGGGCACGCAGGTCGAGCTGCTCGACGACGTGCACGTGCGCATCACTCGGCTGGTCGAGGGTCCCCGCGAACTGGTCTGGCGCGCCCACAATGAGCCAGAGCTCATGAAGCAGTGGCTGCTCGGCCCGGAGGGCTGGGAGATGACGGAGTGCGTCGTCGCCACCGAGGTCGGCCAGACGTACCGCACCTCGTGGGCGCCGGTGGGCGACACCGAGGGGCAGCCGTTCGGCTTCGAGGGAGAGGCGCTGCTGATCGATGCGCCCCGGCGTTCGGTGCAGACCGAGCGGATGACCGGGATGCCGGTCGAGACGCTGAACGACCTCAACCTGTACGAGGAGGACGGCGCGACCCTCATCACGCTGTACATCGAGTACCCCGACAAGGAGACGCGCGACATGATCCTCGCCACCGGCATGGCCGACGGCATGGAGTCCTCGTACGCCCGCCTCGAGCGCGAGCTGCTCACGGTCTGACCCGTCGGGCTCACGCGCTCACCGTTCACAATTCAGCAAGAATCGGTCGGTTCCCCTCGGAACCGGCCGATTCTGCGTGTGCGGACACCGTTCTTGCTGCATTGTGCACACCCTGCTGTCGGGCACCGGACGGCGCAGCGAGATACAGTGGCGGAACGATGAGGATCACTCGCCGCACTCTGCTTCTGGGCGCCGGCGCCGGGGCTGTCTCGGTGCTGCTCGCGTCGTGCACCCCCGAGCCGACGCCCGGACCTTCGCCCACGCCGACCCCGACGCGCACGCCGGATCACGGCGACGGCGTTCCCGTGCCTGCGGCGACCGTGCGCAGCACCTGGAGCACTGATCCCTTCGCCATGGGCGCTGCGAGCTTCACGCCGGTCGGCGTGATCGCCGGCACCCGCACGGCACTCGCGACCCCGGTGAGCGACCGGCTCTTCTTCGCGGGCGAGGCCACGGACGAGGAGGAGCCCGGCACGATGCGCGGCGCGATCCGCTCGGGCGAGCGCGTCGTCGACGAGATCCGCGACGCGGCCGATCGCGGCGAGCGGATCGCGGTGGTCGGTGCCGGGCTCGCCGGCGCGACGGCCGCCGCCCAGCTGGTCTCCGCCGGCATGGAGGTCACCGTCTTCGAGGGCCGCGACCGCGTCGGTGGCCGCGTGCACTCGGTCTCCGACGACTCCTGGCCGATGGCGGTGCAGCTCGGCGCCTGGCTGTTCGGTGACGCGGATGCCGACCTGCTCGACCGCCTCAGCGGCACCGACGTCGGCATCGTCGATCTCGCCGGTGCCCGGTGGCTCGCACCCGACGGCGACATCGACCCCGTCAGCGCGGAGCCGCTGCAGGCTGCGATCACCGCCGCGCAGGCCGCGCCGGAGGACTCCACGCTCGCCGATGCCCTGACCGCCGCCGGCGCCGACCCCGCCGACCCGGCCACCGCCGCCCTGCTCTCGTTCCTCGCCACGCATGCAGGCGCCGATGCCGATCAGCTCTCCAGCTGGTTCCCGCCGGCACTCGCGTTCGGCGACCAGAAGGGTGCACGAGACCCACTCGCGCCCTTCGTCGAGCAGGCCCTCGACGGCGTCAAGGTCGGACTGTCCTCGCCCGTCGCCGGACTCGCCTACGACGACACCGGCGTCAGCGTCCGGCTCGGAACCGGCGAGGCGCTGTCGTTCGACCGTGTCGTGCTGACCGTGCCGCTCGGCGTGCTGCAGCAGCGCGGCATCGACTTCGACCCACCGCTCCCGTTCGCCAACCGGGGTGCGATCACCGCGCTGGGCATGGGGGCGATCGAGACGATCTGGCTGCGATTCGACGAGCCCTTCGGCGAATCGGATGCCGCGCTCTGGCACACGGTCGGGGGCGATGCGCTGATCCGCACCTGGGTGAACCTGCGCCCGGCGACCGGCGAGAACGTGCTCGTGGGCATCGTCGGCGGCGCGGCTGCCGAGGAATTCGCCGAACTCGACGACGCGGATGCGGTCGAGGCCGCGCTCGCGTCGCTGGCGCCCTACGCCTGACCGGCGCCGACGCGGGATCGTTCAGGACTGTTCGCCGGTGCGGCAGCCGGTTCCGGCGCACGCTGCGGATGCCGCATCCGCTTCGGTTCCGGCATCCGACTGATCCCCACGAGCGCTGTCGCGACCACCGCGAACGTGGCCAGCGCGATGCCTGACGAGGTCAGGAACTCGACCGGGCCGCTCACCTGCCGCGGGTCGAGGAAGTAGTACGGGTACCAGCCGATGATCGGCCCTCGGACCATCGTGAACGCACCCCAGAGCAGGGGATAGGCGAGGGCCGCCGGGATCACGCGCCACGGCACGCGGCGGTGTCCGGGCGCGAGCGCCCAGGCGATCACGGTGCACGCGGGCAGCCAGAAGTGCAGCACCTGATCGGACCAGGGCACGTCGATGCGGATGCCGCGCAGGCCCGCCTGCCACACGAGCAGGGCGAACACGAGTCCGGCGGTGATCGTCCAGGTCAGCACCAGCGCGAGCGCGACGGTGAGCCAGCGCGGATCGCGGTCGCGCCGCAGCGCGATGACACCCGCGGCGACCAGCAACCCGACGAAGAGGATGTTCGATTGGTTGGTCAGATACGCGAAGAAGTTCTGGCTGGCGATCGTGTTCGATGCGAGTCCCCAGGCCAGGCGGTGGATCAGGGCGACGAGGCACAGTGCGGCCGCGCTGAGGCGGAGCAGGCCGAAGACGGTACGCGCCTTCACCGTCGCATCGCCGTCCATCCCATCAGCCGAGTCTACGGACGCCTGCTCGGCGTCGGCCTCAGCTTCGAGGGCACGGTCGAGGTCAGCGGCGTGCGTTGCGCGTCGACCACAGCGCGAGGGCGACGAGCACGGGCTGGAAGAACAGCCGGACGAAGCGTTTCATGTCGGTGTCGAGTCCGAAGCCGTCGCGGTGGTGCATCCACTGGGCGAGGTTGCCGGGGAACACCGCGACGAAGAACAGTGCGGCGATCGTGCCGACCGTGCGGCGTCGGCGCTTCGCGAAGAGCAGCGCGGACCCGAGGCCGATCTCGACGGCGCCCGATGCGAGCACGGTCACGTCGGGGTCGAGGGGCACCGACTCGGGCACCTGCGCCTGGAACTCGCGGCGGGCGAAGGTGAGGTGCGAGACGCCGGCGAAGACCAGGGCTGACCCCAGGAAGACGCGGCCGATCGTGCGTGCGGCAGAAGACATGGTGCGAGTGTACGCGCGCCGGGTATGCCGACCTGCAGGAGATCTCGCGGGGTGCAGGGCCGATCGTCGGCGTTTCGTCCTGCAGGTCGCGTTTCGTCCTGCAGGTCGCGCGGGGCGGGGTCAGATCAGGCGGCGGAGCGCCTCTTCGAGCGAGACGCCCTGGGCCTCAGCGAGATCCCGCAGACGTGCGAGCTCATCGCCGGAGAGGGCGAGCCGCAGTTCGACGCGCTCGTCGGATGCCGGGGAGTCGAGGCCGTCGAGCAGGTCGGACGGGTCGGCCCACAGCTGCGCGGGCCGGCTCGCCGGAGTCGGCTGCGGTGCGGATGCTGCCGGCGCAGGTGCGGGTGCGGATGCTGACGGGGCGGCCGCGGCGGCATCCGTCGCTCCCCGCGTGAATCCGGGTCCGCGTCGCGGCTCCTGCTTGTTCTTGTACGCGGTCGCGGCGGCGTTCGCGCGCTCGTCGGCGGCCTCGTTCAGGTCGTCGCCCGCGTGCCCCTTGACCCAGGAGAACTCGACGGTGCGTCCGCGCATGGCCTCGTCGATGCCCTCGAGCAGGTCGCGGTTGAGCACGGGGCCACCGTCGGACTTGCGCCAGCCGCGGCGCTTCCACCCCGGCATCCACTTCGTCACCGAGTCGATCACATAGCGGCTGTCGCACCAGATGTGCAGCTTGTCGTCCGACACCGCGGTGGCCTTGAGCAGCTCGAGCACGGCCTGCAGCTCACCCTGGTTGTTGGTGCCGTGCGGCGATCCGCCGGCAGCCCAGTTGTCGTCGTCGATGTACCAGGCCCAGCCGTTCGGGCCCGGGTTGCCCAGTGCTGAGCCGTCTGCGGCGGCGGTGATCGTCATCCCTCAACCGTAGCCGCGGCGGGGTGCCGCGCCTGACCCGCGTGCGCCCGCAGCCCCCGCGTTTCGCTCGGCCGGGTACGCGTCGCTCGGCCGAATCCGCGGCATCCGGCCGAGGGAAGCGCACATGGCCGAGCCGGACGCCCCGGGGCGACCCGCGTCAGTCCTCGAGTTCCTCGGGCTGGCGGTCCTCGACCGAGAATGCTGCAGGAGCCGGCGGCGCGACCGGGAAGACGACCGAGCTGATCGCGTCACCCGATCCGAGTCCCAGCGCGAGCGGGTCGACCACCGGTGCGGTGCTGAGCACCTCCGCCTCGGAGCGCTCGAGGGGTTCGGAGGGCAGCGTCCACTGGTTCTCTTCTTCTTCGGGTCGATGCTGGAACAGTCCCATGGGCTCCATTGTGACCCCGCGCTCGTCGGCTCGGGCGGGATTCACACGGGATTGATCGGATGCCGGGTCAGGCCGCCGGGCTCGACGCGTCGCGCACGGCCTGCACCAGGGCGAGCCACGGTCCGTCGAGCGCGGAGTCCGGCAGTTCGCGTTCGCGGCGCTCGGACGGGGTTCGCACGCGGATGCTCCACACGAAGCGGTCGGCGCCGGTCGCGGCATCCGTGTCGTCATCCCACGGGCAGCTCTCGATGAGCGTGATCCACTGATCGGCGGTTGCGGGCTCGGCCTCGACCCGCCAGCGACGACGGATGCCGGCGATACCGCCGGTGCGCACCACCGCGATGACGACGTCTGCGTCAGTCGGTGGAGGGGACTCGCTCATCGTCATAGACTCCCACGGTCGTCCACGCGCGTCGAGCGGCCCTTCCGGTCGCATCGTCGATCGCGGATGCCGCGGCCACCGTCGCGTCGGCGAACTCGGTGAACGTCGCGGTGCTCGAGAGCCCGCCGGTCAGGGCGCGGTACCAGACGGTTCCTGCGCCCTCCCAGGCGTTGCCGCCGAGGTCGATCGCGAACAGGGCGAACGCGCGGTTCGGGATGCCGGAGTTGATGTGCACGCCGCCGTTGTCTTCGGTCGTGCGGACGAAGTCGCTCATGTGGGCCGGCTGCGGATCCTTGCCGAGCTCGTCGTCGTCGTACGCCGTGCCAGGGGCGATCATCGAGCGCAGCGCAGCGCCCTGGACGGCCTCCGTGAAGATCTCGGCGCCGATCAGCCAGGTGGCCTGCGCGGCGGTCTGCCCCAGCAGGTACTGCTCGGTGAGTGCACCGAACACGTCGGCGATGGACTCGTTCAGTGCGCCCGGTTGTCCCTGGTACTCGAGGTTGGCGGTGTGCTGCACGACGCCGTGCGCGAGCTCGTGGCCGATCACCGTGGTCGACGCGGTGAAGTGCTGGAAGACCTCGCCGTCGCCGTCGCCGAAGACCATGCGCTCGCCGTCCCAGAAGGCGTTGTCGTAGTCGACCCCGTAGTGCACGGTGGCATCGAGTGGGGCGCCGGCATCGTCGAGCGAGTTGCGGCCGAACGCCGTGAGCAGCAGTTCGAACGTGGCGCCGAGCCCGTCGAACGCCTGGTTCGCGGCCTCGTCGGGGACCGGGACGTCGTCTTCGGTACGCACCACGACACCCGGCAGCGTCTGCGTGTTCGCCGCGTCGCTGATGGTGCGGTTCGGTGCATCGGAGAGCTGCGCCACGAGGTCGCCGTTCTCGTCGATCGAGAGGTCGAGGCGCGCCCGGAACGGTGGGCGGCCTGCGGTCAGGGTCTGCCTCGCGGCGGCCGCCGCCTTCGGGAACCGACCCGACTCGGCGAGACGCGCGAGCAGGTACGAGGGGACGACTCCGCGGTGTGCTCCGTATGCGCTGCTCATGGTGAGACCCTACGCCGGGGTGCCGACGTTCGGGCCAGCCGCGCGCAGGTCGCGAACCCGCCCTCGCATGCACACACGTTCACACCACCGAGTTGATTCTGAGAATCATTATCAATAAGGTGTGAAACCTATGAGCTCTCCCCGATCCCGCCTCCTTCCGGTCCACGCCGTCCTGCTCCTCGCCATGTTCGGCGTGACCGCCTGCGCATCAGATGCCCGCCCTGCCCCCGCAGCGGAGCCGACGACCGACGCCCACGACGTCGGCGCGGGCGATGCCGCCGAGGTCGCAGCCCCGGCGCGTGCCCTGGTGATCGCGGATGCCGATGGCGCCCTCACCCTGCTCGACCTCGCGACCGAGGAACGCACGGCCCTCGCCGAGGCGAGCGGCGGCGTCGAGCGCATCGACAGCGACGGCCGCCTGCTCTTCGTGGCGCACGACTCGGCCGTCGACGTGATCGACACCGCGCGCTGGACCGTGCCGCACGGCGACCACACACACTCCTTCCTGGGCGACGCCGGCCCGCTCGGCTCGATCGACGGCGACGGAGGCAGCGTGCGCGGCGGCGAGCAGTCCGCGACCGTGCAGTTCGAAGGCGAGGTGGTCGTGCTCCCGCACGACGACCTCTCGCTCGAGCACGCCGTTCGCCTCGACATCGCTGCGGACGGGCCGGTGCTCGCCTTCGCCGGGCACCTGCTCGTGCCGAGCGGTGGCGCGATCGAGGTGCACGACGGCTCCGGCGACCCGATCACCGGCGCCGCGGTGCCGTGCGCCGACGTCTCGGACGCCGACATCACCCGCGTCGGCGCGGTCTTCGCGTGTGCCGATGGAGCAGTGCTGTTCACCCGCGAGGTCGGCGGCGTGGTCGCGGGTGAGGCCATCCCCGCCCCGCCCGGTGCGCCGATGGCCGCCGACCTCGCCGGTCGGACCGGCCGCCCCGACCTCGCCGGAGTGGCGGGGGAGCAGGGCGCCTGGCTGCTCGACGTGCGGCAGCGAACCTGGACGCTCCTCGCCTCAGAGGTGCCGCTGCGTCGCGCGGTCGCACTCGGAGACGACGAGAGTCGCACCATCGCGGTGGATGCCGAGGGGCGCGCCCTGATCCTCGGGCGGGACGGCGCGGTACTCGCCCGCACCGAGCCGCTCGTCGCAGCATCCATCGCCGACCCGGCATCCCTCGACCGCCTGCAGCTGATCGTCGACGCGCAGTCTGCGTACCTCAGCGACCCCGCCGCCGGAGCCGTGTACGAACTCGACCACACCGACGACCTCCGGCTCACCCGCACCTTCACCGACCTCGACCCCTGGTTCGTGCAGCAGGTCGGCTGACCTCCACCTCGACGGAGCATCCGTCGCGCGCATCCGCGCACCCTCACCCCTGAAGAGAGAGAACCCCATGAAGAAACCTGCACGCACCCGCCTCGCGGTCGGCGCCATCGGCGCAGTCGCCGCGTTCGCGCTCGTCGGCTGCGCGAGCGCCGCGCCACCGGCATCCGACCCCTCCGACGCCACGGCCGATCACGCAGCGCACGAGGGAGACACCCGCGTCGCGATCAGCTACGACGGCGGCGTGCTCGTGCTCGACGGCGAGACGCTCGACGAGATCGACCAGGTGGAGCTCGACGGCTTCCTGCGCGTGAACAGCGCCGGCGACCACGACGGCCACGTGTTCGTCACTGCGGCCGACGGCTTCCATCTGCTCGACACCGGACTCGCGAGCGACACGGTCGAGTTCACCGGCGAGGTGTTCGAGGCCACGGCCGCCGGCCACGTCACCCCGCACGAGGGACGCACCGCGCTGTTCGACGACGACACCGGTGACGTGCGGGTGTTCGACACGGATGCGGTCGGCACCGGCGAGCTGCCCGAGTACGACACGATCACCTCGGAGGCCGCGCACCACGGTGTCGCGATCGAGCTGTCCGACGGCACCACGCTGTCGACGATCGGCACCTCGGATGCCCGCACCGGCGTTCGGCTGCTCGATGCGGCAGGTGCCGAGATCGCCCGCAACGAGCAGTGCCCGAGCGTGCACGGCGAAGGCGCGCTGCGGGGCGAGGTCGTGATGTTCGGCTGCGAGGACGGCGTGCTGCTGTTCGCAGACGGCGTGTTCACGAAGCTCGCCGCGCCCGACGCCTACGGCCGCTCCGGCAACGCCTACGTCAGCGAGACGAGCGCCATCGCGGTCGCCGACTACAACGCCGACCCCGACGCCGAGGGCTACCTGCTGTCGCAGCTCGCCCTGATCGACACGGATGCGCAGACCCTGTCGGTCGTCGACCTGCCAGAGGGAGTCGAATACACCTGGCGCGGCGTCGGCCGCGACGCGCACGACGACATCATCGTGCTCGGGTCGGACGGCACGCTGAACGTGCTCGACGAGACGGGCGCAGTGCAGGAGTCCTGGAACGTGATCGAGCCCTGGGAGAGCCCGAGCGAGTGGCAGCAGCCGCACCCCGGACTGCGGGTCGTGGGTGATCTCGCGTACGTGACCGAGCCGGCGAGCAACCGCATCCTCGCGGTCGACCTGCACTCCGGCGAGGTGGTCGCCGACACGACCCTCGACGTCGTGCCGAACGAGTTCGTGGTGGTCAGCGGCGCCGGGCACTGAGGCTGCAGGGCCTCGGAGATCTGCATCATCTCGGATGCCGGTGCGCCACAGCATCCTGAATCCCGCAGATCTCCGAGGTGCCGCCACTCAGTCCGGAGTGATCGACAGCACCGTGGTCCGCATGCCGTCCGACTCGTACTGCACCGGCATCCCCGGATGCGCGATCGAGAACCAGAACACCCCGTCCTCGGTCTCATACCGCCGGCACGTCAGCTCGCCGAGCGGCGACGACAGCGAGACCGTCGACACGCTCGTCGTCGCGGCATCGAATGCGGCGTGACCTTGCAGCTCCGCCCAGGTCACCCGGTGCGACACGACCTCCTTCGGATCGGCGGCGGCCCAGCGGTCGAGCGTCGCACCATCGGCATCCGTCTCCCTGTAGTGGTTGACATGCTCGCCGAGCGGGCCGTCCGGTCCCTCGAGGAGCAGCCGGATCGTCGTGCCGCGGCCGGTGCTGTCGCGGATCTCATCGGCGGTGAACGGCGTCGGCAGGAGTCCTGGGCCGAGCAGGTGCGGGTCGGGAGTGGTCATGAGGACAGTCTGCGCGCCCGCGGGCCGGAGGGACAGGTCTGCAGCAGCTCGTCGAGGATGCATCGACGCGCACCGAACCCCCAGGACACTCGCGTAAAATCAGGACAATGACCGACGCACCTGGACCCTTCGACGAGCTCAGGGACCCAGGAAACGGCACCGGGGACCCGCGAGGCGAGTCCCCGGATCCGGGACCCGGCGTCGACCCCGAAGACCTCGCGACCACCCTGCGCGTGCTGTCGGAGCTGCACCGGATCGACAACGAGCATCCGGACTTCGTCGCCGTCCGCCACGCGACCGCCGCGATGTTCAAGGCCGTGAAGCGCGTGCGGCGCAAGGAGATCCGCGATGCGATCGCCGAGGCCGACAAGGCCGTCGTCGCCCGCACCGCCACCGGCGCACCCGACCGCATCGACGACGAGACCCGCGGCCATGACCTCGCGACCAGCGTGGTCGACGCCCCGATCGCCGGCGAGCTGTTGAAGCCACGCAACTGCTACATCTGCAAGCAGCCCTACACGCAGGTCGACGCGTTCTACCACCAGCTCTGCCCCGACTGCGCCCGCTTCAGCCACGGCAAGCGCAACGCCCGCACCGACCTCACCGGCAAGCGCGCGCTGCTCACCGGCGGCCGCGCGAAGATCGGCATGCACATCGCGCTGCGACTGCTGCGCGATGGGGCGCACACCACGATCACGACGCGCTTCCCTCGGGATGCGGTCCGCCGCTTCTCGGCGCTGCCCGACTCGGCCGACTGGCTGCACCGGCTCCGAGTCGTCGGCATCGACCTGCGCGACCCCGCCCAGGTGATCGGTCTGGCCGACTCGGTCGCAGCACAGGGGCCGCTCGACATCCTGATCAACAACGCGGCGCAGACCGTTCGGCGCTCGCCCGGCTCGTATTCGCTGCTGGCGGATGCCGAGCTCCAGCCGCTCCCCGACGGTCCGTTGCCCGAGATGGAGACCTTCGGGCACACCGTCGACCCGCATCCGCAGGCGCTGCAGGCTTCGGTCGACTCGCATCCGCTGCTGTCGGTCGCAGCCCTCGGCGGCACGGTCGCCGAGCAGGGCGGCCAGGCGCTCACCGCCGAAGACCTCGCACGCCTCGCGATGGCGCCAGGGTCGTCGTCGCTCGAGAAGCACGCCGACGGCACCGCGATCGACGCCGGCGGTCTGGTCCCCGACGTGAACCGCACGAACAGCTGGGTGCAGTCGATCGATCAGGTCGACCCGCTCGAGATGCTCGAGGTGCAGCTGGCGAACACGACGGCGCCGTTCCTGCTGATCAGCCGCCTGCGCGCATCGATGGCGGCATCCGATTCCCGCCGCAAGTACGTCGTGAACGTGTCCGCCATGGAGGGGCAGTTCTCGCGCCGCTACAAGGGGCCGGGGCATCCGCACACGAACATGGCGAAGGCCGCGCTGAACATGCTCACCCGGACGAGTGCCGGCGAGATGCTCGAGACCGACGGCATCCTGATGACCGCCGTCGACACCGGCTGGATCACCGACGAGCGCCCGCACTACACGAAGGTACGCCTGGCCGAGGAGGGCTTCCACGCCCCGCTCGACCTGGTCGACGGTGCCGCCCGCGTGTACGACCCGATCGTGCGCGGCGAAGCCGGCGACGACATCCACGGCGTGTTCCTGAAGGACTACGAACCCAGCCCCTGGTGAGTCACGGGCGAGTTGCAGGAAGATTCGCCGGGTGCAGGACGATGTGACGGCGATTCGTCCTGCAGGTCGCACATCTCCCTGCAGGTCGCGCGCCACGACCAGACGTGTCAGGCGATCGGATGCCGCCGCGCCACCCGCAGGATGATGCCGATGATCACGAGCGTGAGCCCGAGGATGCCGACGAACGCAGCGCCGGCGATGTCGAAGAGACCCTGGGTCGGACCGACCGTGAACTGCGCGTCGTCGACCGGTCCGTCGCAGGTGAGGGTCGTCGTGCCGAGGCTCGTGCTGACGAAGCTGCCCTGCGCGTCCCACGCCCTCGGCACGAGCAGGCCCTGCTGCATCATGTCGGGACGGAGCCGCAGTTCGCTGCCGTCGGCGAGCGTGCCGGTGCAGTCGATGTCGCCCCACTGGTTCGAGGGCGTGACGTAGATCGCGTGGTCGCCGGCCGCGAGCTCCACCTGCATGGTGTCGCCGAAATCGACGGGAGGGGCGAGCCGGAACCCGGGGCTGAAGGCGAGGAACGCCGACGTCGCGAGCGCGAGGATGCCGATCACCAGGAGGATCCACCAGGCGCGCCGCGGGCGCAGTTCGCTCATCGAGTCGGCCGTTCCAGGTTGAGGGACGCCCAGGCGCCGAGCTGGTCGAGGATCGGCAGCAGGCCGCGGCCGCTCTCGGTGAGCGCGTAGGAGACCGTGACGGGCGGACCGGCGTCGACCGTGCGGGCGACGAGTCCGGCATCCGCGAGTTCGGCGAGCCGATCCGAGAGCACGGTGTCGCTGATGCCTGCGACCGCGCGGCGCAGTGCCACGAAGGTCGAGGGGTCACCGCCCAGCGATGACACGATCATCCCGTTCCAGCGTTTGCCGAGCACGCTGAACGCCAGCGTGACGGCCGCGTCGCACTGGTGCAGTTCGTGCTCCACCTCGGGCATGCGTCCATCATAGTCGTGCTAGGTTAACCGCTGTCGCTAAGAAAAACCTAGCGACTACGAAAACGAGAGGCCTGTCATGTCCCTGTTCCGCCTGGATGCCAGCATCATGCCCGCATCGTCCGCCAGTCGCGCGCTCGCCGACCTCGTCGAAGCCGAGTGGACGGCATCCCACCCCGACTCGACCGTCACCCGACGCGATGTGGCCGCTGATCCCGTGCCGGCGACCGCGTGGTCCGACGCCGTGACCTCCGGCTTCATCGACGCCGCGCAGCGCACCGAGCGTCAGAACGAGGCCCGTGCGCTCGCCACGACCTTCGCCGACGAGCTCATCGGCGCCGACGCACTGCTCTTCGCCGTGCCGCTCTACAACTACGGCGTCTCGCAGCACTTCAAGACCTGGTTCGACCTCGCGTACACCGACTCGCGCATCGATCCGACCGGCACCGCACTGCGCGGCAAGCCCGCGACGCTGGTGACCGTGCTCGGCGGCAACTACGCTCCCGGCACCCCGAAGGAGGGCTGGGACCACTCGACCGGATGGCTGCGCCGCGTGCTCGAGGACGTCTGGGGGCTCGACCTGCGAGTCGTGCAGCGTCCGTTCACGCTGGTCGGCGTGAACCCGGCGCTCGACGCATTCACCGACACCGCGCAGGAGCTCAAGCAGGCCGCCGAGAGCGACGCGGTCGCCTACGGCCGTGAGATCGCCGCGCTGCGGGGTTCGCAGGTCGCCTGAGCTCCCCGCACTTCTGCGACCACTCGTGCAGTGTGCGGCCGGAATCGGGGGATTCCGGCCGCACACGATGCAGGTGGCCGCAGCAGTCGACTGGCTGGCGGCTACCCGATCAGGGTGAGGAACAGCCGCACCGACAGCCCGAGCACGGCGAGCAGGCCGATGATGCCGGCGGCGTTCTGCCACCAGGTGTTGCGCATGTCGCCCATGAGCTTCACCCGGTTGGCCATGATGATGATCAGCGCCGCGAGCACCGGTGCGACGAACACGGTCAGCGCCTGCGCGATGACGATCAGCTGCACCGGCGACTCCTGGAAGATCACGGTCACGGTGATGCCGAAGACGAGGATGCCGGCGCTCACGAGCTTCGCGGTCAGCGAGCTCGACGACGCACCCCGGCCGAGGCCATCCGAGAGCATGGTGCCGCCAGCGGTGGCGTTCGCGATCATCGACGAGAACGCGGCGCCGAAGAACCCGAGTGCGAAGACGGTCGAGCCGACCGGACCGGCGAGGGGCTCGAAGATCCCGGCGAGGGCCACGACGGTGGGCGCTGCCTCTCCGGTCTGACCGAGGACGGATGCCGCGACGACGATCACCAGAGCGGTCATGATGCCAGGTGCGACGATACCCGGGATCGTGTCGACGATCGTGACATCGCGGTAGTCCGCTTCGGTGCGCCCGCGCTCCTTCGTGCCGTATGCCGTGTAGAAGGCGGCGTTGATGGAGAAGTTCGTACCGACGAGGGCGACGATCAGCAGCCATGCGCCGCCGGGGAACGTCGGCAGGAGTCCTGCTCCTGCTGCCGCCCAGTCCGGGTTGGAGATGAACGCCGAGGCGATGAACGCGATCGCCATGAACGCGACGATGACGATGAGGACCTTCTCGACGACGCGGTAGACGTTGCGGAGCAGCAGGAGCGCGGCCACTGCTGCGGTGCAGATGACGGTCCACATGATCGGGCTGCCGCCGAAGAGCATCGACAGGCCGAGGCCGGATCCGACCGCGTTGCCGACCGAGAAGCACAGGGTGATGAGGAAGACGCCGATGCCGGCGACGACGCCGACCCAGCCCCCGAGGTGCTCCTTGATCGAGGAGATGAGCGAGGTCGGCGACTTGATGCCGAGTCGAACCGCCATGTCGGTGAGGAAGATCATCAGGATCGTCGAGACCACGATCACCCAGATGAGGGCGTACTGGTACCCGCTTCCAGCCTGGACGGCGGTGGTGAGGTTGCCGGGGCCGAACTGCCAGGCGCCGGCGACGAACGCCGGGCCGATGAGGGCCAGGTGCTGCCAGAAGGGGCGACGCTGCGTGCGTGAGGAGACGATGTTCTTCATCGTCTCAGTCGAGACCCGCCCATAGCCAGTGCCGGGTGTGGTCGAGGTGTGACGCGCTTTCGTGCGTTCGTTCATGATCGTGTCCTTCGAGTCGTCGTTGACTGCAGGGTGTCGCCGCATGGGCGGAAGGAGATGGAGGGAGAGGCCGCCTCGTGCGACGGCCCCTCCCACGAGGTCACGCGGAGGCGGTGACCTTGCCGAGGTCGGCCAGCGCGAAGGCGGCCGCGATCTCGGCATCCGCTCCGTCCGGCAGCGGGAGCAGCGGAGTGCGGACCGTGGCGTGTTCGAGGATGCCGCGCTGCACGAGGCCCCACTTGAGGGCCACGGTGCCCTCCATGTGCGAGCCGCGGTGGTACACGTTCTGCGTCACGGGCAGCAGGCGCTCGTGGATCGCGTGCGCCGCCTCGTAGTCGCGCGCCTTACCAGCGGCGATGAGCTCGATGAGCGGCTCGGGGGCGACGTTGCCGTAGCCGACGAGCAGGCCGTCGACGTCGAACATGGTCGGCAGCAGGTACTCGTCGTGGCACGAGAGGATCTGCAGCTCGGGGTAGGCAGCTCGCAGTGCCGGGATCTCGGTGTACCAGCGACGCATGTTGCGGACGCCGTTCTTCGTCGCGAACACGCCCTCCTGGCCGGCGATCTCGAGCTGGGTGTCGAGGTCGTACGTCGCCTTGGTGTTGTCCGGGTACTGGAAGAGGATCAGCGGCAGGCCGGATTCCTCGTAGATCTCGCGGTAGCGCGACTGCGGTGCACCCTGCTGGTACCCGAATCGCAGCCAGCCGTGCGAGGGGTAGACGAGCCCGGCGGTCGCCCCGGCATCCACGGCTGCCTTCGCTTCGAGGGCGGCGGTCTTGTTGCCCTCCTTGGTGATGCCGGCGATCACGGGGATGCGGCCGTCGGTCGAGGCGACGAACGCGCGGATGACGTCGAGCTGCTCCTCTTCGGTCAGGAACGTGCCCTCGCCGGCGTGCCCGAGCACGACCAGGCTCTTGACGCCGTCGATCGAGCCGAGCCAGGAGCCGAGGCGCTGGATGGCGTCGTAGTCGACCGCGCCGTCCTCGGTGAAGGGGGTGACGGGGGCGGGGTTGAGGCCGCGGAGGTCGAGGGTCATGATCGGTCCTTTCCTTGGAGCTTCTTCGCTGAGGTTCTCGTCATCGAGAGTGTGGGAACGTTCGCGGGAACGTTTGCAGGAACGATTGCAAGTATGCTCGGAGGGGTCGGGGTTGTCAACACCCGAACCGGAAGTCAGTCGAGGGGGATGCCGTGGACGAGCAGCAGGAGCGTCACATCGTCACGCTGAAAGACGTCGCAGCGGCATCCGGCGTCAGCATCTCCACCGTCAGCCGGGTGCTCGACGATCGAACCCCGCCCTCGCGTTCCGCGACCGCAGAGCGCGTGCGGCGGATCGCGGACGACCTCGGCTATCGGCGCAACATGTTCGCATCGGGCCTGCGGCGCGGCGCGACCGGCACCATCGGGGTGCTCGTGCCACGGCTCACCGACCACGTCATGGCGCTCATGTTCGAGGCGATCGAGCGCACCGCTCGTGCCCGAGGGTCCTTCGCCGTGGTCGCCACCTGCGGTGACGATCCGGCAGAGGAGCGCCGGGCCACCGAGACGCTGCTCGATCGGAACGTCGACGGACTCGTGCTCGCCACCGCCCGCCTCGACGACACGCTTCCCGCCCTGCTGCGCGAGCGCGGGGTGCCGCATGTGCTGGCGCTGCGCACCGACGGTGTCAGCCCATCGGCGCTCGGCGACGACGAGGCCGGCGGATACTTCGCCGCCAGGCACCTCGTCGACCTCGGGCACCAGGAGATCGCGGTCATCACCGGACCCTGGTTCACGTCGAGCGCGCGTGATCGCCTCGCCGGGGCGCGGCGGGCGCTCGCCGAAGGCGGGATCGAGCTGCCAGACGCGCGCGTGATCTCGACCGGGTACGGCATCGAGTCAGGGCACGTCGCCGGGCGGTCGCTGCTCGACGGCGGCGCGACGAGGCCGACCGCGATCTTCGCCGCGAACGACAACCTCGCGATCGGCGTGGTCGCAGCAGCATCCGCCGCCGGGCTCACGGTCGGCCGAGACGTCTCGGTCGTCGGATACAACGACATCCCGCTCGCGGCCATGCTGCCGGTGCCCCTCACCTCGGTGCGGACGGCCTTCGATCAGATCGCCGCGAGTGCGCTCGACCTGCTCGGCGGCACCGACGGCGCCGTGACCCGCGCGCTGCCGACGCTGATCCCTCGTGCCTCGACGGCGGCCCTCGGGCGCTGAGGGCGCGGCGTTCGGGCTGTGACCCGCGGTCAGTCGGCGCGGTGAAGTGCGCTCCGCTCGGCCGTTCGCGGGGGATTCGGCCGTGCGAGGCGTACATCACCGAGGGGAGTGCTCGGCGGTCGGGCAGGATGGCGCGATGAGTTCATGCCCCGACTCAACAGCCGGGCGCGCGCGGCCGTTCGGTGCAGGACGACTCGACCAGGGCGGTGTGCGATTCGACGATGCGGATCTGCTGGGCGGGTCCGGCGACCGAGAGCTGACCCTCGAGCGGGATCCACCCGGAGCCCGGATCGATCTCGGCGGTGTAGCGGACGCTGACGCGAGCCTCGAAGATCCCCCGCTCTCGGTACACGTGGCTGGTGGCGGTCGGGGTGAACTGCGCCTGCCCGAGCTGCTCCCAGGTCGTGCCAGCACTCGTGCTCGACAGGGACGAGCCGTCGCCGAAATCGAAGTCGAACCCGGCCGGCGTGAACCGCGCGCGAAGCGGCAGTCCGAAGAGCGTGCCCTCGCGCACATGGACGGATGCCGGCGCCACGAAGTTCGTCGGGAGCCCCACGACTCCGAGGTTCGACGGCTCTCCGACAGGGCGAGCGGATGCCGGGGCGAAACCCGCGAGATCGGTGATCGTGATGACCGGCGACGGTGGCGTCTCGGCGACAGGATCGGCATCGGGCTCGGACGGCCGCGTCAGCAGGCAGCCCCGCGGGCCGCTGCCCGCTTCGAGACACCGCGCCCGCTCCTTGGCGACGGGATCGACGGGAGCCGGGGCGACCGGAGTGGGGGACTGTGGCGAGGTCCGGTCCGGGGACTGCGGACCTGCGGTGCCGGGCGTGGTGCGTTCGCCGGTCACGGTGAGGGAGGAGCCGTCGGATGTACTGCATTGATTGGCCAGAACGGCCTCTAGGGAGCAGCCACTTTGGAGTGAGATGCCCAGAGGGGCCGCAATCACGAGTTCTGTGGAAATCAGCAGGGATGCCAGTAGCTTCAGCACGACTCGGCGTCCGTGAGTTCGGAGTCGGCGATTCTCAGCACAGCGTCAACTGAGACGAAAGAGATTCGAAGTAGCGATTCGTCGGGGCGCGCTGCTGGCGTGACGTCGTCGCCTGCCGTGTTTATGACCCGCACGTTGCGGGCATCGATACAGACTGTGGCCGTGACCGCTTGAGTTTCCATCGACTCTCCACTGAAAGAGGTCATGACCGCAGACCCACTGAGACGTATCCCCTGGCCACCAAAGGAATTGACCGCGTCGATGTCTGCCTCGAGGGCCTGACCGACGAGGTAGTCCTGCGGGTCGGGCGAGTCCTTTCCTGCAATGCGCGCGTTGCCGGCGTCCAGATACTCCCGATACACCTCCTCCGCCGCGGCGAATGCCTCGTCTTCCGTCGCGAAGAGCGGCGTCGCGGTCGGGAGCGGGCGCGGCTCTGCGGAGCATCCGATCGTCGAGGCCAGGACGACGACGGACGTCGCCACGAGCAGGAACATGAAAGGGTCGCGTCTGGATCTCACCGGAACACGGTAGCCAGGTTCCTCGCTCGTGCGCTCGAGTTATCCACACCCGGGAAGCGCTTCAGCCGAGCGTCTCGGACGGCGGCGCCAGCGGCAGCCACACCGTCACGATCAGCCCGCCGTCGAGTCGCGGTGTCAGCACGAGCGTGCCGCCGTGCGCCGTCGTGATGCGGTCGGCGATCGCGAGGCCGAGACCGACGCCGGCGTGATCGTCGTTGCGGGTCCGCTCCACACCCCGCTGGAACGGCTCGACCAGCTTCGTCACGCGATGCGCCGGGATGACGGGCCCGGTGTTCTCCACCACGAGCGCCAGCGCATGGGGCTGTGCGTGCGTGCGAACGGCGACCTGGCCGCCGAACGGCAGGTTGTGCACGATCGCGTTGAGCACGAGGTTCGTGGCCAGCTGCTGCAGCAGTGCCGTCGAACCGCGCGTGCTGGCCGCGTCACCGGAGACCTCGACCGTCACGCCGCGTCTGTCGGCGAGGGGCAGCAGCGCTTCGACCGCTTCCTCCGCGAGGAGCGAGAGATCGACGGATTCCCTGGCGAACGACCGACGGTCGGCGCGACTGAGCAGCAGCAGCGCCTCGGTGAGGTCGATCGCCCTGGCATTGACCTCCTGCAGGCGCGAGATCAGCGCATCCACGTCGCGGTCGGGGTCGGTGCGGGCCACCTCGAGCAGCGCCTGCGAGGTCGCGAGCGGGGTGCGCAGCTCGTGCGAGGCGTTCGCGGCGAACCGCTGCTGCTCGGCGACCTGCGCCTCGAGCTGTTCGAGCATCGAGTCGAACACGTCAGCGAGGTCGCGGAACTCGTCGCGGGGCCCCTCCAGTGCGACGCGGTGCGAGAGCGACCCCTCCGCGGCGAGCCGTGCAGCCGCGCCGATGCGGTCGAGCGGCGCGAGCATCCGTCCGGCCAGGATCCAGCCACCGGCGAGCCCGACCGCCAACAGCACGATCATGACGGTGGACGCGACCGGCACGAAGGCTCGCAGCAGGTCGGAGCGGTTGGGTACGAAGATGTCGGCGACGATCTGCACGTCCGGCACGTACCGCAGCAGGAACAGGCCGACTGCCGCGAGCAGCAGGATGCCGGACACCACCACGATGCCCGCATAGCTGAGCGTGAGCTTCAGGCGGGCGCTCATGCCGCGGCGCCTAGGCATCGGCATCCGTCTCGATGCGATAGCCGACACCCGGAACGGTGAGGATCGTCCACGGCTCACCCAGTCGCTTGCGCAGCGACGACACCGTGATGCGCACGGCGTTCGTGAACGGGTCGGCATTCTCGTCCCAGGCCCGTTCGAGCAGCTCCTCGGCGCTGACGACTCCGCCGCCGGCCTCGACCAGCACCTCGAGCACCGCGAACTGCTTGCGGGTGAGGGCGACATAGCGGCCGTCGCGGTACACCTCACGGCGGAAGGGGTCGAGTCGCAGTCCGGCCACCTCGAGCACCGGAGGGCGGGAGCGCTGCCGCCGCCGATCGAGGGCCCGCAGGCGCAGCACCAGCTCGCGCAGCTCGAAGGGCTTCGTGAGGTAGTCGTCGGCGCCGATCTCGAACCCGGAGGCCTTGTCGTCGAGCCGGTCGGCGGCGGTGAGCATGAGGATCGGGATGCCGCTGCCGGAGGCCACGATCCACCGCGCGATCTCGTCGCCGTTCGGGCCGGGCACGTCGCGGTCGAGCACGGCCAGGTCGTAGGCGTTGATGCCGAGCAGTTCGAGGGCGGTGTCGCCGTCGTTCGCGATGTCGGCGGCGATGGCCTCGAGGCGCAGCCCATCGCGCACCGCCTCGGCGAGGTAGGGCTCGTCCTCGACGATCAGCACACGCATGGCTGCGATCCTACGCACCCGCACATATCGCGAGCGTATGGAAAACGGCATACGTCGCTGCAACGGCCGGACCGCTGCAGTGGAGACATGAACACCATCAGCATCCCCCGCGCCAGACGGCCGCATCGCGTCAGACGCCTCATCGTCATCGCCGTGCTGCTCGCCGTGGCCGCGATCATCACGCTCGCCGTGCAGCAGTCGCTCTCCGCCGCCTCAGCGGCTGTCTTCTCCGGACCCCAGGCGCCCCAGGGCGGCCCCTCGGGCGAGATCGGCGGGTCAGTGCTCGCACCCAGCGAAGCCGACGGGGTGATCCGCGACGGCGACCAGCCGACCGTGTTCGACATCGATCGGGTCGCCGTCGGCAACCTCGACCCTGCGCTGCTCGCGGCGCTGCAGCGGGCGGCGACGGATGCCGAGGCCGATGGCGTCGTGCTGCTGGTGAACAGCGGGTGGCGGTCGCCTGCGCTGCAGGAACGGATGCTGCAGGACGCGGTCGTGGAGTACGGCTCTGAGGAGGAGGCATCGCGCTGGGTCGCCAGCGCTGCGACCTCGGCGCACGTCTCGGGCGAGGCGGTCGATCTCGGACCGCTGCCCACGCTCGACTGGCTCGCCCAGCGCGGAGCGCGATACGGCCTCTGCCAGATCTACGGCAACGAGTCGTGGCACTACGAGCTGCGGCCGGACGCCGTGAACGAGGGATGCCCGGAGATGTACGCCGACCCCACCGAAGACCCGAGGATGCAGCGATGACCGGGGTGCTCGAGCCGGCGCGGGTGGCGCTCTCGCGGCTGCACGCTCCGACACTGCTGACGCTGCCCGATGCGGTCGCCGCGAACGTGCGCCGGATGCAGGCGGGCACAGACGTCAGGATCATGGCGGTCGTGAAGGCCGACGGCTACGGGCACGGTGCGCTCGCGGTCGCGGAATCGGCGATCGCGGCCGGCGCGACGTGGCTCGGCGTGACGGATGTCGCCGAGGCGGTCGCGTTGCGCGACGCGGGGATCGATGTGCCGATCCTGTCGTGGCTGAATCCTGCGGGAGCGGACGCGTGCGCGGCGGCATCGCACCGTGTCGACATCGCAGTGGGGTCGGTCGATGAGCTGCGCGAGCTGATCGCCGACGTGGTCGAGCCGGTGCGTGTGCATGTACATGTCGATACCGGCATGTCTCGCGGAGGCTGCCCGGTCGGAGACTGGCGCGAGCTGCTCGACGTCGCTCGTGCCGCTGCCGACCGGATCGAGGTCGTCGGGCTGATGGGCCATCTGCCGCGGGCGGATGAGGGCGATCCGGCAGCGAACGCACCGGCCGTGCTGCGGATGCGCCAGGCGAGGGAAGCCGCGCTGCGAGCGGGCTTCGGCCCTCTGCTGGTGCACCTCGCGGCGACCTCCGGCGCGCTCACCGATCCGGCGACGCACTTCGGGATGGTGCGGATCGGCGCCGGGCTCGTCGGGATCGACCCATCGGGACGCGTCGCGCTGACCGGCGCGTCCCGGTTCACGGCATCCGTCGTGCAGAGCGCGTTCGCGCCTCCGGGCACGGCGGTCGGGTACGGGGGAGTGTTCGTCACGGAACGGGCGACCCACCTCGCCGTGATCGGGGTCGGGTACGCCGACGGCATCCCGCGCGAACTGTCGGAGGGGGCGGGCATCGAGATCGGGGGGCGGCGGCATCCGATCGTCGGCCGGGTGTCGATGGACCAGATCGTGGTCGACACCGGTGAGGTCTCGGTGCCCCGGGGGGCGCTCGCGACCGTGTTCGGGCCGGAGGGCGGGGTGGTGCCGTCGCTGCAGGAGTGGGCCAGGTGGGCGGGGACGATCCCGCACACGATCGTGACCGGCATCGGCACCCGCGTGCAGCGGAGCATCGCATGACGGTCCGTGTGCTGGTGATCGGCGGCGGACAGAACGCCGAGCATGACGTCTCGCTCGCCTCCGCCTCGGCGGTCGCCGCGGCACTGCGGATGAGCGATCACGAAGTGCGCTGCGTGACGATCGACAGGGACGGCATCTGGCGGGCCGACGGCACCCCTCCAGGCGACACAGCGGTGACATCGCTCACGCAGGCGCTGCCACTGCTCGCCTGGGCCGAGGTCGTCTTCCCAGCGGTGCACGGCGCGCTCGGTGAAGACGGAGCGCTCGCCGCGCTGTGTGCACTCGCGGGGGTGCGGGTGGTCGGGTCGGAACTGCGAGCCGGCGCCATCGGCATGGACAAATGGGCCACCAAGCTGGTGGCGGATGCCGTGGGGCTGCGCACTGCGAAGGGACGCCTCGTCGCGGCATCCGACATCGGCGACGTCGAGTTCGACGGCCCGGTCGTCGTGAAGCCGGTCTCCGCCGGATCGAGCTACGGCGTGAGCCTCGTGCGGGAGGAGGGGGAGCTGCTCGCTGCGCTCAGGACGGCCGCGCGGTTCGACTCGCGGATCCTGGTGGAGGAGGTCGTGCGGGGTCGCGAGATCGATGTGGCGGTGCTGCGCGAGGCAGGAGGCATCCGGTGGGCGGCGCCGCCGCTCGAGATCCACGCGACCGGACTGTTCGACACCGCCACGAAGTACGACGGCAGCGCCCGCTTCGAGGTGCCGGCAGCGCTCGATGCGGCCGAGACCTCGGCCCTCAAGCGCGCTGCGATCGCGGTGTTCGACGCGCTCGGCTGTGCCGGCGTCGCGCGGATGGACTTCTTCCTCACCGACGAAGGACCGGTGCTGAACGAGGTCAACACGATGCCGGGACTCACCGCTGCATCGCAGGTGCCGCGGATGTTCGCAGCCGCGGGGGTCGAATACGGCGAGCTCGTGGCGCGGATGGTGCGTGCCGCCCTCCCCTGACCCCGGTCTTTCCCGCCGGTGAGGGGTCGATACACGCCGCGCGCTGCTGCCGATGCGCGGCGTGTATTGACCCCTCGGGTGCTGTCAGAGCCGGTCGACGCCGGTCACGGTAACGACGGCCTCGCCTGCCTCATCGGAGGCGGCGAGGTCGATGGTCGCGGAGATGCCCCAGTCGTGGTCCCCGGCAGGGTCGTCGAAGATCTGACGCGCGGTCCATTCGGTGGCGCCCTGCTCGAGGATCAGGAGCTTCGAGCTGCGTGCATCCGCCCCGGTGAGGATCTCGTCGTGATCGGCGTAGTAGCCGTCGAGGGCATCGGACCAGGCATCCGCGCCGAAGCTCTGGTCGAGTTCGCCGAGCGTTGCCACGTCCTCGCGCGCCGCGAGCTGCACGCGGCGGAACAGTTCGTTGCGGACCAGGGTGCGGAACGCCCTGACATTGCTCGTGAGACGCTTCGGAGCCGGCGGCACGATCGGCTCATCACCCTTCGACGAGCCCAGGGCTCCGCCTCCGCCGCCGATCAGGTCCTCCCACTCGTCGAGCAGGCTCGAGTCGACCTGGCGCACCAGCTCGCCGAGCCACTCGATGAGGTCGTGCAGATCCTCGTCCTTGAGCTCCTCGGGGATCGTCTGCGACGCGGCCCGGTAGGCATCGGAGAGGTAGCGCAGCACGACGCCCTCGGAGCGGGCGATCTTGTAGTAGGCGACATATTCCCCGAACGACATGGCTCGCTCGTACATGTCGCGGACGACGGATTTCGGATGCAGCTCGAAGTCGCGGATCCAGGGCTGGGCTGCGCTGAACGTCTCGAAGGCGGCGGTCAGCAGCTCATCGAGCGGCTTCGGATAGGTGACCTGTTCAACGAGCTCCATGCGCTCGTCGTACTCGATCCCCTCGGCCTTCATGGCGCCGATCGCCTCGCCGCGCGCGAGGAACTCCTGCTGGCCGAGCACGGCGCGCGGGTCGTCGAGGGTGGCTTCGACGATCGAGATCATGTCGAGGTGGTAGTTCCCCGTTCCGACCCCGACCTGGGTCCCTGTTCCGACCCCGGCCTGGGTCCCTGAGCCGACCCCGGCCTGGGTCCCTGTTCCGACCCCGGCCTGGGTCCCTGAGCCTGTCGAAGGGTCGGGATCGAGCAGCTCGAACGCCGCCAGGGCGAACGGCGACAGCGGCTGATTCAGCGCGAAGTTGGGCTGCAGGTCGACCGTCAGGCGGATGCCCGTCGTGCCGCCCTGGTCGAAGGTCTCGACGATGCCAGATTCGCGCAGTGTGCGGAAGATGCCGAGCGCACGGATCGCCAGCTCGCGCTGTCGCTTCCGCGGCTCGTGGTTGTCGTATACCAGCGAGCGCATATTCGCGAACACGTCGCCGCCGCGGGCGATCACGTTGAGCATCATCGCGCTCGTGATCTGCATGTGCGAGGTCAGGGTCTCGGGTGTCGCATCGATCAGCTTGCGGAACGACGGTTCGCCCCACGACACGAATCCGTCCGGTGCCTTCTTGCGCACGATCTTGCGCTTCTTCTTCGGATCGTCGCCGGCCTTCTTCACAGCGGCGACGTTCTCGCTCTCGTGCTCCGGCGCCTGCGCGACCACGGTGCCGGCGGTGTCGAAGCCGGCGCGCCCCGCACGACCGGCGATCTGGTGGAACTCGCGGGCGTTGAGCTGCCGCATCCGCGTGCCGTCGAACTTCGTGAGCGCCGTCAGCAGCACGGTGCGGATCGGCACGTTGATGCCGACGCCGAGCGTGTCGGTGCCGCAGATCACCCGGAGGAGGCCCCGCTGCGCGAGCTGCTCGACCAGGCGACGGTACTTCGGGAGCATCCCCGCGTGGTGCACGCCGATCCCGGCGCGCAGGAAGCGGGAGAGCGTCTTGCCGAACGCGGTGGTGAAGCGGAACTCGGCGATCAGTGCGGCGATCTGGTCGCGCTGCTCTCGGGTGGCGACCTTCGAGCTCGACAGTGCCTGGGCCCGCTCCATCGCTGCGGCCTGCGAGAAGTGCACGATATAGATCGGCGCCTGGCCGGTGTTCAGCAGATCGTCGATCGTCTCGTGGATGGGTGTCTGCTCGTAGAAGAAGTGCAGCGGCACCGGGCGCTCGACGCCTGTCACGGTCGCGGTCTGGCGTCCGGTGCGGCGGGTCAGATCGGCCGCGAGCTCGGTCACGTCGCCGAGGGTCGCCGACATCAGGATGAACTGCGCCTGCGGCAGCTCGAGCAGCGGCACCTGCCACGCCCACCCGCGGTCGGGATCCGCGTAGAAGTGGAACTCGTCCATGACGACCTGGCCGACGTCGGCATCCGTGCCCTGCCGGAGCGCCAGGTTCGCGAGGATCTCGGCCGTGCAGCAGATGATCGGCGCATCGCCGTTGACCGAGGAGTCGCCGGTGATCATGCCGACGTTCGCGGCGCCGAAGATGTCGACCAGCGCGAAGAACTTCTCGCTCACCAGGGCTTTGATCGGTGCGGTGTAGTAGCTGCGGCGACCGGACTGCAGTGCGGCGAAATGCGCCCCGACCGCCACGAGCGACTTGCCGGTTCCGGTCGGGGTCGACAGGATCAGGTTGTTGCCGGAGACGATCTCGATGATCGCCTCGTCCTGCGCCGGGTAGAGGTGGATGTCGGTCGACTCGACCCACTCGGCGAACGCCAGGTAGAGCGCATCCGCATCGGATCCGTCGGAGATGGTGGCGTCGAGGAGCATCCTTCGATCATCCCCTACTGCGCGGGCTCGACGTGTGGGCGTTCACAATTCAGCAAGAACGGCGTCGGGTGGCTCGTCAGGCGGTGTTTCGACCTGCGCACGAGAATTCTTGCTGAATTGTGAACGGCGACTCCGCGTGAATCGGGCTCACACCGCGGTCGCGGCGCGGAGTGCGATGCGGATCATGTCGCCGAAGGTCTGTTCGCGCTCCTGCGCCGTGGTCTCCTCGCCGGTGATGATGTGGTCGGACACCGTGCAGATCGCGAGCGCGCGCCGACCGTAGTACGCCGCGAGCGTGTAGAGCCCGGCTGCCTCCATCTCGACGCCGAGCACGCCGTGCTGGACGAACGGCTCGGTGAGCTCAGGCCGCGTGCTGTAGAACTGGTCGCTCGACAGCAGCAGTCCCACGTGCACGGCGGATGCCGGCGGCTCGGCCTCACTCGCCTCGACCGCAGCGCGCAGCAGCGGGAAGTCGGCGACGGGCGCGTAGTCGAGTCCGTTGAAGCGCACCCGGTTGATGCCGGAGTCGGTGCAGGCGCCGTTCGCGATGATGATGTCGCGCACCGCGAGCTTCTCGGTCAGCGCGCCGCACGAGCCCACCCGCACGATCGTCTCGACACCGTAGGAGTCGAACAGCTCGTTCGCGTAGATCGCCATCGACGGCTGTCCCATGCCGGAGCCCTGCACCGAGACGCGGTGGCCCTCCCAGGTTCCGGTGAAGCCCAGCATCCCGCGCGTCTCGGAGTACAGCTCCGCGTCGTCGAGGAACGTCTCGGCGATCCATCTCGCTCGCAGCGGGTCACCCGGGAACAGGACGATGGGGGCGATCTGACCGGGTGCTGCTGCGATGTGCGTGCTCATCCCCTCAGGCTAGTCAGCCCTCGAGTCGGCGCACCATCTCGCCGATCCACAGCGGTGCGAACGGCGAGGTGCAGCCGGGCGGGGTGGGGTAGTCGGCGAGCACCTGCAGACGGTCGCCGATCTCGAGCGCGCGCGGACGCAGCGCCGGATGATGGATGCCGATCTGCGCGAGCGTCTCGTTCATCGACCACTGCAGGCGGCTCGGAGCATCCTTCATATCGCGCTCGATCAGGTCGAGCAGGTGGTCGAGGTCGAGTCCATCCGGGGTCTTGGCGACGCGCACCGAGGTGAGCGACCAGGCGGCGGCAGCGACGGTCGGGTCAGCGTCATCGAACCAGCGGAGCCGCAGCTCTTCGGCGAGCGGCGTCTTCTTGGCGAGGTAGTTCACGAACCAGTCGTTGACCTTCGGCGGTCGCGTCTCGCGCAGCATCGCGTCGAGCTCGTCGGCGGTGAAGTCGCGCGGCTTGGAGATAAGGATCGCGAGCAGTCGGGCGGCCGTGTCGCCGGTTCTCCACAGCTCCTGCGCGAGCGACTGGTCGGTCTTGATCCGCTTCGCCAGCGCTCGCATGCGACTGAGGTTGATGCCGTGGTCGTCGCCGCGCTTCTCGTTCGCCGCACGCATCTTCGGATCCTCGAGGGCGGCGAGCTCCCCGAGTGCCTGTGCGAGCGTCATATCCATGTCCCCAGGGTATTCCGCCCTTGTGCCGAGCGGCCCCGTTGTGTGCGAGCCACCCCGTTGTCGCCGTCCGCAAAGGGGTGGCTCGCACGAAAAGGGGTGGCTCGGCAGAGAGAAGGGGAGGGAGGGGAGGGGGAGGGAGGGAGAGGAGGGAGGAGTGAGGGGGGTCAGTCGAGCAGCTCACCGCGGATGCGGCGGAGGTCCTCCATGAGCGAGCCGATCAGGATCCAGTGCTGCGACGACGGCGGGCGGATCACGAGCGGCGCGGTCAACGCCGGGATGGCCGAGGTCAGCGCTTCAGGCTCCGGGGTGACGTCGGCGATCTGCACGGCCAGCCGCACATCGTGCCCTGCGCGCCGCAGCTGCTCGGCGATCGCGACGACCGCGGGCTCCTCGCCGATCGAGTCGTCGTAGTGGTCGAAGTACGCCCTGGTCATTCCGATCGTCTGCGTCACGATCGGTGAGAGCCGGTCGAGCAGCGCGCGCATCTCCCGCAGGTCGTCGCGGTGCACGGACCGCCGCGGGTTCAGCGTGAGCGATTCCTCGCCGGTCGCGATGGTCGCCTCGGCGGCATCCTTCATCGGGCGGAGCAGTCGCACCTCGAGCATGAGCTCCTGCAGTCGTGCGGGAGTCTGCGGCTCCGGCAGGGCCGCGGCGAGCCGGTCGAGGCTGGCGGCGAGCTCGGCGCCGAGCAGCCCGAGGTCACGACGAGCGGGGGCGACGAGTACCGGCGGCACGATCAGCGCGTTCACGATGATGCCGATCACGACGCCGATGAGTGTCTCGCCGATCCGGGCGATGGCGTATTCGGGACTGTTGGAGCCGAGGGCGAGCACGAGCATCGCCGAGATCGCGACCTGATTGCCGGTGCCCGGCGTCGCTCGGAACAGCCAGGCCAGGAGCATCGCCACGACGATCGCGAGCAGCACGATCCAGCTCGGTGAGCCGAGCAGCAGCCCGAGCGCCACGGCGATCACCACACCCGCGATCACCCCGATGCTGCGCTCCAGCGCCTTCGACAGCGACTGGTTCACGCTCGGCTGCACGACCAGCAGCGCCGCGATGGCCGCGAACACCGGCAGCTGTCCGGGGAACACGAGCCCCGCGATCAGCCACGCGGCGATCGTCGCGGCGGCGGACTTCACCACCTGCAGGAAGGAGGAGCGCTGGGCGGCGCGGATCGCGGTGGGGATGCGCATGCTCCCAACGGTAGTCCCGTCGCGGCGGCGTGATCTGAGGCGGTGCCGCCCGGAAGATAGGGCATCCGTCCGATGCCGGACGGGGACCTCAGAGCGGAGTGTGGGGATATCGCACTTCACCGAGGAGACAGCATGTTCGAGCACCCGTATTCCAGCCAGCAGGTCACCGCGTTCGACCAGGAGCGGATCGCCCGCGCGGCCGAGCGTCGTCGCGTGCTGATCGAGCGTGCCGATCAGATCGTGCCGCGTCCGGAAGGAGCGCTGCGGAGGATGCTGCGGCGACTGCTCGGCGCGCGTCGTCCGGCGGTGACGGATGCCGCGGCCGAGCGCCGTGCACCGCAGCCGTGCGAGCCGATCCCGGCTCGGTGAGTCTCGCTGTCGCCGCGCACGACGGCACCGCGGACCGAGGCGCTGGGCGGGGCCCGGATGTCGGAGGGGAGTGGGACCATGAATCCATGCAGTCCTTCGCACCGAGCCAGGCGATGGTCGGTCGCGATGCCGATCTGGCGGTCGTGCGTCTGGCGTTCGAGAGCGCGGCCGAGGGTACGCCGACGGCGCTGCTCGTCGAGGGCGAGGCCGGGATCGGCAAGTCGCGGCTGCTGCGCGAGTTCGGCGGGGAGATCTCCGCGCGTGCCGATGTGCACGTCGGCTGGTGCCTCGACCTCGGCCCGGCGCGCACGCCGTACGGCCCGCTGACCGGCATCCTGCGCTCGCTCGTCGCGCGGACGGGTGTCGACGAGGCGCGGGCCGCCGTCGGCGTCGGCGCCGAGGCGCTCGGCATGCTGCTGCCCGAGCTGGCGTCGGCACCCACCGAGCGCGAGCTCACCAGCCCGGAGCGACTCCGCGACGCGATCGCCACCCTGATCGAGGCCGCGGCCGCGCGGGCTCCACAGGTGCTGGTGGTGGAAGACCTGCACTGGGCCGACGAGTCGACGCTCGCGATCCTCTCCTTCCTGCTGCGCACGCTCACCCGCGGCAGGGTGCTCGTGCTGCTCAGCTGCCGCTCCGACGACGTCCGCCGCGGCGATGCCGTCAGCCGGTTCATCGCCGAGGCGACCAGGGCCCGGCTGCTCGACCGTCTCGACCTGCAGCGCCTCGACGCCGACGCCGTTCGTGCACTGGCAGAGCAGATCACCGGGCACGCCCTCAGCGCCGCCGCGATCGAGCGCGTGCGCGAGCGCGCCGAGGGAGTGCCGTTCTTCGTCGAGGAGATCGCGGGGTGCACCGCCGGCCCGCTTCCCGATGGGCTGCGTGACATCCTGCTCGCGCGATTCGATCGGCTCGGCGATGACGCAAGGCGGGTGGTGCAGGTGGCCTCCGGCGCCGAGCGTCCGATTCCGCATCCCCTGCTCACACGGCTCACCGGCATGGACGAGGTGCGGCTCGACGAGGCGCTGCGCGAGGCGGCGGGCAGCGGCATCCTGGTGGTCGTCGACGATCTGTACCGTTTCCGTCATGCGCTGCTTCGCGAGGCGGTGCACGCGGACCTGCTTCCCGGTGAACGATCGCGACTGCACCGGTCGTACGCCGAGACCCTCGAAGCCCGGTGCGAGGGCACCGAGAGTGCCGATGCGGCGGCGCTCGCGTATCACTGGCAGCTCGCGCAGGACGACCGTCGGGCGCTGATCGCCGCGGTCGAGGCGATGCGGCACGCGAAGGCGCGCTACGCCTTCGGCAGCGCGGCGCGATTCGGCGAGCTCGCGCTCGAGCTCTGGGGGCAGGTGCCGGATGCCGCGGATGCCGTCGGCCTGACCCGCCTCGAGCTGCTCCATCAGCTCGGATCGATCCTGCGCAACGCGGGAGACGGTGAGCGGGCGCTGGCGGTGTCGAACCTCGCGCTCGATGCCGTCGATCCAGAGCGCATCGATCCGGGGCTGCATGCCCGGCTGCTCCGCAACACGGCGCTGTACCTGGTGAATCTGGGGCGCGCCGGGGCGATCCCGTTGCTGCAGCAGGCACTCGCGATCGTCGAGGCGGATGTGGGCGACGAGTCCCTCCACGCAGAGCTGCTGAATCAGTTGGCGAGCCGACGCATGATCGCCGGTGACCGGGAGGACGCCATCCGGATCGCCGACCGGGCCGCCGAGTTCGCCGAGCGCGCGGGGTCGAACGACCAGCTGTCGGTGGCCGCGAACGTCCGCGGCGGGGCGCGCGCGCACCTCGGCGACGTCGAGGGCGGCATCAGCGAGTACGCGCTGGCTCGTGAGCTCGCCACCGGATCCACGGCCGAGATGCGCTACCGCGTGAACTACTCGGATCTGCTCGGGCTGCTCGGCAGGTACCAGGAGGCACTCGAACTCGCCGAGGAGGGGCTGGCGAGGGCTCGCGAACTCGGTGTGGAGCGCACCTCGGGTTCGATCATGGCGCAGAACATGGTGGTGCCCCTGCTCGAGCGCGGCGAGATCGCGCGGGTCGAGGAGATGCTGGCCCGCGACTTCATGCAGGGCACGCTGCGTGTGTTCCGCATGTACGTGACGATGACGCGAGTGCGCGTGCTCGCCTGGCGTGGGCGCTCAGACGACGCGGCCGAAGCGCTGCGCGAATGGCTCCCCGCGTTCCGGGAGACCGGGGCGGTCGAGCGGCAGGTCTGGTACGACCGCGTCGTGATGACGGTCGCGGTGGCGGAGAGTGCCGGTGATCTCCGCGGTGCGCTCGCCGCGATCCTGGCGATGCTCGATGACGACGGACCGGTGCTCCTGCATCAGCGCCGGCTGCTGCTGCAGGCCGGCGCGATCATCGCCGAGCTGCGCGCTGCGGGAGACGATGTCGGTGCTGCGAGTCGAGCCGTGGCGGATGCGTGGGCGACGCAGTCCGAGCAGCTGCGGGGCGACGCCTGGTCGGCGATCCTCGCTGCACTGCTCGAACCGACCGCCGCGGGCATCGACGCGGCGATCGTGATCGCCGACGGTGACGACGTGCCGGTGATCTTCCGGGTCGTGACCAGGTTGGAGCGAGCGCGCATGCTCGTGCACGACGGCGATCGGGTCGCTGCCGCCTCCGTCCTCGCCGATGCCGAGCGGATCGCCGACGACCTCGGTCACGTGCAGCTGCAGGGCGATGTGGCCGCGTTCGCGACCGCGGCCGGCCTGCGCGCCGAGGCGGCCGACGAGTCGGCGCTCCTCACCGCTCGCGAGCGTCAGGTCCTGGCGCTGATCGCCGAAGGGCTCAGCAACAGGCAGATCGGCGAGCGGCTGTTCATCAGCGTGAAGACGGTGAGCGTGCATGTCTCGTCCGTGCTGCGCAAGCTCGGCGTCGGCACCAGGACCGAAGCCGCGCTGGCCGCCCGATCGTTCGAGACCGCTGCGAGCACCCGAGGGCGCTGAGTCGGGTGTCCATCGAGCGATGTCAACCCCGTCGCCAGCCGCCGCGGATGCGCGCTGAATGGGTGGACACGAACGACGAACAGTGAGGAGCACCCATGGTGCAGATCATCGAGACCATCGATGTCGACGTCCCCGTCAGCACGGCATACAACCAGTGGACGCAGTTCGAGAGCTTCCCGAAGTTCCTCGACGAGGTCGAATCGATCACGCAGACCGATGAGACCCACACGCATTGGACGGTGAAGGTCGCGGGCGCGACGCGCGAGTTCGATGCCGAGATCACCGAGCAGCACCCCGATGAGCGGGTCGCCTGGAACAGCACCGGCGGCGAGACAGAGCACGCGGGCGTCGTGACGTTCCACAAGCTCTCGGATGCCGAGACCAGGGTCACGGTGCAGATCGACTGGGAGCCGGAGGGCCTCGTCGAGAAGCTCGGCTCGCTGGTCGGTGTCGGTTCGCACGCGGTCAAGAAGGACCTCAAGAACTTCAAGGAGTTCATCGAGGCGACTGGGACCGAGACCGGTTCCTGGCGCGGTGACGTCGAGGCATGACACGAGCCGGTCGGCGGTGATCGGGTCGGCCTGACGCGCTTCCTGCATGAGGTCGATCGACGCCGAGGTGCAGGGCGTGATACGGTTGCTCTAATGCCTCCTTCCGGGGGCGTCATTCATCACCGGCCCGCGAACGCTTGCTGCGACGTGTGTGGCCCGACATCTGGATCCGAATTCTGCGCCGATCGGTTCGGCACGGATCCCCTTCACAATCTCGACGCCTTCCCTTCGGAAGTCGTCTTCATACGTATCCACCGGATATTCCGGTGCGATGCACAGGCCGTGTACAACAGCGGCTAGATCAACAGAAAGAAGAAAGCACATGGCCTCTGGCACTGTGAAATGGTTCAACGCGGAAAAGGGCTTCGGCTTCATCGCTCCGGATGACGGCTCGGACGACCTCTTCGCCCACTACTCGGCCATCACTGGCTCGGGCTTCAAGGAGCTCCGCGAGAACCAGAAGGTCGAATTCGACGCTGAGCGTGGCCCCAAGGGCATGCAGGCTGCGAACATCCGCCCGCTCTGAGCGCGCACTGATCGTCCGGAAGCCGGTCGGATCCCTCGTGGATCCGGCCGGCTTCTGCGTTCCCCGCTCCCGTCTCACAGTCGAGCGACGAGTCGCAGTCGAACACGTGGGAATTGAGGTTCGCCTTACTTCGGGTTAGATTAGGCCAGGCTTACCAAAGCCAGACGCCCCTCCGCGTCGCCACCCCCCGAACCTCTCCGAAGGGAATGCCTGTGCGCACCTCTCGACTTCTCGCCGCTGCCGGCACCGCCGCAGTGCTGGCACTGACCCTCGTCGCCTGCGCGACTCCGGCCGCCGACTCCTCCTCCGACGCCGGCAGCAACCCGGCATCCGATGACGCCTTCCCCGTCACGATCGAGCACGCATACGGCGAGACCACGATCACCGAGAAGCCCGAGCGCGTCGCGACGGTCGCCTGGGCGAACCACGAGGTGCCGCTGGCCCTCGGCATCGTGCCGGTCGGCATGAGCAAGGCGAGCTGGGGCGACGACGACGACAACGGCGTGCTGCCCTGGGTCGAGGAGAAGCTCGACGAACTGGGTGCCGACACCCCCGTGCTCTTCGACGAGACCGACGGCATCGACTACGAGGCAGTGGCCGACACCAAGCCCGACGTGATCCTGGCCGCATACTCCGGCCTGAGCCAGGAGGAGTACGACACCCTCTCGAAGATCGCCCCGGTCGTCGCGTTCCCCGAGGTCGCCTGGGGCACCTCGGTCGACGACATGATCGAGATGAACTCCAAGGCGCTCGGTCTCGAGAAGCAGGGCGAGGCGCTGATCGAGGACCTGCATGCCGATGCGGATGCCGCACTCGAGGCGAACAGCGTCCTGAAGGACAAGAAGGTGCTCTTCGCCTACTTCGACCCGACCGACCTGAGCCAGGTCGGCTACTACACCGCGATCGACACGCGCCCCGGCTACCTGCACGACAACCTCGGCCTGCCGTTGCCGTCGATCGTCGAGGACACCGCGGACACCGACAAGTTCGACCTGACGGTCAGCGCGGAAGACGTGGCGAAGTTCGATGACGTCGATGTGATCGCCACGTACGGTGACGACTCGACCGTCGCCCTCCTGCAGGCCGACCCGCTGCTGTCGAAGATCCCCGCCGTCGCCGCAGGGCACATCGCGATCCTCGCCAACTCCACGCCGCTCGCGGCATCCGCGAACCCGTCGCCGCTGTCGATCCCGTGGGGTCTCAGCGACTACCTCGCCCTGCTGGCCGCACCGCTCGCGAACTGATCGCCCGCTCCGCCTCGGCGGAACGAGAGCACATCGTGACCTCAGCAACAGCCATCGCGCCGGGCGCCGCAGACCTGCGGCGCCCGGCGCTGGTGCGCACCTCCTGGCTCCTCATCGGGGTCGCGCTCCTGCTCGCCCTCAGCATCCTTTCGATCTCGTTCGGCGTGCGCGCCGTCTCGTTCGACGACATCGTCGCGGCCTTCTCCGGCCACACCGACACGATCGAGCAGGCCGCGATCGTCAAGCGCATCCCGCGCACCGTGCTCGCTCTGCTGGTCGGTGCGGCGCTCGCGCTCTCGGGCGCGACCATGCAGGCCGTCACCCGCAACCCGGTGGCCGATCCCGGCATCCTCGGCGTCTCCAACGGTGCATCGCTCGCGGTCGTGCTCGGCATCGCGTTCTTCGGCCTGACCAACCCGTACGGGCAGATGGCGTTCGCGATCGCGGGAGCCGCCGTCGCCGCGGCCTTCGTCTACACGGTCGGTTCGCTCGGCCGAGGTGGCGCCACCCCGCTGAAGCTCGCGCTGGCGGGAGCCGCGACCTCGGCGGCCTTCGCCTCGCTCATCAGCGCCATCATGCTGCCCCGCGTCGACCTGCTGCAGACGTTCCAGTCGTGGCAGATCGGTGGCGTCGGCGGCGCCGAATGGCCGCGCATCGCGATCACCGCCCCGGTGCTCGTGCTCGGCGCGCTGATCTGCTTCCTCTGCTCGCGCGGCATGAACTCCCTCGCCCTCGGTGACGACATGGCCAAGGGGCTCGGCGAGCACGTGTTCCGCACCCGGCTGCTGTCGGCCCTCGGTGCCGTGATCCTCGCCGGAGCGGCGACCGCGATCGCCGGTCCGATCGGATTCGTCGGACTCGTCATCCCGCACATCTGCCGCATGCTCATCGGCACCGACCACCGGTGGCTGCTGCCATTCTCCGCCCTCGCCGGCGCGGCCCTGCTGACCGCGAGCGACATCGTCGGCCGTGTGATCGCGCCCTCGTCCGAGGAGATCCAGGTCGGCATCATCACGGCGATCATCGGTGCCCCGTTCTTCATCTGGATCGTCCGTCGTCAGAAGGTGCGTGAGCTGTGAGCACGACCGAGCACGCCCTGGACCGACCGCAGCAGTCGGCATCCGACCGCGTCGCCGCCATCATCGCCGGACGCAGGGCGCGCCACCGCCGTCATGCCGTCGCGACGATCGTCCTCGGCATCCTGCTGTTCGCCCTGTTCGCGGTCGCCCTCATGGTCGGCAACACGTTCTACACGCCGGACGAGGTCATCCGCGTGATCCTCGGACAGACGGTGCCGGGCGCATCGTTCACGGTCGGCGATCTGCGGCTGCCGCGTGCGATCCTCGCGGTCCTCACCGGGATCGGCTTCGGCATCGCCGGCGTCTCGTTCCAGACACTGCTGCGCAACCCGCTCGCCTCGCCCGACATCATCGGCATCTCGAGCGGTGCCGGCGCAGCAGCCGTGTTCGGCATCGTCGTGCTGTCGGTCAACGGTCCGGTCGTCTCGATCTTCGCCCTGATCGGCGCGGTCGTCACGGCGCTGGTGATCTACCTGCTCTCCATCAAGGGCGGCTTCGCGGGCACGCGCCTGATCCTGATCGGCATCGGGGTCGCGGCGATGTTGCAGAGCCTGATCTCGTACATGCTGTCGCGCGCCGCGAACTGGGACATCCAGACCGCGATGCAGTGGCTCACCGGCAGCCTGAACAACGCCTCCTGGGAGCGGGTGCTGCCCATGGCGATCGCCGCTGCGATCGTCGTCCCGCTCATGCTCACCCAGGGCCGCGCACTCGGAGCGCTGCAGCTCGGCGACGACTCGGCATCCGGTCTCGGTGTGCGCGTCGATCTGACGCGCCTGCTGTTCATCCTCGGCGCGGTGGCCCTGCTCGCCTTCGCGACGGCTGCCGCCGGACCCATCGCGTTCGTGGCGTTCATGGCCGGACCCATCGCATCTCGCATCACCGGACCCGGCGCGAACCTGCTGCTGCCCAGTGCGTTCGTCGGCGCGGTGCTCGTGCTCGGTGGCGACCTGATCGCCCAGTTCGCGCTCGGCACCCGCTACCCGGTCGGCGTCGTCACCGGCGTGCTCGGCGCTCCGTACCTGATCTACCTGCTCATCCGCACCAACCGCTCGGGAGGATCGCTATGACGGTCTCGCACAGCCTGTCGGCCGAAGGGGTCACCCTCGCCTACGGCGACCGCACCATCATCGACACGCTCGACCTGCAGATCACGCCGGGCAAGATCACGACGATCGTCGGCGCCAACGGATGCGGCAAGTCGACGCTGCTGCGTTCGCTCGCGCGGCTGCTCTCGCCCAGCGCAGGCCAGGTCGTGCTCGACGGCAAGTCGGTGCATGCGCGCCCGACCAAGGAGGTCGCGCGCATCCTCGGACTGCTGCCGCAGTCGCCCCTCGCACCGGAGGGCATCGCGGTCGCCGATCTGGTGGGTCGCGGCCGGCACCCGCATCAGAAGACGCTCGCCCGCTGGAGCGCCCACGACTACGAGGTCGTCGCCGATGCGCTCGACGCCACGGGCATCACCGACCTCGCCGACCGCAGCGTCGACGAGCTCTCGGGCGGTCAGCGCCAGCGAGTGTGGATCGCGATGGCCCTCGCCCAGGAGACCGACATCCTGCTGCTCGACGAGCCCACCACCTTCCTCGATGTCGCACACCAGGTCGAGGTGCTCGACCTGCTCACCGACCTCAGCGTCTCGCGCGGCACCACCATCGTGATGGTGCTGCACGACCTGAACCTGGCAGCTCGCTACGCCGATGAGCTCGTCGCGATGAAGGAGGGCCGCGTGCATGCGACCGGTGCTCCGCAGGACGTCGTGACCGCGCAGCTCGTCGAAGAGGTCTTCGGCCTCGCCAATCAGATCACCATCGACCCGGTCTCCGGCAAGCCGATGGTCACGCCAATCGGGAGGCATCATGTCCGCTGACACCACCACGACCGAGCGTCCGACCTACGTGCTCGCCCGAGCCGAGGTGCGCGCGGTGACCCGCGTCTCGCCGAACTTCGTGCGGGTGACCTTCGGCGGCGCGGAACTCGAGGAGTTCGCCACACCGGGCGGGGTCTTCGACGCGCGCATCAAGCTGATCTTCCCGCCGGCATCCGGCATCCTGCCCCCGCTGAATCGCGACACGCACGACTGGTGGGGCTCCTACCTGGCCGTGCCGGAGAACGAGCGCGGTTCGATGCGCACCTATTCGATCCGCGATCTGCGGGTGACGGATGCCGGCACCGAGGTCGACGTCGACTTCGTGCTGCACCTGGCTCCTGGGCTCACCGGTCCGGCCTCGCGCTGGGCGAGCACGGCAGCGGTCGGCGCCGAGCTCTTCCTGATCGGTCCGCGTCGCGGCGCGACCGACCACGGCGGCGCCGAGTACGCGCCGGGCGCTGCGCCCTCGGTCGTGCTGGTCGGCGATGAGACCGCTGCCCCTGCGATCGCCCGCATCCTCGAAGACGCCGGTCGCGACCTTCGCGGCACGGCCTTCATCGAGGTGCCCTCTGCCGACGACATCCTCTCGATCGACGCTCCGGCCGGTGTCGACGTGCACTGGCTCGCGCGCGATGCGGAGCAGGCGCACGGCGCACAGCTGATCCCCGCGGTGCTGTCGCACCTGGGTGACGCACACACGAACATCGAGGTGCGCGACGTCGAGGGCGAGGACCTGCTCTGGGAGACCCCGGACTATTCGGGCCTCGGCGAGGACATCGCCGCGAAGGATGCTCCGGCCGACCGCTACTTCTGGATCGCCGGTGAGAGCGGCGTCGTCACGACGCTGCGCCGCCACCTCGTGAAGGACCTCGGGATCGACCGTTCGCAGGTCGCGTTCATGGGCTACTGGCGCCGCGGCGTCGCGATGCGCGGCTGAGGCGGGGCGGCCGCTTCGGAGATCTGCGGAATCTCGGAATGATCGGGTCCTACGAGTCCGAAGTGCTGCAGATCTCCGAGACCCCGCGGAGCGGATGCCGGGCGCTACGCGCTGTCACGCACGACGAGCTCGGTGTCGAGGATGACCGAGCGGGGGGATGCTCCGGCGATGACCTCGAGCAGCACCGAGACCATCTGCGCGCTGATCTGCTCCCACGGTTGACGCATGGTCGTGATCGGCGGCTCGTGGGTGGCGGCGAGGCCGGAGTCGTCGAAGCCGGCGACCGCGATGTCCTCCGGCACGCGGAGTCCCGCACGACGGATCGCGGCGATCGCGCCGGCGGCCATGCGGTCGGATGCCGCGAACACCGCGTCGACATCGTGCTCGAGCATCCGGTTCATCGCCGCCTGGCCCGATTCGAACGAGTAGTCGCCGACCTCGACGAGGGTCTCGTCGAACAGTTCGCCGAGCTGCTCCCGGAACCCGACGAGTCGGTAGCGGCCGCCCGGGGTGTCGTCGGGGCCCGTGATCATGCCGATGCGGGTGTGCCCCTGCGCCGCGAGATGCGCGGCCATCGTCTTCGCCGAGGCGATCTCATCGACCGAGATGGTCGACAGGTCGCGTTCGTGCCCGAGCGGGACGCCGCAGCACACGGTCGGGATGCCGACCTCGATCAGCTGGTCGAGCAGCGGCTCCGACTCGTGCGAGGAGATCAGCATCACCCCGTCGACGTGCCCGGCGCCGAGGAACTGCGCGACGCTCGAACGCTCGGCCGCCGTGCCGGCGACGAGCAGCACGAGGGTCATCGAGCGCTGTGCGAGTGCTTCGGCGGCGCCGCGCAGCAGGAGCGCGAAGGTCGGGTCATCGAACAGCAGCTGCTGCGGTTCGGTGAGCAGGAAGGCGAGCGAGCCCGCACGACCGGTCGCGAGACTGCGCGCGTGGTGGTTGGCGGTGTAGCCGGTGGCGAGGATCGCATCCTCCACGGCCTGTCTGGCATCGGGGGACACCCAGTGCCCGCCGTTGATCACGCGTGAGACCGTGCTGCGGGACACGCCTGCCTGCGCCGCGATCTGGCGGATCGTCGGCTTGCGCTTCGTGCTGGCGTCACTCATCGGTGTGACTCTATCGACAGGATCCCGTCCAGCGGTAGTCGGGGCTGGGACCGGTCTCAGTTCGGTAACGGCGGTTGTGATCCATCCCGGTCCTGAGGTAGAACTGAGACCGGTCCCAGTCTGTGTTCATATGACAACCTGAGACCGGTCCCAGTCGCTCGCGGCCAGGACCCGCACCACAACCGCACCGACCCGATGGAGTGCCGATGACCGTCCCTCACGCCTGGCCAGACCTGGGTGGAATCGCCTATGGCGGCGACTACAACCCCGAGCAGTGGTCCCGCGAGACCTGGGACGAGGATGTCGTGCTCATGCGCGAGGCCGGAGTCACCCTGGTGAGCGTCGGCATCTTCTCGTGGGCACTGATCGAGACCGCCGAGGGCGAGTTCGACTTCACCTGGCTCGACGACCTGCTCGACCTGCTGCACGCGAACGGCATCGCCGTCGACCTCGGCACCCCCACCGCCTCGCCGCCGGCCTGGTTCTTCGCGAACCATCCTGATGCGCACGTGATCGACCGTGAGGGTCGCACCATGGGCTTCGGCTCGCGCGGCATGGCCTCGCACTCGGCTCCCGCCTACCGCGAGGCGATCGTCCGGATCGCGGATGCCCTCGCTGCCCGGTACGCAAAGCATCCGGCCGTCGTGCTGTGGCACGTCCACAACGAGTACGGCGTTCCCGTCGGCGAGGACTACTCCCCGAACGCGGTCGCCGCCTTCCGGCTCTGGCTGCAGCAGAAGTACGGTTCGCTCGATGCGCTCAACACCGCCTGGGGCACCGCCTTCTGGGGCCAGCACTACACCGCATGGGAGCACGTCGGCGCACCCGCCATCGCCCCGAGCGTCGTGAACCCGGCCCAGCGCCTCGACTTCGCACGGTTCACCGATCACCAGCTGCTGGCCTGCTTCATCGCCGAGCGCGACGCGATCCGCGCCCACGCCACGCAGCCCGTCACCACGAACTTCATGGCGAACCAGAGCTGGACGACGGACCTCTGGGCCTGGGGCCGCGAGGTCGACATCGTCTCGGACGACCACTACCTCTGGGCGGCCGACGAGAACGCCCACATCGGCCTCGCGATCGCGGCCGACCTCAGCCGCTCGGTCGGCGGCGGCAAGCCGTGGATCCTGATGGAGCACTCCACCTCGGCCGTGAACTGGCAGCCCCGCAACATCGCGAAACGCCGCGGCGAGATGGCGCGCAACTCGTTCACCCACCTCGGACGCGGTGCCGACGGCATCCTGTTCTTCCAGTGGCGCGCAGGGCGCTCGGGCGCCGAGAAGTTCCACTCCGCGATGCTGCCGCACGCCGGCACCGAGTCGCGGGTGTTCCGCGAGGTCACCGCGCTCGGTGCAGACCTCGGGCGTCTCGCCGAGCTGCAGGGCAGCACCGTGCGGGCAGAGGTCGCGATCCTCTGGGACTTCGAGTCGTTCTGGGCGCAGGACCTCGAGTGGCGCCCGACCGAAGACCTCACGCACGCCGCGCAGGTGCGCCGCTTCTACGAGCAGCTCTGGCGCGACGGCATCACGGTCGACTTCGCGCTGCCCGGTCAGGATCTCTCCGGCTACCGGCTCGTGGTCGCGCCGGCGCAGTACCTGCTGAGCACGGCGGATGCGGCCAACCTGACTGCGTACGTCGCTGACGGCGGCACGCTGCTGGTGTCGTTCTTCTCGGCGATCGTCGACGAGAACGATGCGGTGCACGAGGGCGGCTTCGTCGCTCCGCTGCGCGATGCGCTCGGCCTCACGGTCGAGGAGTTCCTGCCGCTGCGCGAGGGCGAGAGGCACGGCATCGGCTGGGCGGGGAACGAGGGCGTGGTCGCCGACGTGTGGCAGGAGGACATCGCACTCGAGGGTGCGGAGGTCGTCGCACGCTTCGCCGGCGGACCGGGCAGGGGCGAAGCCGCGATCACCCGGCACGCGCACGGCACGGGAACCGGCTGGTACGTCGGCACCCGGCTGGACGCTGCGGGCATGCGCGCACTGCTGCACGCCGTGTACGTCGACGCGGGCGTCGACGCGACGGGCATTCCGGAAGGACTCGAGGTCATCACGCGACACAGCGCCGACGCGGTCTACCGCGTCGCCGTGAACCACCGTGACGACGACGTCGAGCTCGAGGCCACCGGCACCGAGCTCCTCACCGGCGCCGAGCTGTCGGGCGCACTGACCATCGCGGCCGGCGGCGTCGCCGTCATCCGCACCGCACATCCCGGCACCTGAACGGCCTTCGGGCCCTTCGACAGGCTCAGGGACCCAGGGTTGGGCCCTTCGACAGGCTCAGGGACCCAGCAGCGAATGGCTCAGGGACCCAGGGTCGGGCCCTTCGACAGGCTCAGGGACCCAGCAGCGAACGGCTCAGGGACCCAGCAGTGGGCCCAGTGACGCACAACCGAACAGCACCACACCACCGGTCGCGATGACGCGAAGCGCATCGTCGGCCACGAAGAGAGGAACACGCATGCGCAAGCACATCGGAGTCGGCGCACTCGCGCTGGTCGCGGCAGTCGTCCTGGCAGGATGCTCGGCCGGAGCATCCGACACCGGCGACGACGCCGCATCAGGCGACGGCGCTGAACTGGTCATCTGGACGGATGCCGAGCGCGAAGCCGCGATCACGTCCGCAGCCAAGGCCTTCGAGGAGGAGACGGGCGCGAAGGTCACGCTCGTGCAGAAGAACTTCGAAGACCTCCGCAACGACTTCATCGCCCAGGTCCCCACAGGCGAGGGCCCCGACATCACCGTCGGCGCGCACGACTGGCTCGGCGCGCTCGTCGCGGCCGGCGTCGTCGACACGATCGACCTCGGCGACAAGGCGTCGGAGTTCGAGCACGTCTCGCTCGACGCGATGACCTACGACGGCCAGCTGTACGCGCTGCCGTACTCGCTCGAGACGATCGCGCTGGTGCAGAACGTCGACCTCGTCGGCGCGGAAGCCCCTGCCACGTGGGACGACATGATCGCGAAGGGGCTGGCTGCCGGCACCGAGCGTCCGTTCGTCATCAACACCGCCGGCGAGACCGGTGACGGCTACACGATGTACGGTCTGCAGACCTCGTTCGGTGCCCCCGTCTTCGTGCAGGACGACACCGGCTCGTACACGAGCGAGGTCGGCATGGGCGGCGCACCCGGTGAGGCCTTCGCGGCCTGGCTCGGTGCGAACGGCTCGACCGGCACCGGCTACATCTCGACCACGATCGACTACGACATCAACAACGAGCTGTTCGCGTCGGGCAAGGCGCCGTACACGATCCAGGGCCCGTGGGCGATCAGTGCCTTCGAGGGCGTGAACGTCGCGGTGAACCCGATCCCGTCCGCCGGTGGCCAGCCCGCGGCGCCGTTCGTCGGCGTGCAGGGCTTCTACCTGTCGAGCAAGAGCAAGAACGCGCTCCTCGCCCAGGAGTTCCTCGTGAACTACCTCGGCACGGAAGACGCGCAGCGTGCGCTGTACGAGGCCGACCCGCGCATCCCCGCCTGGTCGACGCTCGCCGATGAGGTCTCGTCCGACCCGATCACGGCCGGCTTCGTGGCATCCGCCAAGGGTGGCGTGCCGATGCCGTCGATCCCCGAGATGGGCTCGGTCTGGGACCTGTGGAACGCCGCACAGGTGCAGATCATCAACGGCTCCGACCCCGCGTCGACCTGGAACACCATGGTCGCCGATCTCGAGACGACGCTCGCCGGTTGACCCTGCCGGGTGGGGCGCTTCGACCGAGGCGCCCCACCCGCGCTCCTCAGACAGGACGCACACATGACGATCCAGGCACCGCCGACGCAGACGCCGTCATCGCGCCTCACCCCGACGCGCGAATCCCACGCCCGCCGTTTCCGCGGCCTCGGCTGGGGCTTCCTCATCAAGCTCGCCCTCATGGCGCTGGTCAACGCCTTCGGGATCATGACCGTGATCTCGGCCTGGAGCGCCCAGTCCTGGGTGGTCCTCGGGGTCGTCGTGCTACTGGTCGTGATCGCCGACTGGGTGTACTTCACGCGCCGCGCGCTGCCGCTGAAGTACCTGATGCCCGGGCTGATCTTCCTGCTCGTCTTCCAGGTCTTCATCTTCGGATACACCGCGTACATCGCCTTCACGAACTACGGCACCGGCCACGTCGGCACGCAGGAACAGGCTGTCGAGGCCGCGCTCATCCAGGGCGAGCGCCGCATCGAGGGCTCGGCCGACTACCCGCTGTCGATCGTGCAGCGCGGCGATGAGCTCGGCTTCGCGATCGTCGATGAAGACGGCGATGTGCGCGTCGGCTCGGCGGATGCACCGCTGGCCGCGGCATCCGATGCCGAGATCGGCGCCACCGGTGCCCCCAGCGACGTGCCGGGGTGGACCGTGGTGCCCAGGGCGACCGTGCTCACCGACACCTCGCTCGGCGAGACGATCAAGAACCTCCGCGTGCCGGTCTCCGATGACCCGAACGACGGCTCGATCCGCACGAGAGAAGGATCGACCGGCTCGGTCTACGAGCCGACGCTGGTGTGGGATGCCGAGGCGCAGACCATCTCCGACACGCAGAACGGCACCGTCTACACCGCCACCGCACTCGGCGCGTTCGTCGCGGAGGACGGCACGGCACTGCCCACCGGCTGGTCGGTCAACGTCGGCTTCGCGAACTTCCTGAAACTGTTCACCGACGCATCGCTCGCCGGCACCCTGTTGAGCGTGACCGTGTGGACGTTCGCGTTCGCGATCCTGTCGGTCGTGCTGAGCTTCGCCGTCGGACTCGGCCTCGCCATCGTCTACAACGACCCCAGGGTCAAGGGGCGCCGCTTCCTGCGGGCGCTGTTCATCCTCCCGTACGCGTTCCCCGCGTTCATGGCCGCGCTGCTGTTCCGCGGCATGTTCAACGCCGAGTTCGGCATCATCAACGACCTGTTCTTCTTCGGCTCGCAGATCAACTGGCTCGGTGACCCGTGGCTCACCCGAGGGGCGGTGATCTTCGTGAACGTGTGGCTCAGCTATCCGTACTGGTTCCTGGTCTGCACGGGTGCGCTGCAGTCGCTCCCCGGCGACACGCTCGAGGCTGCCGAGATCGACGGAGCCAACAAGTTCCAGCGGTTCCGTTCGATCGTGCTGCCGCTGCTGCTGGTGTCGACCGCGCCGCTGCTGATCGCGTCGTTCGCGGTGGCGTTCAACAACTTCACCGTGATCTACACCTTCAACAACGGCGGGCCCGCGATCGCCGGGGCGCCGTACGCACTCGGCTCGACCGACATCCTCGTCTCCGCCATCTACGACGTCTCCGGCGTCTCGGGCGGTGCGGCCGACTACGGCCTGGCGAGTGCGCTGTCGATCGTCGCCTTCATCGTGGTCGGTCTCATCTCAGCGCTGAGCTTCCGACAGACCCGCAAGCTCGAGGAGTACCAGTGATGAGTGAGACCAGAGTCATCGTGACCGGTTCGTCGCACCAGGCGGATGCCGCCAGGGCCGGCGCCCGTCGTCGCCGCTGGTGGGGCGAGGTCGGCTGGAAGTACATCCTCGCCGCCGTCGTGCTGTTCTTCGCCGCCTTCCCGCTCGTCTACGTGCTGTCGGCGTCGCTGAACCCGAACGGCAGCCTCGCGGCATCCGGCTCGCTGTTCAGCGCGCTCGACCCGGCGAACTACATCGCACTCGGTGAATCCCGCTACTGGGTGTGGTTCGGCAACACCCTGCTGATCGGCGGCGTGACCGCGATCGGTTCGGTGCTGATGGGCGCGTGCGGTGCCTACGCGTTCTCGCGATTCCGGTTCAGCGGACGCCGGGCGAGCCTGACCACGCTCCTCGTGCTGCAGATGTTCCCGCAGGCGCTCGCATTCATCGCGATCTTCCTGATGCTGCAGACCATCGGCGAGGTCGTGCCGGCCCTCGGCATCAACTCGAAGATCGCCCTGATCTGCGTCTACCTCGGCGGTGCCCTCGGGGCGAACACGTTCCTGATGTACGGGTTCTTCAACACGATCCCGGTGGAGATCGACGAGTCGGCGAAGATCGACGGCGCGACGCACGCACAGATCTTCTGGCGGCTCATCATGCCGCTCGTGGTGCCGATCCTCGCGGTGGTCGCGCTGTTGGCGTTCCTCGCCGCCTTCGGCGACTTCATCCTGTCGAAGATCATCCTCACGTCCGAGGACAACTGGACGCTCGCGGTCGGCATGTATCAGTGGGTGTCGAACCAGTTGGCCTCACGCTGGGGGCTCTTCGCCGCCGGCGTGGTGGTGGCCGCCGTCCCCGTCCTCGCGCTGTTCTTCTCGCTGCAGAAGTACATCGTCGGCGGGCTCACCCAGGGGTCCGTCAAGGGCTGACCCCCTGGGTCCCTGAGCCTGTCGAAGGGCCCCACCCCCTTGGGTCCCTGAGCCTGTCGAAGGGCCCGCCCCCCGCCCCACCGTCCGCCTCTCGAAAGGCCGTCATGCACCGTCGCACGCGTTCTCTCCTCTCCACCGCCGTCGCCGCGGTCACCGTGTTCGCCCTCGTGGGCGTCGCGGCGCCGGCGACCGGCGCCGCCCCCGCGGCATCCGTCGTCCGCACGGCCGTGACCGATCCGGTCGCTGCCACGGTCACCGTCCCTCGCGTCGAGAACCTGCCGGATGACTTCATCGGCGGCGTCGACGTCTCCTCGGTGCTGTCGCTCGAGGCGTCGGGTGTGGTGTTCCGCGACCACGACGGCACGCCGGGCGACCTGTTCGAGATCCTCGCCGACGCCGGCGTCACCGATGTGCGCGTGCGCGTCTGGAACGACCCCTTCGACGCGAACGGCAACGGCTACGGCGGCGGTGATGTCGACGTCGACCGCGCGATCGAGATCGCGGAGCGGGCGACGGATGCCGGACTCGGCGTGCTCGTCGACTTCCACTACTCCGACTTCTGGGCCGACCCGGCCAAGCAGCAGGCGCCCAAGGCCTGGGCGGGGATGACCGCCGACGAGGTCGCCACCGAGGTCGGTGTGTTCACCCGCGAGGCCGTGCAGCGCCTCGTCGCGGCGGACGTCGACCTGCGGATGGTGCAGATCGGCAACGAGACGAACAACGGCGTCGCCGGGGTGACGGGCTGGGACGACATGGCGAAGGTGTTCTCCGCAGGTTCCGCCGCGGTGCGGGCCGAGGCCCCAGACACGCTCGTCGCACTGCACTTCACGAACCCCGAGCGGGCGGGGTTCTACGCGAACGTCGCGGCGCAGCTCGATCGGCGAGGCGTCGACTACGACGTGTTCGCCTCGTCGTACTACCCGTTCTGGCATGGCACCCCGGCGAACCTCACCGCGGTGCTCAAGCACATCGCCGACACCTACGGCAAGAAGGTGATGGTCGCCGAAACCTCGTGGGCGTTCACGCTCGACGATGGCGACGGGCACGGCAACGTGATCGACCTGCCGAGCGAGGCGACGCAGTACCCGGTGAGCGTGCAGGGTCAGGCGGATGCCGTGCGAGCCGTCGTGCAGGCGGTCGCCGATGTGGGCGACGCGGGGCTCGGCGTGTACTACTGGGAGCCGGCGTGGTTGCCGGTGGGTCCGCCGTCGCAGCTGGAGGCCAATACGGCGCTGTGGGAGCGCGACGGATCCGGCTGGGCATCGAGCTTCGCCGGGGAGTACGAGCCCGAGGATGCCGGCCACTGGTACGGCGGCTCGGCGTGGGACAACCAGGCGCTGTTCGGGTTCGACGGCACGGCATCCGATGCACTGAACATCTTCTCGTACGTGCGGACGGGCGCCGCAGCGCCGCGAGTGGTCGAGGCGGTGCAGCCGGTCGCGCTGCAGCTCACCGAGGGCGACGACGTCAGCCTGCCGGGCGAGGTCACGGTGCGCTACAACGACGGCAGCACCGAGCAGCAGGCGGTGACCTGGTCGGACGCGGCCAGGTACATCGAGGGGATCGGTGCATACTCGGTCGACGGCGTCACGGCTACCGGCCTCGCAGCGTCGGCCACCGTCACGATCTCAGCACGGAACTTCCTGCAGAACCCCGGCTTCGAGGCGACCGACACGAGCATGTGGACGACCGACGGCGCCGCGCTCACACTGCGCTCGTGGGACGACCCGCGCAGCGGCACGAACTCGGCGCACTTCTACTCGGCATCCGCGTTCTCCTTCGAGCTCGCGCAGACCGCGTCAGACCTGCCGGCAGGGTCGTACATCGCGCGTGCCTCGCTGCAGGGCGACGGTGAGGGTGCCGACGGGCGCGCGACCCTGTCGCTGTCGACGCCCGCCTCGGCGGGAGCGCCGGCGGCGTTCGCGTTCGACGGCTGGCGGGTCTGGTCGACGCCGGCGACCGAGGCCGTGCAGGTCGCGGACGGCGGCACGGCCACCCTGCGCGTCACGAGCACCCTGCCTGCCGGGGCATGGGGCACGCTCGACGACTTCGAGCTGGTGCGGGCGCCCGACACCGGTGCCGACACGACCGAGCTGCGCACGCAGCGCGATGTCGCAGCAGCCGTGGATCCGGCGCAGTACGTCGAGGCGTCGACTGCCGGCCTCGCCGGGGCGATCGCACGGGCCGACATCGTGCTCGCGGCGGCCGCGCCGAGCGAGGATGCGGTGGCGGGAGCGCTCGCTGCGCTGACGACCGCGCTCGACGCCCTCGTGCTGCGCGACGCGGCGACGAGCGCGCCGGCCCGCGGTGTGCTGTCGCACGACAACGGCCATGACACCGGACTCCGCGACGGCGACTTCACCGTGACGATGAACCTGTGGTGGGGGCAGAACGCCACCAAGCTGCGGGTGTTCGAGAACGGCACCCTGATCTCGACTGTGCCGCTGGAGTACGGCGGCACCTCGGCGCAGGCCGCACGGATCCCGGTGAGCGGAAAGACGAACGGCACCTATGTCTACACGGGTGAGCTCGTGAATTCCCGCGGCACGACGGCGGTGCAGGCGGTGACGGTGACGGTGACGGATGCCGCGCCCGGCATGCCGGTGCTGTCGCACGACAATTGGGATCGCGACGGGAACTACACCGTGACGGCGAACCTGTGGTGGGGCACGAACGCGACCTCGTACCGGGTGTTCGAGAACGGCGTGCTGCTGACGCAGGGAGCACTCGAAGCGAAGACGCCGAACGCGCAGCGCGTGGCGGTACCGGTCACCGGTCGCCCAGCCGGGACGCACACGTACCGCGTCGAGTTCGCGAACGCGGCCGGTGTGACCTCGAGCCGGTCAGTGGCGGTCGCGGTCGGGCGCTGAGCTGCGGCATCCGATCGCGTTCCGGAGAACTGCAGCATCTCGGATCGATCCGGTGCGGATCGTCCGAGATGCTGCAGAACTCCGAGATGCGGATGCTGCGCTGGCGAACTTACTTGCTGAGGAAGCTCGTCAGTGCGGCGTTGACCTCGTCGGCGTGGGTCCAGAGCAGGCCGTGCGGCGCACCCTCGACCTCGACGTAGTCCGCAGCGGGGACCGCCTTGTGGAAGCGGCGCGCGGTGGCGTCGATCGGGAGGATGTTGTCCTTCGTGCCGTGCAGGATCAGCGTGGGCTTCGCGGCGGCTGCCACAGCCTCGACGTCGGCACGGAAATCCTCGATCCACGACGAGACGACGGCGGAGGCGGCGACGGGGGCGCTGCCGATCGCGACGTTCCAGCTGCCGGTCACGGCCTCCTGGCTGATGCGCGAGCCGAGGTTCTCGTCGAGGTTGTAGAAGTCGTTGTAGAACTGCGTGAACCATGCGAAGCGGTCGCCCTTGGCTGCTGCTTCGATGCCATCGAAGACCTCCTGCGGCACACCCTCGGGGTTGTCGTCGCGCTGCACGAGGAACGGCTCCAGGGAGGCGAGGAACGCGAGCTTCGCGACGCGCTCGTGACCGTACTTCGAGACGTAGCGGGCGAGCTCTCCGGTGCCCATCGAGAAGCCGACGAGCACGACGTCGCGCAGGTCGAGGGTCTCGAGCACGGTGTGGAGGTCGGCCGCGAAGGTGTCGTAGTCGTAGCCGACGTTGACCTTCGACGATCCGCCGAAGCCGCGACGGTCGTAGGTGATGACGCGGTAGCCCTGGGCGAGGAGTTCGCGGGTCTGGCGCTCCCAGCTGTGTCCGTCGAGCGGGTAGCCGTGGATCAGGACGACGGGCTGGCCGGCTCCCTGGTCTTCGTAGTAGAGCTCGATCGGGGTGCTGTTCTCGTTTCCGACGGTGATGTAACCCATGATCCTGATCCTTCCGGTCCTGCCGAGAACGATCGTTCTCAGCTGATTTCTCCACCATAGAGAACGCTCGTTCTCATGTCAAGTACACTGAGACCATGAACGAGGAAACGGTGCGTGAACAGATCCTTGCGGCAGCCGAGGAGCTGTATTACCGCAAGGGCTACACGGCTGTCGGCATGGACGAGCTGCGCGCGGCGGCCGGAGTGTCGCTCCGTCGCCTCTACGCACTGTTCCCCGCGAAGGCCGACATCGTGACCGCGGTGCTCGCGCGTAAGCATGCCGAGTGGGAGACCTCGCTGACCGCGGCGGTAGTGGATGCCGGCACCGACCCTCGCGCTCGACTGCTCGCCGTCTACGGCTACCTCGAGGACTGGTTCTGCACCGACAGCTTCCGCGGCTGCGCGTTCATCAACGCCTTCGGCGAGCTCGGCGGCACGAACAGCGAGGTCGCTCGGATCGTCCGTGAGCACAAGGCGTCGTTCCAGCGGTACATGACAGGGCTCGTCGCCGAGATCGGTGCCCCGACCGTGCTCGGCGCCCAGCTGTCAATCCTGGCCGAGGGCGCGCAGAGCACTGCCGCGATCTCGGCCGACCCGCAGGTCGCCGTCCAGGCGCGCGGTGCTGCCGAGGTGCTGATCGACGCCGCGATCGCCGCGTGAGGTGTGGCCGTCTCGGCCGTTCCCTGTGCAGAATTCAGCAAGGATTCGCGCGGGGCTGCCTTCAGGTGCTGCCTGTGGCCATCTTCCGGCGTTCTTGCTGAATTGTGAACCGTCGAGTTCGCCAAGTAGCTAACCAGGCTAGCGAGTTCGTGCTACCGTCGCATACATGGACACCCGGACGCAGGACATCGCCCGCCAGACCGTGATCATCGCAGCGGCATCGTTCATGCTGATCGCCGCAGCCGTCGGCTCGGGTGCCTTCGGCGGCACCTCCGTGAGCGAACTGCAGGACGGTGCGCTCTCGGCGCAGGGGTCGTATCTCGCCCCTGCCGGCCCGGCGTTCTCGATCTGGTCGCTGATCTACCTCGGGCTGATCGCGTTCACGGTGTGGCAGGCGCTCCCGGCACAGCGGGCGGACGAGCGCCAGCGCCGAGTCGGCGGATGGATCGCCGCCACGATGGTGCTGAACGGACTCTGGCTCGTGACAGCGCAGTTCCTGACACTGCCGCTGACCGTGCTCATGATCGCGGTGCTGCTCGCCGTGCTCGCTCGCGTGATCGTGCTCCTCAACCGTTTCCCCGCGAAGAACCTCGCCGACCGCATCCTCACCGACGGCGCGAACGGCTTGCACTTCGGCTGGGTCACGATCGCGACCGTCGCCAACGCCAGCGCCTGGCTCACACAGATCGCCCCCGAGAGCTGGGCGGCGCAGGCCGAGATCTGGGCCGTCGTCGTGCTCGTCGCGGTGCTCGTGATCGGCGTCGCCAGCGCGTGGTTCACCGGCCGCATCGCCCCGGCGGTCGCGACATCGTGGGGCCTCGCCTGGCTCGCCGTCGGTCGCCTCACCGGCGAGCCGCAGAGCACCGTCACCGCCGTCGTCGCGATCATCGTCGCCGTCGCGCTGGTGCTCGCCGGCGTGATCGCGGTGCTGCGTCGCCGTCGCGTCGCCGCGTAGTCAGGGCCCTTCGACGGGCTCAGGGACCCAGGTGGGGCCCTTCGACGGGCTCAGGGACCCAGCCATGTGGGGCTCAGGGACCCAGGCATGTGGGGCTCAGGGACCCAGGCAGGTGGGGCGCTTCGACAGGCTCAGGGACCCAGCCAGGTGGGACTCAGGGGCCCGGCCAGGTGGGTCGCTGAGCCTGTCGAAGCGTCAGACGACGAGGCGGTAGCCCATCCCGGACTCGGTGAGCAGGTGCACCGGCGCCCCTGGCTCCTGCTCGAGCTTCTTGCGCAGCTGCGACATGTACAGCCGCAGGTAGCCCGAGTCGGCCACCTGCTCGCTGCCCCAGATCTCCTTCAGCAGATCCTGACGCGTCACGAGGGCGCCGGGATGCCGCGACAGGTGCTCCAGCATCCGCCATTCCGTGGGTGTGAGATGCACCCGCGAGCCGCCGCGCGTGACGGTCTTCGTGACGAGGTCGACCACCACGTCGCCGAATGCGACCGTCGACTCGCCGCCTGCCGGCACCGCCCGACGGGAGAGGGCACGAAGCCGCGCGAGCAGTTCATCGACCTGGAACGGCTTGGTGACGAAGTCGTCGGCACCCGCGTCGAGGGCGTCGACCTTGTCGGCGGAACCGGTGCGGCCAGACACGACGATGATCGGAACGGTCGTCCAGCCCCGCAGCGCCTGGATCACCTCGATGCCGTCGAGTCGCGGCATCCCGAGGTCGAGCATGATCAGATCAGGATGCGTCTGCGCGGCGACCGAGATCGCTGCGGCGCCGTCCGGCGCCACCACGACGTCGTAACCGTGTGCCGACAGCGTGATGCGCAGCGCCCGCACCATCTGCGGGTCGTCGTCGGCGATGAGGAGCTTCACTCCGTCTCCTCCAGTGATTCCTGAGCGTGTCGAAGGGGGTCTGCCTCCGCGAGCGGCAGCGAGATGACCATCGTGAGGCCGCCGCCTGGCGTGTCCTCGGGTGTCAGGCTACCGCCCATGCCCTCCGCGAACCCGCGCGACAGGGCGAGGCCCAGACCGAGTCCCGTGGTGTTGTCGGTGTCGCCGAACCGTTGGAACGGCTGGAAGATGCTGTCGCGGCGTTCGGCCGGCACGCCCTCTCCCCGGTCGGCGATGCGGATCTCGGCGCGCTCGCCGAGGGCGCTGGTCGAGATCAGCACGCGGGTGCCGTCCGGCGCGTAGCGGTGCGCGTTCGCGAGCACGTTCACCAGCACCCGCTGCAGCAGCACAGCGTCCGCCTGCAGCAGCGGCAGGTTCGGATCGAGCGAGAGGTCGACGTCTGCAGGGCCGAGGCCGAGCTCGTCCACGGCTGCGAGGATCGGGCCGGTCGCATCCATCGGAGCGGACGACACCGCGAGCACCCCCGCCTGCACCCGGCTCACATCGAGCAGATCGGTGACGAGCGTCGACAGCGTCGCGAGGCTCTCGTCCGCCGTCGCGAGCAGCTCGGCCCGGTCATCGGCGGAGAGCTCGTGCGCACCCCGCAGGCCGCCGATCGCTGCGACGGCCGAGGCGAGCGGACGCCGCAGGTCGTGGCTCAGCGCAGAGAGCAGGGCGCTGCGCACCTGGTCGGTCTCGGCGAGCGCTGCGACCTCCTTGGCGGTCTCGCGCAGATCGGTGTGCTCGATCGCGGCGGCGAGTTGCGCCACGATCGCGTCGAGCAGACGGCGGGCCGGAGCGTCGAGCGAGTCCCCGTGCAGTTCGAGCATCGCGCGTGGCGTGCCGTCCGAGCCCACCGGAACACTGGTGGCACGGCCGTCGGCGAGGGGCTCGCCGTCGCACGCCAGCACCTCGCCGGTCGGTGACAGCAGGCGGACACCGCTCAGGCCGAATGCCTCGCGGGTGCGGCTGACGAGGGCGAGTACGGAGTTGTCTCCGCGCAGCACGTTGCCTGCCACGGCGGCGAGCAGCTCGGCTTCCGCGGTCGCGCGCTTGGCGGTGCGCGCGCGGCGGGCGGCCTGGTCGACGATCAGGCTCACCAGGATCGCGATCACGACGTACAGGACGAGTGCGAGGACGTGCAGCGGGTGCGCGATCGTGATCGTGAACAGCGGCGCGACGAACAGCAGATCGAGGGTGATGCCTGACAGCACGGCCGCGAACACGGCAGGGCGGATGCCGCCGATCAATGCCACCACGACGACGAGCAGCTGGTAGGCGAGCACCTCTGAGGTGATGGACTCCGGACTGCGGAACGTGAACATCACCCAGGACAGCAGCGGGCCGAACACCACGGCGACCGCGAAGCCGAGCACCTGCCGTCGCCAGCCGAGGGCGCCGCCGGTGATGCGGGGGAGCGCGACTCGGCCGCCGGCCGCCGCGTGGGTGACGATGTGCACGTCGATGTCGCCCGAGCGGCGGATGACCTCGGAGCCGATGCCCGGTCCGGTGAGCGCGGCCATGAGTCGTCCGCGGCGGCTGACGCCGATCACGAGCTGTGTGGCATCCGCTCCCTGGGCGAACTCGACGAGCGTGCCGGGGATGTCGTCGCCGATGATCTGGTGGTAGCTGCCGCCGAGCGACTCGACGAGTGCCCGCTGCGCCGCCAGTGCCCCAGGCGTCTCGTCTCTGAGGCCGTCCTGTGTCGAGATGTGCACCGCGAGCAGCTCCCCGCCGGCGGACCGCGCGGCGATACGGGCGCCGCGGCGCAGCAGGGTCTCGCCCTCAGGGCCGCCGGTGAGCGCCACCACCACGCGCTCGCGCGCCTGCCACGCGCCCTCGATGCCGTGATCGGCCCGGTAGCTGCGCAGCGCGCTGTCGACCTCGTCGGCGAGCCACAGCAGTGCGAGTTCTCGCAGTGCGGTGAGGTTGCCGAGCCGGAAGTAGTTCGACAGCGCGGCGTCGATGCGCTCCGCCGGATACACGACGCCGGCAGCGAGCCGATCCCGCAGCGACTGGGGTGCCAGGTCGACGACCTCGATCTCGTCGGCCGCACGGACCACGGCATCCGGGATCGTCTCCTGCTGCGCGATGCCGGTGATCTTCTCGACCACGGCGTTGAGCGATTCGATGTGCTGCACGTTCACCGTCGTGATCACGTCGATGCCCGCGTCGAGGAGTGCATCGACGTCCTGCCAGCGCTTCGGATGCCGCGAGCCGGGGATGTTCGTGTGCGCGAGCTCGTCGACGAGCGCGATCTCGGGGCGGCGGGCGAGCACGGCGTCGAGGTCGAGCTCGGTCAGGGGGACTCCGCGGTGCACGTCGGTGCGGCGCGGGATCTCCGGCAGACCGACCGTCTGCGCGCGGGTCGCTGCGCGGTCGTGCGTCTCGACCACGGCGATCATGACGTCGCGGCCCTCGTCGAGCAGGCGGCGTCCCTCGACGAGCATCTCGAAGGTCTTGCCGACGCCCGGCGCCGCGCCGAGGAGGACGCGCAGCCGGCCCCGCCGCTCTCGTGTCATGCGCCCTCCAGCTCATCGAGCGCGAGATTGAGTTCGGCGACGTTGATGCGCTCCTCGCCGAGGAATCCCAGATCCCGCCCTTGAATCCTAGACTCCACGAGCGCGCGCACCTGCTGCTCGGAGAGGCCGCGCGCATCGGCCACACGCGGCACCTGCAGCAGGGCGTAGGCGACGCTGATGTGCGGGTCGAGTCCGGAGCCGGATGCCGTGACGGCATCCGCGGGGACGTCGTCGGGCGAGACACCCTCGCGCTCGGCGATCGCGGTCTTGCGCTCCTGGATCGCCGCGATCAGGTCGGCGTTCTCGGGGCCGAGGTTGCTGCCGCTCGAGCCGGCGCCGTCGTAGCCGTCGCCGGCCGCGGACGGCCGCGACTGGAAGTACTCGGGCAGTGCCGTGCCGTCGGCATCCGTGAAGGATTGGCCGATGAGGGCGCTGCCCTTGCCGTCGGCGAGCGGTGAGCCGTTCGCCTGCCACGGCAGCAGCAGCTGGCCGATACCGGTGACGAGCAGTGTGTACAGGACGCCGAGGACGAGCGTGAGCACGAGCATCGCGCGGACGGCGACGCCCGTCGTGCGGAGGGCGGTGCGGGTGGAGGACATGATGACCTTTCAGAACGTGTGTGGACCCTTCGACAGGCTCAGGGACCCAGACGTTGGGTCTCAGGGACCCAGACGCTGGGTCGCTGAGCCTGTCGAAGCGCTGAGCCTGTCGAAGCGGTGGTGGGTCGCTGAGCCTGTCGAAGCGGTGAGCCTGTCGAAGCGCGTCAGAAACCCGGGATGAGGCTGACGACGAGGTCGATCAGCTTGATGCCGATGAACGGGGCGATCACGCCGCCGAGTCCGTAGATCAGCAGGTTGCGCTGCAGGATCTGGCTCGCGCTCGCGGGCCGGTAGGCGACGCCGCGGAGCGCGAGGGGGATGAGGAAGACGATCACGATCGCGTTGAAGATGATCGCGCTGGTGACGGCGGATGCCGGGGAGTGCAGCTGCATCACGTTGAGCACTGCGAGGCCCGGGAAGACCCCCATGAACATCGCCGGGATGATGGCGAAGTACTTCGCGATGTCGTTCGCGAGCGAGAACGTGGTGAGAGCCCCGCGCGTGATCAGCAACTGCTTGCCGATGCGGACGATGTCGATCAGCTTCGTCGGGTCGGAGTCCAGGTCGACCATGTTGCCGGCCTCCTTCGCGGCGGAGGTGCCGGTGTTCATCGCGACGCCGACATCGGCCTGTGCGAGCGCCGGAGCGTCGTTCGTGCCGTCGCCGGTCATGGCGACGAGGCGTCCGCCCTCCTGCTCCCGACGGATCAGTTCGAGCTTCTGCTCCGGCGTCGCCTCGGCGAGGTAGTCGTCGACACCGGCTTCGGCGGCGATCGCCTTCGCCGTGAGCGGGTTGTCGCCGGTGATCATGACGGTGCGGATGCCCATGCTGCGCAGCTCGTCGAACCGCTCGCGCAGGCCGTCCTTCACGATGTCCTTCAGGTGCACGACGCCGAGGACGCGCCCGCCCTCGGTCCTTGCGTCGCCCTGGGCCCCTGCGTCGCCCTGGGTCCCTGAGCTTGTCGAAGGGCCCTTCACCGCGACGACGAGCGGCGTGCCACCGCTCTGGGCCACGGCATCCGTCCTGCTCATGAGTTCCGCCTGAATCCCTACGCCCCCCTGGGTCCCTGCGCCCCCCTGGGTCCCTGAGCTTGTCGAAGGGTCCAGCCCGAGCCACGCCTGCACGGCGGAGCCCGCGCCCTTCCGGATCTGCGTGCCGTCCGCGAGGTCGAGTCCGCTCATGCGGGTCTGTGCTGTGAACGGCACGACGACGGCATCCTTCGGAAGCTCCACCCGGATGCCTCGTGCGTCCGCCAGTTCGACGATCGAGGCCCCCTCGGGGGTGGGGTCGGCGAGCGACGAGAGCGCGGCGGTGCGCAGGAGTTCGTCGGGATCGATGCCGGGCATCCGCAGCACTTCGTGCGCTCGACGGTTGCCGTAGGTGATCGTGCCGGTCTTGTCGAGCAGCAGGGTGGTGACGTCGCCGGCGGCCTCGACCGCACGACCCGACATCGCGAGCACGTTGCGCTGCACGAGGCGGTCCATGCCGGCGATGCCGATCGCCGAGAGGAGGGCCCCGATCGTGGTCGGGATCAGGCAGACGAGGAGGGCGATCAGCACCGGGATGCTGACGGGAGACGCCGCGTACGACGCGATCGGGTTGAGCGCCAGCACGACGATCACGAACACGATCGACAGGCTCGCGAGCAGGATGTTCAGGGCGATCTCGTTGGGCGTGCGCTGTCGGCTCGCGCCCTCGACGAGCGCGATCATCCGGTCGACGAAGGTCTCGCCGGGTTTCGAGGTGATGCGGACGAGGATGCGGTCGGACAGCACCCTGGTGCCGCCGGTGACAGCGCTGCGGTCGCCGCCGGATTCGCGGATGACCGGGGCGCTCTCGCCCGTGATCGCCGACTCGTCGACGGTCGCGATGCCGGCGATGATGTCGCCGTCGCCAGGGATCAGGTCGCCCGCCTCGACGAGCACGACGTCGTCGCGCTGCAGCTCGGCCGAGGAGACCTCGACGGTCCGGGGCGCTTCGAATCCGTCCTGGGCTCCGCTCCGCGACGCTTCGACAAGCTCAGCGACCCATGCTCCTTGGGGCCCTGAGCCTCCACCCTGGGTCCCTGAGCCTCCACCTTGGGTCCCTGAGCCTCCACCCTGGGTCCCTGAGCCTGTCGAAGGGCCGACCACTCGCCGCGCCATCGTGCTCGTGCGGGTCTTGCGGAGTGTTGCCGCCTGCGCCTTGCCGCGGCCTTCGGCGACCGACTCCGCCAGGTTCGCGAACAGCACCGTGAGCCACAGCCACACCGCGATGCCGGCCGTGAACGGTGCGGGGACCGGCGTGCCGCCTGACTCACCCGGGCCGCCGAGGAACGGCTCGGCGATCGCGAGCACGGTCGTGAATGCCGCGCCGACCCAGACCAGCAGCATCACCGGGTTTCGCAGGAGTGTCGCCGGGTTGAGCTTGCGCAGCGCGCCCGGCAGAGCCTGGGCGAGCGCAGCCCACCCGAAGGTGCGCGGCTTCTCTTCCTGCACGCCCTTCGTCTCGTTCGGGAGCTGCGGTATCGATTCGGTGGTGATGGTCATGGTCAGACGAGTCCTTCGGCGAGCGGGCCCAGGGTGAGCACCGGGAAGTAGGTGAGCGCGGTGACGATGACCGTCACGGCGAGGAGCAGGCCGACGAACTGCGGCCGGTGGGTGGGGAGCGTGCCCGACGTGGCCGGGATCCGCTCCTGCGCCGCGAAGGAGCCGGCGAGGGCCAGCACCAGCACGATCGGGATGAACCGGCCGAGCAGCATCGCGATCCCCAGGGCGGTGTTGAACCACGGGGTGTTCGCGGTGAGGCCGGCGAAGGCCGAGCCGTTGTTGTTCGCGGCCGAGGTGAACGCGTAGAGCACCTCGCTCATGCCGTGCACGCCGGGATTCAGGATGCTGGTCGCCTCGACATCGGCGCGGATGCCGGGGATCGCGAAGCTCAGCGCTGTGCCACCGAGGACGAGCGCCGGCACCACCAGGATGTACAGGCTGGCGAGCTTGATCTCCCGTGGGCCGATCCGCTTGCCGAGGTACTCGGGGGTACGGCCGACCAGGAGCCCGCCGACGAACACCGCGATGATCGCGAGCACGAGCATCCCGTAGAGGCCCGAACCGACGCCGCCGGGAGCGACCTCGCCGAGCATCATGTTCAGCATCGGCATCATGCCGCCGAGTGCCGTGTAGGAGTCGTGCATGGAGTTGACCGCGCCGGTCGACGTGAGCGTGCTCGCACTGCCGAACAGTGTCGAGCCGAGGATGCCGAAGCGCTGCTCCTTGCCTTCCATCGCGGCTCCGGCGAGTTGCGGAGCCGTTCCGCGACCGGCCAGCTCGAGTGCGGAGAGGGCGAATGTCGAGATCAGGAAGATCGTGCCCATCACGGCCGCGATCGCGTATCCCTGTCGGTGGTCGCCGATCATGCGCCCGAAGGTGCGGGGGAGCGCGAACGGGATGACGAGGATCAGCAGGACCTGGAGCAGGTTCGTCCATCCGGTGGGGTTCTCGAAGGGATGCGCGGAGTTCGCGTTGAAGAAGCCGCCACCGTTCGTGCCGAGCAGCTTGATCGCCTCCTGCGAGGCCACTGGGCCGCCGGGGATCGTCTGCGTTCCGCCCGAGATCGTGGTGACGTCGGTGAAGCCGGCGAAGTTCTGGATCACGCCGCCGGCGAGCAGTGCGACCGCACTGATCAGGGCGATCGGTAGGAGCAGGCGTCCGAGTCCGCGGAACAGGTCGACCCAGAAGTTGCCGATCGTCGTGGATCCGCGGCGCGCGAGTCCGCGGATCAGTGCGATCGCGATCGTGAGTCCGACCGCAGCAGACACGAAGTTCTGCACCGTGAGGCCGGCGAGCTGCACGACGTAGCCCATGGTCTGCTCCGGCGAGTAGGACTGCCAGTTGGTGTTGGCGACGAAGGATGCCGCGGTGTTGAACGCGAGTCCCTCCGGTACGGCGGGCAGCCCGAGCGATTCCGGCAGGAAGGCCTGCAGCCGCTGCAGGGCGTAGACGAGGATGAGGCCCGTGACGGAGAACACCAGCACGCTGCGTGCGTAGGCGCGCCAGGTCTGCTCGGAGCGCGGGTCGACGCCGATCAGGCGATAGATGCCGCGTTCGAGGCGCAGGTCACGGCCCGACGTGTAGACGTGGGCGATGTAGTCGCCGAGTGGGCGGTAGAGGAGCACGAGCACGACGACGACCGCCGTGAGCTGCAGGATGCCGAACCAGATCTCGGGGGTCATCAGAACCTCTCCGGTGCGACGAGGGCGACCACGAGGTAGACGATGGCGGCCAGCGCGAGGGCGGCGGCGATGATGCTGAAGACGATCACAGCTTCTCCACCCCCGTCGCGATCAGCGAGACGAGGGCGAAGAGCGCGAGGGTCAGCGCGAGGTAGATGATGTCGAGCACGGATCCGATACAACTCCGCCACGGCATCCGTGACGTCGATCCTCACGGTTCCCCTACGCGTCCTCGCCGAACCCATGCGGATCGCTCACGGCGTCCGCCCCGGTTCCGGTCGCCGGTGCCCTCCCGCCGCGGCATCCTCCTTCGTTCCGGTCGCATCATCTTCCATCGTTCCGGTCGCAGTTGCTGCCGCACTGAGCGCCGGGGGAGCGGCGCGAACTGCGACCGGAACACGGGCCGGCCCCGCCAACTGCGACCGGAGCAGGTCGCGGTGGATCTATGCTCTCGGAGTGGGTGCGACGCGACGGCGGATCGGCGCGGGGACGTGGATCGTCCTCGCGCTCATCGTCGTCGCCGCGGTGTGCGTGCTCAGCGGGCTGCTGCCGACGACGGATGCCGGCGCGCTGGGGCTGCGCACGGCGCCGGTGCTGGGCTTCGTGGTGGCCATCACGATCGTCGCCGAGCTCGCCCGTGAGGCGGCCGTATTCGACGTGCTCGCACAGCGCCTCGCCGGGTGGGGACGCGGTCGCGTCGTCGCGCTCTGGGCCTCGGTCGTCGCGCTCGCCGTGGTGAGCACGGTGTTCCTCTCGCTCGACACGACGGCCGTGATCGTGACCCCGGTCGTGGTCGTGCTGGCGCAGAGCATCGGCGTCTCCCCGCTGCCGTTCGCGCTCGCCACGGTGTGGTTGGCGAACACGGCATCCCTCGCCCTGCCGGTCTCGAACCTGACGAACCTGCTCGCCGCGCCGGCGATCGGCGCTGAACCCGCAGCATTCCTCGCGCTGAGCTGGGCGCCGACGCTCGTCGGCGTGCTGATCCCGGTCGCGATCCTCACGATCGTGCACCGCCGCACCCTGTTCGGCTCGTACCGCGTGCCGGCGCCAGGCGCGGCATCCGACCGCATCCTGTTCTGGGGTGCCACCGGGGTGCTGATCGTGCTGCTTCCGTTGCTCACGGTGACCCACGAGGTGTGGATCCCCGCCACGGCCGCCGCCGTGCTCATGCTCGTGCTGTTCGCGGTGCGTCGGCGGCATGTGCTGCGACTGTCACTCGTGCCGTGGCAGGCGCTCGGGCTCGCCGCCGCGCTGTTCGTGCTGGTCGAGACCGCGCACGCCAACGGCATCCTCGACTTCCTGCTGTCCTTCGCGTCGGGCGGCCATGACCCGGGTGAGCTGCTGCGTCTCGCAGCGGTCGGTGCGCTCACGGCGAACGGCGTGAACAACCTCCCGGCGTATCTGATCCTCGAGCCGGCGGCCGGTGACCCGGTCGCGCTGATGGCGCTGTTGATCGGCGTGAACCTCGGTCCGCTCGTCACGCCGTGGGCCTCCTTGGCGACGCTGCTGTGGCATCACCGGATCGTGAAGCTCGGCGTCGAGCTCAAGTGGGGACGCTTCATGCTCTGGGGCCTCGTCGTGGCGGTGCCGACCGTGCTCGTCGCGACGCTCGCGCTGGTGCTCGTCGCCGGCTGACCCTCGCGCCCCCGAGAGAGCGGCGGTTCATGACCTCTCGCGGGGGCGGGAGCCCGGGGATCAGCGCCCGGGGATGCCGGCGAGGAACGTCTGCACGCCCTGCGCGAGCTCCGCCGAGAGCGTGTGGTGCAGGTAGTGGCCACCAGCCAGCTCGATGAGCTCACCGTGGTCGACGCTCGCGGCCTGCGCCTCGTGCAGCGCCAGCCAGCCATCGACATCGGCGTCCTCGGTCGCCACGAACAGGAGCAGCGGGAGGGATGCCGGGAAGGTCGCACCGCTGACGGCGGCGAAGTTCGCGGGCGTGTGATCCATCTCGTCGACCAGGGTCGGCGCCGACGCGTTCCGGTTCGTCAGCAGCGCCATCTGCGTCTTGGTCGCCTCGTCGTAGGGGAGACCGTCGTACGGGTCAGCCGCCATGCCGGAGAGGATGCGGGTGATGCCGAGGTTCCCGAGCGTGACGACCACCGACGTCGGGATCGCTTCGTCGGATCCCGGCTGGTCGGGCACACTGCTGTCGATGCCGATGAAGGCCGTGACCTCGTCCTGATAGGCCGCCGTGTAGGTCAGCGCGTAGATGCCGGAGATCGAATGCCCCATCAGCGTGTAGCGGTCGATGCCGAGCTGCTGCAGCGCCTCGTGGATCTCGCCGGTGATGTTCTCGGCGGTGCGCGGGACGTCGGTCTGATCGCTCAGTCCGGTGCCGAACGGCTCGACCGCGACCACGCGGTACGTGTCGTCGAGCTCGGCGATCAGCGGCTGGAAGTCGAGCGCCGGTGCTGCGGTGCCGAGGCCGGGCAGCAGCACGATCGTCTCGTCGCCCGTGCCGCTCACCAGCACGTTCATCTCTTTGCCGTCGACCGGCACCTTCTGCCCGTAGGGGGTGATCTCCCCTGCTTCGATGTTCGTGGCCACGACGTTCACGATGCTGGTCGTGGCCAGGGCCAGGACGGGCACCGCCACGATGGCGCCGATGGTGATGAGGGCGATTCGCCAGGGCTTGCGCATTGTTCTCTTTCTCGAGCGGCGGATCGGGTTCCGCGTCTGGACTCCAGTCCATCCGACCCGCGCATCTCGAGGAAGTGTCGACTCGTCACCGCGACCGGTGACATGTGTCACGAGCTCGTCTCCCGGCATCCGGGCGCACGCCGCTGGTGTCGCAGTTGACCGCTTCCGGCCGGGGGAGACGGCCATCTGCGACATCCGCTCGAATGGAGGGGTCGCAGATGGCCGCCTCGGCCGCTGGGTTGCGGCCATGTGCGGCCCCTGGCGAACGGGAGCGGCCGCGGGGCAACGCCCCCGCGGCTACTCCTTCGGCGGCCCGGCCGGTCGGTGCGCCCGCCGGCCGTTCACGACGACCGGGCGTCCGGCGCGCTCCTGACCGGGCAGCGGGCGTGAGCGTCGACCGTAGATGAGCTCGGAGGAGTCGAGCAGCCAGGGCACGAGCGTGATCGAGACGCCGTGGATCAGCATGAGCTGGTTGGCCATGCGGCGTGCGCGACGGTTGTGCAGGAACGACTCCCACCAGTGGCCGACGATGTACTGCGGCAGGTAGACGGTCACGACCGAGGAGCCGTGCTTCTCGCGGTACTGCTTGATGAACTGCGCCACGGGCTGCGCGAACGATCGGTACGGCGACTCGACGATCACGAGCGGGATCGGCATCAGATGGTCGGCCCACTGCTGCTGCAGTTCGGTCGCGGCATCCGCATCGACCGCGACGTGCACCGCGATCGTCTTGCCGTGCTTGGCGGCGACCGCGTAGTCGACGGCCTTCACCACCGGCTTCTGCAGACGGCTGACCATGACGATCGCGACGTCACCGGTCGCGCCGAATCGGGTGGTGTCGTCGATCGCGATCTCGTGGTCGACATCGCGGTAGTACCGCTTCACGCCGAGCATCAGGAAGGCGAGGATGGGGATCGCGAAGAACACCAGGTACGCGCCGTGCGTGAATTTCGTGATCGTGACGATCACCAGCACGAGCACGGTCATGACCGCGCCGGTCGAGTTGATGATGAGGCCGATCTTCGCCGAACGACGATCGGATGCCGAGGCGCCGTCCACCCCGGAGCCAGCACTGTCCTCCGTGGGGCCCCGCAGCACGCGCCGCCAATGCCGCACCATGCCGATCTGGCCGAGCGAGAACGACACGAAGACGCCGATGATGTACAGCTGGATCAGCGTCGTGAGCCGTGCCTGGAAGACGACGAGCACGATCATCGCGCCGATGCCGAGCAGGATCATGCCGTTCGAGAACACGAGACGATCGCCGCGGGTGTTCAGCGACTTCGGGGCGTAGCCGTCGCGCGCGAGCACCGCGCCGAGCAGGGGGAATCCGTTGAAGGCCGTGTTCGCGGCGAGCAGCAGCACACACGCGGTGGCCGCCTGTACGACGAAGAACAGGATGCTGCCGCCGCCGAACGTCGCGCTCGCGATCTGCGCCATCAGGCTGGGCTGCGGTGTCGTGCAGTCGAAGCCGACGAGATCGCAGGGGTTCTCGGCGTAGTGCACGCCGGTGATGAGCGCGAGAGCGGTGAGCCCGGCGAACAGGCACGCCGCGATCGACCCCATGAGCACGAGCGTGGACTGCGCGTTGCGCACCTTCGGGGCTCGGAACGCGGGGACGCCGTTCGACACGGCCTCGACGCCGGTGAGGGCGGAGCATCCGCTCGAGAATGCACGGAGGATGAGCAGGATGACGGCGGCCTGGCTGAGGTTCTCCGCCTGCACCGAGAAGTCCGCGCTCGATGCGATCGGGGCGTCGCCGAGGAACGTGCGGATCAGGCCGGTGACGATCATGAACCCGACAGAGGCGATGAAGACGTAGGTGGGGATCGCGAAGACCAGCGAGGCCTCGCGCACGCCGCGCAGGTTCACGATGATGATCAGGATCACGAAGCCGACAGCGAGCTCGACCCGGAACGGATCGAGTCCGGGCAGCGCGGAGATGATGTTGTCGACGCCGGATGCCACGGAGACGGCGACGGTCAGCACGTAGTCCACGAGCAGCGCTGCCGCGACGACCACGCCGGGGATCTCGCCGAGGTTCTTCGAAGCCACCTCGTAGTCGCCACCGCCGGAGGGGTACGCCTTGATCAGCTGGCGGTAGCTGAGCACCACCACGACCAGCAGCACGACGACCGCCACAGCGACCAGCGGCGTGAACGACAGGAACGTGAGCCCGCCGATCAGGAGGATCATCACGAGCTCCTGCGGCGCGTACGCGACCGAGCTCAGCGCGTCGGAGGCGAAGATCGGCAGGGCCATCCGCTTGGGGAGCAGCTGGTCGTCGACCTGCTGGCTCGTGAGGGGGTCGCCGATCAGGATGCGCTTGGCGAGCGGGGCGTCCGCGCCGTCTCGGAATTCTTCTGACACGTCCGGCGACACTACCCCCACAGACGCCTTCCTTACGCGATCCTTACGGAATCCCTACGCCCGGTCGGTGCACCCCTCACGGAATCCTCACGTCGATTCCCTCACATCGAGGATCCACAGCGATTTCCGATCACGAAGCCGTACCGTCGATGACATGACGACCCTTCAGGTCACCGAAGACTCCATCCGCAAGACACGCGAACTGCGTGACGAGTTCCAGCGGTTCCTGCGCGAGTACGAATTCGGGATGCGCGAGGTCGAGACGAAGATCTCGATCCTCCGCGACGAGTTCACGCACGACCACGCATACAACCCGATCGAGCACGTGAAAAGTCGGCTGAAGACGCCGGACAGCATCGTCGAGAAGATCGCCCGCAAGGGGATCGACGAGCCCGACTTCGACCGCATCCGTGCCGAGATCACCGACATCGCCGGTGTGCGCGTGACCTGCAGCTTCGTCGCAGACGTGTACCAGCTCTTCGACCTGTTGACGCAGCAGGACGACGTGACCGTCCGCGTCGTGAAGGACTACATCGCAGAGCCGAAGGACAACGGGTACAAGAGCCTGCACGCGATCATCGAGGTGCCGGTGTTCCTCTCCACCGGCCCGCTGTCGGTGCCGGTCGAGGTGCAGTTCCGCACCATCGCGATGGACTTCTGGGCCAGCCTCGAGCACAAGATCTACTACAAGTTCTCGAACCAGGTCCCCTCGCACCTCGTCGACAGCCTGACGGATGCCGCGGCGGCCGCCGCCGAACTCGACACCCGCATGGAGCGCCTGCACCGCGAGGCCCATGGCGTGCCGAGGAGGCAGCTCGCCCCGCCGCCGCCTCCTCGAATCGTCGGCGTCTGACGCCTCGCTCCGGGCGGTGATGTCCGCTCGGCGATCCAGCGCGATGTTGCGAGGCCGCCGCGGCCCTGGGAGCATCGGCAGGTGGTGAGAACGCAGGAAGCAGTGCCGGTTGAGGCCGACCGCGGCGTCGACGAACTCGCGGGTGTCGACCGTGGGCGGCAGATCTGCGAGTGCGATCACGGTGATGACGAGGGCTACCAGCCGTGCGGACGCACCGCGAAGTGGCGCGTGACGGTCGACTGCGTCTGCGGGGAAGGTCACCCGCGTCGGGTCGAGATCCTGTGCTCGCGGTGCATGCGTACGCTGCGTCAGATCCAGGGCCGCGAGGCCATCACCGCGCGTCGCCTCTGACCGAGGCTCGGCGACCCCCGGCAAGCTCGTCACATCCGTTTGGGCATCGTCTCCGAACAAGAGGCGAGCACACCGCACCGGTGTGGGAGGAGACGACCATGGCGCAGCGCAGCAGTGGCAAACGGTTCATCGCATGGGCAGCCCTCGCGGGCCTGATCGGCGGTGCCGTCTTCCTCGCCACCGCTGAGGTCTTCGCGCTGGTGTTCGCCCGCGCGGCCAGCCCCATCCTCGCCGTGGGCGGGTTCGTGATCGACATCGTGCCGCAGCCGTTCAAGGAGTTCGCGATCGCGACCTTCGGTGAGAACGACAAGGTCGCCCTGCTCGCGGGGCTCGGTCTGGCCGTGGTCATCGCCTCGGCGATCGCCGGCATCCTGCAGCTGGTGCGACCGCCGCTCGGCGTGATCGCGCTCGTCATCGCCGGTGCGCTCTCGACCGCGGCGATCGTGACCCGCGCCGGTGTGCAGCCGCTCGCCTTCGTGCCCCCGGTGCTCGGCACCATCGTCGGATCGTTCATCCTCGTGCTCCTCATCCGTCGCCTGCGCGCATGGCGCGGTTCGGTGCTCCCGGCCACGGCGTCGGGCGGCAAGACGGCGGATGCTCCGGCAACCCCGCCGATCACGAAGCCCACACCCACCGAGGCCGCGAAGGCCAAGGGAGCGAAGGCCACGACCGCGGACGGCACGCCTGCCCCGGCCGGCATCGACCGCCGCCGCTTCTTCGTGCTCACCGCGATCGCCGGAGCATCCGCTGTCATCGTCGGCGTCGCCTCTCGTGCCGTCAGCATGACCGTCTCCTCGGTCGAGTCGATCCGCGACGCCCTGAAGATCCCGTCTCCGCGCAGCACGGTCACGGTCCCCGAGGGTGCCGAGCTCGACATCCCGGGACTCAGCAAGCTCTTCACGCCGAACAAGGACTTCTATCGCGTCGACACCGCGCTGACCGTTCCGTCGATCGACCCCGAGACCTGGCGTCTCGTGATCGACGGCATGGTCGACCAGCGGGTCGAGATGAGCTTCCAGGACATCCTCGACATGGGGCTCGACGAGTATGCGATCACCCTGACCTGCGTCTCGAACGAGGTCGGCGGCGAGCTCGTCGGCAACGCGAAGTGGCTGGGTGTGCCGCTGCGAGACGTGCTGAAGAAGGCCGGCGTGAAGTCGGGCGCCGACATGGTGCTCTCGAAGAGTGTCGACGGATACACCGCGAGCACACCGCTCTCGGCGCTGACCGACGACAACCTCGACGCGATCCTCGCGGTCGCCATGAACGGCGAACCGCTGCCGCTCGAGCACGGCTTCCCGGTGCGCATGGTCGTGCCGGGACTCTACGGCTACGTGTCGGCGACGAAGTGGCTCACCGAGCTCAAGGTCACGACCTTCGCCGCCGACGAGGCGTACTGGACCCCCCGCGGGTACAGCGCCGAGGCGCCGATCAAGTTCTCCTCGCGCGTCGACACCCCGAAGATCGGCGAGGCCGTCGCTGCCGGGAAGATCCCGATCGCCGGCGTCGCATGGGCGCAGTCCGTCGGCATCCAGAGCGTCGAGGTGAGCATCGACAACGGCGACTGGGTGCCTGCGACGCTCTCGGCACCGATCAACGACGACACCTGGGTGCAGTGGTTCATGGAGTGGGATGCCACCCCCGGCACGCACTACGTGGCAGTGCGGGCGATCAACAAGAACGGCGACCTGCAGATCGAGGATCGTGCGCCGATCGCGCCGGACGGCTCGTCCGGATGGCAGCGTTCGCTGGTCCGCGTCAACTGAGCCGGTGCGGCGCCTGATCCCAGCCCATAGGGTGGAGCCATGACGTCGCTCCCCGCGTGTGTGATCACCGTCTCCGACCGGTCGTTCGCCGGTGAGCGCGAGGATCGCGGCGGACCGATCGCGGTGGGGCTGCTGCGGGATGCCGGGTGGCATTGCCCGGATGCCGAGATCATCCCCGATGGCGTGAGCTCCGTCTCCGACGCCCTGCGCCGCGCAGCGGCACGCGGCGTGCGGCTGATCCTGACGACCGGCGGCACCGGCGTCGGGCCGCGTGATCAGACCCCTGAGGGCACTCGTCCGGTGATCACCCGCGAGGTGCCGGGCATCGCCGAGGAACTCCGCCGCAGCGGACTCGCCGACACCCCGCTCTCGGTGCTGTCTCGCGGACTCGCCGGCATCATCGACCCCCAGGGCGCCCTCGTCGTGAACCTTCCTGGGTCGACGCGCGCCGTCGCATCCGGAGTTCCCATCGTGCTCGGCGTCGCCGCGCACATCATCGATCAGGTAGCGGGCGGAGACCACTCATGAACGACGTACGAATCGCCGCGATCAGCGAAGAGCACCTCGACCTCGACGTGCATCTGCAGGCCGTCGAAGACCCTCGGCTCGGCGCGGTCACGACCTTCGTCGGACGCGTGCGCGACAACGATCCGGATGCCGAGACGCCGGTGATCGGCCTCGAATACAGCGCGCACCCGGACGCCGCTGCGACGCTGCGGACGATCGCCGAGACGGCGGGCGCCGGTGCCGGTGCGCCCGCAGTGGTCGCAGTGAGTCACCGCGTCGGCAACCTGGCCGTGGGGGACGCGGCCGTGATCATCGCCGTCGCCTCCGAGCACCGCGCCGAGGCCTTCGAGGTCTGCCGCGCGGTCATCGAGACGATCAAGAGCGACCTGCCGGTGTGGAAGCGTCAGCTCGAATCCGACGGCTCGACGTCGTGGAAGGGCATCGGGGGCTGAGCAGCCTGCTGACCCGCCATCCGCAGGAGATCTCGCGACCTGCAGGACGACACGCCGCGGATCGATCCTGCACGCGGCGATCGGTCCTGCAGGTCGCGCGGGATCAGCCGCCGGCGAAGGGCGGCAGCACGTCGATGAGCTGCACGTCGTCGAGCGGACGGTCGGCATCGGTGCGGACGCCGTCGACCATCATGGCGCAGCGGGGCAGGATGTCGACGAGGGCCGGATGCTCCGCGATGATCGCCGCCCGCAGGTCGAGGAGCGTGCGCTCGCCGCGCTCCTCCGCATCGGTGCCCGCTGCGGCCGCCGCTGCGGCGAAGTAGCGCACCCGGATCATCGGGCGCTCTCGGGAGCGGTCTCGCCAGGGCGCACCCAGTCGCCGGAGCGTCCGCCCGACTTCGCGACGATCCGCACGTCTTCGATCACGACCGCACGGTCGATGCCCTTGATCATGTCGACGATCGCCAGCGCGGTCACCGACACGGCGGTGAGCGCCTCCATCTCGACGCCCGTGCGGTCGGCGGTGCCGACGGTCGCCTCGATGCGCACGCCGTCGTCGACGATGTCGAGCTCGACGCTCGCCCGGTGCACGCCGATCACGTGAGCAAGCGGCAGGAGCGACGGTGTCGCCTTGGCGGCCTGGATGCCGGCGATGCGGGCGACCGCGATCACGTCACCCTTCGGCGCGGTGCCGTCACGGAGCGCGGCGATCACGTCGGCGCTGCAGCGGACGAAGCCGCGGGCGGTCGCCGTGCGGACGGTCGGCTGCTTCGACGTCACGTCGACCATGTGTGCGTGGCCGGCGGCGTCGAGATGCGTGAAGCTCATCCCACCAGCATGACATCGATCTCGTCGCCCACGGCGACGGCCTCGACCTCGGCCGGCACGATCGCGAAGGCGTGCGCACGGGCGAGGCAGCCCGCCAGGTGCGAGCCCGACCCGCCGGCGGTCGCCGGGCGCACGGTGCGCGCCGCGAGGTCGACGATCGCGGGGAGGTACTGCCGACGGCCGGGGGGTGTGGTCCACGCGGCATCCGCGGTGAATGAGGCGATGGCTCGGTGGATGCCGGTGCGACCCTGCATCGCGAGCAGCGCCGGACGCACGAACACCTCGAACGAGACAGCGACGCTGACCGGGTTGCCCGGGAGGCCGAAGACGAGCGCGCCGGAGGCCAGCACGCCGAAGGCCTGCGGCTTGCCCGGCTGCATGGCGACACTGGAGAACTCGACCTCGCCGCCGCCGTCGAAGGCGCCGCGCACCGGCTCGTAGGCGCCGGCGCTGACGCCGCCCGTGAACACGATCACATCTGCGCCAAGGGCGACGGCCTCCGCGGTGACGATCCGCACGGCGTCCGCGTCGTCCGTGACCCGTGCGACCAGCACGACCTCTGCGTCGGCATCCGCCACCAGCTGCTCGAGCAGCGGCCCGTTCGAGTCGGGGATGCGGCCGCGCTCAGGCGACTCGCCGGGGGCGAGCAGCTCGCTGCCCGTCGACACCACGGCCACCCGAGGCGCACGCGTCACCGTGACCTCGGCGATGCCGGCCGCGACGGCCGCCGCGACCTGGAAGGCCCCGAGGCGTTCGCCCGCGAGCACGACCTCGTCTCCCGCATGCAGATCCGCGCCTCGGCGCCGCACGAAGACTCCGGGCTTGGCCGGCGCGCGCAGCACCCGCACCTCGCCGAGGGAATCGGCGAGCCCGCCGGCGGTGTCCTCGAAGGGCACGATCACGTCGGCATCCGTCGGGGTCGGTGAGCCGGTCATGATGCGCGCGGCCTCGCCCTGGCCGAGGGCCGGGTCGGTCGCGACACCGGCTGGGAGGTCGGCGACGACCCGCAGGGTGACCGGATGCTCTTCGGATGCCCCGGCGACATCCACTGCGCGCACCGCGAAGCCGTCCATCGCCGAGTTGTCGAAGAGGGGGATGTCGTGGGCGGCGGTCGCCGGATCGGCGAGGGTGCGTCCCGCAGCATCCCGGATCGCACGCGTCTCGGCCTCGAGCACCTGCACGGCCTCGAGCACGCGCACGAGCTGCTCCTCGACCGTCCTGCGGCCGCTCATGCGGACACCGCCGATGCCGACGCTGTGGCAGCCGACCGGATCGCGATCTCGTGCTGCCGGCCGGTGAGCGCGTCGATCATGGCCAGGCGGCCGAGCAGCGGTTCACCCGCTCCCGTGATGAGCTTGATCGCCTCGCCGGCAAGCATCCCGCCGACCTGTACGCACAGCGCCCCGAGCACGCCGACCTGCGCGCAGCTCGGCGGCTCGCCCTCGGTGCCGAGCGGGAAGAGATCGGTGAGCACCACGGGGTCTCCTTCGGTCGGGCGCGACCAGAACACCGTGGCCTGCGCGTGCCATTCCTGCACGGCGCCCCACACGAGCGGCAGCCCGAGCGATTCGGTCGCAGCGGCCACGTCGCGGCGGGTGGCGAAGGAGTCGCTCGTGTCGACCACGAGATCGGCGCCGGTGAACAGACGATCGGCGTTGCCGGCGTCGAGACGCTCGGCGATCCGGGTCACGGTGGTCTGCGGGGCGAGGGCCGTGATCGCGCGAGCCGCGGAGTCGGTCTTCGGAGTGCCGATGTCGTCGACGCGGTGCGCGAGCTGCCGCTGCAGGTTGGTGAGCTCCACGACGTCGTCATCGATCACGGTAATCGCGCCGACACCGGCAGCCGCGAGCGCGAGCAGTACGGGGGAGCCGACGCCGCCGGCGCCGACGACGGCGACGTGTGCGGCGCTCAGGCGGCGCTGGCCCTCCTCGCCGATGCCGGTGAGCACGGCGTGACGAGCGGTGCGGACGAGTTCGGTCGGCTCCAGAGCCGGCGCCGGATCGACGAGAGGTTGCATGGCTTCAGCGTATGCCCGCGGCATCCTCGTCCGCCCGGTCGCGGCCGGCCTCGGCATCCGTACCGACCGGTTGCGCCACCTGCATCCGACCGGGTGTCGCAGATGGCCGCTTCGTCTCGTCGGATGCGACCGGTTGCGTCACCTGCATCCGACCGGGTGTCGCAGATGGCCGCTTCCTCGTGCGAGATGCGGCACTGTGCGCCACCTGCTGTCCAGTGATCAGGGGGAGCTGGGATCAGCCCGCGGCATCCAGCGGCGATCCGAGTTCGGACGGGTGCGTGAGCCGCCACCACTCGGAGGGGTGGTCGATGCTCCCCTCGATCTTCACGGGAGCGGTGACGGTGTTCGGCCCGGCTGTCCAGGTGACGCTGCCCACGACCGTGCCGTCCTGGTAGGTCGGCGGGGTCGCGATGTCCATGCTCAGGGTGATCGGAGTGTCCGACCAGGTGAAGATCGACGCGGTCTGTCCGATCACGAGGCGGGCGCTCGAGCCCCAGGGCGTCGAGATCGTGCCGACCTCCTGGCCGGATGTCGCGACGGAGACCTGGTGGAATCCGCTGCGGATGCTGTCCAACGCGCCGATCACGCTGGCGTTGACCGAGTCGCGCGAAGCGCCTCCGAGCAGCACGCCGGTCACCGCGAGCGGCTCGGCGGCGCCGACATCGAGGGTCGCGGTGTACAGCAGGCTGACCGTGCCCTCGCCCAGCGTGCCGGTCTTCATCCCCGTGATCCCGGCGGTGCCGAGGAGGCCGTTGGTGTTGTTCAGCTGGCCGGCCCCCGGGAGCGAGATCGACGGGGTCGCGACGATCTGCGCGATCGCCGGATTCGCGGCGGCGAGCTTTCCGATCGCCAGGAGGTCGGCTGCGGTGCTCGTGTTGCGAGGGCTGATGCCGGTGGGCTCGGTGATCGTGGTGCCGGTGAGTCCGTGCGCGGCGAGCCAGTCGCGGGTCGCACCGAGGAAGGCGCTCTGGGATCCGAAGATCCGTGACGACAGTGCCTCCGCGTAGTTGCTCGCCGAGGGGATCAGCATGGCGGCCAGGGCATCACGCAGCGACATCGAGGTGCCGGTGGGCATAGGGGCGATGGTCGCGCCCTGCACGTAGTACCTGTCGTAGAGGTCGTGGTCGGCTTTCGTGAAGGTGATCGTCGGGCCTGGATCGTCGGCGGAGGCGAGCGGCGCCCTGTCGAGGATGACGAGCGCCGTGATGAGCTTGCTGATACTCGCGATGGGGAGGGGGTCGCCAGTGCCGCTCGACGACCACACCCCACTCGCTCCCTCGCCCAGATACGCGTCTGCGCCCGCGACGCTGATCGCCGAGGCTCCCGACAGAGGCGTCGCGATGACAGCCGGATCGACGGCCGGGGCCTGCGGGGCCTGGGTGGTCACCGCTGGCTGATCGACCGGCGCCGTGAGCGCCCACCCGATGTACCCGCCCGCCGCGGCCAGCAGCAGCACGACGCAGATCGCGGTGATGATGAGGCCCCGGCGTCGGCGTCTGCGGCGCACCTCAGGGGCGATCCGATCGCGAGCGCGCGTGAACTCCTGCTCATGCGTCAGCAGCTCAGCGAACTCGGACAGCTCGTCCGTCGATTCATCCGGTCTCGCCATCGAGGTCCCCCCACGGTCGCGTCTGGTGTGAGTCACACCGTATCCCGCGCGGAGGTCCGCGGGGAGGATGACCCTGTTCGCGACGCAGTTGCGGCGGATTCCTTCGCAGGGATCCGCATCTGCGGTAGTCTCGGCGCTATGCAGACCTATCGGATCGCCCGCGCCGCAGCGCTGCTCGGGGTGAGCGACGACACCGTGCGCCGCTGGATCGACCAGGGACACCTGCCGGTGACGGATGCCGTGCCGGCGGAGATCCCCGGCGATGCGCTCGCCGCCCGCGCGATCGCGCTCGCCGCAGAGGCGAAGGCCGCGGACGACATCCTCTCCAGCGCCCGCAACCGGTTCGTCGGGATCGTGACCAGGGTGCAGATCGACGGGCTGATGGCGCAGGTCGATCTGCAGGCGGGTCCGCACCGCGTCGTCTCGCTGATGTCGGCCGAGGCCGCTCGCGAGCTGCACCTCGAGGTGGGCTCACTCGCCACCGCATCCGTCAAGGCGACCCAGGTCGTCGTCGAAGTCCCGAAGGGCTGACCATGCACCGCACGATCCGCCGATCCGCCACCGCGCTCCTCGCCGTCGCCGTCCTCGCCCTCACCGGGTGCGCCGGCGCGACGGAATCCGCACCATCGCCTTCCGCGACCTCGACCGCCGCGGAGAGCACCCTGACCGGCGAGCTCACGGTCTACGCGGCTGCCTCGCTGTCCGGCGCCTTCGACGAGATCGGCGCGGCGTTCACCGACGAGAACCCGGACGTGCAGTTCAGCGGCGTCTACGACGGCTCCTCGACGCTCGTCACGCAGATCCTCGAGGGTGCTCCCGCCGACGTGTTCGCCTCCGCCGACGAGGCGAACATGGAGAAGGTGACGGATGCCGCGATCGACCCCGAGCTCTTCGCCTCGAACACGCTCGTGATCGCGGTCCCGGCAGGCAACCCGGGCAACGTGGAGACGCTCGCGGATCTGGCCGACGTCACCACCGTGCTGTGCGCCCCCGAGGTGCCGTGCGGCGCGGCATCCGCGAAGCTCCTCGATGCTGCCGGCGTCACCGTCGAACCGGCCAGTCTCGAACAGAACGTGACCGCGGTGCTGACGAAGGTCGCCGCAGGCGAAGCGGATGCCGGACTCGTCTACGCCACCGACGTGATCGGTCGAGACGACATCGAGGTGATCGTGCCGGAGCACGCCGACGAGGTCGTGAACCACTACCCGATCGCAGCGCTCACGGATGCCCGGAATCCGGATGCCGCCGCGGCTTTCGTCGAGTTCGTGCGCTCGGACGCCGGTCAGAGCATCCTGGCGGACTTCGGATTCGGGAAGCCGTGAGCACCGGCGGGCGCGGCTACGCTCCGCGCGCGCTCGCGATCCCGGCCGCGATCGGACTCGCCTTCCTGATCCTGCCGCTCACCGCGCTCGTCGCGCGCGTGCAGTGGTCGACGTTCCTCGCCGACGTGACGAGCGAGGCCGCGCTCTCCGCGCTCGCGCTGTCGCTCGGCACCGGCCTCATCGCGACGCTGTTGTGCATCGTGGTCGGTGTGCCGCTGGCCCTGTACATCGCGCGGTCGGGGCCGAGGCTCGCGGCGGTGCTGCGTGCGGCGGTCACCGTGCCGCTCGTGCTGCCCCCGATGGTCGGCGGCGTCGCCCTGCTCTACCTGTTCGGCCGTGCAGGCTGGTTCGGCGGACTCGGGCTGTCGTTCAGCACCCCGGCGGTCGTGCTCGCGCAGACGTTCGTCGCGCTGCCGTTCCTCGTGCTCGCGGTCGAGGGGGCCGTGCGAACCTCGGGCGTCGACTACGAACGCACGGCCGCAGCGCTCGGCGCAGGACGCTGGACGATCCTCCGCCGCATCACGCTGCCCCTCGCGGCTCCCGGCATCGTCGCAGGGGTCGTGCTGTGCTTCGCGCGGGCGATCGGCGAGTTCGGCGCCACGGCGCTCTTCGCCGGCAATCGACCCGGCGTCACCCAGACCATGCCGCTCGCGATCTACACGGCGTTCAATGGGGCAGGCGTCACCCAGGGCGCCGCCGTCGCCCTCGCGCTCCTCCTGCTCGCCACCGCGATCGCAGTGCTGCTGCTCGTGCGCGGCTGGCGGCCGGGAGCCGCACGATGAGCGGCGGGCTGCACGCGCACGTCGTGGTGGAGCGCGAGCACTTCGCGGTCGACGTGACCGTCGAGGTCGCGCCAGGTGAGACCGTGGCCGTGATGGGCCCGAGCGGCGCAGGCAAGTCGACGCTGCTGCAGGCGCTGGCAGGGCTCGAACCGCTGACCGCCGGCGAGATCACGATCGACGGGCGGGTCGTCGATCGGGCCATCGCACCGCGGGTGCAGACGCCGCCGATGGGCCGAGGCATCGTGCTGCTCGGACAGGACGCCAGGCTCTTCCCACATCTGTCCGTGCGCGAGAACGTCGCCTTCGGCCCCCGTGCCGCCGGCGTCGACGCCAGGGCGGCGCGCGACGCGGCAGACGAATGGCTCGCCCGTGTCGGTCTGCCGGGGTCGGGGGATCGGATGCCGCGCGAGCTCTCCGGTGGAGAGGGACAGCGCGTCGCGATCGCTCGTGCGCTCGCCGCATCACCCCGTGCGGTGCTGCTCGACGAGCCGCTCGTGGCGCTCGACCCGGCGACGGCGGGCGAGATCCGGCGGATGCTCCGCGACCAGCTCGCCGGCACGACCACAGGGGTGCCCGTCACGACGATCGCCGTCACGCACGACGCGGCGGATGCCGTCGCCCTCGCCGGGCGGCTGCTGATCGTTGAGTCGGGTCGCGTCACGCAGCGCGGACCCGTGCGCGAGGTGCTGGCGGCACCGGCATCCGCATTCGTCGCCTCGATCGCCGGCGTCAACCGGGTCGTCGGGGTCGCCGACACCGGGGCGTTGCGGAACGGCGAGGTTCGGCTGCAGAGCTCGGATGCCGCATCCCGCGCGCTCGCTGCAGTCGACGGTGGTGCGCTCGCGGCGGTGTTCGGCCCGGCAGACGTGCGCATCGTGTCGGCTGACTCCGCGGACGCCTGGCGCACTCGGGTCACCCGGCTCGAGGCCACGCTTGCCGGCATCCGCGTGCACACCGAGCTCTGCCAGGTCGACGTCTCGCTGACGGATGCCGCCGTGATCGCCCCGGGCGACGAGGTGCACCTGCGCGTCGACCCCGCCGGTGTGCGGTTCGTGCCGGTGGGTGGTTAGTCGGGCTGCGGGCTGTGCGCGGGGAGGTGTGGTTGGGCTGCCTTCTGGATCGACAAGGTATCCGACCCGCTGACCCCACGTCTGCATGGTGACCGGATGCAGTCGCGGGTGCGGTGGTGCGGTGGTGCTGTGGTGCTGTGGTGCTGTGGTGCCCGGGCAGGTGTCGCAGATGGCCGCATCCTGCATTCTGAGGCGGCCATCTGCGGCACCTGCCTCAAGGGATGGGACGCAACTGGCCGCTTCGCACGGGGCGATGCGGCCGCCTGCGACACCTGGGCCTGGGACCTAGGGGCCTGGGGCCTGGGGGCATGGGAGCCTGAGTCTGGGCTGGAGCCGGGGGGAGGGAGCTTGGTGCTTGGGGCCCGGTGCCCGGGGGAGGGGTCGCAGATGGCCGCATCCTGCATTCTGAGGCGCCCATCTGCGGCACCTGCCTCAGGGGAGGGGGCGTAGCTGGCCGCTTCGCGCGGGGCGACGCGGCCATCTGTGACACCTGGGGTCCGGGTCTGGGACCTAGGGACCTGGGGTCTGGGGCTTGGGATGCTGTCGCGTGGCCGCGGGGTCGAACCTGGGCCACGGGCGCTCAGGCGCGGTCGTGCAGCGTCACGTGATAGCCGTCGGGGTCGGCGAAGGTGAAGGTGCGGCCGAACGGGCCGTCGATCGGAGCCGTCACGATGGTGCGGCCGTCGGCGACCAGCGCGTCGTGGATCTCCTGCGCATCGGTGGCGTGCAGCCAGATCGCGGCGCCGATGCCGGGGCGCTCGACGGACGCGAGGTCGGTGCCCGGCACGATGTCGCGCAGTGCGAAGGCGATGGGTTCGGTCTGGAAGACGACGGCGTGCGGCGGTCCGGCCGGCGAGCGGACGAGGCCCAGGTACTGCTCGTAGAACGCCTGGGATGCATCGAGATCGCTGACCTGGAGCGAGATGAAATCGGGACCGGTGACGGGCATGGTGTGACTCCTGTTCTTGTGTCAGTTTTCTGACATGCATCAATCTATGTCAGAATACTGACATGAGTCAAGATGGAGATCGCATCGACCTCGAGACCTCGCTCGGCTACCTCCTGAAGGAGGCATCGAGCGCGCTTCGCTCCGCCATGGAAGATGTGCTGCGCCCGCTCGGGATGACCGTGACGCACTACTCCTGCCTCGAACTGCTGGCACAGCGACCGGGTCTGTCGAACTCCGAGCTCGCTCGCGGCACATTCGTGACCCGGCAGTCGATGAACGTGCTGCTGCAGGCGCTGGAGCGCGACGGCTCGGTGACGCGTCCCGCCGAAGCGGCGATCGGGAAGGTGCTGCCGGCCCGACTCACGCCACTCGGCCGAACGCGTCGCGAGCAGGCGAGCGCTGCGGTCCGCTCTGTCGAGGTGCGGATGCTGGCCGGGATGACCGACGAGGAGCAGGCGGGTGCGCTGAAGATCCTGCGCAGCATGATCCACTCCCTGCGGGACAGCCCCGCGGCGTAGTCGGATGCGCCGGACGCGTCCGCCGGACGCTGGCAATATGCCGGTCGTCGCGGCCTGGCGACCCCTGCCGTCGACCCGCGGGTTAGTCTCGGAAGATGACGGGCAGCGAGGGGACGCCATGACGGCCGTACCGGTCGTGATCGGCATGCGCGCCGCACACGCAGCACCGCCGCCCGCCGATGCCAGCGCCCTGGTCGACACGCACGGCCGCGTCCACCGCGACCTGCGCATCTCGCTCACCGACCGCTGCTCGCTGCGCTGCACGTACTGCATGCCCGAGCAGGGCAACGAATGGCTCGCTCGCACGAGCATCCTGTCGACCGACGAGATCGTCGAGATCGCCCAGGTGGCCGCATCCCTCGGCATCCGCACCTTCCGCCTGACCGGCGGGGAACCGCTGCTGCGCGCCGACATCATCGACGTCGTGCGCCGCGTCTCGCAGATCGAGGGAGCCGACGGGCCCGTCGAGGTCGCGATGACCACGAACGGCATCACGCTCGCGAAGAAGCTGCCGGAGCTGATCGACGCGGGGCTCACCCGCCTGAACATCAGCATCGACACGGTCAACCGCCAGCGCTTCGCGGATCTCACCAGGCGCGACCGGCTCGACGACGTGCTCGAAGGGATCGCTGCGGCCGCGGCATCCGAACTCCGACCGCTCAAGCTCAACGCGGTCGCCATGCGCGGAGTGAACGACGATGAGCTCGTCGACCTCGTGGCGTTCGCGATGGACGTGGGTGCGCAGTTGCGCTTCATCGAGCAGATGCCCCTCGACGCCGGGCACACCTGGGACCGCTCGACGATGGTCACGCGCGAAGAGATCCTCGCATCGCTCGGCGAGCGCTGGGACCTCGAGCCGGTGCCAGGACGCGGCGGTGCGCCGGCCGAGAAGTGGCGCATCGACGGCGGCCCGCATGAGGTCGGCGTGATCGCCTCGGTGACCGCGCCGTTCTGCGGGGCGTGCGACCGCCTGCGGCTGACCGCCGACGGACAGCTGCGCAACTGCCTGTTCTCGAACGCCGAGTATGACCTCATCGACGTGCTGCGCGGCGAGGGGGCGACGCCCGGCGGGCGCTCCGACGGGATCGCCGACATGCTGCGGTCCTGCGTGCACGGCAAGCTGCCCGGGCACGCGATCAACGACCCATCGTTCCTGCAGCCGGCCCGCGGGATGAACGCGATCGGCGGCTGACCGCCCCGCGTGCGTTCGGCCGCGTCTCGCTCGCCGGTCGTTCACAATTCAGCAAGAACGGTCGATGCGGGGCCGCTGGCGCGCAGTCCAGCCCAGAACTGTGCCGTTCTTGCTGAATTGTGAACGCGGGTGCCGGTGTGGGTTGGCCGGGTTCAGCCCAGGAATTCCCTCGCTGCCGTCGACAGCGCGGTGACCCCGACCTCGATCGTCGGGTGGATCTCGGGCGCGAAGAACGGCGAGTGGTTCGTCGGGATGTCCTTGTCGAGCGTCCCGGCGGCCATCGACTCGGCGAACGTGGTCGGGTCGACGCCTCCCCAGAACCAGAACACCAGGGGAGCCCCGGTGTCGCGGGCGAACCACGAGACATCCTCGCTGCCCGTGAACATACCCGGATCGATGACCGCGGCCTCGCCGAGCACACGCTGCAGTGCCGCGGTCACGCGGGCCGTGGCCTCGTCGTCATTGATGGTCGGCGGCAGCGTGTGGTCGGTACGGATCTCCGGCTCGCGCTCCGCCCCGGATGCTGCGGCCTCGGCCCTGACGATGCGCTCGACGCTCGCGAGCACCTTGGCCCTGCCTTCGTCGTTCGGGTAGCGCAGGCTGAGCTCGAGCTTCGCCTCGGCCGGGATGATGTTGTTCTTGAGGCCTGCGTGGATCGATCCGACGGTCACGACGGCGACGTCGCGCGGGTCGACCTCGCGCGAGGCGATCGTCTGCAGGCGCATCACGGTCGCCGCGGCCATCACGATCGGGTCGATCGTGGAGTGCGGGCGCGAACCGTGGCCGCCGCGGCCATGCAGCGTGACCGTGAGTCCGTCCGATGCCGCCATCTGGGTGCCTGGCCGCACGCCGATCGTGCCGGCGGGGAGCGGTGTGACGTGCTGGCCGAGCACGATGTCGGGGTGCGGCACGAGGTCGCGCAGACCGTCGTCGAGCATCGCCCGGGATCCGGCGCCGTACTCCTCAGCCGGCTGGATCAGCACGACCAGTGTGCCCGACCAGTCGGCGCGCTCGGCGACGAGCTTCTCGACGGCGCCGATCATGGCGGTCACGTGCATGTCGTGACCGCACGCGTGCATCACGGGGACGGTGGTGCCGGCCGGGTCGATGCCGGTGGCGGTGCTCGCGTACGACAGGCCGGTCTGCTCGCCCACGGGGAGCGCGTCCATGTCGGCCCGAACCCAGACCACGGGTCCCTCGCCGTTGACGAGTGTGCCGACGACTCCGGTCACGCCGACGCCTTCATGCACCTCGAGTCCGAGGTCCCGCAGGTGCGCGGCGGCGATGCCGGCGGTGCGGGTCTCCTGGAAGGACAGCTCCGGGTGCTGGTGCAGGTCGATGTAGAGCGCTTCGAGATCGATCGTCATGCCCCGAGCCTATCCGCGCCCGTTGCGGATGCGGAGGGATGCGTTGTGCCGACCATTCCCCTTGTGTGCGACCCGGCCCCCTTGTGTCGGCAGATACAGGGGTGGCTCGCACGAAAGGGGAACGCTCGGCGGATCTGGGCGAGGGTCAGGAGGGGTGGGCGTAGGTCGCGAGGGGCGGACCGGGATGCAGCACGGCGTTCACGATCGCCTGGATCGCGAACTCGCTCGCGGTACCGAGTTCGACGATCTCCGGATGCAGCAGCCACTGCAGCTGCAGACCGTCCATGACGGCGAGGATGCTGGCCGCGGCATCCGCGATCGTGTCGGGCGCCGTCACGCCCTCCTGCGCGCAGAGTGCGTGGAAGGCGGCGGTCACCTCGCGGCGGAGCGTCATGTAGCGGTCTTCGAAATACTCGCGGCCAGGGTGGTCGTCGGTGACGGACTCGGAGGACAGCACGGTGTACGCCTGCACGATGCCCGGCCGCAGCACATTGGCGAAAGCGGTGCGCACGAGGTGCAGGAACAGCTGCGGGCCGTCGGGGATGTGCTTCTCCGCGAGGTCCTCGACGTCGGCCTGGTCGCGATAGGCGAGCACCTCGAGCAGCAGCTTCTGCTTCGAACCGAAGTGGTGCAGCACCCCGGCGTGCGTGATGCCGACCTGCTCGGCGACGTCGGCGAGGGTGCCGTTGGTCGACCCCTTGTTGCCGAAGATCTCCACCGCGGCCTTCAGGATCTGCTCCCGCTTCGCGCGGGTCGCCGGGCGCACACGAGTGGTCTCGGTGTCTTCGCTCATCGTGGCCCTCCCTTCGGTCGTCGCTGTGCGCTTGCCATCCTACTTACCAGTCGGTAACCTCACGTAAGCTTACTTTCTCGACAGTAAGCAAATCACGCAGTCCCGGATCCTCGTCCGGTGGCGACGCAGCACAATGACCCGTGCCCAAGGAGAAGCAATGAAGCTCAGAACATCTCTGATCGCCGCCACGGCGATCACCGCCCTCGGCGTCTCGGCCCTCGCCGGTTGCTCTGCCGGCGGATCGAATGAGACCGGCGGCGATGCTGCGGCCCTCACGATCGCGAAGCCGGACGGCGCGATCACGACCGAGTCGAACAATCCGTTCGTCGGCGACTCGGCAGCGTCGAAGTACGGCTACGGCAAGGTGATCTTCGAGTCGCTCGGCCTCGTCAACCAGACCGGTGACCGCGGTGTGACGCCGTGGCTCGCCGAGAGCATCGAGTGGAACGACGACTACACCGCACTCACGGTGACCCCGCGCAAGGACGTCACTTGGAGCGACGGCGAGCCGTTCACCGCCGACGACATCGTCTACACCTACGAGCTCGTCTCCACCCCCGCACTCGACACCGCCGGCCTCAAGTTCGAGGGCGCAGAGGTCGACGGCGACGCCGTGACGCTGAAGTTCGGCGAATCGAAGTACGTCAACCAGGCGCGCGTGCTGCACGTTCCGATCGTGCCGAAGCACATCTGGGAGAACCTCGACGAGCCGGCCACGAACCCGGTCAAGGGTGACGACCTCGTCGGCACCGGCCCCTACGCGCTCTCGAACTGGTCGACCGAGTCGGTCACGCTCGAGGCCCGCGACGACTATTGGGGCGGCGACCTCGCCGTGCCGGAGCTGCACTACGTCTCCTACGGCGACAACACCGCGCTGACCACCGCGCTCGCGCAGGGCGAGGCCGATTGGGCGCAGGCGTTCATCCCGCAGATCCAGGAGCAGTTCCTCGACGCCGATCCGGAGCACAACAAGTTCTGGGCGGCTCCGACCACCGGCTCGGCGACCCTGTTCATGAACCTGCAGGAGAAGCCCTTCGACGACCCGGCCTTCCGTCAGGCGCTCGCCTGGGTGATCGACCGCGACGCCTACGTCGACATCGCCCGCGAGGGCGCCAGCGAGCCGGTGTGGTCGGTGACCGGGCTCTCCTCGATCCTCGAGGACGAGATCCAGCCCGAGTTCAAGGACGAGAACTACTCGGTCGACGCCGAGAAGGCCCGCGACCTGCTGACCACCGCCGGCTACACCTGGAAGGACGACGCGCTCGTCGACCCCGACGGCACGCCCGTGTCGTTCACGCTCTCGGTGCCCTCCGGCTGGAGCGACTGGAACACCGCGCAGGAGCTCATCGCGGAAGACGTGAACGAGGCCATCGGCGCCGAGGTCAAGATCGACATGCCCGACTGGGGCGGCTGGCAGGGTCCTCGCGACGAGGGCACGTTCTCGGCCATCATCCACTGGCTCGAGGACAGCGGCACGGCCTACGGTCTCTACACGTCGACCATGGACCCGCGCTGGATCTCGCCAGAGGGCATCGCCGGCTTCAACTTCGGACGTTTCGAGGACCCGGCGGCCACCGAGGCGCTGAACGCCTATGCGAACGCCTCGTCCGACGAAGCGCGCACCGCATCGCTCGACACCCTGCAGAAGATCTTCGTCGACCAGGTGCCCGCGATCCCGCTCGGCGCGCACCCGCTGCTGGGCGAGTTCAACACGCGGAATTACGTGGGATGGCCGTCGGAGGAAGACCCGTACGCATCGGCTGACCCGACGCAGCAGAACATCGTGCAGATCCTCACGAAGCTGCAGCCGGCCGAGTGACACTTCGACAGGCTCAGTGACCCACTCCCTGAGCCTGTCGAAGGGCCAGACCGCGATCGATGAAGGACACCCCATGCCAGATCCCCTGCTCACCGTGCGCGACTTCTCCGTCGTGTACGACGTCGATCCGCCGGTCGAGGCGGTGAAGCACGTGACCATCGAGCTGCAACGAGGCGAGATCCTCGGTCTCGCCGGAGAGAGCGGATGCGGCAAGACGACGCTCGCCTACGGGGTGCAGCGCCTGCTGCGCGCTCCCGCCGTGATCACCGGGGGAGACGTCACCTTCCACGATGCATCCGGCGTGGACGTCGACATCAACGCGCTCGACGTCGACGCGATGCAGCGCTTCCGCTGGGACAAGGTCTCGATGGTGTTCCAGGGTGCGATGAACGCTCTGAACCCCGTCGCCACGATCGGCTCGCAGCTGGAGGACGTGTTCGAGATCCACCGTCCGCAGATGAACCGCAGGCAGCGGCGGGCCGAGGCGGAGGAGCTGCTCGAGATCGTCAAGGTCGGCCGCCAGCGCGCCCGGTCGTTCCCGCACGAGCTGTCCGGCGGCATGCGCCAGCGCGTGATGATCGCGATGGCGCTCGCGCTGCGCCCCCAGCTCATGGTGATGGATGAGCCGACCACCGCGCTCGACGTGCTGGTGCAGCGGGAGATCCTCACGCAGATCTCGCAGCTGCGGCACGAGTTCGGCTTCTCCGTCATCTTCATCACCCACGACCTCCCGCTGCTGCTGGAGATCAGCGACCGGATCGCGATCATGCGCGAGGGCGAGATCGTCGAGCTCGCGACCGCCGAGCAGATCTGGACCAACCCGCAGCAGGAGTACACCAAGACGCTGCTGTCGTCGTTCCCCCGACTGACCGGTGCCAGAGGAGTGCTGACGCGATGACCACCCTCGAATTCAGGAACGTCAGCAAGACGTACACCGTGCGCGGCGCCGGGCAGCTCAAGGCGCTCGACGACGTCAGCTTCACGCTGCACTCCGGCCAGACGATCGGCCTGGTCGGGCAGTCCGGCAGCGGCAAGTCGACGATCGCGAAGATCCTCACCCAGCTCGAGACCCCGACCAGCGGTCAGGTGCTGCTCGACGGCGCGCGGATCCCCCGCCGGGGCAAGGGGCTGCGGAAGTACCGGCAGCAGCTGCGCATGGTCTTCCAGGATCCGTTCGCCTCGCTGAACCCGTACCACTCCATCCGGTATCACCTGGAGCGGCCGATCCGCCTCGACGACGTCGTTCCCAAGAACGAGACCGAGGACGAGGTTCGGCGGCTGCTCGATCGCGTGCGACTCGATGCGGATGCCGTGATCGACCGCCGTCCGCACGAGCTCTCCGGCGGTCAGCGGCAGCGCGTCGCGATCGCCCGCGCACTGGCATCCCGCCCGTCGCTCCTCGTGGCCGACGAGCCGGTCTCGATGCTCGACGTCTCGATCCGCCTCGGCGTGCTGAACCTGCTCGCAGACCTGCAGCGCGAAGAAGGTCTGGGTGTGCTGTACATCACCCACGACCTCGCCACCGCCCGCCACTTCAGCGACGAGATCATGGTGCTCAACCAGGGCCGCGTCGTCGAATACGGGCCAGCCGACGACGTCATCCTCACCCCGCAGGACCCCTACACGCGCGAGCTGCGCGCGGCATCCCCCGATCCGGAGAAGCACTTCGCTGCCTCGTCCGGCTCGACCTCGAACGGAGGTGCACTGTGAGCACCGCATTCCCCCAGCTCGACGACGACGACCTCGTGCAGCGCGACGCGCTCGAGGTCGGCACGACCGCGACCACCGCCGAACGAGGGCGCCGCCGCGTGCCCTGGCGCTTCTTCGCCGGACGCGCCGGCTTCTACCTGTTCACGCTGTGGGCGGCCATCACGATCAACTTCTTCCTGCCTCGCTTCATGAAGGGCGATGCGGTCAGCTCATACCTGGCCCGCAACCGGAACGTCAGCCCGGAGGCGGCCGAGTCGCTGCGCATCCTGCTCGGCGTCGACACCGACAAGTCGGTCTGGCAGCAGTACATCGACTACTGGGCGATGCTGTTCCGCGGCGACCTCGGCATCTCGACCCTGCACGGCCTCCGGCCCGTCGTCGAAGTGCTCTCCGCCGCCCTGCCGTGGACGCTCGGCCTGGTCGGCATCGCCACGATCATCTCGTTCCTGATCGGCACGGTCGGTGGTGCGATCGTCGGCTGGCGCCGTGGCAGCAAGCTCGACGCACTCATCCCGATCACCACCTTCTTCAACACGATCCCCTACTTCTGGCTCGGCCTGATCGCGATCGCGATCTTCTCGTCGACCCTGAAATGGTTCCCCTCCTCGCACGCCTACGACAAGGGGCAGTCGCCGGAGTGGAGCTTCGACTTCATCGGTCAGGTGATCATGCACGGCACGCTGCCGGCGCTGACGATCATCATCGCCTCGCTGGGCGGCTGGATGCTCGGCATGCGCAACATGATGCTGACGGTGCTCGACGAGGACTACATCACGGTCGCGCAGGCGAAGGGGATGCCGAACAAGCGCGTGCTCTGGGCCTACGCCGCCCGCAACGCGGTGCTGCCGCAGATCCAGAGCTTCGCGCTCTCGATCGGCTTCATCGTCGGCGGCACCATCGTCATGGAGATGGTGTTCAGCTACCCCGGCGTCGGCAAGCTGCTGCTCGACGCCACCAACGCCAAGGACTACGCGCTCATGCAGGGCGTCTTCCTCGTGATCACGCTCTCGGTGCTCGTGGCCAACATCCTCGCGGATGTCGTCTACGCCTACCTCGACCCGCGCACGCGCCAGACGGAGGCCTGAGATGACCGTTCCCACCACCACCGGCAGCGCCGCCCCCGACGGGTCGCCCGTCGCCTCGGGGATGCCGGAGACCGCCACGTTGCGCACAGCGGCATCCACCCCGCCGGAGCGGAAGACGTTCTGGACGCAGCTCGTGCAGGCGTTCGCGATGTTCCGCAACCCGAAATCGATCGCCGGGCTCATCATCCTCGGGGCATTCGTGCTCGTCGCGATCCTGGCGCCGTGGCTCTCGCCGTACGCGCCGACGCAGAAGGACCGCAGCGCATTGCGGCAGCCGCCGTCGTTCGAGCACTGGCTCGGCACCACCCACATGGGCGAGGACGTGCTGAGTCAGCTCATCTACGGCACCCAGGGCGTGATCGTCGTCGGGTTCCTGTCCGCGCTGATCGCCACGGTCATCGCGATCACGGTGGGAGTCATCTCCGGGTACGTGCGCGGGTGGAAGAGCGAGTCGCTCTCGGCGCTGACCAACGTGTTCCTGGTGATCCCCGGCATCCCGCTGATCATCATCGTCGCCTCGCAGTTCGAGAACCCGCCGCTGATCGTGATCGCCGCGGTGCTCGGACTCACCGGGTGGGCCTGGGGCGCACGCGTGCTGCGCGCCCAGACGATGTCGCTGCGCAACCGCGACTTCATCCAGGCGGCACGGGCGAACGGCGAGCCGCTGCGCCGCATCATCACGGTCGAGATGCTGCCGAACCTGATGGCGCTGATCGCCTCGAGCTTCGTCGGCACGGTGACCGCCGCCGTGCTCGGTCTGACCACGCTCGCCTTCATCGGCGTGATCCCGGTGAGTAACCTGAACTGGGGCACGATCCTCTTCTGGGCGCAGCAGAACGGCGCCTTCCCGCGACTGTGGTGGTGGTACGTGCCGGCAGGGCTGTGCATCGCGATCATCGGTGTCGCGCTCTCGCTCATCAACTTCGGGATCGACGAGTACGTCAACCCGCGGCTGCGATCCGCCGGTGAGCGGGCGAGGGCCATGAAGAAGAAGGGACTGAATGTGAACGACGCCGTGACCGCCGTGCGGACGGTCCCGCTGCCCTCCACGAGCGTGCCGCCGAAGAGCGACCCGCCCATGCACACCCAGACGACGCACGCCTCTCCGACACAGAACGCCGAGTGATGACCTCTCAGACCCTGACCACGGTCCTTCCCTACCAGGACCCCGCCCTCTCGATCCCGGAGCGCGTCGCCGACCTCCTCGGCCGCATGACGGTCGAGGAGAAGGTCGGGCAGATGCTGCAGCTCGACGCTCGCGACGACCTCGACGACCACATCGCCCGTCGTCACGCCGGGTCGATCCTGCACACCTCGCCGGAGCGCATCCTGCGCGCGAACGAGCTCACGGCGCAGACGCGCCTGCGCATCCCGCTGCTGGTCGCCGAGGACTGCATCCACGGACACTCGTTCTGGCCGGGCGCCACGATCTACCCGACCCAGCTCGGCATGGCCGCATCGTGGGATGCCGAGCTCGTCGAGCGCGTCGCCAGGGCGACCGCCGAAGAGGTCGCCGTCACCGGCATCCACTGGACGTTCTCTCCGGTGCTCTGCATCGCGCGCGATCTGCGCTGGGGTCGCATCGACGAGACGTTCGGCGAGGACCCGTTCCTGATCGGCGAGATGGCGTCGGCGATGGTGCGCGGCTACCAGGGCAACGGCCTCGACGACCCGACCGCGATCCTGGCGACCGCCAAGCACTTCGCGGGGTACTCCGAGACGCAGGGCGGGCGTGATGCGAGCGAGGCCGACATCTCGCGCCGCAAGCTGCGCTCCTGGTTCCTGCCGCCGTTCGAGCGCGTCGCCCGCGAGGGATGCCGCACGTTCATGCTCGGCTACCAGACCACCGACGGCGTGCCGATCACGACGAACGACTGGCTGCTCAGCGACGTGCTGCGCGGCGAGTGGGGCTACACCGGCACCCTCATCACCGACTGGGACAACGTCGGACGCATGGTGTGGGAGCAGCGGATCCAGCCCGACATCACCCACGCCGCCACGGCTGCCGTGCGGGCGGGCAACGACATGATCATGACCACGCCCTCATTCTTCGAGGGTGCGCTCGACGCGGTCTCGAAGGGGCTGCTCGCGGCGGACGCGTTCGATGCGGCCGCCGCCCGCATCCTGACGCTGAAGTTCGAGCTGGGACTGTTCGAGAACCCGCGCCTGCCAGGGACGGAACTGGATGCCGTGGTCGGCAGCGCCGCGCACGCGGAACTCAACCTCGACATCGCTCGGCGCTCGCTCGTGCTGCTCGAGAACGACGGCACCCTGCCGCTCGACGCGACGTCGCCGTTGTCGGTCGCCGTCGTCGGGCCGCTCGCTGATGACGGGCAGACCCAGCTCGGCGACTGGGCCGGCGGATCCGGACAGGCGGGATGGCTCGACGGACAGCCTCGCGAGATGATCACGACCGTGCTCGACGGCCTGCAGGAGATCGACGGCTGGTCGATCGCGCACGCTCGCGGCGCCGACATCCTGACGCTCGAAGCCGACCCGCGGGGCGCGCTGTTCCCCGACGGGCAGCCGCGCCCGCCGGTCGTGCAGCCGTGCGCGCCGGACGAGGCGCTGATCGCCGAGGCCGTCGCGGCGGCTGAGGACGCCGATGTCGTGGTGGCCGTGGTCGGCGACCGCATCGAACTCGTCGGCGAGGGCCGCTCGACCGCGACCCTCGAGCTGATCGGCGGGCAGATCGCCCTGCTCGACGCCATGATCGCGACCGGGAAGCCCGTGGTCGTGGTGCTGCTCGCGTCGAAGCCGCTCGTGCTGCCGGCATCCGTCTCGCGGGCGGCGGCCGTCATCTGGGCGGCGAACCCCGGCATGCAGGGCGGCCGCGCACTCGCCGAGATCATCTCGGGTGCCGTCGAGCCCTCCGGCCGTCTGCCGATCTCGTTCGCCCGCCACGTGGGGCAGCAGCCGACGTACTACAACCAGATCCGCGGACAGCACGGCGACCGGTATGCGGACCTCACGCAGTCACCCGCCTGGGCGTTCGGCGAGGGGCGCTCGTACACGACGGTCGAGTACTCGGACCTCTCGGTGGAGCGGGTGGCGCTGAGCCGTGACGACGTGGTCGTCGGACACGTGACCGTGACGAACACCGGCGACCGCCCGGCTCGTGAGACCGTGCAGGTGTACGTGCGGGATGCCGTGACGAGCGTCAGCTGGACCGACCGTGAGCTCAAGGCGTACCGCCAGGTCGACGTCGAGCCCGGGGCATCCGTGCGCGTGCGCGTCGAGGTGCCCGTGGCCGACTGCTCGATCGTGGATGCTGCGGGCGACCGCATCGTCGAGTCCGGCTCGTTCGAGCTGCTGGTGGGCCCGTCGTCGCGCGAGCAGTCGCTGCTCGCAGCATCCTTCGACGTAGCCTGACGTCTCCCCCCTCCCTCCCCTCCCTCCCCCCTTTCTCCTCCTCTCCTCCTTTCTTCCTTTTCTTTCCTCTCTTTCTTCTCTTTTTTCCTTCCTTCTCCTCCCCCTTCCCTCCTCTCCTTTCTTCTTTCTCTTCTCCCCCTCTCCTCTCCCCCTCTCCCTTCCTCTCTCTCTTCTTCCTTCTTCTTCTTTCCCCCCCCCCCCTCCCTCCTCCTCCCCCCTCTCTCCCCCTCCTCCCCCCTCCTCTCCCCTCCCTCCCCCCCCTC
>NZ_JYIW01000018.1 GCF_000956525.1 Microbacterium oxydans
GAGGAGGGGAGAGGGGGAGGCGTCAGCGGGAGCTGGCGGGCTCCGGAGCTGAGACGGATGCCTCGTCATCCGCATCGTCGTCGGCGAATGGCAGGCCTTCGCGAGGTGCGTTGTAGAGCTCCTCGTCGAGGATGCCCTCGCGCTTCGCGACGATCGTCGGCACGAGCGCCTGGCCAGCGACGTTGACCGCAGTGCGACCCATGTCGAGGATCGGGTCGATCGCGAGCAGCAGGCCGACGCCCTCGAGCGGCAGGCCGAGGGTCGACAGCGTGAGCGTGAGCATCACGACAGCGCCAGTGGTGCCGGCAGTCGCGGCGGAGCCGACGACCGAGACGACCACGATCAGCAGGTACTGCACGAAGTTCAGCTCGATGCCGAAGAACTGGGCGACGAAGATCGCGGCGATGGCCGGGTAGATCGCAGCGCAGCCGTCCATCTTGGTCGTCGCGCCGAAGGGCACGGCGAACGACGCATAGGAGCGGGGCACGCCGAGGTTGCGCTCGGTGACGCGCTCGGTGAGCGGGAGCGTGCCGATCGAGGAGCGGCTGACGAACGCCAACTGCACGGCCGGCCAGACACCGGAGAAGTACTGCTTGACCGACAGGCCGTGGGTCTTCACCAGGAACGGGTAGACCACGAACAGCACCAGCGCGAGGCCGATGTAGATGGCGATCGCGAACCAGCCGAGCGCCGCGAGCTTCTCCCAGCCGTACTTGATGACGGCGGCACCGATCAGGCCGAAGGTGCCGAGCGGCGCGATGCGGATGATCCACCACAGCACGCGCTGGATGACCTTGAGCAGCGATTCGGTGAAGGCCAGGAACGGCTCGGCCTTCTTGCCGGCCTTGAGCGCGGCGATGCCGACGGCGACCGCGACGACGATCACCTGCAGGATGTTGAAGTTCACGCTCGACGAGAACGTGCCGTCTGCGGCGCCGGGGCTGGTGCTGACGCTCAGGCCGAGGAAGTTCTGCGGGATGAGTCCGAGCAGGAAGTTCCACCAGGTGCCGACCGTGTACGGCTCACCAGGGGTGAGGCCCTCGCCCGCCTTCGCGCCAGGCTGGATCACGAGGCCGAGCACGATACCGATCGTGACCGCGATGAATGCGGTGATCGCGAACCACAGCAGCGTCTGGCCGGCGAGGCGAGCGGCGTTCTGCACGCGACGCAGGTTCGAGATGCTCGCGACGATCGCGGTGAAGATCAGCGGGACGACCGCCGCACGCAGCAGTGTGACGTAGGAGCTGCCGATCGTGTCGAGGGTCGCGGACAGTCCGTTCGGGTTCTCGGCGGTGGCGCCGAGCTGGCGGCCGATCAGACCGGCGGCGATGCCGAGGACGAGGGCTGCGAGGATCTGGAAGCCGAACGAGGTCAGCAGCTTCCGGATCGGTCCGCGGGTGTCTGGCGCCTTCTGGGCGCGGACGGTGGTGCTCATGGTGGGGGACTCCAGGAAAATCGTGGCGCACCGAATGCACGCCAGAACGCTCAACGCTACGAGCGCCGTCCGATTCCCGGGTCGGAGATGACGAAGGATGACGGATGCCGGGCGGCATCCGTCATCCTTCGTGTCCGCTCCCCGGGGTCAGCCGGCGATGCAGCCCTGGATGTTGTCCTTGATGATCTGCGTGGTCAGTGCCTTCTCCTCTTCGTTCTTCTGGCGGTCTTCGCCGCCGGCGATGTAGGAGAGGGTCTCGTTGCTGAGGTCGGACTCGACGAGCTCGTCGGCGAGGCATGAGGCGACGTCGGCGGTGACCACGTCGGACTGGCCCTGGTCTTCGAACACCTTCTGGATGCCTTCGGCGACCTGGTCGGAGGTGGGGCGTGCATCTCCGCCGCAGGCGGCGAGCGAGAACGCGAGTGCCGCGATCGGCAGGGCCATGAGGAGTCGGGCAGAGGGGCGGATCTTCGGGCTGGTGAGCGTCATGGCTCCACGGTATCCGCTCACAGCCGATTGATAGAGACCAGAATATGGGCAGAAATGCCCATCGGCCATCCCTGTCGTGCGCCCGCCTGCTCTGGCACGATGGCGTCATGTTCATCGTGACCACGAACGACGTGCCCGGGTACCGCATCACACAGGTCCTCGGCGAGGTGATGGGGTTGACCGTGCGGTCCACGGACTTCGGCCAGGGGTTCACCGCCGGGTTCCGGTCGCTCGGCGGCGGTGAGATCCCGGAGTACACGCAGGTCATGTACGAGTCGCGGCAGGTCGTCATGGGCCGCATGTGGGATCAGGCCGTCCAGCGCGGCGCCAATGCGATCGTCGCGATGCGCTTCGACGCGGGGTCGATCGCGAACTTCACGGAGATCTGCGCCTACGGCACCGCCGTCGTGGTCGAGCCGCTCGCCCCGGCATCCCCGCCGCCTGCCGCCTGACGCGTTCGTCGACGCCGGGCTCGGGGAAGTGTCGCATCCAGCCCCCTCCGCCGCCGGGACGCGACCAGGTGCGACCCCTCCCCTCGGGCAGGTGTCGTACTTGGCCGCCTCCGCCGAGAGGAGGCGACCATTCGGGACCCCTCGAGTGGGGGTCAGGGCGCCCCCGGCGGTGCACCCTCAGCGCGCGAGCACCAACAGGTCGCCGACCTCGCACTGCAGCGCCTCGCAGATCGCCCGCAGCGTGGAATAGCGGATCGCGCGGGCCCGGTCGTTCTTCAGCACCGACAGGTTCACGATGCTCACCCCGACGAGGGCGCTCAGCTGGGTGAGCGTCATGCCGCGTTCTGAGAGCAACTCGTCGAGGCGACAGTGGATGCCGGTGAGCTCGTCGTCGTTCTCCGCGGGACTCACACCAGGCCCTCCGTCTCCTTCTCGAGCACATCTCGCTCCTGCTGCAGGCGCCTGCCTCGGCGCAGTGCGACGGCGATCAGCCCGATCGTGACACCGGTCGCGTAGAACGGCGAGATCGCCCAGAACTCGATCGGATGCGTCGCCTCCGCGCCGAGTCCGAGGACCGCGGTGACGCCGTTGCGCCCAGCGGTCTCCAACATCACGATGAGCGTCGGAGCGATGACGAGCGTCCAGCCGATCGCGTCGAGTGCTCTGGCGTTGCTCCGACTGAAGACCCGCCCGCGGAGGAAGCTCCAGGCGATGAGTGCGACCGCGCCGATGATGATCACGGCGGCCAGCGCCCGGAGTGCGATTGCGGCGATGATCGCCGCGGTCGCTGCCGGATCCACTCCGGTCGAGAAGACCATCGCCTCCTGCGCGATGCCCTCGACCGTCACGGCGCCGGAGTCGGCGGTCGCAGAGATCGGCTGCTCGTCGATCGGGATCGTCCAGGCGATTCCGTCGTCGCGGAACGTCCCAGCGATCCTCATCACCGTCGAGATACCGGTCACGACCAGAGCGGCCGCCGCGAGGAAGAGCACCGTGACGGCATCCGCGAACTCAGACCTGGTCGTTGCGGCAGTGGATGCCGAGAACATCAGACGAGTCCTTCCGTCTCGCGCTGCAGTCTCTCGCCGATCACGAACACCGTGCCGATCACCGAGAGGATGAACGCGGCGAGGATGAAGGTGAACGGTTCGACGCTGATGACGGCGTTGTCGATGCGGTTGTCGGTGACGACGGCGACCGTCGCGTTCGCGAGCATGTTGTCGAAGAACTGCACTGCTGCGAAGCCGACGAGTCCTGTGAGGCCCGCGGTCATCACGAGCACGGTGTTGCGGCGACTGAACACGCGTCCGCTCAGGATGCTGCGTGCGAGCAGGATCAGGCATCCGATCACCGCGACGATGGTGACGGCCTGCACCACCTGGCCGATGATCCCGGCACCCGTCGCGATGGGTGGCAGCGAGGACGCGGTGAGCATGGCGCGGTCGAGCGCACCGGTGACGCTGTCGCCGTCGGCGAGTGGAATCTGCACCGGTGTGTCCGTGAACACGACGAGCACCGGCACGTCGACGCCGCGAGCGAGTTCGATGATGCGGAGGATGGAGAACACGACGACGAACGTCGCGATCGCGAGGCCGGCGATGCAGAAGCCGATGAGTGAGGCGGCGTCACCCCGGCTCAGCGAGCCGGTCTTGGAAGTGCTCATGATCGCTCCTTATCGATAGTCGTTGTTAGCGATAAGCGTTAACATAACGAGAATCGATACGACGGTCAAGCGGTGCCACGTGATGACGGTCGAGCGCTCGCCGCAGCACTCCGCCGACGGCGAACACGGGCATACCTGCCGTTCCCGGTGGTTACTCTCGATGTACAGGCGCGAGAAGCGTCTTCGCCCCAGTGCGAATAAGGAGTCACAGCATGTTCGAGAGATTCACGGACCGAGCCCGTCGTGTGGTCGTCCTCGCCCAAGAAGAGGCGAAGATGCTCAACCACAACTACATCGGCACCGAGCACATCCTGCTCGGTCTCATCCACGAGGGCGAGGGTGTCGCAGCCAAGGCCCTCGAAAGCCTGGGCATCTCGCTCGACGCCGTGCGCGAGCAGGTGCAGGACATCATCGGTCAGGGTCAGCAGCAGCCGACCGGCCACATCCCCTTCACGCCCCGCGCGAAGAAGGTGCTCGAGCTGAGCCTCCGCGAGGCACTGCAGCTCGGCCACAACTACATCGGCACCGAGCACATCCTGCTCGGACTCATCCGCGAGGGTGAGGGTGTCGCAGCGCAGGTGCTCGTCAAGCTCGGCGCCGACCTGAACAAGGTCCGCCAGCAGGTCATCCAGCTGCTCTCCGGCGCACCGGGACGCGAGCCGGCAGCCGTCGGCGCGCAGAGCAACGACACCCCGAGCGCCCAGGGCGGCTCGGCCGTGCTCGACCAGTTCGGTCGCAACCTGACCCAGGCCGCGCGCGACAACAAGCTCGACCCGGTGATCGGCCGCGAGAAGGAGATCGAGCGGGTCATGCAGATCCTGTCTCGCCGCTCCAAGAACAACCCGGTCCTGATCGGTGAGCCCGGCGTCGGCAAGACCGCCGTCGTCGAGGGCCTCGCCCAGGCGATCGTCAAGGGCGATGTGCCCGAGACGCTGAAGGACAAGCAGCTCTACTCGCTCGACCTCGGCTCGCTCATCGCCGGTTCCCGCTACCGCGGTGACTTCGAGGAGCGCCTGAAGAAGGTCACGAAGGAGATCCGCACGCGCGGCGACATCATCGTCTTCATCGACGAGATCCACACCCTCGTGGGTGCGGGTGCCGCCGAGGGTGCGATCGACGCAGCCAGCATTCTGAAGCCGCTGCTCGCCCGCGGTGAGCTGCAGACCATCGGTGCGACCACGCTCGACGAGTACCGCAAGCACTTCGAGAAGGATGCTGCGCTCGAGCGCCGCTTCCAGCCCATCCAGGTGGCCGAGCCGAGCCTGCCCCACGCGATCAACATCCTCAAGGGGCTGCGCGACCGCTACGAGGCGCACCACAAGGTGCAGATCACGGACGGCGCGATCGTCGCGGCGGCGAACCTCGCCGACCGCTACGTCTCCGACCGCTTCCTCCCTGACAAGGCCATCGACCTGATCGACGAGGCCGGCGCACGCCTGCGTCTGTCGATCCTGTCGAGCCCGCCCGAGCTGCGCGAGTTCGACGAGAAGATCGCCAAGGTCCGCGAGCAGAAGGAGCAGGCTTCCGAGGAGCAGGACTTCGAGAAGGCCGCATCGCTGCGCGATGAGGAGAAGAACCTCCTCGCCGAGCGCCTCCGCCTCGAGAAGCAGTGGCGTTCGGGTGACGTCGCGACCCGTGCGGTCGTCGACGAGGGCCTGATCGCCGAGGTGCTCGCACAGGCCACCGGCATCCCGGTGTTCAAGCTCACCGAAGAGGAGTCCAGCCGACTCGTCTTCATGGAGAAGGCCCTGCACCAGCGTGTGATCGGTCAGGAGGAGGCCATCGCGGCACTCTCCAAGACGATCCGTCGTCAGCGCGCCGGCCTCAAGGATCCGAAGCGTCCCTCCGGATCGTTCATCTTCGCCGGCCCGACCGGTGTCGGAAAGACCGAGCTCGCGAAGGCGCTCGCCGAATTCCTGTTCGACGACGAAGCCGCACTGATCTCACTCGACATGAGCGAGTTCGGTGAGAAGCACACCGTCTCGCGTCTGTTCGGTGCCCCTCCCGGATTCGTCGGATTCGAAGAGGGTGGCCAGCTCACCGAGAAGGTTCGCCGCAAGCCGTTCAGCGTCGTGCTCTTCGATGAGATCGAGAAGGCGCACCCTGACATCTTCAACTCGCTCCTCCAGATCTTGGAAGAGGGACGTCTGACCGATGGCCAGGGTCGTGTGATCGACTTCAAGAACACCGTCATCATCATGACCACCAACCTCGGTGCTCGTGACATCGCCGGTGGTCCGGTCGGCTTCCAGATCGAGGGCAGCAACGCCACGACCTACGAGCGGATGAAGGGCAAGGTCAACGAAGAGCTCAAGCGCAACTTCAAGCCCGAGTTCCTCAACCGTGTCGACGACATCATCGTGTTCCCGCAGCTCTCCAAGAGCGAGCTGGTGCAGATCGTCGATCTGTTCACGAAGCGTCTGGGCGAGCGTCTGCTCGACCGTGACATGACGATCGAGCTGTCGCTGGCCGCCAAGGAGCGCCTCATCGAGATCGGGTTCGACCCGGCCCTCGGTGCCCGACCGCTGCGTCGCGCGATGCAGCACGAGATCGAGGACCGTCTGTCGGAGAAGATCCTGCATGGCGAGCTCAACCCCGGCGATCACGTGAAGGTCGACGAGAAGGACGGCGAGTTCCTCTTCGAGCACGGACCGCGCGGCGAGCAGGTCTCGGTCGGCGTGAACACCGGCGGCGAGATCGCGGCGACTCCCGACCTGGCGATCGCCAGCGGGGAGTGATCCTTCGACGGACCGAGTCCTGAAAGGGGCGGATGCTTCGCATCCGCCCCTTTCCCGTCCCTCCGTCCCCCCCCCCCGGTGCGCCGTGAGGGGCCAAAACACGCCGTGTCGTGTGGGTCGCGGGGGGCGTGTCTTGACCCCTCGTGCGGGTTCTAGGCTTGAGGGGTGAGCGAGTACATCGTGCGACCGGCGCGCAGCGCCGACGTCATCGGCATCCGGAGCCTGCTGCAGCCCATGGTCGAGCAGCGCATCCTGCTCGGCAAGGACCTCGCGGTGCTCTACGGCTCCGTGCAGGAGTTCGTGGTCGCCGAGGCAGACGGTCAGATGATCGGATGCGGCGCGCTGCACGTGATCTGGGAAGACCTGGGCGAGGTGCGCACACTCCTGGTGCGCGACGACTGGCTGCACCACGGCGTCGGCCGCGCGATCGTCGACCGCCTGGAGCAGACCGCCGCCGATCTCGGCCTGTCTCGCCTGTTCTGCCTGACCTTCGAGGTCGAGTTCTTCAGCCGCCGCGGCTACACGCCGATCGGCGAGCAGGTCGTCGACCCCGATGTGTACTCCCAGCTGCTGCGCAGTGGTGACGCCGGTGTCGAGGAGTTCCTCGATCTCGCGCACGTCAAGCCGAACACGCTCGGCAACACCAGGATGCTCAAGCAGCTCAACTAACCTGGACTCATGCCTCGTCACTCCGCCGCCGTCTACCGTCGGCGCCGGGTGGTCCTGCTCGGCTGCCTGATCCTGCTGCTCGCAGCGATCGGCATCGGCGTCTGGTTGCTGGTCGCCCAGCCGTGGGCGCACGCTGCCGGGCCCGCCCCGACCTCGTCGGCATCGCCGAGCCCGACCGCCGCCGAGACGCCGACCTCTGATCCCGTCACCGACCCGGTCTCGCCGGGGCCGACGACCGACGTGTCGGAGTCCGAGACACCGGCGATCGTGGCCTGCGAGGCCAAGGACATCGTGGTCGCCGCGGTCACCGACGCCGACTCCTACCAGGCCGGCGTGCTGCCGAAGATCTCGATCTCGCTCACCAACACCGGACCGACCGACTGCACGATGGACGTCGGTTCGACCACGCAGGCGTTCACCGTCATGAGCGGCTCCGACGTGTGGTGGCGCTCGACCGACTGCCAGGAGAACCCGAGCAGCATGATCGCGACGCTCTCCGCCGGAACCACCGTGACCAGCAAGGATCCGGTGACCTGGGATCGCACGCGCTCGAGCGTCGAGACGTGCGGCCAGGAGAACCGGCAGCGTGCTCCCGGCGGCGGTGCGTCGTACCACGTGGAGGTCTCGATCGGCGGGTTCACGAGCGCGAGCAGCAAGCAGATCCTGCTGTACTGACCGAAGTTCTTTCGCAAATCGAAGCAATTCTGCGGAGAAACCTGCGAAAAACGCAGTCATCGCCGACATCCTCTTCGGATGATTCTGATTTCCTCGGGATTCACCGGCCAAGGCTGACAGGGCGCATTCTTTGGGATACCATTGGATGACTCTCGGGAATATGCGGCCCATGCCATCCCCAGTGGCGTCGAACTACAGCGTCCCCAGCGCTTCGACACTGGCCGTTCGAGAGTCCGAGGGCCCTCTCGAGTACCCCAGTCCCCAATGTGGGACTCGAGAGGGCCCCTATCGTTTCCGCCTCCAGGCGTCAGGGCATGCATCGTCTGCCTAAGCTGGATGCATGGCAGCGAAGAAGGCGAAGTCCTCCAAGAAGAAGCCCGCCCCCGAGGAGTTCCGCTCCGAGGCGCTCGCGCTGGCGCTCGAGAAGCAGGACATCGCCGCCGTCGCCCTCGCGTTGCGCAACGGCATCACGGTCGTGCCGCTCATCGCACCGGGTGCACGGGACAACCCCTTGGACAGCGGTGAGGTCTGGACCTACCGCGACCGAGCGACCGGTGAACTCGCGCTGCTGCTCTTCAGCGATGCGAAGAACAAGCCGGACAACCTGCCGCCCGGCGTCGGCATCTACTCGGCGGCGTGGCTGCGGAAGTTCCTCGCGACGCACCCGATCACCACGGTCTTCCTCGACATCGCGGGTCCGCACCCGATGCAGGCCGACCCGGCGGAGCTGCTCAAAGCGCTCGACGCGTAGCCCTTCGACAAGCTCAGGGACCCAGGGGGACAGGTTCAGGGACCCAGGGGGACAGGTTCAGGGACCCAGGGGGCGGACAGGCTTAGGGACCCAGGGCGTGAACGGGCTCAGGGCATTCCCTCTTGGGTGGCTGAGCTTGTCGAAGCCATCAGAACGGCGGGATGCCGCCTGAGGGGCCGCGTGGCGTGGAGCGCTCCTTCACGTCGTCGAGTGCTGCGCGCAGCGTCTTCGAGCGATCGTCGACGACCCGCACGTATCCCAGCCGAGCGGCCTCCGACCGGCGCTGCGCCGATTGCGTCACCGGCCGGATCTCACCGGCGAGGCTGAGCTCACCGACGACCGCGACCGTGCGCGGTATCGACGTGTTCTTGATCGACCCGGCGATCGCGATCGCGATCGCGAGGTCGGCGGCCGGTTCGGTGAAGCGCACCCCGCCGACGGTCGACACGTACACGTCGAGCTCGCTCGTCGGGATGTTCGCGCGCTTCTCGAGGATCGCGAGCACCATGGCCACGCGGGAGAAGTCGACGCCGTTGACGATCCGTCGCGGATTGGGGGCCTTGCTGGGCACTGTCAGCGCCTGCACCTCGACCGGCAGCGCTCGGCGCCCCTCGAGTGAGATCGCGACGCACGTGCCAGGCTCGGTCGCGCCCTGCGAGAGGAAGAGACCGGACGGATCGGGCACTTCGGCGATGCCGTCGCCGGTCATCTCGAAGCAGCCGACCTCATCGGTGGGGCCGTAGCGGTTCTTCAGCGCGCGGATGAAGCGCAGCGAGGTCTGGCGGTCGCCCTCGAAGTGGCACACCACGTCGACGAGGTGCTCGAGCACGCGGGGGCCGGCGACCTGGCCGTCTTTCGTGACGTGGCCGACGATGATGACGGGCAGCCCGCGCTCCTTCGCCACCCGGATCAGTGCCGACGCGACCTCGCGCACCTGGCTCGGCTGCCCGGCGGCTCCGTCGATCAGCGACGACGACACCGTCTGCACCGAGTCGACGATCACGAGCTGCGGCTGCACCTCGTCGATGTGCCCGAGGATCGTCGCCAGATCGGTCTCGCTCGCGAGATACAGCTCGTCGTGCAGCGCCCCGGTGCGCTCGCCGCGCAGCCGCACCTGTGCCTGCGACTCCTCGGCGCTCGCGTACAGCACGCGTCGCCCCGCGCGGGCGGCCTGCGCCGCGACCTCGAGCAGCAGCGTCGACTTGCCCACGCCCGGCTCTCCGCTGAGCAGGATCGCCGCGCCTGGCACGATGCCGCCGCCCAGCACGCGGTCGAACTCGCCGACGCCACTCGTGCGACGAGGCGCGTCGAGCGTGGTGATCTGGGTGATCGGCCGGGCTGCACGATCAGCAGTGGGCTGCAGCGCGGTCACCCGCTGCAGGATGCCCGTCTTCACGGCCTGCTCCTGCACGGTTCCCCACTGCTGGCACTCGGCACAGCGCCCGACCCACTTCGCGGTCGTCCACCCGCATTCCGTGCAGACGTACGCCGGGGGAGCGGGTTTTCGGGTGGCCATGCAGCAAGGCTATCGCCGGCATCCGACATCCCTATCGGGCGGGGCATTATTCACGGCCCGATCACTCGATGCGCGCCGGCCGCTGAGCCATGATGGAGTCATGGCCAATGCCGGGCCCGTCTGCGGGCCGATCTCGACCTTCTCGCGAGTGCAGCTGCTGCACCTGCTCTTCGAGGCGAGCGCTGCGAACGAGCGCCCCGAGCGCACGATCGGCGAACTCTGCGAAGCCACCGGTCTGCACCCCAACACGGTGCGCGAGCACCTGCAGCGGCTGATCGAGGGCGGCTACGTCATCCAGGCGACCGAGCACCGCACCACTCGCGGACGCCCCCGCACGCTGTACAGCGCTGCGACCGGTGCCGCACACGCCTCCAGCCCCATCGCCCGCGACAAGGTCTCGGCGGCAGCGCGCCGCGGCGACCTGCTCCGCCGGGTGCTTCCTGCGTCGGCATCCGCGCTGGGTCGCGACGCGACCTACCAGCTGGACGCCCTGATCGAACACTTGGAGGAGAGCGGCTTCGAGCCCGTCGTCGATGACGAGCAGCTCACTGTCGACCTCAGCCCCTGCCCGCACGCCGCGGGCCGCGCCGAAGACCGTCCGATGCTGTGCACCGTGCACCTCGGCCTCATGCAGGGGGTGCTCACCGAAGCCGGTGGGCCGCTCGCTGCCGAGGCAGTGCGCACCTCCGCCCTCCCGGCGGATTGCACCGTGCAGCTGCGGCTGACGGAGATGACCGCCGCCTAGGGCGACCATCTGACCTTATTCACGGCCGCCGACCCGACGAGGGCGGCGGACCCGTCGTTAGCGTGGCATCAGACGCCGGTGGGTGCACGGCACTGACACACGGCACAGAAAGAGGAGTGGCTCATGGAATGGCTTGATCCGCTGGTCCTTTCCCGATGGCAGTTCGGGCTGACCACCGTCTACCACTACCTGTTCGTGCCGCTGACGATCGGCATGGCGCTCGTCGCCGCGATCTTCCAGACCGCATGGGTGCGCACCGGCAAGGTGCAGTACCTGCACCTGACGCGGTTCTTCGGCAAGATCTTCCTGATCAACTTCGCCATGGGCGTGGTCACCGGCATCGTGCAGGAGTTCCAGTTCGGCATGAACTGGTCGGACTACTCCCGCTTCGTCGGCGACGTGTTCGGAGCCCCGCTCGCCTTCGAGGGACTGCTGGCCTTCTTCTTCGAGGCCACGTTCATCGGCCTCTGGATCTTCGGCTGGGACAAGCTCCCCCAGAAGCTGCACCTCGCCACGATCTGGTGCGTCTCGATCGGCAGCATCCTGTCGGCGTACTTCATCATCGCGGCCAACGCGTTCATGCAGAACCCGGTCGGCTACGTCTTCAACCCCGAGACGAACCGTGCAGAGCTCACCGACTTCTGGGCCCTGCTGACCAACCCGGTCGCGCTCGCCGCCTTCCCGCACACGATCTTCGGCGCACTGATGTTCGCAGCCGGTGTCGTGATCTCGGTCTCGGCCTGGCACCTCTCGCGCGGCCAGCACTTCGACACGATGCGCATCTCGCTGAAGTTCGGCCTGTGGGCCATGATCGTCTCCACCGCCGGCGTCGTGCTCACCGGTGACCAGCTCGGGCTCGCGATGTACGCGGCGCAGCCGATGAAGATGGCCGCCGCCGAGGCGACGTTCAACACGGTCTGCGGTCCGGATGCATCCTTCAGCCTGTTCACGCTCGGCACCCCGGACGGCAGCTCCGAGCTGTTCTCGATCAGGGTCCCGTACCTGCTGTCGCTGCTGTCGACGCACACGCTCGACGCGTGCGTGCACGGCATCAACGACCTGAACGCCGAATACAGCCAGACGTATGCCGACACGGGCATGACCGACTTCGCCCCGATCCTCTGGGTCACGTACTGGGCGTTCCGCTGGATGATCGGCCTCGGCATGGCCGCCGCCCTCGTCGCCGTGATCGGCCTGTGGCTGACCCGCAAGAGCGCCAAGAAGGAGCCGGCGCAGTGGATGTGGAAGCTCGCCATCTGGTCGTTCCCGCTCGCGCTCGCCGCCAACATCATGGGCTGGGTCTTCACCGAGATGGGCAGGCAACCCTGGATCGTGTTCGGATTGATGACCACGCAGGACGGTGTGTCACCAGGGGTCTCCGGTCTCGAAGTGCTGATCTCCCTCATCGCGTTCACGGCGATCTACGCGGCCCTCGCGGTCGTCGAGATCCGCCTCATCATCAGAGCGGCCCAGAAGGGCCCTGACACCGAAGAGCAACCGCACGACGAGACGGCTCAGCTGCCGTCGGTCGTGTACTGAGAGGGAGGAGCATCATGGATCTCGCAACGCTCTGGTTCTGGATCGTCGGCTTCTTCTTCGTCGGCTACTTCGTGCTCGACGGCTTCGACTTCGGCGTCGGCATGTCGCTGCCGTTCCTCGGCAAGAACGATGTGTCGCGCCGCCAGGTCATCAACACGATCGGCCCGGTCTGGGACCTCAACGAGACCTGGGTCATCGTCGCGGGCGCGTGCCTGTTCGCGTCGTTCCCCGAGTGGTACGCATCGCTGTTCAGCGGCTTCTACCTGCCGCTGCTGCTGATCCTGCTGGCGCTGATCCTGCGCGGCGTCTCGTTCGAGTACCGGCACCAGCGGGAGAGCGCGAAGTGGAAGCGCGGCTTCGATCGGATGATCGTGATCGGCTCCGCGGTCCCCGCCTTCCTCTGGGGTGTGGCGTTCGGCAACATCGTGCAGGGCGTCGCCCTCGACGAGAACCACATCTACGTCGGCGGCTTCTTCGCGCTGCTGAACCCGTACTCGCTGCTGGTCGGCGTGACGACGCTGCTGCTCTTCTTCCTGCACGGCGTGCTGTTCGTCGCCCTGAAGACCGACGGCCCTGTGCATGAGGATGCCCGTCGCCTCGCGCTGAAGGCCGGGCTGCCGACCGTGCTCGCTGCAGCGACGACCGTGGTCTGGACCGTCGTGATGGCGATGCAGCGCGAGGCTCCGCTGCTGTGGCTCGTGATCGCGGCCGGTACCGTCGCGGCCGTCACGCTGCTCGCCGCGCTCGTGCTCTCGGCTCGTCGGTTCGACGGCTGGGCGTTCATCTCCGGCATGCTCACGGTGCTGTTCGCCGTGCTGATGCTGTTCACGGCGCTGTTCCCGAACGTGCTGCCGTCGACGATCGACCCCGCATACAGCCTGACGATCCAGAATGCGTCGAGCACGGACTACACGCTGACGATCATGACGTGGACGGCCGTGATCGCGCTGCCGCTCGTGCTCCTGTACCAGGGTTGGACATACTGGGTGTTCCGCAAGCGGGTCACCCGCGCATCGATCGAGGGAGCACCGGCACACGCGTGAAACCCGTCGATCCGAGACTGCTGCGATACGCGCGTGCCGCGAGGGGGTTCCTCGCGGCATCCGCGCTGATCGGCGTCGTGCAGACCGCGGTCGTCATCGTGTTCGCCTGGCTGCTGACGGATGCCGTCACCGGCGCCATCGCCGGGCGTGACGTCACGGCATCCCTGCTCTGGCTGCTCGCCGTCGCCGTGCTCCGGGGGCTGCTGATCGCCGCATCGGATGCCGCAGGCACCCGTGCTGCCGCGAAGACCGGGATGCAGCTGCGCGCAGCGCTGATCGAGGCGATCGGCAGGCTCGGACCCGGTTGGCTCGCGCAGCGCAACCGCACTGCGCTGGCGGTGACGGCCGGGCACGGTCTCGAGGCGCTCGACTCGTACTTCGCCAGGTACATCCCGCAGCTCGTGCTGACGGTGATCGCGACGCCGGTGCTGCTGGCGGTGATGTGGTGGCAGGACTGGCCGAGCGGGCTGACCGCCGTGATCGCGCTGCCGCTGATCCCGCTGTTCCTCATCCTGATCGGCATCGCCACGCGCACCGTGCAGCAGAAGCAGTGGCAGACGCTGCAGCAGCTCGCCGTGCGATTCGCCGACACCGTGCAGGGACTGTCGACGCTGCGGCTGTTCGGGCGCGAGCGGCGTGCCGCCGATCGGATCGAGGCGACGTCGGACGACTACCGCCGCGAGACCATGAAGGTGCTGCGGTTCTCATTCCTCTCCGGCTTCTCGATGGAGCTGCTCGCATCGCTCGCGGTGGCGCTGATCGCGGTGTCGGTCGGGTTCCGGCTGCTGTCAGGCGACCTGACGCTCGAGGTCGGGCTGTTCGTGCTGCTGCTCGCGCCGGAGGCGTTCCTGCCGATCCGCCAGGTGGGCGTGCAGTTCCACGCCGCGGCCGAGGGCGTCGCGGCGACCGAGGACATCTTCGCGGTGCTGGATGAGGCGGGGGCTGCCGGGGTCGGTGCAGGTGGTGCTGCTCGGACTGCCCGGGCAGGTGTTCACAATTCAGCAAGAACGCTGGCGGACGACGTCCTGCAGGGTCATTCGGACCCCGACCATCACATTCTTGCTGAATTGCGCACGGCGGATGCCGAGCTCGTGGTCGACGGCCTGCGGGTTCGCGAGTTGCCGCCGGTGTCTTTCACGGCCGTCCCGGGCACGATCACGGTGATCGAGGGCCCGAGCGGCTCGGGGAAGACGAGTCTGCTCGCCGCGCTGCGCGGTGCGGTGCCGTTCGAGGGCGTCGCGACCTTCGCACACGCGGACGTGCGCACGCTCGCCGCGGCGGACTGGCTCGCATGGGCAGGCCAGGCCCCTGGGCTGATGCAGGGCACCGTCGGCGAGAACGTCGCCCTCGGCGATGCGACCCCAGACGCCGCGCTCGTGCAGGGCGCCCTCGACGACGCCTGCGCCGAGGGCGTGGATGCTGCGCTCGAACTCGGCGTGCAGGGCAGCGGACTCTCCGGCGGCCAGGCGCAGCGCGTCGCGGTGGCCAGAGCGCTGTATCGGCACGGCGGTGATCCGCGCCGGGTGCTGCTGCTCGACGAGCCGTCCAGTGCGCTCGACCCCGACACCGAGGCCAGGCTGTGGCGGTCGCTGCGGAAGCTGGCGGATGCCGGGGCGCTGATCGTGCTCGTCTCGCATCGTCGCTCGGCACGCGAGGTCGCCGACCAGGTCGTCTCGTTGGGGGTGTCGGTATGACCCTTCGACAGGCTCAGGGACCCAAGGGGGCGGCGACGAGGTCGGCCCGCATCGCCGAGGTGCTGCGGCTCGCGCAACCGTCGGTCCGGCGCTTCCTGCCCGGTCTGCTCTGGGGCGCGCTGTCGGCCGGTGCCGCCGTGAGCCTGCTCGCCGTGAGCGGCTGGCTGATCGTGAGCGCCTCGATCGTCGACTCGCTCGTGCCGTTGTCGATCGCCGTGGTCGGCGTGCGCTTCTTCGCGGTCTCGCGCGCCGTGACCCGCTACCTCGAACGGTTGAGCGGACACGATGCCGCACTGCGCCAACTCGCCTCGACGCGCGCTGACATGGTTCGTCGGCTCATCCCGCTCTCTCCCGCCGGCCTCGGACGCACCGACCGTGGGCAGGTGCTCTCGGCGCTCGTCGACGACGTCGAGAACCTGCAGAACCTGCCGCTGCGGGTGGTGCAGCCGCTCGCCGTCGCCGGTGTCGTCGCGCTCGGCGCCGTCGGCTTCATCGCGTTCGTCTCGGTGCCGGCTGCGCTCACACTGGCCGCCTGCCTGCTGGTCGCCGCCGCGGTCGCGATCGGGACGGGGTGGCTGTTCGGAGCGCGTGCGGAGGCACTCGTCTCGGCCCGTCGTGCCGAGCTCTCGGCCGCCCTGGTCGACTACATCGGCGGCCTCGACGTCCTGCTGGCCTACGGTGCAGAGGAGCAGGCTCGTGCACGGGTGACCGCGGCGGATGCTGCGCTGCGACGGGTGGTCTCGCGGGCGTCGCTCGCCCAGGCGGTCGCGGCGGGTGTGGTGTCGGCCGTCGCCGGTGCCGCCTCGGTGTGGGCGCTCGCGGTGGCGGCGCCCGGGCTCGCCACCGGGGCGATCGACGGTCCGTGGCTGGCCGTTGCCGTGCTGGTGCCGATGGTCGTGTTCGAGGTGTTCGGGGCGGTGCCGATCGCCGCAGCATCCTGGCGCAGCGTCCGGTCGAGCGCAGAGCGCATCGTCGACGTGCTGCCTGAGCGGATGCCGGCGGAGCTGCGTTCCGACGATGGGGCGGATGCCGAGATCGACGGCACGCCTGTGCTGCGGCTGCGTGACGTGCGGGCGACCTGGCCAGGAGGGACGCCGGCGCTGCGTGGTGTCGACCTCGAACTGCTGCCGGGCGAGCGGGTGCTCGTCGCGGGGCCGAGTGGGGCAGGCAAGAGTTCGCTCGCGGCCGTGCTGGTCGGATTCCTGGCCGCCGAGGGCGAATTCACGCTCGGCGGTGCGGACGCGTCCGGGCTGTCGGGGCCGGCGCTGCGGCGCACGGTCGGGCTGTGCGAGCAGAGCCCGCAGCTGTTCGACGAGGACATCCGCCAGAACCTGCTGTTCGCGCGCGATTCCGCAACGGATGCCGAACTGCTCGAAGTGCTCGACCGGGTCGGGCTGGCCGACTGGGCCAGGGACCGAGGCGGTCTCGACGCACGGGTCGGCGACCGTGGTGCGCTGGTGTCGGGCGGACAGGCGCAGCGCATCGCACTGGCGCGGGCACTGCTGCGCGGATTCCCGGTGCTCGTGCTCGACGAGCCGACTGCCGGCGTCGACCCCGATGCGTCCGACGCGCTGCTGCGCGACCTGCTGCGGGCGGCCGGCGATCAGTCGGTGCTGCTCATCTCGCACGTCGCCCCGCCCGAGGGCACGGTCGACCGCGTCATCCGCCTCGAGGCAGGCCGCACCGTCTGAGAGCTGGCGGCGCTCGCGTGAGCCCTGGCAGGTGTCGCAGCTGGCCGCATCCGTAGCGATGAGGCGACGATTCGCGCCCCCTCCTCTCGGGGAGGTGTCGCAGGTGGTCGCCTCGATGCCCGCGAAGCGGCCATTCGCGGCACCTGCGCGCGCGCCGCGCGCCTGCGGACTAGCTGTAGAGCGGGGTCGGGGGTTCCATCACGATGCCCTGCGCCTCGAATGCGCGGCGGCGCTCCTCGATGCGGCGGTGCATCTCGACCTGCGCGGCGTCGATGAACTGCGGGTCGAGGTCGACGGTCGGCGGATGCGGGTCGCCGTGGTTCGCGGAGATGTAGGCGTCGAGCTCCGGACCGGATGTCCACGACGTGATGAGGGCGTACCGGGGCGCGACGCCGCGGTGCCAGACGGCATGCCAGAAACGCTGCGTGTCGACGATGATACGCGAGCCTTCGCGCAGCGGGAGGCGGATCTCGGTCGCCGGGTCGAAGCGGTTGCTGCGCAGGATCAGCATCGAGTCGGCGTCGTCGGTGAGGTTGTAGTAGCCGCGGACGACCCAGCCGGAGTCCTCGTCGTTGAGCCGGTTGTTGTCGTCCTGGTGCAGGTTGTAGATCGCGTCGGCGTACTCGTTGGGCTGCAGCTCGATCACGCGGCAGCGTCCGATCGCGGCGCCGGGCTCGAGGGCGCGCGCCTGCAGGGTTGGGGCGACCGCGACCTGCGACTCGACCCAGACACCGTGCTTGTCGGTGCGCGGCGGGGTGTGGTTCCAGAAGCCGTTGCACTCGAGGTCGCCCGCGTAGCTCGCCAGCGGCGCGAAGCGGGTGATGCCGGAGGAGCGCCAGCCGACGTACTCGAGGTCGAGCCATTCGGCGGGGTCGCGTGACTGGTCGTGGTCGTCGAGGACCACGTATCCGGTCTCGGCCAGTGCTTCGGAGGTGATGTAACCCATCGCGGAGCATCCTTCCTTCGGGTGCTGAGGCTATCCTAAGCCGGATGCCGCTCTTGCGCCCTGGCCGTGGCCGTCGATAACCGCCCCTGCCGACCGGCCCCCTTCCGTGCGACCCGGCCCTCTGTGTGCGTCACTCAAGGGGGTGGTTCGCGCACAGAGGGGCCGGTCGGCGAGACGAGGCGTCGGCGAGACGAGGCGGTCGGGGAGACGAGGCGTCGGGGAGACGCTGCTGCGACGCCGATTCGCGCCGCCGCCCCGTGTCGCGTAAGCTTGTCCGCGGTGACGTGTCCGAGCGGCCGAAGGTGCAACTCTCGAAAAGTTGTGTAGGGTAACCCCCTACCGTGGGTTCAAATCCCACCGTCACCGCCATGGAAACCCCCGAGAAATCGGGGGTTTTTCCGTATCCGCGGGTGGGCGTGGTGCGTTTCTGGTGCACATTCGGTCGAGGCAGTCCGGCGCGACCAGTCGTCTCGATGCCCACTGGGCGATCAGGACTCGCGAGGATCACGTGGTCCAGGTCCACACGACCGGATTCCACCGGACTTCGGATGACGTCGACGCGCGCATCGCCGCGGGAGTGCCGGTTGAGCCGGGTGAGTACTACTTCCGGCTCACCTCGCTCTTCGAGACCGACGAGCCGTCGTTGTCCTGGCTGACCGAGACGCAGTTCGTCGGTGTCGGCGAGGATCTTGGCGATGCGATCCGGATCCATTTCTACGCAGTCGTCTGAATCGACGCCTTCCCTGATTCCTTCAACGCGCGACGAAGTGGAGCAGCGATACGGCGGATCCCGATGCGTGGTCGCCGCGGGCTGAACGAACTGTATCGGGCCGGGGTGGGGTCCCACCCCGCCCGGGGGGGTCGGGCCGCGGGGATCGCTTGCCCCGCGGCCCGTCCGTCGATGTACATGCCGGAGATCAGGTTCTACCTCCGATCGGTGTGAGGAGCGTCAGCCTGCACGGCCGGCTGACGCGCGCCCCTCAGGCCGAGATCTGCTCGCCGTCGGTCGGGGCCAGCGAGCCTTCTCCGCGTCCTCGTGAGCGGAATGCGAACCAGGCGACGAGCGCCCCGACGAGCACCCCGACCGCGAGGATCGTGTACATCACTCGCGGCGCGGAGAGGAGCATAGGCGTCCACAGGGCGAGGGCCGCTGCGACCACGCGTGCGGCGGCGATGATCGCCCCCTGTGCCGAAGATCGAAGCAGTGTCGGGAAGGACTCCTGCGTCCAGACTTTCATGATGCCCTCGAAAGCGAAGGCCGCGCCGAATCCGAAGAGCAGCTGCGCGACGAGAACTGTGGCCAGGCTGAATCCGAGGAGAGCGGGAACCGCGAACGCGGCGGTCAGGCTGATGACTCCGAAACCGAAGAACAGCATGCGCCGACGACCGTCGACGATCCGCATGAACCAGATGGCGAGAACGATCGACACGGGCAGGGTCAACAAGGAGATGAGCGAACTCTGCTGCACCGTGAGGCCGACGACGTTGACATTGACGTAGGTGCCGAACTGGCCCTTCGTGTTCGCCGCCAGATTGGTGAGCGAGTAGAACACCAGAAGGCTCAGGAAGGCCACCAAGAGATCCTTGCGCTTGAAGATATCCCGGATACGAGCAGTGCGAGCGCGGTAGGTGGCCACGCCCGATTCGCGCTCCGTGCGCGCCTGCTTCCATTCGGACGACTCAGGGAGCCTGAGGCGCAGAATGAGCACCACGAAAGACGCCAGTGCCACATGGCCGAAAACGATCTGGCCGCCCGGTGCGAGTGATGGCGGAGAAACCATCCCTACGCTGACTCGATAGGAAGAGAAGCGCGCCCAGATGAGCACGTCGTCCGTCCCGCCTCCCGGTGACCAGGTCTACCCCGGTCTGCAGCGCACGGATCTTCGTCGATCCATGAGTCGTTTTGTCGACTGGGCGACAGACATCAGGCTGCGGCGGCAGATCATGAAGGACTGCAGCTTCCCCTCGGACAACCTCATCGAGTTCCTCGTGGTGAACCAACTCGCCTTCAACGGGCCGATGCGGCCCGTCGACCTGGCGAACGCGCTCAGTCAGAGCAAGACGAACATCAGCAAGGTGCTCAAGCGTGTGGAGGAGATCGGTCTTATCGATCGCCGGTCCACTGACGACGACGGGCGCGGGGTGCTGGTCGTACTCACAGCGCACGGTGCGCAGGTCGGAGCGCGCATCGTCGCGCGAGTGGGACACGATATCGATTCCGTGTTCGAGCTTTGGGACGAAGAAGACGTGGAGACGCTGCAGCGCCTGATGGCACGTCTGGTGAGCGACCTCGATGCGGCGAGCATCGTGCGTGGGCGCATCGCACGCTGAGGCGGCCGCCTCGGGAGTCATTGTGGCTTCCCAACGGCGTACGCCTGGCCGCGTACTCCGGCGAGGGTGCCGACCTGTCTGCCGAGACGCTTCAGGGGTTCCTCGATGCCGTCGCGAACGGCCACGCGTCAATCCCCCTCGGACGCACCTACCGCATGGAGCAGATCGTGCGCGCGCACACCGATATGGAAGCGGGCGTCGTCGGGGGCAAATCCGTCGTCGTCGTGTGATCGCATGGCACGTGCTGTCACTGCTGTTCGGCGAGATCGATGCAACAGGTCAGAGCCCGGTCGACCCGTTCGCCGGTCACTGGGACGCGGCGTTCTGAAAGCACTCCGGCGTCAGCGCACGAGCTCCTCGGATCCTGCGAGGCCGGCGACGGCGGGGCGCCCTTCACGGTAGGCGGCAACGCCTCCTAGACCCACACGCTGGCCGATGCCCCGGCCCGCGTTAGCGCGGTCAGTGAATGGACAGTTCGACGACGAGCACTGCTATGCCGAGCAGGGCGACAGACGCGAGGACGATCAGCTTCAACCACAGTGTGGCGCGGACCCGGAAGATGGCGATGAGCGTGATCACGACGAGCGTCGCGACGAGCACTATCGCGGTGAGGCGCAGGGCGTTACTCAAGGACAGCTGACCGAAGGCGCTGAATCCCAGGATGATCGTGGGGGCGACGATCACCCCGAGAGAGCCGAAGCTGACGATGAGCATGCGTCTGATCTCGGCGCCGGTCGGGAGCGCCGCGCGCGTCACCATCGAAGCGGTGAGGTCGGCGACGAACACTGCGATCAGCGTTCCCAGCACGGTGAGGGCAAGCGTGCTGGCCGCACCCCCGACCGTCTGATGTTCGAGGTCGCGCGCGGATGCGACGGTGACGACGAGGGCGGTGAAGGTGACGTAGATGCGCTCCTTCAGCACCTCGGAACGGTGGCTGCCGGCTTCGGTCCTGCCCGAGCCGGGCGCTCGGCGGTCGGATCCCATCGCTTACCGCCTTTCGATCCTCAGTGCCAGGACATCTGTCGGAGTACTCATGGGACCGATCGTCCCATGAGCAGCGCGTCGATACGCCGACGTTTTTCGGCGACCACGAGGCGGCTCCGTCGCACACGATCGTTCTCGATGGGCGCTCGGCGCGCTGCGGTCTGCGCTGGGGGTCAGTCAGGTGCGCAGCGTCAGTCGTCTCCTCAGTTCAGGCGGCGTCGGCCGCCGCAGCGGCGGCCGCAGCTGCGAACGACCGGAGTGTCGCGACCTGCTCAGCGGTGCTCGGCGGCGCATCGGCCATCTGCCACGTCGACACGAGTGCGATCATGCCGCCGATCGTGAACGTCCGCGCGTCCCCGGTCAGAGCAATCTGCGGTCCTCGGTGATCGCTATCTGAATCCGTCAGCCACGTCGTCATCGCTGCTGCAAGCACCTCGGTGACCCGCGCGCCGCGCGGAACGGCGCGGAGCTTGTCGAAGAAGCCGCGATCCGCTCGCCCGGCGGTGAGCAGCGGTTCGATCCCGCGCGCTCGAACGGCGTCGGTGAGGGCCTGCGCGAGGTTCGCCGCCCCCTCATCAAGGGGGAGCCAGTCTTCGAGGAGTCGACTGATCCAGAGGTCCGTCGCGAGGTCGCCGACGCTGCCGTAGTGGTTGTGGAGTGCCTGCCTACTCAAGCCGGCTCGCTGCGCCACCGCGCTCATCGAGATCGTCTCGCCCTTCGGCGCCTCGGACACCAGGGCGGCCAGCGCCCGGATCAGGGCAGCTCGGGTGCGGGTGATGCGCGGGTCCACCCGGTGGCTCGCGAGTGGTAGCGCGTGCGTTCCCTCCGTCATGATTCCATCTTGCCAGACCCGGAGCACTGATGTACTTTCGTCATCTACTAGACAGTTGTAAAGGAGCTTATGGCGTACGTGACCAAGCCCGAATCCGACCGCGGAGACGGGCCTCAGTATCCCGAGTTCGAGGCGGTGGTCGCGGGCGGCACGTTATCCTCCGAAGGGCCTGGATCAGTGCATCGCTACCGGAACCTGGTCCTCGAAGAAGGACCCGGTCGGGTCGATCGAGTTCTATGCGATCCTCTTCGCGGGCCCGGGTGCTTCCCTCGGCGCGACGGTGTTCGGGCGCATCCTCGGTGCGGTCGACACGGCGGCGAAGTTCGTCGAGCGCAGCGTTGTTCTCGTGCTCTATGCCGGTCTCCTCGCCGGTCTGATCGCCCTGTGGGTGGACTCCGCACTCGGGGCGGTGACCGTTGGTCCCTGGGCAGTGTTCGGGATCCTCTGGCTGACCTGAGTCGCCATCGGGGGAGCGGTCACGGGCGTCGCCGCGCTGGGTGGAACCATTGCGGCTCTGGTGATGACGCTCGCTCTGGTGGTCCTCGGGAACACGTCATCCGGCGGCCCGCTCGGGATCCACGTCCTCAATGACTTCTTCCAGACGCTCTACTACGTCTTCCCGCAGGGTGACGCGCTCGACCTGTTGCGGTCCGTCCAGTACTTCGACGGTGCTGCGGTCGCCGCCCCGATCATCCGGCTGAGCATCTGGGCGGTGGCGGGCATCCTCCTCACCCTGACGGCCATGCTCATGCGGAGTCGACGTGACGCCGCAACTCGACCGAAGGGCGTCGATTCCGCCGCAATCAGCCCCAACGCGGAACCATCACGACAACCACTTGTCCACACAACCACTCCTCAGTACTGAGGACGATCGGAGCATCGCACCATGCCAGGAAAGATCGATGTCCACCAGCACCTGCTCCCGCCCCGCTACTTCGAGGCACTGGCAGCGGCAGAACCGCAAGCGATGGGGGCCGGCTCTCAGGGGAGTACACGCGCTGCGACCGGAGGAACCGCGCAGTGGGATCCATGGGGCACAAGCGGCGGGACAGCGCCGCGACGAGGTCCTCGCGCCATCGGGGGCTGGTTGATGCCGGAGTGGAGCCCCCAAGCGGCGATCGAGATGATGGACGAGGCAGGGATCGAGACCGGGATGCTCTCGGTCAGCGCACCCGGTGTCCACTTCGGCGACGACGCCGCCGCGCGCGAACTCGCCCGCGATCTGAACGACTACCAAGCCGAGCTCGTCAGGGAACAGCCAGGCCGGTTCGGGCACTTCGCTGTGCTGCCGCTGCCGGACTTCGACGGCGCAGTTTCTGAAGCCGTGCGAGCGCTCGACGAACTCCATGCCGATGGCGTGATCCTGTTGTCGAACGCGCACGGACGGTACCTCGGCGACCCCGCGTACGAGCCGCTGTGGGCAGAACTCGACGCCCGCTCAGCCGTGGTTTTCGTGCACCCCACCGCACCACCGATCCCCCAACTGCCGGGTATGCCGACCGCGCTGTTGGACTTCCCGTTCGACACCACCCGCACCGCCGTGGATCTCGTCGCGCACGGCGTGTTCGACCGGTACCCCGCCTTGCGCGTGATCCTCTCCCACGCCGGCGGGTTCCTGCCGTTCGCCGCGAGCAGGTTCAGCGCCGCCGCGATGTTCAACCCCGGGGCCACGCCGGAGAGCATCCAAGAGGGCCTGCGCAAGTTCTACTTCGACACCGCCCTGTCCGCATCTCCCACCTCGTTGCCCTCACTGCTGGCGTTCGCGGAGCCCGGCCACGTGCTCTACGGCAGTGATTTCCCCTATGCGCACCCCGACTGGACCGCCCGCTTCGACCACGCCCTCGATGCCTACGACGGTCCCGGCGCAGAACGACTCGATGAGGTGCACCGAACTGCCGCTGAACAGCTCTTTCCCCGGTTGGCGAAGTAGAGCGTTCCGAGAGCCGCGAGCTTCGCTGACCATCCGCCCAGCGCAAAAGCTCCTACCGGAACCGGAGTGATGACGTGGTCGAACCAGTCGTCAGCGCACGAGACGGGCGAATATTTGTGCAGTTGCTATTTTTATGCATAGACTGCATCAAACGAACGGACGAGGTTGCCATGACGGACGGGTTGCGCGCGCGAAAGCGAGCGGCGACACAGGCAACCATCGAACGCGCCGCGATCACGCTCGCGCTCGAGCACGGCTACGAGCGCGTCACCGTAGACATGATCTGCGAGGCGAGCATGGTTTCCCCGCGCACCTTCTTCAACTATTTCGGTTCGAAGGAGGGAGTGATTCTCGGCGGCGCACCACCGATGCCGAGCGATGAGCAGATCGATGCGTTCACCCGCGGGACGGGGTCGAACCTGCTCGCCGACTTCCTCACAATGATCACCTCTTCGCTCCTGGAGCGCGAACCGGATGCCGGCATCTTCTCCGCCCGACGGACGCTGATCATGCGCACCCCAGAACTCCTGATCAAGGAATCGGCTCGCCTGGGCGAGTTCGAGGACCAGTTCGTCGCCATCATCTTGACCCGCTACCAGGCGCAGGGGCGATGCCCCGCCAACGATCCCGAACTGGAAGATGAGGCCCGGATGGTTGTGGCACTGACTACCGGCGTCCTGCACTACGTGCGACGCCGATGGGCGAGCTCACCACCGGGAGCGTCCACCCGGGATCTCCTGAGCAATTCCATCGAACTCATCGACCGCATCACGATCGGTCACTCTCACAACCCGACGGGCACGGCACACCAATGACGGACACAACACTCGGCGAGCCGGGCACCAGCTCAGCACCGGTCGCGAAGCGCAACATCTTGCTCATCTTCGCCGGCCTCATCCTGACAATGCTGCTCGCGTCACTCGACCAGAGCATGTTCTCCACGGCGTTGCCGACGATCGTGGGGGAACTCGACGGTGTCGACCGCATGCTGTGGGTGACGACCGCATACATCCTGGCCTCGACGATCATGCTGCCGGTCTACGGCAAGCTCGGAGACCTGATCGGCCGGAAGGGCCTCTTCGTCGCAGCGATCAGCCTGTTCGTTCTCGGCTCGATCATCGGCGGCATGGCGCAGGACATGACCACGCTCATCGTTGGCCGGGCCGTCCAGGGACTCGGAGGCGGTGGGCTCATGATCCTGTCGCAGGCGATCATCGCCGACGTCGTCCCGGCCCGAGAGCGCGGTCGGTACATGGGTGTCATGGGAGGCGTCTTCGCGCTCTCATCTGTCGCCGGACCCTTACTCGGTGGCTGGTTTACTGAAGGCCCCGGTTGGCGGTGGGGCCTGTGGATCAACATTCCACTCGGCATCCTCGCCATCGTCTCCGCTGTGTTGTTCCTCCACTTGCCCAAGAACACAGCAGGTCGACCCAAGATCGACTTCGCGGGCATGGGGCTTCTGGCCGCTGCGTCAACCAGCCTCGTCCTGATCACCACATGGGGCGGAACCACCTACGACTGGAACTCAGCCGTGATCATCTCCCTGATCGCTGCGACCATCGTGACGGGCGTCGCTTTCGTACTCGTCGAGCGCCGCGCTGCCGAGCCGATCATGCCGCTTCACCTGTTCAAGGTTCCCAACTTCAACCTGACCACGATCGCCGGTCTGATCACGGGAATTGCGATGTTCGGCGCGATCGCCTACCTCCCGACTTACCTGCAGATGGTCACCGGAGTGAACGCGACCGAGGCAGGCTTGCTGATGATTCCCTTGATGGCTGCCCTGCTGATCAGCTCAATCGTCTCCGGTCAACTCGTCAGCAAATCTGGTCGCTACAAGTGGTTCCCGGTGACCGGAACGGCAGTGATCGCCGTTTCCCTGTTCCTGTTGTCCACGATGACGCCATCGTTGCCAGTCTGGGTACTGTGCTCGTACTTGGCCATCATGGGCCTGGGATTGGGAATGAGCATGCAGATACTCATCCTGATCGTGCAGAACTCGTTCCCCAATTCTCAAGTGGGGACCGCGACCGCGTCGAACAACTACTTCCGACAGATCGGCGCCAGCATCGGTACTGCGGTCGTCGGCAGTCTCTTCGTCGCCAAGCTCAACGATCTGCTCACTGAACGTCTTCCTGCGGGCGCCGGGGCCGCGGCCGGAGGCAGCAACTCGTTCACTCCAGAGGTGGTGCGAAACCTGCCCGATGCGATCCGGGACGTGATTGTCGGCGCCTACAACGACGCACTTGCGCCTGTATTCCTCTACATGGTTCCCCTGGTCGTCGTTGCCGCGATCCTGCTGCTCCTCGTCAAAGAGGAGCCGCTGGCCACCACGATCGAACGGGACATCCCCTCCGAATCGCTCGACAGTGACGGCGCTGACAGCATCACTCTGTCGTCGGCTCCCGCGGAACCACGCACATCCGAACCGCGAAAAGTCACATCGCCCACAACGCCATAGCTAGTCGACGGTACTCAGGTTCGCTCACCAGCAGCCCCCTCCGCGCCGCGGTAGGAAACGAAAGGACTCACCCAATGCCCCTGATCACCATCATCGGAGCAGGCTCCGGCCTCGGCATCGAGATCGCCCGTGCCTTCGGACACGAAGGATTCGACGTCGCTCTCGTGGCTCGCACACAGAGCAAACTCGACACCCTCGTCCAGACGCTGGAAAGCGAAGGCATCCACGCGCGCGGATTCACCGCCGACGTCAGTGCACCGGCCACGATCACGACTGCGCTGGCGGCGATCAAAGCCGAGCTTGGGCCGATCGACGTCTTGGAGTTCTCCCCGGCCGACCGAACTCTGGCACCGGCCGACGTCCTGGAGGTGACCGCAGAGAACCTGCAGCCCCAGATCGACTTCTACATCGGCGGAGCCCTCAGCGCGGTCGGAGCGGTGCTGCCGGACATGATCGCCGCCGGCACCGGAACAGTGCTCATCACGACCGGCGGAGGCTCCATCAACCCGAGACCCGCCTTCGGCAGTATCGGCATCGCCACCGCCGGACTACGGAACTGGACCCTGAACCTGCACAACGCGCTCAGTGACAAAGGCGTCTACGTCGCCTACATCGCGATCAGCGCGCTGATCGGAGCTGGGCACCCCGACGCAGAACCCGCCGTCATCGCGAAGGCGTACGTGGACCTCTATAACGCCCGCCAGGACCCGGAACTGTACTACGTCGTCGACGATCACTGACGGCTGCAGTACCGCGTGGGCGATTTTGCTGATCGGGGGTGCGGAGGTGCCGCTTTCTCTCAATCTTGGATGCCCATCGCTCCTGTCAAACCACACCAACGATCATCGTTCTCTACCTCGACCGACCGGCTGCCATCCCCGAGTTGGCCGAGGCAGCAGCCGCTCTCCTCGTCGAGTTCGGCGCCACGGATGAGGCAGTGATCGACGTCATCACCGACGTCGCTCGCGCCGAGGGTCGCCTTCCCTTCGACCTGCCCCGCTCGACCGCGGCGGCCGCAGCGAGCCGGCCGGACGCCCCCTTCGACACCGACAACCCAGTCTTCCGGTACGGCGACGGCATCCTCTGACACTTGTCCGTCGGTGAGAACGCGGAACCCGGCATACCGCGTCATCACCCCCGTATGTGCGGGTCAGCGACGACGGAGTGCTTCGAGGAACAGTTCCGCGAGGCGCACGGGGTCGCCGACGTCTTCCGGGTCTCCCGCAGCCACGATGCCGTGGCTGGCGCGGGTGAGGATCAGCAGGTCGCGGTGGTGAAAATCCTCACGGAGGACGCCCGCGCTCTGCGCCCGTGCGGTGAGCGCGAGTGATGCGCGCAGTGCCCGGTCATGATGATCCCGGAAGGCGTCCGAGCTCGATGCGGGATCGGCGATCACCTCGCTGAACGCCCGGTCCTTCGCCTGCATGTGCACGAGTGACATCACGTGCCCCCGGAACGCTTCCCACGGCTCGGTCTCGGCCTGCACGGCGAACGCTTCGATGCGTTCCGCATAGTCGCGCATGGTGGCCTCGAGAAGCGCCTCTATCAACAGCCCCTTGGTCGGAAAGCGGCGGTACACCGTGCCGACTCCGACGCCGGCCAACGTGGCGACCTCTTCCAACGACGTATGAGAACCTCGCTCGGCGTACACCGTCGCCGCCGCAGTGAGGATCGCTGCACGGTTGCGCTCCGCGTCGAGGCGCAGGGGCCTCGTCTTCTCGGTCGGGGCGGGCATACCAGCAGTCTACCCGTTAAGTGGAAATTCCGCTCCATTTGTGTGATGATCATCCGGAGCCCAGGTTCCATTTATCCTGTTCTCGCTCGAAAGGAATCCTCTTATGCCCACCATCGCCATCGTCGGTGCCGGCCCCGGACTGGGCCTCTCAATCGCCACAGTGTTCGGCCGCCACGGCTTCTCCGTCGCTCTCGTATCCCGCACCCAGGACACGCTCGACCGCCTCGCCGCAGAACTCGGCGAGGCAGGCATCGACGCCGCCGGCTTCGCCGCCGACATCACGGACAGGCCATCCCTGGCCGCGGCGTTCGCCCGCATCGACGAACGGTACGGCCGCGTCGACGTGCTGGAGTTCTCGCCCTCGCCCGGAATGTCCCCGGAAGCCATGGTCGCTCCGCTGGATGCGACGGTGGAGAACATCCAGTCCGAACTGGACTACTACCTCTACGGCGGTCTCGCCGCAGCGCAGCAGGTCCTGCCCGACATGATCGGACGCGACTCGGGAACCCTCCTGTTCACCACCGGCGGATCCTCGAAGAACCCGCTCGCCGGGCCGCCCGAGTTCGGCAACATCGCCATCGCCACCGCCGCCCTTCGCGCCTACGTGATGAAACTGAACCAGGTCACCGCCGGTACGGGTGTGTACGCGGCGCACGTGCCGATCTCCACCTGGATCGGTGCCGCTGGCCCCGAGAGTCAGGCCGACACCATCGCCGAGCACTACTGGGACATCTACACCCGGCGAGACGGCGCCGAACACCCCTACCCTGCGGCGTGACGCAGCGACCTCGACGGATGCAAAAGCAGAAGTAGCAGCGAGGGGATGCCGGGGGCGAAAGGCCCCAGACATCCCCTCTCTCTGTGATCAGCGGTGGATCAGCCTGGTGCCGGTGCGATCTCGTTCGGCGTCGCGTCGAGTTCGGTGCTGGCGAGCACCTCACCCGTGAGGATTTTCGTCATCGCAATCTGCTGATCCTCACCCGCGCCAGCCACGGCATCGTGGCTACCGGAGCCCCGGGAAATGTTGGCGACCCTGTGCGCCTCGCGGACCTGTTTCTCGACGGACTTCGTCGTCGCTGGCCCGGGTGCAAGCACTGCCTGCGCGACCCCTGGCGGCTCCGAGGGGATCAGCTTCTGACTCTTTCAAGCGACCAGATCGTCCAGACGGGTGTCTCCCTGGCTCTTTCCCCCTTGAACGCGGCCATCCGCGGTTGTCGTTGGGCGGTCACCGAAGGCGTAGCTGGATCGAGAGAGGGGAAGGCCTCCATCTTGTCCGGTTACGTGATCGCATCGAAGAGGATCCGCACCGATAGTCGGGATAACTGGTCTTATCGGGGGTAGTGGGCCAGACGTTGAAGTGAGATGGGGCTGAGTTACTGATCGCCTGGGCGGGTGCTCGAGCGGGATCACGAAGGTCTGCGCGTCCGCAAGAGTGTGTAGCGAGGTCTGCCGCGCAAGTGAAGGATCAGTCACCTCGTTGGCTGCCTGGCGCCGCGGACGTAAATCGCAGCGGTGTTCCCCGTCTGCACACGGTGACCGTAGTTCTGGTCGAGTCCGCTGCGCGGGGGTGGCTCAGACTCGATCGACTTGCCGGCATCCGCACGTTTGCGACCATGCAGAGCGATTCGGCCTGGGCTGTCGCTCAGCATCCGGCGCTATCCGGCTCGGATTCGCTGCGAGCGTCATCGCGCACGACGTGTTGTTCACGGGCGGCGGGGTTGTGTCGAAGGGTCGAGGCGATCGTGGTCGCCGCGATTTTCGATCTCGCCAGCGGGGCCGCCATCTCCGCTGGCGAATCGCGCAGGCAAGACGTCCTCGTCTCAAGAACGCGATTCGGGACGAATGCGGCTATCCCTGCTTCCCGATGCGGGTTCAGCGTGAGGCGTTGGCTATTCGAGCGAGCGTCTCCTCGGTCGTGAAAACTTCTCCTTCGCGTTCGGCGAGAGCCTTTGTGTGGAGTTCTTCGATGCCGGCGCGGACTCCTTGTAGGCGGGTATGCCGGGTTGCGTCGTTCACTTCTTTCAAGGGCGTCTCTTCGGTTGGCCGGCCGAGTGGTGCCGCCGGCGCGCGTGGCTTATGCGCCGCTCAGAGCTCGCTGTTCCAATCCTCCAGAACGAAATCGGAGCATGCACGCCGCGCCTCCTTCTCGTAGCAGTGGGAGAAGACGAAGCCCGCCTTTATGTCCTCGCGGCTCATCGATTCGACGTCAAGCAGTGCCCAATCCGCGTCCTCTCGGTGTGCGAATGCCCCTGCGTAGAGATCTTCCACCCCGGTGCATGCGTCGTAAACCGGATCGATTAGTGCTGCGAACTGTGCTTCCTCGTCGGCGAGCATCGCGCTGAGCGTCGCTTGCTCTTCATCCGAAACAGCACCGTCAGCGTAGATCGCATCGTACTCGGGCCCGAACAGGGGATGCGTCGCGTAGTGCTGATTCATCGCGTCGCTGGCCGACCCGAATGCGGCGTCGCATTCGGGGGTTGCGGCTTCCGGCGTCGCCTGCTGGATCAGGTTCACGATGAGGATAACGCCGGCGGTGATCGCGACCAGGCTGGTGATGGTGACCATCAGCCCCCACCGGCGCTTCTTCACGGGCTGCGGAGCCGGTGCGTGAGGAGCACCCGTCGGAGGGAGAGGCAGTCGAATTGGCCGTGCAGCTGGGCGCTGATCGTATGGACGCTCCTCGACCATCAGACTGTCTCTACGACAGCTGTCAGCGAGTAGTCGTGCATGATCCCGGACCCGGTCAGGGAAATGATCCGGCAGGGAGGGTAGTTCTCGAGCGCGGCTTGTAGCTCTTCCGCCGCGGCCTGAATGGTGTCCTGGCCGCGCTTGAGGTTGTACGGGCCGGTCACGACGACGATGTTCTGTTGCGGGATCAGTGGCACAGCTCAACTCCTTCGGAGGTCACGTTCATCTAACACCACGGCGAGCCGAGCCCGAAGGCGCTCTAGTTGAGGCGTATGTCGTCGGCCCGCCGTCCGAAGCGGCGAAGCCAGCTCGAGTGGTAGTCAGGGGAGGCGTGCCGACGGCCTGCCGTCTCGCCGATGGTGACGATGTCGGCGTATCGGGAGAGCAGGCCATCCCATTCGGAATCGCGCGCGGGCGTCGCGGCGACCAACGGTAGAGAGTCGGCAGCGAGGCTGGACTTCCGCGTGTTGCACATCGCGTGCAGTGTCGTGAGATTCGCCGGGTCGCTCGATCCGCCACCGGCGTGCGCGAGTACGTGGTCAGCTTCGGGCGCGAGTGCCCAGTACGCCGGATGCACTGTGCCGCGGCGGTAGTGCGCGTAGTACGAGAACTCGTCGGGGAACACGTCGCTGATCGCGACGAGGATGCATCGGGGGATCGTGCGGCCGCCGCAGTACGTGCAGAGGAATCCGTCGCGGAGGAACACCTCGGCGCGCGTGCGATCGGAGACGCGACGCGAAGTGCGGGCACCGCTGCCGGCCGTAGTCACGCCGTGAAGGGTGAGACTACCCATCCACACTTCGCCGGCGATCGGCTCGAGGATCTGACGTGCACGATCGATGGACGACGGGAGCGCCGCTGTGACCTCGTCGAGCACGCCGCTGTACCAGGCGGCCGCGTCGTTGCGGAGGGAGCGGATCTCGCGGCTCATGGCGCCTGCGACTCGGAGGCCGGGTCTGCGAACTCGCGCGTCCGCTTGACGGCCGCGACGCCGAGGAAGCCAGCGAGATGGACGACGTCGTTGCCGCCCATGACGCGGTTCAGCGTGAACTTCCTCGGGAACTGCTCGAGGAGCGGGTTCTCGTCGTCGAATGTGCGCTCGGTCTTGAGCGCGAAGATGCGGGTGGTGTCGAGGGCCCGGAAGCTGTCGATCGAGAGAATCGATGAGGTGACGTCACCCCAGATGAGTCGGTCGAACTGCTTCTGGTTGGTCCAGTGCTGGCGGATGCGCTTCGCGATCCCCGTCGACGAGTTGGCGACCCCGACGTAGACCTGGGCGAACTCGTCAAGCACCATGATGTAGAGCCCGGGCACGCCGTCCCACTTCGTCAGGTCCGTGACTTCCACCATGCCGCGCCGGCTGGCGACAGCCGATTGCAGCGCCTGCTCGAACTCGTCGCGATCGAGGGAGGCGAAGTGCGCCATGTTCAGGTCGAAGTTCTGCAGCGCTCTCTCGCGATGCTTTTCGCACCATTCGTCGGAGTGGAAGCGGTGTTCGGCGTCTTCGTGCGACCAGTCGAGGGAATCCCACAGCTCGGGGTTGTCCTCACGGTGCCACCGCGGGAGCGACGAGCGCTTGTTGATCGTCGCGTAGGTCTCGCGAGAGATGCGGAGCCCGAGCCCGAAGTGACTGCGCACCGCCGTGCCGAAGTGTGTGGCCCTCTCGATGCCGGCGGCGCGCGGCCGGCCCTTGCGCGGTATCGCCACAGGCACGCCCCAGACCTTCCGTGCGAGCCGCGTCTGCCACCGGTGCCAGACGAGCGTGTGCCCGGAGTCGACCAGCGCATGGAGCGTTGCGTTCGCGTCCGCGCCTATCCCGACATCGAAGATGCGCGCCGGATCGAACTCGAGGTGCGCGCCTTCGGGGATGAGACCGGCGTTGTCCAGCTCCCACGGGTCGGCATCTCGCACGAGGTAGCCAGACTCTGCGAGCTCGTGGCGCAGCTCCTGCGCTGCCAGGGGCCGCATCGCCCACACGAGTGTCTCGCGGGGCGTGACGGTGATCTCGAGTTCCATGGTCGTCACTTTCGCTGTGAACCGTTGTGCACGCGGTGAACCCTTGTGTGCTTCGCCGAGCTCGGTGCACACGGGCGTGGGCTCCGGAGCTGCCGGCGAACCTGTTGTGCTTGAAATAGAACCACGGCGGTTGGTCTGGACCGGAATAGGATCGCAGCATGGCCCCGTCCCGCCAAGCAGATCTTGTCCGCCATCTCACGAGTGTCCTCGGCCCGACGCTCGTATCGACGTTGGCCGGTTCGAAGGACACGCATGCCGCGATCGCCTGGGGAACTGAGGATGGTCCTCACGCGGATGCTGACGCCATCCGTCGACTCGAGTGCGCCGAAGCGGCATGGCGCAAAGTTAGCGATGCCGAAGGCCCTGACGTGGCCCGGCTGTGGTTCATCGGCGCCAATCCGTGGCTGGCGGACAGTACTGCCGTAACCGCGATTCGCGAAGGGCGCTTCGACGAGGTTGCCGGCGCTGCCCAGGCGCTCGTCGACGGTTCCTTCAGCGGATAGCTCAGCCGCCGCGTTCGCGGTCGACAAGAGCGTGGAGCGCCGCGTCCAACTCGATCCGCGTGCCTTCGGGGCTGAGGTCTCCAGTCAGGATTCGCCGAGCCCGGTCAAGCGATTCCGCGTCCGGCTGATGGCCTCCGAGCTGCTGTCCTTTCTAGACCTCGTACGCGGCGAGCGAAGGGAAGGTGAACAGCGCGAAGGCCTCGTCGCTGTCGCCCTCGCTCGGCATGAAGTAGCCGTGATGGGTGCCGCCATGCTTCTCCACGAGCCGGATCCATGTGCGTCCGTACTCGGTGAAGTCGTCGAGCTTGTCAGGGGCGATCTCGTAGCGCAGGTGAACCGTGATCATGTCGTTCATCCTCGCAGAGCGCGGATGCCGCGGCGGGCGGTCATCTGGTCGAGCATGCCTTTTGTCACGGCATCGGATGACAGGCGGACACTTCTGCGGCGCACGCATCCTTGATGGCATGGAGGCATGACAAGACCATCTCCAGCAGCCATCGGGGCGGCAGCTGTCGCGGCGTGCATCGTGCTCGCACTCGGCATCGTCGTGACGCCGCCATCGCCCAGTCTCAGACCGCACTCGAGTGGCGACGCTGCGCTCGCCAGGACCGTGGAGGAGGACGCGCGTGCCGGGGGAGCGCTCGACCGCCTGAGCGTCGCGTACATCGACCTCGCATCGGAGGACGCGGCGGTCACCACCGGCTTCGGTGCCGATGACGACACGGAGTACGAGATCGGGTCGGTGACGAAGACCTTCACCGGCCACCTGTTCGCGATCGCGATCGAACGAGACGAGGTCGCTCCGACCGAGACCCTGGCGGAGATCTTCCCGGTGCTGGATGGCACGCCAGCCGGTGCTGTCACCCTGGTGAGCCTGTCGAACCACACCTCCGGGCTCCCCAGTCTCGATGAGGCATCCACCCCGCGTGTGCTGCTCGACACGATCACCAACCGCAACCCCTATCGGGGGAGTGTGAACGATCTGCTCGAGCAGGCCGGCCGCCAGCAGGCTTCCGAGCCCGGAACCTTCCGGTACTCGAATCTGGGGATGTCGTTGCTCGGACAGGCGCTCGCCGAGCGGGCGGGCGTCGAGTATCCGGAGCTCGTGCAGGAGCGGATCTTCGACCCGTTGCAGATGACACAGAGCAGGATCTCGTTCGACGGGACCGACCTGCAGCAGCCGACGACCGGATACTCCGCGACCGGGGTGCCGCAGGAGGCCTGGTCGATCGCCGCGTTCGCCCCGGCGGGCGGCATCCGCTCGACGCTCGGCGACATGACGAAGTACCTTCGGGCGCTCCTCGACGGCACTGCTCCCGGCGCGGAGGCGATGGACCGGCACCCGGGCGATGGCGGGATCGACGAGGGGTACGCCTGGACGATCATCGACCAGGAGGACGGGCCGACGTTGACGCTGCACAACGGGCAGACCGGAGGCTTCGCGTCGTTCCTCATCCTCGATCGTGCGGGCGGCAGGGGTGCGATCGTGCTCTCGAACACCGCTGCCCAGCTTCCTGCTGTCGTTGTGAACCTCATCGAGAAGGGCATCACGAAATGAACCTGTTCCTCGCCATCGCACTCGTGGCCTTCTCCGCGCTCTACGCCGTCAGATCATGGGGGATCAGACGGTTCAGGATCGCGGATCGGATCGCCGCGATCGCCGAGTCCGTCGGACTCCTCGCGCTGTTCACCGTGCTGCACTTCGCGACGGGCTGGGCCGGCGTGCCGATCGTGCTGTGGTTCGCGGCCGTCGCGCTCGCCGCCGGTGGTGTGGCCGGGCTCGTGCTGCGCTTCGACGGCCTCCCCTGGATCCGGACACGGCGTCGGTTCGTGGTGCGCGTGATCCGCCTGGCACTCGGCGGGCTCGTGTCTGCGATCGTGTTCGGTCTCGGGGCGATCTCCGCCTTCGGCTGATCACGGGCGGTCGGGCGGTCGGGCGGTCGGGCGCGTGGCAGCGTCCGACCGCCTCTCCCATCTCTGGGTGCTACCGGCCTGTCATCCGCGCCGGGACGGACGCGAGCCGGTCCGGTGCTGCGCGCGCCGAGCGAACGTCAGAGCGATGACCACGAGGGCGGTCGGGATCACGAGACCGAACACCGCCCCGAGCGCGACATCGTGCAGATAGTGGACGCCCTGGGCGACGCGGCCGACCGCGACGAGCGCAGCGAGAACGGCAACGGTCCACGCGATCCAGGTACGGCCGATGGCGATGGCGATGACGACCGCCGCGCCGAAGGCGAGGGTCGCGTGATTCGAGGGAAGCGACCAGTCTCCGGGCGGCGGGCATTCGCCGGCGATGGCCCATCGTGAGCACGGGCGTGCCTGAGCGAAGAGCACCTTGGCGCCTTCGCTGGACACCAGGGCGAGGATGACGCCGAGCGCCGCGACGCCCGTGGCCAGGCGGCGTTCGGGGTGCTGCCGCCACGCTGCGATCATCGCACCGCCCGTCGCGAGCGCGAGTGCCACCAGCCCGAACTCAGAGACGAGATCGATGTGCGGAACCGCAGTCCCCATGCCGGCGAGCGACCGCGTGGCGATGACGCTGAGGCTGCCCGGCGCGGGGACGACGAGCAGCAGGACCGCGATCACGCCGACAGCGGCGAGTGGCACGAGCGGGCGGTGAGGAAGTGCGAGTGGACCCATGACCTCGAACGTACGGTCAGGCGACGGCGGTGCGCATCGGCCCGCGGGGGTATCCGAGATCATCCCGAGGGTGGATTGACGCGCACGGCGACCGCCTCGCTGAAGACCGACGCTTGCGGTTCGGATTCTGTTACCGGTAACATGCACGGAACGGCCGATATGCCATGACCAGTGCGACGGCACGAGGTCCAGCCGGCCGAATTCGCCATCTCGAGGAGGAGAGCGCATGCACAGCGTTGCCAGTACCCGCATCCGACAGGGACACGAGCGCACCGTGCGCCGAACGTCCGGCCCTCGTCACTGACCAGCACCGAGCCCACAAGGAGACCGGCGCTGCGCCCGTGGCGACCCGCTGCGGACTGACTGCGATCGGTCGAATCCCACCCCTCGCCTGAGGTCTCACCGACCGCGGCGTCCCGATCCTCGAGACGCCGTCGATCGGCGCGCGCCAGCGCGCCTCGAGCGAACCGATCCGCAAGGAGAACACGCAGTGAAATCACATTCTGGATCCACGGAACGGCGACGTCGCCGATCCGTCTCACGCCCCGCGGCGGTGCTGGGGGTCGCGGTGCTCATCGCCTCGTCCGTCACCGCCGTCGGCCTTCCTGGTGCGGCCTTCGCCGCACCGGTCGACGTGATCGCGAACGGCACGTTCGAAGCCGGGATCTCCGGCTGGACCGCTCCCCTCGGAGGAACGCTCTCGCAGAGTTCCGATGCCAAGAGCGGCACGAAGTCGCTCGCGATCGGCGGCCGCTCGAGCTTCCAGTCCGGTCCGACCGCCACGGTGACGGGTCTGCTCGAGACCGATCAGTCGTACGACCTGTCGCTCTCGCTGAAGTTCGACACCGGGCGAGCCACGCAGAACTTCAACGTGGTGCTGTGCACGTCATCGCGAAGCCGCTGTGATGTCGTCGCCTCGACGACCGCCACGGCGGGCCAGTGGTCGACCATCGAGAAGAGCTTCACGCCGTTGACGGCCGACTACGACATCCTCTTCGTCGAGACCCCGTGGAACACCGACGTGCAGTCCTTCGTGATCGATGACGTCTCGCTGAAGACGGATGACGGTGCCCCCGCGGTCACCGAGCCGCCCGCAGTGCCGGGGAACCTCCTGCCGGACGGTCGCTTCGTCTCCGACACCGCCGGCTGGACCAACACCCGCGGCGGCACGCTCGCTCTCAGCGACGATGCTGCCAGCGGCGCCCACTCGCTGCAGGTGACCGGCCGGGAGAACACGCAGTCAGGGCCGTTCGCCAGCGTCGCCGACAAGATCGAGCTCGGTGCCTCATACCGACTCACCGGCAAGCTCAAGTACGACGAGGGCAACGCCACCCAGCAGTTCAACTTCACGTTCTGCCCGACGAACTTCAACGGATGCGCCGACTACGGGCACACCTTCACGAAGGGCGAATGGGGCACGTTCTCGCAGGAGTTCACGGCCGAGGCGAAGCACGTCGCCGCCGGATGGCTCTTCGTCGAGACCCCCTGGGGTTCCGCTGCGCTGCAGGACTTCAAGGTCGACGAGCTCTCGCTCATCAAGATCGCGGATGCCCCTGAGGTGCCGGCGTTCACCAGCCTGGAGAAGGTGCAGACCAAGCCGATCGGCGACCACAACCCGCTCGTCGGTCACAAGTTCGGCGCGGATCCGCACCACCTGATCTACAACGGTCGGCTCTACATCTACTCGACCGACGACACGCAGCAGTACGACCTGAACAGCAAGGATGCGAACGGTCTGCCGACGCAGTCGAACGGGTACGGCGGGATCACCCGGCTCAACGTGATGTCGACGACCGACATGGTCAACTGGGTCGACCACGGCTCGGTGCCGATCGCGCGCGAAGGCGGGGCCGCTCCCTGGTCGCGCAACTCGTGGGCTCCGGCGGCCATCGAGAAGGACGGCAAGGTCTACCTCTACTTCTGCGACAACGGAACCGGGACGGCTGTCGTCGTCGGCGGCTCACCGCTCGGCCCGTGGACCGATCCCGTTGGTAAGAAGATCATCCCCGACACGGTGTCGCGCGACTACATCGCCGGCGGCGGCTTCCCCGCCGGCATGTGGCTCTTCGACCCCGAGGTGTTCATCGACGATGACGGACAGGGCTACCTGTACTTCGGCGGCAACTCGCAGATCGGCACCTCGCCGAACGTGCAGGGACCGCAGAACCCGAAGTCGACCCGTGTCGTGAAGCTCAAGGACGACATGGTCACCCTCGACGGCGACCCGGTCGAGATCGACGCCCCCGGCATGTTCGAGGCATCGAGCATGTTCAAGCACGACGGCAAGTACTACTACTCGTACTCGTCGAACTTCCAGGTGAACGAAGTGCCTGGACTGTACCCGTCGCGGGGTGCGATCGCCTACATGATGACCGATGACCCGATGAAGCTCGGCTCCTCGGAGTATGCGGGTGTGGCCTTCCAGAACCAGGGCACGTTCTTCGGAGCCGGCAACGGCGGCAACAACCACTCCGACATGTTCACCTACAAGGGCGAGACGTACTTCACCTACCACGCGCAGACGCGCGGGGCGGCGTGGGCGGCTGCGCTCGGCACCCCCGGGGCGACCCAGGGGTACCGGTCGGTGCACATCGACAAGCTGGAGTTCAACGAGGACGGCACCATCAAGCCGGTCGTCGGCACCAAGGCCGGCGTCTCGCAGGTCGAGAGCTTCGACCCGTACCGCACGTTCGAGGCCGAGACGCTCGCATGGCAGCTCGGCATCACCACTGCGGCGACCACTGAGGCGTCCGCCGAGTTCGCAGAGCACAACGGCTCGGGCAACATGGTGCTCTCGGGCGTGGATGACGGGGACTTCTCCGGCATCTCCGGGGTCGACTTCGGCTCCGGTGCTCAGACGGTGTCGGCGAAGGTGAAGCCGCTGGTCGCCGGCAGCAGCATCCAGGTGCGTCTGGACGATGTCGATGGTCCGGTCGTCGCCGAGATCCCGGTCGACGGGACGGTCGGCGAGTGGACCACGGTCGAGGCCGAGGTCACCGGCGCGACGGGTGAGCACGATGTGTTCTTCGTCTTCGCCGGCGCCGAGGGTGTCGATGCGGATGCCGACCTGTTCGAGGTCGACAACTGGGCGTTCGCTCCCATCGACGACAGCTCTGGTGCCGAGCTGCGCGCGCAGCTGTCGGACACGACCGTCGCCGCAGGAGGCACGGTCACCGTGACCGCCACCGGCGTGACGGCAGGCGAGGTCGAGATCGGCATCGAGAGCACCTACCGTGCGCTCGCGACCGCGACCACCGCAGACGGTCGGATCGAGGCGACCGTCACGATCCCTGCCGACATGGCGGCGGGCGCGCACGACATCGTGCTGCGTGACGGTGAGACGGAGCTCGCTCGGCTGCCGCTCACGGTCACCCGCGCGAACACCGGTGGCGGCACCGACGGTGGCACCGACGGCGGGTCGTCCTCCGGCGGCGGAACCGGCGGTACCGACGGCTCCCTCGCCAACACCGGAGGCGACGCGAGCGCGTCGTTGACGGCTGCATGGCTCGGAGCACTCCTCCTGGCGCTCGGATCCGGGTTCTGGATCCTGCGTCGCCGAGGCCGCTCGGTCGTTTCGACCGAGACGGAGTGAGGTGAGGTCACTGCTTCCCCGCGGTGACTGACCTCTCGACACCCCGCCCCCTCCTGCTGGCCCCACAGCAGGAGGGGGCGGGGTGTCGTGCGCCCGGCGTGTGTCTCGAGGAGGCTGAATCGCCGAAGCCTGGAGGTTCAGCGTCGGGAACTGCTCGCGCGCTCTGCAGCCGCCTTCATGCGCCGAAGAATTGCAGGGTCGACCGTGCCGGCGATTCGCTGCCCCTCCGTGATGGGGTAGCGCGAACGGTAGTGCCGGATGATGTCCGAGTGGTGGAGGTCTTTCACGGCGCGGTGCCAGAGATGCAGTTTTGACTCCACGGTGAAGGCCCCGTGGAGCGCTGTGAAGCGGTCCTTCTCTGTCACCCATCCATAGAGCGAATCTTCGATGAGGTGATAGTCGATCGCGCGGGAGACGCAGGCGGCGACCCAGTCAGCGAACTGAATATTCGAACTCAGGACGCTATCCACGTGCATGGGAGGTTCGATGATGCGCCGCATCTCGGGGAACTCCGCTGCACGGCTGAGGATGTGCCCGTACATGTTCGGGAGCCGCTCCGCGCGGGTCTTCTCGTTGATCTGGTCGATGACGACCATGACGTGTTGATCTTGCACGTCAGCGTATCGGGCGATAACGCGCGGAGCTGATACCCGTACTTCTTCGGGGTATCCGGGCGGAAGATGTCCGCGCCCTTGCGTTCCCAGCGACCTGGGTGCTCTGCGGCCTCGATCTCGGTTTTGAAGAGCGTCCGCTTGACCTCGTTGAACCTCTGTCCGAAGATTCGCGCTTTCTCCGCGGGGATGATGAACCCGGCGTACCCGAACGCCGGGTTCGTGTTGAAGCGGTGGTGGTCGCGGCTGACGAACGCACCGGTTTCACCGATCTCATCTATGTACGCCAGCAGCACTCGGCAAGTATCCCAGCACAACGCAGAAACCCACGCCTAGGCGTGGGTTTCTCGAATTGGCGCTCGGGGAATTCTTTCATCCCTAGCTACCGGTACCGATTCTACTACTCAGTCTCGGACACGCCGCAACCAAAGTCGCGGCCCGATCCTCGTGGTGGTTTCACGAACCGGGACTCTCGCCAGCCGTCCCGCCACGACTCACCTCCGGAACCTGAGCCGTTTCGGAAACAGGGTCATGCTGTCGTGGCACAGAGGACAGGATGCCTCGCAGGTACATCAAACGCCGCTCCCGTCGCGATACGACAGTCGAATCCGAGGATTCGATGCCCTATCTCGACGGGAGCGGCGCGACTGGAGGTGGGGAGTGGAGTCAGCAGGTCTTGGCGGCGAACGTCCCCGTGACCGTCGAGCCCGACACGGTCGCCTGCACCTGGCCAGAGGGCACCGATGCGGCCCGTGTGCTGAAGGTCACCGTCGACGTCCGGCCGCCGGCGAGGTCGACGATCTGCGTGCCGAAGGCGGACGACACCGTGACGCGTGCGGCATCCGTTCCGGCGTTGGCGACCTTCGCCGTGATCACGACCTTGCCTGCCACGCAGCGTGTGGACACGTCGAGTCCGATGCCGGGGGTGACGGTGACCGTCGCCGTGACCGGCATGCGAGAGGCATCCTGCGCGACACCGCGCACGGTGAAGGTGCCGGCGCTCGCGTAGTCAACGGGGGCGACGCCCTCCCACGCGACGTCGACCGTCGCTGTGGTCCCGCTCGCGGTCGTCAACGTCGCCTTCGGCAGCACCGGCGCGCTGCCAGCACGGGTCGATACAGCGATCGGGGCGACATCGGCCACCGCGATCTCGGGTGCGAAGCCCTCGAGCACCGTCTGGTACTCGGCGCGCGTCACCGGGAGCACCGTGCCGTGCCGAGGCTTGCCGCCGTCGCTGTTCTGCGGCAGATTCGCCCGCAGAGTCGAGCCGAGGGCCTGCCACGACGATCCGTCGGTGATGTCGTCCGACCCGAACGGGATGTAGTGGTTCGGACCGCCGTGGTACGACGGCTGATCGATGAACAGGTACCACGACAAGCCGTTCACGTCGCCGGGGTTCGCCGGGAAGATGTTCGGCCCTTCACCGCTGGAGTAGGTGCCGCCGGGTTCGCCGTTCGGCAGTCCGGTCGCGATCCGCTCCTTGACGAGCGTCCACTCGTCGGCGCTGCCGCTGGTGCCGGGCAGCGTGCCGTCGATCGTGGCGAGCAGGTCGGTCGACTTCTCCTCGCGGATCGTCATCGACGCCTCGTCCTTCGTGAAGCGGTAGTAGACGCCGTCCTCCTCGGCGACGGTCGAGTCGATCAGACCGAGGCCAGAGCCACGCCGGACGTCAGACCAGATCTGCGGCTCGGAGAACGTCACGAAGTCATCCGTCGTCGCGTACATCATGCGGTTGTACGTCACGGCCGTGCGGCTGGAGGCATCCGTCGTCGGGTAGAGGTTCGACGCCCAGAAGACGACGTACCGCTGGATCTCGTCGTCCCAGTACGCCTCCGGCGCCCAGGTGTTGCCCGCGTACGCAGACGACACCTGCACATGGCGCTGCGCGGACCAGTTGACGAGGTCGGTCGACTCCCAGACCTCGATGGACCGGGATCCGGAGAGCTGCGAGGTCGTGAATCCACCCGCGAGTCCGTCGATCTTCAGGTCGGTCGCGAGCATGTAGAACCGGTCGCCCTCATGCGAGCGGATGATGAACGGATCGCGCAGCCCCTGCGTCCCCTGCGTCGAGGTGAAGATCGGCTCGCCGCCGTTCAGGGTGTTCCAGCGCAGCGCGTCGTCGCCCTTCGACGCGGCGAGGCTCACACGCTCGGCGCCTGCGCCCTCGCCGGTGAAGAAGGCCCAGACATACGCCTCCGGATCCGCGCCACCGGCCGGCTGCGGGCGCACGGTCAGCGTGACGGTGCGCGTCGCCGTGGCCTGGCCGACGGATGCCGTGACGGAGAGCGTCGCGGTCGCCGATGCGGAACCGGCCACCGGCCGCGTGATCGACACGGTCGCCGATCCGTCGCGCACCCCCTCGCGGAGTGCTGCGGACGCCGAGCCGCTGGTGACGGTCCAGCTCAGAGCCGAGCCGTTCGCGCCGGTCGTGGGAACCGAGAACGACGTCCTGACATCGTCGGCTCCGGGCACGGCGACAGTCGTCAGATCAGCGTCAACCTTGGCCTGATCGGAGAGCGCGGCTGGCACCGTCACGGTGAACGTCCGGGTGGTGAGCGCCCCGCCGACCGTGAATGTGGCGGTGAGGGTGGCCACGGCATCCGCCGATCCCGGGGCGGGACGCTGCACGGTGGCGGCGCCACCCGTGAACTGCACCGCGGGGCTGTCGGATGCCCACGAGATCGCGACGCCGCTGGTCGAGGTCGGCACGCTGAAGTCCGACGTCGCCGTTGAGGGCACGGTGACCGAGGCCACCGCCCGCTCGAGCGCCTGATCGGAGAAGAGCTGCTGCACCTCGACGGACGTGAGCGCGCTTCCGTAGACCGCGAAGTCGTCGACGTCGCCTGCCCAGCCGGCGTCGTTGTACGTCGAGCGTCCGAGGTAGCCCACGAGCGCCGAGCCGAACGACGACACGTCGCGCGCGATCGCGACCGACGAGATCTGCACGCCGTTGACATAGGTGGTCAGGGTGCCGGACGTGCCGTCGATCACGCTCGTGTACAGCGACATGCCGGCGGGGGTGCGCGCGCCCGAGGTCGCGGCGTTCGTCGCTCCGGCGCCGACCTCGGTGCCCCACGGGGCTCCGGCATTCGTGGCGTTCGTCACGACTGACTTCACGTACCCACTCGGGTTGGCCGGGTTGAGCAGCCAGTAGCCGCTGGAGTAGCCGGCGCCGGATGCGACCGGAGCTCCGAGGAACGCCGCCGCCGTGTTGGCCGGTCCGGTTCGTCCGCTCAGCCACGTCGAGACCGTCAGCGTCTTCCTGCCGACCAGCCCAGCGGTCGGGATCTCGAGGTACCCCGCACTCGAGGCGTTGCCTCCTGGCAGCGAGAGCTGCCCGTTCTCGACCTTCGCGCCGTTCTGCCTGATCGTCGCGTCGTAGCCGTTGCCGGTGGTGTCACCCACCGTCGCGCCGGAGACGGCGTCGAACGTGTAGTGGATGAGGGGCGTCGGCCCCTCGGCGGCGACCGAGGCCGTGTGCGTCGACACGGCTCCGATCGCCACCACGGTCGCGGCAGCGGCGGCCACGGCCGTCGCCTTCCGGATGGTCCTGCTGAGCAGACTCGTCATGATCATCGTTCCGATCAGTTGCAGGTGCCGGCGGCGAGCGGGACTGACCCGGCGAAGGACTGCCCGCCGGGAGCAGTCGCGGTCACCGAGATGGTGCCGGCAGGGACGGCGGCGAGGCGGGTGGCGAACGATGCCGAGGACGATGCCCCCGCGGCGAGCGTCAGCGTCTTCGCGCCGTACGGGCTGGTGACGGTCACGGATGCGGCGACGGTGGCCGTGTTGTGCACGGTGACCACGACCTGCGCCTTGCCGAGCACGCAGCGCAGGCTCGACGTGGTGGTGATGTTCAGTGTGCTGACGGGCACTTCGGCCGAGGACGACGCGGAGACCAGTCCGTCGCGGTACCCGTCGTAGGTCGCGGTGACGGCGGTGACCCCGGTGGGCACGTCGACCGCTGCCGCGCCGTCGGAGAGGGCGACCGTCGTGCTCCAGGCGCCGCCGGTGAAGGTGACGGTCCCTGCCACGTCGCCGCTGTCGGCCGCGGTGACGGATGCCGTGGCACGGCGTCCGTCGAGGGCGAGCGCGGTGGTCGAGGAGACGGCCTCGATCGACGTCCAGTCGTGCATCGCGGTGAGCACGGTCTGCGGAACGCTGACGAAGGCGCCGTGACGCGGGCTCGTCGGGAGTCCGCCCGCGGGGCGGACGTTCCAGGTCGAGCGCTGTGAGAGGCGGTCGGCCTGGCTGCTCGACGCGATCTCCGCACCCGTCGTGAGGAAGGCGCGGTAGCCGCCAGCCGCGTAGTTGTCGACGAGGAAGACGTAGCCGTCACCGGAGGTGTTGTTCGGGTCACCCGCGTTGAGCTTGATGATCTCGGGGCCTTCGCCGGCCTGGCCGGTCTCGAGCGTGGTCATCCGGGTGTCGGTGAGCTGCCAGGTCTTCGTCGGATCGGCGTTCCAGTTCGACGAGGTCGTCGGGGCGGTCAGCACCGTCGAGCGCTCGAGGAAGATGTCCTTGCCGGCTTCGAGGGTACCGGCGGCTCCGGACTCCTCGTTCTTGGTGAAGCGGTAGTAGGAGTCGCCGATCTTCGTGACGGTCGAGTCGATGCGCGCGTAGCCCGTGTCCTGCCAGCTGGCGGGCGGGGAGGTGAAGGTCTTGAAGTCGCGGGTCGTGACGTAGAACATGCGGGCGTACAGGTTGTCGCTGTTCGTGTGGCTCGCGTCGGCGTACATCCGCGAGGCGAAGAACACCACGTACGACTGCAGCTCATCGTCCCAGTACGCCTCGGGCGCCCAGGTCATGCCGGCCTCTGGCCGGTTGATCGTGATGCCCGTGTTCTCGCCGTTGGTGCGCGCCCAGGAGACCATGTCGGTCGACTCCCAGACCTCGACCTTGAGGCTGCCCTGCGACTGCGCAGGACCCCAGCCGGTGCCGCAGCTGATGCAGAGGTCGGTGGCGATCATGTAGTACTTGTCGCCGTCGTGCGAGCGCAGGATGTACGGGTCGCGGAGGCCGGTGGTGTCTGCGGTCGATGTGATCACGGCCTTGCCGTCGTTCACGGGGGAGAAGCTGAAGAAGTCGTTGCCGCTGGTCGCCGCCTGGTAGATCTTCTCGTCGCCGTCCGACTTGAAGTAGGCGCTGGCGTAGCCGGCATCCGGGGCCGTGCGGGCGTGCTCGGCGACCGTCACCGTGAACTCGCGCGACAGGGTCGTGCCGTTCAGCGTGGCGTGCGCGGTGAGGGTGACATCGCGGTCGCCGGTGCCGTACGCGGGGCGCTCCACGATGCCGCCGCCGCGGTAGGCGTCGGCCGCGCCGACGGAGGGGGCGACGTAGGCCGCATCCGTCGGCGTGACGAGGGCGTCATCCGAAGACGACCAGGTGATGGTCGAGGCGTCGACCGTCCCCTTCGTCACCAGCGGGAGGTTCTCGGTGGTGCGCTCGGAGAGGTCGATCGCGTCGAGATCGGCGGAAGCGGATGCCGCGGCCACCGTCACGGTGAAGGTGATCGGTGCACCGGAGGCCGGCGTGGCGGTGATCGTCACCGTGGTGTCGGTCGAGACCGCACGCGAGACGACGCCGGTGTTCGAGATCACCGAGGTGTCCGACGTCGACCAGGTGAGGGCCACGCCGTTCGAGGACGCGGGGAAGGTGAGGTTGCTGCGCACCGAGTCGAGGGTGGCGTTCGCTCCCTTGACGACGGGCAGCAGATCACCGCGGAGCAGTGCCTGCGTGGTGGCGGACTTCTCCGATGCGGTCGGCATGCTCGCGGACACCTGATCGGCGGTCAGCGAGGTGTCCCAGAACCGCACGTCGGTGACGTCGGCGGCGAGCAGCGCATCGCCCGTGTAGAGCGATCGGCCGAGGTAGCCGAGGGTGCCGGTCGCGGGGACGACGGAGCTCAGGGTGTTGGCGTGGGTGGTCGTGGAGATGACCTGACCATCGCGGTACAGCGTGAGGGTGCTGCCGCTGCCGACCATGGTGAGCGTGGTGAAGCCGGGGTTGAGTCCACCGCCGGCCGGCAGCCGGGTCTCGCCGTTGCCCGTCTGGGTCTTGACCCGGATGCCGGCGAGCACCTGGGTGTTGTAGGAGCCTTCGCTGGAGCGGGGGTTCACGAAGACATGGTTGCCGAGCGCGGTGGTGTTCCATGCGCCGACGCCGTTGCCGATCACCCAGCCGAACTGGTTCCCCGCGGTCTGCGTCGCCACGGTGTACTCGACCGTGAAGTCGTTGTCGGTGCCGGTGACGAGGCCCTGGGGGAGTGCTGCGTAGCCGTCCTTCGCGAAGCGCAGCACGTCGTCACCGCCGGCGTCGACGAAGGAGGCATCCGTGAAGCCGGTCAGGGTCGCGTTGCGCCCGTTGCCCGACACGTCGAGCAGTGCGGTGCCCGAGTGCGACATGTCGTAGTGCGCGGTGGGTGCCGGCACGTCGGCGGCGAACGCCGAGGACGGGGTGAGGGCGCACAGCGACGCGGCGAGCGTCCCGACGACGGCTGCGGCCGTCAGCCGCCTGCGTGGGGGTGGGGAGGGGCGGGATGCGCTCACGGCGGGATCTCCTGTCGTCGTTGACTGAATGCGCCGCCGACGCGGACATCCGGGGGGTGCCCTTCGGGCGGGCTCCTCGGAATGTTAGCGGACACAATGGCGGAAATACAGGGATGACCGAAATCGGAGGAGTGGCGGATTCCGGGCGTGCGTCGCAACTTGACGCGCCGATGATCGGGATCGTAGGGTATCGACGTTCCCGGTAACAATCCGGGGGTGGCCGCACTCCGCTGGGGGAGTGCGCCGGGCAAGGGCGCCCATGCAGTTCCTGCCCGATGCCTGAAGCGAACCCGACAGCCGCAGGCTGATCATCGATTCGGCGCGGCCCCGCCGGCCGAGGAACTGGAGACCGATATGAGCAACAAGAGTCTGGCCGCGCGCTGCGCCGTCGGAGTGATCGGCGGCCTGATGCTCGCCGGTGTGGGGGTCGCCGCGTTCGCCGACCCGAGCGAGAACGGATCCGGCGACGTCGATGTCACGGTCGACATCGCCTCCACCGAGACCGGGGCACTGAGCCTCACCGTCGCGGGAACACAGACCACCCTCACGGAGACCGGGTCGACCGCGTCGTTCCGCCAGTTCACCGGCGCCCTGCCGAATGTCACGGTGACCGACACCCGTGAGGATGTCGACGCCGGAGTGTTCTGGTACGTCACCGGACAGGCGAGCGACTTCGTCGGCGCCGCGGGGCAGCCGAGCATCACCCCCGACCATCTCGGCTGGACGCCGAGCATCGTCACCGCCAACGAGGGCGAGGTCGCCGAGGGTGACGCAGTCGGTACCTCGATCGACGGCGGCGTGAACAACGTCGGCCTGGTCGGGCAGGAGCTGCTCGCCCTCGCCCTCGACTCCGCCGACGCGCAGGCCGCGTCCGGCCAGTGGACCGCGACCGCGAACCTCGTGCTGAAGACGCCGGTCACGGTCGCCCCCGGCTCGTACACCTCGACGCTGACGCTGTCGCTGTTCGAAGACTCGTACTGAGTCCCCCTCGTCCGCCGGAGACATCATGATCACCCGCCCTCGTGCTCGGATTGCGCTGAGCGCCGCCGCCCTGCTGGCGGCGCTCGGAAGCCTGACGCTCCCCTCGAGCGCGCTCGCCGACGATGCGCAGGCTGACGCGGTCTCCTGGTCGGTGTCACCGGCGGACGCTGCTGGTGCGGACGGTCGCGTCGCGATCGAGCACGAGCTCGACCCCGGCGAGCGTGTCGAGGAGCATGTGCTCGTGCGCAATCTCGGCGCGAGCGACGTCGTCTTCTCGCTCTCCGCTGCGGATGGTTTCACCACGGAGGCTGGCAGGTTCGACATGCTCGCCTCCGATCAGGAGTCGACGGGAGCCGGCACCTGGATCGCCATTCCCGACGACGTCGAGATCGCGGCTGGTGGCTCGGCGGTGATCCCCTTCACGATCACCGTGCCCGAGAACGCCGAGCCAGGCGATCACGCGGCCGGCGTCGCGGCATCCGTCTTCTCGGTCAAGACCGATGATGCCGGGGCGACCGGTGTCGGCGTCGAGAGCCGGGTCGGGGTCAAGGTCATCACCCGGGTCGCAGGAGCGATCACTCCGGCGTTCGCGGTCGGCGGCGTGCAGGCCGATTTCCGGGTCGACGCGAACCCGTTCGAAGCGGGCGAGCTCACGGTCGCCTTCGAGGTGGAGAACACCGGAAACGCACGGATGGATGCCGCCGGCACGCTGGACATCGCCGGTCAGCGGCTCGCGTTCCCCGCAGAGGGACAGCGGCCGCAGGTGTTGCTCCCCGGTGAGACGCGCTCGTTCACGCTCACGGTGACCGATGTCTGGCCCCTGTTCTTCCTCTCGGGTGAGCTGACGGTGACGCCGGTCGCTGCATCGCTCGGCGGTGAGACGCTCGCCGTCGAGCCCTCGACGGCGGCGGTGACGGCGTGGGCGATGCCCTGGCCGCAGCTGCTCGTCGTCGCCGGGGTCGCGCTGCTCGTGTTCGCCCTGCTCTGGAACCGCATCCGCTCCCGTCGCCGGGTCGAGGACCTGATCTCGCAGGCCGTCGAGCGAGGCCGCGAAGAAGCGCTGTCGCTCGCCGACCACGACCGAGAGCGGGTCATCGGATGACGTTCCCCTTCGCGCTCATCGACGATACGGATGCCGAGGTCATCGGTGGCGTGCAGATCCACGTCGAGATCCTGCCGCTCAGCACTCCGCCGGTCGTCGACGGCCTCGCCGGTACCGGTGCGGATCTGCCGACAGTGCTGATCGTGACCGGCGTCGCACTGCTCGCCATCGGGGCAGTTGTCCTCGCCCGCCGGGTCAGGAGGCGATCCACGGGCTGACCACCGCTCTTCGTGCACCGGCGTCGGGAGCCTCCGAGGCCGGCATCCGGCGATCGCTCCGCTCGCGCACTATCGTTGTACCGTTCGCGGTCATCGTGCGAGGGGGGGCTTCATGACCACCGATTCCGCACCAGCCGGCGGTTCACGCAAGCCGAGCATCTACGACGTCGCCGAGCGCGCCGGCGTCTCGCATATGACGGTGTCGCGCGTGCTCAACGGCCACCCGAACATCCGCGAGTCCACCAGGGACAAGGTGATGACGGCGATCGACGAGATGCACTACACGCGCAGCTCGATCGCCCGCGCCCTCGCGACCAACCGGGCCATGCGGATCGGCGTCATCGTCGACAACCCCGGCTTCTACGGGCCGAGCAGTGTCCTGCGGGCGATCGAGGTCGCCGCGCGGCAGAACGGCTATGCCGTGAGCAGCTTCTCGGTGGGCGACGCCGACGGCCGCCGGGTGGATGCCGGCGTGGTCGAACTCGTGACGCAGGGCGTGGACGCCCTCTGCGTGATCGCGCCACGCGCCTCATCCCTCGATCTCCTGCGCCAGCAAGCCATCGCGGTGCCCACACTGGTCGTCAAGGAGGAGCCGGACGAGCAGATGCACACCGCATCCGTGGACCAACGGGCAGGGGCGACGGCCGCGGTGCGTCATCTGATCGACCTCGGGCATCGCGCGATCCTGCACATCGCCGGTCCACCCGACTGGTTCGATGCGAAGGCCCGAACCGAGGCCTGGCACGCCGTGCTCGCGGAGGAGGGGCTGCCCGTCGTGCCGCCGCTCATCGGCGACTGGTCGTCGGACTCCGGGTATGCATTCGGTCGTGAGCTGGAGCTCGGAGCGGCCACCGCCGTCTTCGTCGCCAATGACCAGATGGCGCTCGGGCTCATGCACGGGCTGGCGGAGCGCGGCATCCGTGTGCCGGAGGATGTGAGTGTCGTCGGGTTCGACGATGTGCCGGATGCGCGGCACTACCAGCCCCCGCTCACCACGGTGCGGCAGCACTTCGCGCTGCTGGGCGAGGTCGTGATCGGCGAGCTGCTCGCCGCGATCGAGGGCGAGGAGACCGGGGAGCGCGAGCTGATCCAGCCGGAACTCCGCGTGCGTTCCTCGACCGCCGCCCCGCGGGCCTGAGCCCTCGCCCGCCCCCAGCGGCGCGCGCTGCGGGGGTCGCGAATGGCCGCTTCGGTGGGGCGGACGCGGCAGTCTGTGCCACCTCGTCTCCTGCAGGGGTCGCGAATTGCCGCTTCGCGGGGTGGGATGCGGCAGTCTGCGCCACCTCACCGGGGCCGCGGGTGCTCGCTGATGGGATGCGCGAGCGCCGGTTGACGTCGACTGGGGGCATCCCTATGCTCATTGTTACCGCTCACTGTTGACGTCAACACACTCTGAGGACAGACGATGAAGTCGAAGAGAACCATTTCCGCGCTCGGGATCGGCGCCATCGCCGCCGGCATGCTCGTCACGGGAAGCCCAGCGGCTGTCGCAGCCGCCGTCCCCCTGACCATCACTCCCAACCCGGCGTACGCCTCCGACCCGTTCGAGGGCTGGGGCACGAGTCTGGTCTGGTTCGCCAACGCCACTGGCGGGTATCCGGATGACGTCCGTCAGGACCTCCTCGACAAGGTGTTCGGCGAGGACGGCCTGAACCTCAACATCGCCAGGTACAACATCGGCGGCGGCAACGCGACCGATGTGCCCGGCTACCTGCGCCCCGGTGGTGCGGTCGACGGTTGGTGGAACCCCGACCTGGCCAGCTCGACCTACGCCGACCGTGCCGCCTATCGTGCGGCCTGGGACGGCGACGACCCGGCGAGCTACGACTTCGATGCGGATGCCACGCAGCGCTGGTGGATCGACGCGCTCAAGGACAAGATCACGCACTGGGAGGCGTTCAGCAACTCCCCGCCCTACTTCCTCACGCAGAGCGGCTACGTGTCGGGCGGCATCGGCAGCGGGACGACCGAGCAGCTGGCGCCCGCCGACATGGAGGCGTTCGCGGACTACCTCGTCACGGTGGTCGAGCGCATCGAGCAGGACCACGGCATCGACTTCGAGAGCCTCGACCCGTTCAACGAGCCGAACACCAACTACTGGTCCACGACGTTGGGCGGGAACGGCTGGCCCACGTCGGCGAGCCGCCAGGAGGGCGCGCACGTCGGACCCGCCGCGCAGGACCAGATGATCAAGGTCCTCGCCGCGCGACTGGCCGAAGCCGGCACCACCACCGACGTCCCCATCTCTGCGATGGACGAGACCAACCCCGGCATCTTCGCGACGAACTGGAACGCCTGGAGCGACGAGGCCAAGTCCGAGGTCACGCAGCTGAACGTGCACACCTACGGCACCTCCGGCCGGCTCGTGGTGCGTGACATCGCGAAGAGCGCCGGCAAGCCGCTCTGGATGAGCGAGGTCGAGGGCGACTGGGACGGCACCGGCTACAACCTCACCAACATCGAGAACGGCCTCGGCATGGCCGGGCAGATCGTGAACGACCTGCGCGAGCTCGAGCCGAGCGCCTGGGTCTTCTGGCAGCCCGTCGAGGACACCTACAACATGGAGAAGGTCGAGAAGAAGAACTGGGGGTCCGTGTTCGTCGACTTCGACTGCAACGCCGACGGCGACTCCGTGCGGCGCATCGCCGACGGCGCGGCCGATCCGAGCTGCACGGTGCAGACCAACGCGAAGTACAACACGGTGCGCAACTTCACGCACTACATCCAGCCGGGTGACTCGCTGATCCCGACCGACAACGCGCAGACGACCGCAGCGGTCGACGGCGACGGCGACGGCCTCACGCTCGTCCACGTCAACTCCGAGCCAACCGAGCGTCGGATCACGGTCGACCTCTCGCGCTTCGGCACCATTGCGCCGGGTGCCACGGTGACCCCGGTCGTGACCACGCAGTCGACGACCGAGGACCCCGAGAGCAACGCCCTCGTGCAGGGTGACGCCGTGGCGGTCGACGCCGCGACCCGCACCGCGACCATCACGGTGCCGGCGAAGTCGGTCACCACGCTCCTCGTCGCCGGCGTCTCGGGTGTTGCGGACTCCGCCACCGCCCTGCGCGACGGGCACAGCTACCAGCTCTTCGGCGTGCAGAGCGGCAAGGCGCTGGCGGCGAGCACTGCCGGTGCCGTCATCCGCACCTCGGCGACCACCCCGGATGCCGCCACCGCGCAGACCTGGACCGTGCAGAGCCTCGAGGGAGAGGGAACGGACCGTCATCGCTTCGCCCTGCGGGCGGCAGACGGCCGCTATCTCGCCGAGTCCGGCGGCGCGGTCACCGTCGTCAATGCGAGCGCGGAGGATGCGGCATCCGATCCTGCGCTGCAATGGATCTCGTCGACCACCGACGGCACGACCTTCTCGCTGCTCAGCGTCTCGAATGAGCGGGTGCTCGACGTCAACGGTCAGAGCAGCGCCGATGGTGCGAGCGTCGGGCTGTGGACGTCGAACGACGGGTCGAACCAGCGGTGGACGCTCGCCGACACCGCGATGCTCTCGGTGAAGGGTGTCGCCACCGGCACTGCTCCCGGCATCGCTCCGGTGCTCCCCGCCACCGCGACCCTGGTGTACCGCGGCGGCATCGAACGGACTGCTGCGGTGACGTGGGCGACGACCGGCATCGATTGGACCACGATCGGCACCCGCACCGTGACCGGCACCGGCACCGACCTGTTCGGCGCGGCCTTCCAGGCGACCGCGACGGTCGAGGTCGGCAGCGTCGGCTTCACCGAGCCCGTGTCCGTGACGACCTACGCCGGTGCGCCGCTCGCCACCGTTCGGGCGGCTGCTCCCGGCACGGTCCCCGCGGTGGTCGGCTCGACGGATCAGCGCGTCGACACGGCCGTCACGTGGGACTGGGACGGGGTGACGACCGCGTCGCTCGCGAACCCCGGAGTCGTCACGGTGTCCGGGCGCGCACAGGCGCCCGGCGGCGCAGCACTGACGGCGACGCTCTCGGTGATCGTCACCACGCCGACGGCGGCGAACGTCGCACCGGCGAGCATGGCATCAGCCACGTTCACCGAGAGTTCGAGCTACGGCGTCGATCGCACCAAGAACGGTGTGACGACCGACAAGGGCTGGTCGAACTGGAAGTCCGGCACCAAGAACGCGCAGGACACGCTGACCTACGTGCTCGCCGCGAGCTCGACCATGCAGACCGCGAAGCTCCACTTCTACAAGGACGGCTCGTCGAACACGTGGCCCCAGTCGCTGTCGGTCGAGTACCGCCTGGGCACCGGGGCATGGACCTCGCTCGGTGCGGTCGATGTGCCGGTGCCCGCAGACGGCTCGGCGCCGATCGTCGAGGTGCCGATGCAGGGTGTGCAGGCTGATGCGGTGCGCGTCGTGATGAACGCGCGCTCCGCGACCCACCTGGTCGTGTCCGAGGTCGAGCTCTCCGCCTCGGCTCCTGGCGTCTCGTCGGTCGCCGCGCTCGCCACGGTGTCGCTCGACGGCACGCCGCTCGCCGGCTTCTCGCCCGAGACCACCGAGTACGAGGTGCCATGGGTGGCGGGTGAGCGCCCCACCGTTCGCGCGGTCGCCGTCGATCGTGCGGGGACGGTGCAGGTCGCGCAGCCGGATGCCGACGGGGAGTCGACGATCGTCGTCACAGCACCGTCGGGTGCGACGCGCACCTACACGCTCGCCTTCGTCGATGCGGCGGAGCCCGCGCTCAGCGCGACCGTGGCGAGCACGGTGCGCTGCGTCGCGGGCAAGGCGCAGCTGGTGCTCTCGGTGACCAACACGGGAGACGTCGCCACCGACATCACGCTGACGACGCCGTACGGCACGAAGTCGCTCGTCGGAGTCGCGCCGGGTGCGCATTCCTCGGCGATCGCGCAGGCCACCAGGCTCGCCTCGTTCCCTGCGGGCAGCGTGCAGGTGGCGCTGGGTGCCGATGTCGGCGGCACGCGCGTCACCGAGAACATGCAGGTGGCCTACCTCGCCGGCTCCTGCGGCTGATCATCGCGACGGGAGGGCCCTGCGGATGCTGTCCGCGGGGCCTTCCCTCGTCGAGGCCTCCGGCCCTCCGATTGCACGCCTGGCGCTGTTCTCGGTAACATCTCTGCAGGCTGGACCGACGGAGGTGCTCATGCCCAACCTCGGCTCCGACAAGCCCGGTATCCGCAATGTGGCAGATCTCGCCGGTGTCTCGCACATGACCGTGTCGCGGGTGCTGAACGGCCATCCGAACATCAAGCCGGACACTCGGCGCCGCGTGCTGGAGGCGATCGAGGAGCTCGACTACCGCCCGAACATGGTGGCCAGGGCGCTCGCGACCCAGCGCACCCATCGCATCGGCGTCATCATCGAGAGCGCCGTGTCGTTCGGGCCGACCAGCATCCTGCGCGCCGTCGAGATGGCCGCGCGCACCTCTGGCTACTCGGTCACCGCCGTCGCGCTGCATGAGGGCGACAGCCTGACACCCCAGGACGCCGTCGACAACCTCACCACGCAGGGCGTCGATGCGCTGTGCGTGATCGCTCCCCGGTCGTCGTCGGTGGCGGCGCTCCGGCGCATCTCGCTGAGCGTCCCGATGCTCGTCGTCAAGGCGGATGCAGACCCCACCTTCCTCACCGTCTCGATCGATCAGCACGCGGGTACCTCGCTCGTGGTGGATCATCTGGTCGCCCTCGGCCACCGTGACATCCTGCACATCGCTGGTCCGCTCGACTGGCTCGACGCGAGAGCCCGCGAACGGGCGTTCCACACCAGGGCGAAGTCCTGGGGCATCCGCGAACGCCCCATCGTGGTCGGCGACTGGACCGCCGACTTCACCTACGACTTCGCGAAGGGTCTCACCCGACTGCCCGACTACACGGCTGTGTTCGTGGCGAACGATGACATGGCGATCGGTCTCATCCACGGACTGCACGACCGGGGATTCGAGGTTCCGAAGGACCTCAGCGTGGTCGGCTTCGACGACGTGCCGCTCGCCCGCCACTTCCTGCCGCCGCTGACCACGGTCAGGCAGGACTTCGCCGCGCTCGGCGCCGCCGTCGTCGAGATGCTCCGAGCGGCTCTCGAAGAGCGCGAGCTGCCGAAGCTGACGCGCATCCCGACCGAACTCGTCGCGCGCAGCTCCAGCGCCGCTCCCCGGCAGGTGCGCTGATGACGGCGCGCACCCCCGCCCCGATCGTCGAACTCACTGGCATCCGCGTCGAGTTCTCCGATGTCGTCGCGCTCGACGACATCGATTTCCGGCTGTTCCCCGGCGAGGTGCATGCGCTGATGGGCGAGAACGGGGCCGGCAAGTCGACGCTGATCGGCGTGCTCACCGGAACGCGCACCCCGGTCGCCGGCACCGTCGTCGTGGCGGGCGAGGAGCGTCGGTTCTCCGGCGTCGCCGATGCGCGGGCTGCCGGCATCGCGACGGTGTTCCAGGAGACCCAGCTCGGGCCGACGCTGAGCGTGGCGGAGAACGTCATGCTCGGGCGCGAACGCCGCGGACGCTTCGGCATCGACTGGAAGCGCACGAGGGCGGATGCCGCGGACGCGCTGTCCCGGCTCGGCCTGGACGACATGGACCCGCGGACACCGATGGCGATGCTGTCGCCCGCGCAGAAGCAGCTGGTCGCACTGGCCCGCTCGATGGTCGACGATCCCCGCATCCTCGTCCTCGACGAGCCGACGTCGAGCCTGGACCGCCCAGAGGTCGATCTGCTGATGCGGGTGATCAGAGGGCTCCGTGACCGCGGCGTCGCGATCCTGTTCGTCTCGCACTTCCTCGAGCAGGCCTTCGCGATCAGCGACCGGATGACGGTGCTGCGCGGCGGGCGTCGGATCGCGGAGACGCCGACCCGCGAGCTCGAGCGTGCGGATCTCATCTCGCAGATGCTGGGCAAGGACCTCGAGGCGTTGCGCGCGCTCGGTTCGGAACGAAAGGCGCACCACTACGCGGCCGATGGCGAACCCGCCCTGCGAGCGACGGGTGTCGGTCGCCGCGGAGAGCTCGATCCCACCGACATCGACGTGTACCGGGGAGAGATCGTCGGACTCGCGGGGCTCCGCGGCTCCGGGCGCACCGAGCTCGCGTCTTTGCTCGGCGGATCGCTCCGTGCGGACAGCGGGCAGCTCAGGGTCGACGGCGAACGCGTGCAGCTGCGCAGTCCATCGGCCGCACTCAAGACCCGCATCGCGATGTCGGTCGAGAACAGGAGGGCGGACGGCATCATCGCCGACCTCAGCGCGCGCGAGAACATCGTGCTCTCGTTGCAGGCGCTGCGCGGTTGGACGAGACCGCTGTCGCCGTCGGAGATCGCTGCGCTCGCCGACACCTACGTCGAGACGCTGCACCTGGATCCGGCGGATCTCGGGAGACCGGCCGGCCACCTCTCGGGAGGCACGCAGCAGAAGCTGTTGCTGGCGCGCGCGCTGGCGACCAGGCCGCACGTGCTGATCCTCGACGAACCCACCCGCGGCATCGACATCGCAGCCAAGCTCGACATCCAGCGACGCGTCAGCCAGCTCGCCGGAGACGATGTCGGCGTGGTCTTCATCTCGTCGGAGCTCGAAGAGGTCGTGCGCCTCAGCGACCGGATCGTGGTGCTCAAGGACCGCGACAAGATCGGTGAGCTCAGCAACGGCCCGGCGGTGACGGTCGACAGCGTCGTGGAGCTGATCGCCGCAGAACTGGATCCTCTGGACGACTGAAGTGTGTCCGGTAACAACGAATTCATCACGAACCGCCCCCGAATCGTCAGAAGCGCTTGTGTTCCGAAAATTGTTCCCGGTAACATGATCCACGCGACGCCCTCCCAGGCGTCCTGTCATCACATCCGGACCGTGACGGTCCACCCCCGGGAAACGACCCGGAATCTCGAGGAGGAGATCAAATGTCTGCAATGAAGCGCACTCGTACAGTTCTGGGGCTCGTCGCCGTCGGCGCGCTCGCGCTCGGTCTGGCCGCATGCTCGAGCGGAGGAAGCGACGACGCCGGTGACTCCGGCGACTCGGGCGACCTCACCACGGTCGGCTTCGTCGCCGTCGGCCCCGAGGGTGCATGGCGCCAGGCGAACGAGAGCAACATCCAGGACACGTTCACGGAAGAGGCCGGCTTCAACCTGAAGTACGCCCCCGCCACGAACCTCGACCAGAAGTCGCAGATCGACGCGTTCACGTCGTTCGTCGACGAGGACGTCGACGTGATCCTCCTGTCGGCGACCGAGGCCAGCGGCTGGGAGGACTCCCTCAAGCTCGCACAGGAGGCCGAGATCCCGGTGATCCTGCTCGACCGCGGCATCGAGCCCGACGACACGAGCCTGTACGTCACCCGCATCGCGCCCGACAACGTCGAGGTCGCCAAGGAGGTCGGAACCTGGGCCGCGGCCGAGTTCCCCGACGGCGGCAACTACGTGGTCCTCGAAGGCCCCGCCGGCGTCGGCGTCGTCAACGAGCGCAACGAGGGCTTCGACGAGGGCCTCGGTGGCTCCTCGCTGAACAAGGTCGACGCGCAGACCGCCAACTGGTCGGCTGAAGAGGGCAAGAGCGTCTTCGAGACCATGCTCAAGGCCAACAACAACGACATCCAGTTCGTCTTCGCCCAGAACGACGAGATGGGTCTCGGCGCAGCCCAGGCCGCAGAGGAAGCCGGTCTGAAGATCGGCACCGACGTGAAGATCGCCACGATCGACGGCACCAAGAACGCGATGCAGGCGCTCGCCGACGGTCAGCTCAGCTACGTGCACGAGTACAACCCGCTGTTCGGTGAGACCGCACTCGACGTCGTCAAGAAGGCCCTCGCCGGTGACAAGGTCGAGTCGTACATCATCGTTCCGAGCGAGGCGTTCGACTCGGCGGATGCGGCCAAGGCCGTTCTGGCGGACCGCAAGTACTGAGCACCACCCCGTGATCTCGAGGGCGGCGCCCCCGCGCCGCCCTCGAGACCGGACAGACGGAGAGACAACGATGAACGAAGAACTGCCCATCGTCGAGATGCGCGGGATCACCATCGAATTCCCCGGAGTGAAGGCGCTCGACGGAGTCGACTTCCGCCTCTTCCAGGGTGAGGTGCACGCACTCATGGGTGAGAACGGCGCCGGCAAGTCGACGCTGATCAAAGCCCTCACCGGTGTCTACCGGATCGACGCCGGATCGATCGTCGTCGCCGGGCAGGAGCGCAGCTTCGGCGGCACCGGCGACGCGCAGGCCGCGGGGATCTCGACCGTCTACCAGGAGGTGAACCTCGCCCCCAACCTCACCATCGGTGAGAACGTCATGCTCGGGCACGAGGTGCGCGGAGCGCTCGGCGTCAACTGGCGGGCCACGCACCGCGCCGCCACCGAGGCGCTCGCCCGTCTCGGGCTCGACCACCTCGACACCCGCCAGCCGCTCTCGACGCTCTCGATCGCGATGCAGCAACTCGTGGCGATCAGCCGTGCCATGGCGATCAAGGCCAAGGTCCTCATCCTCGACGAGCCGACGTCCAGCCTCGACGCCGCAGAGGTCGAAGGCCTCTTCACCGTGATGCGCACCCTGCGCGACCAGGGCGTCGCGATCCTCTTCGTCTCGCACTTCCTCGACCAGATCTACGCGATCAGCGACCGTCTCACGGTCCTGCGCAACGGCCAGTACGAGGGCGAGTACCTCACCCGCGACCTCGACAGGCATGCGCTCATCTCCCGGATGATCGGCAAGGACCTCGACACCCTGAAGTCGCTCGGCGGCAACCGCCGCACCACCCCGCGCGACGCCGACGAGGCGACCTTCCTCTCGGCATCCGGCATCTCCCGCACCGGCGCCGTGCACGCCACCGACCTCGACATCCGTCCAGGAGAGGTGGTCGGCTTCGCCGGGCTCCTCGGCTCCGGACGCACCGAGCTCGCGCGCCTGCTCTACGGCGCAGATCGCAGCGAGTCCGGCCAGATCACCGTCAAGGGGCGCAAGGTCGACCTCACGTCGCCGTCTGCCGCGCTCTCGCACCGCATCGCCTTCTCGACCGAGAACCGTCGGGACGAGGGCATCATCGGCGACCTCACCATCCGCGAGAACATCATCCTCGCCGTCCAGGCCAAGCGCGGGTGGGCACGGCCGATGCCGCGCAAGGAGCAGGACGCGATCGTCGACAAGTACATCACCGCCCTCAACGTGCGCCCTGCCGACCCGGAGCGGATGATCAAGAACCTCTCCGGCGGCAACCAGCAGAAGGTGCTCCTCGGGCGCTGGCTCGCGACTGAGCCGGAACTGCTCATCCTGGATGAGCCCACCCGAGGCATCGACGTCGGTGCGAAGGCCGAGATCCAGGAGGCCGTGGCAGAGCTCGCGGACCAGGGCGTCGCTGTCGTCTTCGTCTCGTCCGAGCTCGAAGAGGTCGTGCGCCTGTCGGAGCGGATCGTCGTGCTCAAGGACCACAGCAAGATCGGTGAGATCCAGAACGGTCCCGATGTCACAGCGCAGGAGATCGTCGACGTGATCGCCGCCCACGGTGTGGAGGCCGCAGCGACGACGCTCGAGCAGGAGCTCGACGCGATCGAGGTCGTCCACGTCGCACCCGCCGCCGCTTCCGACGTGCAGTCCGAGACCCTTGAGGGGGAGACCCGATGAGCGCATCCGCTCGTGCGTCCGTGTGGCGCGACCTGATCCGCAAGCCGTTCTTCTGGGGCATCGTCGCGATCGTCGCGCTGCTCGCGTTGAACGTGCTCAAGGATCCGACCTATCTCGCGATCTCGATCAACCCGAACAACGGCAACCTCGTCGGCAACCTGGTCGACATCCTCCGCCAGGCAGCGCCCATCATGATGATCGCGGTCGGCATGTCGCTCGTGATCGCGACGGGCGGCATCGACCTCTCGGTGGGATCGCTGATGGCGGTCGCCGGCGCGGTCTCGATGGAGTTCCTCGCGGCAGCCGACGACTCCGGCTCGGTCGGCGTCGCGCTCTCCGCCGTGGGGCTCGCGTTGCTCGTCACCGCCATCCTCGGCGCGGTGAACGGCATCCTCGTCGCCTACGTCGGGCTGCAACCCTTCATCGCGACGCTCGTGCTGATGCTCGCCGGGCGCGGCATCGCCAAGGTCATCACCGGCGGCCAGAACACGGCGGCGTCGAGCGATCCGTTCCGCTGGATCGCGAACGGCTTCGTGATCGGCATCCCGGTGGTCTTCATCCTCGCCGTGCTGATCGTCCTGGTCGTCGCGTGGGTGGTGCGACGCAGCGCCCTCGGCCTCATGATCGAGGCCATCGGCATCAACCCCAGGGCGAGCCGGATGGCCGGGATCAAGCCGAAGGGCCTCCTGCTGACGACCTACGTGCTGAGCGGCATCCTTGCCGGCATCGCCGGAGTGATGTCGGTCGGCAGCGTCATGACCGTCGACATCTCCCGCACCGGGTACCAGCTCGAGCTGGACGCGATCCTCGCCGTCGTCATCGGCGGCGCCTCGCTCGCGGGTGGCAAGTTCTCGCTCAGCGGCGCCTTCGTCGGCGCCCTCCTGATCGCGACCCTCGACAAGACCGTGCTGTTCCTCGGCGTCTCGTCGTCGGCCACCCCGGCATTCAAGGCGATCGTGATCGTCGCCATCTGCCTGCTGCAGTCCGAGCGGGTGCGCAGCTGGTTCCAACGTCGCAAGAAGGCGCAGACGCCTGCACCGCGAGTCGAGATCGTGAAGGAGGCCGCAGCATGAGCGTCATCGCAGCAGCACCAGTCCAGAGTGCCGGCCCGAGCTTCGTCGATCGGATGCGTCGCCAGCTCACGGCGAATCCGTCGGTCGTCCCCACCATCGCCTCGGTGATCATCTTCGTCGGCATGATCGTCTACGGCGAGGTCGCCTACGGGAAGATCGTGCAGGCGAGCACGCTGTCGAACCTGCTGATCAACAACGCGCACCTCATCGTGCTTGCGGTCGCGCTGACCTTCGTCATCCTCACCGGCGGCATCGACCTCTCGGTCGGCTCGGTCATCGCGGTGTCGTCCGTCGCGGGAGTCATGCTCTCGAACGCGGGGTGGAATCCGCTCGTCGTGATCGTGCTCATGATCGCCATCGGCGGGCTGTTCGGGCTCGTCTCCGGCATCCTGATCCGGTACTTCAACGTGCAGCCGTTCATCGCGACGCTCGCCATGATGTTCCTCGGGCGCGGTCTCGCGTCCCTGCTGAGCACCAAGCCGGAGCAGCTGCCGGCGGATTCGCCGATCCGTGTGATCGCCGAGAAGATCAAGATCATCGACGGACCGAAGGTGAACGACCTCGTCATCACCCCGGCCGTGATCATCGCGATCGTCGTCGTGCTCGTCGCCTTCTTCGTGCTGCACCGCACGCGCACGGGGCGCACCGTCTACGCGATCGGCGGCTCCGAGAACTCCGCGCTGCTGATGGGTCTGCCCGTGCCGCGCACCAAGGTGCTCGTCTACGTGATCAGCGGCTCGCTCGCGGGCCTCGCCGCGGTGCTCTACACGGCCCGCCTCGGCACGGCTCAGAACATCACCGGCATCGGGTGGGAGCTCGACGCGATCGCAGCAGCGGTCATCGGCGGCACAGTCCTCACCGGTGCCTACGGCTACGTGCTCGGATCCGTGATCGGTGCGCTGGTGCTCGGGCTCATGACCGTGCTCATCACGCGTGACGGCGGCATCCCGCCGGAGATGACCACGATCATCACCGGCGGCATCCTGCTGGTCTTCGTGCTGCTGCAGCGAGTGGTGACGCGCAAGAAGGAATAGCGCGCACACGCCCACGTCTCACCGGAATACTGGCACCATGGAATCGGCGTCCGACGCCGCGCACCATGATGCAGACACGAGACGAACTCCGCTCCTTCCCCGCGCCGCCGGGGATCGACGGCGTGCCCTCATCGCATGACTCGACGGTCGAGGAGATCGCCGAGCAGCTCTCGGCCGCGATCGAGCACCGGGACTGGCGCAGTGCGGTCGGGCTGCTGGGACTGCACTGGTCGGCACTGCTCGACGAGCCGGGGGAGCTGCTCGACGACGCACTGCGGGCCGTTCCGCTGCGGGCGTTCGAGCACGATGCGCGGGCGGCGGCGGTGCGCGACATCCGCCTGCACACCTCGGCCGATGCCGTCGACCACATGCTCGGCGACGTCGTCGTGCCAGACGCCGGCGATCTGGTCGCGCTCGAGGCGATCGCGCGGTCCGACCGTGCGCTCAGCCTGCTGAGCGTGGTGTCGGCGCGGATGATCGCGCTGCGGGTGCGGGGCCGCCTGGCCAGAGCGATCCGGCTCGCCGAGCTCGTCGAACGGTTCGGTCGCATCGCGGTGGTGCATCAGCCGGCACTCGTGACCGCTCGGCTCCCGGCCGCGCTGCTGCAGGCCGGCATCACCCGCGGCCTCGCCGACGACCTCCCCGGCGCGATGCTCAGCCTCCGCGACGCGTACGAACGGGGCCCGACCGCCAGAGTCACCTATGTGGAAGCGGATGCCGCAGGGAAGTCGGCGTTCTTCAGCGTGCTCGCCGGCGACGTGGATCAGGCGCGGCGCTGGGTGGAACGATACGACCGGTCGCCGGGAGCCGATGGGTGGTTCGCGTCCCGGATCGCACTGACCGCTGATCTCGCCCGCACGCTGATCGCCATCGAGTCGTTGGAACGTGACGTGGTGGAGGAGCTGCTGCCCGGCCTCGATCAGCCGGTGAACGCCGAGCAGAGCTGGGGCCCGGGCGTGACCTTCGCCAGGGCGCGCGCGGCCCTCGCCTGGGGTGATCGCCTGAGCGCGATCGACATGGTGCGCCGTGACCGCGCGCGGTACGCGGACTGGCTCGGTGAGAGCAGTGTCCTCGACCCGTTGCTCGAGCAGGCCGAGGTCGAACTGCTGCTCTCCGTCGGGCAACCGCAGAAGGCCGCGCAGGTCGCCGCATCCGACGGCATGCAGCCGGCCGGCGTGATCGCCCGAGCCAGGATCGAGCTGGTCGACGGCTCCTTCGAACTCGCCGCCAGGCACGCGGCATCCGTCCTGGCCCAGCCGCTGAGTCCCCGCAGCCGCGCCGATGCCCTGGCGATCCTCGCCCCGGCGCAGCTGCGCCTCTCCGACCGACGCGCGGCGCTGCAGAGCGCAGCGCACCTGCGAGACGCGATCGGCGGGAGCGGGCTCCGGCTCGCCGGCCTGTCGGTGCCGGCGCAGGAGCGTCGCCTCCTCGACCTCGAGGTGGTCGAGGATGCGCACGGCGCGCGGGACGCGTTCACCATCATCGAGCAGCCGATCCGCATCACTCCGCAGCAGCGCATCGTGCTGCAGGGGTTCGAGAAGGGTTGGAGCCTGCGCGAGATCGCGACCAGCGCGCACCTCTCGCTGAACACCATGAAGACCCATGCGCGCGGGCTCTACCAGCGCCTCGGGGTCACGAATCGCGACGAAGCGCTCGCGCGGGCCTACGACGCCGGCCTGTTGTGATCGCCCGCCCGTCGGCCGACGCTGACGCCGGCTCGAACCAGCGCGCCGGCCAGCAGCCGGGACAGCACGACGGCGATCGCTTCGCCGACGAGGCGACCGAGCAGCGTGCCGATGATGATCACCGGGGTGCGATGCGCGGGTGAGAACACCGCGAGCGACACGGCGAACAGGACGACGGCGGTGACGGCGCCAGCCGCGAGGTAGCGCACCTCCGCTGCACCCGAAGGGCCGGTACGCCACAGCATCAGGTCGATGAGGCAGCCGGCGAGCAGCACCGGGATCGCGGCGATGAGCCCGGAGGAGCTGGTCGCGCTCACGAGCAGCGCCGCGATGCCGCTGGTCACGATGGCCGCACCCGGCGTCCCGGTGATGCGGCGCGCGAGGAAGGGCATGAGGCTGTGGACGCCGGCGACCAGCGCGTAGGCGGGCGGCGCGACGGCGGCGAGTGCTGTCAGCAGTGGCAGCGTGCTCAGGTGCAGCAGCACGTGCACCACCGCGAGCGCTGCGCACGTCAGGAGCACCCTGGTCGACAGCCGCCGGGATGATCGAGGAGCGGGCACCTCTCCACGATAGTCAGGCGGTCGGCGGCCGGCTGAACCGCGGGTTCACCCGGGTTTCACCCTGGTGGGTTTTCCGGGAACCGTGTCAGGGCAGGGCTCCCCGTTGTTAGCGTCTTCCCGGAGCCGGGGCATCGACCCCGAGGACCCGCTCGACGAGCCGCCGGCGCGACGCCGCCGGTCGGCATCCGTGCGCTCGCAGCCCGAGCGCCGATGCAGTCGTGCGCCGTGATCGTTCACAGCATTGGAGAGGCACCAGCATGTCGGAGACACGGATCGATGGGACGGAGCGCTCGGCGGGCCGCCGTACGTTCATCAAGGCTGCCGCATGGTCGGCGCCGGTCGTCGCCCTCGCGGTCTCGACCCCGCTCGCGGCCGCGAGCGTCGCAGCACCGCAGCCGGCACCCGGGGGCGGGCTGTCGGTGTGGCAGGGCGGCACCTCGGTGCAGACCTTCACCGTCGTGCAGCCGAACCGCGTGCAGGTGAACACGGGGCAGACGGTGGGCTTCAACGTGTTCGACGCCGACACCGGCGAGAACGTCGCGCCCGGCACGTACCGCTCGGGGGTGATCACCGTGACCGTGCAGTGGGGAGCAGGGAACGGTGTGCCGACTCCGGCGAGCTACCGTGCCGAGGAGCGCACGCTCAACGGGTGGGTCCGTACGGGTGCGCTTCCCGATCCGGGGGAATCGGGACTCATCGAGTACACGTACACCGGCGTGCTCAACGGCAGCGGGAACATCGTGTCCCTGCCGGTGATCTGGCTGTACCCGACTGCCGGGGGAACGCTCACTCCGACGTACGTGAACACGGCGCTCTCGGCCGAGTTCCTCAGCGAGAAGACGTCGGGTTCGCGGGTTCCGTGAGTCGCGCGTCCGCGGGCCCTCTGGTCCGCGGACGATGTCGTCCTGAGGCGGCCGGCGTGGACGGGCGGGCGGATGCCGCGCATCCGTGCCGGCTCGCTCAGGAGAGGTTGCGGATCGAATCGCGGATCACGACGGGCATGGGGATCAGCACCGGAGCGAGCGGACGTTCGCCCAGGAGCATCTCGACCGCCGTGCGTCCCATCACGTCGTAGGGGAGCCGCGCGGTCGTGAGGCCCGGCCGCTGGAAGCTCGCCAGCTCCTCATCGTCGAACGACGCGACGGAGATGTCGGCCGGCACTCTCAGTCCGCGCTCCGCGATCGCCTGGTAGGTGCCGAACGCCACGCCGTCATTACCGGCCAGGATCGCCGTGAGTTCGGGATGCTCGTCGAGCATCTCCAGGGTGCGGGTGTAGCCGATGTCGGGATTCCATTCGAGGACATCCACGACGAAGGGCTGCACGCCGGCCTCGTCGAAGGCGGCATCGATCCCTTCGAACCGGGGTCCGATGGTGACGGAGTGCAGCGGAGACGAGACCGCACGGGGGTTGTTGCCGATCACGCCGATGCTGCGGTGCCCGGCTTCGGTGAGCAGGTGCGCCATCGCGTGACCGGCGGTGCGCTCGTCAGGCAGCACTGAGGCGTGCCCGGTCGTCGACGTTCCGTTCACGATCACGACCGGGACGTCGTGCGGCGTCTGCGGCACCTCGATCATGCGGGCACCGAGGAGCCCGATCAGGATGCCGTCGACCCGGCGGTCGATCATCGCCTGGATCTCGTCTGAGATCGTCGCGTCGTCGCCCTCCGTCTCGGCGATGAGCACGGTGTGGCCGTGCTCCTTCGCCGCGGAGAGCAGTCCCCGGATCATCTCGGATGCGTAGCGGGTCACCGTGATCTGATCGGAGATGAACCCGAGCGTCTTCGTCTTTCCGAGCCGCAGGCTCTGTGCTGCCGGGTTCGGCCGGTAGCCGAGTTCCTCGGCGGCGGCCCTGACCCGTCGCGTGGCGTCGGCCGAGAGGCGAGAGCCAGGTCGGTCGTTCAGGATCATGCTGACGGCGGCCTTCGACATGCCGGAGAGCGTTGCGACGTCGGCGAGCGTCGGCCTGCGATCCAGGTTGTTCGGCATCGGCTTCCTCCCGTCACGTCATCCCAGCTTAGGCAGTGGGTGCCCGCCCACGGAATCAGTGGTGGTGAATTGATTCAGCAAAATCGTTGCACGTTCGATTCCGCGATGCTAGCCTCGGCGGTGCTGAATCAATTTAGCTCTGCAGTTCGGGTGACATCCCACCGGCCAGCGGAGTCAGGAACACAGGAGAGAACATCGTGGTTGATCTCACTCGCAGGGCCCTGTTCGGCGCGATCGGACTGGGCATCGTGGGCACCGTCGTCTCGTGGCCGCGGCTCACCGGAGCCGATATCCCCGGACGTGGCAAGGACGTCCTGACGGTCGCGCTCTTCGGCACCGCGCAGGACGCAGTCGCTCGGCAGGCGCTGGTCGACGGGTTCCAGCGCAAGCATCCGGGCATCGAAGTGCGCATCGTCGCCATTCAGGGACAGGACTGGAGCGAGTACTTCGCGAAGATCCTCACCATGATCGCCGCCGGCACGCCCCCGGACGTCGTGACGGTCGCGACCGAGGGAGCGCAGCTCTTCGCCTCGCGCCTCGCGCACCCGCTCGACGACTTCGTGCGCAGGGACGCTGCGGAGATGCAGGAGTACTTCGACGACGTCAACCCGACGCTCATCGAGGCGTTCATGTACCAGGGCAGCCTGTTCCAGATGCCGGACAACTTCAACGCGGCGAACGTGTTCTACAGCACGCAGGCGATGGAGCGCGCTGGGCTCGAACGCCCCGCCGACGACTGGACGCTCGACGATTTCTTCGCGACGGCCCGTGCGATGAAGAAGAGCGCCCCCGGTCAGTTCCTGCCGTACTTCTGGAACAACCGACTGTGGGGCGGCGTCGTGCCCTGGCTCTACGTCAACAACACCAGCTTCCTGCGCGAGGAGAAGGCGAGCGGCGGTGACTGGTTCTGGAACCGCTTCTACCCCGACCAGCCGGCCCGGAGCGGCGGGTACGTGTGGCAGCAGGCCGACGCGCTGAACGAGCGTGCGGTCGAGAGCTTCTCCGTGCTCGAGCGCATGGTCTCCGAAGGCCTCGCCGCGAACCCTGCCCAGGGTGGCGGGAACGAGCTCGTGTCCCTGTTCTCGACCGGATCGGTCGGGATGACTCCTGCTGGCGGATTCTGGGTGCGAGGCCTCGAAGAGGCCGGCGTGGCCAACGACGCCTACGACGTGACGTACTTCCCGCGGATGGCGGGGCAGCGCCATCAGTTCGGCGCGGGCGGCTACGCGATCATGGAGACCTCGCCGCGCAAGGACGAGGCGTGGGAGTGGCTCAAGTACTGCGTGTCCGTCGAGGGCATGACGATCGCGCACCCTCGACCGGATTCGTCGCTGCCCCGTCGCTCGCTCAATGCGAAGCTGTACGGCGCCGGGGTCGGACCCGATCACTGGCAGGTCTTCTACGACACGCTCGACAAGTTCCCCGACACCGGCCCGATGCCGGCGCCGCCGCAGCAGGCCGCGGTCGAATCCGCTCTGCTCAAGAACGTGGTGTCGACCATCACCAACGGGCCTTCCGGTGTGCGCCGGGGGCTCGAGACCATGCAGCGAGACCTCGAGCTCGCGTTGGGAGCACGATGATGTCCGAGACCACCACCCGCACCGTCACCGTTCCGCGGGGCGCCAGGAGCGAGACCGGCACTGCTGCCCGATCCGGGCGACTCATCGTGTGGATCTTCCTGGCCCCCACCCTGATCGGACTGGGCCTGTTCAACCTCGTCCCGATCATCGGCTCGTTCGTCCTCGCCTTCTTCCGCTGGGACATCATCTCCGACCCGGTGTTCGTCGGCGTCGACAACTTCGTCGACCTCGCGACCAACCCGACCGTGAGCGTGTCGTTCCTGAACACCATCGGCTTCGTCGTGGTGGCGGTGACCCTGCAGCTCACGGTCGCCCTGGTGCTCGCCCTCCTCGTCCAATCGAGGATGCCGGCATGGCTGCGAACCTTCTTCCGCTCGTCGCTGTTCTTCCCGCTGATCCTCTCCGCGGCGTCCGTGTCGCTGATCATGGCCTACCTGTTCAACCAGGAGTTCGGTCTGGTGAACCAGACCCTCAATCTGATCGGCATCGCGGATGTCGGCTGGCTGACGACAGGACTCGGGGCGAAGGTCGTGGTGCTGCTGGTCTACGTGTGGCAGAACTTCGGGTTCACCTTCCTCCTCTTCATCGGAGGGCTCTCCGCGATCCCCAGGGAGGTCTACGAGGCCTCCTCCCTGGACGGCGCAGCCGGGTGGACGCAGTTCCGGATGATCACGCTGCCGCTGGTGAGTCCCACGCTGCTCGTGGCATCCGTCATGGCGATCATCAACGCGCTGCAGATCTTCGATCAGCCGTGGGTGCTCACCCGAGGCGGGCCCGGCGATGAGACCCGCACCGCCGTGATGGTGATCTACGAATCAGCCTTCCGGCAGCTCGACTTCGGTGGTGCGTCAGCCATCGGAATCGTGCTCACGCTGCTCATCATGCTCGTCACGGCCATCCAATTCCGGCTGAGCCGCCGATTCGTCTTCTACGGGTGAGGCCATCATGACCACGACAATCACTTCGAAGCGCTCCGCGCTCTCGCGCCTCGGCACCGGTGGCAAGTTCGTCATCCTCGCACTGGCGGTCTTCTTCACCCTCGGGCCCGTCGTCTGGACCCTGATCACGGCGCTCTCGCCGACCGACAGCGTGACCCAGGAGGTCAGCGTCGGGTTCGGGGCCTTCGCCGATGTCTTCGTCAAGATCCCCATCTGGCTCTACGCCTGGAACAGCGCCCTGGTGGTGCTGCTGATCGCCGCTGGGCAGATGCTCTCGGCCGCGATGGCCGGCTACGTCTTCGCGAAGTTCGAGTTCCGCAGCAAGAAGCTGCTGTTCGCGCTCATCCTCGCGACCATGATGGTGCCGTTGCAGGTCACGATCGTCCCGGTGTTCATGCTGGTGCGAGGCATGGGTCTCGCCGACACCCTCCTCGCGCTGATCGTGCCCGCGTTGCCGACCGCATTCGGCACGTTCCTGATGCGGCAGTACTTCATGGGCATCCCGACCGAACTGGGCGAGGCCGCGCAGCTCGACGGAGCAGGGCCCTGGCGCACGTTCTTCGGCGTGTACCTGCCGCTGGCGACTCCCGGACTCGCGATCGTCGGCATCCTCGCCTTCAACTATCACTGGAACGAGTTCTTCCGACCGTTGATCATGACCATCAGCGACCAGAACTTCACGTTGCCGCTCGGCCTCGTGACGCTGCAGGGCAACCTCGGCACCGGCAGCATCTCGACGGTGCTCGCCGGTGTGATCCTGTCGATGATCCCCGCGCTCCTGGTGTTCTTCTTCGGGCAGAAGCCGCTGCGCGAAGGACTCACCGCGGGTGTCGGCAAGTGATGCCCCGGCCGCGGATGCACTTCGCCCCGCGTAACAACTGGATGAATGACCCGAACGGGCTCGTCTTCCACGACGGGCTCTACCACCTGTACTTCCAGTGCAACCCGCAGGGGACCTCCCACGCGAACGTCAGCTGGGGGCACGCGACGAGCACCGACCTGACACGGTGGACCGAGCACGATCCGGCGATCCTCTGGGATGACGATGCGCAGATATTCTCGGGCTCGGTCGTGGTGGACCACGGCAACACCTCGGGATTCGGCACGGCCGAGCAGCCGGCGCTGGTCGCGCTCTACACGGCGGCGGCGCCAGGGCACCAGGCGCAGGCGCTCGCGTACAGCACCGACGGCGGGTTCGTCTGGACGAAGTACCAGGGCAACCCCGTGCTCGACCGCGGCACGAGCGACTTCCGCGACCCGAAGGTGTTCCGCTACGACGACGGCGGCGACGGCTACTGGGTGATGGTGGCGGTCGAGGCGCAGGACCGTCAGGTGCTGTTCCATCGCTCCGACGACCTCAAGAGCTGGACCTTCCTCTCGTCCTACGGCCCGGCCGGCCCGGTCGGCGGGGTCTGGGAATGCCCGGACATGTTCCCGCTCGCCGTCGACGGCGACGAGGACGACGTGCGGTGGGTGCTGTTGATCAGCCTGAACCCCGGCGGCATCGCCGGCGGTTCCGGTACGCACTTCATCGTGGGCGACTTCGACGGCACGGTCTTCCACCCCGGCACACCCCACGCGACTCCCGAGCCGGAGCTGTTGACCGACCGGAGCCAGTCCCGTGAGGAGCTGGAGGCATTCGGCTGGATCGACTTCGGACCGGACTGCTACGCCGGCGTCACCTTCGACGGGCTCGGTCGGCACGAACGGACGCTCATCGCCTGGATGGACAACTGGGAGTACGCAGGGCGCATTCCCGTCGACGACTCCGCTGAGCGCCGCAGTGCGATGACGCTTCCCCGTCGGCTCTCGCTCACCCGCGACCAGGACGGCGTCGAGCGACTGCGGCAGGAGCCGGTCATCGAGGTCGACCCCGGCGAGCACCTCGACCTCGGCGATCTGGCGGGCAGCGCTGTGCTCGCCGAGGGGAGTGCGAGCGCCGCACGGATCCGTGTCGCCGCGGCGTTCGGCGATGCGCAGCGCATCGAACTGCGCATCGAGTCCGCGTCGGGCGAGGGTCGAGTCGTGATCGGTCAGGACCGTGCGAGCGGGCGCATCGAACTCGATCGCGCCGGTGTTGGGATGCCCCCAGGATTCGACGGAACCCCGTCGCTGCGGCTCGATCGGCCGGACGAGATCGGATGGGACATCTGGATCGATGCGCTGAACGAGCGCGTGTCCTCCGTCGAACTGTTCGCCGAGAACGGTGAGCGGGTGCTCACCGCGCTGGTCCCCGCCGCGTCGTCCAGCACGTTCTCCGTCGTCGCCCTCGGTGGCGCACTGCGCGGCGCGCGAGCTGACGTGGCCGCCGTGGGGCCCCGGTGAGCTGAGCGACGATGCTATCCGGCGGTGGCCCGATCGCCGCCGGAGCTCTCGACGCCGATCACCACCTCCGCCGGAGGGTATCCCTCGGCCGACGCCGTCACGACGATGTCGTCCTCGCCCGAGGGACGGATGATGACGAGCACCCGACCGTCGTACGTGTGCCGCGACGGGCCGGTGAACCCCTCCTCGGTGCGCGGCTGCCCTGACCCCATCCCGGCGATCTCGCCGCCGGAGACGGCCACGGTGACGAGGGTGTCGGCATCGCACACGACGATCCCATCGGCATCCTCGAGCGTGATGGCGACGTAGGCGAGCCCCTCCGGGCCAGTGATCCCGGCCTGCTCGGCGCGGGCGATCAGCTGCGGCGCTCCGGCTGTGCGCAGGGCGCTCCTGCCGACCTCGACACCGGCCGAGTACGCCACTGCGGTGAGTGCGCCCCGGCGGTACTCCGTCTCGAACCGCGCGATCAAGGGCAGCGGCGAACCGACGGCGACCCGGTCGATGACGGCGCCGTCGAGGAGCAGCTCGACCTCGTCGGCATCCGCGTAGACATCGACCGTCACCGGCGAGCCAGCAGCCGCGTCCCAGGTCCAGCTGGACACGACGTCGTCCCATGACCAGGGGGTCTTGAACGTCGGCCGTCCATGGTGCTGCGGACGATGCACGGCGATCACCGGTTCCGCACGCAGGCCGTAGGCGATCTCGCGGTAGTACGACGCCGGCAGTCGGTGCCCGGTGATGTCGATGTCACCGCAGGCGCCCAGCAGATACGGGAAGGGGCCGGCAGTCCCAGTCGGCGTGTAGCCCTCGACGTCGGTGTAGTCGACCCGTCCGATCCCCGCTTCGCCGATGTAGTCCCATCCCGTCCAGGTGAAGTCGCCGATCACGTGCGGCAGACGCCGCACGTCGGCCCAGAGCGAGGCGATGCGATCGGGGAAGGTCTCGGATCCGACGATGATCCGGTTCGGGAACAGCTCGGCGTCGAGGTCGTAGCGCGAGTCGGCGTAGTTGAAGCCGACGACGTCGAGCACCGCCGCCGACTCCTCGGTCGTCGCCGTCACGAGCTCCGATGCGTTCATGCGCGCCATCTGCTCGCCCATCCCGGCCATCATCGTGTTGGGATCTGCCGCAGCCGCGTCCTGCGCCGCGGCGATCGCACCCAGGTTCGCGATGATCCCGTTGATGCCGTTCGTCACGAACCGGGTGGGATCGAGTCGGCGGAACTCCTCGGCGATGCGGCGACTCCACGTCGCGCCGTGGGGTGTCGCGAGCTCCAGGATCTCGTTGCCGATCGAGTAGAGGATCACGCTCGGATGGTGCAGGTCCTTCGCGACGAGCGCGGCGACATCCTGCTGCCACCTCGTGTCGAACCCGATGGAACTGTCGAACGCGGTCTTCGACTTGGTCCAGACATCGGTGAGCTCATCCATGACCAGCATGCCGTGCCGGTCGCATGCGTCGAGCAGCGCCCTGCTCGCCGGGTTGTGCGCGCTGCGGATCGCGTTGAATCCGGCGGTCTTGAGCAGCGCGACGCGGCGGTCCTCGGCGGCGGCGATCGAGACCGCGCCGAGCGGGCCGTTGTCATGATGGATGCAGGCGCCGCGCAGATCCACCGGTGTGCCGTTGATGCGCAGCCCCTGCACCGGATCCAGCTGGAGCCGACGGATGCCGAAGCGCGTCGTCTCCTCCTGGATGATCGTCTCCGCGTCGCTCAGGGTGGTGCGCACGACGTGGAGGTGCGGCGAGTCAGGACCCCACAGCAGGGGAGACGGCACGAGCAGTCTGGCTCGGCCCGTCGTGACCGTGCCGGGCAGCACGGTGATCGGCGCCGTGCCGGATGCGACCTCGGCGCCGTGCGGGTCGATCAGGGTCCAGCTGAGCCGTCTCGTCGCCGTGTGCCTGGTGCGATTCTCGACGCGTGTCGCCAGGTCGACGACCGCGCGCTCCTCGTCGATGTCGGAGCTCGTCGCGACCGTGCCGTCGAGCACGATGTGCACTGGATCGTCGACGACGAGGTGCACCGGCCGGGAGATGCCCCCGCCGGTGTACCAGCGGCTGTCCCGGTGCACACGCGCTTCCACGGTGATGGTGTTGCTCGCACCGAACCGGAGGTACGGGTCGGCATCGACGACGAAGGCCGAGTAGCCGTTGGCCTCGTGCGCGGCGAAGTCGCCGTTGATGAACACCGTGGCGTCGCGGTACACGCCCTCGAACTCGATGCGCACCGTGCGGTCGCACCAGTCGGCCGGCACGTCGAACGTCTTCGAGTATTCGAACACCCCGCCGGGGATGTATCCGCTGTGCACGCCCTGCACGCTGTCGGCCGAGCGGGGCAGGTCGCGGAGCGCGTCATGCGGCAGCTGCACGGGAACGGATGCGGTCGACTCGTCGCGGGATTCGAACGCGCCGAGCTTCGGGCCGACGCTCCAGCCGTCGGCGAAGGGGAGGCGCGGCATCAGATCAGACCCTCGTCGGCCACATCCCAGTCGATGTCGACGAATGCCGAGATCAACGCGCGCAGCTCCTCCGCCATGTCGAGCACGGTCCGGTCGAGCAGCCACTGCACCTGCAGGCCGTCCATCATCGCGATGAGCGCGACCGCCGCCCGCGTCGGCGTCATGCCGGAACGGAGCCTGCCCTCGGCTTCCAGCTCGCCGAACGCCCGCTGGATGTTCCGGCGCACGTATTCGTAGCGGCGGACGAAGTACCCGTGCGCCGGATGATCGGGAGAGGTCGCTTCGGCAGACAGGGTGCAGTACAGCTCGACCACACCCGGCACGGAGGCGTTGTAGGCGGCGAGACGGACGAGGCCGCGCAGCATCCGTGCGCCGTCGTCGAACTCGAGGGGCACCAGCTCACGCGACCGGTCGTCGCGGTGATCCAGCACTGCCTCGAGCAGCGCGACCTTGTTGGTGAAGTGGTGCAGCACACCGGCCTCGCTGATGCCGACGCGTTGCGCGATCTCCCGCAGGGAGCCCGAGCGGTACCCGCTCTCGGAGAAGACCTCGAGCGCGGCATCCAGGATCGCCTTGCGTCTCGCCTCCGTCTTCGCGTACTCGCCGCGGGCGGCTCGACGTGGCTTGGGAGTCGTGCTGGTCGTGTTGGTCATCGCTGTCACCGTATCCCCCGTTCGTCGCGTCCGCCATCGGGCGCGACTGCAGTGCTCCGAAACTGTTCTATAACGAATTCCGAAGAACCGCTAGCTTTTCAATGTAAAAACCTAGCGCCCACTAGTTTTTGCTGCTAGCTTCTCCATCCAGAGGCGGTCCGCAGGGGTACCGCCACCCATGAAAGGGACAATGGATGTTCCGATTGAAGGCCACAGCAGCCACCATCGCGATCGCCGCTCTCGTGCTCACCGGCTGCGCCGGCGGAGCTGAAGAAGGCTCGGGCGACGGGGGCGGCGGCACACTCACACTCGGCGCGATCACGCCGCCGACCACCTTCGACCCGGCCGGATCCGAGTGGGGCAACCGTGCCCCGTTCTACCAGGCCGTCTTCGACACGCTGCTCCTCGCGACGCCGGAGGGCACCATCGAGCCCTGGCTCGCGACCGAGTGGTCGTACAACGACGACAACACCGTGCTCACCCTCACGCTCCGCGACGACGTGAAGTTCTCCGACGGCTCGGCGCTCACCGGACAGGTCGTCGTCGACAACCTGCAGCGCTTCAAGGACGGCACGTCTCCCGACGCGAACTACTTCGCCGGCATCACGAGCTTCGAAGCCCCGGACGACACGACCGTCGTCATCACGCTCGGCGCTCCCGACCCGGCCCTCCTGAACTACCTCACCCGCGATCCCGGTCTGGTCGCCAGCGGCGAATCGCTCGGCAACGACAACCTCGCCACCGACCCGATCGGCTCCGGACCCTACGTGCTCGACACCTCGGCCACGGTCACCGGGACGAGCTACACGTACACCGCGAACCCCGACTACTGGAACCAGGACGCCCAGCACTACGACAAGCTCGTGATCAACGTGCTCGCCGATGCCACGGCATCCCTCAACGCGATCAAGGCCGGAGAGGCCAACGGCGTGAAGCTCGCCAGCAACGACAACCTCGCCGAGGTCGAAGGCGCCGGCTGGACGGTCAACGCGAACGAGCTCGACTTCCAGGGGCTGCTGCTCCTCGACCGCGCCGGCACCATGAACCCGGCACTCGCCGACGTGCGCGTCCGCCAGGCGCTGAACTACGCGTTCGACCGCGAAGGACTGCTCGAGGCGCTGCAGCTCGGCAACGGCACCGTCACCACGCAGGTGTTCCCGACGAGCTCGGCGGCGTACGACCCCGAGCTCGACGACTACTACACCTACGACCCCGAGAAGGCCAAGGAGCTGCTGGCCGAGGCCGGCTACGCGACCGGCCTCACCCTGTCGATGCCGTCGTCGACCCTGCTCGGTGCGACCACCTACACCCTGATCGAGCAGCAGCTGGCTGACGTCGGCATCGGGGTCGAGTACACCGACCCGGGCAACAACTTCATCGCCGACCTGCTCGCGCCGAAGTACGCGGCATCGTTCATGGCCCTGGAGCAGAACCCGGACTGGCAGCTGATCCAGTTCATGGTCGCGCCGTCCGCGATCTTCAACCCCTTCGGCTACGACGATCCCAAGGTCGACGAGTACATCAAGCAGATCCAGTTCGGTGACGAGGCCACGCAGGAGTCGGTGGCCAAGGAGCTGAACACGTACATCGTCGAGCAGGCGTGGTTCGCCCCGTTCTACCGCGTCCAGGGCAGCTTCGCCACCGACGCGAACACGACCGTCGAGGTGCTCCCGACGAACGCCTACCCCGCGATCTACGACTTCACGCCGAAGTCCTGACGCGGATCCTCCGGCCCGCCCGCTGCTCTGCGGGCGGGCCGGACCCCGATTCCTCCCACCACAGGAGCGCAGCATGCTCATGTTCATCGTGCGCCGGATCCTCGCCGGCATCGTCCTGCTCGTCGTCATCTCCATCGTGACGTTCGGGCTCCTCTTCCTCGACAGCGCCAACATCGCGCGCCGCATCCTCGGTCAGAACGCGACCGAGGAGCTCGTCGCCCAGAAGGCGGCAGAGCTGGGCCTCGACCGCCCGCTCGCCGCCCAGTACTGGGACTGGCTCACCTCCGCGCTCACCGGCGACCTCGGCCGCTCCTGGTTCAACGGACAGCTGGTCTCCGTGAGCCTCAGCGGACGCCTCGGCGTCAGCCTCTCGCTCGTCATCGGCGCCACCGTCATCTCCGCGGTCCTTGCGATCGTGCTCGGTGTCCTCGCCGCACGCCGGGGAGGCTGGGTCGACGCCGTCGTGCAGTTCATCTCGGTGATCGGCTTCGCCATCCCCGGGTTCCTCATCGCGCTCTACCTCGTGCTGATCTTCGCGATCAACCTGCACTGGTTCAAGGCGACCGGCTACATCCCGATCACGCAGTCGGTCGGCGGCTGGCTGGCCTCGGTCACCCTCCCGATCGCCGCCCTCGCGATCGGTGCGATCGCGGCGGTCGCCCAGCAGGTGCGCGGATCGGTGGTCGACGCGATGTCCCGCGACTACGTGCGCACGCTCCGAGCCAGGGGCCTGTCGTCGAACAGCGTGATCTACAAGCACGTGCTGCGCAACGCCGGCGGACCGGCGCTCGCGGTCCTCGCCGTCCAGTTCATCGGACTCCTCGGCGGGGCGGTGATCGTCGAGCAGGTGTTCGCGCTGCCCGGCATGGGCCAGCTCACCGTCTCCGCGACCACGCAGGGAGACATCCCGGTCGTGATGGGCGTCGTGATCGCATTCGCGGTCATCGTGCTCATCGTGAACCTCCTGATCGACCTCGCGCAGGCAGCGCTCAACCCGAAGGTGCGACTCTCATGACCGCTCTCGACGCTCCCACCGCGGTGCCGACGCCCGTGGCGAAGGTCTCGCTGCTGCGCCGACTCGTCCGACGCCCGGTGTCGCTGATCTCCCTGGTGTTCCTCGTGATCGTCGCCGTCGTCGCGATCACCGGTCGTGTGATCGCCCCCTTCGATCCGAACCTGGCCTCGCTCCAGCTGGTGCTCGCTCCGCCGAGCGGAGAGCACCTGCTCGGTGCGGACAGCGCGGGCCGTGACGTGCTCTCGCGGCTGCTCGCAGCGACGCAGATCACGCTCGCCGCAGCACTCGTCGCCGTCGTCACCGCGATGGTGATCGGCGTCATCTCCGGACTGATCGCCGGCTACTACCGCGGCTGGTTCGACTCGGTCGCCTCGTGGGTCACGTCGCTCGTCATGGCGCTGCCTGGCATCGTCGTGCTCCTCGCCGCACGCGCCGTCCTCGGCCCGAGCGTCTGGCTCGCGATGTTCATCTTCGGCATCCTGCTCGCCCCCGCCTACTACCGGCTGGTGTACGCCGCGGTGACGGCGGTCCGCGGAGAGCTCTACGTCGACGCCGCGAAGGTCTCCGGACTCTCCGACGTCCGCATCATCGGCCGACACATCCTGTCGGTCGTGCGCGCGCCGATCATCATCCAGTCGGCGATCATCACGGGCATCGCGATCGCGATCCAGTCCGGGCTCGAATTCCTCGGTCTCGGTGACATGAGCGTCCCGACCTGGGGCGGCATGCTCAACGACGGATTCGCGAACATCTACAAGCAGCCGCTCCTGATGCTCTGGCCGTCGCTCGCGATCGGCCTCACCGCCATCGCGCTCACCCTGCTCGCCAACGGCATGCGGGACGTGCTCGAGCGCACCGCCGTCGTCCGCCGTCGGCGTCGTCGCGCCGTGACGACCGCGACGGGATCGATCGCCGCGGTGACGACGTCGTTCAGCCTCTCCGGCGGCGATGCATCGGCACTCGACGACTCGACGCCGCTGCCGGTCATCGGCGACACGATCGTGCATCCGGACGATGAGCGCACGAGCGCCATCGGGCAGTCGCCGATCCTCACCGTCACCGACCTCAGGGTCGGGTACGAGCAGTCCGAGGGTGAGGACATCGAGGTCGTCCACGGCGTCTCGCTCCAGATCCGCAAGGGCGAGGTCCACGGACTCATCGGCGAGTCGGGGTCCGGCAAGACGCAGACGGCCTTCGCGGTGCTCGGCCTGCTGCCGCGCGGCGGTCGGGTCACGGCCGGGACGATCGAGTACGAGGGCACGCAGCTCGCGGATGCCTCGGAGAGCGCGTACGCCGGCATCCGCGGTCGGCGCATCGGATACATCCCGCAGGAGCCGATGAGCAATCTCGACCCGTCGTTCACGATCGGGTACCAGCTGGTCGAACCGCTGCGCAAGAACCTCGGCCTGTCGAAGAAGGAGGCGACGGAGAAGTCGCTGGCGCTGCTGGACCGCGTCGGCATCCCGAACCCGAAGCGCACCTTCGACGCCTACCCCTTCGAGGTGTCAGGCGGAATGGCGCAGCGCGTGCTGATCGCCGGGGCCGTGTCGACCGACCCCGATCTGATCATCGCCGACGAGCCGACCACGGCGCTCGACGTCACGGTCCAGGCCGAGGTGCTCGACCTGCTCCGCGACCTGCAGCGCGAGCGGCAGATGGCGATGCTGCTGGTGACGCACAACTTCGGCGTCGTCGCCGACCTCTGCGACCGGGTGACGGTCATGCAGCAGGGACTCTTCGTCGAACAGGGGCCCGTGCGCACGATCCTCCGCTCGCCCTCGCACGCCTACACGCAGTCGCTGCTCGACGCGATCCTCGACGAGGGTCCGGCGCGTGGCCCGCTCATCACCGCAGGAACCGCCGAAGGAGGCCGGTCGTGAACACGCTCCTCGAGGTCACCGACCTCCATGTCACCTACCCGGGCAAGGGATTCCGCGCCGAGCCGTTCCGTGCGCTGAAGGGGGTGTCGCTCGACATCCGTCCCGGAGAGACCGTCGGACTGGTCGGTGAGTCCGGGTCGGGAAAGACCACACTCGGACGCGCCGTGCTCGGCCTCGCTCCCGTCACCGAGGGGTCGATCCGCTACGACGGTGCCGAGATCGGACACCTCGGGCGCCGAGCCCGTCGCGGGCTGTCCAGCGAGATCCAGGTCGTCTTCCAGGACCCGTACTCATCGCTGAACCCGTCGATGACGATCGCGCAGATCCTCGCCGAACCGCTCACCGCACGCGGGGTCGCCGCCAAACAGGCGAATGCCCGCGTCGCCGACCTGCTCGATCGCGTCGGGCTCCCGGCGGATGCTGCCCGCCGGCTGCCCCGTGAGTTCTCGGGCGGGCAGCGCCAGCGCGTGGCGATCGCCCGCGCGCTGGCGCTGGATCCGAAGCTGATCGTCTGCGACGAACCGGTGTCGGCCCTCGACCTGTCGACGCAGGCGCGTGTGCTCGACCTCTTCATCGAGATCCAGGAGCGCACCGGCGTCGCCTACCTCTTCATCTCGCACGACCTCGCCGTGGTCCGCCACATCAGCCATCGCGTCGCGGTGATGTACCGGGGCGAGCTCGTCGAGACCGGGGACGGCGACCAGGTGACGGCGCGTCCGGAGCATCCGTACACCCAGCGGTTGTTCCTGGCAGCGCCGGTTCCCGACCCCGATGCCCAGCAGAAGCGTCGACTCGACCGGCGTGCCCTCATCGACGCGCAGAACACCCCAGAAGGATCAGCCGCATGAACTCCGTCCCGTCCGACCCCACCGCACACCTCCGTCCGCTGCTCGATCGACTGACCCTCGAACAGAAGGCCGCCCTCGTGCAGGGCGCCGACTTCTGGACCACGGTGCCGCTGCCGGAGATCGGGCTGCGTGCGCTCACGCTGTCCGACGGTCCTGCCGGCGTCCGCGGTCCGCGCTGGGACGAACGGGAGCCGTCGCTCAACCTGCCGTCAGGATCAGCGCTCGCCGCATCGTGGGACGTCGATCTCGCGCACCGCTACGGTGCGGCCGCCGCCTCGGAGGCGCGTCGCAAGGGGGTGGATGTCGTGCTCGGCCCGACCATCAACCTGCACCGTTCGCCGCTCGGCGGACGCCACTTCGAGTGCTTCAGCGAGGACCCCGAGCTCACCGCCGAGCTGGGCGCCGCCTACGTGCGAGGCATGCAGGACAACGGCGTCGCCGCCACGCCCAAGCACTACGTCGCGAACGACTCGGAGACCGATCGCTTCACGGTCGACATCGAGGTCGACGAGCGCACGCTGCGCGAGCTGTACCTCGCGCCGTTCGAGCGCGCCGTCGAGGCGGGAGCGTGGTCGATCATGAGCGCCTACAACGCGGTCGACGGCGTCACGATGACCGAGAACGACCTGCTGGAGACACCGCTGAACAGCGAGTGGGGATTCGACGGGGTCGTCGTCAGCGACTGGACGGCGGTGCGTTCGCTCGCCGCCGTCGCCGCCGCGCAGGACCTCGCGATGCCCGGCCCCGCGCCGGCATGGGCGGATCTCGTGGACGCGGTTCGCGACGGCAGGGTGCAGGAGGCCGACATCGACCGCAAGGTGCTGCGCATCCTGCTGCTCGCCGAGCGGGTCGGCGCGCTCGACGGGACGGAGGCGATCGTGCCGGCGCCGCTGGACGGGCCGGCCTTCGCGAGGGAGGCCGCGATCGAGGGCGCAGTGCTGCTGCAGAACGACGGCGTGCTGCCGCTCGACGCCGCTGCGACGACCAGGGTCGCGATCATCGGGCACAACGCCAGGGAGGCGCGCACGCAGGGCGGCGGCTCGGCGACGGTGCTGCCCGAGGAGGTCGTGTCGCCGCTGGACGCGATCCGAGCCGCGCTGCCTGCCGCCGACATCAGCTACGAGATCGGTGCGATCGTGCAGGACGGGGTCGCCGAGATCCCCCTGGCGACGATCGTCAACCCGGTGACCGGCGAGCCGGGGCTGCGAGTGGCGTTCTTCGATGCGGATGGCACCGAGCTGTTCGCCGAGGACCGCCGCGCGACCGCGCTGGTCTGGTTCGGCGGGGATGCTCCGATCGGCGCGAGCCGCACGGTGGTGCTGTCGACCAGGTACACCCCGACCGAGACCGGGAGCATCGAGCTCGGGTTCGCCGGCGCGAACCCCGGCAGGCTCTTCGTCGACGGCGCTCTCGTGCTCGACGACACCCCCGTGATCGAGGGCACCGATCTCGGCGCCGCCTTCCTGAACCCGCCATCGGTGACCACGGCCGTCTCGGTCGAGGCCGGGCGCGCGATCGACATCCGCGCCGAGTTCACCAGGGAGTCGCAGGGCGCGCTCGACGGAGCGCTGAGCGTGACGCTCGGCATCGCGCCGGAGCGCACCGATCCTGAAGAGCTCATCGCCAGGGCCGTCGATGCCGCGCGCTCTGCCGAGGTCGCGATCGTGGTGGTCGGCACGAACTCGAAGGTCGAGTCGGAGGGCTACGACCGTGTGGACCTCGATCTGCCGGGACGACAGGGCGACCTGGTTCGCGCGGTCGCCGCGACGGGCACGCCGACCGTCGTGATCGTGAATGCCGGATCCCCGGTGGTGCTGCCCTGGGCCGGCGAGGTCGCCGCGATCGTGCAGGGCTATTTCGGCGGACAGGAGTTCGGACACGCGATGGCCGATGTCGTGACCGGGGCTGCGGAACCGGGCGGACGACTGCCCACCACCTGGCCCGCGGCGCTCTCCGATGTGCCGGTCGTCGATGTGACGCCGGCGGATGGCCGCCTCGTGTACGGCGAGGGCCTGCACATCGGGTACCGCGCCTGGCTGAAGGCCGCCGTCGCTCCGGCGTTCGCGTTCGGCCACGGACTCGGCTACACCTCCTGGTCGTGGGGAACCGCGCAGCGGCACGAGGACACGGTCGAGGTGACCCTGGCGAACACCGGGGCGCGCCGCGGGAAGCAGGTCGTGCAGGTGTATGCCGAGCGCGCCGACTCCTCGGTGGAACGCCCGGCCCGCTGGCTCGTCGGCTTCGCCGTGGTCCGCGCCGAACCGGGCGAGACGGTCACCGCCGTCATCGATGTGCCGTCCAGGCGCCTCGCGCACTGGGCAGGTGACTGGGTCGTGGAGCCGGGGGAGTACACCCTGCGCGTCGGCGCATCGGTCGATGACCTGCCGTTGTCGGTGGGGTGGCAGGCATGACCGCGCCGGCGAGCCTGACCGGCGCGCTGCACGGGCGAGCGAGCGAGCGGCTCACGTCGGTGGTCGAGCGCCTGGAGCGCGAGCTCGAGGCAGACCCCGATCTGTCGTTCCAGGTCGCGGCCTACCGGCACGGCGCACTCGTGCTCGACGCGTGGGGCGGACCCCATCTCGACGAGCAGTCGCTGACGGTGCCGTACTCCGTCACGAAGAACGTGATCGGGGTGGCCGTCGGCCTGCTCGTGCAGCGCGGTGAGCTGGACCTCGATGCGCCGGTCGCGCAGTACTGGCCGGAGTTCGCGGCGAAGGGCAAGGACGCGGTGACGGTGCGTCAGCTCCTGTCGCACCAGGCGGGGCTCCCGCAGGCCGCGCCGGGGCTCACCTGGGACGAGCTGCTCGACCATCACGCCGCAGCTGCGCGGCTCGCTGACACCCGACCGTTCTGGTATCCGGGCAGCGCCTTCGGCTATCACGCGATCACGATCGGCAACCTCGCCGACGAGCTCGTGTTCCGGGCGACGGGGCGCACGCTCCACGAGGTCTACGAGCACGATATCCGTGCACCGCACGACATCGACTTCTTCCTCGGGCTCCCCGCCGAGCACGAGGCGAGGCTGGTCCCGCTGCTGCCGATGACCGCGCCGCCGGCCGACACCCTGCACGCTTCCACGCCCACCTCGGCGCTCGGGCCGGTGGTCTTCGCCATGGGCGGCGACGTCGACCTGGCGCTCTCGCCGCGAAGCTGGCGCTACGGTCACCCGGCCGGGTCGGGGACCGGCACCGCTCGGGGCATCGCCAGGTTGCTCGCCGTCGCGGTCACCGGTGTCGACGGCGGCCGACCGCTGCTCTGGACCGACACCGTCGAGCAGGTCGGACAGCAGCAGATCCGAGGGTACGACGAAGTGCTGCACCAGCAGGATCGTGCCCACGCGATCGTCTTCCAGAAGCCGTCGCAGCAGCTCGCGTTCGGCGGACCGAGGTCGTTCGGCCATGACGGCGCGATGGGCGCCCTCGCCTGCGTCGACCCCGACAACGGCGTCGCATTCGCCTGGACGATCGCTCGCGGTCCCTGGCCGGGCGGCGCCGATCCTCGAGCCGTCGCCGCAGCACGCGACATCGGCGTCATCCTCTCCTCCTGACCTCACGATCGGAACCTGCTCCATGACCACGCTGTACAACCCGCTCCTCAACGGCTTCCACCCCGACCCCTCGGTCGTGCGGGTGGGTGATGAGTGGTTCCTGGCGACCTCCACGTTCGAGTACCTCCCCGGCATCCCGATCCATCGCTCGCGCGACTTCGAGACCTGGGAGCTCATCGGGCACGTGGCCACGCGTCCTGGTCAGCTCGCGGTGGAAGGCGTCCCGACCGCCGGCGGCGCGTGGGCGCCGACCATCCGGTACCGCGACGGCGTGTTCCACCTCGTCATCACCGACGCGATGGGGCGGGGGATGCTGCACTTCACCGCGACGGATGCCGCTGGGCCGTGGAGCGACGGAGACCTCATCCTGCAGCAGGACGGCTCTGGGTCGATCGACGGCATCGATCCGGACATCGCGTGGGGCGACGACGGCACGGTGTACATCACGTTCTCGGGCCTGATCCTCGGTGGCGACGGTGCCGGGCAGCACCTCGGCATCCAGCAGGTCCGGGTCGACCTCGACCGGCACATCGCGCTCGAAGAGCCGCGGTCGGTCTGGTCGGGCACTGGCGGGCAGTTCCCCGAAGCCCCGCACCTGTACGCGGTCGACGGACGCTGGTACCTCATGATCGCGGAGGGCGGCACCGAGCGCGGTCACGGCATCTCGATCGCACGCGGCGACTCGCCGGATGGCCCGTTCGAGACGGCGCCGCAGAACCCGCTGGTCTCGGCGAGGTCGACGATCCGGCCGGTCCAGAACACGGGCCACGGCGATCTCGTGATCGGTCCGGACGGCGACTGGCTGTGCGTGCTGCTGGGTGTGCGTCCGCGGAGCATGACGCGTGCGTTCTCCGCCCTCGGGCGCGAGACCTTCGTGACGACCGTGCGCTGGGAGGCGGACGGATGGCCGGCCATCGATCCCGTGCTGCTGAACGCGCGACCCGGAACGCGCGTCGACATCGACTTCTCGACGCAGCGTGCGCTGGACGGCGAGTGGATCGCCGTGCGGACCACGCCCGAACCGGTCGCCGACCTCACCTCGCGAGCCGATGCCCTCGTGCTGCACGGCGATGGGCGCACGCTCGACGATCCGCATCCGACCTTCCTCGGTCGTCGTCAGGAGCACCTCACGAACTCGGTCACCGTCACGATCGATGTGAGCGCGGGCGTCGGCGGTCTCGCCGTGCGCTACGACGAGCGCTTCCACGTCGAGGTCGAGGCAGGTGCCGGCCGGGTGGTCGCGCGCGCCGTGGTCGCCGACCTCGTGCAGGAGTGGACGGTGCCGCTGGCCTCAGACGTGCTCGAACTGCACATCGACTCCCGGCGGCCCGCCGGCGGCAGCGGCTTCGTGCGAACCTCCGACGAGTTCCACCTCGGCATCACGGTCGACGGCGAACGGTCGGAGCTCGCGACGGTCGACGGACGGTTCCTGTCGTCGGAGACCACCGAATCGTTCACCGGCCGGGTGATCGGCCTGTACGCGGTGACCGGCGATGTCGTCGTCACCCGTTGGACCGCGGAAGGCGACGACGAATGACCGGGCACGCGCGCATCGCGACACTCAGGGCAGAGCTGCGGGACGACACCTCGTTCGTCGCGACGCCGACACCCCGGGTGAGTTGGACGGTCGTCGCCGAGGAAAACGGCTGGATGCAGGCATCCGCCGAGCTCTCCGACGGGAACCGGAGCATCACGATCGAGGATGCCGAGAGCGTGCTGGTGGCCTGGCCGTTCGAGCCGTTGGTGCCAGGGGAGATCAGGAGCGTTCGCGTGCGCGCGCAGTCCGTCGGCGGTGCACGCACGGACTGGAGCGAGCCGCTCGCAGTCGAGGCAGGGTTCCTCGCGGCGGGGGAGTGGATCGCGCTGCCGATCGGTCTCGCCACGCCCGAGCGCGAGGCGCAGCCGGCTGTCGTGCGCACGGCCTTCACGATCGACCGTCCGGTCGAGCGCGCGCTGCTGTTCTGGACCGCGCTGGGCGTCGCGGAGCCCGCGATCAACGGGACGGCCGTCTCGGACGACGTGCTCGCACCGGGATGGACCGCCTATCGCGACCGACTCGTGCACGAGACCGTCGACGTCACCGCCCTCCTGCACGAGGGCGACAACCTGCTGAGCGCAGAGATCGCCGGCGCCTGGTACACCGAGAAGTACGGGTTCTACACGTTCACGAACCGGCTCTACGGCACGCAGCCGTCCTTGCTCGCGCAGCTGCGGGTCGTGTACACCGATGGCAGCACCGAGACGCTGGCGGCGACCGGAGACGGCTGGGAGGCCGCCGGTGACGGACCGGTCGTCGACAGCGGCGTCTACCCCGGCGAGCACCAGGACCTGCGGAAGACGGCGTCAGCATGGTCGCCGGCCAGGGTCGGCGCCGCAGCACTGCCGGGCTACGAGCACATCCCGGTACCGGAGGCGCGCATCGCGCCCCCGGTCCGGCGGACGATGACCCTGCCCGTCGCGGCCGTGCTCGACACGCCATCCGGCGGTCGCATCCTCGACTTCGGCCAGAACCTCGTCGGGCGCCTGCGGATCCGTGCGCGCGGCGCAGCAGGGTCGCGGCTCGTCGTGCGTCACGCCGAGGTGCTGGAGGACGGCGAGCTCTCGCTGCGTCCGCTCCGCAATGCCGCGGCGACCGCGACGTTCGATCTCTCCGGCTCGGACGACGTGCTCGAATCGCGGTTCTCCTTCTACGGCTTCCGCTACGCGCAGCTGACCGGCATCGACGTGTCGCCGGACGACGTCGAAGCCGTGGTGCTGCACACCGACATGACGCGCACCGGGTGGTTCGAGGCATCCGATCCGCTGCTCGACCGCCTGCATGAGAACGTGCTCTGGGGCATGCGGGGCAACTTCCTCTCGATCCCCACCGACTGCCCCCAGCGCGACGAGCGGCTGGGGTGGACGGGTGACATCCAGGTCTTCACGCCGACCGCGAGCTTCCTCTACGACTGCAATGCCTTCCTCACCTCCTGGCTGCGTGATCTGCGCGTCGAGCAGGCCCGCGCCGGCGGTGCCGTGCCGCTCGTCGTGCCGGCAGCGCTGCCGAACTTCGGGGCCACGGACGGCGCGACGCCCGCCGCGTGGGGAGACGCGGCGACCGTCGTGCCCACCGTGCTGTTCGAACGCTTCGGCGACGTCTCCGTGCTCGCCGCGCAGTACGGCAGCATGCGCGCGTGGGTCGACACCGTGCTGCGTGACGCGGGGGACGACGGTCTGTGGGCTGGACGGATGCAGCTGGGGGACTGGCTCGACCCTGCGGCGCCGGCCGACAAGCCCGGTGCGGCGAGGGTCGACTCGGACATCGTCGCGAGCGCCTATCTCGCCCGATCGCTGCGCCAGGTCGCGGATGCCGCGGCGCTGCTCGGTCACGCCGACGACGCGGCGCGCTACGCCGCACTCGCTGAACGCACCCGTGCCGCATTCGTGGCCGAGTACATCACCCCCTCCGGGCGCATGATGAGCGACGCCGTCACCGCCTACGCGCTGGCGCTGGAGTTCGATCTGGCGACGGACGAACCTCAGCGACAGGCGCTCGGCGATCGGCTCGCCGCACTCGTGCGCGAAGGGGGCTATCGCATCGCGACGGGCTTCGTCGGCACGCCGCTGGTCGCCGATGCGCTCACGAACGCAGGACACCTCGATGCGGCCGAACGGCTGCTGCTGCAGACCGAGTGCCCGTCGTGGCTCTATCCGGTGACGCAGGGAGCGACGACCGTCTGGGAGCGATGGGATTCGCTCCTGCCGGACGGTTCGGTGAACCCGGGCGAGATGACCTCGTTCAACCACTACGCGCTCGGCGCGGTCGCCGACTGGCTGCACCGCACCGTCGCAGGGCTCGCCCCCGCCGCAGCGGGGTACCGACGCCTGCGTATCGCGCCTCGACCCCTGACCGCGCTCAGCCATGCCTCGGCGCGGCACGAGACGCCGTACGGCACGGCATCCGTCTCGTGGCGCCGCGACGGCGGGGAGATCGTCGTGAGCGCCGTCGTGCCGCCGAACACCACGGCCGAGGTCTCGGTCCCCGGCGCCCCGGAGCATGTCGGTGCCGGCACGCACGACTGGCGGTACCAGGCGCCGGGCGAGGCGGTCCGACCGGCACTGCCCGGCCTCGCCGCCTCGCTCGCAGCCGTGATCGACGACCCTCGCGCGTACCGTGCTCTGTTCGACACGCTCGCCGAGGTGTCGCCCGACCGCGTCGACGCCGTCCGCGCCGACACCGTGTGGGGGGTCGGTCGCCCGCTCTCCACCGCACTCATGTTCACCCCTCCGGAGCTGCTCGCCCGCGTGGACGACGCCATCCGCACCGCCACCTCCTGAACGGAAGGAACCCCATGTTCGACCGACGCTCCACCTTCGGCGAGGCCCTCGACAACCCTGGCGCCCGAGCGGTGCTGGAACGCCTCATGCCCGGGATCGCCGCATCGCCGATGGCAGTCCAGTTCCGCGACGGACGCCTCGGCGCCCTCATCGCCCTGGTGCCGTCACTCGACGCGCAGGAAGCCCGCGATCTGCTCTGGGCGGAGCTCGCCGAGATCGGCGACGACGTGGAGCGCGCCCCGTATGCGCCCGCGATCGATGCCGACCCGACGTTCGAGGGATCCGACGTCGAGCGGGCCTCGGCGGCGCTGACGCTGTCGGGATCCGTATCGCGGTGGGATCCGCTCGAGATCCGTCTCGACGGACCGGCGCACGGCAATCCGTTCGTCGACGTCGAGCTCGACGCGGTGTTCACGCGCAACGGTGAGGAGGTGCGGGTGGGCGGCTTCTACGACGGAGGCGGCAGGTACATCATCCGGGCGCTGGCGGATGCCGAGGGCGACTGGACCTTCGTGACGCGCTCGACCGCTCGCTCACTCGACGGCATCACCGGCACCGTCACGGTCACCCCGCCGGCCGAGGGGGCGCACGGACCGGTGCGGGTCGAGGGCTTCCATTTCCGGCATGCGGACGGCACCCGTCATCGTCCGCTCGGCACGACTGCGTACGCGTGGACGCATCAGCCCGACGAGTTGCAGGAGCAGACCCTCGCGACGCTCGCCGAGGCGCCGTTCTCGAAGCTCCGCATGTGCGTGTTCCCGAAGTCGTACCTGTACAACGCCGACGAGCCGGCGGACTTCCCGTTCCCCGGTTCGCTGGCCGATGGCTTCGATCTCGAGCGCTTCGATCCCGAGCACTTCCGCCGGCTGGAGGAGCGGATCGTGCAGCTGGCCGGTCTCGGCATCCAGGCCGACCTCATCCTGTTCCACGCCTACGACCGCTGGGGCTTCGCAGACCTCGGTCCGGCCGTCGATGAGCGCTACCTGCGCTACGTGGTGCGCAGGCTGTCGGGCTTCGCGAACGTGTGGTGGTCGATGGCGAACGAGTACGACCTGCTCTGGGCGAAGGACACGGCGGACTGGGAACGGCTCGCGGCCGTCGTCGGCGAGGAGGATGCCTTCGGGCACCTCAACTCGATCCACAACTGCCGTCCGTTCTACGACTACTCCGCGCCCTGGATCACGCACGTCAGCATCCAGCGCGTCGACGTGTATCGCACCGCGGAGAACACCGACGACTGGCGCGAGCGCTGGGGCAAGCCGATCGTGATCGACGAGTGCGCGTACGAGGGCGACATCGATCAGGGGTGGGGCAACATCACCGGCGAGGAGATGGTGCGGCGGTTCTGGGAGGGCGCCGTCCGCGGCGGCTACGTCGGGCATGGAGAGACCTACCTGCCGTCCGCGCTCGGGCGCGACGACGAGATCCTGTGGTGGTCGAAGGGCGGCGAGCTGCACGGCACATCGCCCGACCGCATCGGGTTCCTCGAACAGCTGCTCGCCGAGGCGCCGGAAGGCGTGTGGGAGCCGCTGCCCGGTGACTGGGACGTGCCATGGGGCGGCGTCGCCGGGCAGGTGCGCATCGGGTACTTCGGGTTCAACCGGCCGAGGTTCCGCAACGTCGTGCTCGACGAGGGGACCTGGGCGATCGACGTGATCGACACCTGGAACATGACCGTCGAACGGGTCCAGGGGGAGCATCCTGCAGGGCCTGTCCGGATCGAGCTCCCAGGGCGTCAGTTCATGGCGGTGCGGGTCACCCGGATCGACGGGGCCGGGGAACAGGGGAAGGACGGCGACGCATGAACGACGCACAGACGGGTCTCGGTGCTCGGCGTCTCGGTGGGAAGACCGCGCTGATCACCGGTGCCGGGGCGGGGATCGGGCGGGCGGTCGCCGAGCGGTTCGCCGCCGAGGGTGCCCGGGTGATCATCGCTGATCGCGATGCGGCCGCCGCGGCATCCGTGGCCGACTCGATCGGCGGGGCCGCGCGCGCCGTGACCATCGACATCTCCGACGAGGCATCCGTCGAGTCCGGTTTCGCGGAGGCGGTCGCCGCCGGGTGGAGCCCGGACGTCGTCGTCGCGAACGCCGGGGTGCAGCTCTTCGGGCAGGACGCGGTGGCCGGCGAGCTCGACCTCGACGTCTGGCGTCGGACGATCGACATCAACCTCACGGGCACCTTCCTCACCGTCAAGCACGCGGTGCGGGCGATGCTGTCGGCGGGAGGCGGATCGATCATCCTCACCGGCAGCCCGACCGGAGTGAACGGCGAGGGCAAGGACTTCACGGCATACTCCGCGTCGAAGGCCGGCATCCACGGTCTGGCCCGCACGGTCGCCGCCGCCTACGCGCCGTCGGGCATCCGCGTGAACACCGTCGTGCCGGCGTATACCGAGACCGGACTGGTCTCCACCATCTCGGGCGACCCCGCATCACGGTCGGCGATCATCGGCCGCATCCCGGTCGGTCGCGCCGGCACTCCGAAGGACATCGAGGGGATCATGGTGTTCCTCGCGAGCGACGATGCCGCGTTCGCGACCGGTGCGCTGTTCGCAGTCGATGGGGGGATGACCTCGCTCTGACCCCCGAATCCCCGCTCTCGAGGCACGCGTGGAGTTCACCTGTGAGCCGCCTGGGAGAAACTTGATGGTTCGCTGTGAGCTGATATATTGCTCAACGTTGTCCATTTATCAATTCGGGGGAGAAACGTGAAGAACACCAGACCACGATGGTTGACGGCTGCGGTCGCAACACTCGGAGCAGGCGCATTGGCCTTCGGAGGAGCGGCTGTTCCGGCCGCCGCGGATGAGGTCCCCGACGCCCCGGTCGAGCTGCAGAGCTCTGCGACGAAGTACGAGCGCGCTGCTGCGCAGACAGGTGACACCCCCGAGGCGATCAAGAAGCTCGAGCAGGCCGGCCTCATCAGCGTCACCGATCAGGGCTTCTTCTTCTACAACGACCAGGCGCACGAATCGGCCGATCTGGAGAACCTGGCGCTTCGTGCCGCGCCCGAGGGTGCGGCCATCCCCGGAACCCCCGCAGGCGGATCCCGTCCCGGCGCGCCGGTCACCGTCTACCTGGACTTCGACGGCGAGACGCTCGAAGGAACCTCCTGGAACGTCCAGTCCAAGATCGAGAGCCTGAACTTCGCACCCGGCGCGCTGGTGACCGACCGCGCGGCCGTCTGGGCAGCCGTCGCCGAGGACTACGCCCCGTTCAACGTGAACGTGACGACCACGCGTCCGAGCGATGACCAGCTCTACAAGACCTCCGCCGACGACAACGTCTACGGTTCGCACGTCATCATCACGGACTCCTACGACGAGGTGCTTCCGGCTGCGGCCGGCAACGGCGGCATCGCCTGGCTCGGCGGCACCGGCTCCGAGTTCCTGAGCGGCGCGCTCGTGTTCACCGACGGCACCGGCGGATCCCCCAAGGCGATCGCCGAGATCGCGGCCCACGAATCCGGACACAACTTCGGGCTCGAGCACGACGGCATCTCCGGTGCCGGCGGTGGCGAGTACTACGCGCCGGAGAACGGCGTGTGGGGAACGATCATGGGCGCCGCGTACTACGTGCCGCTCAGCCAGTGGTCGGCCGGCGGCTACGCCGGATCGACCAACGTGCAGGACGACCTCGCCGCGATCACCAACCGTTCGGCGGCCGCCGCGATCTTCGTCAACGCGACGCTCCCCGACGGCACGCCGTACACCGACTCGGGTGTGTGCGTGCTGTCCGGGAACCCCTCGAACCCGCAGCCCGGCGACGTCTTCTTCGCGCTCGGCCTGAACGGCGACTGCGAGCCCGAAGGACCTCAGCTCACGCTGAACTTCTCATACGCCGATCGTGCCGACTACGCTGCAGACGCCGTCGGAAACACGCCGGCTGCGGCGCAGGCACTCGACAACGCCGATGGCACCTTCGCCGCGGCTGAGGTCATCGTGCGCACCACCGACGTCGACGTGTACGCCGTCACGACTGCCGGTGGCACGCTCAGCGCAACCGTCGAGGTCGCCGACATCTCGCCGAACCTCGACGCGAAGCTGACGGTGACGGATGCCGCAGGCACCGTCCTCTCGACGAACGACCCCGCCTCGGCTCGTGTCTCGGCCTCGGTGGCGAGCGGCCTCGGCGCATCGGTCTCCGTCGCCGACCTGGTTGCGGGAACGTACTACCTCTCGGTCGAGGGCGTCGGTGCGGGTGACCCCGCGTCGGCCACTGCCGACAACGCCAACGGCTACGCCAGGTACGGCAGCCTCGGCAACTACACCCTCTCCGGTTCAGCCGAGGCGTTCGACTCCGCTCCCCTCGTGATCACGGCCCCGACCAACGGCTCGGCCGTCACGGGTGGCGAGGAGATCGAGGTCACCGGCACGGCGACGCCGAACGCGACCGTCACCCTGTCGGTCGGCGGCACGGTCGTCGACACGGTCACCGCCGACGACAGCGGCGCATGGACCGGTACCGTCACGGCGAACCAGTTCGGCAACACCGAGATCGTCGCAGCGCAGACCGTCGGCACGATCGTCATCCCCGGCATGCAGTCCGTGACCGTCGTCGCCCCGGCGGCGCCGATCGCGGCACCGGCGATCACCGGCCCGACCTCCGGGTCGACCGTCGATGACACCACGCCGACCATCTCCGGCACCGGCGTCGCAGGCGCCGTGGTGACCGTCACGGTCCGCAACGCCGCCGGCGCTGCGGTGGCGACCGTGCAGACCACCGTGGCCGAGAACGGCACCTGGTCGGTCGCAGTGGCATCCGCCCTCGCGAACGGCACCTACACCGCGTCAGCGGTGCAGAACCTCGGGACCGAGATCTCGGAGATCAGCAACACCGTCACGTTCACGGTCCAGGCGGCGCCTGGCACCGGTGGCGGCGGTTCGGACGGCAACCTCGCCTCGACCGGTCTGGGCTTCGACGCCACGCCGATCGCCGGCATGGCCGTCGTCCTGCTCCTCATCGGTGGCGGCGTCATCCTCTACGCGCGACGCAAGGCGCTGTCGCTCGACGCCTGACCCGCACTGAGGTCTGGATATCGCGGGGCGGGGATCATGATCCCCGCCCCGTTTCCATCCCCGTTCCCACAGCCACGAGAGGAGCCGAACATGAGCGAGTCACTCGGACGACCGAGCAGGAGACGTCCCCTCATCATCGCGACCGCCATCACGGTGGTCGTCGCGGTCGGCATCCTCACCGTCGGCGTGCTGGCGATGAACCAGGGGAGCGCAGAGCCAGGTGCGGATGCATCCGCGTCGCCGCAGGCCACGGCAACCCCGACCCCGACCCCGACCCCGACCCCGACCGATTCCGACGACAGCACTGAAGGCGGCACCGTGGAACCCACACCGGCATTCGGATCCGTCCTCCCCGAGGCCATGGGCGGGCAGCGGGCGATCGACGCGCTCGGCGACGACCTCGAGGCGGTCGCCGCCCGGAACGGGAAGACCGTCGAGGAGCTCACCGAGCTGCTGCTCCGCGACGCCACGGCGAAGATCTCCACGAACGGGTTCATCGTCTACAGCGACAGCTTCGAGAACGAGGAGTAGCCCGCAGACGCTACGCGTGCGCCCGCAGCGCCAACCACGCGGCCGCTCGGTCGTCGGCGCTCGACATCGAGAGCCCGGTGATGTGCTCGATGCGTCGCACGCGCGCGGCGAGCGTCTGCCGGTGCACGCCGAGGCGCGCGGCCGCGGCGCCCCAGGCTCCGTTCTCGGTCAGGAAGCCCCGCAGCGTGTCGACGAGATCATCGTCGCGCAGCGGCTCGATCAGGGCGGCCAGGCGTCGTGCGTCAGACGGCGCGAGCCGGTCGAGCACGAGGTCGATGGTCGGCATGCTGCGATAGCGCACCACGGCGCGGACCTCGGCGACGGCGACGTCATGGGCGCGGCGCGCCTCTTCCGCCGAGCCGGCGAGCGCGTCGACCTGGGCGGGGGAGCCGAGGCCGAGATGCAGCGGGACCGAGAACGTCGTGGCGCGTCTGGCGAGCTCCTCGGTGTGCTCCTCGCGTGCGAATCCCGACACCAGGCCGTGCGCTGCGGTGAGCAGGTGCGGGGCGCCGAGGTCTTCCAGCCAGTGCACGACCACCCGCTCCGCGTCGACGCTGGATGACCGCGCCGACAGGGTGAACGCGGCCAGCGAGCGATCCCGTACGCCCCACTCCTTCGCCAGCGCGAGGGCGGTCGGTCCGCCCTCTTCGAGCACCCGCATCATCGTGGCCCGACCGAGTCGCTCGGTGCGGCTGCCGTCATGCGTGCGCAGCAGCAGATCCAGCAGCGCCGCCGCCTGGGAGCTCAGGTCCCGCGCTCGGCTGGTCGATCCGCTCCGAGCGGTCACGACGAGGAACGCGGACATGTCTTCATCGGTACCGACCGGATGCACCTGCAGCGCTCGACTCCGCACCCGCACCGGCCGGTTGAACGCGACGGCGACGGCATCCCCGATGTGCAATGCGCCGGCGCCGGCCGAGGCGATCGGCTGCGCATCGCGATCGAGCAGCACGGCCCAGCCGTCGAGCCGTCTGGCGAGTTCGGCCACCACGCCGGCCACGCCGCTGCGTCGAGCTGCGAGCGCGAGCACCTTCGTCGCGGCGAGCACCGCACGGTCCTCTGCTGCGGCATCCGTCGCCAGCAGGGCCTGCAGCGTGGGCAGCACCACGACCGGTTCCAGGTCCGGATCGATGATCGCGGTGACGCCCTCCGGCACGACCTCGAGCGGCCCCGTCACCACGGCGACGGCGAGACGCAGCTGCTCGCGGCGGTCGCTGCGGTCGAGCGCCGACGCGATCTCGTCGGGATCACCGACGACGAGCGTCGCGAACTGCGGGTGCGGCACGACCGCGAAGTCGGCCAGCGGGACGACGCTCGACACGGGCGCTTTCGGCCCCAGCGTGCCGCCGTCGACCAGGGTCGCACCGAGCAGGCGCGCGATCGATGCCAGGTCTCGCGTCATATCCGCAGTATAAGGAATGTCGAGTGCTGGCAGTGAAGATCATCATTTCGATGAATGACACGGGTGTGCCCGCGTTTCTACGATGAAGCCCGACCGACACGAACGAAGGGGGCCACATGCGGGCCATCGTATTCCGCGACACCGACAGTCCGATCGAGCACACCGAGGTGCAGCTCGCGCCGCCGGCTGCCGGAGAAGTGCGCGTGAAGATCGCCGCCGCGGGCGTCTGCCATTCCGACCTGCACGTCAAGCGGGGGGAGTGGACCGCAGCTGCGCCCATGGTCATGGGCCACGAGGGCTCCGGTGTCGTCACCGAACTGGGCGATGGTGTCACCTCGCTCGCCGTCGGCGATCACGTCGTGCTCAGCTGGGTGCCGCCGTGCGGCGAGTGCCGCTACTGCCGCTCCGGTCACGAGGCGCGCTGCCAGAAGGTCGCGACGGTCGTCGCCCCGCTCGGCGTGCTCTTCGACGGCACGTCGCGACTGAGCAAGGACGGCGAGACGATCCACCACTACCTCGGCGTCTCCTCGTTCGCCGAGGAGGTCGTGGTTCCCGCGTCGGGCGCCATCAAGGTGCGCGATGACGCGCCGCTCGACGTCATCGCCGTCGTCGGCTGCGCTGTGGCGACCGGCGTCGGCGCCGTGATGAACACCGCCGGGGTCGAACCGGGCGCCCTCGTCGCGGTGATCGGCTGCGGCGGCGTCGGCCTGAATGTCATCCAGGGCGCACGCCTCGCCGGTGCCGAACGCATCGTCGCGATCGACGTGCGCGAGGACAAGACCCGCCTCGCCGCGCAGTTCGGCGCCACGGATCAGATCGTCGCCCCCGACGGCGACGCAGTCGCGCAGCTGCGGGCCCTCCTCCCTGACGGCGTCGACTACGCCTTCGACGCGATCGGCCGCACCGTCACCACCGAGCAGTCGATCGAGATGCTCGGACTCGGCGGCGCGGCGGTCATCGTCGGCCTCCCCCCGACCGGCGCCCGCGCCTCGTTCGAACCGCTCGTGCTGGCCGAGGCCGACCAGCGCATCCTCGGCTCGAACTACGGCTCGGTGCGTCCGGCGATCGACATCCCCGCCCTCGTCGACCGCTACATGGACGGCCAGCTGATCCTCGATCCGCTCATCTCCTCGCGCCGCCCGCTGGTCGAGGCTGCAGAGGCCTTCGCCGAACTCGAGTCCGGCCAGGCGCTGCGCACCCTCCTCATCCCCTGATCGACCCAGTGCGCCACCCTCCCTGCACCACACCTCACAGCACCACTCCGACCGACCCGATGCGAAGGAGCACCCCTTGACCACGACATCCCAGCAGCATCCGCCCGGTGCCGCAGCCGGCGCACCCACCGATGCCGGCCTCCGCCGCGGCGTGATGAGCGGCCCAGAGCTGGCCGCCCAGGCGATCGCGAACATCGCCCCCAGCGCGGTGATCGCCTTCACGGCCGCCGCGATCTTCCTCGGCGCAGGCAACGGCACCATCTACGCCTTCGGCCTCGCGACGATCGTCATCCTCTGCGTCGGCTACTGCGTCGTGGTGTTCGCCCGCAAGCACGCCTCGGCCGGGTCGCTCTACACGTACGTGTCGAAGGGCCTCGGGCCCGCCGGCGCCTACCTGGCCGGTGCGGCGCTGCTGATCGGATGCTTCGGCATCGCGGCAGCCTCCCTCATGGGATCCGTGTCGTACATGAGTCAGTTCCTCACGCTGCTCGGCGTGCCAGCTGCCGGCCTCGGCTGGAGCATCGGCCTCGCGATCGTGCTCGGCGGACTCGCGACGCTGTTCACGATCCGCGGCATCCGGCTCTCCGCCCGGGTCTCCCTGGTGCTCGAGCTGCTGTCGGTCGCGATCATCCTCGTGCTGCTGATCTCGGCCCTCGTCTGGGCTGGTCCCGGCGCCTGGGATCCGGCGCAGCTGCTCGCCGAAGGCTCCTCCTTCCAGGGCGTCGCGGCCGGCATGGTGCTCGGAATCCTCGGTTTCGTCGGCTTCTCGTCGGCCGATGCGCTCGGCCGTGAGGCGAAGAACCCGTACAAGGCCATCCCCAGGGCGATCATGTGGAGCGCGCTGACCGTCGGCATCCTCTACGTCTTCGCCGCGTACACGCAGATCGCCGTCCTCGGCGACGACCTGGCCACCTCGGCCAGCCCGTTGGAGAGCATGTCCGAGCTGATCGGCATGCCGGCGTGGTTCGCTCCGGTGCTCACGTTCGGTGTCGCCGCGTCGTTCTTCGCCGTGGTGGTCGCCCCGCTGAACGTCATCGGCCGCATCGTGTACGTCATGGGCAAGGAGGGGGTGGTCCACGAGCGGTTCGGACGCACCCACGAGCGCCACCTCACGCCCCACCGCGTGCTGCTCGCAGCCGGCGCGCTCGCCGTCGTCGTCGACATCGTCTTCCTGATCGCTGGCGCCGACCCGATGGAGATCCTCGTGTGGGTCAACACCTGGGGCACCTACGGCTACATGGTCGCGTACGCGCTCGTCGCGATCGCCTGCGTCGTCTACACGCAGCGGGCCGGCATGCGCAACGGCCTCGTGTGGGTCTGCGCGACGATCGCCGTCGCCACCATGGCCTACGTCTTCTTCGCGAACGTGTTCCCGGTTCCGGCGTTCCCGTTCAACGTGATCCCCTACGTGTTCATCGTCTGCGTGCTCGCAGCACTCACCCGGTACTGGTTCCTGAAGGCGCGTCACCCCGAAGTGATCGCGCGCATCGGAAACACCGAGACCTCGGCGATGGACGGCGTCGGCTGACCCGAACAGCCGCACGCAGCCGGCGAAGGCCTCGACTCCCCGCGGAGTCGGGGCCTTCGTCGGTCGGATTCGACCCCACGCGCGGCGCGATGTCAAGCCGTCGCAGCGATCTCGCGCGAACCATATGATCGACTCTCGTGAACACCCGGATCACCCGTACCGGGCGGCGCGCCGCCGGCCTCGCGATCGGCCTCACCGCCGTCGTCGCCCTGACCGTGCTGCGCGTGGTCGTCTTCCAGACGGGCGGCACGCCGCTGCCGCTCGACGTCTGGTGGAACGAGCGGATGGCGGATGCCGTCAGCGACCCCGTCCTCGTCATCGCATGGGTGCCGGCGATCGTCGGCGGCACGGTCGGCATGATCGTGATCGGCGCGCTGCTGATCGTCCTCTTCCTCTGGCGGGGAAGGCGATGGGATGCCGCGGCGCTGGCGTGCGCGATGGTCGCCGTCGTCGCCGTCGGTGCCACCATGGCCGCGGTGCTCGCCCGCACGCGGCCGGCCGACTCGCTCGCCGAGAGCGTGGCGACCTCGTTTCCCTCGGGGCACACGGCGGTCGCGACGACCGTGGTGATCATCCTCGGGCTCGCGCTCCGACGCTGGTACGTGTGGGTGCTCGGCGTCGTCTGGGTGCTCACGATGATGTGGAGCCGCACCTATCTGCACGCCCACTGGCTGACCGATGTCACGGCGGGGATGCTCGAGGGCATCGCGGTCGCTCTGCTGGTCTGGGTGAGCCTCGACGCCCTCCGCCACCGCCGCGCCCTGCGCGCCGCGCAGCACGTCTCGACCCCTGACCGAACAGTGAGCGCATCATGATCTCCACCGCATCCGCGTCGTCCGCCGCCGAGTCGGCCCAGAACTCGTCCGTCTTCCGAGTGCTCGCGAGAGCCGGGTACGTCGTGCTCGGGGTGCTGCACATCCTCATCGGCGCCATCGCGATCTCGATCGCCGTCGGTGGCGGCGGTGGCGATGCCGACCAGGGCGGTGCGATGCAGCAGATCCAGCAGTCGCCCGCCGGTGTCCTCCTGCTCTGGGCCATCGTGCTCGGGCTCGTCGCGCTCGCGATCTGGCAGATCGCCGAGGCCGTGGCGGAACGCGACCCTGATACGAAGAAGCGCTGGGCGCACCGCGCCAAGTTCATCGGCACCGCGGTCGCCTACGCCGCCATCGCGAGCACGGCGCTCGTCTACGCCCTGGGCGGGCACTCCGAGTCATCGGATGCGCCGAAGTCCCTGAGCGCGCAGCTGCTGAGCGCACCGGCAGGCGTCGTGCTGCTCGTGCTCGTGGGGATCGGCGTCGCGGTCGTCGGTGCAGCATTCGTCGTCCGTGGCGTCACCAAGGCCTTCACGAAGCAGCTCGCGCTGCCCTCGGGCACGGCGCGCAGGGGCATCGTCGCGTTCGGCATCGCCGGATACATCGCCAAGGGCATCGCGGTCGGGGTGGCCGGCATCCTGTTCGTGGTGGCCGCGCTCACGCATGATCCGCAGAAGGCCGGCGGACTGGATGCCGCGCTCCGCTCACTCGCGGGTCTGCCGTTCGGCGCGATCGTGCTGTGGGCGGTGGGGGCGGGGCTCGCGCTCTACGGGCTGTTCTGCATCGCCCGCGCCCGGTACGCCAGAATGTGACCCGCGCCGAGGCGGGGCCCGCGCCGCACCGGGTCAGTCGCGGATCGCGCTGAGCAGGGCGGCCGCATCCGATCCGCTGTACTCCGTGACGCGCCCGTTCACGACGCGCAGCATGGCGAACTCGGCGACGTTGACGCGGCGTCGGGTCGCGGCGATGCCGCGGAAGGGTCCGAGGTGCGTGCCAGAGCCGCGCAGGTGCGCGGCGATGCGGTCATCTTCCACGATCAGTTGGATCCGCTTCCACTGCCAGTCGGGGAAGGCGTGGAACAGGTCGGCGAGGTCATCGATCCAGGCATCCTGGCCGGCTGGCAGGTGCGCGCGCCGGACATCGGTGGCGATCAGGTCGCGGATCGCGTCGAGGTCGTGCCGGTTGCCGGTGTCGAGGGCGTCGGCGAACCACTCGCGCAGTTCCCAGGACTCGACCATGCGTCCATTATCCGATGCGGCAATTAGTTGCACTTTTGCAACTACAGGCGTATGGTTGACACTTATCAACTTTCTACGCAGGAGCTCTTCCACTGTGACAACCCCTTCATCACCCTCCATCTCAGAGGCGACTCGTTCGCCGCGTGAGGTCTTCACCGCGATCTCCGGCCTCGTCGTCGGCATGTTCGTCGCCGTGCTCTCTGGCACGGTCGTGTCGACCTCGATGCCCGTCATCATCGCCGACCTCGGCGGCACCCAGTCCCAGTACACCTGGGTCATCACCGCGAGCCTGCTGGCCACCGCGGTCTCGACGCCGATCTGGGGCAAGCTCGCCGACCTCGTCGACCGCAAGATCCTCGTGCAGCTGTCGCTGATCATCTTCACGGTCGGCACCGTGATCGCCGGCTTCTCGACCGACACGAACATGCTCATCGCCGTCCGCGTCTTGCAGGGCATCGGTGTCGGCGGCCTGATGTCGCTCGTCATGATCGCCGTCGCCCTCATCATCTCGCCGCGTGAGCGCGGCAAGTACATGGGCGTCGTCGGCGGCATCATGGCCCTCGGCACGATCGGTGGCCCGCTGCTCGGCGGACTCCTCACCGACGTGTGGGGCTGGCGCTCCAACTTCTTCGTCGGCGTGCCGTTCGCGATCCTCGCCCTCGTGCTGCTGCAGTTCACGCTGCACCTGCCGAAGCCGCAGCGCGACACGAAGGTGTCGATCGACTACTTCGGCATCGTCCTGCTCGCCGTCGGCGTCTCGACGCTCCTGATCTGGGTCTCGATGGGTGGCAGCCAGTTCGACTGGGATTCCTCCACGAGCATCATCCTCGCCGTCACCGCCGGTGTCGCGATCGCCGGGTTCATCACGGTCGAGTTCTTCGTCAAGGAACCGATCGTCCCGATGTCGCTGTTCAAGGGCCGCACGTTCACCCTCTCGGTGATCGCCTCGATCGCCATCGGCGTCTCGATGTTCGCCACCTCGGTGTTCCTCGCCCAGTACTTCCAGCTCGCCCGTGGCGCCACACCGACCGAATCCGGTCTCATGACGATCCCGATGATCATCGGCCAGATGGGTGCATCGATCATCATCGGTCAGCTCGTCAGCCGCTTCGGCAAGTGGAAGGGCTGGATGCTCACGGGCGCCACGCTGACCACGATCGGCGTCAGCCTGATGTCGACGCTGCGCTACGACACTCCGTTCCCGCTGGTCGCGGTCTACATGTTCGTGCTCGGCGCCGGCCTCGGCATGGTCATGCAGAACCTCACGCTCATCGTGCAGAACGACACCCCGCCGCGTCAGCTCGGTGCTGCCTCGTCGAACGTCAACTTCTTCCGCACGATCGCCGGCACCATCGGCGTCACGGTGATGGGCGCGATGCTCTCGACGAGCGTCGCGAACTACATGACCGACTCGCTGCAGGGCTTCACCCCGACCACGCAGGACGAGGTCGACGCGCTGCAGCACCTCGCATCCGGTGATGTGCCGAAGGTGACCCAGCTCCCCGACACGATCCGCGCGATCGTCGAGGGAGCATACGGTCACGGCATCGCCGACGCCTTCATCATCGCGATCCCGCTCGCCGTGATCTCGATCATCGCGATCGCGTTCATCAAGAACAAGCCGCTGTCGACGAAGAACGCCGCCGAGCAGCTGCGCGAGCAGGCGGAGGAATCGGTGATCGAGGTCGCCGAGGCCGAGGTGGGTGCATCGCTCTCGACCGGGACCATCCGGATCACCGGCGTCGAGTCCGCGTCGCCGACCACCGGATCGGTGACCGTGCTCGAACGCGAAGACCGGGAGCCGAGGCGCTGAGGTGGTCACCTCGGACGCAGCGGTGTCGCAGGACGTGGACAGCGCGCTCGGAGACCTCCAGACGCACCTGAACCTCATCTTCGCGAGGACCAGGTCGCTCTGGAAGGAGTCGGCGGCGCGCGTCGATCCGGAACTGCAGGTCGGCGGCTACAAGCTGCTGACGTTCATCGAACGGGCCGAGACGGCGAACGCCCACGAGCTCGCCGAGCGCTTCGAGATCGACAAGTCGGTCATCAGCCGGCAGGTGCGGATGCTCGAGGAGCTTGGCCTGATCGAGTCGCGGCCCGATGAGCGCGACGGGCGGTTGCGGGTGCTGACGGCGACACCGTCGGCCTGCGCCGCACTCGCGGCGCTCCGCCGGGATCACGTGACCCGGCTGCGGACGATCGTGGCCGAGCTCACGCCGGACGAGATCGCCGCAGCATCCAAGGTCTTCCGCCTCCTGGCCGAGATCTGAGCACACCATCGCCCGAAGCCCCGCCGTCGATCAGACGGCGGGGCTTCGCCGTAAGCTGGCGACCATGAGCGCCCCCTCCGACGAACCCGCCCGAACGGGCGAGCCCGCCGCTGCTGCACCCGCCGGCGCCGATGACCGTGTCGATCTGGACCAGGCGGTCACCAGGGTCGAGCACGAGCTGGGCCGGCTCTTCGCCAGGATCAGGGTGAGCTGGCGCGAAGCCGCGACCACCGTGCATCCGGATCTGCAGCCGCTCGGCTACCAGGTGCTCACATCGATCGCGACGGGCAAGGCCACCTCGGCCGGTGCGATCATCGAGCGTCTGCAGACCGACAAGTCAGCCGTCAGCAGGCACGTCCGTCAGCTCGAGCAGCTGGGGCTCGTCGAGAGCGTGCGAGACGAAGGCGACCGTCGGGCGCGAGTGCTCGTCGCCACCGATCTCGCGCAGGAACGCGTGGCGCTCGCCCGCTCCCGGTACGAGGCCCGACTCGGCGAGCGACTGCGCAGATGGTCGGCCGAAGACCTCGATCACTTCGCCGATCTGCTCGCCGCGTTCGGCGACTGAGTCGCATCCGGCTTGTCGAACCGGCCGTTCTGTGGTTCAGTCGAAGCTCATTCCTGCTTCATTCGATGAGCAAGACCGCACAGAACGGTGCTTCGGTGAACTGGATCGTCTCGAACCTCGACCTGATCATCGGTCTCACGGTGAATCACGTCCGGTTGGCGATCCTCCCGATCGTCCTCGGATTCGTGATCGCGGTGCCGCTGGGCTGGGTGGCCAGCCGCAATCGCACCGCCAGGACGTTCATCATCACCACGGGCAGCCTGCTCTACACGATCCCGTCGCTGCCGCTGTTCGTCATCCTGCCCGTCATCCTCGGCACGCGGATCCTCGATGACACGAACCTGGTCGTCGCGCTCACGATCTACGCGGTCGCGATCATGCTGCGCTCGGCGACGGATGCGTTCGGATCCGTCGATCGGTCCATCATCGACGCGGCGCAGGCGACCGGGTTCTCACGAGCCGGCCGGTTCTGGCGCGTCGAGTTCCCGCTCGCTGGGCCCGTGCTGCTCGCCGGCCTCCGCGTCGTCTCCGTGTCGACCATCGCGCTCGTCTCGGTGGGCGTGATCATCGGCTCCGAGAACCTCGGCTACCTGTTCCAGAACGGCAAGCAGCGCGGCATCCTCGAGGAAGTCGTCGTGGGCATCGTCATGAGCCTGCTCATCGCCCTCGTCTTCGACCTGATCCTCGTGGCGCTCGGGCGTGTGCTGATGCCGTGGAGCCGGGCCGCCGACGTGCGCCTACGACCCCGCGCCGACAGCCGCAGCGCTCGTCGGGTCGCGGCACGAGCGGGCACGGTGGCCTGATGGACTTCTTCCTCGACGCCATCCGCTGGATCATCGATCCGGCCAACTGGGTGCCCGGATCGCAGAGTCCCCTGCCCATCGGAGACCGGCTCGTCGAGCACCTCGTCTACTCGGGTGTCTCGCTGGCGCTGGCGATGCTCATCGCGCTGCCGCTCGGCTTCTTCATCGGGCACACCGGACGCGGTCGCCAGTTCGTGATCGGCTTCACGGGTGCGATGCGTGCGCTCCCGACACTCGGCGTGCTCTTCTTCCTCACGATGGTGCTGCGCTCCGGTCTCAGCACCACTCCCGCCGTCCTCATCGGTTCGATCATCGCGTTCGTGCTGCTGGCCATCCCGTCACTCCTCGCCGGGGCGTACGCCGGGCTCGAGAGCGTCGGTCGCGACTCGATCGATGCGGCGCGATCGATCGGGATGACGGAGCTGCAGATCCTGATCAAGGTCGAGATCCCCCTCGGCCTCCCGGTGATCATCGGCGGCATCCGCGCGGCTGCGCTGCAGGTCATCGCGACCGTCACGATCGCCTCGTATGTCGGGCTCGGCGGCCTCGGTCGCATCATCTCCTCCGGGATCGGCCTGAACGACTACACCGTGATCCTCGGTGGCGCGCTGCTGGTGACCGCTCTCGCCCTGAGCGTCGACGGCCTCTTCGCGCTGCTCCAGCGCGTCACCCGCACGGCGGGACCGACATCCTCACCCCTCTCCACTTCGCCGCGAAACCGTTCGGACACCGTCACGGATCCGATCGTCGATGAAAGGACACCCGCATGACATCCCGAGCCCCCAAGACCTGGCTGGCCGCCTGCCTGGTCGCCGCCACCACCGCCGTCGCACTCGTCGGATGCGCGACCGCCGACCCGACGTCCTCCAGCGGCGAGTCCGCGAAGGGCGACGCCGTCATCGTCGGGTCGTTCGCCTTCCCCGAGAGCGAGATCCTCGGCGAGATCTACGCGCAGGCGCTGAAAGCCGACGGCTTCGACGTGTCGACGAAGTTCAACATCGGGCCGAGGCAGCAGACGATCCCCGCCCTCCAGGACGGTTCGATCAACCTCATCCCGGAGTACAACGGCAACCTGCTGGCGTACTACGACACCGCGTACACGGAGCGGACGACGGAGGACGTCGACGGAGCGCTGCCGGATGCCGTGGCCGCCGACGACCTGCAGGTGCTCGACTCCGCCGCGGCCGAAGACAAGGACGCGTATGTCGTCACGAAGAAGACCGCCGACGACAACAACCTGAAGAGCATCGGCGACCTGAAGGCGCTGGAGCCCTTCTCGCTGGCCTCGAACCCGCAGTTCGGCGAACTCGGCTACGGCATCCCCGGGCTCCGCGACGTCTACGGCGTCGGCGTGGACGCCGGCCAGGTCACGTTCGTGCCGTACGAGGACTTCGGCGGCCCCGACACGGTTCAGGCGCTCGTCGACGGCACCGTCCAGGTCGCCGACATCTACACGACCTCACCGGCCATCAGCACCGAGAACCTCGTCGTCCTGGATGATCCGGAGAACATGATCTCGGCGCAGAACGTGATCCCGCTGCTCTCGAAGGACGTCTACTCCGACAAGCTCGCAGAGGTGCTCAACGCGATCTCGGCGAAGCTCACGACGGACGACCTGATCAAGCTCCGAGACCGCGTCGAGGGCGATGAGAAGGCGTCGGCTGCGACGGCAGCGGAAGACTGGCTCACCGAGGCGGGTCTCCTGGGCAAGTAGGGCGCAGGCGAGCAGCATCCGCCGGCCCCGCTGAGAGGTGTCGCGGGTGGCGCGTACGGCCGCATCATGCGTGCCGAGGCGACCACCTGCGACACCTCTCTCTTCTCGGGTGGCACAGATGGCCGCATCCGCCACGTCGAGGCGGCCACCTGCGACACCTGCGACACCTGCGTGCGCAGCAGATCCCCAGAACGCGTTGACCGCGGTGTTCTCCCGGCGCTCACGGCTGACACACGGCGAGCTGCGGGGGAGGATGGAGGCATGACCGCGACCCCCTATGCATCTCGTCCGTGGCTCGACTCGTACGCGGAAGGCGTTCCCGCGGAGATCGATGCTCCGACGCAGACGCTGCCGGAGATGATGGCCGCGAGCGTGCACGCGTACGGCAAGCGCCCAGCACTCGAATTCTTCGGTGCGGTCACGACCTACCGTGAGCTCGGGTCGCAGATCGAGCGGGCCGCCGAGGGCTTGCGGCGACTCGGGGTCGGCAAGGGCGACCGGGTCGCGCTGGTGCTGCCGAACTCTCCGCAGCATGTCGTGGCCTTCTACGCGGCGCTCCGGCTCGGCGCGATCGTGGTCGAGCACAACCCGCTCTACACGGCGCGTGAGCTGCGGCATCAGTTCGAGGATCACGGCGCCCGCGTCGCCGTCGTGTGGGACAAGGTCGCCGACACCGTCGCCGGGTTCCCGGCCGACCTCAAGGTCGAGCACATCGTGAGCGTCGACATCACCGCAGCGATGCCGTTGTCGAAGCGGATGCTGCTGCGCCTCCCCGTGCCGAAGGCACGCGAGTCGAGGGCGAAGCTGACGACCACTCCGAAGGCCCGCCACCTCGTCGCCTGGAAGACGCTGATCGATCATCGGCGACTGTCGCGCCGAGTCGCGGGGCCGACGCTGAGCGACACCGCGCTGCTGCAGTACACGAGCGGTACGACCGGCGTGCCGAAGGGGGCGATCCTCACGCACGCGAACCTGCGCGCGAACGCGACGCAGGGTCGCGCCTGGGTCCCCGGCCTCGTCGACGGTGAGGAGACGTTCTACGGGGTGCTGCCGCTGTTCCACGCCTACGGCATGACGCTGTGCCTGACCTTCGCGATGAGCATCGGCGCGAAGCTCGTGCTGTTCCCGACGTTCGACCCCGGGCTGGTGACGGATGCGGTGAAGACGAGCCCGCCGACCTTCCTCCCGGCGGTGCCGCCGATCTACGACCAGCTCGCCCGGGCAGCGGCTCGGGGCACCATCGACCTCTCGACCGTCCGGTTCGCGATCTCCGGGGCGATGAGTCTGCCGGTCGCGACCGTGCAGCGCTGGGAGGAGGCCACCGGAGGGCTGCTCGTCGAGGGCTACGGCATGACCGAGAGTTCGCCGGTCGCGCTCGGCAATCCGATCGGACGCACTCGGCGCCCAGGAACCGTCGGCGTGCCCTTCCCGAGCACCGAGATCCGCGTGGTCGACCCGGCCGACACCGACGTCGACCTGCCAGCCGGCGAACGGGGCGAGCTGCTCATCCGTGGCCCGCAGGTGTTCCAGGGCTACTGGGGGCGTCGTGGGGAGACCGCCGAGGTGCTGCTCGCAGACGGCTGGCTGCGCACCGGAGACATCGCCGAGGTCTCGGTCGACGGGTTCGTCACGATCGTCGACCGGCTCAAGGAGCTCATCATCACCGGCGGCTTCAACGTCTCGCCGAGCGAGGTCGAGGATGCCCTCGAGGCGCACCCCGACGTCGTCGCCGCTGCCGTCGTCGGTCTGCCGCGCTCCAGCGGCGGTGAGGAGGTCGCGGCCGTCGTCGTGCTCCGAGACGGCGCCGTGCTCGACGCCGGTGCACTGCGCGACTTCTGCCGGACGAGGCTCACCCCCTACAAGGTGCCCAAGCGCATCACGGCGGTCGACGACCTCCCTCGGTCGCTCATCGGCAAGGTGCTCCGCCGTCAGGTGCGGGAGCAGCTGCTCGACGCCGGCTGACCGAGTCGTCGGCCATCGGATGCCGCGGTGGGGAGTTCTCTCCATCGAGGGATCCGCTCGGCCCCGATAGAATTACTCCGGTGTCTCGATGAATCACGTGAGACCGGAGGGTGGGGGCCACATGGACGGTTCGGTGTCGGATTCGAGCCAGGCGCGGCGGATCTACGGACCGCCGCGAGCGGCGGTGCTGGCGTTCGGCGCGCCCGAGCCGGCCATCGCCTACGCGGTGCCGTTCGCCGGTGTCGTGATCGTGGTGGCGACGATCCTGATGACGGTGTTCGCCGGCGATCTCGTCTTCGCGAACAGCGAGGTGGCGGCGCTCCGTGGCGGCCCCGGGGTGCTCGGGGGAGTCGCGATCCTCGCGGTCGCGATGGCGATCGCCCATGGATTCGGGATCACCGCAGCCACTCTGGCCGTGATCGCGCGCGTCGACGGGCGTCGGCTGGCGGCCCGCTCCGCGTGGGCCGGCGCGGCACGTCGCCCCGGCAGCGTGCTGCTCGCGACGCTCGTCACGCTCGTCATCGTGGCAGTCGTGGTCGGGATCGTCGCAGTGCTCATGCCGGTGCTGCCCATCGCCGGCATCGCGGCTGCCATCGCGCTCCTGCCGATCGGCATCGTGCTCGCCCCGCTGCTGCTCGCCTGGCCGCTGATCGTGGCAGGCACGCACTCGCTTCCGGCCGCGCTCGCTGCAGCCTGGCGGTCGCCGCGCGCCTTCCAGGGCCAGGCGGCCGAGCCGCTCGGCAGTCCGCGATTCGCCGTCTCGGTCACCGTCGTCCTCACGGGCCTCATCTCGGTCGGCCTCGGGTGGTTGGGAGGACTGCTGCCTGCAGGGTGGTGGACGCCTGTCGTCGGCGTCGCGCTCGCGCTCGTGCCAGCGGCGCTCACGCAGCTGCTGCTCGTGGCCGTCGCGGTGCGCGGTATGGCGCTCCGCGTGAAGGGACCGCTCCAGCCCACCTCGACGGATTCCACCTCGACGGATTCCACCTCGGCCGTGGGGTCGCGGCGCGGGGGCGTGCTCGCCGGTCTCGCGGTGCTGCTGGTTCCTGCGGTCGTGGCCGGTGCGCTGATCGCGGTCAACCCGTGGAGTGTGCCCGCGTATGCCGCCGCTGACGTGAGTCGCGTGTGGAACTCCTCGGAGATCGTGCAGTGGGACGGCGGCACCGCCGTGCTCTCCCGTCTGGGCGGCGAGGACTCGCGCGCTCTCCTGTGCGACGGCGCGACCTGCGGGCCCGGACACGATATGCGCTCTATTCTCCCGACGACGATCGCGCCCGCCGCGGACGGTGGGATCCTCTCGGCATCCTGGTATCCGATCGAGGGCGCGGACGCGACGAAGGGAAGCTTCGAACTCCGCGTGACCCACAGCACGCCGGACGCGCTCGCGCACTGGTCCGACCCGGCCGACGAGGAGGCGTCCGAAGCGGAGGTGTCGGAGAAGTGGCGCGGGTTCCCCGGGGAGGAGCGTGTCCTCGGAAGCGTCGATTCCACCTTCAGGGCGGCCGAGTCCGTGTTTGCGCGCAGTCAGCAGTCCCGGATGGCGGTCGCGATCGATTCCAGCGGTCCGACTCCGGTGATCGCATCCATCGTCCGGCCGACTGCGCGGGACTCGATCCTGTCCGTCGACTTCTGCGACGACGCCGAGTGCACGTCCAGCCGCCGCACGTCGCTGCCGGTGCAGTGGAGCCTGTGGAGCACGAACTCGACCTCACTCGACATCGCATCCGCCTCCGACGGCGACGCCGCCGTCATCACGCTGGTCGACGACGTCGAGGAGGACGGCGCGGTCCCGCTGCGCGTGATGACCGCCACCGCTGACGGCGACTGGACCACCGAGGCGCTCGACGCCGATGTTCCCGGCGAATCCGTCACCGACCTCGACACCAGCCACGGCGCGCAGCTCGCGATGAATGCAGACGGTCTGCCCGTGATCCTGTTCCGGGGGAGCGAACAACGGGACATGCGACTCTTCACCTGCGAGAACGTGTCGTGCTCCTCGGCGGACTTCACCGACATCACGCCGGACACCGAGCTGGTGCACACGCCGGCCCTCGCGATCGATGCGAGCGGTCGTCCGCTCATCGGAACGATCGACCGCGCCGTGAACATCGCCATCCTCTCCTGCGATGACGCCACCTGCACGTCGCGCACGTCGGTGCCGTTGTCGGGAGTGGTGGCGACGGACACCGGCTTCACCGACAGCTTCGCGCTCTCGCTCGACGACCAGGAGCATCCGCTCATCGCCGTCGGCCTGCGTCGCTCCGGTGCGACGTCGAAGGACACCGCCAGTGGCACGATCCTCGAGTGCACCGCCGCGCGCTGCGGCGCCGACTGACTGTCGGCATCACGTGACGGGGCGATCCGGGGATCGAGTGGAGTCGATCTCGGCGAATTCGTGACGAATCCGCGCCGGCGTACGTCCTAGGAGTGAGGAGTCCTGCGCTGCGCTCGGCAGCGGAGGGCGATGTCAGGTGGTGCGACGTGGTGGACGACAAGGGCATGCGGGCGAACAAGGTGGCCGTGCTCCGCGATGCGGCCGAAGGGTTCCGCCGACTCGCCGGAGCCGGGACCGACGTCAGCGCCAACCTCCTGTACGCCGACCTGCTCGAGCGACGTGCGGCCCGCATCGCAGCCGGGGACGATGACAGCTCCGGGTTCCCTGCGGATACCTTCGGTCATTCGTCCGCGACAGCCGAGGACGCCTAGCGCGGCAGTGATCCGCACCGTCGGGTTTTGGCAACGGCGGTGGCACAGGTGCGTGCTCGGCACGGTCGTCTGCCGCGGAAACCCCGACGAGCACCGGGAGGATATGGCACATCTGTGGCACATTGCTTGTCTCGTTCGATCGCAGATCCATACAGTTCCCTCAAGCGAGCGAACGCGCCGCCCATGAGATCTGACAGCGGACCAGCGCACCCCCGACATCGGCGCACGCAACTCGATCGTCGTACCCGCACAGAGTCCGCCAATGGAGGCGAAATGACGAACACCGCAATTCCCAGGAAGACGCCGGCCAAAGCGGCGATCGCCTCCTGGGTGGGCACCACGCTCGAGTACTACGACTTCGCCGTCTACGGCACAGCGTCGGCACTCGTGCTCAACCAGCTGTTCTTCCCCCCGGAGCTGCCGGAGGGCGTCCGAGTGCTGCTCAGCCTCGCGACGTTCGCGGTCGGCTACGTCGTCCGTCCGCTCGGCGCCTTCATCCTCGGCCCGCTCGGCGACCGCTTCGGTCGGAAGTTCGTGATGATGCTGACCCTGTTCGGCATCGGCATCTGCACGTTCATCATCGGCTGCCTCCCGACGTACGAGCAGATCGGCATCGCCGCGCCGGTCCTGCTGGTCGTGATCCGCATCCTCCAGGGGCTCTCGGTGTCGGGCGAGCAGGCGAGTGCCATCACGATGAGCCTCGAGCATGCACCGGAGCGCCGCCGGGCGTTCACCACGAGCTTCACCACCAGCGGCTCCGCATCGGGCGGCCTGCTCGCGACGGCCGTCTTCATCCCGTTCGCCGCGCTCCCGACGGAAGACCTCCTCGGCTGGGCCTGGCGCATCCCGTTCTGGCTCTCCGCGGTCGTCGTGGTGGTCGCGTACCTCATCCGCCGCAACCTCGAGGAGCCGCCGTCGTTCCTCGAGACGCAGGCGATCAAGGTGCAGCTCGCCCCGATGAAGCAGGCCACCCGCTTCCACTGGGTCGCGATCATCCGCGTCGCCGCGTGCGCCATCATCGCCGGCGTCAGCTACCTGTTCGCCACGTTCTCCGTGGCGTTCGCGACGACCGGCTACGGACTCGACAAGGCCACCATGCTCTGGGTCCCGGTGCTGGCGAGCCTGCTCGCCCTGCTCTACACCCCGCTGGCGGGCTTCGTGGCAGACATCATCGGCCGAAAGACCGTGTTCATCATCGGAGCCATCGGTGCCGGCGTCACGCTCGCTCCCTACCTCTGGGCCATCACGCAGGGCGACTGGCCGCTGATCTTCGTGCTCGGCATCCTCTGCAACGGTCTCTTCTACTCCACGGCCAACGCGGCCTGGCCCGCGTTCTTCGCGGAGATGTTCCCGAACCGGGTGCGTGTCTCCGGCCTCGCCGTCGGCACCCAGATCGGGTTCGCGATCGCCGGTGCCGTCGGTCCGGTGGCGTCGACCGCGCTGGCCGGCGCGGACCTGAAGAACTGGTTCGGCCCTGCGATGCTCGGGCTCGGGCTCATGCTGATCGCGGTGATCTCGGCGCTGACCGCGAAGGACACCAGCCGCTACACGCTGGATGAGGTCGACGATGTGCAGCAGACGCAGAAGGAGAAGGACACCGTCACCGCGTCGATCCTGATCCCGTAGACGACGGATGCAGGAACGACGAGAGCCCGGGGCCGCATCGGCGGCCCCGGGCTCTCGTCGTGCGCAGCCGCCGGGCGCGCGGCGGGCGTCAGCGCTGCAGCGGCGCCGTGGAGTCTCGCACCGTGAGGTGCGCCGAGATGTGGTCGATGCGCTCGGCGCGGTCGCGCGTCGAGAACCTGCCGATGAGCATGTCGACCGCGGCCCGACCGGCGCTCTCGCCCGGCGAGGTGACAGTGGTGAGCGGCGGGTGCGAGAAGGACGAGCCGAAGATGTCATCGCAGCCGACGACGCTGAGGTCGTGCGGCACCGAGACGCCGAGTTGCCGGAATCGATCCAGCGCGCCGATGGCCAGCACGTCGTTGAAGAAGATGCAGGCGGTGGCGCGCGTGAGCACGACCGCGTCCGCAGCTGCCGCGCCGTTCGCGAGCGTCGGCTGATAGCGGCCGACCGCGACGAGATCGACGCCCTGTTCGTCTGCTGCGGCGGTGATGGCCTCGTAGCGGGTGTGATCGGTCCACGACCCGTGGGGGCCGCGCACATACGCGATCCGCACGTGTCCGAGGGAGTTGAGGTAGTGCACGGCCTGCGCGAGGCCGGCCGGGGTGTCGATCACGATGCCGGACAGGCCGGGTGCCCCACGGTTGATCGTCACGGTCGGCGCGATCTGGGCGACCGCGCGCAGCGCCTCGTCGTCGATGCGCGGAGACGACACGACGATGCCGTCGACCGTGCGGGCCATCTCGCGCAGCCACTGCTCTTCCATGGGCAGCGATTCCTCGGTGCTGACGAGCAGATGCAGGTAGCTCGCGGCGCGGATCTGGGCCTGCGCGCCGCGGATCACGTCGAGGTTGAACGGGTTGGTGAGGTTGGGGAGCACGAGCGCGATGGTGCCGCGGGCGAGGCGGTTCTCGGCGGCGGGCAGCAGGGCAGAGGTGTAGCCCATCTCGTGCGCCTTGCTGGTGATGCGCTCGTACATCTCGGGGCTCACCCGGTTCGGATTCGAGAGCGCGCGCGAGACCGTCGACGGGGCGACACCGAGTGCCTGCGCGATCTCGGTGAGTGTGACGCGGCGCTGGACACGACGTGCGGGAACGACCATGGCTCGATGCTACCCAAGCGCGGCCGCTTCGGGGAAGCCTGTTTGGCACAGAAATTGCCAAGTGACTCTGACCATTCTCCGGTAAATGCGCGCCTGGCTTCGGATATCCGGCACAGAAGCGGCACGATCCTGCATCCCTCGGTGCCGTCCGTCCTAGCCTGTCTCCAACAGCGGATTCGACGACGAGAGGAGCTGACGATGACCCGCAGAATCGACCTGGTCGCAGATCTCGGCGAGGGGTTCGGCCCCTGGCGGATGGGCGACGACGCCGCACTGCTCGACACCCTCACCTCGGCGAACATCGCCTGCGGCTTCCACGCCGGCGACCCGCAGATCATGGATGAGACCGTCCGTGCGTGCGTCGAGCGCGGTGTCGGCATCGGCGCGCATCCCTCCTTCCCTGATCTGCAGGGCTTCGGTCGCCGCGACATGGGACTCACCGCCGACGAAGTGCGCACGGACGTGCTGTACCAGTTCGGTGCGCTGCAGGCCATCGCCGCCTTCCACGGCGCCACGGTCGGTCACATCGCCCCGCACGGCCGACTCGGCAACCTCGTCGCGGTGCGCGAGGACTACGCGGATGCCGTCGCCACGGCCGCGTTCCGAGTGAACCCCGAGCTCATCGTGCTCGCCCAGGACGGAAAGCTCGCGGATGCCGCACGCGCAGCAGGGCTCCGGGTCGGCATCGTCGGGATCGCCGACCGTGCCTACGAAGACGACGGCACGCTGGTGCGACGTACCGAGCCGGGCGCGGTGATCCACGACGGCGATGAGATCAGCCGGCGCACCGTGCGGATGGTCGTCGACGGCGTGATCGAGAGCCGCAACGGCGTGCTCATCCCGGTCGAGTGCGACACCGTGCTCGTCCACGGCGACACCGCAGGGGCGGTCGACCTGGCGCGGCAGATCCGCGAGGGACTCGAGACAGCCGGCGTCGAGATCGCCCCGCTCGCGGACTGGCTGGAATGACCGGCGACATGGCTGCAGCATCCGTCGTCATCTCGCCCAGCGGCACCTCCGCGCTGCGCGTCGTCAGCGCACTGCCCGACCGTGAGGCGGGGTGGCGCCTCGTCCATCACCTCGCCCGATTCATCGACGCAGCGCACGTTCCCGGCGTCGAGTGCGTCATCCCGACCTATGACGCGGCCCTGATCGAGCTCGACCCCGCCGAGGTGTCGCTCGATCGGCTCGGCGTGTACCTCGCGCACGTGGTCGACGGACTCGACGTCGAGCGTCCGCTCACCGAGACCCCTCGCACCTTCGACGTGCCGGTGCGGTACGACGTCGACGGCGAACTCGACCTGCGGATGGTCGCCGATGCGCAGGGGCTGACCATCGACGACGTCATCCGTCTCCACAGCGAGCCGACCTACGTCGTGCGGTGCCTCGGGGCCCCTGGCGGATCGCCGATGCTCGACGGCCCGCCCTTCCCGCTCCCGGTCCCGCGCCTCGCGAGCCCGCGCGCGCATGTGCCGCAGGGCGTCGTCTCGGTCGCCGGCCGGCAGGCGACGATCACTCCCGCTGCCGCGCCCGGCGGCTGGCCGTTGATCGGCCGCACCCCGCTGACGGTGCTCGACCTCGCTGCCGAGCCCTTCGTGCCGTACGAGCCGGGCGACCTCATCCGCTTCCGCGCGATCGACGACGACGAATACGAGTCGCTGCTCGGCACGAGGATGGTGGCGCGATGAACGCCGGGGCGCTGACCGTCATCGAAGCCGGCTCCACGCAGGTCACCGACCTCGGTCGCCGCCGCGGACCGCGCTTCGGCGTTCCGGTGAACGGTGCGCTCGATCAGCATTCGGCCCGCATCGCGAACATCCTCGTCGGCAACCCCGAGACGGCGCCGGTGCTGGAGATCACCGCGCTCGACGCCGAGTTCGTCGCCGACGTCGACCTGCTGATCGCGGTGAGCGGCGCAGACGGGCATCTCACGGTCGACGGCGTCGGGCGTCCCTCCAACGAACCGGTCTCGGTGCGTGCGGGCGAGGTGATCGCGCTGCGACAGATCCAGGGCGGACTCCGGGCGTACCTGGCGGTGCGCGGATCGTTCGACGTGCCGCGGCTCCTCGGCAGCTGCGCCCCCGACTCGGTGCTGGGTTTCGGCGGTCGACTGGTCAGCGGCGCAACGATCCCCGTGCGACGCTCGACGGCGCCGATCTTCAACGCCCACTTCTCCGCCGAGCTCTACAGCCTCGACGTGCCCCGCCTCGCGACGGGATTCGTCGTCGACGTCACCGACGGCCCTGACATCGACGACTTCGCCGGCACCGCGGATCGGCTCTTCGAGCAGCCCTATCTCGTCACGCCGAAGAGCAACCACATCGGTCTGCGCATGACCGGGCCGCTGCCCGAGCGGATCACGCAGGGCGAGGTGCTCTCCCGCGGTGTCCCGGTCGGCGCGGTCGAGGTGCCGCCGGGGGACGAGCTCCTGGTGCTGCATCGCGGGCGCGGTGTGACCGCCGGCTACCCGGTGCTCGCCGTCGTGACCCCCGGTTCGCTCGACGTGCTGGCGCAGGTGCGCCCCGGTCAGCACCTGCGCTTCCGTCGACTCTCCGCGGCGGACGCCGCAGCCAGAGCTCGCGCCGAGCTCGTCGAACTCGAAGCGCTCCGTCTTCGCGTCCAGTCCGTGTTCGCGGCTCTGGACGCGCTCGCAACAGCCACCACCGGAAGGACCCTGCTATGACTTTCTCCGACTACCGTGTCGCCGTCGTCACCGGCGCGACGAGCGGCGTCGGCCGCGGTGCGATCGACCTCTTCCTCGCGAAGGGACTCACGGTCCACGCGATCGCGCGCGACGAGTCGCGGCTCGCGGCCCTCGCCGAGCGCGGCGTGATCACCCACGCCCTGGATGTGCGCGACACCGCTGCGCTCGCTCGAGAGCTCGAGGGCGTCGAAGCGGACATCGTGCTGAACAGTGCAGGGGTCAGTCGTGCGGGCAACATCCTGAGTGCCTCCGCTGAGGATCTCGACGACCTGATCGAGGTGAACCTCACGGCCGTGATGCAGATCCTGCGCCTGGTCTACCCGGGCATGGTCGAGCGCGACCGCGGTCACGTGCTCAACATCTCCTCGATCGCCGGGCACTACAACTTCTTCGGTCACACCGCCTATCACGCGACCAAAGCGGCCGTGCATCAGCTCTCGCGGCAGCTCCGCAACGACGCGATGGGCAAGCGGGTGCGCGTCACCGAGCTGAGCCCAGGTCGGATCGAGACCGAGATCTTCTCGCGCAACCTGGGCGGCACGCCCGAGACGGATGCCGAGGCGTGGGCGACCTACTACGAGGGCTTCGAGTCGCTCACGGTCGACGACATCGTGGCGGCGATCGAGTACGCCGTGGATGCACCGGCGCACGTCAACATCGGGCTCATCGAGCTCATGCCCACATTCCAGGTGCCCGGCGGACTCACCTTCGAGCGCCGCCAGCAGGACGCCGTCCTCGAGAACGCAGAGTAAGGAACGACACCATGGTCCACGTCACCACGAAGATCGAGCGCGCCGACGCAGCCGACATCGCACGGCTCGGCGAATTCAGCGCAGCGACCATCCACGAGGCGCAGGGGCGCCGCGGTGCGCTGAACTCGAACATCACGCCCATCGACCGCGACACCTCGTTCGTCGGCTCGGCGTTCACCGTCGTGTGCGCTCCCCGCGACAACCTGATGCTCCAGGTCGCGATCCACTACGCGCAGCCGGGCGACGTGCTCATCGTCTCGGCCGGCGAGTTCGCCGAGGCCGGCATGTTCGGCGACGTGCTCGGCAACGCATGCAAGGCGAAGGGCATCGCGGCGCTCGTCACCGACGCCGGCGTGCGCGACACCCAGGAGCTGCGCGAGCTCGGCCTCCCGGTGTTCTCCGGCAGCGTGTCGATCAAGGGCACCGTGAAGGAGACCCTCGGCGCGCTGAACCAGCCCGTGGTCTTCGCCGGCGAACTCATCCGCCCCGGCGACATTGTCAAGGGCGATGCCGACGGAGTGGTCGTGGTGCGCCGCGAAGAGGCCCGCGAGGCAGCCGAGCTGTCGGCCGCCCGTGACGCGCACGAGGCCGAGCTCATCACGAAGTACTGGGCCGGTGGTACGACCATCGAGCTCTGCAACCTCACCGAGGTGCTCAAGGCGAAGGGCCTCACCTCCGACATCGAGGACGCCTCATGACCGACGCGATCGCATCGTCGTTCACGGCGGCCGCGCGGCTCGGCCGCATCAAGCCGTCGCCCAGCACGGCCGCAGCGGCACGCGTGCGGGAGCTCACGGCGCAGGGCCGGCGCATCCTCGACCTGACCGTCGGCGAGCCCGACTTCGACACTCCTGCGCATGTCAAGCAGGCGGCGATCGCGGCGATCGAGGCGGGCGAGACGAAGTACACGCCGGTGAACGGCACGCCCCGTCTGCGTCAGGCGATCCGGGGTTCGCTGCAGCGCACGCACGGGATCGAGTACTCGGATGCCGAGATCACGGTGGGCGGTGGCGGCAAGCAGGTCATCTTCCTCGCCCTGATGGCGACCGTGGATGCCGGCGACGAAGTGCTCATCCCTGCGCCGTACTGGGTGTCGTACCCCGACATGGTGCGCGCGAACGACGGCACCCCGGTGATCGTCTCGACGTCGGCCGAGGCCGGCCACAAGCTGACGGCCGCCGAGCTGGAGGCCGCGATCACCGACCGCACCACCTGGCTGATCCTGAACAGCCCCGGCAACCCGAGCGGCGCGATCCACACCGCGGAGGAGCTCACCGAGCTCGCCGAGGTGCTGCGTCGCCATCCAGCCGTCTCGGTGCTGTCGGATGAGATCTACAGCGAGATCTCGTTCACGGGTTCGCCGGCGCCGAGCCTGGCATCCGTCGCCCCGGACCTCCGGCACCGCGTGCTCGTGGTCTCCGGGGTCTCGAAGTCGTACGCGATGACCGGCTGGCGGTTGGGATACGCGGCAGGCGACCCAGCGCTCATCGGTGCCATCAACACGCTGCAGTCGCAGACGTCGTCGTGCCCGTCGTCGATCAGTCAGGCCGCGGCGGCCGCAGCGCTCGAAGGACCGCAGGACTTCATCGCCGAGTCGGTGCCGGTGTATCGCGAGCGCCGAGACGCCGCGGTGGTAGGGCTGACCGCGATCGATGGGCTCATCCCGCTCGTGCCGGACGGCGCGTTCTACCTGTACGTCGACTGCGCCGGCCTCATCGGTCGGCGTACGGAGGACGACAGCATCCTCGCGGACGATCAGGACGTGACCCTGTACCTGCTCGACCGGGCGGGCGTCGCCGTGATCCAGGGTTCCGCCTACGGGCAGTCGCCGTTCTTCCGGATCTCGTTCGCGACCGACCTCGACACCATCACCGCGGCGATCCAGGAGATCGCCACAGCCGTCGGCGCACTGCGATGACCGGGCAGCGGATCGCGAACCCGTTCGACCTCTCCGGTCGGCGCGCGCTGGTGACCGGCTCCAGCCGCGGTATCGGCCTCGCGATCGCCCGGTCGCTGCTCGGCGCCGGTGCGCACGTGGTCGTGCACGGTCGAGACGCAGCGGTCGTCGAGGTGACGGCCGCATCGCTCGCGCAGGAGTACGGGACGGATGCCGTGTCGGCCGCCGCCTTCGACATCACCGATGAAGGCGCCGTCATCGCCGGCATCCGCGACATCGAAGCCCGCGGCCCGCTGGACATCCTCGTGAACAATGCGGGCATGCAGCACCGTGAGCCGATGCTCGAGGTGAGCCTGGAGAACTGGGAGCGCGTGATCCGCACCGATCTGACCAGCGCCTTCCTCGTCGGCCGCACCGCAGCGCGTGCGATGGTCGAGCGCGGCAGCGGGGCAATCGTCAACATCTGCTCGGTGCAGACCGACCTCGCACGCCCCACGATCGGCGCGTACACCGCGGCGAAGGGTGGGCTGCGCAACCTCACCAAGGCCATGACCGCCGAATGGGCGGGCAGCGGTGTGCGCGTGAACGGCGTCGCCCCCGGGTACATCCGCACCGAGCTCACGCAGTCGCTCGTCGACGATCCGACGTTCAACGCGTGGGTCCTCGGCCGCACACCGGTGGGTCGCTGGGGCGAGCCGGACGACATCGGTGGCGCCGTGATCTGGCTCTCGTCCGACGCGTCGCGCTTCGTCACCGGACAGGTCGTCTTCGTCGACGGCGGCATGACGGCGGTGGTCTGATGTCGGATGCCCTGCACGCGCTCGTGATCCACGAGGCCGGCGATCTCCGTCTCGACGTGATCCCCGAGCCGGTGCCGGCGCCGGACGAAGCGGTGATCGACGTCATCTACGGCGGCATCTGCGGCTCCGATCTCCACTACTGGAAGCACGGTGCCGCGGGGGAGTCGATCCTCCGTGCCCCGATGGTGCTCGGGCACGAGGTCGTCGGCGTCGTCCGCCGAGCCGCGGCTGACGGCAGCGGCCCTTCGGAGAAGACCCGCGTCGCGGTGCATCCGGCGACCCCTGCGAAGGAGGTCATCCGCCACCCGGTCGACCGGCCGAACATCTCCGGCGGCGGCTACCTCGGCTCCGCCGCCCGCTTCCCGCACCGGGATGGCGCCTTCGCGCACCGCGTCGCGATGCCCACCCGGATGCTGCGCGTGCTCCCCGAGGGCGTCGACCTGCAGGAGGCGGCGCTCATCGAGCCGGCCAGCGTCGCCTGGCATGCCGTCAGCCGGATCGGCGATGTCACCGACCTCTCCGCGCTCGTCGTCGGTTGCGGTCCGATCGGCCTGCTGACGATCGCCGTGCTCACGGCCAGGGGTGCACGGCACATCACCGCGATCGACCTGCATGAGCGCCCCCTCCGCATCGCGCGGGAACTCGGGGCCGACGTGACGCTGCAGCAGCCCGACGACGCCGACATCGCCGCGATCGATGCAGACGTCGTGATCGAGTCCTCCGGCAGCCACCGCGGCCTCGACACCGCGATCAGAGCGGCCGCCCGCGGTGGCGCGGTCGCCATGGTGGGGCTCCTGCCGAGCGGTCCGCAGCCGGTGCAGGTGGCTCTCGCGATCGCGAAGGAGCTCGACCTGCTCGGGTCGTTCCGCTTCAACGACGAGATCGACGAGGTGATCGCCGCGCTCGCTCAGGGCACGCTGCGGATCGCGCCGGTGATCAGTCACGTCAAGCGCTGGCGCTCGGCTGAAGACGCGTTCGCGCTCGCCGCCGACCCGACCGTGTCGAGCAAGGTGCTCCTGCAGTTCGGGCGCGCGCGATGAGCCGGCTGCCCTGCGACGTCTCGGCGCCGCACGGCAGCGCCGCCGGCTACGACGCGGGCTGCCGGACGAGGGCGATGTGCCCGAACGGCCAGGACTCGGAGATGCTCAGCTGCGCGGAAGCGGTCGTGCGGCGGCGAGGGGACTACCACCTGCTGCGTCTTCCCGCGGATCAGCCGCTGCCCAGGGACGGCAACGTCGGCGTGATGACGTCGTCGCACGAGCCGGTGCGCGCGGTGCACGGCACGCCGTGGGGGTACGCCAGAGGATGCCGGGACGCGAGCGGATGCCCGAACCGGCTTCGCGGGGCGATGACCTGCGCCGACGCGCGACGCCGATACGTGCAGGAATACGCGGCGCGGCGGTCTGCGGGCGTGGGGACGCCGATCGAGCACGGCACGCCGAACGGCTACCTCCTGGGCTGTCGCGACAGCAGGCTGTGCCCTGGCGGCGACGACGGCGTCTCCTGCGCCGAGTCGCGTGCACGGCATCGGATGCGGATCGCGCGCGCTGCCGGGATCGCGCCGCGCGCCGAGACCCTCGACTCCGGCCCGGCGATCGCGAAGGTCCGCGCGCTGCGCTCGCAGGGGTGGTCGCTGCGACGCATCTCCTCAGCGACCGGATGCGGCCGCACCACGATCGCGGAACTCGCCGGCGAGACCGGCACCGTGCGGGAGCGGGTGACGCCCGTCACCCTGCGGCGGATCCTCGCTGTCGAGGCGCGCTGAGGATCAGCCGTCCGCGCCGCGCGCCGCGTACCCTGGCCTCATGACTGCAACGAGCGCCCGCACCGCCGCACAGGTCGTCGATTGGCGACGCCGCGTCTTCGCGCTGTACGACGCCGTGCGCCGGGCGGAGTCTCCCGAGGATGCGCATGAGCTCTGGCGGATCGAGCGCGACGAGCTGCTGCTGCATCACCCGGCGACGCCGCTGCTCTCGGCGGACCGGCCGCTGTTCGAGGGACTGCCGATCGCTCCGTACGACGCGGCGTGGCGGTTCGAGTTGCCGATCCTGCCGGCAGAACCCGGCGGCTTCGACTTCGCGACCGGGACAGACGGCGTCGTGCCGTTCGAACGCATCGGCAGGGTCGAGGTCCCGGATGCCGGTTCACTCGACATCTGGCGGCTGACCACGTATGGGGGCGGGCTGTTCATCCCGGTGCGCGATGCGCTGGCCGGGCGCCCCGGCGGAACCTACGGCGGCGGGCGCTATCTGATCGACACGATCAAGGGCGCAGATCTCGGTTCTGATGCCGAGCGCGGCACGATCGTGCTCGACTTCAACTTCGCGTACAACCCCTCCTGCGCCTACGATCCGGCGTGGGCATGCCCCTTGGCCCAACCCGGCAACGTGCTCCCGATCGCTGTTCCTGTCGGCGAGCTGTACGCCGGCGTCTGAGCGGATGGTGGAGGGTTCGAACAGGCGCGCCCCTCTCGAGTTTCGGCTCCCCAGCCTGACTCTCGAGAGGGCGCTGCCACCGGGGGGTGTGGCTGTCCTGCTCACTGCAATCGGTGCTGCGCCCCAGACGCTTCACCATGGCAGCCCCAGCCGCCGTCATCGAGAATAGCGCGGAAACCGCGTGTCCCCCAAATGGGGGACACGAGTTTTTGCTGAGAGTTTCCTGAGCACTTGGATCCGGGTCCGATCGGGCCATCGGCTCGATGTGTCAAGGGGTGGGCATGTGCCGCCAGGACACGGGATGCTGGATGCCCGGAAGGAGCCAGCCATCATCACCGACCTCCGTGCCCGCAGCCGCGCCGCTGCGCTGACAGCCCGCAGTGCCGTGCATCCGGCACGCCTGCTGCTCGTCGCGAAGACCATGCTCGCGGTGGGCCTCGCGTGGTGGATCGCCCCGCACATGCCGGGGGTCACCGACGAGTATCCGTATTACGCGCCGCTCGGCGCGCTGCTGAGCATGTACCCGACGCTGATGGGGTCGGCGAGGTCGAGCCTGCAGACCCTGCTCGGTCTCGCGACCGGGATCGGTCTCGCCGCGCTCGTGGTGATCACCGTCGGGCCGACGTGGTGGACCATCCCGCTGATCGTCGGCGTCGGCGTGTTGGTGTCGGGAACCGGCTGGTTCGGCGCGGGGCGCGACTACGTGCCGATCGCTGCGCTGTTCGTGCTCATCATCGGCGGGCAGAACGCCGACGACTACTCGCTCGGCTACCTCACGCAGACCGCGGTCGGCGTCGTGGTGGGGCTCATCGTCAACTTCGTCATCGCGCCGGCACCGCTCACGGCCTCTGCGCAGCTGCGGGTGCGTGAGTTCCGCGCGCAGCTGGCAGCGCATCTCGACGACATCGCAGTGGCCGTGTCGGAGTCCTGGCCGCCGGAGCGTGAGCAGTGGGCCCTGGATGCCGGTTCGCTGGCCGACACCGCGCGCTCGGTGCGAGCGACGCTCGACGAGGCCGACGAGAGCCGTCGCTGGAACCTTCGCGCCCGCGGCAGCCGAGCGCACACCGCCGACGTGCACGCGCAGCTGGCCGCACTCGACCGCATCGCCGACCGCATCCGCGACGTGTCAGACACGATCGCCGACACGATCTGGGACCGCCCAGGTGCGCTCGACCTCGACCCCACGGTCGTCGCGCCGTTGACGGATGCCTGCCATGCGGTCGCCGCGGTGATCGCCCTCGACGACCTCGACTCGGCCGAGGCGCATCGGGTGCGCGGCGAGGCGGCGCGGGCGGTGCGGCTGCTGCTCGAGACCGTCGACGACCGCACCGTCGAAGCGCGACGATCGATGGGCCCCGGCGTGCTGTGCGCGATGCATCTGCGCCGCATCCTGATCCTCGCCGGGCAGCAGCTGCCCGACTGAGGTCGTCGGGTCAGCGCCGCACGCGCGCTCTGGTCTTCGTCACGCTGTCGAGCGTGGCGCGCACCGGCGTGCCGAGGTACAGCCCCAGCGAGGCGCCGGATGCCAGGCCGACGCCGACCACGGCGGCGTACACGAGCGAGCCGCCGGCGCCGACGACCGCGGTCGCCGTGCCGTCGGTGTGGACCATCTCGAGCAGCCCCTGGAAGACCGCGACACCGGGCACGAGCGGCACGATGGCCGCTGTCGTCACGGCCACCGACGGCACGTGCAGGTTGTGCGCGATCATCACCCCGATGAAGCTCGCGAGCAGCGCACCGACGGCGCTCGCGGCCGCAGGGTGCAGATTGACGGCGATCGATCCGGTGTAGCCGGCGATCGTGATGGCGCTCAGCAGCGCACTCACCAGGATGATGCGGATGCCCGCACCGTTGAAGACCGCCACCGCGACGGCGATGATGATCGCGCCGGCGAACACGCTCGGCAGTGGACCGAAGGGTGCAGGATCGTCTGGCAGGTCCATCGTGAATCCGAGCACGCTGCCGAGCTCGAGGCCGACGAGGATGCCGATCACCACCCCGAGCGTCTGCATCGTGAGGTCGAGGATCCGACCGCCGGCCGTGAGTGCGAAACCGTCGATCGCGTCCTGGGCCGCGCCGACCACGGTGAGGCCGGCGAGCATCAGCACGATGCCGGAGGCGACGATGATCGACGGGCGGATGCCGACGAACGGCTCGATCCCGGCGGCGCCGAGTGCCGACACGGCCACCGCCACGACGGTCGTCACGAAGCCACCGGCGATCTGGCTGAAGAAGAGGGGGACCTGCACGCGGGCGAGGGCCGCCTGGGTGAGTGCGGCCGCGAGGGCGGCGACGAACGTGAGTCCGACGATGATCGGTGTCGCGCCGAGGAGGATGCTGACGCCGACCGCGAGGAGGGCGCGGGCGACCACGACCACCGGCTGCTGGTAGCGGAATGGCACCCGGCGGATCACGCGGAAGGCCGTGCGGGCCGACTCCAGATCGAGACCTGCGCGGATGTCGGAGACGAGCGCCTGCACGCGCTGCAGCTTGGCGTGATCCGGGGCGGTGACCCGCACGACGCGCACCAGGGTCTCCGGCCAGACCTCGCCGCTCAGGTGGAACGACACCGTGATCGAGTTGTAGGTCACGTCGACCTGCACGCCGCGCAGGCCGTAGGAGTCGCAGACCCTGGTGATCGCGAGCGTCACCTCATGGGCCGAGGCGCCGACCGCGAACATCGACTCGCCGATGCGGGTCGCGAGGTCGAGCACCCTCGGCACCGTGCGCTCGTCGATGATGGGCATGACTTCGGTCGGAGCGACGTTCGAGGGGTCGGTGTGCAGGATCCTGTGCACCGAGGCGAGCAGCCGCCGCTGGGTCTTCGGGGACATGCATCCATTCTCCCGTCCGTCCGCTGAGCGTGTGCCCCGCCCCGCCGCCTCGGGTCAGCGCGCGAGTGCGGCGAGTTCGGCTCGATTGCGTGCGCCGGTCTTGCGCAGCAGCTTCGAGACGTGGAACTTCACGGTGTGCGGGCTGATGCGCAGCTCGGCGGCGATCTCGGCGTTGCGGGCACCGGTGCTCAGCAGTCGCAGCACGTCGCGCTCCCGCTCGCTGAGGTCGATGTCCTCCTCGACCGAGTGTGTGGATGCCGGCGGCGGGTCGAGCGGCAGCACGATGCTGAGATCGCTGCCCCATCCCGGTGTGGACGAGACGCTGAGGGTGCCGTCGGTCGCGCTGACCTGCTCGGCGATCCTGCGCAGTGCGTCGTCGTGGGCGGTGAGCTCGCCGCTGCCGTCGTCCCTGATGCCGATCAGCAGGTTCAGGCCGTCGCAGTCCCACTGGATGCGCACCCGGCGGGCGTCGTCGGCGTCAGCGAAGGCGAGCACGGCGTTGCGGACGATCGCCCGCGCCGACAGCGCGACAGCGCCGGGGAGCGCACGCCCGTTCGCCGGCGGCTCGACGAACTGCACGTCGAGCTGCCCGAAGCGCACGAGCGGGCGCAGGTCGCGCTTCAGTCGTTCGAACGCGCCGACCACGGGTTCGAGGAAGTCGCTCTCGCGCACATCGGATGCTGTGCGCAGCTCGACGAGTGCGGCCGCGGTCACATCGATCGCGGTCTGCCTGGCCGCCTGGTCGCCGAGGCGGGTCGAGCGCAGCACCGCGAGGATCGATTCGAGCGTGACCGCGTGCCGGTCGGACTGCTCGGCGAGGATGCGGGCCTGCTCCGAGCTGTGCACTCGTGCGGCCTGCGAGGTGACTGCGCCGTGGGTCGTGACGGTGGTGGACATGTCCCGAGGCTAGTCGATCGGGCAGCGCTAGCCGAGCGGCTAGTTCTTCCAGACATTCGGCGGACCCCGGCGCGACGCACGTCGTTCGATGATCGAGGGATGAGCACTCCCACCGCCACCTCCGCCGACGCGATCCGTATCGTCCGGACCGAGACGGATGCCGCGCTCCAGGCGCTCGCCGACACCGGGTCCGATGCGATCGACGCGCTCGCCGAGGCCGTGCTCGACGCAGATCGCGTGTTCCTCCTCGGCGCCGGTCGCTCCGGACTCGCGCTGCGGATGACCGCGATGCGACTCATGCACCTCGGGCTCAGGGTCTTCGTGGTCGGCGACACGACGACGCCGGCGATCGAGCGGGGTGACCTGCTGCTCACCGCGACCGGTTCAGGCACGACGACCGGGATCGTCCGCGCCGCCACGACCGCGCGCGAGGTCGGTGCGATGGTCGCGACGATCACGACCGCCCCAGAGTCGCCGGTCGCCGAGCTCTCGCGGGTCGTCGTGGCGGTGCCGGCCGCCGGCAAGCTCGACCGCTCCGGTGCCGCCTCGGCGCAGTACGCGGGCAGCCTGTTCGAACAGACCGTCGTCCTCCTCGGCGATGCGCTGTTCCACGCGCTCTGGCAGCGCAGCGGGGCCTCGGCGGACGACCTCTGGCCGCGCCACTCGAACCTCGAATGATCCAGGCCTCCCGGCCGACACCTCACGAAAGCAGGAACATGAAGATCCAGTTCGCCATCGACACCCTCACCACCGAAGCGGCACTCGACCTCGCAGCATCCGCCGCCGAGCACGTCGACATCCTCGAGCTCGGCACCCCGCTCATCAAGAGCGAGGGCCTCTCGGTCGTCACCGCCATGAAGCAGGCGCACCCTGACAAGATCGTCTTCGCCGATCTGAAGACGATGGATGCCGGTGAGCTCGAGGCCGAGATCGCATTCGCGGCCGGCGCCGACCTCGTCACGGTGCTCGGCTCGGCCGATGACAGCACCATCACCGGCGCGGTGAAGGCAGCCACGAAGCACGGCAAGGGCATCGTCGTCGACCTGATCGGTGTCGCCGACAAGGCCGCCCGCGCGAAGGAGGTCGTCGCCCTCGGCGCCGAGTTCGTCGAGATGCACGCCGGTCTCGACGAGCAGGCGAAGGAGGGCTACTCGCTCGACGGGCTGCTCGAGGCCGGCCGCGCCGCGGGTGTGCCGTTCTCGGTCGCGGGTGGCGTGAACGCCTCATCGATCGCGGCCGTGCAGGCCTCCGGCGCGCAGATCGCCGTCGCCGGCGGCGCGATCTACGGCGCCCCTGACGTCGCTGCCGCGGCTGCAGGGCTCCGGGCCGCGCTGGTCTGATCCGCACCGCACGATTGAGGCCCGCCGGATATCCGGCGGGCCTCAGTCAGTCGGATCGTGCCGACGCGATCAGGCGTGCACTGCCCGCTGGCGAACGTTCCCGAGCCAGCGGATCAGCAGTGCGAGCAGGAAGAAGACCACGACGAGCGCCGCGCACCAGAGCGCGACGCCGCCATATCCACCGTTCCGCTCCGGGTTGTAGAACGGGTACGGGTAGAACCCGTCGACCGCGCCGCGCACGATCGAGAAGATCGAGTACGCGGCGGGCCAGATCATCCACCACAGCACGACCCGGAACGGCAGGCGGCGGTGCGGCGGCCAGAGGATCCAGTCCAGGATCCCGGCGACCGGCACGATCATGTGCACGACGACGTTGACCCACGGGATGACCGGACCGATGTCGCCGTCGCCGAGGATCGTGTTGAACACGATGCCGACGAACACGATGTAGACGACCACGCCACCGCGGATGGCGACCACCGCGTCCGACGGATCCTTGCGCCCGCGCAGCAGGCGAACAGCGCTCACGATGAACACGATCGAGATCATCAGATTCGACAGATTCGTGAAGTAGGCGAAGAAGTTCGGGATGCTGTAGCCGTTGGCGACGGTCACGGCGAACAGCTGCACGAACACGGCTGTCAGCGAGAGCGCGGCGAACACGAGCCGGAAGATGATGGCGGCGACGCGGGAAGTCATGCCCTCAATGTAGCGGTGCGTGCGCGTCGGACCGACGCGACCTCGTCGGGATCATTCCGGGCTGCGTCCGGGCTGCAGCTCTCGCGCGAATGCCGCGATGTCGTCAGCGAGCAGTGCGGGCTCCTCATGCGGGGCGAAATGGCCGCCCCGCGGCATCCGCGTGTACCGGGTGAGGTGATAGGTGCGTTCGACCCAGCTCTGTGGGGGCGAAGCGAGATCATGCGGGAACAGCGCGACCGCGGTCGGCACCTCCACGCGCTCCACCGCGGTGGTCAGGCCCGCGGCGTGCTCGTAGTACGCCCGGAACGAGGTGCCGATCGAGTTCGTGAACCAGTAGAGCGACCCCAGGGTCAGCAGATACTCGTCACTGAAGCGGGACGAGACATCACCGTCGCAATCGCTCCAGGCGCAGTGCTTCTCGAGGACCCACGAGAGCAGGCCGGCGGGGGAGTCCGACACCGCCGGCGCGAGCGTGAGCGGCCGGGTCTGCTGCTGGTGCTGGTAGGCGCCCTCGGCGGACAGCCACGCCTGGACCCGTGAAAGGTGTGCGCGCTCCTCCGGCGTGATCGACGCGTCGTCGACGTCGGACGGCGGGGCGACGGCCAGCAGATGGATGCCGACCAGTTCGTCGGGGTACGCCTGGGCGAGACGCGACGTGATCCCGGCGCCGAGGTCGCCGCCGTGCGCCAGATACCGCGAGATGCCGAGATGCTCGGTCATCAGCAGATGCCAGAGGTCGTGCGTCTGCACGCCCAGCCGCGGCCGTTGCGGGGAGAACGGCAGGCCGGGCAGTGCCGGCACGATCACGGTCGCGGCATGTGCGGCATCACCGCCGAACTGCGACGGCGTCGCCAGTCGTTGCGCGACCTCCGTGAGCTCGAGCGCGGTGCTGGGCCAGCCGTTCGTGAGCAGGATCGGGACACCGTCGCCGCCGGGCTCTGCATCGAAGCGCAGATACGCGATGTCGGTGCCGTCGATGTCTGCCGTGTGCCAGGGCAGATCGGCGATGCTCCGCTCCTGCGCCCGCCAGTCGAAGTCCTCGGCCCAGATGCGGACGAGCCGCCGCAGCTCCCCCTGATCGGTGCCGGCGTCCCAGCCCGTCGCCGGCCACGGCTCGGGCCATCTGGTCGCGTGCAGGCGTCGCCGCAACTCGGCGAGATCGTCATCGCTCACATCGAGAGCGGGGATGAGCGGCATCGGGGCACCTTCCGGAACTGCGGCTGGATGACACGGAGACGCTATCGCAGGGCTCCGACGCTCGGGACGACGCGGATGCGGCCGGGCATCCGCGCGCTCTGTGCTCACCCGGAGGCAGGCACGCAACGCGCCGGACACCGGGATAGCGCATCCGCATCTCCGAGGGCAAGCCCCTCGTGGCGGTGCTGTGCGTGACCTATGTTCAGTGGCGCGGGGTGCGGAAGCCCTCGAGGGTGCGGCTTCAGCCTTTCCCCCGCGCGCCGGTGGTCTGCGGTCGCTCCCATCGGAGCGCAGCGGGCCGCCGGCGGTTCTGCTCTTGGACCCCGGACTACTGCGAGATGCCCAGGTCTGGGTCGACGTTCGACTCGGCGCCCTGTTCCAGCGGGTCGAGTTCGACGTCGTCGCCCTGCTCGAGCTCGTCGGCATCGTCGGCGTCCTGCTGATCGGCGTCGTACTGCACGGCGTCCGGCGCGGCCGGGTCGTCGGCGGTGAAGGTCTTCTCGCCGGCCGGAGTCTCGGCCTCGGCGTCGAAGGGGCCCTGGTCCTCGGGGTACGAGCGGGGTTCAGACATGGGGGAGTCCTCTCAGTCGGATGCCGGATCCGAGAGCCGGATGCCGGAGCTGCCCAGCCTCGCGCACTCCGGCTTCCGCCGCGCACCCGTTGACAGGGCGCAGCCGGCGTGGTTCCGTTCGCTCCCTGCGGGTCAGCCCGCGCAGCGCGGGTCAGCCCGCGCAGCGCGGGTCAGCCCGCGCAGGTCTCGAACACGTACGCCTCGTCGTCCGGCGTCACGAGATCGCGGTCGCGCAGCACCATCGACGCGGGGGACTCGGGGTCGGCACACATCTCGGCGAACGCGCGCGGCAGCTGGTCGCTGTACTCGATGTCGATCACGCTGTCGCCGTAGACCTCGGTGTACGCCGCGCATTCCTGATAGGCCGCGCACTCCTCGGTGACCGCGAAGTCGAAGCCGGCCTGCGCGTGCAGCACCCGGGCGGCCTCTGCGGCGTTCTTCTGTCCGGCTGCGAGTCCTGAGGCGTGGGCAGCGTCGACCAGCATCGTCGCGAGCCAGAGGTTGTCGTCGAGCGTGAGCGCGCCGTCGGAGCGCGTGTACGAGTCGAGGTTGTCGAACTCGACAGCGTCGAACCCGGCATCCGCACAGGCGTCGATCCACGGCGTCACCTGCTGTGCGATGCGCGTGCGATGTTCGGCGGTCGAGGTGTCGACGAGCGCCTCGTCCGGCCAGTCCGGGTCGAACACCGGCTCGCCGTCGTGATGCAGCAGCAGGTCCTCCGCCCAGGTGTCGAGCTCGCCCGGCTGCGTCTGGAAGCCGTTCACGTAACAGATCGAGTAGATCCCCGGTGCTGGGTCCGCCGACCGATCCCGCCCGACGATGCCGACGCCTGCCGCCGGTTCATAGGCGCCGCCGAGCTGATAGTCGGGCACCGCACCGGCGGGGAATCCTGTCGGAGCTGCGGATGCCGCGGCATCGGGCCGATTCCCCGCGTGCCCCACGTGTCCGGTCGTCTCGGCGCACCCGGTGAGGGCGAGCACCGCGGCGGCGAGCAGCGCCACGGCTCCGGTCGCGCGATTCAGCACGTCGCCCCGGACAGTTCGCCGCTTTCCTTCGAGCCCATCCCTCGAGCATAGGTCGGATGCTGCGGCCAGCCCTCGGGCGGATACTCCCATTCCTCCTGGCGGCCGTGCGGGAGGAGGTCGTGCATTCGCACGGCACCGATACGTGGCGATCCGGAATGCGCATCGCCGAGGTGTGGTTGCATATACATGCATCTGCATGGAATTCCTGAAAGGACCTCTCCGTATGACCACGTACACCGTCGGCTTCCTCGTCGGCAGCATCTCCTCGACCTCGATCAACCGCCGCCTCTCGAGGGCGCTCGTGAAGCTCGCGCCGCAGGCGGACCTGACGCTGACCGAGATCCCGATCGCCGGCCTGCCGTTCTACTCGGCAGACAACGACGGGGCGATCCCCGCGGAGGCCGCCGAGTTCAAGGCGGCGATCGAGGCATCCGACGCCGTCATCCTGATCACGCCGGAGTACAACCGCTCCGTGCCGGGTGTGCTGAAGAACGCACTCGACACCGCCAGCCGTCCCTGGGGCCAGAACAGCCTCGCCGGCAAGCCCTCGGCCGTGATCGGCGGCTCGATCGGACCGATCGGCACCGCCGTGGCGCAGCAGCACCTGCGTTCGATCCTGTCGTTCCTCGCCTCGCCCGAGCTGTCGCAGCCCGAGGCCTACATCCACATGCGCGACGGCCTCTTCACGGAAGACGGCGACGTGACCGACGACTCGACCACCGAGTTCCTCGTGTCGTGGCTCAAGGCAGTGCACACGCACATCGCGAAGTCGCTCAGCGACGTCAGCTGACCCCACCGGGTGCCGTGGCCTCGGCATCCGTCGCTTCCGCAGGGTTGCGACGGATGCCGATCCACGACACCGCCCCACCCAGGACGAGCAGTGTCGCCGTCACCCACGCGGCGTTGTGGAAGCCGTCGAGGTCGAGGGCGCCGCCGACGATCGTCGAGAGCATCGCGACCACCAGCAGCCCGGCGACACGGGAGACCGCGTTGTTCACCGCGGAGGCGATGCCGGAATGCGACTCGTCGATCGCGCCGAGGATCGCCGAGGTGAGCGGGGCCACCGTGAGCGAGAGCCCGAGACCCATCACGATCATCGCCGGCAGCACCTGCCACCAGTACGAGAAGTCGGTCGAGACGGTCAGCAGCAGCAGCGTGCCGACGGCCATCAGCAGCGGACCGACCGTCATGAAGATCCGCGGGCCGAAGCGGCCGGCCCACAGCCCGGCGCGCGAGCTGAGCAGGATCATCAGGATGGTCAACGGCAGACTCGCGAGACCCGCCGCGGTCGCCGAGAGGCCCGCGCCCTGCTGCAGGTAGACGCCGATCACGAAACCGTTCAGCGAGAGCGCCGCGTAGACGAACAGGGTCGCCAGGTTGCCCCAGCCGAAGTCGCGCACCCGGAACAGCCAAAGCGGCATGAGGGGCGAGGCCGAGCGCTGCTGGCGGAGCAGGAACCATGCGAAGAGCAGGGCGCCGAGAATGCCGGGCAGCCAGATCGCCGGTGAGCCCCAACCGAGGTTCGGCTGCTCGATCAGCGCGAACACGACCGCGCCGAGGCCGATCGCGCACAGGGCACCGCTCCACCAGTCGACCTTCACGCCCCGCGGATGCTCCGGCAGGTGCAGGCGGGCGAGCAGCAGCAGCGTGATGCCGATCGGGACGACGTTGATCAGGAAGACGAAACGCCACGACAGGTAGTCGACGAACAGGCCGCCGAGCAGCGGGCCCACGAGCTGGGCGCCGGTGGTGAACGCAGTCCACACGCCGATCGCCCTGGACTGCACGTCGGAGCGCATGGTGGCGGTGATCAGGGCGAGCGAACTCGGCACGAGCAGCGCACCGGCAGCGCCCTGCGCCGCACGGGAGACGATCAGCATGATCGGATCGATCGAGGCGGCGACCGCGATCGAGGCGATGCCGAAGGCGATGAGTCCCACCCGCATCACGACCACGCGGCCGTAGGCGTCGGCGACCGACCCCGCGAGCAGGATCAGCGCGCTCAGCGTGATCAGATACGCATCGACGACCCACTGCTGCGTCGTGATGCCGCCGCCGAGTTCTCGGCTGATGGCAGGCAGCGCGACGGTCACGACGGTGCCGTCGAGGAACGTCACGAACGACGCCAGCACGGCGATCGAGATCACGAGCCGCTGCAGCGGGGTGAAGGAGGCCACAGCCTGACGATACTCCCGGGGGACGACGTCGAGGGTGGTCAGTGCTCGTCGTGCGACGAGTGCATGCCATCGCGGTAGAGCCGGCCGAGGCCCGCGACCCCGTCGGACCCGAACGCGGCCCGCTGTCGATCGGCGCCGGTGCCGTCGCTGCCGATTCGTGCGATCCGATCCTCCACGAAGGCGAGGTCGCCGTGCTCCTCGAGCGCTGGGCGCACGGCGTCGAGCATCGCGCCGGCGAGCGTCCGGGCATCCGACACCGCTGCGCTCGCCGGATCGACGAGGCGGGCGTGCATGCCGTGTCGCGCGGCCGTCCACAGCGATGCGTCGAGCTGGTCGATGCGGACGTGCGAGCCTCGGAGGTCGTCCGTCACGGCGATCGCGCGGGTGAGTGCGGCCGCGAACAGGGTGTCATCCGGATGCAGCTGCGCGTCGAACACGCGGACCTCGAGCGTCGGGAAGCGATCGGAGACCCTGGCTGCCCACGAGAGCGACGCGGCATCGGCGATGGCGTGCAGCTCGATCAGACGGTCGACCTGCGAGCGGTAGTCGTCGAGGTCGTGGAACCGCGGTGGGCTCCACGAGGAGGGGAGGCGGCGGATCGCCACACTGCGCCAGCTGGCGAAGCGCGTGTCGACGCCGTCGGCGAACGGACTGTTACCGGTGAGCGCGAGCAGCACGGGGAGCCAGCCCCGCACCCGGTTGAGCGCCCGGACGCGCTCCTCGTCGTCGCCGATCTCGACGTGCACGTGCAGACCGTTCACCTCGTGACCGCGAGTGATGTGGGCGAGATGCGAGGCGACATCGTCGTAGTGCGGAGCCGACACGACCGTGAGCGATCCGGTGGTCGCGAAGGCGGTGCCGGATGCCGCGGCGATGGCACTGCGCGTGGTGGCGTGCTCGTCCACCAGCCCACGGAGGTGACGCACCTGCGCTCCGGCCTCCGCGAGCGTGTCGACCGGATCGGTCACGCACTCGACCTGGCAGGTCAGATACTCGGCCAGCACCCTGCCCTGCGACGCCCGGTCGGCCAGCGACTCGCGGTCCGTATCGCTGATCCCGATGGGCACCAGGGTCGCATCGTCGAGGAAGACGAACTCCTCCTCGATGCCGAAGCGCGCCATCCGACGCCGCCTAGTGGTTCCGCAGCCGGGAGATGAGCTCCGCCTTGCGGAGCGAGCTGTAACCGGTCAGCCCCAGCTCCTTCGCACGCGGACGAAGCTCGGCGACGGTCCAGTCCTCGTAGTCGCCGTGCTCACCGCCGCGGCGTCCGACCGCACTGCGCCCCTCTTTGGCAGCGGCGTTCGAGATGCGTGCGGCCTTCTCCTTCGACGCGCCGTCATCGCGGAGCTCCTCGTAGAGCTCCGGGTCCTTCAGTGAGTTGTTGCGGCGTCCTGGCATGATCTCGCTCCTGTTCATCGCATCACAGAGGTGTCCCCGTCAACCCCCTCTGACGATGCGGCCCCGAGCAATAGCGTGGGGAGTTGCAATCGGGGTGCCCAGCCCCGCTCAGAAGGGAAGACCGATGAACATCCTCCTCATCATCGTCATCGTCATCGCCGTGATCCTCGCGATCACCGGCGGACTCGTGCAGTCGCTGCAGTTCCTGCTGTGGGTGGGACTCGTCCTGCTCGCGATCGCCGTGATCGCCTGGTTGATCCGATCGATCAGCGGCAGCCGCAAGGTCTGACCACACACCGTGAGGTCCGCGCATCGCGGGCCTCACCCCAGAACACAGTCAAGGAGTGAGGCCCGCGCGATGCGTGGGTCTCACTCCTTGAATGCGTCCCGGACGTTCTCGCCGGTCTTCTCGGCGGCATCCTTGACATTCTCGCCGGCCTGCTTGGCAGACGCCTTCACCTGATCAGCTCGGCCCTCGGCCTCGAGCTTCTCGTTGTCGGTGAGCTTTCCGACGCCCTCCTTGGCCTTGCCTGCGGCCTTCTCAGCGGCGTTCTTGATGTCATCTGCAGCGCTCATGGCGACTTCCTCTCCTCGAAGGATCGATGGAAGTGCCACTGTTCCATCGCGCCATGAATCGGGCCACGGGATTGACAACCGCGAGCCGGCATGAGAACCGGTCGGCGTCGACCGACAGCGTGTTCACCGCACATTCATCTTCTCGTCGCATGGGTGATCGACCTATGGCTGCGCCCGCCGCGCGATGACCACACTGAGCTATCGCAGACGACGAGAGAACGGTGGGTCATGGAGAGCTTCGAGGTGGCAGTGGTCGGAATGGGGGCGCTGGGAAGCGCAGCCGCCTATCACCTGGCTCGGCGGGGGGCGCGCGTCGTCGCCTTCGAGCAGTACGAGCTCGGCCATGTCCGCGGTGCATCGCATGACACCTCCCGCATCGTGCGCACCTCCTACGGTGCACCGGAGTACGTGCGCCTCGCACAGTCGGCCTACCGCGACTGGGAAGACCTGCAGCAGGAGTCCGGCGAGCGGTTGCTGACGATCACCGGCGGCGTCATCTTCATCCCCACCGACGGCCCGTACTCGGCATCCGACTTCACTGCAGCGCTGACCGAGTGCGACGTGCCGCACGAGTTGCTGAGCCCGGCCGAGGTGCACGCCCGCTGGCCGCAGTTCACGATCCCCGACAACGTCGAGACCATCTACACGCCGGACTCCGGGATCGCGCATGCCTCCCGCACCGTCGCCACCCTGCAGCTTCGCGCCAGGGCGCTCGGCGCCGACATCCGCGACCGCACGGCCGTCGAGGCGATCGTGCCGGACGGCGATGGCGTGATCGTCCGCACCGCGAACGGCGAGGTGCGGGCCGCGAAGGTCATCGTCGCCGCCGATGCCTGGACCAACGCGCTGCTCGAGCCGCTCGGCGCCGCCATTCCGCTCGACATCATGCAGGAGCAGGTCACGTACTTCCGGCCCGAGGACCCCACGCCGCTCGGCGCCGACACCCTGCCGGTCTGGATCTGGGAGGACGACGAGTGCTACTACGGCTTCCCGACCTTCGGCGAGCCGACCATCAAGGCGGCCCGCGATGTCTCGGACAACCGGATGACGCCCGAGCAGCGCACCTTCGTCCCGTCGCCGGAACTCACCGCCCAGCTCGACGGCTTCGTGCACGGGCTGCTTCCCGGCGCCGGCGCCCAGCTGCGCACCGTCACATGCCAGTACGCGCTGACCCCCGACCGTCGCTTCGTGCTCGGGCCGCTGCCGGAGCATCCCGATGTGATCGTCGCCCTGGCCGCGGGCCACGGCTTCAAGTTCACGCCGGCGTTCGGCCGCATCCTGTCGGAGCTCGCTCTCGACGGAGCGACCTCCGACGACGTGTCCCAGTTCTCCGCCGCCGCTCTGACCCGCTGATCCGCCGGCTTCCCGCGAGCCGCTCGACATGGAGGTTTCACCCATGAAGCATCTGATCCGCTGGGTCGAGACACCGTTATCGCGCGGCATGCGCCTCGGTACCGTGACGAGCATGTCGACGAAGACGGACTGCTGAATGGCGCGCTACATCGTCACGCGAGTGCTGTCGTCGCTCTTCGTGCTCGTCGTCCTGTCGGTGCTGGTCTTCTCGATGGTGCGCATCATCCCCGGCGACCCGCTGGCCGCGTTCGCCGACCCGGCGAACCCCGACCCCGAGGCCCTCGCGGAGCTGCGCACCGAGCTCGGCCTCGACCAGCCGGCGATCACGCAGTACTTCGTGTGGCTGGGCGGCGTGCTCCGCGGAGACTTCGGCGCCGCGATCACGCTTCCCGGCCAGGTGTCGGACATGATCGCCAACCGCCTGCCGCTCAGCCTCACGCTCGCCGTCATGGCGACGCTGTTCGGCGTCGTGCTCGGACTGCCGGCCGGCATTCTGGCGGCGACCCGCTGGCGCCGACCCAGCGACCACATCGTCCGCGGCACCTCGTTCGTGCTGCTGGCCACCCCGCCGTTCGTGCTCGGAGCCGTGCTGATCCTGATCAACTCGCTCACCCTGAAGCTCCCGCTGATCGGATACTCGGGGGCCGCGGGCAACCCGGCCAAGGCGATCGGCGTGCTGGTGCTGCCGGCTCTGCTGATCGGCATCGTGCTCGCGGCGATCATCGCCCGGTACACGAGAGGCACGCTGCTCGACACGCTCGGCCAGGACTTCGTGCGCACGGCGAGGGCGAAGGGGGCGCCCCCATCGCGACTGGTCGGCCGTCACGCGCTGCGCAACGCGCTCATCCCGGTGACGACCGTCGTGGGCATCGAGCTCGCCGCGCTCGTCGGCGGCACCGTCGTGATCGAGCAGGTGTTCTCGCTCCCCGGCATGGGGCAGCTGCTGCTCACCGGCATCCGCAGCTCCGACTATCCGATCATCCAGGCGACCGTGCTGCTGATCGGCGCGGTCTACGTCGGCATCAACTTCATCGTCGATCTGATCTATCCGCTGATCGACCCCCGAGTGAGGGTACACACGCGATGACTGTCACCCGCGAACTCGCCCTGGCCTCCGCTGCCGGCACGCGCCGCCGCCGCCGTCCCAATCTCGGCCCCTCGTTCTGGGCCGGTGCCGGCATCCTCGGCTTCATCCTGCTGCTCGCCGGCTGGATGTCGCTGTGGCCGCCGTACGACCCGCTCGCCACCGCCGGGCCGGCGATGGCCGGACCATCGGCCTCGAACCTGCTCGGCACCGACAACCTCGGTCGCGACACCTTCACCAGGCTGGCGCTCGCCGCCCGTACCAGCCTGCTCATCTCCGGCGCCGGCGCCCTGCTCGGCGCCGTCGTCGGCACCACACTCGGTCTGATCGCCGGCTACGTCGGCGGCTGGGTCGACGCCGTCATCATGCGCGTCGTCGATGCGCTGCTCGCCCTGCCGGCCATCCTCGTCGCCCTGGTGGTCGGCGTCGTGATCGGCAACGGCGCCTGGCCGCTGATCCTGGCGCTCGGTCTCGTGTTCGCCCCCGGCTTCGCCCGGGTGATGCGGGCTCCGGTGATCGCGATGCGCGACCGCGACTTCGTGCTCGCCGCCCGACTCTCGGGCGTGCGGGGCAGCCGCATCGTGGTCGAGCACCTGCTGCCGAACGTGCTCACGCCGCTGTTCGTGCAATTCGCCTCCGTGGCGTCCCAGATCGTGCTGATCGAGGCGGCGCTCAGCTACCTCGGACAGGGCGTGCAAGCACCCGAGCCGTCGGCCGGCCGCATGATCAGCGAGTTCACCCGCTTCATGCAGCTGCAGCCGCTCCTGATCATCCTGCCGTCGCTGGTCATCATCCTGCTGTCCGCCGCGTGGAACCTCCTCGCCGACGGACTGCAGGACTGGCTCGCACCCCGACGGGAACCCGCCTTCTCGCTCGGTCGGCGTCGCGCCGACCGTGTGAAGAAGCACAGCACCACCCGAGCGAACAGCATCACCCGAGGCACCACACACACAGAAGAGAGTCAGCTATGAAGAAGGCAGTTCTCATGGGCGCGGCGGTCATCGCCGTCGGCGCCCTGGCGCTCACCGGCTGCGGCACCGACACCGGAGGATCGACCGGCGCAGGGAACGATGGCGAGCCCGTCGCCGGCGGCACCCTGACCTGGGGTGTGCCTGCCGAGCCCTCCGCCGGTGGCCTCGACCCGATGGTCGCCTCCGCGATCGCAGCCGAGGTCATCGACTCGATCGCCTACGACACGCTGCTCACCCGCGAGAACGACGGCACCGTCAACCCGGCGCTCGCCACCGACTGGGAGCAGCCGGACGAGCTCACCTGGGTCTTCCAGCTGCGCGACGACGTCACCTTCGCCGACGGCAGCCCCTTCGACGCATCCGATGTCGTGTACTCCTTCGAGACGCGCAAGGACGGCGGCACGAACGCCACCTACCTCGTCAACATGGAGAGCGTCGAGGCGACCGGCGACCACGAGGTCACCTTCCGCTTCAGCCAGCCGGACGGCACGTTCCTCGACGCGGTCTCGGCACGTCAGACCTTCTTCATCGTGAGCGAGGAGGGCTACGGCGCGGCATCCGAGGAGGAACGCCAGACGCAGACCTTCGGCACCGGCGCCTTCCAGGTGACCGAGTGGTCGCAGGGCGTCAGCGTGACGCTCGACAAGAACGAGAAGTACTGGGGAGAGGCCCCGAACCTCGACTCGATCGTCTTCGAGCTGTACCCGGACGAGAGCACCCTGCTCGCCGCCGTGCAGCAGGGCAGCGTGCAGGCGGCGTCGTTCATCGACGGCAGCCTCGCAGGTCAGGCCGAGTCCGCCGGCTTCACGCTCGGCGACCCGCCCTTCCGCCAGAACCTCGCGATCTACATCAACCCGGAAGCGGGCCCCCTCGCCGACGTGAACGTGCGCCGCGCCTTCTCGCTCGCGCTCGACCGTCAGGCATTGGTCGACACCGCGATGCTCGGCAACGCCGGCATCTCGTTCGTGCCGCCGGCCGGCGACCCGGGGGCCCCCGACGCCACGGATCTGCCGTACTACACGCGCGACATCGACGAGGCGAAGAAGCTGCTCGAGGACGCCGGGCAGCCGAACCCGGAGATCACGCTCAGCTACATGGGAGACGTGGCGCAGTCGCACCACCCGGTCTACGAGATGATGCAGCAGCAGTTGGCCGAGGCGGGCATCACGCTCAAGCTCGAGGCGACGCCGCTGTCGGAGATCGCACCGATCTTCACCACCGGCGAGTCCTGGACCGACCTCGTCGCGATCCCGGGCAGCCCGCGAGCATCCGCAGCGTTCTACCTGCAGCCGGTGCTGCTCGAAGGCGGCGTGTACAACCACTGGGACGGCAACCCCGACGCCGACAAGGCCCGCGAGCTGCTGACGCAGGCCATGGCGGCGGCGACGCCCGAGGAGTACAACGACCTCATCGACCAGCTCGCCGAGGAGACCGCCGAGCAGGTGCTCGAGGTCGTGCCCGCAGCCGTGCCGGTGTACTTCGAGGTCTGGGACGCGAACAAGCTCAAGGGCTACGAGAGCGACGCGTTCTACTCCCGGTACAAGCTCGACTCGGCCTGGTTGTCCGAATGAGCACGCGCCGTGGTGCCTCGCGCGTGCGCACCCCTTCCGTGAGGGGTCACAACACGCCCCTCGCGCGTGCGCTCGCGCGGCGTGTTCCGACCTCTCACCGGACGGAGCTCGAGCTCGCATGAACGACGTCGACGCGCTCCGGGTCGAAGACCTGTCCATCGCCTACGGGGGTGCAGCACCCTCGGTGTCCGAGGTGTCGCTCCGCGTGCGCGCCGGGGAGATCGTCGGCGTCATCGGCGAGTCGGGCAGCGGCAAGTCCAGTGTCGCCCTGGCGATGATGGGGCTGCTGCCCGACTCCGCGACGGTCACCGCCCGAACGATGACCGTCGCTGGGTCGGAGATGAAGGATGCCTCGGAGCGTGACTGGGGCACCGTGCGGGGCGTTCGCGCCTCCATGGTGTTCCAGGAACCGATGTCGGCACTGAACCCGTGCATGCGGATCGGCGCGCAGATCGCCGAGGTGCTGCTGATCCACGGCGTCGCCGACAAGAGAGCGGCGCGCACGAAGGCCCTCGACATCCTGAAGCTCGTGCGGATGCCGGATGCCGAGCGCCGCATGAACTACTACCCGCACCAGCTCTCCGGCGGGCAGCGTCAGCGCGTGGTCATCGCGATCGCGGTGGCCGCCGACCCGACGCTGCTCGTCGCGGATGAGCCGACGACCGCGCTCGACGTGACCGTGCAGGCGCAGATCCTCGACCTGATCCGCACGCTGCGCGACGAGACCGGGATGGGCGTGCTGTTCATCAGCCACGACCTCGGCGTGATCGGGCAGCTCTGCGAACGCATCGCGGTCATGTATCGCGGACGGATCGTGGAGTCCGGTACCACGCAGCGCGTGCTCGAGCACCCGCAGCATCCGTACACGAGGGCGCTGCTGGAGAGCATCCCTCGACCGTCCGTGCCGGTGCGGTCGCCGCTCGCGGTGATCCCGGCGGACAACGACTTCGATCAGGTCCCCGCTGTGCTGGAGGAGGCATCGTGAGCGAGTTCGAGACGGATGCCGCGGCGGCCGAGGTGCTGCGGGTTCGCAACGTCACACAGCGGTTCGGTCACGGCGACAACGCGATGGTCGCGCTCGACGACGTGAGCCTGAGCGTACGTCGCGGCGAGACGCTGGGACTCGTGGGGGAGTCGGGGTCGGGCAAGAGCACGCTCGCCCGCGCGATCCTGCTGATGCGCAGGCCCACCTCCGGCAGCATCGAGTTCGACGGCCGTGACGTCACCGGCCTTCGCGGCTCGGCGCTGCGACGCCACCGCCGACGTGTGCAGATGGTCTTCCAGGATCCGAACGACTCGCTCGACCCCCGGTTCGCGATCGGGCGCTCGGTCGCCGAGCCGCTCGTCGCAGCCGGGATGGCGCCGAAGGACCGCACCATGCGGGTGTACGAATCGCTCGAGCAGGTCGGCATCCCCGCGGATGCCGTGAACCGCTACCCGCACGAGTTCTCCGGCGGCCAGCGGCAGCGCATCGCGATCGCCAGGGCGATGGCCGCCGACCCGGAGTTCATCGTGCTCGACGAGCCGACCTCGGCGCTCGACGTGTCGGTGCAGGCGCAGGTGCTGAACCTGCTCGTGCGCCTGCAGGAACGCACCGGTGTCACGTACCTCTTCATCACGCACAACCTCTCGGTCGTGCACCACATCGCGCACCGCGTCGCGGTGATGCACCAGGGCAAGGTCGTCGAGGAGGGCACCGGCGAACAGGTCATGAACGCGCCGCAGCATCCGTACACCCGCACACTGCTCGAGTCGATGCCGGTGCTGTACCGGACGTAGCGGGCATTCGCGGTTCGTGCCGGCGCAAGGGCGTTCACGGTTCGTGCCGGCGTGAGGGCGTTCACAATTCAGCAAATCCGAGTGGTGAACGCCCATACCGGTGGGAATTCGCCGCGTTCGGCACGTTCTTGCTGAACTGTGAACGGCGGTGGCTCGAGCCAGGCGGAAACCCAGCCGCTCAGCGCAGCTGCAGCCGGTCCCGCAGCTCGTCGAGGCGCACCGCGATGCCGATGCGGAACATGCGCTCGTCGTCGCGCCACGAGGCGCCGAGCACGTGGTCGAGTCGGTCGAGGCGCTGCAGGATCGTGTTCGTGTGGAAGTTCAACGCCCTGGCGGTGCGGGTCGGGCTGCTGTTGTGCCGCACGAACGCCCGCAGCGTGCCGAGCAGGTCGGCGCCGCGTTCCTGGTCGTACTGCCGCACGGCTCCGATCGTGTCTCGGAGGAACGCGCTGAGCGCCCGCACGTCGGTGTCGAGGATCGCCGAGTACGGCAGGAAGTCGTCGACCTGAGCCGTGACGTCGGTGAGTTCGAGCGCCGTGATGAGTCGGGCCGTGCGCATCGCCGTCTGGAACGCCTCGGGCAGCGCGCCGGACGCGGGTCGGGGGTACACGGCGGAGACCGGATGCTGCGTGGCGGCCGCCACGCGCTTGCGCAGCCGCTCGACGTCGACCGCACCGCGGTCGGCACTGTGCGCCGCCACCACGAAGCCGCGGTACTCACCCACGAGCGAACGGTCGTCGAGCTGACGGCTCAGCTCGCGCAGCGCGGTGGTCTGCTGATCGCCGGGCACCGAGAGCAGGATCAGCGAGTCGAGCGCCTGCAGGTCGACGCCGAGCCTGCGGGCCCGCCGCTCGACGTCGGAGCGGCGTTCCGGCACGTCGTCGAGCAGATCGGCGACGAGCTCGCTGCGGATGCGCAGATCGGCACCGGATGCCGCCTCCTGCTGCAGTTCGAGGAGCGCGCCGACCTGGGCTGCGCGTTCGACCGTGCGGAGGTCGACCGCGCCGAGCTCGAAGTCGCCGTCGCCGAGCAGCAGCGCGCCGAAGTGGCGGTTGCCTGCCGACAAAGCCGACACGGCGCGGACGCCGGTGCCCGGTACGGTGACGCAGTATCCGGAGCGGCGGCTCTCGTCGATCGCGGCCCGCACCGGCTCCTGCAGCGCGAGCATGCCGGGTGCGAGGGGAAGACCGGCTGCGGCGATCATCTGCTCCTGCGAGTCGATGATCGCGACGGCACGGCCGAGCGCCGATGCGAGGGTCTCGGCCACCGGTCCGAAGCCGCCGCCGGCGAGCACGGCCTGCACGAGTTCCTGGTGCACCGTGTTCGCTCTGTCGCGCTCGACGAGGTGGGCGGTGAGGTTCTCGAGGTTCCTGCGGCTCTCGTCCTCCGACTCCCGTAGCTCGTGGAGCGTGTGCGTGGTCTGCAGGATGATCGAGGCGTGGTCGGCGACGGCTGTGAGCAGCGCGACCTGGTCCGGCGTGAAGTCCCGGGCCTCGCGGTTCGCGACGAACAGCACGCCGATCACATCGTCGGAGGTCACCATCGGCACGCCGAGCAACGACACCAGGCCCTCGGATGACACGGCGTCATCGATGCCGGAGTCGTGTCGTTCGGTGGCGTACGCCGAGTAGTCGGACACCCAGTGCGGCATCCGCGACTCGACGACGACGCTCGCGAGGCCTCGTCCTGGCGGGACTCGGAGGGTCTGGAACGACGCGCTCACCGAGCCGCTCGTCTCCCGCACGCGCAGCTCGCGGGTGTCGGGGTCGAACTCCGACAGGTACGCGAGGTCGACGCCCATCATGGTGTGCGCTCGTTGCACGAGCCGGGCGAGCACGGCGTCGCTGTCGCGCAGCTCGGCGAGCTCGCGGGCGCTGGAGAACAGGGCGGAGAGCTCGTGCTCGCGCCGCCGCAACCGGGAGATCTCGCGCTGCGACCGGTGCACTCGTTCGGCGATCTCGGCGGCGTCGTGCTCGGTGGCGCCCAGCTGCATCAGGGCGTCGCTGACCGCGGTCGGTCCGACCAGGTCGCTGTCGTGCGCTGCGTCGAGCAGCGTCGCGATCGCGGCGGAATCGCGGCTCATGAGAGCTCCTTCTGCGTTCGGGGGCGCTGGAGAGCGGGGTGCCTTCAGTGTCGAGCATGCGGGACGGCGAGAGGGTGTGTCAATCGCATACACCGTGTGCTGTTCGCTGAGTGATCCGCCCATCGCTGGCGGAGGGAGCCGCTTCTAGTGTCGTCCTAGAGCCGCGGCGCCGATGATCCGGTCACCGCCAGTCAAGGAAGGTCGCCGATGACGATCAACAGCCGAATCTCAGGTCTGCGCGACCACACCCCGGAGGAGCGACTCGCTCTCGTCGCAGAGGGAGCAGGCCTGGACCCGGCGTCGCTCGATGCGCTGCAGCCGCACGCCGGCCTCTCGCTCGCGCAGGCCGACCACATGATCGAGAACGTCGTCGGCGTCATCGGCATCCCGGTCGGCGTCGCGACGAACTTCCGCATCGACGGCCTGGACCGACTGATCCCGATGGCCACGGAAGAGCCGAGCGTCGTCGCCGCCGCCTCGAACGCCGCACGCATGGCCCGCGGGCATGGAGGCTTCACCACCTCGTACACGGGCGATGTGATGATCGCCCAGATCCAGGTGCTCGACGCGATCGACCCGCACGGCACCCGGTTCGCGCTGCTCGAGGCGCGCGACGAGCTGCTGGCACTCGCGAACGAGCAGGACCCGGTGCTCGTCTCGTTCGGCGGCGGCGCCGTCGACATCTCGGTGCGAGTGCTGCCGACCCGAGCGGGCGTGCAGGTGATCCTGCACCTGCACGTCGACGTGCGCGACGCGATGGGCGCCAACGCGGTGAACACCATGGCCGAGGCGATCGCCCCTCGCATCGCCGAGCTCGCCGGCACCCGAACGCTGCTGCGAATCCTCACCAACAAGGCAGAGCTGCGATTGACCAGGGCCCGCGCGGTGTTCGACGCAGAGATGCTCGGCGGCGCGCAGGTCGTCGACGACATCGTCGCGGCCAGCGCCTTCGCCGAGGCCGACGCGTACCGGGCGGCCACGCACAACAAGGGCATCATGAACGGCATCACCGCTGTCGTGCTCGCCACCGGCAACGACACCAGAGCCGTCGAGTCGGGTTGCCACTCGCACGCAGCGCGGCACGGCGGCTACACCGCGCTGTCGCAGTTCGAGAAGGATGCCGACGGCAACCTCGTCGGCACGCTCGAGGTGCCGCTCGCGGTCGGCCTCGTCGGTGGGGCGACCCGCGCGCACCCGACGGCGCAGGCCTCGGTGCGGCTGCTCGGCGTCGAGACCGCCCGCGAACTCGCGAGCATCATCGCCTCGGTCGGACTCGCGCAGAACCTCGCCGCCTGCCGTGCGCTCGCCGCCGAAGGCATCCAACGCGGCCACATGACCCTGCACGCCCGCACGATCGCCGCGAGCGCCGGCGCAGAGGTCGATGAGATCGGCGAGGTCGCTGCACGCATCGTCGCCGAGCGTCGCATCCGCGTCGAGTTCGCCCGCGAGGTCCTCGCCGAGCTGCGGGCAGAGAAGACCTCGGCATGAGCGCCCTGCCCTCGCCGAGGGTCGAGCCGGAGGCGGGACTCCCGACGCGCGTCACCGTCTACGAGGTCGGCCCCCGCGACGGCCTGCAGGCCGAGACCGACATCATCCCCAGCTCGGTCAAGGCGGAGCTCTGCCGGCGGCTGTATGCGGCGGGTTCACGAGACCTCGAGATCACGAGCTTCGTGCCGCCGACCTGGGTGCCGCAGCTCGCGGATGCCGCCCAGGTGGTCGCCGACGTCGAGGTGCCGTCCGGTGCACGTGCGGTCGCGCTCGTGCCGAACCTCCGAGGACTCGAGCGCGCGATCGAGGCGGGCGTGCGCGAGGTCGCCGTCGTGGTGAGCGCGACCGAGTCCTTCGCGAAGGCCAACCTGAACACCACGAGGGCCGGCGCGATCGATCGGGCGGTCGAGGTGATCGCCGCGGCCGGCGCACAGGGCATCCCGGTGCGCGGGTACGTGTCGATGGCGTTCGGCGACCCGTGGGAGGGACAGGTCGACACGGCATCCGTCACCTCGGCCGCTGCCGAGCTGCACGCCGCCGGCGCCAGGACGATCGCGCTCGGCGACACGATCGGCGTGTCGACACCGGGGCTCACGACCCGCGTCGTGAACGAGACGCTCGCAGCGGGCATCCCGCTCGACGGCATCGCCCTGCACCTGCACGACACCTACGGACAGTCGCTCGCGAATGTGCTCGCGGCGCTCAGGCTCGGCGTCGCGGAGTTCGACGCCTCGGTCGGCGGGCTGGGTCGCTGCCCCTACGCGAAGGGCGCGACCGGTAATCTCGCGACGGAGGACCTGGTGTGGATGCTGCACGGTCTCGGCATCGAGACCGGACTCGACCTCGGCGCTCTCGCGGCGACGACGGAGTGGCTCTCCCGTGTCCGCGGCACCCGTGCACCGTCGAACGTGGCGCGAGCGCTCGCCGCCGCAGGACTCGACACCGCAGAACCAGGCAGGCCCGAACCCGCACAGAAGGCAGCGACCGCATGACCGACTTCCCGCTTCCCGCTCCCGGTGCGCTCGCCGGGGTCACGGTGCTCGACCTCTCCCGCGTGCTCGCCGGGCCCTATGCCGCTCAGATGCTCGCCGACCTCGGTGCCACCGTCATCAAGATCGAGAACCCGCGCGATCCCGACGTCTCGCGCGGCTTCCCGCCGTACCTGACGCACGGCGACGAGGAGTTCAGCGCGTATTACGCGCAGTACAACCGCGGCAAGCTCGGTGTCGGACTCGACCTCTCCAGCCCCGAGGGTGTCGAGGTGCTGAAGGATCTGGTGCGCTCGGCCGACGTGCTCGTCGAGAACTTCCGTCCTGGCACGATGGCCAAGCTCGGCGTCGGGTGGGACGTGCTGCACGAGATCAACCCGAGGCTCGTCTACACCGCGATCTCGGGCTACGGCCACACCGGCTCGCGCACCCGTCGCCCGGCGTTCGACAACACGGCGCAGGCCGCTGGCGGGCTGTGGTCGATGAACGGGTATCCGGATCAGCCGCCGGTGCGCGTCGGCGTCACGATCGGCGACGTCTCGGCGACCCTGTTCGCGGTGATCGGCACGCTCGCAGCGCTCCGGCACGCCGAGGCCACCGGCGAGGGCCAGCTGGTCGACGTCGCGCAGGTCGACAGCATCCTCGCGCTCACCGAGACGGCGGTCGTCGACTACACGGTCACAGGGAAGGTCGCGACGCCCGCGGGCAACGAGCATGCCTGGGTGCGGCCGTACGAACTGTTCGACTGTGCAGACGGCCAGGTGTTCTTCGGCGCCTACACCGACAAGCTCTGGAACGCGAGCTGCGACCTGTTCGGCACGCCGGAGCACAAGGCCGACCCCGAGATCGACACCATGCGCAAGCGGTTCGACGAGGCGGTGTACCAGCGCCGGGTGAAGCCGATCGTGGCCGGCTGGCTCGCCGACCGCACCAAGGCCGAGCTCGAGGAGCTCGCCGGCGACGTGGTGCCGCTGACCGCGGTGAAGACGATCGCCGAGGTCGTCGACGATCCCGGCACCGCCGAGCGCGACATGATCGTCGAGGCCGACTACGGCGACCTCGGCGTGCTGCGCATGTTCGGTCAGCCGATCAAGCTCTCCGCGACCCCGGCGAACCCCGGCCGCATCGCGAACCGTCTCGGCGAGCACGCCGATCAGGTGCTCGCCGACCTCGCCGGCTACGACGCCGATCGCATCGCCGAGCTCCGTGCCGCGGGTGTGCTGCCGTGAGCGTCGTCCGCACCGAGCCCGTGCTCGCCTCGACCGTCGAGGCGTACCGCGGCACCTTCGCCGCCGGAGAGCAGACGCGTGAGCGCGGCGCCGAGCTCCCCGCCGGCTGGGAGGGGCTGCTGTTCCCGTTCGCCGCGGCGCTCGCCGACCTGCGCGCCGACGGCACGCCGGCCCGAGACGGCGTGATTCCCGAGATCGACCTGCCGCGACGCATGTACGCCGGGGAGACGACCGAGTTCCTGCGCCCGCTGCACGTGGGCGATGAGGTCGTGCAGACCACGAGCCTCGGCGAGGTCGTCGAGAAGGACGGCTCTCGTGGCCGGCTCGTGTTCGTCGACGTGGTGCGCGAGTACGCGGTCGACGGCGAGACCGCGATCCGCAGCGTGTGGCACGACGTGTTCCTCGAGGCGGTGGATCCGGATGCTCCGGTGCGGCCGCCGAAGACGGATCCGGATGCCGCGGCCACCGCCGACTGGACCGATGAAGTCACCCTCGATGCGCGTCAGCTGTTCCGCTTCTCGGCGCTGACCTTCAACTCCCACCTGATCCACTACGACCGCGCCTGGGCGCGCGACGTCGAGGGGCTGCCCGACCTGCTCGTGCACGGACCGCTCAGCCGGATCCTGCTCATGGACGCCGCGCGGCGGCACGAACCCGGCCGTCGCCCGGCCCGCCTCGTGGTGCGGGCCATCGCCCCGGTGCTCGTCGATCGTCCGATCCGTCTGGCCGGGCGCACCGAGGGCGACGTCACGGTGGTCACCGCGCTCGACGCCGCCGATGTCGTGCTCGCCACGGCTGAGATCACCTGGAGCCGACCATGAGGCACGCAGCCGAGTACGCATTCGATGATGTCGACGGCATCCGTTCACTCGTGCGCGACAACCCCTGGGGCACGATCATCAGCTTCGTGCCGGGGAAGGGTCTCGTCGCCTCGCACTACCCGCTCCTGCTCGAGGAGGACACCGACGGCATCGTGCTCGTGAGCCATGTCGGCAGGCCCGATGAGCGACTGCACGAACTCGGTGCGCACGAGCTGATGGTGATCGTGTACGGCCCGCAGGGCTACGTCTCGCCGAGCTGGTACGACACCTCACCGGCGGTGCCGACGTGGAACTTCGCGGTCGCCCACCTGTACGGCACCCCCGAGATACTCTCGGACGAGGAGAACCTGCAGGTGCTGGACCGCCTGGTCGCACACTTCGAGAACCCGCTGCCGGAACCGTTCCTGATGCATCAGACCCTGGAGAACACCGCCTACGCCGAGCGGATCGTGCACGGCACGGTCGGCTTCCGGCTGCGGGTCGACCGGTTCGAGGCGAAGGAGAAGATGAGTCAGGACAAGCCGGTCGAGGTCGTCGACCGCGTGATCGAGGCGCTCGGCGAACCGGGCCCGTACCAGAACCCCGCACTGGCCGCGCGCATGGCGCGGGTGCACGGAAGAGAGCAGGACGCATGACCGCCTTCGTGGGAGTCACCGACATGGTGACCTGGATCGCCAGGCACGGCGCCGAGACGATCATGGCCGAGATGGCCGACACGATCGAGGCCGACTTCCGTCGCTGGGAGTCCTTCGACAAGAGCGAGCGGGTCGCCAACCACACCCCGTTCGGTGTGATCGAGCTGATGCCCATCAGCGACCCCGACCTGTACGCCTTCAAGTACGTCAACGGGCACCCCTTCAACCCGGTCCGCGGCTTCCAGACCGTGACGGCGTTCGGTGTGCTCGCCGACGTGCACAACGGCTACCCCGTGTTCCTCGCCGAGATGACCTTGCTCACCGCGCTCCGTACCGCCGCGACCTCGGCCATGGTCGCCCGCACGCTCGCCCGACCCGACTCGCAGGTGATGGCGATGATCGGCGCCGGCAGTCAGGCGGAGTTCCAGGCGCTCGCGTTCCGGGCGGTGCTGGGCATCCGCACGCTGCGCGTGTACGACGTCGACGAGGCGGCATCCGCCAAGCTCGTGCGCAACCTCGCACCGCGCGGGTTCGAGGTCACGGTGTGCGCGTCGGCATCCGAGGCTGCGGCCGGCGCCGACATCGTCACGACCTGCACGGCCGACAAGGCCGTCGCGCAGGTGCTGACGGATGCGGATGTCGCACCAGGCATGCACATCAACACGATCGGCGGCGACTGCCCGGGAAAGACCGAGCTCGACCCGCGGATCCTCGAGCGCGGCCCGGTGTTCGTCGAATACACGCCGCAGACCCGCATCGAGGGCGAGATCCAGAACGTCGCCCCCGACTTCCCGGTGACCGAGTTCTGGCGGGTGCTGAACGGCCTCGACGACGGCCGCACGTCGCCGGAGCAGATCACGATCTTCGACTCCGTCGGCTTCGCGATCGAGGACTTCTCGGCGCTGCGGCACCTGCGCGCGAGCGTCGCCGGCACCGAGCTCTCCCGCGAGATCGACCTGGTCGCCGCTCCCGAGGATCCGAAGGATCTGTTCGGCTTCACGACCGTCCCCGTCCCCGTCGCCTGACCCGTCGCCCGACCGGAGCACCATGAGCCACGCCCCAGCACTCACTCTGCAGAACGTCCGCCCATACGACGGCGGCGAGCCGATCGACGTCGTGCTCCGCGATGGCCTGATCGCCCGGGTCGCACCGGCCGGCACCACGGATGCCGAGGGCGAGACGGTCGACGGCGCAGGACGCTGGATCGGACCGGGGCTGTGGGATGCGCACGTGCACTTCACACAGCATGTGATCGGTCGCCGCCGCGTCGATCTGAGCGAGACACGCAGCGCGGCTGATGTGCTCGACACGGTCGTGCGCGCTCGTGCGAACGGCTGGCCGCTCGTGAACGGCATGCTCATGGGCTACGGCTTCCGTGACGGGCTCTGGCCCGAGCCGACGACGCTCGCCGCGCTCGACGCGGCCATCAGCGACATCCCGGTCGTGCTCGTCAGCGGCGATCTGCACTGCGGCTGGATGAACCGCGCGGCCGAGGCCCGCTTCGGGCTGCAGCTCGATGAGACCGGGCTGCTGCGCGAAGGACCCTGGATCGAGCTCATGCACGAGTTCGACGAGGCCGGAGACATGCCGCTGTCGGCATATCAGGAGGCGGCGGATGCTGCGGCGTCCCGTGGAGTGGTCGGCGTCGTCGAGTACGAGCACGCCGACAACGTCACCGAGTGGTCGGAGCGCACCGCGCAAGGGCTCGACGCGCTCCGGGTCGACATCGCCGTGTGGCCCGACCGTCTGGAGGCCGCGATCGCGCAGGGCCTGCGCACCGGCGACATCGTCGACGAGCGCGGACTGGTGGAGTTCGGTCGGCTGAAGGTCGTGGTCGACGGGTCGCTGAACACGCGCACCGCCTGGTGCTGGGACCCGTACCCGGGCATGGATCCATCGCACCCGCATGCGTGCGGGCTGGAGAGTGTGCCGATCCCCGAGCTGCGTCGACTGCTCACGATCGCCAGGGCGGGCGGCGTCGAAGCCGCGGTGCACGCGATCGGCGACCGCGCCAACACCGAGGTGCTCGACACCTTCGAAGCACTCGACATGCGCGGCGTGATCGAGCACGCACAGCTCGTGCGCGAAGACGACTTCGCCCGGTTCGCCGAGCTCGGACTGATCGCGAGCGTGCAGCCTGAGCACGCGATGGACGACCGCGACGTCGCCGACCACCACTGGGCAGGACGCACCGCCCGCGCCTTCGCGTTCGGTTCGCTGCACCGCGCGGGTGCTGCGCTGCGGCTGGGATCGGATGCTCCGGTGGCACCGCTCGACCCGTGGATCTCGCTCAGCGCGGCGACCGCCCGCAGCCGTGGCGACCGCGATGCCTGGCACCCAGAGCAGCGGCTGCCGCTCGACGTCGCCCTCGGGGCATCCGTCCGGTCATCCGTCGCCGTCGGACAGCCCGCCGACCTCGTGATCAGCGACAGCGACCCCTACGCGGCCGACCGCGACGAGCTTCGGGCGATGCCGGTCGCGGCCACCCTGCTCGGCGGACGCTTCACGTGGCGAGAGATCTGAGGCGCGCGATGACGACCACACTCTTCACCGGCGGCTCCGTCTTCACCGGGGAGTCCGAGACGGCGTTCGCCTCGGCCTTCCGCATCATCGATGGGGTGATCGACTGGGTGGGGGATGCCGCAGCCGCACCCGAACCTGTCGCCGGGCAGGAGTCGGTCGACCTCGGCGGACGCACCGTGCTGCCAGGACTGATCGACAGTCACACGCATCCGGCGCTGATCGCCGGCACTGCTGCGGCGGCCGAGTGCTTCCCACCCGCGGTGACCTCGGCCGACGACCTGGTCGCGGTGCTGCGCGCCCACGGCGACGGTACCGCGGACCCCGCATCGTGGATCCTCGGGCGCGGCTTCGACGACACGAAGTTCCCACGGCGAGCGATGCCGACCGCGGCCGACCTCGACCGCGTCAGCACCGATCGTCCGGTGCTCGTGTGGCGCTGCGACGCGCACTCCGCGGTCTGCAACACCAGGGCGCTCGAGCTCGCCGGGATCACGGCCGAGACGCCCGACCCCGACGGTGCGCGCTTCGAGCGTGATGCCGATGGTCGACCCAACGGTGTGCTCACCGAGCTGGCCGCGGTCGACGTGGTCGCGGCGCACATCCCGCCGCCCTCGCGTGACGAGCAGATCGATGCGCTCGTGGCGCTCGGGGCGGAGCTCGCCTCTCGTGGCATCGTCGCCGTGTGCGACCTGCTCTCGAACCGCATCGACGACCCGGTCGGCACCTTCCGCGCTGCAGTGGACCGCGGCCTGCGCACCCGTGTCGCGCTGTATCCGGGGTGGGATCCTGCCGAGCCGCTCGCCGACCTCGAACCGGGCGACCGCGAGGGGCAGATCCGCGTCGGGGGTGTGAAGGTCGTGCTCGACGGCGCGTACTCGAACCGCACCGCGTGGGTGCACGAGCCGTATCCGGAGTCGTGCGACCACGGGCTGCGGCTCGTCGACGACGCCGACGTGCTCGCCGCCGGTGAGTGGGCCCGCCGCAACGGCGTCCAGCTCGCCGTGCACGCCATGGGCGACCGCGCACTCGACCGTGTGGTGGAGCTGTTCGAGGATGCGGAACCCTGGCTCGACGGCATCCCCTCCGTGCGGATCGAGCATGCGACGATCATCAGCGACGCCTACCTGGCACGCCTGCAGGCGGCGCGCATGACGTTCGGCATCGCGACGCACACCGTGTTCTTCTTCGCCGAGTACGACGGGTATGAGCAGGCGCTCCGCGCCGAGCAGGTGACCGATGCGTACCCGATCGCGCGGCTGTACGAGGGACTCGAACCGCTCGCGCTGTCGTCCGACCGGCCGGCCACCGCGTGGAGCGGTGCGGATGACGTGATGCTCTCGGTCGAGGCTGCGGTGCGCCGCCGCACCTACAACGGCATCGACTTCGGACCGGAGGCCGCCATCACCGTCGCGCAGGCGCTGCTGCTGTACACCGGCCGCGCACGTCTGCTCTCACCGCTCGAGGGCGTCGGTCTGCTGCAGCCCGGTTTCGACGGCAGCTTCGCCGTGCTCGACCGCGACGTGTTCACGGTGCCGGCCGAGGGGATCGCCGCCGTGCGCGTCGCCGAGACCTGGATCCGCGGGGAGCGGGTGTGACCCCCGCCCCCGTCGGGCGGCACCGTGAACAC
>NZ_JYIW01000019.1 GCF_000956525.1 Microbacterium oxydans
GTATTGACCCCTCAGCTTCAGTGGGCAGGGAGGGAGGGGGAGGACGCTCAGTCGAGGAAGATGTCCGGGAAGAGCCGGTCGTCGGGGGTGCCGGGGATCGCGGCGTAGCCGGAGAAGTCCGTGATGCCGTCGGCCTCCAGCACATCCTCGACGATCAGCGACTGGCCCGTGTACTCGGCCGCCGACTTCACGAGCACGGCGTAGGCGGCATCCGCGTAGATGTCGGCGGTGCGGCTCGCGGCCATCACCTTGTCGCCGCCGAGCAGGTTCTGCACCGCGGCGGTCGCGATCGTCGTGCGCGGCCAGAGCGTGTTCGCGGCGATGCCGTCGCGCGCGAACTCGGCAGCGAGGCCGAGGGTGACCATCGTCATCCCGAACTTGGCGAGGGTGTACCCGGTGTGCGCGCCGAGCCATTTCGGCGAGGGGTTGAGCGGCGGCGAGAGCGAGAGGATGTGCGGGTTCTCGGCATCCTTCAGGATCGGAACCGCCGCGCGCGACAGCATGAACGTGCCGCGCACGTTGACGTCCTGCATCAGGTCGTACTTCTTGGCGTTGAGTTCGAGCGACCGCGAGAGGTCGATCACGCTGGCGTTGTTGATGACGATGTCGATGCCGCCGAACTCGCCCTGCGTGCGCAGCACCGCCGCGGTGATGTCGTCGTCTTCGCGCACGTCGCCGACGATCGGCAGCGCCTGACCGCCGGCCGCCCTGATCTGCTCGGCGGCGGTGTGGATCGTGCCCTCGAGCTTCGGATGCGGGCTGTCGGTCTTCGCGAGCATCGCGATGTTCGCGCCGTCGCGTGCAGCGCGCAGAGCGATCGCGAGGCCGATCCCGCGGCTTCCGCCGGACATCAGGATGGTCTTTCCTGCGAGTGACATGGATTCTCCTTGGATGCTGGTGGTTCCGGTCGCACTTCCTGCCGCCGGCGCTTCGCCGAGGCGGCACAACGTGCGACCGGAGCGACGCGGCGGTCTGGGATTACTTCGGCGCCATGCGGATCGCGCCGTCGAGGCGGATGGTCTCGCCGTTGAGGTAGCCGTTCTCGACGATGTGCTGCACGAGCGCCGCGTACTCGTCGGGACGCCCGAGGCGAGAGGGATGCGGCACCTGCTGGCCGAGCGAGTCCTGCGCCGCCTGCGGCAGACCCATCAGCATCGGGGTCTCCATGATGCCGGGCGCGATCGTGCAGACGCGGATGCCGTGGCGGGCGAGCTCACGCGCCACCGGGATCGTCATGGCGTGCACGCCGCCCTTCGACGCGGAGTACGCGGGCTGGCCGATCTGGCCGTCGAACGCGGCGACGCTGGCGGTGTTCACGATGACGCCGCGGTCACCGTCGATCGGGTCGTTCTTCGCGATGACGGCGGATGCCTGCGAGAGCACGTTGAACGTGCCGACGAGGTTGATGCGGATCACGCGTTCGAAGTCGGCGAGCACTGCGGGGTTGCCATCGCGGTCGAGCACCTTCGCAGGCGGGGCGATGCCGGCGCAGTTCACGACGATCCGCAGTGGAGCGGCGGCCTGTGCTGCGGCGACGGCGGCCTGCACCTCGTCGACGCTGGTGACGTCGGCCGGCACGAACAGGCCGCCGAGTTCATCCGCCAGCTCCGCGCCCTGCGAGGAGGGGAGGTCGATGATCGTGACGTGTCCGCCGGCTGCGACCAGCCTTCGAGCGGTGGCGAGTCCGAGTCCTGAGGCGCCGCCCGTGATGAGCGCGCCCTGACCGCTGATCTGCATGCTGTTCTCCTTCGAACGACGTCGTGACCGGTGCCTACGAGACTAGTCGTGCGACGCAGTCTCAGCCAACGCGGCCCTCCGTCTCACGCTCTCGTCGGTCGGGTGCAGCAGGATGGTGGCATGGTGATCCCCTCGGCATCCGTCCCGAACGCCTCGGTCGAGGTGCCGGATCGTGTGCGCGAACTCGCCCGCGGCGCCGCACTCACGCCGGTCTGGCTGAATGGGATCGGTGGCCTGACGTTCCGCACGGATGACGCCCGCTACATCAAATGGGGGCCGCTCGACCTCGAGGCGTCGATGCGCGACGAGGCCGAGCGCATGCGCTGGGCACGCCACTGGATCGCGGCACCCGAGGTGATCGCGCAGGGCGAGAACGACGCAGAGGAGTGGCTCGTGACCGTCGCACTCGATGCGCACAGTGCGGTCGATCCCCGGTGGAAGGGCGAACCCGAGCTCGCGGTGCGCGCCGTCGGCCAAGCCCTGCGCGCCCTGCACGACGCACTGCCGGTCGACGAGTGCCCCTGGGAGTGGAGCGTCGAGGCGCGCATCGCGAACGCCGCGGAGCGCGGGGTGATCGTGCCGGCCGAGCTGCGAGAGGCTCCGCCGATCGATCGGCTCGTCGTCTGCCACGGCGATGCCTGCATGCCCAACACGCTGCTCGATGATGCAGGGCGACCGGCCGGAGTCGTCGATCTCGCCGCGCTCGGCACCGCTGACCGCTGGGCCGATATCGCGGTCGCGTCGATGAGCACGGTGTGGAACTTCGGCGAGGGATGGGAGGACACCCTGATCGACGCCTACGGCATCGCACCCGACCTCGAGCGCATCGCGTACTACCGCCGGCTCTGGAACGAGACGTGAGCAGGGCCTCCGCCGCCCCGCCCAGCTCGACCGCTGCCTAGCTCCAGACGAAGCGGAACGTCCCGACGAGCACCGCCGCGGCGAGCGCGAGCGCCATGATCGCGATGCCGCCGAACAGCGCGACGGCATCGCGCGGATGCAGGCGCGACGGCCGCGACCAGGTGCGAGGGATGCCGGAGCCGAAGCCCCGCGCCTCCATCGCGAGCGCCAGCTTCGATCCGCGTCGAACGGCGAACACCAGCAGCACGAAGGCCATCGAGAAGAACCGCCGCAGCACGCCCCGATCCCCGACGCCACGCGCTCGGCGGGCGAGACTCATCGTGCGCCAATCGTCGAGGAACAGCCCCAGCATCCTGGTGCCGGCGAGGATGCCGAGCACGAAGCGGCTCGGGAGCTTCGCGACCTGCGCGAGGGCATCCGCCAGCTCGGTCGGGTCGGTGCCGCCGAACAGCAGGATCGTCGGCAGGCCGAGGGCGATCACGCGCAGGCTCACCGCGATCGCGAGCGTGATGGAGTCGTCGCTGATCGTCGCGAAACCGAACGTCCAGTAGATGTGCCCGGCGGGCTCGGCATAGAGCAGCATGCTGACGCCGGCGATCGGCGCGAAGATCGCGATCGGCAGCAGTCGTCTCAGCACAGTCGCGAGACGCAGCCCGGTCAGCGGCAGGCAGAGCAGCTGCAACGCGATCGCGGCCAGCGCACTCGTGACGTCGATCGATGCGAACAGCGGCACCGACAACAGCACCGCGAGCACGAGCTTCGTCACCGGGTTGACGCCGTCGAGCCATGCCGGGCGGGCGGTCTCGGTCGTCGTCACGATGCCGCCCCCAGCTCGATGCGGTGCCCGCCGAGGTGTCTGATCACGGCGTCGTCATGCGTGACGGCGACGATCGAACGGCCACGCGCGATCTCCTCCTGCAGCAGTGCGACGAGCGAGATCCATCCACGCCGGTCCTGTCCGAAGGTCGGCTCGTCGAGCACGATCACCTCCGGGGATCCCGCGAGCACCGTCGCGACCGACAGCCGCCGCTTCTGCCCGCCGGAGAGCGTGAAGGGGTTGGCGAGCGCGAGCGGGGCCAGGTCGAGGCGTTCCAGCAGGTCGTCGACCACGGCATCCGTCCTCCCCTGATCCCAGCCGAGCGCGCGCGGACCGACCGCGAGCTCGTCGCGCAGCGTCTGGGTGAGGAACTGGTGCTCCGGTTCCTGGAACACCATCCCGATGCGGGTGAGCAGCTCTCGCGATGTCCAGCGGATCGGTCGCGTACCCTTGCGGCCGGCGAGCTCCGGCGCTGATCGCACCTCGCCGGCGTGCTCCGGGATGAGCCCGGCGAGCGTCAGCGCGAGCGTCGACTTGCCCGCCCCGTTCGGCCCGGTGATCACCGTGGCGTTCGCGCGCGGCACGCGCACGTCGAGGCCCGACTGCACGACGACCCCCGACTCCCGCGCGATCGACAGGCCGGATGCCGACAGCGCATCGGATGCCGTCACCCGCTGCAGCACGGGAAGGTCGACGCCGCGATCGGGCACCCACACCCCGGCATCCGCGAGCACGTCGCCGTGCTCCGCGAACACCTGCGCCGGTGCACCGTCGGCGAGCAGCCCGCCATCGGCCGCGAGCACGATGACGCGCGTCATGAGGTCGACCCAGATCGGCGTGCGGTGCTCGACGACGATCAGCGTCGCGCCGGTGGATTCGACGGCACGCTCGACGCTCGCCCGAACCTCGCGGACGCCCTCGGGGTCGAGGTTCGCGGTCGGCTCGTCGAGCAGCAGCAGCCCTGGGCGCATCGCCAGCACACCGGCGAGCACCAAGCGCTGCTTCTGCCCGCCGGAGAGCGCCTTGGTCGCGCGCTGCAACGGAACGTCGAGCCCGACGGCATCCAGAGCCTCCGCCACGCGAGCCGGGATCTCGGATGCCGCGACGCCCAGGTTCTCGCAACCGAAGGCCACGTCGTCGCCCACCTTCGACAGCACGATGCCGGCATCCGGGTCCTGCAGGACGAGTCCCGCTCGCCCGTGCCGCGACTCGGGAGCCGCGCCGTCGATGCGGAGCGAACCCGTGCGCTCCCCCTCGTCATCGTCGCCGAGCACCCCGGCGAGGCCTGCGAGCAACGTCGACTTGCCGACACCGGATGCGCCGAGCAGCAGCACCCGCTCACCAGGTTCGATCGTGAACGAGACGTCGGACACGGCAGGACGCTTCCGGCCTACGTACCGCCAGCCCCAGCCCGCAGCCTGCACGCGGGCCGGGGCGGCGAAGGTCACGCTCAGACCTCGCGCACGTGCTCTCGCCCGACGGCGAAGCGGTTGAGGGCGCCGGTGACCGCGAGGGCCCGCACGAGCAGCCAGCCGACCACACCGGCGAGGATCGCGCCGGAGATGACGACGCTGACCAGGTAGATCGTGTTGAACTCGAACGACTTCAGGATGTTGGGCGAGCTGCCGTAGAAGAGCTCGAACACCCAGGCGGCGGCCCCGGCTCCGACGCCGGCGAGGGCGGCGACCGTGATGCCGAAGCGGCGGTAGAAGAACAGCGCGAAGATGATCTCGGCGCCGAGGCCCTGCACGAGACCGGAGAGCACCGTGGAGATGCCCCAGACATTGCCGATCAGCATCGACACGATCGCGGCGACGAGCTCGACGACCAGCGCGGCACCGGGCTTGCGGATCACGAGCCCGCCGACGACCCCGCCGAGCAGCCAGATGCCGACCGCGATGCCGCCGAGACCGGGAGTGAGGGCATCGGCAGCACCGAACCAGGCGTAGCCGATCGTGTTCCAGCCCCAGAAGACGAGACCGATCGCGACGCCGAGAACCGCGGCGACGACGATGTCGACCACGCGCCAGCGCCAGACCGGCGTGCGACGAAGGCCGTTCGCACCGGCGGATGCCTGCTGCGTGGATGTGGACGTGGACGTACTCATCTGAACTCCTCCCTGCGCTGGCATGACCCAGATCAGGTTCGACGGTCGAAGCGCGATTCGCTCCCTCTCAGCCCGGCTCGCCGGACTCCCGTGGTTGTAGTGACGATCCTAGCGACTCCCGACACCGCTGTCTCGGGGGCCGCCTTCACGGCGACAGTCGAGAGGATTCGGTACCGTAGGCAAGTGACCGCTCTTGACCCTGCCGAGGCCACCTCCGCGCACGACGCCGCGGATGCCGTCGACGACGCCGCTCGTCCCGACGCGCCGGCAGAGTCCGAGGTCACCCAGCCGACGGATCCGGACCCGGCGGTCGTCGCACCGGAGCCGACGCCCGAGGTCCAGTGGGCCGACCCGACGGCGATCCTCGTTCCCGAAGCCCAGTGGGTGGATGACACCGAGCGCGTCCCTGCCCTCACCTGGGTCGATCCGGTCCAGGTGGCGGCGCACCCTCCCACCGCCACGCTCGATCGGGCGGACGAGGCTGCGGCCGGCACCGCCCTCATGCGCGGGGCGAGACTGCGCCCTGCGTTCGCCCGGCCCCGTGTGCTGGTGCCGCTCGGCGTGCTCATCGGACTCGTCGGCGCCTACGCGGGCACGACGCTCCTCTGGCCGCTGCACGAGATCCCACCGACCGTCGCGGCCGTCGAGTTCGCCCCGACCCCGGCGGATGCCGCGGCGCTCACCTGGCCGGCCCAGGGCAGCGCGGGCGTCGGCATCGCCGGCATGGGCTCCGCAGCATCCGCCCTGGACGCCGTGAGCATCGCCAGTGTCACCAAGGTCGTCAGCGCGATGATGGTGCTCGACCGGATGCCCCTCGCTCTCGGCGAGCAGGGACCCGAGTTCTCGTTCACACGCCAGGACAACCTCGACTACTGGTCGTACCGGAGGTCGGATCAGTCCGCGCTCGACGTGCCGGTCGGCGGCGTGCTCACCGAGTACCAGATGCTGCAGGGCACGCTGCTCGGCTCTGCGAACAACTACATCGATCGCCTCTCGGATGAGATCTGGGGATCCGATCAGGAGTTCGCGCAGGCCGCGCAGGTCTGGCTGAGCTCGCGCGGTTTCACCGGCGTGACGGTGGTGACGCCCTCCGGGTTCGATGAACGCAACGTCGCGACTCCCGAAGCGCTCGTCGCGATCGGCGAGTATGCGATGCGCAACCCCGTGTTCGCCGAGATCGTCGGCACCCGCTCCGTGAACCTGCCTGGTGCCGGCGAGGTCACGAACACGAACGGGATGCTCGCCGACCCCGGCGTGGTCGGCATCAAGACGGGCACGCTCGTCGGATGGAACCTGCTCACCGCCAAGGACGTCACGGTCGACGACACGACCGTGCACCTCTTCGCAGCGGTCCTGAACCAGCAGGACGATGCGCAGCGCCTCGCGACGACGCGCTCGCTGTTCGCCGAGATGGAGGCCGCGCTGAACGCGCAGGCGCCGACGGTGCCGCAGGGCACGGTCGTCGGCACGGTGGAGACCGAGTGGGGCGAGACCGTCGACGTCGTCACGGATGCGGATGCTCGCGTGGTGCTGTGGGCGGGGGCGTCCGCGACAGCGAGCCCGGCGTTCGACCTCGCCGATGCGCGTGATCAGGACGCCGCGGTCGGCACGCTCACGACGACGGGTCCACTCAATGCGACGACGACCACGATCGCTCTCGCCGACGACATCGTCGGGCCGAGCGCGTGGTGGCGCCTGACGCACCCGCTCGAACTGTTCGGCCTCGACTCCGAGAAGCTCTGAGCGCACCCCCGGCACCGGGAGGTGGCGCAGTTGGCCGCATCCCTCGCGTCAAGGCGACCACCTGCGACACCTGCCCCCGGAGAGGGGTCTCAGTTGGCCGCATCCCTCGCGTCGAGGCGACCACATGCGGCACCTGCCCCCGGAGAGGGGTCTCAGTTGGCCGCATCCCTCATGTCGAGGCGACCACATGCGACACCTGCCCCACCTGCCAGGTCGCCGCACGCCCTGGTCGCCGCACGCCCGGGCGGCGCATCCTCACCACGCGACGATGCCCCGCTCCAGGTCACCGGAGCGGGGCATCGTCGTCTGCGCGGAGCTAGCCTCGCTGCTCGGGCGCCTCGTTCGGCGTCTCGATCACGGCCTTCGCGGCAGCGGCCTCCGACACGGGCGACTGCGCGCCGACGGATGCGCCGACCACGGCATCCGCCGCTGCTTCCTCGGCTTCGCCGCTGACGACCGTCGGCGTCGAACCCGTGAGGGCGTTCTCGGCGTCGATGTCGGTCGCTGCCTGCTCGAACTGCGACTGGTACAGCCGCCAGTACGCACCCTGCGCGGCGATCAGCTCGTCGTGCGTGCCCTTCTCGACGATGTCGCCGTGCTCCATCACGAGGATGAGGTCGGCGTCACGGATCGTCGACAGGCGGTGCGCGATCACGAACGACGTGCGTCCGTGACGGAGCGCCGCCATCGCGTGCTGCAGCAGCAGCTCGGTGCGGGTGTCGACCGCCGACGTGGCCTCATCGAGGATGAGGATCGACGGCTGTGCGACGAATGCGCGAGCGATCGTGATCAGCTGACGCTCGCCGGCTGACACGTTCGCCGCGTCCTCGTCGAGCACGGTGTCGTACCCCTCGGGGAGCGCGTGCACGAAACGGTCGACGTACGTCGCCTTGGCGGCCTCGAGCACCTCGTCGTCGGTCGCGGTGGAGCGACCGTAGCGGATGTTCTCGCGGATGCTCCCTGCGAAGAGCCACGGGTCCTGCAGCACCATGCCGGTGCGCGAACGCAGGTCGTCGCGGGTGATCTCGGCGATGTCCTGTCCGTCGAGCACGATCCGGCCGCCGCTGAGCTCGTAGAAGCGCATGATCAGGTTGACCAGCGTGGTCTTGCCCGCACCGGTCGGCCCGACGATCGCGACCGTCTGCCCTGGCTCGACCCGGAACGACAGGTCCTTGATGAGCGGACGATCAGGCGTATACGAGAACGCGACGTTCTCGAACTCGATGACGCCCTTGCCCTCGACGAGCGCGGGAGCGTCAGCGTCGTCGGCTTCCTGCTCCTCGGCATCCAGCAGCTCGAACACGCGCTCGGCCGATGCCGTACCGGACTGCACGACCGCGGCCATGCCACCGAGCTCCGACAGCGGCTGCGTGAACTGCTGCGAGTACTGGATGAACGCCTGCACGTCACCGAGACGCAGCTGGCCGTTGGCGACCATCAGGCCGCCGAGCACCGCGATGCCCACGTAGCTGAGGTTTCCGACGAACATCATCGCCGGCATGATGATGCCGGAGAAGAACTGTGCCTTGAAGCTGGCCTGGAACAGCTCTTCGTTCTCGACCTGGAACTTCTCCAGCGCATCCTTCTCACGTCCGAACACCTTCACCAGCGCGTGGCCGGAGAAGGCCTCCTCGACGCGGGCGTTCAGTCGGCCGACCTTGCGCCACTGGGTGCCGAAGGCCTTCTGCGAACGCGGTCCGATGACACCGAAGATCACGGCCATGAGCGGCAGGGTGATGAGGGCGACGAGCGCGAGCTGCCACGAGATCGAGAACATCATGATGAGCACACCGATCACGGTGAGCACCGAGGTGAGCGCTCCGGAGAGCGACTGCTGCATGGTCTGCGTGATGTTGTCGATGTCGTTCGTGACCCGCGAGATCAGCTCACCGCGCTGCACCTTGTCGAAGTACGACAGCGGAAGCCGGTTGATCTTCGCCTCGACCCGCTCGCGCAGGCGCCACATGGTGCGGACCATGATGACGTTGATGACGTAGCCCTGGATCCACGTGAGGAACGCGGCCGCGACGTAGATCCCGAGCACGGCGGCGATGACGAGCCGCAGCGCATCGAAGTCGACGCCCTGACCGACGGTGAAGTCGCCGAGTGCCCCGACCTGGTTCGCGAAGTCGTCCTGCCCGGCTCCGCGCAGCGCCGTGATCACGACGTCCTGCGGGGTCCCGGCCGGGAAGCCGGGAGCGTCACCGTTCGGCTGTCCGAGCTGGATCGAGATGAAGCCCTTGTAGACGAGGTTGGTCGCCTCGGCGAGCACCTTGGGCGCCGCCACGGTGAGCACCACGCCGAGCGCGCCGAGCAGCGATACGAAGACGAACCAGATGGCCGAGGGCTTCAGGAGCCCGATCATCCGCGCGAAGCTCGGTCCGAAGTTGTCGGCCTTGCCGGGTGCGACGCTGTCCCAGTCACCGGAGTTCTGGCGAGCCTGTTCGGCGAGCTCTGCTTCGTACTGCTCTTCTGCGGTCAGTTCGGGCGCGACGGTCGGCGCCTTGCCGCGGCCACGCTTCACCGTGGACTCTGTGCCCGTCGAAGGGTTCGTGCCCTGGTCGCTCATGCGTCCACCCCCAGCTGCGATTCGACGATCTCCCGATAGGTGTCGCTCGTCTCGAGCAGCTCCGCGTGGGTGCCGACGCCGACCATGGTGCCGCCGTCGAGTACGACGATGCGATCGGCATCCGTGATCGAGGAGACGCGCTGCGCGACCACGATCTTCGTGACCTGCGGAAGCTCCCGCCACAGTGCCTGTCGCAACCGGGCGTCGGTCGTCAGATCGAGCGCCGAGAACGAGTCATCGAAGACGAGGATGTCCGGCTGGTGCACGATGGCTCGGGCGATGGCGAGACGCTGGCGCTGCCCGCCGGAGACGTTCGTGCCGCCCTGCGCGATGCGCGACTCGAGACCGTCGGGCATCTCCTCGACGAAGTCGCGACCCTGCGCGATCTCGAGTGCGCGCCAGAGCTCTTCGTCCGTCGCCTCCTCGCGGCCGTAGCGGAGGTTCGATGCGACGGTGCCGGTGAAGAGGAACGGACGCTGCGGCACCAGGCCGATGCTGTCCCACAGCGCCTCGACGTCGGCCTCGCGCACATCGGTGCCGCCGACGTGGACGGAGCCTCCTGACACGTCGAACAGACGCGGGATGAGCGACACGAGGGTCGTCTTGCCCGATCCGGTCGATCCGACGATCGCGACGGTCTCACCGGGCTGAGCGCCGAAGCTGATGCCGCGCAGCACGGGGGCGTCGGCACCGGGGTAGGTGAACTCGACGTCGTCCAGCGCGACGGCTCCAGGCACCGGGAACTCGGTGACGCCGTTCTCCGGACGCACCAGGGTGGACTCGGAATCGAGCACCTCGCCGATGCGCTCGGCCGAGACGGCGGCGCGCGGGATCATCATCGCCATGAAGCTGGCCATGATGACGCCACCCATGATCTGACCGATGTACTGCATGAACGCGAACAGCGTGCCGACCTGCACCGTGCCGTTGTTGACCTCGATGCCACCGAACCAGATGACGGAGACGACGGTCACATTGAGGATCAGCATGAAGAGCGGGAACAGCAGCACGAACAGCGAGCCGACCCTGCGGCCGACGACCATGATGTCGGTGTTGGCGCCGCGGAAGCGCTCCTCCTCGATGCGCTCGCGCACGAACGCACGCACGACGCGCACACCCGTGAGCTGCTCGCGCATGATGCGGTTCACGTTGTCGAGCTTGCCCTGGTAGCTGCGGAACAGCGGCACCATGCGCCCGATCACGAGCGCGGCGAGGAGCAGCAGCAGCGGCACCGAGACGGCGATGAGCCAGCTCAGGCCGACGTTGGTCTGCACGGCGAAGATGATGCCGCCGATCGCGAGCAGCGGCGCGGTGACGAGCATCGTCGCACCCATCATCGCCAGCATCTGCACCTGCTGCACGTCGTTGGTGTTGCGGGTGATCAGCGAGCCGGCGCCGAACTGCGAGACCTCGCGCTCGGAGAAGCCGCTGACCTTGCCGAACACGTCGGCGCGGATGTCGCGGCCTGCGCCCATCGCGGCGCGCGCGGCGAAGAAGGTCGCGGTGACCGAGGCGACGATCTGCCCCAGCGACACCGCGAGCATGAACAGACCGGTGCGCCAGATGTACCCGGTGTCACCCTGGGCCACGCCCTTGTCGATGATGTCTGCGTTCAGACGCGGGAGGTAGAGGGTCGCCGCAGCGCTCGCGAGCTGGAACACCAGCACGCCGAGGAGCAGCCACCGATAGCGAGAGAGATAGCGGAAGAGGATTTTTCCCAGCACAGGCGGACTTTCTAGGAAGGGTGCAACGGCGGGTTTCTCGGCAGACGGACGCCGACCGACAACCGGCCACAAGAAAGAGTGCCACGAACTGCGGACATTCGTATCCCCCTGCGGAGGGACCTTCGCTGACAGCGAACCGCCGTCGACCTGCGACCTCGGTTCAGAAGAGGGGAAGCGCTGGGGAGTACGCGCGTGCCGGCGCACCGGCATCCGCGTCGAGTTCAGTGATCGTCGGGGGCTGCCACTGCGGGTTCCGGTCCTTGTCGACCAGCTGCGCGCGGATCCCCTCGACGAGGTCAGGATGCTGCGTCACGAACCACAGCACCCGTCGGTACTCCCCCTCCAGCGCGGCCCGAAGACCCGGGAGCGCACGCGCCTCGCGCACCGCGTCGAGCGTGACGGCGAGACCGGTCGGGCCGAGTCCGTCGAGCAGATCGGCGACCTCCGCGGCATCCGTCGTCCCCTGCGCGTGCAGGCGTTCGACGATCTCGGGCAGGGTGGGCGCCGAGAAGACGTCATCCACCCACTCGCGTGCCGACGGGAGCTCCGAGGGGTCGGGGGTCTCGTCGAACAGCAGCACGATCTCGGTCGGCCCTGTCGGGTCTGCGCGGTACGCCAATGCTTCGCGCAGCGCCTCGAGGCGGTCGGACGGCACCATGTGGTCCGCGAACCCGAGGTAGATCGCATCCGCCGCGTTCATCGACGATCCGGTGAGGGCGAAGTACTCCCCGAACCGACCTGGCGCACGGCCGAGCAGCCATGTTCCGCCGACGTCCGGCGTGAAGCCGATCCGGGTCTCGGGCATCGCGAGCTTCGATCGCTCGGTGACGATGCGGATCGCGGCATGCCCGGCGAGGCCGATGCCGCCGCCCATCGTGATGCCGTCCGCGATCGTGACCACCGGCTTCGGGTACTCGGCGATCATCGCGTTGAGGGCGTACTCGGCGCGGAAGAACTCGGCCGTCTCATCGGCGCGACCGGACACGATCTGGCCGTGCAGGGCGCGGACGTCGCCCCCGGCGCACATGCCGCGCTCGCCCTCGCCGTCGATCAGGACGATCTGCACATCGGTGTCGGTGCGCCATGCGTCCAACGCCTCGGTGAGCTGCTGGATCATCCCCAGATCGAGCGCGTTGATCGCCTCGGGGCGATTGAGCGTGAGCCTTCCGAGGGCTCCTTCCGTGCGGACGAGGACACGAGGGGCGGTCTGGGAATCGGTCACGGGTGCCAGGCTACCCCGATCGCAGGGGCGCGAATCAGCACGAAATACGCGATCCGACCGCTTTTCCGGCAGGATAGAGGGAAGTGCCCAATGCAAGGAGAGGTCGCGGATGCCCGACGGACAGGTGCTCGAATTCACGAATGTGACGAAGCGCTTCAATGAGGTGACCGCTGTTTCGGACCTGTCCGCACGCGTCGAGCCCGGCGCAGTCACTGCTTTCCTCGGCCCGAACGGAGCCGGCAAGACCACCACGCTGCGCATCCTGCTGGGCCAGATCCGCGCCACGAGCGGCACGGCGACGATCGGCGGCACCGCATTCGCGGAGCTCCGTCAGCCGCTGCGCACGATCGGCTCCGTGCTCGAGGAGACGGCGTACCGCCCCCGTCGCACGGCGAGCCGTCAGCTCACGATCGCCGCGAAGGCGAACGGCATCGCGCTGTCCCGCGTCGACGACGTCCTCGCAGAGGTCGGCCTCGAGGGCGAGGGCGATTCGCGCATCGGCGGGTTCTCGCTCGGCATGCGCCAGCGCCTGAGCGTCGCACACGCCCTGCTCGGCGACCCAGGAGCACTCGTGTTCGACGAGCCGGCGAACGGCCTCGACCCTGAGGGCATCCGCTGGATGCGCCTGCTGATGCGCCGCCTGGCCGACGAGGGCCGCACGGTGCTCGTCTCCTCGCACGTGCTCAGCGAGGTCGAGCAGGTCGCCGACAACGTACTGGTGCTCTCGAAGGGCCAGCTGGTGCTGTCGAGCGGCATCGAGACGCTGGCAGATCCGGCCGCAGGTTCGGTCGTGGTGGATGCCGCGGATCGCGCCGCCCTCACGACCGCGCTCTCGACCGCAGGCTTCGACGTCGAGGTGCTGCGCTCCGGTCTCACGGTGCGTGGCGGAGACGCCAGCACGGTCGGCGCCGTCGCGGCGCAGGCCGGCATCGCGCTCAGCACGCTCGTGCAGCGGGGCCCGACCCTCGAAGACGTCTTCATCGATCTCGTGCGCGGCGGCAAGCTCGAGGCACGCGCCTCGGCAGCGGCCTCGCAGCTGACGCCGGCCCGCTCCGGACTGCCGATCGCGGCGGCGCCCGTCGCTGTGGCAGATGCTGCTGCTGACGAGGCCCTGGTCGCGGAGACCTCTGCCGTGTCTGCCGCTGTCTCAGGTGGAGCGCCGGCCGACCCGGTCGCCGCCGCCGGGATCGCTGCGAGTGCGGAGGGCGAGGCCGATGCAGCGCCCGCCGATGACGCAGCGCCGATCGAGGCCGAAGCTGAGGCCGATATCCCGACCGGCGACGAGGATGCCGCAGCCGAGGAGGCCACCCCGGCGGACGAGGCGAGCTCGGACCCGACTGCCGACACAGACGAGTCCGACGCAGACGAGTCCGACGCAGATGAGCCCGTCACAGACGAGCCCGTCGCAGATGATTCCGACGCAGAGGCGAGCTCAGACGAGGCAGTGGAAGCGCCTGCGTCGCCGTCGTTCGACGAAATCCTGTTCGGCACTGCGGCGCCGGTTGCTGCCGGTTCGACGCAGGGCGAGGGCGACGAGCCGGTGCACGACGTCGGTCAGATCTTCGCTGACCAGCACGACCACGACGGAAACGACGCCGAGCGGCATGACGGCGAGCAGAACAACGGCGAGCAGCACGACGGCGAGCGCGAGGATGCTGGCGACGCGGATGCCGACACTGAGCACACCGAGGGTGATGGCGCGGAAGCATCCGGCATCGAGATCTTCGACGACCTCGGCGGTGCCGCGAGCGAGACCGACGATGACGCCTCGGACGAGGATCCGCGTTCTGCCGCGGTGAGCACGATGCTCGCGGCTGCTGCGCGTGCGTACTACGAGGACGAGCCCCGCGACTACCCGCTCGGCGAGCAGACCGCTGACGAGTCGACCACCTGGAGCGTCGCCTCGACGGGTGTCATCGACACGGTGCCGCAGGCGGCATCCGAGGACACCGCGAACGAGGGAGCATCCGAGGAGCAGGGCCCCGAAGCGAACGGGTCCGAGGACTCCTCCGGGGAACACCACGAGGGCGAGCACCACGAGCACCACGAGGGTGACGAGCATCACCACAACGGCTGAATCGAGTCGCCCCACCTGACGAAGAAGCCCTCCGCGAGATCGCGGAGGGCTTCTTCGTTCGGACTGCTCAGGAGGCCGGACGGGGCCGGATCACCGGGCGCCGGCTGCCCTTGGTCACTGGCGTCGGCGATGTGGCGACGATCTCCTCGACGTCGGCCGGCTCGTCCGACACGTCGAGGCGCAGCGCCTGCGTGAGGGAGATGCCGTGGCGGGTCGTCAGGATGAGTCTGCGGTACTGCGGGTCGCCGTCGAGGTCGATCACGACGCTCGGGCGGCGGCGGCGGATGAGCACGAAGTCGAGGCTGCCCGCTGCCTTCCAGCTGCCGGCCGCGAGGACGCCGGGGATGTGCGTCCCAGGGTTCGGCACGCCACGCAGCCAGGTCCAGGCGTCATCGGTCAGCTGCACCTTGGTGATCGTGTCGCGGGCGATGCGCACGTTGTCGCGGTGGAAGGTGGCGGCTCGCTCGATCGGCGAGAGCACGACCTCGAGTTGCGTCTGATCCAAGAGCAACGTCACCATGACACCAGTCTGCCAGCGTGGCCCTCCCAGTTGTCTGGAAGTTGCTCACAGGAAGGCAACGATCCATTGTCGGATTCCTCCTTCGTCGAGCGATTCACGTCCACGAGTTATCCACAGCCCTTCTGCCGAGTGTCGTACGTATGTTCTAGTCTAGGGGTATGGAATCCACCGCCCGGCACGACCTCGAGCAGCGTCAGACGATGCTCGATGCCTGGGTAGCGAAGCGGCGCGAGATCGCCAGGCTCGAGTCCGAGGCGATGCAGCTCCTCGCCGATCGGATGCGCCTCGGCGACGCCGATGCCAGTGAGAATCCGCACCATCGCGACACGATCCATCGCTCGATGATCGCGGAGTACTCTGCTGCCGGTCGCCTTGCGAAGGGCAGCATCGAGTACGCGTTCGCCGATGCCGCGCTGCTCGACGCGGAGCACGCCGCCGTCCGGGACTCGTTCCAGCGGGGAGCGATCACGGCGGCGCACGTGCGGGAGATCCTCCGTGCAGGATCCATCGTCCGCGAGGCGGTCAGCGATGGGCGTGTGGATGCCGGAACCCTGGCCATATACGACGAGGCCGCCGTGGTCGTGGCCGAACAGGACACCCCGATGCGCACGCGCTCGGTGGTCCGGCAGCTCGCCGCGGCACTCGCGGGGGCGACGCTGGTCGAGCGCCATCGGAGCGCCGCCGCAGAGCGCACGGTCACGATGCGCTCCGTCGACGACGGCCTCGCTCTGATCTCGATCGTGCTGCCCGAGCATCTCGCGGCCGCGGTGATGGATCGACTGACCCGGCTCGCACGCCAGGTCGTCGCCGCTCGCGATGACGTCGAGCCACCTCCCGACCTCGATCTCCTCGATGCCGGCGAGGATGCGGTGTACCCCGAAGACCTCGACTGCTCCGATCCGTTGCTCGACGCGTCCGCGATCTTCGGCGAGGAGACGTTCACCACCGACCCGCTCCCACAGCCCTTCGTCGAAGTGATCCTCGCTGACACCCGCACCATGGACCAGCTGCGAGCCGACCTGCTGACCGATCTGCTGCTCACATCCGACCCCACCACCGCGGGTGGAACCGCGGTCGAGCACGTGCAAGCGCGCATTCAGGTCACGATCGCTGCGACCACCCTCGCCGGCGCGGACGACCGTCCGGCCGAGCTCGACGGGCTCGGTCCACTCGACCCCGACATCGCTCGGGAGCTCGCGGCAGGCGCCGGCGGGTGGTCGCGGTTGTTCCTCGATCCGACGGGCATGATCACCGAGACCGACGCCTACACGCCGACCGAGGCGATGCGACGGTTCCTGCGGGCGAGAGATCAGCACTGCCGATTCCCCGGATGTCGGATGCCGGTGCACCGATGCCAGATCGACCACAATCACGACCACGCCCTGGGCGGGCGAACGAGCCTCGACAACCTGAGCCACTTCTGCACCGGGCACCACGTGCTCAAGCATCCGGGCATCGACGATCGACACCGATGGAGGGCGCAGCAACGGGCCGGCGGCGACATCGAGTGGATCAGTCCGCTCGGTCGCAGATACACCGACCACGCACCTCGACGCGTCATGTTCGTCTGACCGGACCCGCTGGCTGGATTTGTCTGACCGGACCCGGCTGACCGGACCCCGCTGACCGGACTTGGCTGTCCGGACTTGGCTTGCCCGGACTTGGCTTGCCCGTGCCCGTGCCCGAGCCCGCGGCCCGAGCCCAAACCAGTCGGATGCTCGTCAGGCCCGCGCTGCGGCTGCGGCCGCGGCCGCCACGGGGAGTGCTGCCTCGATCTGCTGCAGTTCGTCCTCGCCGTGGGCGGCGGTCAGGAACCAGGCCTCGAACACGCTCGGCGGGAGCGCGATGCCCTGCTCGCGCAGGGAGTGGAAGAACGGCGCGTAACGGAACGACTCCTGTGCCTGCGCTTCGGCGTAGTCGCGAGGGGCCGATGCGCGGAACGACGCGTTGAACAGATTCCCGGCTCTCGCGACGGCGTGCGTCACACCGGCGCCGGTGAGCGCGGCATCGAGGGCGGTGGCGACGCGGTCAGCGGCAGCATCGACCGTGGCGTAGACCTCGGGCGTGGCCAGGCGCAGCGTCGCGAGTCCTGCGGCGACCGAGAGCGGGTTCCCGGAGAGCGTGCCTGCCTGATAGACCGGCCCCAGCGGGGCGAGCAGATCCATGACCTCGGCACGTCCGCCGAGGGCTGCCAACGGCATCCCACCGCCGACGACCTTGCCGAATGTGATGATGTCGGGAAGATACTCCTCGCCGGACGCGGCCTGCAGCCCCCAGAAACCGGCGGAGTGCACGCGGAACCCGGTGAGCACCTCGTCGAGGATCATCAGGGCGCCGTGCGCATGCGCCGTGTCGGCGATCAGACGGTTGAAACCCGGCGCAGGGGCCACGACGCCCATGTTCGCGGCTGCGGCTTCGACGATGACGGCCGCGATGCGCGGTCCGTGCTCGGCGAACACTGCTGCCAGCGCCTCAGGGTCGTTGTAGCCGATCACCAGCGTCTGAGCGGCGATCGGCGCTGGCACACCCGCAGAACCGGGCAGTGCGAGGGTCGCGACGCCCGAGCCGGCCTCGGCCAGCAGTCCATCGGAGTGACCGTGGTAGTGGCCGGCGAACTTCACGAGCAGATCGCGACCGGTCGCACCTCGCGCCAGACGGATCGCGGTCATGGTCGCCTCGGTGCCGGTGGACACCAGGCGCACCCGCTCGACCGGACGCACCTCGCCGAAGCGCACACGATCAGCGATCACGGAGGCGAGTTCGACCTCACCCTCGGTCGGTGCGCCGAAGGAGAGCCCGCGGGTCGCGGCCTCCTGCACAGCGGCGACGATCTCGGGGTGGGCGTGTCCGAGCAGCGCCGGCCCCCACGAGGCGACGAGGTCGACGTAGGTGGCGCCTGCAGCATCCGTCACCCTCGCGCCCTTCGCGGAGGCGAGGAAGCGCGGGGTGCCGCCGACCGACCCGTACGCCCGCACCGGCGAGTTCACCCCACCGGGGATCACCGCTCTGGCGGCGGAGAACAGATCGTCGTTGCGGTCGCTCATGGTGGTGAAATGCTCCTCAGGCGTCGAGCCAGTGGGCGGCTTCCGTCGCCCAGTACGTCAGAACCGCGTCAGCGCCGGCGCGGCGAATCGAAAGCAGCGATTCGAGGACGGCCGCACGGCGGTCGATCCATCCGTTCGCGGCTGCGGCCTCGATCATCGCGTACTCGCCCGAGACCTGGTATGCCCACACCGGAATATGCACGGTGTCGCGGACCTCGCGCAGCACGTCGAGGAACGCCATCGCCGGCTTCACCATGACGATGTCGGCGCCCTCCGCCTCATCGACGACAGCCTCGCGCACGCCCTCGCGGCGGTTGCCGGGGTCGAGCTGGTACGTGCGACGGTCGCCGACCAGCTGCGAATCGACGGCTTCGCGGAACGGGCCGTAGAACGCACTCGCGTACTTGGCGGCGTAGGCGAGGATCAGCGTCTGCGTGAATCCCTCGGCGTCGAGCGCGTCACGGATCACCGCGACCTGGCCGTCCATCATGCCGGAGAGGCCGAGCAGCTGCGAGCCGGCGCGTGCCTGGGCGATCGCCATCGAGGCGTAGCGCTCGAGCGTCGCATCGTTGTCGACGGAGCCGTCTGCAGCGAGCACGCCGCAGTGGCCGTGATCCGTGAACTCGTCGAGGCAGAGATCGGTCTGCACGACCAGGGCGTCGCCGACCTCGGCAGCCAGCACCTCGGTCGCGACGTTCAGGATGCCCAGAGGGTCGTCAGCACCGGAGCCGCGCGCATCGCGCACCGCAGGCACGCCGAACAGCATGACGCCGCCGACACCGGCCTCCGCTGCGTCGACCGCTGCGGCGCGCAGGGAATCGATCGAGTGCTGGGCGACGCCCGGCATCGAACCGATCGCGACCGGCTCGTCGATCCCCTCCCGCACGAACAGCGGGAGCACGAGCTGGCTCGGCCGCAGCGTGGTCTCCCGTACGAGATCGCGCACGGCACGGGACTGACGCAGCCGCCTCAGGCGGACTTCGGGGAAGCTCACGGCGCGAACTCGTCAGCCGCGTGCGGAAGTGTGAAGTGCGAGACCGCGTCGATCAGGGCGTCGACCGTCTGGCGATCGGCCACCACCGACACGGGGAGCCCGGCCCGCTCGGCGTCGCGCGCGGTGCGGGGTCCGATCGCGGCGAGCAGCGTCTCCTCCGGGATCTCCGGGAACTGCTCGCGCACCTGCTCGGCGACGGAACCGCTCGTGATCAGGATCGCGTTGATGCGGCCGTTCTCGACATCCCGCTTGATGCGCTCGGTCACCGGCACACCGACCGTGCGGTACGCGACCACACTGTGCACGTCGTGCCCTGCGTCCGACAGCATGCTGCTCAACACGGGCTTCGCGATCTCGCTGCGGAGCGCGAGGATGCGACGCGGCTCGGTCTCGAGCGCGAGCAGCTGCGTGGCCATGCCCTCAGCGGAGTTGTCCTGCTCCGGCACCAGCGCGACCTCGTAGCCGACGGCCTGCAGCGCCGCAGCAGTGGTCTCACCGACGGCCGCGATCCGCGTCGTGCGCGGGACGACGGCGCGATGCGCGAACATCACGTCGACCGTGGTGGCACTCGTCACGGTCAGCCAGTCGAAGGCACCGGCAGCCAGTTGCTCCAGCGCGACGTCGAGCGTCGGCTGGTCGGTCGTGGGCGCGAAGTTGATCAGCGGCGCGACGACGGGGACTGCGCCCTGCGCTCGCAGGGATGCGGCGACACCGTCGCCCCACGGCCCTCCGCGCGGCACGAGGATTCGCCAGCCGTCCAGTGGTCGTTCGTGTTTCGTTTCGGATGTCATGAGGATTGCTCTCGGGAGACGAGGTCGGCCGCCCCTTGATCGAGCAGCCGACGGGCAACAGTCAACCCGAGTTCGCGCGCTGCGCTGATCGGGCCTGCACCATCGGCAGCATCCGCTCCATTGCCACTGCCGTTCCGACGAATATACTCCCCGTTCAGGCCTTCGGTGACGTCGAGGCCGATGCGTCGCCCTCCATCGGTCGCGTAGACGACGGTTCTGACGCGGACGGAGTCGCCGTCGACGACCGCGTGCGCGGCCATCGGAGCCTGGCATCCCGCATCGAGTCCTTCGAGGATCGCGCGCTCGACCGTGACGGCCAGACGGGTCGCCTCGTCGTCGAGGACGGCGAGGGCCGCACGGAGCTCGGCCGGAGCATCCGTCGTCGTCTCCACCCCCAGCGCACCCTGTCCTGGGGCGGTCGGCCACTCGGCAAGGCCAAGGGCCTCTCGACGCAGCGGAGCGGCGGAGTCGAGACGGCGCAGACCGGCGGCGGCGAGGATCACGGCGTCCAGCTCGCCGGACACGACCCTGGCCTGCCGGGAGTCCACGTTGCCGCGGATGTCGACGACCTCCGCGTGCGGTGCACGCCTGCGGACCTGCGCGATGCGACGCGGCGAACCGGTGCCGATCGTGCTGCCGGCGGGCAACTCGTGCAGCGGGATGCCGCCTCGCGTCAACACGATGTCGCGGGCGTCCTCACGCGGCGGCGTCGCAGCGATCACGAGACCCTCGGGGATCGCGGTCGGCAGGTCCTTGAGCGAGTGCACGAGGAAGTCGCACTCCCCCGCGAACAGGGCGTCACGCAGCCGAGTGGCGAAGATGCCCTGACCGCCGATCTCAGACAGCGAGGCACGGTTCGTGTCGCCCTCCGAGGTGATGGCGACCAGCTCGACCGGACAGCCGATGACCTTCTCCAGCGCAGCGGCGACGTGACCCGACTGCGCCTGCGCGAGCGCGCTGCGTCGGGTTCCCAGACGGATCGGAGTGCTCATCGGGCGGCCTACTGCAGCACGTCCGCGATCTCGTCGAACCGGAGCCTGCGTCCCGTGTAGAACGGCAGCTCCTCCTTCACGTAGAGACGCGCATCGGTGTAGCGGAGGTCACGCATCAGGTCGACGAGCTCGGTCACGTCATCGGCCTCGAGCGGGAGGATCCACTCGTAGTCGCCGAGTGCGAACGCGGCGACCGTGTTCGCGATGACGCCCTTGAACGCGGCACCCTTGCGGCCGTGGTCGGCGAGCATCTTGCGACGCTCCTCCTCGGGGGCGAGGTACCACTCCGGCGTGCGGACGAACGGGTACAGGCAGAGCCAGTCCTTCGGCTCGACGCCGCGCAGGAAGCCGGGGACGTGCGAGCGGTTGAACTCGGCGTCGCGGTGCACGCCCATCACGTTCCACACCGGGAGGAGCGACCGGAGCAGCTCGGTGCGACGCAGTCGACGCAGTGCCTTCTGCAGCTCCTCGGCTGTGGAGCCGTGCAGCCACACCAGCAGGTCGGCGTCGGCCTTGAGACCGGAGACATCGTAGAAGCCTCGGACGGTCACGCCGGAATCCTCGACGTACGAGACGATCGTCTCGAGCTCCGTCGAGTCGGTCTCAGTGACGGGCACATCGGGATTGCGTCGCCAGACGGCCCAGAGGGTGAAGCCGGACGGGTTCTCTTCGCGCACTTCGGACATGCCCCCAGTCTGCCCCCTTTACGAGGCGGTCGCGAACGTGATGACCGACGGCCCTGGAAGCAGCTCCAGAGACGTCAGCGCGAGATGATACGAGCGATTCCCCAGACCACTCCGCCCACGGCGGCGGCCAGGACGACGACGCCCGCGACGGCGGCGACCGGATTGCGATCCGCGAACACCCGCCCCTTCGCGATGGCGCGCTTGGATGCCTTCTCGACGCGTCGAGGGACGTTGCCCTTGATCTCGATCGCAGCGAGCGCGGCCTTCAGCTCGGCCCGAGCGGACTGCACGGGATCGACGATCCCGACGGGCACGACGGTACGGGGCAGGTTGTCAGAGACGGTCATCGCCGGCGTCCTTCACGAGTCGGATGTCTTCGGCCACGGCCTGTGCCGGGTTCTGTCGCCGCAGGACCTTGCGGAACTTCAGGATGCCGAGGAGCGCGAACAGCAGTACGGCCAGCAGCAGGATGCCGAAGACGACGATCGCCGACAGCCAGACCGGCCACCAGGACGAGAGTCCGGCGATCGCGAACACGAGGATCACCGGCACAGCCCAGAACAGGAAGAACAGGGCGACGAGGAACCAGACAGACCCGACGCCTGCATCCTTCGCCGTGCGCGAGATCCACGCCTTGGCATTGTCGATCTCAGCCTTGACGAGGTTCGTGACGAGCTCGGGGAGGTCCCCGAGCAGCGTCAGCAGACTGTCGTCGGCGCGGTCACGGAATCCGCGGGGCATCTCAGGCGCCGGTCTTCTTCGCTGCGGGCTTGCGCGCCGCCGGCTTCGTGTTCGAGCTCGTGCTCGCCGAGCTGTTCGCAGCCGAGGTCTTCGGCGTGGACTTCGACACAGCGGCCTTGGCGTCGTCGATCACGGACTCCGCGGCATCCGCCACGTCCTCCGCTGCCTGCTTGCCCTTGGCGATCGCGGTGTCGAGCTTCTCACCGGGAGTGCCGGACCCACCGATCGAGGAGACGACCTTCACAGCGCCGTTCCAGATCGCACCGGGAACCGCGGCTGCCTTGTCGCCGACGAAGGCCTTCACGACCTCGACGCGCTCCTGCACCGGGTCGAGGTGCCAGACCTTGAGCCACTGCGTCTTGATCTGCTGGTACCGCTCGCGCCCGGCACGCGTGCCGAGGACGTACCCCACGCCGAGTCCGACGACGAGTCCGATCTTCCCCTTCATGGGGTCTCCTCACGTTGTTCCGGTCGAGCCGCAGGCGTTCGATCCCCGTCGGCCAGGTACCCAGCGTAACCCCGTATGCCGATTTCGGCATCTACCGGGGAGGGGGTTGACAGCAGGAGTTCACTCACGCAAAGAGCAGGGCGTGCCGCAACCGGTCGGACTCGCCCTTCGCATCCGGCAGCACCTGCGCCAATCCCGTGCCGGCGAGCCACGCACCGACGGCGGCGAGCCCTGGTACGTCCTGCACCGCTGCACGAGCGGCATCCCGGCGCTCTCCTGCTCCGATGATCGAGGCCGGCTGCGCCTGCACGTACCGGGCGCGATGCGCCGCGATCAGCGCGGACGGAGCGAGCGGCACTCCCAGCAGAGCGGATGCTTCGCTCAGGGCGAGCTGCGCTGCGGCATCGTCATCGAGCTCGGCCGTGGCCGCCGGTTCGCCCTGCGCACCGAAGGAGACCCGCACGACGTGCCGCCCGCCGGCGGCTTCGCGCACCCAGTCCCACTTGGCGGTCGAGTGCGTGAGCGCCTTCGCGATGTGGCTGCCGGGCACCGTCAGCACGCCGGTGCCGCGCGGGGCGGCGTCGAGGACCGGCGCATCGAGCAGCAGCGTCACGACCTCGATCTCCGGCGCGACGACGGCGGCGCCGGCCATGCTCGCGGCGAGCGCCGGCACGGCGTCGGCGAGCAGCACACGGGCGGTGCCCTCGTCGGTCGCGACGATCACGGCATCCGCGTCGAACTCCTCGACGAGATCCGCAGGCTCGGACTCGTCATCGGCATCGTCCGCGGTGGCCTCCGGCCGCGATCGCGAGGTCACGCGCCAGCCGTCGCCGTCGCGCGCGACCTGCTCGACACGTGTCGCCGTCCGCACCTCGGCGTCGAAGCGCGCCAGGTCTTCGAGCAGCGCGTCGAGCACCGCACCCATCCCGCCGATGAGGCCTTCGACCGCGGCACCAGGAGTCTTGCGCGCCGCACCGTCCTGTCGCAGCGCCATCACGGCACCGGAGAGCGAGCCCACACGGGTCAACGCCGCGTTCAGACCGGGAGCCGCGACATCGACGTCGACGTCATCCGGGGACGCCGAGTAGACGCCCGTCGTCACAGGGGCCACCAGGCGGTCGCGCACCTTCGCGCCCATGCGCGAGGCGACCAGCCGACCGAGCGAGAGCTGGTGTCCGATCGTGAGCGGCGGACGCACGCGGTCGAGGTAGGCACGCCACGCGCCAGACCACCCGATCACGCGACGGACGTCCTCCTGGAAGGGGTTCGAGGGGATGCCGAGCAGACCGCCGACCGGCAGCGGTGCAGCGCCGATCCCCGGAATGCCGGCGAGCCAGGCTCCACCGGCGGCCGGCGCGACGATGCGGTCACCGAGACCGAGCTCCTGCAACAGGGCCCGCACGTGGCCGCCTCTGGTCGCGTAGCTCTCGGCACCGGCATCCAGCCCGACGCCGTCGAGCTCGGTGCGCCGGATCGCTCCGCCGACGGCATCCGCGGCCTCCAACAGCGTCACGCGCATGCCGACCTTCGCGCACTCACGGGCGGCGATGAGTCCGCCCACACCGCCACCGATCACGACGATGTGCGTGCCGGCGGCACGGGACGCCAGGTCATCGGCGCTCGGCGTCGCGGGGGTCTCAGCCACGTTCGTGCACCAGCTCGACGATGCGCGTGAGCTGATCGGGGTCGGTCTCGGGCGGCACGCCGTGGCCGAGGTTGACGATGTGCGCCCTCGCCGCACGACCACGGGCCAGCACGTCGAGCACATGCGCCTCGAGCACCGGCCAGGGAGCTGAGAGGAACGCAGGGTCGATGTTGCCCTGCACCGTGACGTCGGGACCGAGGATCGCGGCGGCCTCATCCAGCGGCATCCGCCAGTCGACACCGACGCCGTCGGCCACGCCGCCGAGCCGCATGTCATGGAGGAACGGCCCGGTGCCGACGCCGAAGTGGATGCTGGGGATGCCGAGGCCCTCGAGCGCTGTGGTCGAGTGCGGTGCCACGAACTCGCGGAAGTCGGCGGTGCTGAGGGAACCCGCCCACGAGTCGAACAGCTGCACGACCGAGGCCCCCGCGTCGCGCTGCGCGATCAGGAAGCGTCGCGAGATCTGGGCGAGCCATCCGGCCAGTCGGTTCCACGAGTCCGGGTCGGCGTGCATCATGCCGCGTGCCCGCATGTGCTCCTTCGACGGCCCGCCCTCGACCAGGTAGGCAGCGAGCGTGAACGGTGCCCCGGCGAAGCCGATCAGCGGTGTGTCTCCGAGTTCGGCTGTCACGAGACGCACGGCCTCGGCGATCGCGGTCGAGTCCAACGAGTCCGGGTCGATCGCGGTGATGCGGTCGACGTCGGATGCCGTGCGCACCGGGTTCGCGAAGACCGGACCACGGCCGGGCTCGATCTCGACCTCGACGCCGGCGAGGCGGAGGGGGATCACGATGTCGCTGAAGAACACGGCCGCGTCGACACCGTGGCGACGCACCGGCTGCAGCGTGATCTCGGCGGCGAGCTCGGGGGTGAGACAGGCATCGAGCATCCTGGTGCCGACCCGCAGCTCGCGGTATTCGGGGAGTGACCGACCCGCCTGACGCATGAACCAGACCGGGGTCCGTTCGGGGCGGTCGCCCGTGAGAGCGCGCAGCAGAGGAGCATCGGAGAGTGCCATGCATCCATCCTCCCATCCGGCGCGTGTGCTCCCGCTGAAGGGCGGCGGCGGCCGGGCCTGCGCACGAGGGGTACAATCGAAGGGTGCTGCTGTGTGTCACGGCGAGTCACAAGACCGCCTCCTTCGACCTGCTCGAACGCCTGAGCCGCACCCCCGACGGCGTCGCCCCCACCCTTGTGGAGATGACTCCGTGCGTGCAGGGTGCCGTTGTTCTCGCGACGTGCAACCGGTTCGAGGCGTACGTGGAAATGGACGAACCGGTCACCGCGGCAGGCGCGATCGGCGTCGAAGCAGTGCTGGAAGCCGTCGAATCCGTCACCGGTGTCCCGGCCAGCGAGCTGGATGGTGCGTACACCGTGCACGCCGGCCGCCGCGTCGCCGAGCACCTGTTCTCCGTGGCCTCCGGCCTCGAATCGGTCGTCTCCGGTGAGGGTGAGATCGCGGGCCAGGTGCGCCGCGCGCTGAAGTCGGCCCGCAAGGAGGGCACCACCTCCCCCGAGCTCGAGCGCCTGTTCCAGCGCGCCAGCCAGGCGCAGCGCAAGGTCAAGAACGTCACGGCCCTCGGTCGCGCCGGCCGCTCGCTCGTGCGACTCGCCCTCGAGCTCGCAGACAGCCGCATCGTCGACTGGTCCGCTGAGCGCGTGCTGCTCGTCGGCACCGGCGCCTACGCCGCGGTCACGCTCGCCACACTGCGTGAGCGAGGCGCGGTCGACATCTCCGTCTACTCCCCCTCCGGCCGAGCCCACATCTTCGCCGCGAAGCACGGTCTTCGTGCGATCTCCGCCGAGGACTACGCCCGCACCGCCGCGCACTCCAGCCTGCTGATCACCTGCACCTCTGCCACCGAGCCCGTCCTCGGCATCGAGCACCTGCAGCGTCCGGCCGGCCTCGCTGCGGTCGGCTGCCCCGTCGACCCCTCGACAGGAGCCTCGGCATCGCACCACCAGCTCGTCGTCGACCTCGGCATGCCGCGCAACGTCGACCCGGCCGTCGCATCGCTCGACGGCGTCGCGCTGCTCGACCTCGAGACCATCCGCCTGCACGCCCCGCTCGAAGAGCTGCAGGCGACGGATGCCGCGCGCACCGTCGTGCGAGAAGCCGCAGACACCTTCCACGTCGTCGGCGCACGCCAGAGCGTCATCCCCTCCGTGGTCGCGCTGCGCTCGCACATCTTCACGCTGCTCGAGAGCGAGATCGCACGCGCACGCGCACGCGGCGACGAGGACGGCAAGGTCGAGCAGGCGCTGCGGCACCTGTCCGGCGTGCTGTTGCACACGCCGACCGCACGCGCGCATGAGCTCGCCGCCGCCGGTCGCGCCGACGAGTTCGCCGCAGCGATCAGCGCGCTGTACGGCATCGCGCCGGCGGCAGCATCCGACGCCGACGACGACTCGGCATCCTCCATCGCCTGAGCCAGCGCGCAGCCGCTCACCCGAGCGCGGAAGTTCCGGCCTGATGCCAGACTGGACGCATGGCCCTGCACATCACCGGCGACACCGACGCCGACGCCCTGCTGACCGACAACCCGCTCGCGCTGCTGGTTGGCATGCTGCTCGACCAGCAGGTGCCGATGGAGACCGCGTTCGCCGGTCCGCTCAAGATCGAACAGCGCACGGGCGCCGCTGACGCCACGGCCATCGCGAGCATGGCACCGGACGAATTCCTCGAGGCCTTCAAGCAGACGCCGGCCGTGCACCGTTTCCCCGGATCGATGGCGACGCGCGTGCAGACCTTGTGTCAGACGCTCGTCGACGATTGGGGCGGAGACGCTGCGGCGCTGTGGACCAAGGGCGACCCCTCGGGCGCCGAGGTCCTGAAGCGACTCAAGGCACTGCCCGGGTTCGGCGAGCAGAAGGCCAAGATCTTCCTCGCGCTGCTCGGCAAGCAGTACGGCTTTGAGGGCGAGGGCTGGCGCGAGGCCGCCGGCGCCTATGGGGAGGACGGCTCGTTCCGCAGCGTGGCCGACATCGTGTCGCCGGAGTCGTTGACGAAGGTGCGCGAGCACAAGAAGGCCATGAAGGCAGCCGCGAAGGCCGCGAAGTAGGGCACGAGACCGCTGGCTGACCCTCCGCCGAGCGGCCCCCTTGTGCGCGAACCGGCCCCTTGCGGACGTTCACAAGGGGCCGGTTCGCGCGCAAGGGGGTGGCTCAGCAGGTTGCCGGGGCGGGATGCCGGGGCGGGATGCCGGGTCAGGCGCCCTTCAGGCGCTCGGCGAGGTACTCGTGCAGCGTGTCGATCGAGACGCGCTCCTGCGCCATGGTGTCGCGGTCGCGCACCGTGACGGCACGGTCGTCGAGGGAGTCGAAGTCGACCGTGACGCAGAACGGGGTGCCGATCTCGTCCTGGCGGCGGTACCGGCGACCGATCGCACCGGCGTCGTCGAAGTCCACCGACCACGAGCCGCGCAGCGTGTCGGCGACCTCGCGGGCCAGCGGCGAGAGGCGCTCGTTGCGCGACAGCGGCAGCACGGCGGCCTTCACCGGCGCGAGACGCGGGTCGAGCTTCAGCACGGTGCGCACGTCGGTGCCGCCCTTGGCGTTGGGCACTTCCTCCTCGCGGTAGGCGTCGACGAGGAACGCCATCATCGCGCGGGTGAGGCCGAACGACGGCTCGATCACGTACGGCGTGTAGCGCTCGCCCGTGGCCTGGTCGAAGTACGTCAGGCTCTGGCCGGATGCCTCGCTGTGGCTCGACAGGTCGTAGTCGGTGCGGTTGGCGACGCCCATGAGCTCGCCCCACTCCTTGCCGGTGAAGCCGAACTTGTACTCGACGTCGATGGTGCCGGCGGAGTAGTGCGCGCGGTCGTCTTCCGGCACGTCGAACTGACGCATGTTCTCGGGGTCGATGCCGAGGTCGATGAACCAGTTCCAGCAGGCTTCGACCCAGTGCTCGAACCACTCCTGGGCCTCGGCCGGCGGGGTGAAGAACTCGATCTCCATCTGCTCGAACTCACGGGTGCGGAAGATGAAGTTGCCGGGGGTGATCTCGTTGCGGAACGCCTTGCCGACCTGGCCGATGCCGAACGGCGGCTTCTTGCGGCTCGCGGTGAGCACGTTCGAGAAGTTCACGAAGATGCCCTGCGCCGTCTCGGGGCGGAGGTAGTAGAGGCCAGACTCGTCGTCGACGACGCCGAGGTAGGTCTTCACCAGACCCGAGAAGGCCTTGGGCTCGGTGTACTGGCCCTTCGTGCCGCAGTTCGGGCACGGGATGTCGGCGAGACCGTTCTCGGCCTTGCGGCCCTTGCGCGCCTCGAAGTCCTCGATGAGGTTGTCGGCGCGGAAGCGCTTGTGGCACTGCAGGCACTCGACGAGCGGGTCGGTGAAGGTCGCGACGTGACCGGATGCCTCCCACACGCGCTTCGGCAGGATGATGCTGGAGTCCAGCCCCACCATGTCGCCACGGCCGCGCACGAACGTCTGCCACCACTGCCGGCGGATGTTCTCCTTGAGCTCGGTGCCGAGGGGGCCGTAGTCCCATGCAGAACGGGAACCGCCGTAGATCTCACCGGCCTGGAAGACGAACCCGCGGTGGCGGGCGAGGGCGATGACCTTGTCGAGGCGGGACTGTTCGGCCATGGTGGCTCCAATGGTCGGATGCGGGAGGGACCCGTGAACACGGGCGTCCCCATTCTATCCGCGGTCCAGCTGGGACTCCGAGCCCACCAGCTGGGACTCTGAGCCCGTCGAAGAGTACCGTCGAGGGATGAGCGCAGCGCAGCCCACCCATCGGACCCGCGACGACAACACCCGATTCTTCGGCCAGCCGTGGTCCTTGGTCCATGTGTTCGGCGTGGAGATGTGGGAGCGGTTCAGCTTCTACGGCATGCAGGGCATCCTGCTCATCTACCTGTACTTCTCGGTCTCGCAGGGCGGGCTCGGCATCCCCGAGGCGGTCGCCGGTGGCATCGTCGGCGCCTACGGCGGTTCGGTGTACCTGTCCACGATCCTCGGGGCGTGGGTCGCCGACCGGCTCTTCGGGTCGGAGCGCGTGCTCTTCGTCAGCGCGATCGTGATCGTGGCAGGGCACCTCGCGCTCGCGCTGCTGCCTGGTCTCGTCGGCGTCGGCGTCGGCCTCGTGCTCGTCGCGCTCGGCTCCGGCGGGCTCAAGGCCAACGCCACCGCGGTCGTCGGCACCCTCTATGCCCCGGACGACGACCGCCGCGACGCCGGCTTCTCGCTGTTCTACCTCGGAATCAACCTCGGCGCCTTCATCGGACCGATCCTCACCGGCATCCTGCAGTCCACGCTCGGCTTCCACTGGGGCTTCGGCCTGGCCGCCGTCGGGATGACGCTCGGACTCGTGCAGTACTCGTTCGGGCGTCGCTCGTTGCCGGCAGCAGCGCGCGAGGTGCCGAACCCGCTCCCGGCATCGCGCTACCCCCTCGTCGGACTCATCGCCGCCGGGGCCATCGCACTCATCGCGGTGCTCCTGCTGCTCGGCGTGATCCGCGCCGACAACCTCTCGACCATCGTGATCGGCGGCACGCTCGTCGCCGCCATCGCCTACTTCGCGGTGATCCTCACGAGTCGGCGCATCGACAGCACCGAGCGCTCGCGCGTCTGGGGCTTCCTGCCGCTCTTCATCACCAGCGTCGCGTTCTGGTCGCTGTACCAGCAGCAGTTCACGGTGCTGACGCTGTACGCCTCTGAGCGCCTCGACCGGAACATCTTCGGCTTCGAGATGCCGATCCCGTGGGTGCAGTCGATCAACCCGGTCTTCATCATCATCCTGTCGGGCGTCTTCGCCGCGATCTGGACCCGCCTCGGCAAACGCCAGCCGTCGACGCCGGTCAAGTTCGGCCTGAGCGCGATCATCATGGGCTCGGCGTTCCTGCTGTTCCTCCCCTTCGCCGGCGGCGGGGAGAACTCCACACCGCTGCTCGCGATCGTCGGCATCCTCTTCGTCTTCACCGTCGCCGAGCTGCTGCTCTCGCCGGTCGGGCTCTCGGTCACCACGAAGCTCGCGCCAGCGGTGTTCCACACGCAGATGGTGGCGCTGTTCTTCCTCTCGATCGCGCTGGGTACGGCGATCTCCGGCTGGCTGGTGCAGTTCTACGATCCGAAGAACGAGGTGCCGTACTTCTCGATCCTCGGCACGATCGCGATCGTCGTCGGCATCGGACTCCTGCTGTCGATCAAGCCGGTGCTCCGGCTCATGAAGGGTGTGCGCTGAGCTGCACCCGTTCCGAACGTCGGATGCCGGTGCCAGACTCGTCGGCATGGAACAGCGCGTCAGCTTCATCACACTCGCAGTGGCAGACCTCGCCGGCAGCCGGGCGTTCTACGTCGACGGCCTCGGTTGGGAGCCGATCTTCTCGGGCGACGACGTCCTGATGTTCCCGGTGGCCGAACGGGTCATCCTGTCGCTGTGGTCGGTCGAGGGGTTCACCGCCGAAGTGGGCGAGGCCCCGGCATCCGGCATCGCACCGCTCACACTGTCGCACAACCTCGCGACCCCCGCAGAGGTCGATGAGGTGCTCGCCGAGGCGGCGCGGCTGGGCGCGACCGTGAGCCCGGCCCAGCAACGGGAATGGGGCGGGTATTCCGGATACTTCGTCGACCCTGACGGGTTCCGATGGGAGATCGCGGTCAACCCCGGCGAGACCGGGGAGTTCGTGCTGCCGCCGCGATGACGGCGATGCCACCGCGCTGACGGCGATGCCACCGGCGGTGCGACTCAGGCGGTGAAGAGGTATCCGCGTTCGACATCGAAGCCCGCGATGCGCAGGCCCCGCCCGAGGATCTCGGCCATCTCCGCGCGCAGACGCGTCCGCCATTCGTGTGCAGCAGCCGGGTCCGATTCCCGCAGGGCCTCGATGTCGGCGGGGATCTCGAGCGTCTCCACGATGTCATCGGATGCGGGCGGCTTCGCGATGTCGGCGAGCGCCCATTCGACGTCGAGGCGGTCGCTCTCGTCGCCGGCGTCGCCACCGCCGAAGATGCCGTAGCGGTTCACCGAGTACCCGGTGGCCCTGGCACCCAGCACCGACAGGAAGAAGTGCGCGTTGCGCGCCACGAGCGGGTCGAACGTCCACGTGATGCGTCCGACGTCGCGCGAGAACGCCCACTGGCGCTGGTGCTCCTTGAGCTCCCGACCCCAACCGCGGCCACGGAACTCCGGGAGCAGCGCGGTGATGTGCGAGTGCATCGCACGCCGGGCCGGCTCGCCGAAGAAGGCGATCGAGGCACCGACCATGCGCTCGTCATCGCCCTCGCCGTCGAAGAAGCCGACGACGTAATTGCCCGACTGCTGCAGCGCCCGCAGCGTGCCGGCATCGACCACGCGCTGTGGACCCCTGATGGAGTCGAGCAGGGCCTGCGCATCGAGGATGAGTTCAACGGTGTCGAGATCACGGATGGTTCGCACCCGCCCAGTCTGCCAGTCCTGAACGCCTTCGGTGACCCCGGTGCCCGCTGGCGCCGATAGCCTTGGGCAGTGGGTTCGAACGATGACAAGGCCAGGAAACGTCTCTCTCGAACCCCTCCCAAGTGGGCGATCGTCGCGGTGCTCGCATTCGCCGGCCTCTGCTCGTCGTTCATGTTCACGCTGGTCGTGCCGCTGCAGGCCGAGCTGCCGCAGCTGCTGAACGCCTCCCGCGAGGACACCACGTGGGTCGTGACGATCACGCTGCTGGTCGCCGCCGTCGCCACCCCCATCTCCGGCCGTCTCGGCGACATGTACGGCAAACGCCGCGTCGTCATCGTGCTGCTGGTCCTGCTCATCATCGGCTCCGTGATCGCGGCGGTGTCCGGGTCGATCGTCGGCGTCATCATCGGCCGCGCGCTGCAGGGCGCCGTCACCGGCGTGGTCCCGCTCGGCATCGCGATCATGCGCGACGTCCTCCCGACGAACCGGCTCGGCACCGCGGTCGCGCTCATGAGCGCCACGATGGGCGTCGGCGGTGCGATCGGGATGCCGGTGGCCGCCCTGCTCGCGAAGAACGCCGACTGGCACTGGCTGTTCTGGCTCGCGGCAGCGCTCGGCGTGATCGGGCTCGCCCTGGTGCTCGCCGTCGTCCCCGAGGACGTGCTCCGCTTCCCCGGCCGCCTCGACGTGCTCGGCGCCATCGGCCTCGCGATCGGCCTCACCGGACTGCTGCTGTTCGTCTCGCGCGGCGCGGAATGGGGCTGGACCTCACCGCTCGCGCTCGCCTGCGTCATCGGCGGCGTCGTCGTGCTGCTGGTGTGGGGCTGGTACCAGCTGCGCACGAAGGATCCGCTGCTCGATCTGCGCGTCGCCGCGCGACCGGCGGTCCTGTTCACGAACATCGCTGCGATCGGCATGGGCTTCGCCCTGTTCGCCTCGAACGTGACCTTCCCGCAGCTGCTGGAGGGCCCGGCGGCCGGCGGATTCGGCTTCGGGCTCGACATGGTCGCCGCCGCGCTGGTCATCATGCCGGCCGGCCTCGTGATGATGATCATCTCGCCGCTGTCCGGCTGGCTCGAGCGCACGGTCGGCCCACGACCGCTCTTCACTGTCGGCGCGGTCGCGATCGTGCTCGCCTACGTGTTCGTGCTGCTGTGGTCGAGCGAGGTGTGGCACATCCTCGTCGGCAACCTGCTGATCGGCGTCGGCATCGGCTTCACGTTCGCTGCGATGCCGATGATCATCATGCGCTCGGTGCCGGCGAACGAGACGGGGGCATCGAACGGCCTGAACGCCCTGTTCCGTTCGGTCGGCACCTCCAGCGCCTCCGCGGTGATGGGCGGGGTCCTCGCCGCCATGAGCGTCGAAGTGGGCGGGGTGTTCGTGCCGACGCGCGCCGCGTTCGAGGTGTGCTTCTGGCTGGCGATCGCCGCCGGCATCATCGCCGTCGTGTTGTCGCTGTTCATCCCGAAGCAGCGCGGCGCCGAGCAGCATCCGTCCCTGCCGCACTAGCCCTTCGCCGCGAACCCGCGCCGCTCAGAGCCGGCGATAGGTGATGTGCGTGACGAGCGAGGTCGCACGCACCGACACCCGCTCGAGCCGCTGCGGAGGGACGCCGTCGAAGACCCGCACCCCCGCACCGAGGATGCTGGGCGTGATGTGCAGTCGCAGCTCGTCGAGGAGACCGGCTGCGAGGAACTGGTTCACCGTGGTCGGGCCGCCCGCGATCGAGATGCGCTGATCCCCCGCCGCCTCCCGCGCCTGCGCGAGGGCCGACTCGATGCCGTCGGTGACGAAGTGGAAGCTCGTGCCGCCCTGCATCTCGATCGGCGCGTGCGGGTGGTTCGTGAGCACGAACACCGGGTTGCGGTACGGCGGCTCGTCGCCCCACCAGCCGCGCCAGTCGCGATCCCACTCGCCGCGAACGGGGCCGAACATGTTCCGCCCCATGATGGTCGCGCCGGATTCGACGATGGCGTCGACCTCGGGCTTGTTCTCCTCGTAGGCGTCGAACATCCAGTCGTGCAGCCAACTCGTGTCGATGTCGCCGAAGGGTGACTCCTCGGTCTGGTTCAGGCCGGTCGCGTACCCGTCGGCCGAGACGGCGAGATCACTGAAGACGATGCCCATGCTGACTCCTCATCAGCGCGACCCGCCTGGTCGCGCTCCTCTGGTCTACGCGGTCGACGCGTACGCGTCAACGAGAGATCTCGCGCGGATCGGGATCGTCGGCACGCGGCTGCCGCAGTCGATCCGGGATCGGCCAGGCCAGCACGAACTGCGCGGTCGACGGCCGGGTCATGTCGCCGAAGTCGTCGAGCTTCACCACGATGCGGCCGGGCGCGCCGTCGTCGTCCGGCGTCACCTCGAGCAGGCGCACCCGCAACGGACGATCGCCTTCGCCCTCCAGCATCCACGGGTCGGCCAGCCAGGCTATGCCGTGCTCCTCGAGCGCGGCCTCGGCATCGAGCCACTCGGTCGCATCGGATGCCGGTCGACCGAGCACATCGACCGCGACCCAGAGATCGCCCTCGGGGTGGATCCAGCCGAGCAGCTCGCCGTCATCGCGTCGATGCGGGGTCCAGTCCGGTCGGGGCATCCGATGATCATACTCAGTCAGAGGGTGAGTACGAGTCGACTCGCACCCTGCTCGCTCACCGCATTCCAGGCCGCCTCGACATCGGTGGCCGGCACGGCGGTCGAGGCGCTCACGATCGTCCCATCTGCGATGAGTCCGACGATCTCGGGAAGCTCTTCGACGAAGGCCGAACGACCGACCGAGCCCTGGCCGCTGCCCACGATCGTCAGGCCGGACGACCGGAGCGCCGCCGACGGGATCGCCGCGTCCTGACCAGCGGATGCTCCGATGGAGATCCAGTCGAGCCGGGAGCTGCGCATCGTCCTCGCCGTCACGACAGCGCGCATGACATCGGCTCCCGGTCGCCCCCAGACGTAGTCGAGGACAACATCGACGTCTGCGGCGACCCGTCCGATCGTCTCGAGGTCACCCAGCGGCACGATCTCGTCCGCTCCGAGCGCAGGCAGCCCCTCGAGCCGAGCCGTGTCACGGCCACTGGCGATCACCTGCGCGGCACCGAGGTGCTTCGCGACCTGGACAGCGGCGGATCCCGCAGCGCCCGTCGCTCCCAGGATCAGCACACGGGCGTCGAGCGGGAACGCGATGCGGTGGCGAAGCGCCACCCACGACGACATGACCGGGTTCGCCGCGGCAGCGATCGCAACCGGGTCTGCACCATCGGGGAGCATCACACTGGCTCGCGGGTCGACGGCGACACGTTGAGCGATCGAGCCCCGGGTGTCGCTGCCGACCGCGAAATAGCGCATGGTGCCGTCCGGGAATCGGCCGACGCCGTCGACTCCTGGAATCAGCGGAAGCGAGCCCTCACTCGTGTAGTGGGAGCCAGCCGCCTGCGAGCGCACCCGCGGATGCACGCCCGCCGCGACGACGTCGACGACGACCTCACCGCTGAGCGGCTCTGGCTCTGCGAACTGCTGCCAGACCGGTGCGGCGCCGAATGCGTTGACCACTACTGCGAACATGACGTCCTCCATTTACTTCGTGATACGAACTATATTAGTTCGCATCACGAAGCTGTCAAGTAGTCTCGAGCCATGCATCACAACCCCGATGACGACCTCATCGACGCCCTCGGACAGACAGCGTTCATGACGATGGGTGTGCTGACCGGACTCGCTGCCGACGCCGGTCTCTCGCTCACACAGCTGCGCGTGCTTGCGATCCTGCGAGATCGACGGCTGCGGATGAGCGATCTCGCCGAGTATCTGGGGCTGGAGAAGTCCACGATGTCCGGGCTGGTCTCGAGAGCGGAACGAGCCCGGCTCCTCGCCCGCGTGCCGAACGAACAGGACGCCCGCTCCGTCGACGTCGTGCTCACGGACCGAGGGCGCGACGTCGCCGACTCGCTCACCGTCGCCCTGCGCGACACGCTGCTTCCACTCACCGAGCGCATCTCCGTCGCAGACCGCCACGCGCTCGCCGCGCTGCTGCGCCGCATGCTCCCCTGAATCCGTCGATCCCCTGAATCCGTCGATCCGAACGTCGGGCTCGCGTCAGTGCGTGTACTCCATGAGTTCCACGCCGAGCACACGGAACGCGTCGTGCGCACGCAGCCGGTGCGTGATCGAGAGGTCGTCGAAGCAGACGATGAGCGAGTATGCGACGCCGGCCCGCGGACCCGCGAGCACGCCGGCCTCAGCACGGACGCCGCGGTCGCGACCGGTCTTGTTCACGAACAGCAGCCCGTGGGCGTCGTGATCGTGCGAGAACGGATCGAGACCGGTGGACGCAGCCACCAGGCTGAGGTCCTGGTTGAGGCTGAGCCACTCGGACACCTGGGCGCTCACGGTGGCGTCGACCACGGCCGAGTTGACGAGCGCGGAGAAGAGCCCGGCGAGCTCGCGCGTCGAGCCGACCGCGACATGCGGCGCGTCGTCAGGGCCCCGCTGATCGCGGAACCGGTCGAGCAGCGCGGTGCGCCGGAGGCCGATGCTCTCGATGCGCTCCCGGACGCGCTCGTGGCCGACCCTTCGCAGCAGCGCGTTCACGGCGATCGGGTCGCCGGCGGTCGCGGCCAGCACCGCCAGGTCTTCCAGCGGCAGCGCGGGCGCGTGCAGATTGCGCCAGAGGCCGGACGTCGTCACAGCATCGATGCTCCCGCGCTCCACGATCTCGAGAGGATCGAGCTCGCCGCTCTCGAAGCCGGCCGCCACCTCGATCAGCAGCGGCACCACGCCGAGCCCGGCGACCGGCATCGTGACGTGGTCGTCGCCGGCGAGCACGTGCTCGTGCGAGTCGAGATCGACGACGTGCACCGACACCTGGGCACCGGCATCCGCCAGCGTCTCGAGCGCACGCAGCGTCGAGGTGAACGAACGGCGTCCGACTGCGGCACGCCGAGGCAGCCTCCTGCTGGTGCTCTGCGAGCGGCGCAGCACGGCCCCGTCGGCGGGCGCTCCCTGCGCGGAGCCGAAGGGCTCAGGGAACGAGGGTGTGCGGGATCCCACGCATGATCCTTACGGAGAGGGCGGATGGGGGCGCCACTGCGGCGCTATCCCCAGCGGCACCGATATCGTAACGCCGACCGATGGGGATCTCTCACAGACTGCGACGCTTGGTCACCAGATCGTCACACGCTCGTCTTCGGGCAGCCACAGAGCATCCTTCTCGCCGACCTCGAACGCCTCGTAGAAGGCGTCGATGTTGCGCACGATCTGGTTGCAGCGGAACTCGTTCGGCGAATGCGGGTCGATCGTCAGCAGTCGCAGCGTCTCGGCCTCCCGGCCCTTCTGCTGCCAGACCTGCGCCCAGGAGAGCAGCAGGCGCTGCACACCCGTGTACCCGTCGATGACCGGCCCTTCGACAGGCTCAGCGACCGACGGGTCCGCGCGGAGCGACAGCTCGTACGCCTTGAGGGCGATGCCGAGGCCACCGAGGTCGCCGATGTTCTCGCCGATCGTGAGCGCGCCGTTCACGTGATGCTCGGGCGCGAGGCCCTCCGGCACCAGCGCGTCGTACTGGGCGATGAGCGCCTTGGTGCGCTCCTCGAACGCCGTGCGGTCAGCATCCGTCCACCAGTCCTCGAGGCGTCCGTCGCCGTCGTAGCGGCTGCCCTGGTCATCGAAGCCGTGGCCGATCTCGTGCCCGATGACCGCGCCGATGCCGCCGTAGTTCGCCGCAGCATCGCGCCCTGCGTCGAAGAACGGGTACTGCAGGATCGCCGCCGGGAACACGATCTCGTTCATCGAGGGGTTGTAGTACGCATTCACCATCTGCGGCGGCATGTGCCACTCGTCGCGGTCGATCGGCGTACCGACCTTGTCGACGTGACGGTCGTGCTCGAAGATCGCCGCGCGACGCACGTTGCCGAACAGGTCGGCGCGGTCGATGGTCAGGCTCGAGTAGTCGCGCCAGACATCGGGGTGTCCGATCTTCGGCGTGAAGGAGTCGAGCTTGGCGAGCGCGCGCTCGCGCGTCTCGGCGGTCATCCACTCGAGCTCCGTGATGCTCTGGCGGTACGCCTCGATCAGGTTCGCGACCAGCTCGTCCATCGCGGCCTTCGCGGTCGACGGGTAGTGCCGCTCGACGTAGACCTTGCCGATCGCCTCGCCGAGCGCGCCCTCGGTCACCGAGACACCGCGCTTCCAGCGTTCGCGGATGGTGGGGACGCCGGTGAGCTCGGTGCCGTAGAACGAGAAGTTCTCCTGCACGAGGTCATCAGTCAGGTACGGGGCCGCTGCATGCACGACCTGGGCGCGCAGCCACGCCTTCCAGTCGTCGAGGCGCTCGGCGGTGAGCAGCGTGCCGAGTCCCTCGAGGAAGCTCGGCTGCGACACCACGACCTCGGCGAAGGCCGCAGGATTCGACGGGGCGACGGCGTCGCGCCACGGCGCGAGGTCGACACCGGCGAGCTCCTGGATCTCGTCCCAGGTCTTCAGGTTGTAGGTCGCGACCGCATCACGGCTCTTCACGTTGTCCCAGTGGTGACCGGCGAGCTCGGTCTCGAGGGCGATCGCGCGGTCGGCATCCTCGGCGGCATCCGGGATCCCGCCGAGCGTCAGCAGCCGCTCGAGGTGCGCGCGGTACGCGGCTCTGGTGCCCTCGAACGTCTCGAGACGGAAGTAGCTCTCGTCCGGGAGCGACAGACCCGACTGCACGACGACGGGGACGTAGCGCTCCGGGTTCCCCGGGTCGCCGTCGACGTAGAAGCCGATCAGGTGCGCTCGGCCGTCACGGTCGTACGCGCCGACCGTCCGCAGGAACGAGGGGATGCTGTCGATCGCGTCGATCTCGGCGAGGGTCTCGGCCAACGGCGAGGTGCCGGCAGCCGCGATGCGCTCGGTGTCCATGAAGCTCGCGAACAGGTCGCCGATCTTCCGCGCCAGGGTGCCCTCTTCGGCATCCTGCGATTCCTCGATGATGGCGCGCACATCCTTCTCGGCCTGCTCGGCGAGGAGGTGGAACGACCCCCATCTCGCCTTGTCGCCCGGGATCTCGGTGCGGGCGATCCAGGCACCGTTCACATGACGGTAGAGGTCGTCCTGCGGGCGGATGTCGGAGCTGAACTCGGAAACGGCGAGGCCCACGGGAAGCACGTCAGTCATGCATCCCACCCTATGACGCGCACGGCAGGCAGGTCACTCGCTTCGGCGAATCCGCCACCTGCGACGACGGCTCTGCGCAGGTGCAGGATCGGATGCCGGCGGCCGCGCCAGCCGGCGCTCCGCCCAGGCCGCGACCGTCGCATCGATGTCGCGCGGCGAGGTCACCACCGGCGGCCCGCCCTGCAGCTGTCGTCGAGCCTCGATCACGCGGCGGTTGAAGTCCTCGAGCACGCTGCGCACATCGGACTCGCGACCGAGCAGATCGAGTTCCGCGTCGAGCCCCTTGTCCTCGGCGCGCAGCAGGATCGCGGGCGGACCGAGACCCGTGAGGTTCTCGGTCTCGATCTTGCGGCGGATCCACCAGTCGGGATCGTGATGGCCGTCGAGGCCCTCGAGCGGCTTGCCGGCGCCGGGAAGATCGTCGAAGTCGCCGCGGCGGATGGCGACCTGGATCGCCGTCTCGATGAACGCGGCCCGATCCACAGCTGCGCCGATGCCGGGCGGCGTCCCGCCCTCGTCATCGCCGTCCGGGCTCGTGCCCTGCTGTCGCGCGCGGTACTGGGCTGCGGCTTCGCGAGGATCCGACATGATGCACCTCCGTGGCATCCGTTCCCTCCAGCGTACGATGCCACCGCCGGGTCGAGGCTGGCACGTCGAGGCTGGCACGTCGGTGCCAGCCCATAGGCTCGGAGGATGACCGCGCGCCCCTCCCTCAACCGAGAGATCCTGCGCCTCGCGGTCCCCGCGCTCGGCGCGCTGATCGCGGAGCCCGCGTTCCTGATCGTGGACGCAGCGCTCATCGGACACCTGGGCACCACACCGCTCGCGGGGCTCGGGATCGCCGGCGCGGTGCTGCAGACCATCGTCGGGCTCATGGTGTTCCTGGCGTACTCCACCACGCCGGCGGTCGCGCGGCGCTTCGGCGCTGGCCAGCCTGGCGAAGCCGTCTCGGTCGGCATCAACGGCATGTGGCTCGCGCTGGGACTCGGCGCCGTGCTCGCGGTCGTCGGCGCCGTGTCGTCGCCCTGGCTGGTCTCGCTGTTCGGCGCCGGCGAGGCCGTGTCCGAGCAGGCGAACGACTACCTCGTGATCTCGATGTGGGGGCTCCCCGCGATGCTGATCGTGTTCGCGGCGACCGGGCTGCTGCGCGGGATGCAGGACACCGTCACGCCGCTGTGGATCGCCGGGCTCGGCTTCGGCGCGAACGCACTGCTGAACGTGTTGTTCATCTACGGGTTCGGGTGGGGCATCGCCGGCTCCGCCGCCGGCACGATCACGGCCCAGTGGGGCATGGTCGGCGCCTACGTCCTGGTCATCCGACGCCTCGCGACCAGGCACAACGCCTCGTTGCGCGCGCAGCGCGAGGGCATGGGCAGCACGGCGCGCTCGGGCGGCTGGCTCTTCCTGCGCACCGTGAGCCTGCGCGTCGCCCTGCTCGCGACCGTGGGCGTCGCGACCGGCATCGGCGCCGATGAGCTCGCCGGGTGGCAGATCGTCTTCACGATCTTCTCGGCGGCTGCCTTCGCGCTCGACGCGCTCGCGATCGCGGCGCAGGCCCTGATCGGCAAGGAGCTCGGCGCCGGCGACCAGCCGCAGGTGCGTCGCGTGCTCGGCCGCACCGTCGCCTGGGGAGCATGGTTCGGCGTGATCGTCGGTGCGATCATCGCGGCGCTGTCCGGCGTGCTCGGCATCGTCTTCACCGGATCGGCCGAGGTCGCGTCTCTCGTGCAACCCGCACTGCTGGTGCTGGCGGTCGCGCAGCCGGTCGCCGGGGTCGTCTTCGTGCTCGACGGCGTGCTGATGGGGGCGAACGACGTGCGCTACCTCGCGATCGCCGGTGGCCTGAACCTCGTGCCGTTCCTCCCGGCGCTGTGGATCATCGCGGCGCTCGGCGTCGGCGGCAGCGCCGGCTTGATCTGGCTCTCGCTCGCGTTCTTCGGCATCTACCTGCTCGCTCGCCTCGCGACGCTCGGCTGGCGGGTCCGGTCGGGGCGCTGGTTGACAGCGGGCGTCTAGTCCTCCACGGGTACTGAGGAGAACGAGTTCTCCCCAGTACCTGAAACCCCCGGAATACTGGGCTCCGTATCCCTGGTGCGCTCGACATCATCGAGGCACACTGAAGGGATGTTGGGGATGAACGAACCACAGATCTGGACACTGATCGGTGTCTTCGCGGCTGGAATGATCGGCACGGTCACGCTGATCTCGACCATGTTCGTGCGGATGATGCGCGACGGGTTCCACGGCGTGCGGACCGAGTTCGACAGCGTGCGAAGAGAATTCGACAGCGTACGGGCCGAGATCACCAGCGAGTTCGCGAGAGTGCGGATCGAGATCCGAGCCGTGAACGGGCGCATCGATCATCTGGATCGCGATGTCAACGCGATCTACCGCCACCTGTTCGGCATCGATCGGACCTGAACGGCCGCATCCGCCGAAGCCCCGTTCAGGCGGTCTCGAGTTCCTCGATCACGATCTTCTTCATGCGCATGAGCGCCTGGATCTGCTCAGGGCGCCGCTGCAGCCGGCCGAGGTCGGCGGGGACGATCTGCCAGCTGACGCCGAACCGGTCCTTGCACCAGCCGCACGCCTCGGCGTCGGGCACCGCCGAGAGCGCCTGCCAGTAGTGATCGATCTCGGCCTGGTCGGCGCACTCGATCACGAACGACACCGCCTCGGTGAACGAGAACGCCGGTCCACCGTCGATGCAACCGAACCGGGTGCCGTTCAGGGTGAACTCGCCGTTGATGACCTTCCCGCCCATGCCCTCGAAATGCTCGCTGAGGTTCTCGTCGGGATAGTGGGCGACCCGGTCGATCGACGAGTTGGGGAAGACCGAGACGTAGTAGTCCATCGCCTCCTGCGCGGAGTCGTGGAACCAGAGATACGGACGGATGGGCACCGGACCTGCCATGTCGGCCTCCTCGATCGGCACTCACGCTACGCCCGCCGGCATCCCGTGTCGAGAGGCTTCAGGGCGTGATCAGCCCCGGGATCAGTCGGCGTACCGCCGGCACCACTCGTACATGATCACGGCGGCCGCCGCGCTGGCGTTGATCGACCTCGTCGACCCGTACTGGGTGATCTCGATGTGGGCGGATGCCGCGGCGAGCGCTTCGGCCGAGAGCCCAGGGCCTTCCTGGCCGAACAGCAGCACGCAGCGCTCAGGCAGTTCGGCGCGGTCGACGGGCACGGAGCCCGCGACGTTGTCGACGGCGACGATCGGCATCCCCTCCCCTACTGCCCAGGCCGCGAAGGTCTCGATGTCCTCGTGGTGCACGACGTGCTGGTACCGGTCGGTGACCATGGCACCGCGCTTGTTCCAGCGGCGTCGCCCGATGATGTGCACGGTGTCGGCGAGGAACGCGTTGGCGCTGCGCACGATCGAGCCGATGTTCATGTCGTGCTGCCAGTTCTCGATCGCGACGTGGAACGGATGCCGGTGCGTGTCGAGCTCGGCGACGATCGCCTCCATGCGCCAGTACCGGTAGCGGTCGATCACGTTGCGGGTGTCGCCGTGCTCGAGCAGCTCGGGGTCGTACTGCTCGCCCTCGGGCCATGCAGCGCGTCCGCCCGGCCACGGTCCGACGCCGTGCGTGCTGCGTTCCGGGGTCTGCTCATCCATCCAGCAAGGCTATCCGCCGCATCGTCGAAGAAATATTTAGGCACACCGAAAAATCCGCTACGATTTCGGTATGCCGAAAAGCTCCGACACCATCGCGGCTCCTGCCACACGCACGACCCCACCCCGCAGCCTGTGGCTGCTGGGTCCGGCCCTCGTCGCCGGTGTCGCGTACCTCGATCCCGGCAACGTCGCCAGCAACATGACCGCTGGTGCCACGTACGGCTACCTGCTGGTATGGGTCGTCGTCGCGGGCAACGTCATGGCCTGGCTGATCCAGTACCTCTCGGCGAAGCTCGGTGTCGTCACCGGCCAGAGCCTGCCGCAGGTGCTCGGCTCGCGCATCCGCAATCGCTGGGCGCGCCGCTCCTACTGGCTGCAGGCCGAGCTCGTCGCCATGGCGACCGACCTCGCCGAGGTGATCGGCGGCGCGGTCGCCCTGCACCTCCTGTTCGACGTGCCGCTGCTCCTCGGCGGAATCATCACCGGAGTCGTGTCCATGGTCCTGCTCGCGGTGCAGAGCCGCCGCGGGCCCCGGCCGTTCGAGTTCGTGATCATCGGGCTCATGGCGATCATCACGATCGGCTTCGTCGCCGGGGTCTTCGTCGCCCCGCCGGACCCGGCCGGCGTCGTCGGCGGCCTCGTGCCGCGCTTCGAGGACACCGGATCGGTGCTGCTCGCGGCATCCATCCTCGGTGCGACGATCATGCCGCACGCGATCTACGCGCACTCCTCGCTGACCCGCGACCGCTTCGGCGCCACGACCACCCACGCCGGCGACGAGGCCGTGCGTACCGAGACCTCGCGTATCCGCCGCCTCCTCAGGGCAACCCGCTGGGACGTGTCGATCGCGATGATCATCGCCGGGTCCGTGAACCTCGCCATCCTGCTCCTCGCCGCCGCGAACCTCGCCGGTGTCGAGGGCACCGACTCGCTCGAGGGCGCGCACGCGGCCCTCGCCACCGGCCTCGGCCCGGTCGTCGCGACGTTCTTCGCGGTGGGCCTGCTCGCCTCCGGCCTCGCCTCGACCTCGGTCGGCGCCTACGCGGGGGCCGAGATCATGCACGGCCTCCTGCACGTGCGGATCCCCCTGCTCGCGCGCCGCCTGGTGACGCTGATCCCCGCACTCGTGATCCTCGGCATCGGGGTCGACCCCACGCTCGCGCTCGTGCTCAGCCAGGTGGTGCTGTCGTTCGGCATCCCGTTCGCATTGATCCCGCTCGTCATCCTGACGGCGCAGCGACGCACCCTCGGGATCTGGGCGAACCGCGCATGGACGACCGCAGCCGGCGTCATCGCGTCGGTGCTGCTGATCGCGCTCAACGGTGCACTGCTGTGGCTGGTGATCACCGGGGCGTGAGCCCGGATAGGCTCGGAGCATGTCCGCCCAGAACGCCCGCCGCAGCATCCGCATCCTCACCTGGATCGGCATCGCGACCGGCGTGATCGGCGGCCTGCTCGTCGCCTTCCCGACCGTCATCGGCGACGCCAGCCCGTGGGTGCAGCTCGCCCTCGGCATCGCGACCCTCGTACTGGCGTTCCGCGCCCGCAGGATCGGCATCGCCGAGATCGAGGGATTCGACGGCCGCCTCTCACTGTTCGCGGCCCTGCTCGGCTTCCTGGTCTGCTTCTTCGCCGGCCAGGCAGCCTTCGGCATCCTCGTCGCGGTCGCGAACCCCTGACCCACGCCGAGCCCGATCGCTGAAATCGGCCTGATCTAGACTGGTCGGGTGGCATCCCCTGCAGCTGACGACTATCTGAAGACCGTCTACGCGCACACCGAATGGCAGGATGCCGCGATCACCCCGTCGGTCCTCGCCGCGAAGCTCGGCATCGCTCCGTCGTCGGTCACCGAGATGGTGAAGAAGCTCGCCGCAGCAGGACTCGTCTCGCACGTGCCCTACGGCGCGATCCGCCTGACGGATGCCGGCACGCAGCGCGCGCTGGCGATGGTGCGACGACACCGACTGGTCGAGACCTGGCTCGTGCGGGAGTTCGACTACCGCTGGGATGAGGTGCACGACGAGGCGGAGGTACTCGAGCACACGATCAGCGACCGGTTGCTCGAGGGCATCGACCTGCGGCTCGGACGCCCGCGGTTCGACCCGCACGGCGACGCGATCCCCGACGCCGATGGCCGCGTCGATCGTGAGCCCTTCGTGCTGCTGGCCGACGCTCCGGTGGGGCACGTGGGCCGCGTGCTGCGCGTGAGCGACGACGACCCGGAGATCCTGCGCGCCTTGGAATCCCACGGCGTCGATGTCGGCACGCAGGTCGAGGTCACCGCGAGCGGGGCGCGGATCGAAGGCGCTGCAGTGTCGTTGCCGGGCGGCGCGCTCTCCGCCGTGTGGTTGAGCGCCTGACCACACACTGCTGTCGCGGGAGCGCGCCCTCTAGGCTGAGCACATGGCACAACGCGACGACATCGAATGCTGGCTGACCGACATGGACGGCGTGCTCGTCCATGAGAACGACGCCATCCCCGGCGCCTCCGAGCTGCTCGCGGAGTGGGAGCGCAACGACATCCCGTACCTGGTGCTCACGAACAACTCGATCTTCACGGCGCGCGACCTGTCTGCGCGCCTCCGCACCAGCGGCCTGAACGTGCCGGAGCACCGCATCTGGACCTCGGCCCTCGCGACCGCCGACTTCCTGAAGCAGCAGCTCCCAGGCGGCTCCGCCTTCGTGATCGGCGAAGCCGGCATCCTCACCGCCCTGCACGACGCCGGCTTCATCATGACCGAGACGAATCCTGACTTCGTGGTCGTCGGCGAGACGCGCAACTACTCCTTCGAGGCCATCACGAAGGCGATCCGGCTGATCATCGGCGGCGCCCGCTTCATCGTCACGAACCCCGACGCGACCGGCCCGAGCGTCGACGGACCGCTGCCCGCGACCGGCGCGATCGCCGCACTCATCACGAAGGCCACCGGCAAGGAGCCCTACGTCGTCGGCAAACCGAACCCGATGATGTTCCGCTCCGCACTGAACAAGATCGGCGCGCACTCCAAGCGCACCGGCATGATCGGCGATCGCATGGACACCGATGTCGTCGCCGGCATCGAGGCGGGTCTGCACACGATCCTGGTGCTGACCGGCATCAGCGATCAGGCCGAGATCGAGAAGTACCCGTTCCGTCCTGACGAGATCGTGCAGTCGGTCGCCGACCTGCTGCCGCGGATCACCGAGACGATCACGACGGTCAAGACGAAGAAGTGATCGATGGGCGCGCTTGACGACGGCGAGCGGGTCACGGCAGCGGATGCCGCGACCTGGCGCGCGTGGCTCGAGGAGCACCACGCACGCACCGCCGGCGTCTGGCTGCTGAGCGTTCGCGGCAAGGCGGCCGGCGGCGTCGGCTACGAGGACGCCGTGCGTCAGGCCCTCTGCTTCGGGTGGATCGACGGCCCGGTGCGCACCTTCGACGATCAGACCGTCGGCCAGTGGTTCTCACCGCGTCGCCCTGCCAGCGGCTGGGCGGCGACGAACAAGGCCCGCATCGCGGAGCTCGAAGCTGCAGGCCTGCTCGCCGCGGCCGGCATCCGCGCACTCGACGTCGCGAAGGCGAACGGCGCCTGGGAGATGCTCGACGGGCCGGAGGCGGGGTTCGAGCCGCCCGAGTTCGCCGCGGCACTCGACGCGTCGCCGGAGGCTCGCGCGAACTGGGACGGGTTCCCGAAGTCGGTCAAGAAGTTCGGGTTGACGCACATCGCGATGGCGAAACGACCGGAGACGCGCTCTGCGCGCATCGCGAAGATCGTGGCGGATGCCGCGGAGGGGAAGCGCCCATGAATCAGAGCGACCTGCTGTTCCTGGTGCTCATCCTGATCACCTCGAGCACCCTCGTCATCTTCGTGGTGCAGTTCGTGCGCTCCCGCCGACGTGGCGGTGACGGTGAAGACGAAGGCCGCGCCGGCTGGTGGGAAGGCCCCTGGGACGACGACCGCAAGTCCTGACGCCGTTCAGCGGTTCAGCGGTTCGGGCGACTCAGGGCGTGTGCAGCACGAGGCTCGTCACGGCGGCCACCGGCTCCGGCATCCGCAACGGGCCCGCTCCTGGGGTGATGGTGCCGAGGATGCGCGGCTCACGAGCACCGGTGCCGCCGGGGATGACGGCCGGCACCCCGTGCAGCGTGCACCAACCGATCAACGCGAAGAGCACCGCCTCCTTGTTGTCGGCTGACGCGCCGAGCTCGTCTGCGAGCACCACCTCGACCTCTGGCAGCGCGTCGCGAAGCCCCTGCATGATGAGCGGGTTGCGGCAGCCGCCACCCGACACCGCGAGGTAGTCGACACCTGCGGCGCGGACGTCGTTCGCGACGGTCCGCACCGTCAGCTCGGTGAGGGTGCGGATCAGATCGGGCACGCCGATCTCGCCGTGCGCGTCGACCAGGGCCCGCACATAGTCGAGGTGGAAGTGCTCCTTGCCGGTGCTCTTCGGCGCCGGCAGGGCGTAGTACGGGTCGGCGAGCAGCGCGTCCAGCAGGACCTGATCGACGGCGCCGGTGCTGGCGATCGCGGCATCCTCGTCGTACCCGAGGTCGTTGAGCCGTTCCGCGACCACGACCGCGTCGACGAGGGCGTTGGCCGGGCCGACGTCGTACGCCGAGATGCCGTCGCCCACGATGGTGATGTTCGCGATGCCGCCGAGGTTCAGCGCGGCAGCGGTGCCGTCGCGGCCGCGGAGCAGCAGTTCGTCGAGGAACGACACCAGCGGAGCACCGTGCCCGCCGGCGGTGATGTCGCGGATGCGCACATCCGACACCACCGGAGCGCTGACGCGCTCGGCGATCCAGGCCGGCTGGCCGATCTGCAGCGTGCCGAGGGCGTGCCCCTCATCGACCCAGTGGAAGACGGTCTGACCGTGCGTGCAGACGGCATGGACACCGCCGACCGCTGCCGCGGCATCCGCGGCGACTGCGGCGAACGCCTGTCCGATCAAGGTGTCGAGCTCGCACATCTCGGCGAAGGTGGTCTGTGCCGGGGGCAATGCAGCGACCAGGCGAGCGCGCAGCTCCGGCGCATAGGGCACGCTGTCCTCGTGCAGCACGGTGCCGCGCAGGGCGCCGTCGGTCTCCTGGAAGTCGACGACCGTCACGTCGATGCCATCGTGTGAGGTGCCCGAGAGCAGGCCGAGTACGCGCACGCGCAGTCCTTCCGTCGTCTGCTCCGAGCCTACGACGTATTTGTTAGGACTGTGGACGGAATCGAGGATCCCGGTCGCTGCAGGCTGCTCAGCGGATGACGAGCGCAGCCGCCCCGATCAGCGGACCCTCGTCGCCCAGCCCCGAGCGCACGACCAGCGCGCGACGCGAGTACTCGTGCGCCGCACTCGCCGTGAGGGCCTGCTGCACAAGGTCGATGTAGTCGTCTGAGACGCGCGAGAATCCGCCGCCGATCGCGACCATGTCGAGGTCGACGAGGGTCGCGGCATCCGCCAGCGCCTCGCCGACGGCCTTCGCCGAGCGCTCGATCGCGGCTCGCGCGATCGCGTCGCCGGCAGCGGCATCCCGCGCCAGGTCTTCACCGGTGGCTCCCGACCAGCCCTGCTGCTGCGCCCACGCGGCGCTCGCAGGACCCGAGGCGATCTCCTCGAGCGTGAGCCCGCCCTCGCGGCGGACCTGACCGAGGTGTCCGGCGTTGCCGGTCGCCCCGGGGATGTACGCACCGTTCGCGACGAATCCGCCGCCGACGCCCGTCGACACGACGATCGAGAGCGAAGCGCCTGCCTGCTGCGTCGCGCCCAGCCAGGCCTCGGCCAGCGCGAGCGCACCGCCATCGTGCCCGAGCACGGTCGGCACCTCGCGGCCGAGCACAGCGGAGGCCGCAGCGCGCACCGCTTCCGCCAGACCGAATCCGCGGGCGAGGGGCATGTTCACCGGCATGATCGCGCCGGCAGCACGGTCGATCGGTCCTGCACTGCCGACGCCGGCCCCGACGATCTCTGCATCGGCCGGAGCCGCGGCGAGCGCGTGCGCGACGATCGCCTGCACCGCGAGCCTGAGCGAGTCGAGCGTGGCCTCGCGGCCGGTGGCCTGCCGACTGCGGCTGCCCTCGACGAGCACGCCGTCCTCGCTGACGAGGGCGGCCTCCATCTTCGTGCCGCCGACATCGACGGCGAGTGCGTAGCGGGTCACTGGGGGTCGAGTCCGAGGTCGTCGAGATCGAAGGCGGCGCGCCATTCGAGGCCCTCGGCCTCGATCGCGGCCCGTGCCCCGGTCTTGCGGTCGACGATCACGGCGACGGCGACGATCTCGGCGCCCTCCTTGCGCAGCGCCTCGACGGCCTTGAGCGCGGACTGCCCGGTGGTGGAGGTGTCCTCCAGCACGACGACGCGCTTGCCCTTGACGTCTGCACCCTCGATCTGGCGCCCGCGGCCGTGATCCTTCGGCTCTTTGCGCACGACGAATGCGTCGAGCGGACGGCTGGCTGCGACCGAGGCGTGCAGCACCGAGTTCGCGATCGGGTCGGCACCGAGCGTGAGCCCGCCGACCGCGACCACGTCGAGGTCGCCGATCAGATCGAGCATGATGCGCCCGATCGCGGGAGCTGCCCGATGGTCGAGGGTCAGCTTTCGCATGTCGACGTAGTACGTCGCCTGCTTGCCGCTGGAGAGAGTGAAGTCGCCGTGGAACACCGCCTCGTCCTTGATCAGGTCGAGGAGTGTCTGGCGGTCTGCGTCGAGTGCGGTCACGGCATCCAGTGTAGGAGGCAAGGCCTAGGCTTGACGCATGCGCTTGGCCACCTGGAACGTCAACTCCATCCGCACCCGCGTCACCCGCACCGTCGAGTTCGCCGTTCGCGAAGACATCGACGTGCTGGCGATGCAGGAGATCAAGTGCAAGCCGGAGCAGTTCCCCTACGGCCCGTTCGAAGAAGCCGGGTACCACGTCGAGGTGCACGGGCTGAATCAGTGGAACGGCGTCGCGATCGCGAGCCGCCTGCCGATCACCGATGTGCGCACTGCCTTCGACGGCATGCCGGGCTTCGCGAAGGGGCATGAGGGGCCGGATGCTCCGCTCGAGGCGCGTGCGCTCGGGGTCATGGTCGACGGCGTTCGCGTCTGGAGCCTGTACGTGCCGAACGGCCGCTCGCTCGACGACCCGCACTACGCGTACAAGCTGCACTGGCTCGAGGAGTTGAAGAAGTCGACCGCGGCAGAGCTCGCGGCGAACCCTGCGCTTCCGCTTGCCCTGGTCGGCGACTTCAACATCATCCCGTTCGACGGCGACAACGGCGATCCCGACATCGTCGAGGGTGTCTCGACGCACGTCTCGCCGGAGGAGCGCCAGGCGTTCTTCGCCTTCCAGGACGCCGGCGTCACCGACGTCGTGCGCCCGCTCATTCCCGAGGGCTTCACGTACTGGGACTACCAGCGACTGAAGTTCCCGCGCAACGAAGGCGTTCGCATCGACTTCGTGCTCGGTTCGCGCACGCTCGCGGATGCCGTCACCGGAGCCTCGATCCATCGCGAGGAGCGCAAGGGCGAGCAGCCGAGCGACCACGTGCCGGTGGTCGTCGAGTTCGCCCTGGGCGGCGCGGAGGAAGACGACGATCTTCCGATGATCTTCTCGTGACCCTTCGACAGGCTCAGGGACCGATCCGACAGGCTCAGGGACCCACTCGACAGGCTCAAGGAGCCAACCGACGGGCTCAGGGACCCATTCGATGCGGCTGATCGCGACCGACCTCGACGGGACTCTCCTCGACTCGACATCCGCGGTCTCGCCGCGCACCAGGGCGGCGCTCGACGCGGCCCGTGCCCGAGGCATCCACGTGGTGCCGGTCACCGCGCGTCAGCCGATCGGCCTGCGCGCGATCGCCGCGGATGCGGCGTTCGACGACTGGGCGCTGTGCAGCAACGGCGCCTACGCGGTGCATCTCACCGAGGGGCGGATGCTGTTCGCCGAGGAGCTGCCTGCCGACACGATCCGCACCCTTGCCGAGGCGTTGCGCGCGAGCATCCCCGGCCTGCTGTTCGCGAGTGTGCGCGAGGGCGGTGAGACGTTCGTCGCGCAGCAGGGCTACGCCGAGATCGCCGACCTCTCCGACCACAAGCGCGACCCGAAGACGATGGGTGGTGTGCCGCTCGATCAGGTCGTGTCGGCCCCGAGCCTCAAGTTCGTGATCCGGCATCCGGAGCTCGCACCTGCTGCCCTGTACGACACCCTTCGCTCGCTCGGCCTCACGGGGTTCGAGGCGACGCTCTCAGGCGCGCCGTTCGTGGAGGTCATGGCGGAGGGCGTCACGAAGGCCACCGGCCTCGCCCGCCTCTGCGCGCACCTCGGCATCGACCGGGCCGATGTCGTCGCATTCGGCGACGCCCTCAACGACGTCGAGATGCTGCGCTGGGCAGGCCGCGGTGTCGCGATGGCGGATGCTGCGCCGGTGGTGCAGGATGCCGCGGACGAGACGACGCTGTCGAACGATGAGGATGGCGTCGCACGCGTGATCGAGCGGTTGCTGGGCTGACCCGGCAACCGCTCGACGACGCGATCAGCTCTCGCGATCAGCTCTCGACGGGTCGGCGACGCGCCATCGCAGCGCCCAGCGTTGCCAGGAGGATGCCCATCGCGACGAGTGCGACCGGAACCTCGGCTCCGGTGGCTGCGAGGGCGCCTCGCGGGGCTGTCGCCCCACCGGTCGACTGTCCGCCAGCTCCCTGCCCTTCGGAACCCTGACCGCCGGTTCCTGGGCCACCGGCAACCACAGCTGCGGTGACGTCCACGGCCGCGCTCGCGACCACTGCGGCACCGGAGAGCGCGACCAGAGCATGTGCCCCAGCGGGCGCGCCGACGGGGATACGCAGGGTCCCGGCGAGCGCTCCGTCAGCATCGGCAGTCAGCGAGCCGAGAGCGATCGGATCCGAGCGGAGCTCGAACGAGATGGTCGCGTTCGGCTCGAACCCGCTGCCGGAGACGGTGACCGCATCGCCGGCACGGATCGTGCCGGCCGAGAGCGTGATCGTCGGCTCAGGCTGCGGCTCTGGGGCGTCGACGAGCGTGAAGTCGATTCCCGTCACGGTCTGGTCAGGCGTCAGCGAGATGGGCGTCGCCGCTTCCACCGTCGCAACCCCGTTGTAGTACTGGGACGCGATCGTCGTCCCGTCCGCGGACATCGCGGTCGCACGCAGGATGTATGTGCCCTTCTGGAGCGCCAGCGAGTACGCACCAGTGTCAGGCTTCGCGTAGATGCTCCTGACTTCGATCCCGTCGATCCAGGCTGTCACCAGCACCTTCGCCGCCCCAGCAGCATCCACCGTGACCGTGCCCGAGATCGCGCCGGGCCTCTCGAGCGCGGCGTCGATGCCGACGACCTCGTCACCCGCCGCGACGGTGATCTCGGTCGCGGTGTCCCAGAACCCCGCGTCCTTCCAGTACTCCTCCGCCAGACCGAAGGACCGGAAGGCGACCTTGTACGTTCCCGCCGGCACACCGATGCGATAGGTGCCGTCACTCAGGGTGTCGCCGGCTTCGATGTCGAACGTGTCGTTCACGTCGTAGACCGACACCCAGGACGACAACGGCACTCCGTCGGCACCTCTCGTCACCGTGCCGCTGATGAATGCCGCGGTGGCGAGTGCGGCGTCGACCCCGGTTGTGGCCTGCCCCCCGGTGATGGTGATCTGTGTCGCGTAGTCCCAGCTGTACTGGTTCTTCCAGTACTCGGAGAGCAGTTCCGGATCCGGCGAGCCGAAGTGCAGGCGGTACGAGCCGTCAGGAAGACCACCCAGGTCGTAGATGCCTGCGGCGTCGGTCTGCGTCTCGCCGACGACCTCTCGATTCGCATCGAGAGCCGACACGGTGACCCCTTCGAGCGTCGACCCGTCATCCTCGCGGGTCACGATCCCCGAGATCGAGCCGGTGGCGTCCGCCGGCAGCTCTTCGGCCGCCGCTGCGGTCACACCGCCGAGGGCGAGCGCGAACGCCGCCATTCCGCCGAGCACCGCTCGGAGCATCCCGTGTCGTCGCGTCATCGTTCCACCCTTTCAAGGAGGCCGTGCGCGCAACGATCATGCTGTCCGCTCGGCCCCGAACCTCTGCCGATCGTGCGGCACATATCGGATCGATATCTATGCGAGCGGTGCACAGAGACGGAATAGTCAATTCGCAGAAGTTACCGGCATGTGATCATCCGAAAGTACCGACCTCCGGCGCGCGACCCATGCGCCGGTAGCACTGATCGCGGCCAGATCCTCATCGCGCACACCAGGAGACGCTGCACCTCGCCACAAGCGTCACGCCCTCCGGCGCCCTTTACCTGTCAGCAACTTTGGTCAGCCAGAGCACTTGATTGTCAGAGGCACTGTCCGGGTCCGTCACCGACTGGAGGAAGATCTTCAATGCCAGCTGTCCCGAGGAGTCTTCCCAAACGTAGGACGACCAACCTGTCACGACACAATCCTGGCCCTGCGTCGAGAACGCCAAGGCATACGTCAAATCACTACTAACGCTCCGCCACGTCCCCTTGAGATCGACGGTGTCTCCCCATGTCAGGGCCTCGACCGTCGCGGCACCATCAGCTGAACACATTAGGTTGCGCGGCCAACCGGATGCATCCAGACTTCCGTCGCTCTTGAGCGAAAGCGTTGCTTCGGAATCGTCGTGCGTTGCAGTCCAATCCCCGTGCAGGCTCGACGCTTCCACTTCGCGCGCGACCTCCTTCGAAGAGCATGCGGCGAGCAGCACGATACCCGCGCATAGGGCCGTAAGGATCAACAACGGCCTACATATCCGGGCTACCATTCGACTTCTTCCGTCCATGTGAATGTCGTCACCACTGGCGAGAAGGGTCCCGTGCTACCCGGGATCGTATTAGCAACGCTTCGAATAGGACCAAGCAGGGAGCCGAGTGTCATCTCGTTCCAGGCCGTGATCTGGACAACCGCAGAATTTGAGCCCGTCTGCTCAATCACCGTGGCGTAGTAATCGTGCGAGCCGACAGTGAGAAGTGAACGGCTTGAATTCGACGCCTGTTCCCAGGCGGTAAACGTCCTCGCATCGTTCACAAATTTTGGATTCTTAAGCGTGAAGTTCTCGGCGTCGTAATGGTACCGGTCGAGCGGTAGCCCCAGACGAAGTTGCCCGCGTAGATACAGCCGATACTCTGCAGCCGCGGCGCTCTGACTGAGACCCGCCGTGATGTTCGAACTCGAGTCGAATGCAACACGACTGGAAAGCCATCCATTTGCCCACGCATTGACGAGTTGCCCCTGCTCACTTTGAAGAATGCGCCCGAGATCGTACTTGACGTAACCCTTCGTCCATTCGAACGTTTCCTTTGCTGGACCCGAGATCGGATTGAAGGTGTTCTGCTTCATCGCCTTTCTTCCCTCCTTTACCCATTTATCGCCTAAGGCTTGGGTTTGAGCAGCACCCGGAATATTCTTGATGTTTCGAGTGCAGTTGACGCCCCACCCGCATCCTTGGTCGAGGCGCAGCCCGCTCGGGTCCATGTACGTGGTGGGGTTGTTGCCCGAGTACGTGTACCCCGTGTTCTGCTGCGGGAGGTTCGTGTCGATGACCGGGTCCACGGACAGGAACTTCCCCAGCACAGGGTCAGAAGCGATTATCGTAGCGCGCAACAAGCAAGCACAAGGTTGCAACACGGCCAGAGCCGTGAGGGTCTGCCACATCCGCTTCCCCAAGAAACGGCCAGGAGGTGTCCTCCGAGGACAACTTCGTCGCTCAATCGCGTCCGAGCTTCCACAAAGGTTCGGGATAGCCGTCAAGATCAATGCCAGGCTCGTAGAACCAGATTTCGAGATCGTCCCCGACATATTCGGCGAGACCGATCCAACTCGCCTCGCACGGTTCGTCAACGTAAAAGTAGACGGAGTTGCTTGATCCCCCACCTCCAGACCACGACCCCGTGAGCCCGAGGCCGCTCTGCTCAACCGAACAGAAAAGCCCGGAAGGCCAGGTCGAAGCGTGGAAACCTCCGTCCGGATCCATCGTCAAGCCCGCATTCTCTTCCGCATCTGCAAGCTTCCAATCGCCCAGGAGATCACTGTGGGTGACGCCTACCGCCGGCACTTCGCCAGACTGACAACCTGAAAGGAGGAGTGCGGTTCCTACGCAGACTGCGACTGCGAGGGCCGCGGACGGAGACCTTACCAAGTTATCTCCTCTTGCCATGTAAACGACTCATGAATCTCGTACAGACCGACTTTCGGCCCCACCTCGTTGAGGGTTGTGTACCACTCGTCGTTGAGCCTCAACATTGAACCAAGTCGTGTCGTGTTTGTAACCGTTATCGAAACCACAGCAGAAGACGAGGTTCCTCCAACTACTTGAGCGGTCGCGTCGAAACTTCCCAAAGTCAGGAATGTCAGGTCTTCACTCTTTGAGTCGGCGAGGGCTAGCAGAGTTGCAAAATCTCGACGCATATTCGAGTTCGTGAAAAGGTCCGGTTTTCCTGCTTCGTAAATTCCGTTGGACAACCCCCGCCCGGCACGAAGGTCTCCCCGCAGAATGTTGCGATAGTTGGACGCCCAATCCGAGTGCTTGAGATCTTGAGTCATCGTTGACGATGGTCCATAGGCGAGGTGTGACGGGCTCGTACCGCTGAAGAAACTACCTAGCAGCATTCCCTGTTCCGAAGAGAAGAACTTCGCGGTTCTCAGGTCGGCGGCCCTCTTGTCCTTCCTGAACAACTGGTTCCAATTCTGATCCTCACGCTTCACTTTCGCGCGCAGATCCTGCGCTACAGCCTGATATGCCGCTTGTCCTGGCGGGAGCCCCTGCTTCGTCATGTTCCAGGTCTTGCTGGCACAACTCCTTCCCCACCCGCAGCCCTCGTCCAGGCGGAGCCCGGTCGGGTCCATGTACGTGGTGGGGTTGTTGCCCGAGTACGTGTACCCCGTGTTCTGCTGCGGGAGGTTCGTGTCGATGACCGGGTCCACGGACAGGAACTTCCCCAGCACAGGGTCATAGGTGCGAGCACCGACCGTGGTCAGCCCCGTCGAGGCAGTGACGGGCTTGTTCATGTACCCGGTACCGCTGCTCCAGACACCGTTCGACGCACCGATCGGAGCGCCGTACGGGTCACGGAACGTGCGGGTGGTCGTGCCTGTCGCGTTTGCCACCGTCTGCACATCCACCGTCCCCTCCAAGTTCGAGAACAACCACGTCAGCGTCGTTCCGGCGGTGCCGGTCTTCGCGGACTTCTCCGCGATCGGCTTGCCCTCTGCACCAGAGTACGTCCGTACACCTGCGACCATGGTCGAACCGTTCGCCTGCGACAGCACCGTGTCACCGACGAACAACGACGCACCCTCGGTGGTGTTCGTGCGCAGCAGGATGCTGCCATCGACGTTGTACACCGTGTCCTGCGTCACCGAGCCGGTCACGACCTTCGACACCTTGCCCACGTCATTGAAGGTGATCGTCTGCCCGGGGCGTCCGGTCATGTTGCCGGCGGCGTCGTAGGTGTACGAGCCGGAGCCGGCGCCGGCCGGTCCCGTCACGGTGTTCACCGAGTGCGGACGATCCCCCTTCGATATCGCAGCCCCTTCGAGGATCTCGCCGAGAGGGGAGCGGGCAACGAGCTCGAGGTCGTCACGATACACCTCGAGCTCGTATACGACACCGTCGACGACGTGCAGAAGCAGGTGCACGTGAACGCCATCATTGCCGAGGTAGCTGGCTTCGACCAGGGCACGATGGACGACGGGTGTGGCGCCGGCTACTCTCGCGGCAATGCTCAGACTTCCGTCCTCGTCGAGGGGTACGACGAAAGCGTCCCTCAACTAGTCACGAACCTCAGCACTTCCAGGAAAGCCAGGTCGGGCCAGACGTCGGATGAGGATTCGTCCCGCTCTATCATTCGACGAAAGCCGATTGCTTCACCGCTCAGAAAAATGGTACGTAATTTCGTTTACCGTTCTCGAGGGCAGCGTGAACCCTCAACACTCGAGTCCGTGCCGCTCACGAGGGACTCTTCCCCAAATACGCGCGACCCCGAGTTACAAACACCACCTCTCTGTTCTCGACAGAGATGTCAGAGATCTCTGCGATTCGACAGACCTGAGACAAAGATTGCCAAAACGGTTACGAGCTCGAAAAGCAGTCCGCAGGTGATGCCGACCGAGCCCGAAAACAAAAGTCCTACGGCCAGTGCAGGTGGCCATAAAACCGCAAAGAGCAGTAGTAGAAGGAAGCTCATTACCGCAGGCCCGATCCATACGGTTGCCAGCACCCTCGTCGCAGCAAGGACGCGCGATCCTCCGCTCGCCCAATATGAAATAGCCAGGGAAGGGATACCACCGACCACCGCGAACACAAGCGGGTTCGCTCCTCCGATCGAGATCGACGATGTACCGTTGCTCTGCGACATCGTTGGCAACGCGATCTCAAAGCAGAATTTGACAACAAGTTCGGTAACGAAGCCTCCCGCGATCACGGCGGCGAAAAGCGCTCCCAGGAGAAGCCGCCGAGACACTGCGTGATCCCGCGGCCAGGCCCCCATCACTCGACCTCGTTGCGCAGATTAGTTGCCTGCAGGTTCCACGTGTGCTCCGCAAGCGCAACCGTTCCGGCAAAACTCGCGAGGCCTGTTCCGTTCGCTTGACCATTTTGTTGCAACCAAACCATACCTGAAGCGTCTTCATATGTGGAGAACTTGATCGTCGACCCTGGGGAGTCGAAGTAATCCGGGTTTAGCACAGTAAACGTCACTGAAGTACGAGTGGTGTCCACCCCCACGACTCCTCGCGAATTCAAAGGGTTCGGAATGTACCCGACTTCTTGTTCTTCAAAACCCATTGGCGGCTGGTTTCGCAACCATAGCATTCTCGCGGTCGTCGTGCCGCTGGCTTGATCCGTATGCAACGTACACTCGGCATCCTGAGTAAAAGTAGCGCATCCCTTTACGACAAAGGGGAAGATGTTTGCTGGCTTCTGCTTGAAGACGCTCATAACCTCTGCCGCACTCAGCTTGGTCGTGATCGGCCATTTGTACGTGTAGGTGACAGAGAACGGACCGCTAGGCGCACGGTCGCAGAGGCGCGGAGTCGAACGCTGTCCACACGTCTGAGCCTCAGCCTTGATTCGACAATTCCAGTCACCACCCACACATTTCTGCCCCTTTCCGGACGGAGTGGCCTTCGTTGTGGCCTTCTTCGATCCTCCCCCGTCGTTCGGGCGATCAATTGCAAATTTCAGCCCGCTCGGGTCCATGTACGTGGTGGGGTTGTTGCCCGAGTCCGTGTACCCCGTGTTCTGCTGCGGGAGATTCGTGTCGATGACCGGGTCCACGGACAGGAACTTCCCCAGCACAGGGTCATAGGTGCGGGCACCGACCGTGGTCAGCCCCGTCGAGGCAGTGACGGGCTTGTTCATGTACCCGGTACCGCTGCTCCAGACACCGTTCGACGCACCGATCGGAGCGCCGTACGGGTCACGGAACGTGCGGGTGGTCGTGCCTGTCGCGTTCGCCACCGTCTGCACGTCCACCGTCCCCTCCAAGTTCGAGAACAACCACGTCAGCGTCGTTCCGGCGGTGCCGGTTTTCGCGGACTTCTCCGCGATCGGCTTGCCCTCTGCACCAGAGTACGTCCGCACGCCGGCGACCACCGTCGAACCATTCGCCTGCGACAGCACCGTGTCACCGACGAACAACGACGCACCCTCGGTGGTGTTCGTGCGCAGCAGGATGCTGCCATCGACGTTGTACACCGTGTCCTGCGTGACCGATCCGGTCACGACCTTCGACACCTTGCCCACGTCGTTGAAGGTGATCGTCTGCCCGGGGCGTCCGGTCATGTTGCCGGCGGCGTCGTAGGTGTACGCCCCAGGGCCGACTCCGGCGGGCCCTGTCACGGTGTTCACCGAATGCGGACGATCCCCGCCCGCGGCCGGATACGTGTACGCGGCCGTCGAGACGGTACCGGTCGTCGACCGCTTCACGAGGCCCGTGCGATTCCCGGTCGCCGTGTCGTACGTGTACTCATGCCAGTACGGCTCGAGCCCGCCCATCGTGGCCGCGCTCGGCGTCGCGCCACAGGCGGTGGCCGCATTCGGCGTCCACGCCCGGGTCAGCTGTCGCAACCCGTCGTAGGCATAACACGTCTTCTGCGTGCCGTTGGTCGGCAGCACCGAGTTCATCGTGGCCGATGTCACGTTCCCAACGGCATCGCGGGTGAAGATGCGGTCCGCGACATAGTGCCCGACGCCCCCGAACACCGCGTTGTCCTTGATCGACAGCACGGCCCCTGTCGCGGCGTCGTATCCGTACGTGGAGTACGCGCTGCTCGTCGAGCCGTTGAGCCTGTTGAACTGCGAGAGCTGTCCGATCGGCGAGTAGACCGTGTTGGCGAGGATGATCGAGCTCCCTCGCACGCCGCTCAACTTGCCCCAGGAGTCGTAGCTGTAGCGGATGGTCTCCGCCGGCAGCCCGCCCATCGCCGGCACCTGCTTCGCCTGGAGCGACGAATCGGCGTTGTAGTAGAGCGTCGTCTTGTAGCTCGTCCCCGCGAACGCCGGCGCCCCTGTCGGGATCGACAGCGTCGTGTCGAGCGGGTTGCCCGCGGCGTCGTACGAGCCGACCGTGGTGGCGTACGCCAGTCCCGGCACGCCGGGAGCCGACCCCGTATATGACGTGGAGGTCGTGACGAGCCCCTTCTTCACGGTGTCGTAGGTCGACGACGAGAGCATCGCACCAGAGGAGGTGCCTGCGAACGACGCCTTCTTCCGGTTGAGCTCGTCATACGTCGTGGTCACGGTCTTTCCACGAGCATCCGTCGTCGACGTCATGTTTCCGACGAGGTCGTATGTCGCCGTCGAGACTCCGGAGTCGGCGTCATCCTGACCGATCCGGTTGCCCAGCAGATCGAACGTCCAGGTCCAGGCGTTGCCGGCCGGGTCCGTCATCTTGGTGATCCGTCCGCCGCCGTCGTACGCGTACGTCGTGGCCTGCGCAGTTCCGCTGATCGCACCCGAGAGGTACTGGATCAGCTTCGTCTTCTGCCCGATCGAGTTCGTGAACGTACTCGTCGCAGTTCCACCGGTCGGCGGAACCGTGTCCACCCGGTCGGCACCCGGGTACGCGTTCACGGTCTGCGAGTGCACAGCACCGGAGGTGTTGAGCGTCGATGTCAGCGCGCGTCCGACCGCGTCGTAGGCGGTGATCACCTGCGACGGCACATTGTTCTCCGTCACCGGCGTGAAGAACGCCGTGCCGGGCGAGATGGATGCCGTCCAGTAGTCGTTGTCGACGAAGTAGACGCGTCCCTGGTTGTCGTAGTTCGTGGTCTTCACCACGGTGCCGCCACCGACAGCCGGCGATTGCGTCTGGGTGGCGCGCCCCAGCCCGTCGAAGAGCTCGTACTTCGAGACGATCCCGCCACCGGTCAGGGTGTTGGTCTTGATCGCGTTCGGCGCGGTCTGCGAGAGCGTGTACGAGAACGACATCGACGGGGATGCCGGGTTCGCCGCCTGCGGTTGCAGCGGCAGCCAGACGCTCGTCGTGCGTCCGAGTCCGTCGACCGCGATCGTGGTCGTCGAGCCGTTCGGGTCCACGACCTTCGACTTCGTGCCGGTCGTCGGCTCGATCGTCGTGACCGTCTGCCACGAGAACGGCGCGGTGGTCGTCTCGGTGGTCGACAGCAGCGGCACGGTCGCCGCCGGCGTGTACGCCGTCGAGCTCGTTCGACCGAGCGCATCCGTCTTGGCCAGGGCTCGACCGAGCGCATCGTAGGTCACGGAGCCGGCACCGACCCAGTGCGGCTGGCCGTTCTCGTACGTGTCGACCACCTGTGTCGAGGTCGCGAGCCCCTTCGTCGGCGCGGCACCCCAGGCGAGGCCGTCGTAGGTCGTCTTCACATCGCCGATGAGGTCACGCGGGAACTGCGCTCCGGCGACGCCGTCGCACGTCGCGTTGACGGTGCGAACCTGGCTGGGGAGGCCGACGATCCACGCCGTCGTGTTCGCCGCGGCATACGTGGTGGTCACGCACTTGCCGGTGGCGTCCGAAGGGATCGTGGAGACGGTCACCGGGTACCCGTAGGTGCCGTCGAACGTCGTCCGGGTCTCGACCGTACGGTTGCCGCCGGTCGACACCGGCTCGGTGACGACCGTCTTCTCCACGCCGGTCAGGCGTGCCTGCCTGGTGCCGTCGTTCGAGGTCACGCCGGACGCCCACGGGGTGTTCACCTGATCGGTGACGACAGCGCCACCTACCCCCTTGAGCGTCTGCTGCCGAGAGAGCTGACCTGCGAGCCATCTGTTGTCGGGGATCGTCGTCCCCGTCACCGTGACTGTCTTCGTGCCGCCGGCGGCGGACGCCCTGTCGCCGTTCATGCCCTGGTAGTACGTGTACTTCGAGACCTTCTGCGCGGCCGGAGCGGCAGGATCGCCCTCGCGGACCTCGACCGTATCGACACCGGCGAACACGTTCCACGTGCGCGAGTTCGCGATCGTCAACGGGGAATCGTTGTAGCGCCACTTCGGTGTGCCATAGAAGTACTGGGTCTGCTGCACTCGACGTGATTCTGGACCGTCGTCCGATGCACCTCGACGACACTGCTGTATACCTCTGCGCGCTGATCATTCAGCGCTTCCCCCCGGAGCCGCACATCACGGAGCATACAACGGCATCGCCGCTCCTCTGATCAGTCGAAAGTACCGACCTCCGGCACCCGATCCGTGCGCCCGTAGCGCAGCAGAGTCACTCCGTCGTCGTCGGTGATCGGCGGCTCGAGCAGACGCAGCACCGAGGGCAGCGCGCCGTCATTGAACACCTTCTTCCCGGCCCCCAGAAGCAGGGGGTACACCCACAGATTGAGCTCGTCGAACAGTCCCTCCGCGAGGAGTGTGTGCACGAAGTCGATGCTGCCGATCACGTGCACCTCGCGATGTGTGGCACGCATCTGCGCGACCTCTGCCGCCAGGTCGCCGCCGACACGGGTGCTGCCGTCCCAGTCGAGAGCGATGTCGGCATCCCTCGTCGCCACGTATTTCGGCACGCGATTGAAGAGCTGTCCGATGTCGCCCGACTCCCCCTCCGTGTGATGCGGCCAGTACGACGCGAAGATGTCGTAGGTGCGGCGACCGAGCAGCAGCGCGTCGAGTCCGCGCATGCCCTTCTCGATCTCCTCGCCGACCCCGGATGACGGATAACCGGCCTGCCATCCGCTGAAGCGGAAGCCGCCTGAGGTGTCCTCGTCGGTGCCGCCCGGCCCCTGCGCCACCCCGTCGAGCGAGGTGAAGAGATCGATCAGAATGCGACCGGAACCTGTCCTGGATTCTGCAGTGCTCATGTCGTGCTCCTTGCCTGAAGTACTTCTTCGTGTTCAGTGCTGCGCCGTGTTCAGTGCTGTGCCGCGACCAGCGCGGCGATGTGGAAGGTCGCGGCGAACGAGTCGAGCCACGCCTCCTCTCCGCGGACGACCGCGACGACGTCCTGCTCCAGGGCCTCGGCTGGCGAGAGCTGCCCGCCGATGAGCAGACGGATGCCGGGACCGGCGACGATCACGGCGTCAGGATCGCCCTCCGGCGGTGCGCCGCTGACCGGCGGGGCCGGCGGGGCGAGCTGCACGATCCGGAGCTCGCCGCCCCGCACCGAGGCGCGGAGGGCGACATCGCCGACGTGGAGTTCGTACTCGGCGTCAGCCGCGACATCCGGTTGGAAGGCCGTCCGCAGTGCCATCGTGAGCGAATCGGGAGTGACGACGTCGCCCTCCTGCGGGTCGCCCATCGCCTGGAACCCCCAGCGCCCGAGCGCGAGCATGATCGGCTCGAAGGAGCGACCGTAGGGGGTGAGCTCGTAGGCGAGACCACGCAGCAGTGGGATGCGGCGGATGACGCCGCCCTCCTGCAGTTCCTTCAGCCGCGTGGAGAGGATGTTGGTCGGGATGCGCGGCAGGCCCTGCTTGAGGTCGGTGTATCGCCGCGGACCGACGAAGAGATCGCGCACGATGAGCAGCGCCCACCGCTCCCCGATCAGGTCGACGGCCGCGGTGATCCCGCAGTACTGGCCGTAGCTGCGCGCCGCCATGTCAGGATCCGGTGCTCTGCTCCCCGACGTGCTCCGGGCCGTTCTCGACGGCGTCCTCGGTCATGTACAGGAAGCCGAGCGAGTTGCCGTCGGGATCGTCGAGATCGCGGGAGTACATGAAGCCGTAGTCCTGAGCCGGCTTCGGCTCGACGCCGCCGGCGGCCAGCCCCTTGGCGACGATCGCGTCGACGTCTTCGCGCGAGTCATGGCTGAACGACACCGAGACCTGCGCGACCTCGTTCGGATCGGCGATCGGCTTGTCGGTGAAGGTCGCGAAGAACTCGCGCTTGAGCACCATGAAGAACACGTCTTCGCTCCACACGACGCACGCGGCGTTCTCATCCGTGAAGAGCGGGTTGATCTCGCAGCCCAGGGCCGTGTAGAACGCCTTGCTGCGCTCGAGATCGGTGGTGGGCAGGTTGATGAAGACCTTGGTCACGGTGACTCCCTTGTCGATGTGTGCGGCCGGTATCTGTCGGCTCCTGGATGCATACTTGCAAAAAACAAGTAACACGTCAACAGTCGGTTCCAGAGGAATCTCCCCCACACGACGGATGCCGCGGCATCCGCCATCGCCCTACGGTGGAAGGATGCCGTTCACCCGCACGCCGACCGACCGCGAGCGGCGCAGCGATCTGCTGCTCGCCGTCGTGCTGTTCGCCGGCGCCGTCCTCAGCGCCGGGCTCTCGTCGCTCTCGCAGATCTACGGCGACGAGCAGGCGGAACTGTGGACCGCGCTCGTCTACGCCGTCGTCGTCACCGCCCCGCTCGCGTTCCGTCGGCGCTGGCCCGGCATCGTCGCCGTCATCACCGCGACGGCCTACTTCGTGGCCGTCACCGTGAAGATCCCAGAGCTCTACGTCGGCAACATCGCGATGTTCATCGGCCTGTACTCGGTCGGCGCGTGGATGAACGACCGCCGCCGCGCCATGATCGTGCGCATCGCGATCATCGTCGGCATGTTCGCGTGGCTGCTGATCACCATGTACTACGAGGCGATCAAGCAGGCCGACGACGCCGACGTCATGGCTGGCGCGTTCTCCCCGTACATCGCGTTCATGATGATCCAGATCCTGCTGAACGCGCTCTACTTCGGCGGGGCGTACTACATCGGCGATCGCGCCTGGAACGCCGCCGCCGAACGCGAGGTGCTCGAGCAGCGCACCCTGGAGCTGGAGCGCGAGCGCGAGGTGACCGCTGCGCAGGCCGTCGCCCTCGACCGGGTGCGCATCGCCAGGGAGCTGCACGACGTCGTCGCCCACCACGTGTCGGTCATGGGCGTGCAGGCAGGTGCCGCCAGGCTCGTGATCGACCAGGACCCGGCGCAGTCGACACGCATCCTCACCAGCATCGAGTCGTCGGCGCGGGACGCGATCAGCGAGCTGCGGCAGCTGCTCGAAACCCTGCGCACGCCAGGCGGCGAGACGCTCGAGCCGGCGTCGACGGTGACCCTCGACGACATCGCCGAGCTCGCCGCCGCCTCGACGGATGCCGGCCTCCCCACCGACTACGCCGTGATCGGTGCACCGACGCCGGTGCCGTCGCTCGTCGCCGTGAACCTCTATCGGATCGCCCAGGAATCGCTCACGAACGCCCGCCGCCATGCAGGCGTGGGGGCCACCGCCGATGTGCGGGTGCGCTACGACGGAGCGGGCGTCGAGGTCGAGGTCGTGAACACCGGCCGCTCGGTCAGCCACCTCCGCCCCGGGCTCGGCCAGCTGGGCATGCGCGAGCGCGCGATCGCCTCCGGCGGGACGATCGAGGTCACTCCCCGACCGCTCGGCGGGCTGCGGGTGCGGGCACGGGTGCCGCTTGCGACGCGTGAGCAGGAGACGACAGCGAAGGACCCAGCATGACCGCCGCACCGATCCGCGTGCTCCTCGTCGACGACCACTCGATGCTGCGGGCGGGGTTCCGCACGATCCTCGAGAGCCAGCCCGACATCACGGTGGTCGGCGAGGCGGCGACCGGTGCGGATGCCGTGGCGCAGGCATCCGCGCTCCTGCCTGACGTGATCACGATGGACGTGCAGATGCCCGACATGGACGGCATCGAGGCGACGAGACGGATCGTCGCCGACCCTGCGATCACCGCAGCCATCGCGATCGTCACGACCTTCGACCGCGACGACTACCTGCACCACGCGCTCGAGGCCGGAGCGAGCGGTTTTCTGCTGAAGAACGCCGGCGCCGAAGACCTGATCGCCGCCGTGCGGGCACTCGCTGCCGGCGACGGCATCCTGGCTCCCGAGGTGACCCGCCGCGTGCTCGCCCGCTTCACGGCGGCTCCCGCCGCAGCCACCGCCACCGCCCCGGTCCGGACGACCCCGCCGGTGCCGGCGGCAGTGCTGCCGGAGCCGCTGACCGAGCGCGAGGCAGAGGTGCTGACGCTGCTCGCCGACGCCCGCAGCAACGCCGAGATCGCGAGCGCGCTCTTCATCGGCGAGGCGACGGTGAAGACCCATGTCTCGCGCATCCTGCAGAAGCTCGGCGCCCGCGATCGGGTGCAGGCCGTCGTCCTGGCGCATCGCCTCGGACTCGCATAGCCGCGGCGTGGCCGCTCACCCCCGCTGAGCGCTAGCCTCGGAGGATGCCAGGCAACACCCCACTCTCCCGACCGATCCTGGCGGGGGTCGTGACCGCGCTGGTCGGCTTCACGAGCTCCTTCGCCGTGGTGCTCACGGGGCTCGGCGCTGTCGGTGCGACGGCGGCACAGGCGGCGAGCGGGCTGCTCGCGGCGAGTCTCACGATGGGGCTCGCGTGCGTCGTGCTCGCCTGGCGGTATCGGATGCCGATCACGTCAGCGTGGTCGACGCCCGGCGCGGCACTGCTGGTGGCGACCGGCACGGTCGAGGGTGGCTGGCCGGCAGCGGTCGGCGCCTTCCTGGTCGCTGCCGCACTCATCCTGCTCACGGCGCTCTGGCCGGCGCTCGGGGCGCTGATCGCCCGCATCCCGCCGTCGATCGCGCAGGCCATGCTCGCCGGCGTGCTGCTGCCGCTGTGCCTCGCGCCCATCACCGGCATCGTCGCGAATCCGTGGGGCGTGATCCCGGTCGTCGCGACGTGGCTCATCGTCACCAGGCTCGCCCCGCGCTGGGCAGTGCCGACCGCGTTCCTCGCGGCCGCCGTCGTCGTCGCAGTGTCGCTGGTCCAGGCCGGTGCCGCGGTCGATCCGGCGCTCCTGCTGCCGCGGTTCGAGCTCACCGCACCGACCTTCACGGTCGGCGCGCTCGTCGGCCTCGCGTTGCCGCTGTTCATCGTCACGATGGCCTCGCAGAACGTGCCGGGCATCGCGATCATGCGCAGCTTCGGCTATGAGGTGCCGTGGCGTCCTGCGATGCTCGTGACCGGACTCGGATCCGCGCTCGGCGCTCCTGCCGGCGGGCACACCATCAACCTCGCGGCGATCAGTGCAGCGCTCGCCGCCTCGCCCGACGCCGATCCCGACCCGAAGCGCCGCTGGGTGGCCGGCGTCTCGACCGGGGCGTCGTATCTCATCCTCGGCGGATGCTCCGCCGCGTTCGCCACGCTCGTGCTGCTCGCGCCTGACGCCGTGATCCCCGCCGTGGCCGGGCTCGCCCTGTTCGCTGCCTTCGGCTCGGCAGTGCAGCAGGCCATCGATGACCCGGGCGAACGGCTGCCGGCCGTCGTGACGTTCCTGGTCGCGGCATCCGGCATCGCGGTGCTCGGCGTGAGCGCCGCGTTCTGGGCACTGGTCGCCGGACTTCTGGTGCGCTCAGTGCTGCACACCCGGCGCTGAGCGCCCTTCGACAGGCTCAGGGACCCAGGCTCAGGGACCCAGGCCCTCCCCCGCCGGGATGACATCTCGCTATCCACCGTGCGGGGGATGCCGCGGCATCCGTCGTTCCATAGCGTTGAGGGCATGACAGGACCTCTCGAACTGACCGGCATCACCAAGAGCTACGGCTCTCGGCTCGTGCTCGATGACGTCTCCTTCCGGGTGGAGCCCGGGAAGCTGACGGGATTCGTCGGCGGCAACGGCGCTGGCAAGACCACGACCATGCGCATCGTGCTCGGGCTGCTCTCCTCCGACGGCGGACGGGTCGATCTCGACGGCACGCCGCTCACGGCCGCAGACCGTCGACTCTTCGGCTACATGCCCGAGGAGCGCGGGCTGTACCCGAAGATGAAGGTGCTCGAGCAGATCGTGTACCTCGCCCGGCTGCACGGCTTCGGCAAGGCCGAGGCCACCGCCAGGGCGACCGAGCTGCTCACCGAGCTCGGTCTCGGCGAGCGGCTGAACGACACGATCGAATCGCTGTCGCTCGGCAACCAGCAGCGCGCGCAGATCGCCGCGTCGCTCGTGCACGATCCAGAGGTGCTGATCCTCGACGAGCCGTTCTCCGGCCTCGACCCGCTCGCGGTCGACGTGGTCGCGAGCGTGCTGCAGTCGAGCGCGGCCAAGGGCGCGGCGATCCTGTTCTCCTCCCACCAGCTCGATGTGGTCGAGCGCCTCTGCGACGACCTGGTCATCCTCGCCGGCGGCACGATCCGCGCCTCCGGTTCGCGCGACGCACTCCGCGCCGAGCACGCCGGCAGCAGGTACGAACTCGTCTCAGCGGGCGACGCCGGATGGCTTCGGGCCGAACCCGGCGTCACGGTCGTCGACTTCGAGGGCGGCTACGCCCTGTTCGACGCCGACGGCCCTGACACGGCACAGCGAGTGCTGCGCGCCGCCGTCGAACGCGGCGACGTCGCGAGTTTCGCCCCCAAGCATCCGTCCCTCGCCCAGATCTTCAAGGAGGTCATCCAGTGAGCCCCTCGACACGCTCAGAGACCAGGTCGGTCCGCCCGCAGCCGAGCTCAGGGCCGCAGGCCTCGATGGTCTGGCTCGTCGCCGAGCGAGAGATCAGTTCGAAGCTGCGCAGCAAGGCGTTCCTGATCTCGACCGGCATCCTGCTGCTGATCGCCCTCGCGGGCATCGTGATCGGCGGGTTCGCGAGCAAGAACGCAGGCTCGGACGCCATGCCGGTCGCCGTGACCTCGCAGACCGCATCTGCCGTCTCGGCGCTGCCGGGCGTGAAGGTCACCCAGGTGGCCGATGAGGCGGCGGCCGAGGAGCTCGTGCGCTCCGAGAAGGTCGACGCGGCGGTGCTGCCGGGTGACAACCCGTCCGGGTACACCGTGATCGCGCTGAAGGATGCCCCCGGCTCACTCGTCTCCGCGCTCTCGCAGGCACCGGACGTGCAGATCCTGGAGCCGGCGACGACGAACCCGCTGCTGCGCTACTTCATCGCGATCGGCTTCGGGCTGGTGTTCATGATGGCCGCCGCGACCTTCGGCGGGACGATCGCGCAGAGCGTCGTCGAGGAGAAGCAGACCCGCGTGGTCGAGGTGCTGCTGTCGGCGATCCCGGCTCGCACCCTGCTCGCAGGCAAGGTGATCGGCAACACGGTGCTGGCGATGGGGCAGATCCTCGCCCTCGCCGCGATCGCGACGGTCGGCCTCATCGTCACCGGCCAGAACGCCGTGCTCTCGACGCTCGGAGCGCCCATCATCTGGTTCGCCGTGTTCTTCCTGTTCGGGTTCATCCTGCTCGCGGCGCTGTTCGCGGCAGCGGCGTCGATGGTCTCCCGTCAGGAGGACATCGGCTCGACCACGACCCCGATCACGATGCTCGTGATGGCGCCGTACGTGCTCGTGATCGTGTTCAACGACAACCCGCTGGTGCTGACGATCATGTCGTACGTGCCGTTCTCGGCCCCGGTCGGGATGCCGATGCGCCTGTTCGTCGGGGAGGCGCAGTGGTGGGAGCCGCTGCTGAGCCTCGCGATCCTGCTCGCGAGCTGCGTCGCCGCGATCGTGATCGGCGCGAAGATCTACGAGAACTCGCTGCTGCGCATGGGTTCGCGCGTGAAGCTGGCCGAGGCGTTGCGCGGCTGACCGCAGACGGTCGCTGTCCCGCTGTCGCACGAACCCGAGGCACCGTTTCGCACTCCCGCACAGGTAAGGCTACCCTTATGAGGTTGTCTACCGAAGGAGTACCCGTGCGTCAGCGAGCCGTGATCGGCCTCACCCTTGCAGCGGTGTTCACAGTGGGGCTCGCAGGATGCGGAGCCTCGGAGGCGGTCGAGCCGACCGCGAGCGCGGCGCCCGGCCAAGGCGAGACCGCCTACCCGGTGACCATCGAGAACTGCGGCGTCGAGGTGACCGTCGACGCCGCACCCCAGCGCGTCGTCTCCCTCGATCAGAACTCGACCGAGATCCTGCTCTCGCTGGGGCTCGAGGATCGTATGGTGGGCACGGCCTCTTGGACCGATCCGGTGCTCGACTCCCTCGCGGAAGCGAATGCCGATGTGCCGAGATTGGCTGACAACGCGCCCACCTACGAGGTCGCACTGGGGGCGGATCCGGACTTCGTCACCGCCTCCTTCGGCCGCCACTTCGCGGAGGGCGGCGTCGCCTCCCGGGACCGGTTCGCCGAGACGGGCGTCTCCACCTACCTCTCGCCGACGGACTGCGACAACGGCACGAGCATCAACGGCGGCGGGACCCGAACGACACCGCTCACGATCGATGCGCTCTATGCGGAGATCGCGGAGCTGGGCGAGATCTTCGACGTCACGGATCGTGCGGATGCGCTCATCGCCGACCTGCGGTCCCGTGCCGAGGCGGCGACCGCCGATGTCGATTTCGGGGGCGCGACGGTGGCCTTCTGGTTCGCGGACACCAAGACGCCGTACGTCGCGGGTGGTCTCGGTTCTGCTGCGCTGCTGGCGTCGACGACGGGGCTCGACAACGTGTTCACGGAACTCGACGACGACTGGCCCGCGACCACGTGGGAAGAGGTCGCCGATCGCGATCCGCAGATCTTCGTCCTCGGCGACCTTCAGCGCGACCGTTTTCCCGGAGACCGCCTGGACGACAAGGTGGCGTTCCTGGAATCGGATCCGCTGACGAAGACCATCGGCGCGGTCAGGGAGCAGCACTACATCGCCCTGCACGGTGCCGAGCTGAACCCGTCGATCAGGTTCGTCGACGGTCTCGAGAAGATCAGATCGTGGTGGCTCGAGCACGAGGGCGAGCTCTGACCCGCACCGCGCCGGCAGGCTCTCCCGCACACCCGTCGAGAGAAGCCTCCCCGCGCCCTCCGCGCAGCCTGCGCCTCGGAACGTCGAGCGCCCTCGTCGTCGCCGGACTCCTCCTCCTCGTCGTCTCGGTCGGGGTGGCGATCACCCTGGGGCCTGCCGACGTCCTGATCGTCAACGTCCGCGACATCGTGTCGAACCACCTCGGCCTCACCGACATCCCGGTGAAGGCGTCGAAGGACGCGATCGTGTGGGAGGAGCGGCTGCCGCGGGCACTGGTCGCCGCGGCCTGCGGCGCAGGGCTCGGGCTCTGCGGCGTCATCATGCAGTCACTCCTGCGCAACCCGCTCGCCGACCCGTTCATCCTTGGCATCTCGTCCGGCGCCTCGACGGGCGCGGTCGCCATCGGGATCCTGGGGCTCGGCGGTGCGACCATCGGCCTCTCGGGCGGAGCCTTCATCGGCGCCCTCGTCGCCTTCGGGCTCGTCCTGCTGCTCGCGCGCCTGTCCGGCGGCGGCAACGACCGCGTCGTGCTCGCCGGCGTGGCCAGCACACAGCTGTTCTCGGCGCTGACCTCACTGATCATCTTCGCCTTCGCCGATTCGGATGAGACACGAGGGGTGATGTTCTGGCTGCTCGGCTCGCTGGAGGGGGTGCGCTGGGACGACGCGGCGCTGTCGGCGAGCGTGGTCGCCGCGGGCTCGCTGCTCTGCCTCCGCTACGCCCGCACGCTCGACGCCTTCACCTTCGGCGACGATGTCGCGGCGTCACTCGGCATCCATGTGACCCGCACGCGGGCGGTGCTGCTCGTGACGACCGCCCTCATCACCGCGACGCTCGTGAGCATCGCCGGAGCGATCGGGTTCGTCGGCCTCGTGCTCCCGCACGCTGCTCGCCTGATCGCCGGCGCGCGCCACTCGCGTCTGATTCCGGCGACGGCGATCATCGGCGCCGTCTTCATGGTGTGGGTGGATGCCGGATCCCGGGTCGCGTTCTCCCCTACCCCGCTTCCGGTCGGTGTGGGGACGGCGCTCGTGGGCGTCCCGGTGTTCATCGCCCTGCTGGCACGGCGGAAGAGGCGCGCATGACCCTCCGTGCCGAGAACGTGTCGTGGAACCGTGGCGGCTCCCTCGTCGTCGACGGGGTGACCCTGCATCCGCACCCCGGACAGACCGTCGGACTGCTCGGACCCAACGGCTCGGGCAAGTCGTCGCTGCTGCGGCTGCTGCACGGCCTCGCTCGACCGACCTCCGGGCTCGTCACCCTCGACGGGACCGACCTCACCGAGGTGCCGAGGCGACGCGTGGCCCGGTCGGTGGCGTCGGTGACGCAGCACGCCGACACCGACGTCGACATCACGGTGCGCGATGTCGCTCGGCTCGGCCGCATCCCGCATCGCTCAGCTCTGGGCAGCGCCACCGCCGCCGACGAGGCAGCGGTGGACCGAGCGCTCACCCACGTCGGGCTGCTGCACCAGGCCGACCGCCTCTGGCACACACTCTCGGGCGGCGAACGCCAGCGTGCGCAGATCGCCCGCGCCCTCGCGCAGGAACCACGAGAACTGCTCCTCGACGAACCGACCAACCACCTCGACATCCGCCACCAGCTCGAACTGCTCGACCTGGTGTCCGCCCTGCCGATGACCACGATCGTCGCCCTGCACGACCTCAACCTCGCGGCGATGTACTGCGACGTCATCGTGGTGCTGCGTCAGGGCCGCGTGGTGGCCGCGGGCACCCCGGCCGCGGTGCTGACGGCCGAGCTGATCCGCACGGTCTACGAGGTGACGGCGGACGTCGACCTCGATCAGGGAGGACGCCCCGCCATCACCTACCGGCGCAGGTGAGCGAGACCCGAGCAGGTGAGCGAGACCCTCAGATCACGCCGTCCGTCAGGCCCGTCGGGTTGCCGAAGCGGTGGTTCGTGATCGAGACGGCCTGCTCGTGCAGGAACGGCAGGATCTCGACGCGGCCGGCGCCGGTCACGGCATGCGACCACACGGCGACATCGGGCAGTCCGCCGAGCGCCTCGAACAGTGCAGAGGCGTCGCCGCCCACGAGACGGACCCGCGCCCAGCTGTGCGCTGCCTTCGACACGGACTTCGCGAAGCCCTTCGCCCATGCGGCATCCTTCTCGTGCGCGATCGAGACGCCCTGGGCGCGCAGGACCTTCTCGATGCCGGAGGGCAGCTTCGACGACGACACCGTGAACGGGCTGCCGCTGCGGAGGGCGGCCGCGAGCACGCGAACACCCTCGACCAGCGGTGCGCCCTCGGCGATGCGCACGTCGACCGCGACCGGACGGTAGCGGAACAGGTTGCGCTCGACGCCCAGGCCCGACTTGTCGGTGATCGCACCGAACTCGTCGACCCATGCGCGCTCGTCGGATGCCGCCGCGCGCTGCAGCCACTCGGACTCGACCGCGTCGAGCTCACCGGCGGCTGCGCGCAGCAGCGCGTCGACCGCGGGGGTCACGGCAGCGTCCGGGGCGACGGCCGGCAGCTCGGCCGGAGCCCACTCACCGAGGCCGAACAGGTAGTTCGGTCCGCCGGCCTTGGCGCCGGCACCGACTGCTGAGCGCTTCCAACCGCCGAACGGCTGACGCTGCACGATCGCGCCGGTGATGCCGCGGTTGACGTACAGGTTGCCCGCCTCGACGCGGTCGAGCCAGGTCGCGACCTCGGTGGAATCCAGCGAGTGGATGCCGGCGGTCAGACCGTAATCGACGGCGTTCTGCAGACGGATCGCCTCGTCCAGGTCCTTCGCGACCATGATGCCGAGCACCGGGCCGAAGAACTCGGTCATGTGGAAGTACGAGCCCGCACGGACGCCGGTCTTCACACCCGGGGTCCACTGCTTGCCCTCGTCGTCGAGCTGCTTCGGCTTCACGAGCCACGACTCGCCGGCACCGAGCTCGGTCAGGGCGGCGAGCAGCTTGCCGTCAGCCGGCTCGATGATCGGTCCCATCTGCGTCGCGGGATCGTCGGGGAGGCCGACGCGCATCGACGAGACGGCATCGACGAGCTGGCGCTGGAACCGCTTCGAGTCCGCGACGGAGCCGACGAGGATCGCGAGGGACGCGGCGGAGCACTTCTGGCCGGCGTGCCCGAAGGCGCTGCGCGCGACGTCGGCCGCTGCCAGGTCGAGGTCGGCCGATGGCGTCACGATGATCGCGTTCTTGCCGCTCGTCTCGCCGAGCAGCGGCAGGTCGGAGCGGAACGAGCGGAACAGCTGCGCGGTCTCGTACGCACCCGTGAGGATCACGCGGTCGACCGCTGGGCTCGACACCAGGCGGGTGCCGAGGTCGCGCGAAGCGAGGTCGACGAGCGCGAGCAGGTCGCGCGGCACACCGGCAGCCCACAGCGCCTCGATCATCACGGCGCCGCAGCGCTGGGTGAGCTTGGCGGGCTTGATGACGACACCCGAGCCCGAGGCGAGTGCGGCCAGCACACCGCCGGCGGGGATCGCGACCGGGAAGTTCCACGGCGGAGTGACGACCGTGACCTTCGACGGGATGAACGCCGCACCGGAGACCGTCTCGAGGTCCTTCGCGCGCTCGGCGTAGTAATGCGCGAAGTCGATCGCCTCGCTGATCTCAGGGTCGGCCTCGGCGATCGTCTTGCCCGCCTCGTGCGCCATGATCTCGATCAGCTGACCGCGGCGCGCCGCGAGCTCATCGCCGGCGCGGTGCAGGATCTCGGCGCGCTCGGCTGCCGGACGCGCTGCCCACTGCGCTGCCGCGGCGGTGGCTGCGACGAAGATGCCGTCGAGCTGCTCGGTCGTCTCCACACGGGCAGCGGCGATCGCGTCGACGCCGAGCGTCGAATCGACCGAGCGCTGCAGGATCTCGCGACCCCAGGCGCGGTTCGCGTCGAGCGCGGGGTCGGTGTCGGGCTGATTGTGGAACGCGGTCGTCGGGGTCGCGGCATCCGCTTCCGTCGTCCGGTCCTGCACGCGGTTGGATGCCGGCACGGAGCGGTCCGCCTCGAGCGCTGCGAGCGAGCGTTCGAAGCGCTCGCGCTCACGGGTGAGCAGGGTCGGGTTCGAGGCGAGCTCGAACACCGCCGACATGAAGTTCTCCTGGCTCGCGTTCTCCTCGAGCCGACGGACGAGGTAGGCGATCGCCACGTCGAACTCCGCCGGGTTCACGACCGGCGTGTAGAGGAGGAGGCGTCCGACGTCCTTGCGGACGGCCTCGGCCTGACCGGTCGCCATGCCGAGCAGCATCTCGTACTCGACGAGCGAGCCGCCGTCGACCCCGCGGGCACGCGAGAGCAGCCACGTGTAGGCGATGTCGAAGAGGTTGTGGCCGGCGACGCCGATGCGCACGGCGTCCAGACGCTCGGGCGTGAGGGCCCAGTCGAGCACGCGCTTGTAGTTCGTGTCGGAGTCCTGCTTGGTGCCGTAGGTCGCGAGCGGCCAGCCGTGCACCGCGGCATCGACGTGCTCCATCGCGAGGTTCGCACCCTTCACGACGCGCACCTTGATCGGAGCGCCGCCCTTCGCACGTCGGGCAGCGGCCCACTCCTGCAGGTGCTGCATCGCGCCGAGCGCGTCCGGCAGGTACGCCTGCAGCACGATTCCGGCCTCGAGGTTCTCGAGCCCCGGCTGGTCGAGGATCGCGGTGAACGCTGCGATCGTCAGGTCGAGGTCGCGGAACTCCTCCATGTCGAGGTTGATGAACTTCTGGGTCCCTGAGCCTGTCGAAGGGCCCTTCGCCTCCGCCTTCGCGGCGAGCTCGTAGAGCGGGGTGAGCTTCTCGACGACGTCGGCGACGGCCTCGTCGAACGACCACATCGAGAGCTGGCTGACGACGCTCGACACCTTGATCGAGACGTAGTCGACGTCGTCGCGGGCGAGGAAGTCACGGGTTCCCTGCAGGCGGTGGCCGGCTTCGCGCTCACCGAGCACCGCCTCGCCGAGGAGGTTGAGGTTGAGGCGGTTGCCGCTCTTGCGCAGCTTCGCGATCGCGGGGCCGAGCTTCGACGGCGTGGCATCGAGCACGAGGTGGCCGACCATCGCCCGCAGCACGCGGCGCGAGATCGGCACGACGACGCCGGGGAGCTTCGGAGCGAAGAAGCCGCCGGTCTTGATCGCGCTGCGCAGCACCCAGGGCAGCAGCGTCGGGGTGATCTCCGAGATCTCGGCGAGCTTGCGGCCGGCGACGCTGAGGTCCTCCGGGCGCATGACGCCGTCGACGAAGCCGACCGTGAAGTCGAGGCCGCGGGGGTCCTTCAGCACCTCGGCCAGGCGCTGGGCAGCGGGCTCGACGGGGTGGGTCTCGCTCTCGGTGAGCCAGCGCTGCACGACGGCGGCGACCTCGGAGGTGCGGGGGGTGGTGTCGACGGCGGTCATCGGCGGATCCTCTTCGTTCATGCTGGCACCCGGGTCGGGAGCGCACACGTTCGGGTCGTGTGCGGCTGGATCATTGTCAGCCCCGGCGCTAGGCTCCGTCTATCAACCAATTCGGTTGAATTCTGTTCAGTCAGGCTGAACAGAAGAATGATGGGACCGGATGCCGCATGCTCGACGTGAATCGCCTGCGGATGCTGGTCGAGCTCAGCCGTCGCGGCACCCTGTCGGCAGTGGCCGACGCCCTGTCGTACAGCAAGGCCTCGGTGTCGCAGCAGCTGAGCGCGCTCGAACGCGATGTCGGGGTGCCGCTGCTGCGCCGCGTCGGCCGAGGGGTGCAGTTCACCCCGCAGGGGAACGTGCTCGTCGCCGAGGCCATCGGCATCCTGGATCAGCTCGAGCATGCGCAGATCGCGGTCGCCGAATCGCTGACGGAGGTGACCGGCACCGTGCACATCGCGGTGTTCCAGTCCGCAGCCCACTCGCTGCTCCCCCGCGCGCTGGCCTCCCTCAGAGACGACCACCCTGCGCTGCGCGTCGAAGTGACCGAGCGCGATCCGGAGACCGGTCTCGTCGGGGTCTCCAGCCGCGACTTCGACCTGATCCTCGCCGAGCAATATCCGGGTGTCACCCGACCGATCCATGCCGACCTCGACCGGGTCGCACTCGCCCACGACGCGATCGCCCTGGCCCGCCACCCCGGCACCCCAGACACGACGGATGCCGTCGCCGCACTGTGGTCCACCCGGGATCAGCCCTGGGTGCTGGAGCCCGCCGGCACCGCATCCCGCGCCTGGGCGGAGCAGCTCTGCCGCACCGCCGGCTTCGAGCCCGATGTGCGGTTCGAGGTCGCCGACCTCACCGCGCACGTCCGACTCATCCGCGCGGGCCTCGCCACAGGACTGTTGCCCGAGCTGGTGTGGGCCGGCGAGACGCCGACCGTCGCCCTGACTCCGCTTCCGGAGCAGCCCCGCCGAGAGATCTTCTCCTCCGCGCGACGGGTTTCAGCCGCTGCGCCGTCGATCCGTGCCGTGCGGCGCGCCCTGGCATCCGCCGCCTCGCACAACCTGCTCGACTGAGGCGGCGTCGCGACACGGGTCTGATCGCGTCATCCGGCGTCATCTCGGAACATCCCGGGAATATGCGCGCGCATGAACCCGTTGGGTCCCCTGTAGCCGGACGAAGGAGTCCGATCCACTCCTTCTGAAAGGCACTTCCGTGAGCACTCCCGTGATCGACCGCACCGCCCCGACCGAGCACCCCGTCCTCGACGTCCTCGCCGGGCGCTGGAGCCCGCGCGCGTACGACGCGCAGAACACGATCGACGACGCCAAGCTGAACGCGGCCCTCGAGGCCGCCCGCTGGTCGCCCTCGGCCTACAACATGCAGCCGTGGCGCTTCATCGTCGCCCACCGCGGCACCGCGCTGTTCTCGCAGGTCGTCGACTCGCTCGTCGAGTTCAACCAGCTCTGGGCCTCGAACGCCTCCGCCCTCGTCGTCGCCATCGCCGAGACGGAGTCCGAAGACGGCACGGCCATCAGCCACGCGGTCTACGACCTGGGTCAGGCCGTCGCCCACTTCTCGGTGCAGGCGCACCACGAGGGACTCGTCGTGCACCAGATGAGCGGCTTCGACCCCGAGGTCGTCCGCGAGTTCGCCGACCTCGACGCCCGCTTCACCGCCGTCACCGTCATCGCCGTCGGCGAGCTGGGTGACGCCGCAGCCCTGCCCGAGGGTCTGCAGCAGGGCGAGACCGCACCGCGCGTGCGCCGCCCGATCGCCGAGACGGTCATCCTCAGCGCCTGATCCACTCCCTCGCGCCGCGCCCGTCGTTTTTGCGAGGGGCGTGGCGCGACGTGCGCCACCTACAATCGAGCGCATGGCGATGCAGCGCAGGATCAAATCCGTCGAACGGTCCATGGCCGAGACGCACGATGAGAAACGTTCGCTGAAGCGTTCGCTCGGCGTCTGGGACCTCGCGGTCATGGGCGTCGCGGTCGCGGTCGGCGCCGGCATCTTCTCGGTGGGCGCCGAGGCCTCCGCCCGGCATGCCGGCCCCGCGGTCATCATCTCCTTCATCATCGCCGCCTCCGTGTGCGGCCTCGCGATCCTCTGCTACGCCGAGTTCGCATCCTCGATCCCCGTCGCCGGATCCGCCTACACCTTCACGTACTCCACGCTCGGGGAGTTCCTGGCCTGGATCATCGGCTGGGATCTCATCCTCGAGATGCTCATGGCCTCGGCCGTGATCGCGAAGTACTGGGGCGTCTATCTGGGCGACGCCGTGTCGTTGTTCAACCTCGACATCCCGATGACGATCCCGATCGGCCCCCTCTCCTTCGCGTGGGGTCCCGTCGTCATCGTCGCGATCTTCACCGCGCTGCTGGCGCTCGGCACGCAGCTGTCGAGCCGCGTGAACAGCGTCTTCACGGTGATCAAGGTCGCGATCGTGCTGTTCGTGATCGTGGTCGGACTGTTCTTCATCAACGGCGCCAACTACACCCCGTTCGTCCCGCCGGCACAGCCCGGCGCCGCATCGGAGAGCGCCTGGACGCAGTCGCTCTTCTCCTTCATGACCGGGTCCGATCCGTCGATCTACGGCGTCTTCGGCATCCTCAGCGGCGCAGCCCTGGTGTTCTTCGCCTTCATCGGCTTCGACGTCGTGGCCACCAGCGCCGAGGAGACCAAGGATCCCAAGCGCACCGTGCCTCGCGGCATCATCCTCGGCCTCATCATCGTGACCGTGCTCTATGTGCTGGTCGCGATCGTCATCACCGGCATGGTCTCGTACACGGAGCTCGCCAAGCTCGACGAACCGTCACTGGCCAGCGCATTCGAACTCGTCGGTGCGACCTGGGCAGCGCAGGTGATCGCGATCGGCAGCCTCGTCGGCCTCACCACCGTCGTGATGGTGCTGCTGATGGGCCTGGCGCGCGTGGTGTTCGCGATGAGCCGCGACGGCCTGCTGCCACGCGCACTCAGCGTCACCGATGCCAAGCGCGGCACCCCCATCCGCATCCAGCTGATCGTCGGCGTGCTGATCGCGATCATCGCCGGTTTCACCGACGTGCAGGTGCTCGGCGACATGATCAACATCGGCACGCTGTCGGCGTTCGTGCTCGTGAGCATCGGCGTGCCGATCCTGCGCAAGAGCCGCCCCGACCTCGAGCGCCCGTTCACGGTGCCGCTGTCGCCGTGGCTGCCGTGGATCTCGGCGATCGCCTGCTTCTGGCTCATGCTGAACCTCAGCACCGAGACCTGGCTGCGGTTCGCGATCTGGCTGGCGCTCGGCCTCGTCATCTACTTCACGTACTCGCGCCGGCATTCGCTGATCGGCCGCGAGCTCGCCGGGGATGCGCTCGGCGGCATCCGGCAGAAGCCGCTGGGCTAGCCCTTCGACAAGCTCAGGGACCCAAAGGCCGACAGGCTCAGGGACCCAAGGGCGACAGGCTCAGGGACCCGAAGGCGACAAGCTCAGGGAGCCAAAAGCCGACAGGCCCAGGGACCCAGGCTGGGTCGCTGAGCCTGTCGAAGCGCCGTGGGATCAGTCGTCGATGAGCTCGGCCTCGATCACGTCGTCAGGGTCGGTGTCGGGCTCCGGGGTGACACTGGTGAGCACCAGTCCTGAGCCGTCCGCGGCCATGTCGACCCGCACGGTGTCGCCATCGTGCACGCCACCCGAGAGCAACGCGGTCGCCAGCTTGTTCTGCACCTCGGACTGGATCAGTCGCCGCAGCGGACGCGCTCCGAACATCGGGTCGTACCCGCGCTCGGCCAGCCACGACCGGGCATCCGGTGTGACCGCGAGCGTGAGCCGACGGTCGCGCAGGCGCTCATGCAGCTGATCGACCGACAGTTCGACGATCTGCGCGAGGTCGTCCTCGGTGAGCGCGGAGAACATCACGATGTCGTCGAGACGGTTCAGGAATTCCGGACGGAACGCCTGACGCACGAGGGCCATGACCTGCTCCCGCTTGTCGTCTGGCGACAGCACCGGGTCGATGAGGATCGGCGAGCCGAGGTTCGAGGTCAGGATCAGGATCACGTTCGTGAAGTCGACCGTGCGCCCCTGGCCATCGGTGAGCCGGCCGTCGTCGAGCACCTGCAGCAGCACGTCGAAGACCTCGGGATGCGCCTTCTCGACCTCGTCGAGCAGGATCACGCTGTACGGGCGACGCCGCACGGCTTCGGTCAGCTGACCGCCCTGCTCGTAGCCGATGTATCCGGGAGGGGCGCCGACGAGCCGTGAGACCGAGTGCTTCTCGCCGTACTCCGACATGTCGATGCGCACCATGGCGTGCTCGTCGTCGAAGAGGAACTCCGCGAGCGCCTTGGCGAGCTCGGTCTTGCCGACACCGGTGGGCCCGAGGAACAGGAACGAACCGGTCGGGCGACCGGGGTCGCTGATGCCTGCGCGGGATCGGCGCACGGCATCCGACACGGCCTTCACGGCATCCTTCTGCCCGATCAGGCGCTTGCCGAGCTCGTTCTCCAGGTGCAGCAGCTTCTCGCTCTCGCCCTGCAGCAGCCGGCCGACGGGGATGCCGGTCCAGGCGGCGATCACCGCGGCGATGTCCTCCTCGGTGACCTGCTCGTTGACCATGCGCGGTTCGTCGCGCGTCGCGGCTTCGGCTTCCTCGGCCTCGGCGATGTCGCGCTCCAGCCGCTTGATGGTCTCGTATTCCAGCTTCGAGGCCTTCGTGTAGTCCGCATTGCGCATCGCCTGGTCACGCTGGGTGATCGCGTCGTCGAGCTGCTTCTTCAGGTCGCCGACCCGGTTCAGACCCTGGCGCTCGCGCGCCCAGCGGGCCTCGAGTTCGGCGAGCTGCTGCTCCATGCCGACGAGCTGCTCGCGCAGCGCGCCGAGCCGCTCCTTCGAGGCGGCATCCTTCTCACGCTTCAGCGCGAGCTCTTCGAGCTTCATGCGGTCGACCTGGCGCTTGAGCTGATCGATCTCGACCGGCGATGAGTCGATCTCCATCTTCAACCGCGACATCGATTCGTCGATCAGGTCGATCGCCTTGTCCGGCAACTGGCGCGAGGGGAGATAGCGGCTCGACAGTGCCGCCGCCGCGACGAGGGCGCTGTCCGAGATGGTGACACCGTGGTGCGCCTCGTAACGTCCCTTGAGTCCGCGGAGGATCGCGATCGTGTCCTCGACCGTGGGCTCGCCGACGTAGACCTGCTGGAAACGGCGTTCGAGCGCGGCGTCCTTCTCGATGAACTCGCGGTACTCGTTGAGCGTGGTCGCGCCGATCAGTCGCAGCTCGCCGCGGGCCAGCATCGGCTTCAGCATGTTGGAGGCCGCGACCGAGCCCTCACCGCCGCCGGCACCCATCAGCACGTGCAGCTCGTCGATGAACGTGATGACCTGCCCGTCGGACTCGGTGATCTCCTTGAGGACCTGCTTCAGCCGCTCCTCGAACTGGCCGCGGTACATGGCACCGGCCACGAGGGCGGAGATGTCGAGCGTGATCAGCTCCTTGTCCTTCAGCGACTCGGCGACGTCGCCGGCGACGATGCGCTGGGCGAGGCCCTCGACGACGGCGGTCTTGCCGACGCCGGGCTCACCGATCAGCACCGGATTGTTCTTCGTGCGGCGGGTGAGCACTTGACTGACACGGCGGATCTCGCTGTCACGGCCGATCACGGGGTCGAGCTTGCCCTGCCGTGCTCGGTCGGTGAGATTGATGCCGAACTGCTCGAGGGCGGACTGCTGGTCGTTCTGAGAACTGGTCTGCGGGCTGGTCATCTGTTCCTCCTGGGGAGACTCCTTCTGTTGCGGTCTCGGTCTCTGCCGCTCAAAGTTGAGTGGACTTGACTCAAGTTTAGCGCATATCGATCACCGCCCGCCAGATGGCCCTCGCCACCTCGCGCTTGGCCCCAGACGCCTCGCCGACGACGCCGCCGCCGTCTCCGATGATCTCGACGGCGTTGTCGGCCTGCTCGAAGCCGTGCTCGGCGTCGGCGAGGTTCACGGCGAGCAGGTCCACACCCTTGCGCTCACGCTTGCGGCGAGCGCGCTCACGCCGCTCCCCGGCATCCGTCAGCGTCTCGGCGGCGAACGCGACGATGATCTGCCCCTCCGGCGCCCGACCGCCCGCGCGAGCTGCGGCGAGCGCTGCGACCACGTCTTCGTTCTCGACGAGGTCGATGCGCGTGAGCACACCCTGCTCCTTCGTGAGCTTGTGCTCGGCGACCTCAGCCGGCCGATAATCGGCCACGGCCGCCGCCATGATCACCGCGTCCGCGGTGGCGGCGGCATCCTTCATCGCGGTCGACAGCTCCGCCGCGGTCCCGACGCGACGCACGCGGATCGACGAATGCTCCGCCGCGGCGAGCACCTCGGCATCGACGTGCGCGGCGACCAGCACGACGTCGGCGCCGCGAGCTGCGGCTTCCGCGGCGAGGGCTGCGCCCTGGCGTCCGCTCGAGCGGTTGCCGAGGAAGCGCACCGGGTCGATCGGCTCACGGGTGCCGCCGGCCGAGATCGCGACCCGGAGACCGGCGAGGTCCTGCGGGGCGAGGACGGCGAGCGCCTGCTCGACGATCTCCTCCGGCTCCGACATCCGCCCAGGTCCGGTGTCGCCGCCGGCGAGCTCGCCCTCAGCCGGACCGACCAGGTGCACGCCACGCGAGCGGAGGGTCGCGATGTTCGCCTGCGTCGCGGGATGCCGCCACATCTCGGTGTGCATCGCCGGAGCGATCACGACAGGGGCAAGCGTCGCCAGCAGCGTCGTGCCGAGCAGATCGCTCGCAAGTCCCGCGGCCATCGACGCGATCGTGTTCGCGGTCGCCGGTGCCACGATCACCAGGTCGGCGGCCTGTCCGAGGGCGACGTGACGCACCTTCGCGACGTCGTCGTGCACGCTCGTCGTCACAGGATGGCGGCTGATCGCCTCCCAGGTCGGCGTTCCGACGAAGCGCAACGCGTCCTCCGTCGGCACCACGGTCACGTCGTGACCCGCCTTCGTGAGCAGGCGCACCAGGTGCACGGACTTGTAGGCGGCGATACCGCCCGTGACTCCGACGACGATGTTCACCCTCTCGATTCTGCCGCAGGGAGGGCGCGAGCGGGCCGGAAGCTTTTGCAGCGACGGACACCGCAGCACGGATCCCCGGCGGGGTGGGCGACCTAGGATTGCGAGTGTGTGCACAGTCGTGATCGATGTCGAGGATGCTGCGTCCGCACGACTGCTGGCGGTGCGCGATGAGGACCCGGAGCGCGAGTGGGACGGCCTCGGCCCGTGGTGGCCCGAGCAGTACCCAGGCGTGATCGGCATCCGCGACCGCCGGGCGGGCGGCGCGTGGCTCGCGGTGAACCCGGCGGAGCGGCGGCTGGCCGTGCTCCTCAACCGCGCGGATGTGCGCGACCTGCCGGAGGAGCGGGCGGTGTCGCGCGGCTCCCTCGCTCTCGAGTCCGTCAGTGGGCGCTCCCCCGTCGGCGCGCTGCCGATGCACGGCTTCAACCTGCTCGAGGTCGGCCCCGACGGCGCCCGCGTCCTGTCGTGGGACGGCGTGACCCTGCGTGAGACGCCGGTCGCCCCCGGCACCCACATGATCGCGCACGATGACCTCGACGATGCGGTCACCCCGCGCATCCAGGCGTGGCTGCCGCGGTTCCGCGCGCTGGCGCCGGCCGCAGAACGCGCGGACTGGGCGCATGACTGGATCACCCTGCTCGCGGAGAGCGCCGAGCTCGCCCCGGAGGACGACCGCGCGATCATCCGCGACAACCGGCCGCACGGGTATCCCACGCAGTCGCTGCTGTACGCCACCGCATCCGTGACGCCCTCCGGGGTCGACGTGCACGATCACGCGCTTCCGTCGCCGGCGCACTGGGATCACGCGACTGCGTAGTCATCCGCGGGATCATCGCCGTTACGATGAGAATCCCGGCCGGAAGAGGAGCGACCATGCCGCCCAAGTCACGCGGAGTGACGAGCATCGATGTCGCGAAGGCGGCAGGCGTGTCGCAGACGACCGTGTCGAGGATCGTCAACGGCCATGCAGGCGTGTCCGATCGCATCCGCGCCAAGGTCGAGGCGGCGATCGAACAGCTCGGGTACCGCCCGAACCTCAGTGCGCGGAGCCTCGTCACGAGCCGCACGCAGACGATCGGCGTCGTGCTCGGCGATCCGCGCAACAGCTACTACGCCGAACTGCTGCACACGATCAGCGACGAGCTCTCCCTGGCCGGGTATCGGGCGCTCATCCTCAGCGGTCGCGCCGACACCACGGAAGACCTCGCGAGGACGCTCTGGGAGACCAACGTCGACGCGGTCATCCTCACCACGACGCTGCTGCCGGCGGATGACGAAGGACGCATCGTCTCGCTCGGCGTCCCCTCGGTCACGATGGGACCGGGAACCGCCCCTGAGACGGCCACGATCTCGCCCGACAACCTCGAGGGCGGGCGGATCGCCGGCCGCCACCTCGTCTCACTCGGGCACCGCCGCATCGGGGTGATCGCCGGGCCGCTGGGGGCGGCATCCGTCGCAGATCGTCACGACGGCTTCCTGCAGGAGCTGGATGCCGCCGGCGTGACGTTCGACGACGATCTGCTCGAAGTCGCCGACCTCGACTACACCCGCGCCTTCCAGGCGGCGACGCGGCTGCTGCAGCTGGCGACGCCGCCGACCGCGCTGTTCTGCCACAACGACCTCGTCGCCTTCGGAGCGCTCAACGCCGCGAAGGCGCTCGGCGTCTCGGTGCCGGAGGACGTGTCGATCCTCGGCTTCGACGACGTCGCGATGTCGTCCTGGGAGGCGTTCGACCTGACCACGGTCCGTCAGCCCATCACCGAGATGGCGCGCGGCGCGGTCGAGCTGACGCTCTCGCTGCTCGACGACCCGACGCAGGAGCGGGCGCACCTGGTGCTGCCGTGCACGCTGGTCGAGCGCTCGACGACCCGCCGGCTCTGAGCGGCCGACCCGACCGTCGGTGACCCGGTCGTCAGGCTGCGGACTCCGCACCAGCCGCGTCATCGGCGCAGGAGAACCGCGAGCGGTAGGCGGTCGGGGTGAGGCCGAGCACGCGCGCGAAGTTCTGCCGCAGCACGGCCGCCGAGCCGAAACCGCATTCATCGGCGATCTGCTCGAGCGGCAGGTCGGTGCGCTCGAGCAGCCGCTGCGCCTGGATGATGCGCTGCCTGGCGAGCCACGCGGCGGGCGTCGCGCCGTACTCCGCCTTGAAGCGCCGAGCGAACGTGCGAGGCGACATCAGGGCACGCGCCGCGAGCTGTTCGACACCGAGGTCGTCGCGCAGGTGCTCGACCGCCCAGTCGGCGACGGCGGAGAGCAGGTCGTTCGGCACCACCGGCAGCGGGCGGTCGATGAACTGCGCCTGCCCGCCATCGCGCTGCGGCGGAACCACCATGCGACGAGCGATGCGGTTCGTGAGCTCCGCGCCGAGTTCCTGACGCAGCAGGTGCAGGCAGGCGTCGATGCCGGCTGCGGTGCCCGCACTCGTGATGATCTTGCCGTCTTGCACGAAGAGCACATCGGGGTCGATGTCGATCTGCGGGTACATCTCCGCCATCACCTCCGAGTACATCCAGTGGGTCGTCGCCCGGCGTCCGTCGAGCACGCCCGCGGCGCCCAGGATGAATGATCCGCTGCACACGCTCATGACCCAGGCGTCACGGGCGACCGCATCGCGGGCCACGTCGAGCACGAGCGGGTCGATCCGGTCCCAGTGCGAGCGCGGCAGCGGGCAGAACACGACCAGGTCGGCCTCGTAGGCGAAGGAGAGGTCGTGCTCGACGTTGACCGAGAAGCCGATCTTCGAGGGCACGACGCCGATGCGCGGAGCCACGACTCGGAAGTCGAAGTTCGGCACGCCGTCATCCGAGCGATCGAGACCGAAGGCCTCGCAGGCGACGCCGAACTCGAACGGGGCGAATCCGTCCTGGATGATGCACGCGACCGTCTTCATGTGGACTCCCGGTTGGCAGTTTTCCTTCGACCAGCGTCTATTCTGCCACTCGTGGCCGTTCGACGTCGATCGTAGTGTTTCTGCCATGCTACTCCTCATCGCCCTCGCCGCCCTGGTCCTCTGGGCCACCATCGCCACCGTGGTCGAGCTGCGCCGCGACGGCTATCGGCAGCAGCCCACCGACTGGAACCGCGTCGGGGGCCACGACCCGCGGGTGTAGCGTCGGCTCATGCTCCCCCTCGACACCCTGATCGCCTTCGTCGTCACCTCCGTCGTGATCATCGTCATCCCCGGGCCCAGCGTGCTGTTCGTGATCGGCCGGTCACTCTCGCTCGGGCGTCGCGCGGGAGTGCTGAGCGTCGTCGGCAACGCCCTTGGCACCGTGCCGGCAGTGCTCGCGGTGGCCTTCGGCGTCGGAGCGATCGTCGCCTCATCCGTCGCCGCCTTCACCGTCATCAAGCTCGCCGGCGCCGCGTACCTCGTGTGGCTCGGCATCCAGGCCATCCGACACCGCCACGATCACCGCACCGATGCGACGCAGACGCCCGCGTCCACCGGGAAGCTCCTGCGCCAGGGGTTCATCGTGGGCATCACCAACCCCAAGACCATCGCATTCTTCGTCGCAGTGCTCCCCCAGTTCGTCGCCCCCTCGGCCGGTCCCGTCTGGATGCAGCTCCTGCTGCTCGGCCTGATCTTCCAGACCCTCGCGCTGGTGTGCGACAGCGTATGGGCACTCGCGGCCGGCACCGCCCGCGCCTGGTTCGCACGTTCGCCGCGCCGCATGTCGGGGCTGTCCGCGACCGGTGGGGCCATGATGATCGGGCTCGGCGGCACGCTCGCGTTCACCGGCGCGAAGAGCTGAACGCACCGCCGCTCCAACGACCCAGGACTACGCTCGTCGTCATGAGCGAGCCGCAGCAGCATCCTGTTCCGCCGTGGGCACAGCAGAGCGCCCCACCCGCGCCGCCGTCTGCCTCGCCCCTTCCGGCGGCGCCGCAGTACCCGGCGGCGCCCCAGTACCCGACAGCACCCCAGAACCCGGCAACCGCACAGTACCCGCCGGCCGCGCAGCATCCCGGAGCCGCTCCCGCCGCACCGCGGCAGGGCAACGTCCTCGGCCGTGTGGCCTTCATCGTGGCGCTCGTCACCCTCGCGATCGGGATGCTGTTCTCCCTGGCGCGACCGTTGATCTACTCCGTCGCCCAGTACACGGCATCCGCGATCGGCGGCCTCGAGGCACTGGTGGGTGTGGTGCCGCTCATCGGAGCGGTCGTCGCGCTCGTGCTCGGTCTCGTGGCGCTCCGGCGTCCGGCGCCGCACCTGCTCGCGGGAATCGCGATCGGCATCGCCGGCTCGCACATCCTGAGCGCCATGGCCGGGTGGGCGGGGGCGCTCCTCTCCCGCTTCTACTGAACCCGGGCGCTGCCACCGCGACGACTCAGCGGGTGGGCGCGAGTACCCGCTCGTAGACCTCGATCATCGCCGCCGTGCGCGACGACTGACGGAACCCCTCGACCACGGCTGGAACAGGCACTGGCGCGGTCCCTGCGGCGATGTCGCCGGCAGCGTCGCGCAGCGTGCGGGCGAGCGCCGAGATGCGCTCCGCCTCCTGCTCGCGAGAACCGGGTGCAGCCGATGACCCCGGCACCGCCCACAGGCCGCCTTCGAGTTCGGCGGCGATGTCGGGATCGCAGATGACCGAGGGCGTGCCGAGCGTCGCAGCCTCGAACGGGGTCATCCCCTGCGTCTCGAAGCCGATCGAGGTCTGCACGAGCGCGTCGGCGGCCGCGATGCGCGCCAGCGTCTGCGGGTAGGTGAGGCGACCGGAGAACCGCACGTGCGGGTGTCCGGCGACGATCTTCTCGGCCGCGGCGCGCTGCGCTCCCCCACCGATGATCTCCAGCTCGGCGTCGACCCCGGAGGCGATGAACGCGTCCAGGAACGGGAGCAGTCGCTTCTCCGGACTCATCCGCCCGAGCCACACGAACCGAGGGCGTCCCGGCTCGCGCTCGGCGGGAGCCGTCGCGAGCGTCGCGGCACGCACGTCGTCGTCGATGCCGTTCCAGATCACGTCGACCGGGGCGAACACGTCATGCTGCTCGAGACGACGCGCGAAATGCGTCGATGGCGCGGTGACCGCCGATGCACCGGCCGCGAGCCCGCGCAGGAACGCCCAGCCGTCGCTCCCCGCGACCGGCGCACCGATGCCGCGCAGCGCGGCACGCCGCCAGATGTTGAGCACGCCGAGCACCGGCCGGTGCAATGGCGTGACCGCGGCGATGCCGACGTCGACGCGGTTGTGCATCGTGTGGACCACGGGGATGCCGTGGCGGGCGGCGTAGCGGTGGCCGATGAACGCACCCCAGAAGTCCGCCTGCACGTGCACGATGTCGACTGGCGGACGCCGCGACATCGCGCGGTCGAGGATGCGGTCGGTCGCGCGGCCCGGCCAGCTCATCGAGTACTCACGGTCGGTGGTGACCGGCATCGACGGCAGATCGACGTCGTCGGTCGGGCGCGCAGACGGCGCTGCCGCACGCGGCCCGTGCATGCGCGGAGCGACGACGGTCACGGTGTGGCCTGCGCGCTCGAGGAACTCCCGCTGCAGTCGCATCGAGACCTGGGCACCGCCGAGCGAATCGAGGTGCTGATCGCCGAAGAAGACGATGTGCATGCGGGCGCCTCGACTACTCGGGCAGGGGCTGGTCGCGGTACAGCGCCTCGAACGTGTCGAGCGTGCGGTTGATGTCGTGGATGGCCACGCCGTCGACGGATGCCTGCTGCATCCGCGCGTACTCTGCGGGCTCCGCCGTCAGCACATCGGTCAACCGGGCGGCGAGCTGGTCGACATCACCGGGCGGGAACAGGTAGCCGTTCTCGCCGTCGTGCACGAGGTGCGGGAGGGCGACGGCATCCGCCGCGACGATCGGGAGCGCCGAGGCCATGGCCTCCATGGTCGCGATCGACTGCAGCTCGGCGATCGAGGCGATCACGAACAGGCTGGCCTGCGACAGCAGCGCCCGCAGCTCCTCATCGGAGGTGCGTCCGTGGAAGGTCACGCGGTCGGCGAGCCCGAGCTTCGCCGCGAGCGACTCGAGCTGCTTGCGCTGGTCGCCGCCGCCGACGATGTCGAACGTGGTGCCGAGCGCCGGGTCGAGCTTGGTCATCGCATGCAGGATGACCTCGACCTGCTTCTCGGCGGTGAGGCGGCCGACGAAGATGATGCGGTTCTGCTCGCGCGGTGCGATCACGGGGGTGTACTGCGATGCGTCGATGCCGCAGCTGACCGGGATGACTCCGGAGACGTCGATCGAGCCCTCGAGGAAGTCCGCGGCGCGACGCGTCGGTGTCGTGATCGCTCTGGTGCGGTCGAAGGTGCGCTTCGCGTCGCCCCAGGCCCACTTCAGGATCGCGTTGTCGACGAATGTCGGCAGCATGCTGTGGTCGAGGATGTTCTCGGCCATCACGTGGTTCGTGGCGATCACGGGGATGCCTCGTTCCTCCGCGATGGATGCCAGGCCGCGACCGATCACGATGTGCGACTGGATGTGCACCACGTCGGGCTTGACCTCGTCGAGGATCTTCCGCACATAGGGCTTCACACGCCACGGCCACACGAAGCGCAGCCAATCGTGCGGGGGCCAGCGCACCGACGGCAGGCGGTGCAGCGTCATCGGCTCACCCTCGATCACCTCGGTGCGCGGCTTTGCACGGCGGTAGGCCACGTTCGGCGCCACCACGTGCACGTCATGGCCGCGCTGGACGAGTCCGGCGGCGAGACGTTCGGCGAAGCGCGCGGCTCCGTTGATGTCGGGGGCGAAGGTGTCGCAGCCGATCAGGATGCGCAACGGTCGCTCCGCGGGAGCACTCGGATCAGAGGGGGAAGAGGACATGCTGCCTTACGGTACGGCGGCCAAGGAAAGCCCTGGTCGGGGCGCTGCCACTCTACCCGAGCGCCCTGCGCGTCCGGCTGAGGCGTACCGACATCCCCAGCACCGCGACACCACCGCGCGTCCGTCTGCCATCCGTACCGCCATCCCCAGCCGGAACCCGTACCGTTGAGTCATGCGACTGACTGCCGACGCCGATCCAGCGCTGTGGATCCCCGTGACGGACTCGCTGGGCTGGCGAGGACGACGCCACCGCAAGGCCGCGATCCGGATGCTGCTGGGCCAGGCGAACACCGCGCTCGGTGCCACCGAGCGCCCCGGCTCGCGCTTCGGCGCGTGGGCGATGAGTCAGGCGGCGCCGTTCATGATGAAGCAGGCCGATGGCCGCGTACTCGTGTGGACGTGGAAGGCGGAGCCGGAGTTGATCGTGGCGATTGCGACCGCGCAGCAGCTCACGCCTGACATCCGGATCGCGCGGGCGTCGATGCCCATGGAGTACGACGACACGGTGTCGTTCCCGACGCGTCTCGGCGTCGGCGAGAAGCTGCTCGTACCGATGCCGTCAACGCCGACCGATCCCCCGTTCGCGACCTACACGTGGGACACCGGCACACATCTCGTGACGCTCACCGCGATGTGCAGCGACCGGGAGCGCTTCGGGGTGCTGACGGGCGCGCTCGACGATCTCGCCCGGAGCATCCGCATCGCCGATGATCTCACCGGGGGCGAATCGCCTGACGTGCTGCGGTTGCCGCCCGCCTGAATCAGGAACGCACGCCACTCATCGCAGCCCGCGTTCGGCGAGCCAGGCCTGCGCGACCTTCGGCGGCACCCGGGTCAGCCAGGCATCCGTGATGATCTCGGCGAGCCGGTCACGATCGACGGCATCCAGCCGCACGAGCAGCCCAGGGTATCCGTCGAAGTGCGGGATCGAGAAGTAGACCTCCGGGGATGCCGCGAGCAGCTCGTCCTTCTCCTCCAGCGTCGCGACTCGCACTGCGATCACCGCACCGCCCGGCCACTCCCGCCCCAGGTCGGCGAGCTGTCGCAGGTCCGTCGCGCGCAGGCCCCGCACGCCCGCGAACTGCCCGCTCGCCACCCGCCACGCCGGGTCACCCGTGTGCCCGTTCGCGCGCTCCTCGACACCGGGCAGGGCGAGGGCGATCGCACGCACCTCGTCGATGGTCGCCATGCAGCCATCGTCTCGCCTGCGCGCGCCTGCCACAATGACCCCATGCACGAGTGGACTCCGCCGGCCTCGCGCCGCGCCCTCCTCGACCACGGCGTCGCCGCCAGGAAGCGAACGCCCCGCGGCGCCCTCGCGGAGATCCCGACCGGTCCACGCGATCCGCTCGGCATCCTCGACGCGCAGAACCGCGACCGTATCGCCGAGCTGGTCCCGCTGCGCACCGAGCGCATGTCGGCGAGCCCCTTCGCGTTCTACCGGGGAACGGCGGCGCTGATGGCCGCCGACCTCGCGGATGCCCCGCACAGCGGCATCCTGGTCGCCTCGTGCGGCGACGCCCACGTGTCGAACTTCGGCTTCTACGCCTCGGCGCAACGCAGCCTCCTGTTCGACCTCAACGACTTCGACGAGGCCGCGTGGGCTCCCTGGGAGTGGGACGTCAAGCGGCTGGTCGCCAGCATCGTGGTCGGTGGGCAGGCATCGGGGAGGACGGACGCCGTGATCGACGAGGCCGTGCTCGCAGCGGTCGCCGCCTACGCACGGGGCATCGAGCGGGCCACGGCCCTCAGCCCGACCGCACGCTACTTCACGCACTTCGACGTGGAGTCGTCGCGGAGCATGCTCGACAAGGCATCGCAGAAGGCGACCCGCAGCGCGATCCGTCAGGCGCAGCGTCGAACCGGTGAACGCGCGGTGCTGAGACTGACGGAGGAGGACGCCGACGGTCGCCGCCGGTTCCGCCACGACGCGCCGACCATGACCATGGCCGGCGCCGAGGTGCTCGACCGCGTGCACGACCTGGTCGCGCAGTACCGGCGCACCGCGAGTCCGGACATCGCGCTGCTCTTCGAGCACTTCTCGGTGAGCGACGTCGCCCGCCGCGTGGTCGGCGTCGGCAGCGTGGGCACTCGCTGCTACCTGGTGCTCTTCCAGGACGGCGAGGGCAGCACCGTGCTGATGCAGCCCAAGCAGGCGTCACGCAGCGTGCTGGTCGAGTACGGCGGCATCGAGCAGCCGGCGTCGCTGCAGGAGATGATCGAGACCTCAGGAGAGGGTGCGCGGGTCGTCTCGATGCAGCGCATCCTGCAGGCGCTCTCGGATCCGTTCCTCGGCCATCTGCGCGGACCGGAGGCCGACTACTACGTGCGGCAGTTCCACGACATGAAGGGGAGCATCGAGGTCGAGGAGCTCGACGACGGCCCCTTCGTCACCTATGCCCAGGCCTGCGCCGCGACGATCGCCCGCGCGCACAGCCAGTCCGTCTCGGCATCCGTCGTCGCCGGCTACCTCGGCAGCGGACGCGTCGTCGGTCAGGCGTTGCTCGAGTGGGCGCACGCGTACGCCGCGATCTCACTCGCCGATTTCCAGGCGTTCCGCGCGCGAACTAAACCGGTATAGTGGGCGCAATCCGCCGGAAGGAACCACCGATGCACACCCCCGCCCCGCTGCGCTTCGGCGCCAACTACACGCCGCGCGCGCAGTGGATGCACGCGTGGATGAAGCTCGACCTCGACGAGGTGCGCCGCGACTTCGCCGCACTCGCCGAACTCGGCCTCGACCACCTGCGCATCTTCCCGCTGTGGACGGTGCTGCAGCCGAACCGCACACTGATCCGCCCGGAAGCCGTCGACGACGTGCGCGCCGTGGTCGATGTCGCAGCGGAGTTCGGACTCGACGCGAGCGTCGACGTGATCCAGGGACACCTGTCGAGCTTCGACTTCATCCCCTCCTGGCTGTTCACCTGGCACGACAAGAACATGTTCACGCACCCGGACGCCCTGAGCGGTCAGGCCGAGCTGGTCACCCGCCTCGGCGAGCGCCTGGGCGACGCCTCGAACTTCCTCGGCTTCACGCTGGGCAACGAGACGAACCAGTTCTCGGCGCAGACGCATCCCTCCCCCTGGCCGGTCACCGAAGCGGAAGCCGCGAACTGGATCACCACACTGCTGGATGCCGCGCACGCCTCCGCCCCGGCGCAGCAGCATGTGCACAGCGAGTACGACGCCGCCTGGTACATGGACGGCCACGGGTTCACCCCGGCGCTGGCCTCGCGCCTCGGCGACATCACGACGGTGCACTCCTGGATCTTCAACGGCACGGCGCAGAGGTACGGCGGGCGCTCCGTGGCATCCGATCGCCATGCCGAGTACATGATCGAGCTGGCGCGGGCATTCGCGACCGACCCGACCAAGCCGATCTGGCTGCAGGAGGTCGGCGCCCCCTCGAACTGCCTCACGCCGGAGCAGACCCCGGACTTCCTCGAGGCGACGCTGCGTTCGGTCGTCCGCACCGACGGCCTGTGGGGCGTGACCTGGTGGTGCTCGCACGACGTGAGCCGCAGCCTGGCCGACTTCCCCGAGCTCGAGTACACGCTCGGCCTGGTCGATCAGCACGGCGAGGCCAAGCCGATCGGCCGCCGCTTCGCAGAGCTCATCCCCGAGCTGCGCGAGCGGCAGCCGGCACCTGCCCGCACGCTCGGCATCGTGGTCGAGGTCGACGAGGCGGAGACACCGCTCAGCCGAGGCGCGATGAGCCCAGGCGGCACGATCTTCCAGGCCTGGGTCGACGCGTGCGAGGCGGGGGCGGATCCCGCCTTCGTGACGTCGAAGGATGCGGACGACCCTGCTGTGCTCGCTGCGCGCGGCATCACGCAACTGGTGCGCCCGGTGGTCGAGCCCTGGTCGTACGCCTCGCAGAACACGGTCGTCGAGCACCGGGCGGTGTAGGTGCGGCGCTCCGGTCGCACGGGGCGTTCCGGTCGCACTTCGTGCCGCCGGCGCGTGCGCGGGGCAGCAGCAACTGCGACCGGAAGCGGGTATCCGGGCTAGCGCGGCGGGGCCGTGCTGTCGCGTACCGTCAGTCGCGGCACGGCGGCGGCTCGGTCAGGAAGCACGTCGGGGGCATCGATCTGCTCGAGCAGGAACGCCGCGGCATCAGCGCCGAGACCGAAGGTGTCTCGCGTCATGCAGGTGATCGACGGGTGCACGAGGGCAGCGACCACGGAGTCGTCGAACGATGCGATCGACAGGGCGGCCGGCACCGAGATGCCTCGCTCCTGCGCCGCGCGGAGTCCGGCGATCGCCATCACGTCGTTGTCGAACACGACGGCGGTCGGTGGCGCAGGACGGTCGAGCAGTTCATGCAATGCTGCGGATGCCGCAGCCGGCGAGGAGTCCGTCGCGATGACGTGGGCGTGGTCGGCCGTGGCCGCGAGCACCTCGGCGCGCAGCTTCGTGTGCTGGAACTCCGCCGGCCCTGCGACGTAGGCGATGTCGCCGTGCCCGAGCTCGACCAGGTGTGCGAACAGCGTCGCAGCGACGCGGCGGTCGTCGACCCAGAGCGTGGCCGGGTCGCCGGGCCGGGAGGCGACGCTGCCGATCACGATCGCGGGCAGTCCCAGCGCTCGCAGCGCCGGGAGCCGAGGGTCGTCGTCGCGCGGGTCGATCACGATGACGCCGTCGACCTGATGCGCGCTGCGCCACCGACGGTGGGTGGCGAGCTCATCGTCGACCGAGGCGACGATGGCGGTCTGCAGCGCGGTGCGATGCGGCGCGAGGGCGGACTGCACTCCGGCGACGAGGTCGGTGAAGAACGCCTCGGCGCCGAGCGTGCGGGCAGGGCGGTTCACGGCGAAGCCGATCACGCCGGCGCGCGCACCCGTCAGCGCCCTGGCCGTCGAGCTCGGCAGCCAGTCGTGCTCGGCGGCGACCGCGAGGATTCGCTGCCGGGTCTCGTCACTCACTCCCGGTCGACCGTTCAGCGCGAACGACACGGCACCGGGTGAGACGCCTGCGAGGCGCGCGATGTCGGTGATCGTCACGCGCTTGGCCGGGGGCATCCCCTCACTGTAGCGATCCATTCGAACGACTCCTGCTGCACCGGCAGCGCACTGAGCGAGTTGTCCACCGCTCCTGCGCCAGCGGCCCAGGAGCACCGGAATACCGTGACAGCCTGGCCGTCCGGACGCACACTGGAGGCATGCGATTGAACGACCCACAGGTATGGACACTCATCGGGGTGTTCGCTGCGGTCATGCTGGGCGGCATGACGCTCATGACCACGCAACTGAGCCGCATCATCCGCGCCGAGGTCGGCCGCGTCGAGGGGGTGCTCTCGGCACGAATCGAATCCATCGATCGCCGTCTGGAAGAACTCGACACGGAGCTGACGAACCTCGCGACGCGCTTCTGGCGCTCGCAGTAGCGGCGGCCAGCAGAGGGGCCCCAGACGTGAACCCAGCGGGGACGGACGCCACCGGCATCCGTCCCCGCATTCAGCCAGCCAGCCAACTCAGATCGCGACGTCTCCGACCAGGTTGACCTTGATGCCCATGCCTGCGAACATCGCCGCCTTGGCGATCAGCGCCTTGTCGGCCGTCTCGGCGTCCGGCGCGTAGACGGTCTGGGCGTGGTTGGCCTTGTGCCGGGCCATGAACTGGTCGCGCGAGATGCCGTGCAGCACGACATGCGCGATCGGCCACTCGGGATTCGTGGCGTCCTTGCGGCGCGTGGTCTCCTCGGCCGGCAGCTCGACGACGGATGCGCGGAAGATGTCGGCCTGCAGGATGCCGTCGGCGATGAACACCCGCGACAGCACGAGCTCGCCCGGCTTCGATACGCCGTTGATCGTCGCGCCGCCCGCCGGGAAGAACACGTGACCCTGACGCCAGCCCTCGGCGTTCTGCCATCCGCCGAGGTGCGAGGCCGGCACCGACCCCGAGATCTCGTAGACCCACACGAACTGGCCGTCGTAGTCCTCGCCCCAGCGCACATCGTGCAGCGTGTTGTCGGGCACCAGGCCCATCGCGCGCCACACACGATCGGTCACGAGCGCGTCGACCGCGACGCCCTCGTCGGCCTCGTTGAAGTGCGGGAACGCGCGTCCTTCATGCAGCACGCGCGAGCCGTCGCGCGAGGTCACCGGCGGGCGCTCGGTGGAGTTCAGGATGCCCTCGGCGAGGTCGGACGCCGGCACGAGGTCCTTCAGGCCCTGCTGGTACTGGATGCCCACCGCGTCGAGCCCGAAATCGTCGGCGATGCGGAGCGCAGCGATGTACATCTTCAGCTGCCACTGCACCTGCTCGCGGGTGAGTTCGGTCGCTGCGTCCTCGCCGTAGATGAAGGTCATCCCCGCCTCGATCAGCCAGTCGTAGGCGGCATCCGCCTCGCCTTCGGTGACGTTCAGCATCTCGGCGTACAGGGCCGACTGCGACAGGCGCTCCTTGTAGATGCCGGTCCTGTTGAGCAGCTCGTCGTCGAAGATCGCGTTGTACATGCCCATGCAGCCCTCGTCGAAGACGCCGATGATGGCCTTCTCGGCGAGCAGTTCGGCGGCGAGCGCCTCGCCGAGCGCCTTCTCCGGGCTGTCCGGCAGCTCGGGCAGCGCGCGCACGTGCGAGGCATCGTGCGTGATCGACCCGGTCTCGGTCCACTCCTTGATGCCGTTCTTGAACCAGTCGTCGCTGAAGTCGACCGACCAGATCGAGGCGTACGGCTTGTCCATCTTGGTGAGGCCGGCGTTCAGGCCGAGGAGTCCGACGAGTCCCGGCCAGTCACCCGCGAAGTTCGCGACCGTCAGGATCGGGCCCTCGTGCGTGCGGAGCCCTGCGAGCACGTGGTGCGAGTACTGCCAGACGGCCTCGGCGACGATGAGCGGAGCATCCGTTGGGATGTTCTTGAAGACCTCGAGTCCCATGCGCTGGCTCGAGATGAAGCCGTGGCCCGTCGCCGGGTCGACCTCGTTGGCGCGGATGACGGTCCAGCCGAGATCCTTGAACACGCCGGTGACGCCCGCTTCGAGTTCGACCTGGACCGGCCAGCCGCCGGTGTTGGCGGCTTCGCGCAGGTCGCCGGAGGCGATCAGGTACGCGGTCTTGGGCGCGGATGCCGGACGGGATGCCGGGGTCGGCAGGGTGTAGGTGGTCATGATGCCTCCGGGGTTGGGGTCTGGGTGAGCGGTGCGCGATGGGCCGCGCCCGCTCGGAGTCGGATGCCGCGGCCGATGGTCCGGTCGCGGAGCTGCAGTTCGGCGAGGTCGAGCGTGCCACCGTCGAGATGCAGGGTGAGGGACTCGTCGTCGATCTCGACGCGCCCCCAGCCCGTGCCGGTCGTGAACAGGAACTTCTGGGTCGCTGAGCCCACACCCTGGGTCGCTGAGCCCACACCCTGGGTCGCTGAGCCCACACCCTGGGTCGCTGAGGTTGCCGAAGCGCTCGGCGCGAAGGACAGCACCCGGCTCTGCGCGTCCCACTGCGCGCCGCTCGCACCGAGCAGCAGCGCCCAGGATGCGAGCGAGCGGGCGTAGTGGTTGCCGCATTCGATCTCGTTCCAGGGGCTGCGGTGCGTGCCGTCGTAGCGGGCGCGCAGCGCGGTCTCGACGCGGAGCGCGTCGTCGTGGCGGCCGGCGAACAGCAACGAGGCCGCGACCTGGTGCTCGATCCCCGTCCACACCTCGTCGGAGTAGACGAAGGGGATCGCCGGACGCCCGCCGCGCGGCCAGGACGCCAGCAGCAGCCCGCCCTCCTCGTTCAGGGCGTAGACGCGCTGCGTGCTCTCGTGCGCCGAGAGGTCGTCGCGGTGGTTGTGCGCCACGATCGCGGCGAGCGCCGAGTCGACGCGTTCCGCGGGAAGGATGTGGCCGAGGCCGTTGACGTAGGCGTGGAACTGACCGAGCAGCTGATCCGAGAGCACGCCGTCGCCGTACTGGTAGCGGTACGCATCGGCATCGTCGATCACCTGGCGGTAGTACTCGCCGTTCCAGAGCGTCTCGTCCATGGCGGCCGCGACGTGGTCGGCTCGAGCGGTCCAGTCCGCTGCGCGGGCGGGCTCGCCGAGGTGGGCGGCCATCCGAGCACCCGCACGGAGCGCGGCGAGGTACACGCCGTTCGCGAGCGGCTCCGCCCCGTGGAACTCGATGTCGTAGGTGTTGTGCATCTCGCCGTCGAGCAGGCCGTCGCCGTCGCGGTCCCACTCGCGGATCGCGTAGTCCAGCGTGCGGGATGCCGCGGGCCACAGTTCCCGAAGGAAGTCGTCGTCGCCGCTGAACCGCCACTCGCGGTGCAGTCGCAGCAGGGTGCCGAGTTGTCCGTCGACGGCGGGGCCCATGAACCAGGAGGGTCCGCCGAAGATGCGGTTCCCGCGGAACTTCTGGGCGCCGGAGTCGTCGGTCTCGAGCAGGTACTCTGCGCGACGCGCGCTGCGCTCCAGCGAGGGGAACAGCCAGGCGAGGGTCTGCGCGTAGGACCAGACGTGCGTGCAGGTGCCCTCGCACGAGCCGCCGTGGTCGAACGACCCCTCCCATGCTGCGAACACCGGCCCCTCCCCCAGCTCGGGGTTCGGCGACGCCAGCACGAAGCCTGTCGTGGAGCGGGCGGCGGCGATGTTGGCGCCGATCGCGTCGATCAGCACCGGGTCGAGGGTGCCGCCGTAGAGCGCCTCGACGAAGGCATCCGTCGTGGCCTCCAGCTGCGGCAGTCCGGCGTGCAGGTGTCTGGCCGCTGCCCAGGCGTCGGGCCAGAGGGTCGCGTAGTGGTTCTGCACGACTTCCCCGCCCTTCGACAAGCTCAGGGACCCATCGGGGGAGCCCAGGGACCCGTCCTGGATGATGTGCCCGTGCCAGCCGCGACGGCGGTTCGGGAAGCTCCACGCCAGCACGAACTCGAAGTCGCGGCTCTCACCGGGAGCGAGCGTGTGCACGATGCCGAGCGAGCCGGTGCGCAGCCGCGGGAGCTTGGCGAGCATCTCGGCCTCGGTGAGCGGTTCGCCCTTCGACGAGCTCGGCGCCCCGCTCTCGTCGAGCTCGGCGAACAGCCCGCGCGGGCGATCCTCCAGGGTGAGCCGCGGTTCGGCCGCCAGCAGCCCGTCGTCGGTCAGGTCGTTCCAGAACAGGCGAGCACCGTCGGGCCAGTAGCTCGTGACCCACTGCGGTTTCGCGGTGGTCGAGGCATCCGTCGTCGTCAGGCTGAGCGTGCCGTGACCGGGGTCGTCCGTCGGCAGATCGATGCCGAAGTCGAGTCCGCGCACATCGCCGTCGTCGCGCCAGCGAACGGTCTGGGTGGCTCGCATCCCCCACGGCGCATCCGGTCCCGGCGTGCCGCGTCCGGCGGTGTGCGAGACGCTGCCGACGACGGTCACGGCGACCGGCACGGCGCCTGGGTTCGTCACCCGGTACCTGAGCACGGCTGCCGGGATGCCGGATGCGTCGGCGTCGAGCGGCACGAGCGGCGTGAAGGCGTGCAGCGACACCTCGACCGGCAGCACCGAGTCGGTGAAGTCGACATCGACGACGGGGTACTCGCCGTGCAGTGTGGCGCCATCGAGTCGAGGGAGCCCTGCGAGCTGCTCGAAGGGGTAGCCGGCATCCGCATCGTGGCGGCCGGTGAGCCGGGCTTCCAGCACCCGGGTGACTGCGTCGCCGCCCTCTGGCGCTGCGTGGATCGCGAAGAAGGAGTGCGGGTTGCGTCGCCCCTTGTCCGGGAGGTTCTCGAACTCCCAGTCGCGCAGCTCGCCGCGGGCGCCGATCGATACGTTGCCCGTGCCGATGCCGCCGAGCGGGAAGGCGGTCACCTGCGAGGTGTGCGGGATGCCCCTGGCACGGCGCGTCATGCCGACACCCCGCGCTGCGTCGCCGCGAGCTCGTGCACGACGTCTTCGGATCGCTCGTACAGGCGCACGTAGCGGTCGAAGAGTGCGTCGTAGCGGGGGCGCAGCGACTCGTCCGGTCGGATGCGCTGCGCGATCGGGTTCCAGTCGGTGATCGATGGTGCGGCATCCGATGCGGCAGTCGCGGTCGCGGCCAGGAATGCGGCACCGTAGCTCGCGCCGATCGTCGTCTCCGGCACCTCCTGCACGAGTCCGGTGACGTCGGACACGACCTGCAGCCAGAGCTGCCCCTGGGTGCCGCCGCCCACCGCGACGATGCGACGGATGTCCGCCCCGGCGGCCCGCATGGTCTCGACGTTGTGCCTGACGCCGAGCGCCGTGGCCTCGAGCGCCGCGCGATACAGGTCGCCTCGCGTGTGCTCGAGGGTGAGGCCGGCGATCACACCGCGGGCATCGGGATCCTGGATCGGGGTCCGCTCCCCGGCGAAGTACGGGAGCATGAGCAGCCCGTTGGCGCCGGGCCCCGACTCTGCGGCTTCGGCGAGCAGCTGCGGGTAGTCCGCGCCGGTCAGCCCCTTCAACCAGGCGGTGAGCGCACCGGAGGTCGAGAGGCCGCCCGCGAGGTTGCGGGTGCCGGCGAACGCGCCGGCGGTCGTCCACATCGACGGGGTGCGCAGCGTCTCGTCGCCGGTCGTCACCAGGAACATGGTCGTGCCGTACATCAGCATCAGGTCGCCGACCTCGTGCGCCCCGACGCTGACGGCCTCGGTCCAGGCGTCGATCGTGCCGGTGATGACAGGGGTCCCGATGGGGATGCCGGTGGCGGATGCCGCCTCCGCCGTCACGCGTCCGGCGATGTCGCCGGCCCAGGCGAGCGGCGGTTGCTCGATGCGCTCGGCGTACCGCGTCCACCACGGCTCGTGCCAGCGCTCCTGCTCGATGTCGTAGAGCGGCGAGACCTGGCTGGCCGACTGGTGGTCGAGCACGTAGGCGCCGGTGAGCTTGCGGGCGAGCCAGGAGGCGGGCATGAACAGGCGGCGGGCGCGCGCCCAGGTATCCGGCTCCTCTTCGGCGATCCACGCGATCTTCGGGCCGCCAGCCTGCGAGGTGAGGGTCGAGCCGCCGACGCGGGTGATCTCGTCGATACCGAGCTCTTCGGTGATGCGCTGGATCTGGGCCGTCGAGCGGGTGTCGACGCCGTAGAGGATGGCCGGCCGCACGGGCTCGTCGCGCTCGTCCGCGAGCACGACGCACGGGCCCATGCCGCTGACTCCGACGCCGACGACCTCGGCGTCAGGCACTGCCGCGAGAAGCTCTCGTGCGATGTCGATGAACTCGTCCCACCAGATCCGGGCGTCCATCTCGACCCAGCCGCTGTGCGGACGATCAACGTCGTGCGCCCTGGTCGCGGAGTGCAGGATCGCGCCGTCGACATCGACCAGCACACCCTTGCTGCTGGATGTGCCGATATCCACCCCGAGGGTGCAGCGCATGGTGTCCTCCTTGAAACCCGAGCCACAGAATCTGAAACCTGTCGTCACTGTACGCGAAATCGATTTCATGACGCAAGCGGCAGTGCCGTGCGTTGCATGAACACAGGCCGCGAATGCGGCGGCGAGGCGAGCGAGGCCTGCCGGAGGACGGCTCAGGCCCGCGGGCTCGCCGGCTGCACCTCGTTGCGCAGCACGACGGTGCGAGCCGGCTGATCGTCTCCGGCGATGCGCTCCAGCAGCATCCGAGCCGCGGTAACTCCCATGTGCCGAGCCGGCAGCCGCACGACGGTGACCGCGGTGGGCGACAGCGTCGTGAAGGGCAGCGAGCCGATCACGGCGACGCCGACCTCGGGAGGCGTGAGCCCGTGCTCGGTCAGCACCTGGATCGCGCCGACGCCGATGAGGTTGTTTCCGGCGACCACCGCATCCGGGGGTTCCGGCAGCGCCAGCAGCTCCTCCATCGCGGCGCGGCCGCCGTCGACGCGGAAGGTCGCGAAGCGCGCCAGCTCGACGAGGTCGAGGTCGGGGTGCGCCGCGGAGAGCGCAGCCCGCCACCCGGCCGCACGCTCTGCCGCGGTATCGATGTGCTCCGGCCCACCGATGTAGGCGATACGGCGGTATCCCGCGTTGATCAGGTCGTTCGTCGCCGAGGTGCCGGCAGCGCGGTTGGCCATGACGACGCCGTCGATGTCGTAGGTCGTGCCGCGGTCGACTGCGACGACCGGTCGACCGGTCGCGAGGATGCTGCCGAGATCCGACTGCTCATCGGCCGTCGCGATGATGATGCCTGACATGTGCTCGGCGATCGCGATCCGCAGATACGTCGCCTCCTTCTCGAGCTGCGCATCCGTGTTGCACAGCACGACCGAGTACCCGGCCTCCGATGCGACATCCTCGACGCCGCGGGCCATCTCGGTGAAGTACGGATTCTCGATGTCGGGGATGACGAGCGCGATGACCTCAGAGCTCTGACGGCGCAGGGTGCGGGCGGTGCGGTTCGGCGTGAAACTGAGCTTCTCCGCCGCGAGCCGCACGGCTGCGACCTTCTCCTCCGACACGCTCGTGCCGTTGAAGACGCGGGAGACCGTCGCCGGAGACACGCCGGCGAGCTCCGCGACGTCGTAGATCGTAGCCATACACCCTCACTGCCTCTCCGGCCTGACCGGAGGTGAAGCAACAGTATCGCGCACGCATCCGATGTCTAGAGATCTGATGTGAAATCGATTACATTGGCGCCCATGACTTCTGCAACCTCAGATCTGGCGTCCCTCGCAGCGTTGCGACCGGTCCAGACCCGATCCATCTCGCCGGAGAACTTCGACGGTTCCGCTGGGGGCGGAGGCCGGGCGACCGAGGGCACGGGCGCATCATGCGCACGCGACCTCGGCCCCGGCTGGAAGATCTCGCCCAGCATGGACATCAAGGCCGGCGAGACGCTCGAACTCGCGAACATCCAGGGCGCTGGCAAGATCACGCACATCTGGATCACGACGCACACCGACAACTGGCGCACGCTGCTGCTGCGCGCCTATTGGGACGGTTCGGACGAGCCGGCGGTCGAGGTCCCCTACGGCGACTTCTTCTGCAACGGATGGGGCGTGTTCGCGCAGGTGAACTCGCAGACGATCGCAGCGAACCCGCACGGCGGCTTCAACTCCTACTGGCCGATGCCGTTCAGGGACGGTGCCAGGCTGACCATCGAGAACACCTCGGTCGTCGATGTGCGCGTCTACTACCAGGTGACCTACGAGGTCGGCGGCGACCATTCCAACGATGCCTATTTCCATGCGCAGTGGCGGCGATCGAACCCCCTGGAAGACCTCACCCCGCATGTGATCCTCGAGGGCATCGAAGGGCAGGGGCAGTACGTCGGCACCTACATCGCCTGGGGTGTGAACTCGAACGGCTGGTGGGGCGAGGGCGAGATCAAGTTCTACCTCGACGACGACACCGACTACCCGACCATCTGCGGCACCGGCACCGAGGACTACTTCGGCGGCGCCTGGAACTTCGATATCCCGGGGAAGGGCTACACCGAGTTCTCGACGCCGTACCTCGGGATGCCGCAGGTCATCCGACCGGACGGGTTGTACGTGAGCCAGCAGCGGTTCGGCATGTACCGCTGGCACCTGCTCGACCCGATCCACTTCTCGACCGGTATCCCGAAGGTCGACATCCAGGCTCTGGGGTGGCGGAGCGGCTGGCGCTACCTCCCGCTCCGCGACGACATCGCCTCGACCGCGCTGTTCTACCTCGACCGGCCCACCGCGCGTCGCCCGAAGACCCCGACGGCCGACGACCTGGAGGTCCACCTAGGAACCGCTCCGGTGCCGGACATCGGCGCGTCGCCATCGCGCGAGCCACAGGACTGACCAGCTGATCGCCCGATACTCTGCAGGGATGCAACGCAGATTCCGGCAGGTCGACGTGTTCGGCGAGACCCCCGGCACCGGGAATCCGGTCGCCGTGGTGCTCGATGCAGAGGGCCTCGGCGACGACGACCTGCGCCGGTTCTCGGCCTGGACCAACCTCTCCGAATGCACCTTCGTGCTGCCCCCGACCGATCCTTCGGCGGACTACCGAGTGCGCATCTTCAGCCTGCACACCGAGCTTCCGTTCGCCGGGCATCCCACACTGGGAACCGCCAGGGCATGGCTCGATGCCGGCGGCGTCCCCTCGGCCCCCGACATCGTGGTGCAGCAGTGCGAGGCGGGCCTGATCCCGGTGCGAGTCGACGGCGATCGCCTCGCCTTCGCCTCACCGCCGCGGATCCGCTCCGGTGCAGTCGCACCCGAGCTCATCAGGACGCTGACCGAGATCCTCGGCATCGGTCATGAGACGGTGCTGGCGGCCGAGTGGCTCGACAACGGGCCCGGATGGGTGGGGCTGCTGCTCGACGGCGCTGACACGGTGCTCGGCATCCGCCCTGATGCATCAGCCCATCCCGGTCGGTGGGACATCGGTGTGATCGGCGCTCAGGAACCCGGCTCGGAGACCGCCTTCGAACTGCGCGCCTTCTTCACGGACGGCGACGAACCGCTCAGGGAGGACCCGGTGACCGGCAGCCTGAACGCCGCGGCTGCGGAGTGGCTGATCGCGACGGGCCGCGCACACCCGCCGTATCTCACGGCTCAGGGCACGGCGATCGGACGCCGCGGCCGGGTGCTGATCGCCCACGATGCCGACCGGGTGTGGGTCGGCGGCCGCGCCGATGTGATCCTCTCCGGCCACGCCGAGCTCTGACCGCCGCACTCTGACCGTCGCACTGTGACCGCCGCAGAGGGCGACGCTGCGGTCGGGTCTCAGACCAATCCCTGCACCCGGAACTGCTCGGAGTGGTAGACGCTGTTGTCGCTCGTCTTCCATTGGCTGACGCTGAGGTGCAGATCAGACAGCGTCGATCCGGGGATGATGTAGCCGCCGTACAGCTGTGCGACGTGCGAGGCATCCTCCGTGTTCCACTCCGTGCCGGTGAGCAGCGTGGTCTTGGTCGCGGTGTAGAGGTTGTCGGTCGGCGTATTCAGCACCATCGCGTCGATCCGGTACCCCGGGCCGTTGAACCACGTGAGGATCCACTTGCCGCCGAGCGGCCGCAGGCACATCTCGCCGAAGCCGCCTGACAGCACCTCCGTGACCGGTTTGCCCCAGCCCCATGAGCCGTTCGCGAAGCCCCACGGCTGATACGCCGAGAGCGTGGTCATGCTGTTCGACGGCACGCGGTAGAGCACGATGCCCTTGTCGCGCTGGAAGCCGGTGCCGTAGATGTACACGTAGCCGTCGTTGCCGAGCCCCCACGTGATGCACTGGAACTTCCCCCCTGCCATGTCGGCCGGGAACTGCAGTCCGGTGTGCTGCCAGGTGGCGCCGTTGTCGTCGGACTTCCACAGCTCCGTCCAGCGGACGACCCCGAACTGCGGTCCGTTCACGATCGCATGCAGGTACATGCGCGATCCGATCGTGATCACGTCGGACGGGATCACGGTGGTGAAGTACGCGTCGTGCGGGTAGTACCAGAGCTGCGGCGCCGTGCCCTGCGTGTTCGCGCCCGCCCCGGCGCATCCGTTGAACGTGACGCCGGCATTGAGGTTCGTGGTCGACGAGTACAGTGCGACCGGCGAGCGCCAGTTCGTGCCGCCCACCCCGTCGGCCCAGGTGTCGCCGAACATGAACAGCATCCGCCCATCCGGGGTGCGCACCGGGATGCCGAGGTCGGTCGCACCGACCCCGTACTGCACCGGACTCTGCGTGCCGGCGAGCACCTTGATGCGCGACACCGTGAGTCCTGCCGCGCTGGCGGGTGCCGGGACCGCGGTCGAGGCGAGGAACGCCGCTCCCACCGCCACTGCTCCCTGCAGCACTCCCCTGCGACTGATCCGTGGTCCGTGCGTGTTGTCGGTCTCCATCGACCTCTCCTCTCGGTCCTGCAACTGGTGTTACTTCAGACCCGCCATCTTGATGTTGCCGATGATCTGCCGCTGGAAGATCAGGAACAGGATGATCACGGGCGCCGCCGCGAGCACGGATCCCGCCATCAGCAGCCCGAGCTCGGTGCTGCGCTCGGAGCGGAACGTGGCCAGATACTGCTGGAGCACGAACTTGTCCGGCGAGGTGATCGTGAGGATCGGCCAGACGTACGAGTTCCAGTAGGCGAGGAACGCCGTGATCCCCATGACGACGAACGGCGGCTTCGACAGCGGCAGGAAGATGCGCACGAAGATGCCGAATCTGCCGCATCCGTCGAGCATCGCCGCCTCCTCGAGGCTCTTCGGGATGTTCAGGTAGAACTGGCGGATGAAGAACACCATGCCGGCGCTCGCGAGCCCCGGGATCACGAGCACGCTCAGGGTGTCGAGCATCGAGAGTCGCGTGACGACGATGAAGCTGGTGAGCAGGATCGTCATCCCCGGGATGAACATCGTGGTGATCACGATCCCCCAGATCAGCCCTTTGAAGCGGAAGTCGAGGCGAGCGAATGCGTATGCGGCGAGCGAGTTGACCGCGAGACTTCCCACGGTGAACAGCACGGCACCGAAGAACGTCCACAGCAGCGTCCGCAGGAAGGTGGGGTCGGCCAGGATCTGGGTATAGTTCTGCCAGAGCCAGACCTCGGGGAAGAACTGGAACGGCGTCTCGACGACTTCCGTCTTCGACTTGAACCCGGCGATGATCATCCAGGCGAGCGGGAACAGCGATGCGATGACGAACATCGCCCCGACGATCACCTTGCCGAGGACGATCAGCCAGCCTCCCGCGCTGCGAGGCGTGCGGGTCGAGCGCGGCTCCTTGCCGGCGAGCACGATACGGGTGGTCTCCTGCATGACGGCCATCTCAGTCGACCAGCCTCTCGGAATTGACGAACTTGAACACCAGCGCCGAGATGGATCCCAGCACGACGAACAGCAGCAGTGCCGCCGCGATCGAGTAGCCGACGTTCACGTCGTTGCGGAAGTGATTGAAGATGAACAGGTTCGGCAGCGTGGTGGAGTCCAGTGGCCCGCCCTGCGTCATCACGAGGGGCAGCTCGAACTGCTGGATCGCCGCGACGAACCCGGTGATGAGCAGATAGAGCACGACGTTCTTCATCTGCGGGATCGTGATGTACGCCGTCTTCTGCCACCAGTTGGCGCCTTCCATCGCGGCCGCCTCGTAGTACTCGGCCGGGATGTCGACCATCGCGGCCACCATGATCAGCGAGGTCAGGCCCATGCCCAGCCAGATGGCAGGGACCGCGATGGCGATCAGCGCCCATTTCGGGTCACCGATCCATGCGATCGGCTCGATCCCGAACGTGCCGAGGAACGCGTTGAGCAGACCGCCGGAGTAGTTGTAGATCAGCACGAAGATGATCGATGCGATCACAGCCGAGATGATCGTCGGGATGTAGATGCTGACCTTCAGCACGCTGGCCGCTCTGCGCGAGACCGCCACGACGAGGCTGGCGAAGAGGAAGGCCAGCACCAGCATCACCGGAACCGTGAGGAGCACGAAGGCGAACCCTCGGCCGATCGTCGCCAGGAACAGCGGGTCCTTCAGCACGTTCGCGTAGTTGCGGATGCCGACGAATTCCGGATCCTTGTAGAAGCTCCAGTCCTGGAAGGACAGGTAGCCGGCGTAGATCGCCGGCCAGAGCACGAAGATGCCCAGCAGCACCAGCACCGGCAGCAGGAACCAGTACGCGGTCTTGTTGTCCCGATATCGATAGCGATCCTGTCGCTGCCGGATCTCCCGGCGTTCCTGTACAGCCTGACTGGCCATTTCCACCTCGTCGTGATGTCGGATGCGGGCCGCGCGGGGCCGGCGGTGAGCCGACCCCGCACGAGCAGGTCAGTTCTTCGGCGCCTTGTCGGCCAGGCCGTCACGATCGATGACGGTCTGGATCGCGGCGTCGGCGGTCTTGATCGCGTCGTCCACGGATGCCGAGCCCTTCATGACCGATTCCATCGCGGTGCCGACTGCGAGGTTCACGTCCCACGGGTAGGTGGGTCCGGCGATGGCGTCGGGCGCGATGTCGTCGACGATGATGCTCGACCACGGGGCGTCTGCTGCTTCCTCGCTCGCCGCGACGGCATCCTGCACCGACTGGCGAACCGGCACCTTCGTGAACTGCGTGTTCACGAAGAACGGCACGAGGTTCTCCGGGTCGCCCGCGATCGCCCAGGAGAGGAACTCGCCTGCGGCCTCGGGGCTCTTGCTCTTCGCGTCGACGACCCACGTGAAGTTGCCCATGGTGGTCGAGGTGCGTCCGTCGGCGTCGGAGGAACTCGGGAACTTGCCGACGCCGGTCTTCGCCAGCAGGTCGGCGTAGTCCGAGCCGATCTCCGACATCATCCACGAGCCGGAGACCTTGAAGGCGACCTTCTGCTGTCCGAAGTCCTCGCCGGCGACGTAGGCCGCGAGCGGCTGCTTGGGCATGTACCCCTTGTCCCACAGCACCTTGTACTGCTCCATCAACGCGCGGTAGCCGTCGTCATCGATGGAGGGAGCGGTCCAGTCATCCGTGAGTGCGAGGTGATCGGCGAAGTTGTACTGCTGGCCGACGGTCGACCAGGCCATGGTCACGGCATCCTGCGCCGGCGAGATGCAGTACTGGCCGTCCGACAGGGTCGGCTGGATCTTCGCGCACGCCGCGAGCAGATCGTCCCAGGTCTCGGGAGCAGCCGAGGAGTCGACCCCGGCGGCGTCGAGCATGTCGGTGTTCCAGAACAGCACGGTCTGCGGCTCGAGCAGCAGCGGGTACGCGTAGTGCTTGCCGTCGATCTCGGAGATCGAGGTCGCGTTGTCGAGGATCTCCCCGATCGCCTCCTTCGGGACGATCGAGTCGAGTTCGTGCACCGACCCGGCATTCACGAGGTCCTGCAGGTTGGCGGAGCTCGTGTAGACGTCCGGCGCCTTGCCTGCCGCCTGGGCCGCCTTCATCTTCTGATCCCAGGCATCGGCCGGCACCTCGGTGTCGACGACCTTGATCTTGTCCTGCGATGCGTTGAACTTCTTCACGATGTCGGCGTACCACTCGTTCTCCACCGGCGTGAAGTTGCGGTGCCAGAACTGGATCGTGGTGACGCCGTCCGCCCCGGCGTCGCCGCCGGCGGATTCTCCCGGCGTGCCGGACCCGCAGGCTGCGAGCATCGTGCCGACGGTGATCGCGCCGATGGCTGCGATCGTCGCCCTGCGCGTGCGAGTGGTCATTCTCATGGTTCCTCCTCAGGAACGGACTCCTCATCGAGTCGCTGCTGTGTGCTCGGCCTGCACCGAAGGACAACCGCCCTGCTGTCGGTCTTCGGCGACCGGGTATGCGCCAGAGTAAGCGAAATCGATTTCATGCGCAAGGGATCGAACACCGCTTCTGTCAGTCGGCGCGTTGCAGGTCGGCGGAGAACCAGAACACGTTGTACGGGTTCCACAGCGACAGCGTGAAGTGGATGCGGCGCCCGTCCTCGGTCACGTAGCGGGGGTTGAGATAGGGCGAGTACAGCGACGGATACTCCGCGCCGGAGACGAGTTCGAGCGGTTCGCCCCACGGGCCCCACGGCGTGATCCCCTCTCGGATGTACGCGTTCCCGCCATCCGAATACGTCATGATCCAGCGCTCGAGGTACGTCGACCACATCACCGAGAGCTCGCCGATCGTGCCATCGACGATGGTCTCGGCATCCGCCATGTCGTCGCTCCACCGCGGGGTCTCGCCGTCGACCCCCGCGAAGTACGAGTAGGCCGACTGGTCCTCGACCGCGTCCTCGGTGGCCCGTACCCGCATGAGCTGCACGCCACCGAAACGACCGGACGGGATCGACCAGAAGTAGATCCAGTCCTCCCCGCCGTCCGTGACCTGCGCCGTCGCGACCTGCACGAAGTTCGAGTCGCCCGGCCACTCGACACCGTCGACCGGAGTCCAGGTCTCGCCGCCGTCGCGCGAGACGATCAGCGCCGCACGATTGGCATCCCAGGCGCCTGGCTCGCCCCAGAAACGCACCGACATGTACGAGACGTAGATCGTGTCGCCGACCGCGAAGCCGTAGGTCGGGATCTTCGTGACCTCGCCGCCGGCGCCGTTCGCATCATGATCGCCCTCGATCAGGGCGGCGGCGAGCCCGATGTCATCCTCGACCCAACCCTCGAAGTCGATGCCGTCGGTCGGATCGTCGTCGGTCGTCCAGGCGGCGACGTTCGATCTCCAGAACCCGCCCTGCCCACCGATCGACTCTGGATCGCGCTCCCCGAAGGTGTCGCCGAACAGGAAGAACGTCCTGTCGCCGACGTTCACCATCGAGCCGAGGTCGGTACCTGCGACCGAGACGGCGGCCGTGTCGTTCATCGCGTCCGGGCCGGTGAGCTGCGCGATCTCGGTGAGGTCGGTCACCCCCTCGAGTACGAAGGGCTTGTCCGGATCCGGGTCGACGGTCACCGGGTCACCACCGCCGCATCCGGCGAGCGCGAGAGCGAGGGCGATGACGGATGCCGAGATGGCGGCGACGCGACGGTGCGCTGGTCTGACATGGTGCATGATCCTCCTCGATCAGCAGTGATGATGGAGCCGAATCTAGCGAAATCGATTTCATAGCACTAGAGTTTCTGCCATGTCCGACTCGGCTGCACAGGCACCGGATCTGCCATGCTGGAGACATGGAATCGGAGTCGCAGAGCACACACGGCGACGTCGAAGCACGGCTCTCGCGCGCGCAGGCCACGGTCACCTCCTCGGCGACGCAGATCAAGAACGCGCTGGGCAGCATCATCGCGCTCGCCGGCACGCCGACGCAGGCGAATCAGCCGCTCTGGCGGCGACTCGATGTGTTCGCCAGGACGGATCTCAAAGACGTCCTCGGTGCTGAGGCGCAGGCCGACATCGCCGACCGCCTCCGCCCGCTCGTCTCGCTGCACAATCGACTCACCGATGCCCGATGGGAGATCTCGACCGAAGACGAGTCGTCGACGGGAGATGTCCTCACCGGACACGGCAGTGGCAGCAGCACGGTGACCACGATCGGTGCGATCGAACTCCTCGCAGAGGTCTTCGCCACCGTCGCCGGCGCCATCGAATCCCTCGACACCCGCCTGACCGCGCAGCGCGTGTTCAGCGCGCCGATCCCGATCTCCGTGCCGGCGTACGTCCGGGAGATCCAGACGAGCATCGCCCGCATCTCAACCGCCCCTGAGGCAGCCTGGACCTGGGAGTCGCACCTCGACGGGCACCAGCAGAGCTGACGATCGCTCGCTCGATCGCTCGATGCCGCGCCGAGGGAGCTGAGTTCAGACCGCGCGCGCGTCTTCCTCAGCGGTGATCGCGATGTGCGCCTGCAGCCGCGCGAACACCGCGTCCAGGCGTGCGCGGCCCGCGTCGTCGAGCGACGGCAGCGGTGCGCGGCAGTCGCCGAGCGGCACCGAGTTCTTGCCGCCGAGATATTTCGCGGCGCCGAACACACCGACCTCGACCATGCCCTCGACCGTGTCGTTGATGCGCACCTGCACGGCGCGCGCGCCCGCGAGGTCGCCGGCATCGAAGCGGCGGCGCAGCGACAGGAACAGCTCGATCTGCAGGCTGACGGTGGTGCCGATCGCGCCGCTCGCGCCGATCGACAGCGCAGGCAGGTAGAACTCGTCGAAGCCGTTCACGAGCGACAGGTGCGGGTAGCGGCTGAGGATGCGCTCGGCACCGTACAGGTTGCGCGAGGTGTGCTTCACGCCGATCACCTGCGGCAGGGCGAGCAGCTCGTCGAAGCCGCCCTCCGAGATGTCACGGCCCGTGAACTGCGGGATGTTGTAGAGCACGAACGGCAGGTCGACCGCGTCGATCACGCTGCGGAAGTGCCGCACCACGTCAGGGGTCGAGTAGCCGTAGTACAGCGGCGGGATCATCGAGATCGCCGCGACACCGGCATCCTTCGCGGCCCCCGCGATGCGGATCGCCTCGCCGGTCGACATCGCACCGACGTGCGACACGACCGGCACGCGGCCGGCCGCTGCGGTCACCGCGGTCTCGGCGACGGCGATGCGCTCTGCCTCAGAGAGCAGCACGCCCTCGCCAGAGGAGCCGCACACGTAGAGCCCTTCGACCCCGCGGCGGATGTCGCTGTCGAGCATCGCGCTGAGAGCCGAGTGGTCGATGCTCTCGTCGGCGTGCATCGGCGTGACGGCCGCCGTGAACAGTCGGTCGCCCAGCACCGCGTTCACCATGCGGTCCACCCTCCGTCGACGACCACGTTCGAGCCGGTCATGTACGTCGAGGCGTCGGAGGCGAGGAACACCAGAGCGCCGTTGTACTCGTCGGCCTCGGCCATGCGGCCGATCGGCATCCGCTCGATGTAGTTCGCCTGGAACTTCGCATCCTGCGTGTCGCGGCGCACGCCCGACGGGGTGAGCGTGTTGACGCGGATACCGGCGCGACCCCAGTACGTCGCGCAGTAACGGGTGAGGTTGTACAGCCCCGACTTGGCGGCCGAGTACGCGACCGGCTTGATGAACGGGATGCCGGTGTCCTCGGCCTTGTACGCGTAGATGTCCTGTACCGGCGAGACCATGCCGTAGATCGAACCCACGTTCACGATCGAGCCGCCGAGTCCGGCATCCCGCATCCGTCGACCCGCCGCCTGGGTGACGAGGAAGGTGCCGACGAGGTTCGTGTCGACGACCTCGCGGAACACGTCGACGGGGAACTCCTCGAAGGGGCCGGAGACCTCGGGCGGGGCGCTCGGCTGCGTGTCGATCCCGGCGTTGTTCACGACCACCGTCGGCACGCCCCAGGTCTCGACGACCCGGTCGAAGCCGGCGTCGACGCTCGCCTGGTCGGTGATGTCCATCTCGATCGCGAGCAGTCGTCCCTCCGGGTCATCGAGTCCGAGCCTCGCGGCCGGGTCGGCCACCTCGCTGCGGGAGGTGACGGCCACGCGGGCGCCCCGCTCGTGCAGCGAGCGGACGAACTCCGCGCCGATCTGGCCGAAGCCGCCGGTGACGACGACCACCTTGTCCCGCACCGAGAAGAGCGGGTCCTGTCCTTCAGACATGTGTGAATACTCCAGATTGCAGGGCGCTCAGCCCTTGACGGATCCTGCGGTGAGCCCCGAGACGATGCCTCGCTGCGCCCACAGGAAGAAGATGATCGCCGGGAGCGCGAACAGCAGCGCGCAGAACATCACGACGTTCATGGGGGTGTAGAACTGGCCGAGGAACGACGACAGTCCGACGGATGCCGGCCACAGATCGGACGACGAGATGAACGTGTTCGCGAACATGAACTCGTTCCAGCCGTCGAAGAACGCGATGACGGAGGCCGCCGCGATGCTCGGCATGATCAGGGGCAGCACGATCGTGGTGAGGATGCGCACCCGGGAGCATCCGTCGATCCTGGCTGCCTCCTCGATCTCGTAGGGGATCTTGTCGATGCCGCTCTTGATGATGAACATCGCGACCGGCATCACGAACGCGGTGTCGGCGAGGATGAGTCCCCAGTGGCTGTTCAGCAGCCCGGCGCCGGCGAAGATCGCGTAGAGCGGCACGATGATGAGGGCCTCGGGCAGCATCTGCGTGCTGAAGAAGATGAAGCCCGCGACGCCGCGGCCGTGGAAGCGGTAGCGGCTGAGCGCGTAGGCGGCCATCGTCGCCAGCACCAGGCTGAGGACCGTGGTGCCCGCGGCGATCACGAAGGAGTTGCCGAGCCAGCGGAAGATCGGGATGTCGGAGAGGAATCCGCCCCACTGCCCGATGTTCTGGAACTCGGGGATCAGCGGCTGGCTGCCGCCGTACAGCGAGGACTCGGTGCCGAGCGAGGTCGACAGCATCCAGTAGACGGGGAAGCCGGCGAAGACGACGAGCAGCGTGATGAGCACTGCCTTGCCGAGGCTGCCGACTCTGGCGCCGACGCCGCGACGACGCGGCAGATCGATGGTGATGCGTTCCGTGGTCATCGCTGGCTCTCCTGACGTTCCTGGATCTGCTCGACGATGAACTGTTCCGTGGTCATCGCTGGCTCTCCTGACGTTCCTGGATCTGCTCGACGATGAAGTACACGACCGTGACGAGCAGCGACAGCACGAGCCCGAGGGCTCCGATCGCCGCGGCGCGGCCGAGGTTCTGGTCTTGGAAGGCGGTGCGGTACACGTTCACGACCAGGGTGTTCGTGACGTCGAGCGGACCACCGCCGGTGATGAGGAAGATGATCTCGAAGCGGCGGATCGACCAGATCGTCATGAGCAGGGTGATCACGCGGAGCGTGGGCATCAGGTGCGGCAGCGTGACGGCGAGGAACGACTGGAAGCGCGTCGCGCCGTCGACCCAGGTCGCCTCGCGGAGTTCCTGCGGCACGCTCTGCAGCGCGCTCAGCATGACGAGCATCACGAGTGGGGTGAGCTTCCACACGGTGGCGAGCGTCACCGCGAAGAGGCCGTACTGCGGGTCGACCAGCCAGCCGTGCTGCCCCATGCCGAGCGCCGAGGTGGTGCGGTTGAGGATGCCCTGCTCGTTGTTGTAGATCCACACGAAGATGAGCGCTGCGGCCACGGTCGGCACGGCCCACGGGATCGTCGCGATCGCGCGGATGATGCCGCGCCCCTTGAAGGCTGTGTTCAGCAGGAGGGCGCCCGCCGTGCCGATGCCGACCGAGAACACGACCGTGAACAGCGTGTAGAGCAGGGTCGTGACGACCGAGGTCCAGAACTTGTCGCTCGAGAGCAGGTACTCGTAGTTCTCGACGCCGACGCCTCGGCCGCCGGCCGGGTTGACCAGCTTGGTCGCGGTGAACGACAGCAGCAAGCCGCGGATCAGCGGGAACACCGTGAAGATCGCGAGGTACACGATGGCCGGGAACAGGAAGAGGTAGGCGCCGTTGCGCTCGACGAAGCGTCCGACGGCTCCGCTGCCTCGTGGCCGCTTCGGCGGTGCAGCGCGAGGCGTCGAGCGGGACGCCTCGAGGGTGCTGGTGGCCATGCTGAGGTCCTTTCGGGTGTGGGGGTCGAGGGGCGGGATGGGGGTGTCCCGCCCCTCCGGTGCGCAGTCGGGACTGCGCTGCTCAGCCGAGTTCGGCTTCGAGGGCCTGCTGCACCTCGGCGAGCCTGCTCTTGACGTCGCCGCCGTTGACCCTGAGGTCTTCGACCGCCGTGAGCACCTCGCGCCAGATCGGCTTGCTCTCGGTCTCGAAGCCCTCGACGAGCGTCGACTTCGAGGTCTTGGCGGCCTCCAGGAACTGTGCAGCCCAGGGGTTCGCAGCCATGAACTCGGCGTCGGGCTCGACGTCGGTCGCCATGGCGGATGCCCCGAGGCCGGCGCGGATCGCGGTCTGCCCCTCGTCGCCGAGGATCCAGCGCACGAAGTCCTTCGCGGCCTCGACGTTGTCGCTGTTCGCGTTGACGGCGATGATGAGCTGCGAGTTCGAGCCGGGGTTCGCGAGCGGCAGCGGGGCCGCTCCCATGTTCTCGCCGTTCACGACGTTGTCGGGGTTGCTCGTGATGGTCGTCGCGACGCCGGAGTTCTCGAACAGCATGCCGACCTGACCCTGGCCGAACTTCGCGCGGAAGGTCGACGCGTCATCGCCGATGGGTGCGACACCCGATTCGAAGGTCTTGAGGAAGGCTTCCACCGCCTCGACGTTCTCGGCCTTGTCGATCGTCAGCTTCTTGCCGTCGCTGAGCTCGCCGCCGAATCCGTAGATCCAGTTGGCCATCTCGAGCGTCCATCCGTCGATCTCGGCGGTCTGGTGGCGGCCCGCGAATCCGGCGATGCCGAGCTCCGACTTGATGGTCTCGGCCGTGGTGAGGAACTCGTCGAACGTGGTCGGCACCTCGAGCCCGAGCTGGGCGAAGATGTCCTTGTTGTAGATCACGGTGTTGTAGGTAGGCCGCTCCCAGTTGAAGCCGTACTGGCCGTCCTGGAAGAAGCCGGCCTCGTTGGTGGTGTTGAGGCTGTCGCCGAGTTCGTCGGCGATGTCGTCGAGGGGCTCGAGCACCCCGGCATCCACCAGCGAGGCGAACTGGCTGTCCTGGAGGACCATGACGTCGGGTCCGCCGCCGGCGCCGAGCTCGGTGCTGAGCTTGTCGGCGTAGTTGGCGAAGGGGATCTCGACCTTGGTCAGCTCGATGTCGTCGTTCGGGCCGGTGTATCCCTTGACGGCGTCCCAGATGATCGGGCCCTTGCCGTCTTCGAGGAACTGCCAGTTGGAGAACGTGAGCTCTCCGCCGGCCGCCTCTCCGTTGTCGCCCGAGTCGCTCCCACCGGAGCAGCCTGCGAGGGCGATCGCCGCGACGGCGGCGATGCCGGTGATCCGCAGCGCTCGGGCACGGCGGGACGGGTGTGCGTGGTTCGACTTCACTGTTCACTCCTTTGGGCAGCAAGTTGATTGCGACGATGCAGTCGATTTCCGCCCGGGACGCGTGAAATCGATTTCGCTACCGTAACCCCGGAATTCAGCGGATGTCAAGGAAAATGGTTACGTAACTTTTCTGGAGATATGAAACCTCCTGCTCTCCACGCAGAAACACGGATGCCGTGACCCAGCGGGCCACGGCATCCGTGTTCGTGTGCGTGCTGCTCAGCTGAGCCAGGCAGGTGCGCGGCCGCGCAGGAAGGCGCCGTCGATCGAGAAGCGGCCAGCACCCGTGAGCGCGAGCGCGAGCGCCGCGACACCGAGCACGGCGACGAACTCGTACCCGCCCTCGCCGACCCAGAGGCCCGCGGGCAGGTGCACCAGGATCAGGGCCACGACCATGTCGATCGCCAGGATGATGCCGACCGGACGCGTGAGGAGTCCGAGGATCAGCAGGATGCCGCCGATGAGCTCGACGAACGCCACCACGGGAGCAGCGATCTCCGCCAACGGCACCCCCATGTCGGCGAAGCTGCCGATGGTGCCGGGAATCGTGTACTCGAAGATCTTCTGTGCGCCGTGCGCTGCGAAGATCGCGCCGACCACGAAGCGCAGGACGAGGAGTCCGAGCGAGGCGGCGGAGGAGGGGGCTTTGGTGTTCGTCATGAGGAGTTCTTCCTTCGTGGCAGGACACCCGCGCGCCAGGCGCGGAGCAGGGTCGTTCCCTGCGTCCACGCTAGGAAGAAGAGATATCCCTCAGCTGTGTGCGGCCACGACCTGCGCGACGGCGGCGCGCTCGGCATCCGTCGGCTCGGCGATCGCCATGCGGCAGTGGGTGTCGACCACGTCGAGCACGCGGTACGCCTCCTTCATGCGGGCCATGTCGCCGCCGATCAGCGAGACCACGTCATCGACGGCCGTCTGCGCTGCGGCGATGGCGTCGGCGTCGCCCGAGCGCCCTGCGTCGGCCAGCGCGCGGAACGGCTTCGGCGTCACCGAGGAGACGCCGGACACCACGCCCTGCGCTCCCACGCTGACCGCGGCGATCAGGTCGCGATCGGCCCCGGTGTACAGGTCGAAGCTCTCCGGCACCACGGCGCGGTACGCGGCGATCTCGTCGAGCGACAGCTCGCTCACCTTCGCGCCGACGATGTTCGGCAGCGCCGACAGCCGCACGAGCAGCTCCGGCGAGACCGTGTTGCCGCTGCGGGCCGGGTAGATGTACACGTAGAGGCGACCGTCGCCCACGGCATCCGACACCGCGGTGAAGTACTCGAAGATCGCGTCCTCGGTCGACTTCAGGTAGTACGGCGTGAGGGCGGCGAACTCGGTCGCACCGAGCCCCTTCGCGATCTCGACGAGCCGCACGGCCTCGTACGTGCTGGGCTGGCCGACGTGCACGATCACGCGCATGCGGTCGGCGAGCTCGTCGATCGCGGCACCCACCAGTTCGGTGAACTCGGCGACGTCGACCGCCGGGAACTCCCCCGTCGTGCCGAGGATGAACGCACCCTCGTTGCCCGATCGCCCCACGAAGCGGAAGATGGCCCGCGAGCCCTCCAGGTCGAGGCTCCCGTCGCGGCGGAACGCGGTGGGGACGGCGGTCAGGATGTCGTAGCGGGTCACTTCTGGTTCTCCTCGGAGTTCGTGCGGGACGAGCGTGCCTTGCGGGACGCCCGGGCTGAGGTGTCGACGTTGCGCACGGTCGACGTGAGCAGGTCGGGGTTCGCTGCGAGCTCGTCGTGCGCCTTCTCGATCTGCACGATGCTCTCGTCCTGCAGGATCGAGTCCTCGAGCGATGCCCGCTTGGCACGAGGCGTGCGGGCCGCGCGGATCGCCGGCATCACGATCGACAGCACCGCGAGCGCGAGCAGCACGAGTGCGATCGGGCTGACGACCTCGAAGAACGGACGAGTGGGCAGGATCGCGAGCGTGCGGGCGAGGTTCTCCTCGGCGAGCGGCCCGAGGAGCAGGCCGAGCACGACCGGACCAGCGGGCACCTGCATGCGCTTGAGCAGCACGCCGACGACGCCGAAGACGAGCATCGTGAGCACCGTCGACAGGCTGTTCGAGGTGGCGTAGGTGCCGATGATGCAGAAGATCAGGATGCCGCTCCACAGATACGGCTGCGGCACGTCGAGCAGCTTCACCATGCCCTTCATGCGCACCAGGCTCAGCGCCAGCGACAGGATCGTCGCGACGAGCATGATCCCCACGATCGAGACGACGAGGTCCGGCCGGTTCGTGAAGAGCGTCGGGCCGGGGGTGATGCCCCAGATGATCATCGAGCCGATCATGACCGCCATGACGGAGTCGCCGGGGATGCCGAGCGCCATCGTCGTGGTGAGTGATCCGCCGAGCGTGGCGCTGGAGGCGGTGTCGGATGCCGCGACGCCCTCGATCGAGCCCTTGCCGAACAGCTCCGGATGCTTCGAGGCCTTGCGAGCCCGCTCCCAACCGATGAGTCCGGCGATGTCGCCGCCGGCTGCCGGGATGAGGCCGACGCCGAGCCCGACCGCTCCGCCGACCGCGGTGGCGCGTCCTGACTGCTTGAGCTCTGCCCTGTTGGGCCACCAGCGGCCGAGGCTCGAGATGGGGCGCACGTTCGATTTGCGGTACGTGAGCAGCTGGTCGAACAGCTCAGCGATGCCGAAGAGGCCGATGATGACGGCAATGAAGTTGACGCCCTCGACGAGCTCGAGCACGCCGAAGGTGAAGCGCTGATCGGCGGTGGCGGCATAGGTGCCGACGGTGCCGAGCGCGAGACCGAAGAGACCAGCCAGGATGCCCTTGAGCATCGACTTCGACGAGATGCCGATCATGATCGAGATGCCGAAGACCACGAGGGCGAAGAGCTCGGGCGACTTGAAGTAGTCGCGGGCGAAGCTGGCGATCGGCACGGCGGCCACCGCGAACAGCACGAGCGAGGCGAGGATGCCGACGGCCGAGACGATCGCCGAGATGGTCAGCGCGAGGCCGGCCCTGCCCTGCTTCGCCATCGGATAGCCGTCGAGGGTGGTCGCGATGGAGGCCGGGGTGCCTGGCGTGTTGATCAGGATGGAGGGCACCCGGTCGCCGAAGTTGGCGGCGACGTAGATCGTCAGCAGCACTGCCAGGCCCTGCACGGGCTCGAGGGTCATCGTGAAGCCGGCGGCGAGCGCGACCGCCATGGTCGCGGTGATGCCGGGGAAGGCTCCGACCATGAAGCCGAGCACGAGGCCGACGAGCATGTAGAGCAGGATCGAGATGTCGAGGAGCGAGTTCAGCCCCTCCATGAGTGCGTTCACAGGGGGATCCTCAGGAGCATCCCGAACACGACGTAGACGAACGCCGTGACGGAGACCGAGTAGATGATCAGGCTGATCCAGCCGCGGTGGCCGTAGAGCAGCATGAGAGCGGCCATCAGCACGGCGGCGGCGATCGGGAAGACCTCGATGCGGTAACCGAACAGGATGACGGTGCTCAGCGACCAGAGTGCGACGAAGGCGCAGGTGATCACGAGCGTGGCGATGACGCGGATGTAGCCGCCCGGCTGGATGCGCTCGAGGTCTTCGCGACCGGGAGCGGGACGCGTGAGCGCCATGGCCAGGATCGCGAGCGCGATGACGACGGCGGTGACGGCGATCACCGTCGGCCAGAACCGGGCGTCGATCTGGCCGGGCGCTGCCTCACGGCGCAGCGGGATCTGCGTGGTGAGGAAGAGATAGCCGGCTGAGAAGGCAAGCGCGACGATGCCGAAGACGATCTCGAGCGGCCGGGATGCCGGTGCACGCTGGGAGTCGTCGTCGGCGACGACGACTCCCGCTTCTGAAGGAGACATGCTGAGTGACCGGGCCTGCTCAGCCCAGGAGGTCCTTGAACAGCGTGAACTGCTCGTCGACGAAGGTGGTCCACTCGGCGGAGTCGCGGTAGACCACGAGGTTGCCCGCGTCCTTCTGGAACTGCGTGTAGGTGTCGGACTCGACGGCTTCCTTGACGGCGGCCTCGAGTGTCGACTTCACGTCGTCGGGCAGGCCCTTGGGCGCGTAGATGCCACCCCAGCCGCCGAACACGACGTCTTCGCCGATGGCCTCTTCGACCGTCTCGACGTCTTTCGCGTCGGGGTGACGCTCGTCGTTCATGACGGCGAGGATGCGCACGGCCTCGCCCTGCGCGAGCGCCTCGCCGAGGCCGGAGACGGCGGCGACGGTCTCACCCGATGCTGCTGCGGCGACGGCGGTCGCGCCACCGTCGTAGGGAACGGGCGTGAAGGTCGCGTCGGTGGCGTTGCCGAGGCCGATGGTCGCTGCCTCCCAGATCGAGCCTGCGCCGGAGTTGGCGACCGTGACCGCGCCGGATCCGGCCTGTGCGACGAGGTCTTCCAGGGTCTCGATGCCGCTGTTCGCGCCGACCGTGATGACGCCGGGGGCGAGCATGATCTGGCCGAGCAGGTCGAAGTCCTCGGGGAGCACGTTCGCGCTCTGCGTGGTGTTCAGCATCGCGATCTCGACCGGCGCGAAGCCGATGACGTAACCGTCGGGGTCCTGCGCGCCGACATACTCCATGGCGAGTGCGCCTGCTGCGCCCGGCATGTTCTCGGGGATGATGCTGACGCCGAGGATCTTCTCGAGCTCGGTCGCGAGGGCGCGCGACGAGAGGTCGGAGCCGCCACCGGGGTTGGCCTGGATGATCAGGCGGATGTCGTTCACGGGGAAGGCCGACGCTGCGTCTTCACCCTCCTCGACCTTGGTGCAGGCCGAGAGGACGAGTGCGGTGGCTGCGAGGGCGGCGATCGCTGCGGCCGCCCGGGTGATGCGCTTGCGGGGCATCTTTGCTCCTCTACGTGGGTCGACCGTGTTGTCGACGTCCCGAGGCTAGCAGTGTTGACTGTTAACAGTCAACACTCGAACGGCCGCCCGGGGGTCCGCGATAGAGGTCAGCGCCGCGCGGTGATCTCGCTGAGCATCCGGTCACGGGCGCCGTCGAGGTGCGAGGCGAGCACCTCCGCAGCCTTCTCCGGAGTGCCGGTGCGCATGACGTCGAGCAGTTTCATGTGGTCGCCGGACGACTCGTGCAGGTCTTCGTCATGGTTGATCGTGACGTCGAGCAGCGCGGTGAACGTCGGAAGGTACTGGTTCCACGCCCCCTCGAGACGCGGATGATCGGCGAGCGCGTAGATCTGCGAGTGGAAGTCGAGGTCGGCGGTGACGAAGGCCGCGTGGTCGCCGTCGTCGGCCGCCGTGCCCATGCGCCCCACGGCGGCTGCCATCGGCGCCCACCGAGCGGCATCCTCGACCCGCATGGCCCTGGAGAGCGCGAGCTGTTCGAGCGCCCCGCGCAGGCTGTAGAGCTGCTCGACGTCATCGGGCGAGAGGCCGACGATGTACACGCCGCGAGGGCGCTGCACCTCGACGAGCTTCTCGAAGCTGAGCTGCGTGAGTGCGTCGCGGATCGGACCGCGGCTCACGTCGAACTCCTCGGCGAGCGCCTCTTCGGTGATGCGGGCGCCCGGCGCGAGTTCGCCGCGCACGATGCGCTGTCTCAGCACCCGGGCCACTTGTGCCCCGAGGGATTCTCCACGCTTCACGCTCTGCGTCACGGCGACCTCCTGTTAACAGTTGACAGGATACACACCCGGTGCGGGGATCAGTTCCCTCGCGGGTTCCAGAGCACGACGTCGGTCGAGCGGCGCAGACGGCGCCCGCTCGGCATCGGTACGACGCCCGCGGAACCGGCGGCGAAGACTCGCACGCCCGGTCGGTTCTCGCGCTCGGCGCGGATGGCGGCTTCGAGCTCGGAGATGCGGCGGCGCAGCATCCGATTCTCGTCCTCCAGGTCGAGCACGCGCGCGATCGCTGGCAGGCTCATTCCCGCGGCAGAGAGTTGAGCGACCTCACGGAGCTGCTCGATGTTCCGAGGCGAGTAGCGGCGAGAGCCGCCGGAGGTGCGCCCGGGGACGACGAGCCCGATGCGGTCGTACTGTCGCAGGGTCTGCGGATGCATGCCGGCGAGCTCGGCGGCGGCGGCGATCGCGAACACCGGGGTATCGGGGTCCGGGCGGAGGTCAGCCATTCCTGATCACCTCGCTCCCCGGTGTCGCGGTCATCGATGCTCCCATGCTCAGCGGCGGGCCTTCGCCATCAACTCGGCCCGAGGGTTCTCCGCGGGCTCGAGCGCCTGGAACTTCTCCAGCGCCTCTCGAGCGGCCTCGTCGAGGTGCGATGGCACAGCGACCTGCAGCTCGGCGAGCAGATCGCCGGTGCCCTTCGACGTGGCGACGCCACGACCCTTGACCCGGAGCACGCGCCCGGAGGGCGTGCCGGGGGCGACGCGGAGCTTGACGATGTCGCCGCTCAGCGTCGGCACCTCGATGGTGGCGCCGAGCGTCGCCTCGGTGAAGGTCACGGGGACCGTGAGGCGGAGGTTCAGGCCATCGCGGGTGAACACCGGGTGCGGCCGCACCGCGATCTGCACCACGATGTCGCCGCTCTCGCCGCCGTCAGGAGAAGGACGACCACGGCCGCGGAGACGGATCTTCTGCCCGTCGGCGACCCCGGCGGGGATCTTCACCTTGAACGGCTTGCCGTCCTCGCCCTGCAGGGTGATGGTCTCACCCTGCACGGCGGTGACGAAGTCGAGCGTCGTGCGGGCCGTGACGTCGGCGCCGCGCTGCGGCCCGCCGAAGCCACGGTATCCGCCGGACGTCTGACCGAAGCGGCCGTTGCCGAACGCTCCGCCCTGTCCCTGGTTGAACATCGCGAAGATGTCCTCGAAGTCGGCGGACTGACCGCCACGGCCCTGCTGGCCGTAGCGGCTGAAGACGTCTTCGAACCCGCCCGCACCCGAGCCGCCCGCCGTGAAGCGAGCGCCCGAGCCCATGGCGCGGATCTCGTCGTACTCCTTGCGCTGCTCGACGTCGGAGAGCACCGAGTAGGCCTCGCTGATCTCCTTGAACTTGGTCTCGGCCTTCGCATCGCCCTGATTGGAGTCAGGGTGATACTTGCGCGCGAGCTTGCGATACGTCTTCTTGAGATCGGCAGCAGTGACGTCCTTGGAGACCCCGAGCGTCTTGTAGAAGTCCTTGTCGAACCAGTCCTGGCTAGCCATCTTCGACTACTGGGTCCCTGAGCCTGTCGAAGGGTCGACCGGAACAGCGACGACGACCTTCGCGGGGCGCAGCTCGACATCTCCGAGGCGGTAGCCCACCTCGACGACCTCGAGCACTGTCGCCTTGGCCGCACCGGGGGTGGGCTGCTGGAAGATCGCCTCGTGGCGCTGCGGGTCGAAGTCCTCGCCCTGCTCACCGTACGAGACGACGCCGAGGCGCTCGACGACCGCCCGCACCTTGTCCGCGATGACCGCGAAGGGGGTGCCGTCGACCAGGTCACCGTGGGCTGCTGCGCGGTCGAGGTCGTCGAGCACGGGGATGAGGCCCTTGACTGCCTCGCCCTTCGCCCGCTCGTTCTCGATCTGACGCTGCTCCTCGGTGCGGCGGCGGTAGTTGGCGTACTCGGCCTGCAGACGCTTGAGGTCGTTCAGCAGGGTCGACTCGAGGTCGGCGAGCACGGCGTCCTCCGCCGCGGCCTCACCGGTCTGCGGTGCGCCGAGGATGTCGTCGACCGTGAGCTCGTCAGCGGCGCCGTCGACCGGCGTCTCATCAGAGCCCTCGGCCGCCTGCGCCTCGCGGGAGTCCTGGTGGTGCGGCGCGGGGCCGGGCGCCTGAGCGTCCGACCCCTCGCTGCGACCTTCGGCGGACTCGGGAATCTCGTTCTCGTCGAAGTTCTTGTCCGTCATGGTTACTTCTTGTCTTCCTCGTCATCGACGACCTCGGCGTCGATGACATCCTCCTCGGAGGAGGCGTCATCGGCCGTGGGCGCCTCGCCCTCGGTCGGAGCGCCGGCTGCGGCATCCGCCTGGGACTGCGCGTAGATGGCCTCGCCGAGCTTGCCCTGCGACTCGTTCAGCTTGTCGAACGCGGTCTTCACGGCCTCGTCGTCGTCTCCGGCGAGCGCGGTCTTGAGTGCGTCGACATCGGCCTGGACCGAGTCCTTGACGTCGGCGGGGAGCTTCTCGTCGTTGTCCTTGATGAGCTTGTCGATCGAGTACGCGAGCGTCTCGGCCTGGTTGCGGACCTCGGCTGCCTCGCGACGCTTCTTGTCCTCGGCCGCGTTCTCCTCGGCCTCGCGCACCATGCGCTCGATGTCTTCCTTCGACAGCGACGAGCCGCCGGTGATCGTCATCGACTGCTCCTTGCCGGTGCCCTTGTCCTTGGCGGACACGTGCACGATGCCGTTCGCGTCGATGTCGAAGGTCACCTCGACCTGCGGGATGCCGCGAGGAGCCGGGGCGATGCCGGTGAGCTCGAACGTTCCGAGCGGCTTGTTGTCGCGGGTGAACTCGCGCTCGCCCTGGAAGACCTGGATCGCGACGGACGGCTGGTTGTCATCTGCCGTGGTGAAGGTCTCGCTGCGCTTGGTCGGGATCGCGGTGTTGCGGTCGATGAGCTTCGTCATCATGCCGCCCTTGGTCTCGATGCCGAGGCTCAGCGGGGTGACGTCGATCAGCAGGACGTCCTTGCGCTCGCCCTTCAGCACGCCGGCCTGGAGTGCGGCGCCGACTGCGACGACCTCATCCGGGTTGACGCCCTTGTTGGCTTCCTTGCCGGTCTCGCGCTTGACGAGCTCGGCGACGGCGGGCATACGGGTCGAGCCACCGACCAGCACGATGTGGTCGATCTCGGACACCTTGATGCCGGCTTCGCGGATGACGTCCTCGAAGGGCTTCTTGGTGCGGTCGAGCAGGTCCTTCGTGAGGTCCTCGAACTTCGCGCGGGTGATGGTCTCGCTGAGCGAGACGGGACCCGAGTCGGTGAGCGAGAGGTAGGGCAGGTTGATGCTCGTGCTCGTGGAGCTGGAGAGCTCCTTCTTCGCCTGCTCAGCGGCCTCCTTGAGGCGCTGCAGGGCGATCTTGTCACCCGAGACGTCGACGCCGGTCGTGGACTTGAACTGCGAGATCAGGTAGTCGACGAGACGCTGGTCCCAGTCGTCACCACCGAGGCGGTTGTCACCGGCGGTCGAGCGCACCTGGATGGTGGAGAAGTCGTCGTCCTTGCCCACCTCGAGGAGGGAGACGTCGAAGGTTCCGCCACCGAGGTCGAAGACGAGGATGAGCTCGTCTTCCTTGCCCTTGTCGAGGCCGTAGGCGAGAGCGGCAGCGGTCGGCTCGTTGATGATGCGGAGCACGTTGAGACCGGAGATCTCACCGGCCTCCTTCGTGGCCTGGCGCTCGGCGTCGTTGAAGTACGCGGGGACCGTGATGACGGCATCCGTCACCGTGTCACCGAGGTAGGACTCGGCGTCGCGCTTCAGCTTCATGAGGATGCGCGCGGAGATCTCCTGCGGCGTCCACTTCTTGCCGTCGACGTCGAACGTCCAGTCGGTGCCGATGTGGCGCTTGACCGACGCGATGGTGCGGTCGACGTTCGTGACGGCCTGGCGCTTCGCGGTCTCGCCGACGAGCACCTCACCGTCCTTGGTGAATGCGACCACCGACGGGGTGGTGCGGAAGCCTTCGGCGTTCGCGATGACCTTCGGCTCGCCGCCTTCGAGGACGCTGACGACGGAGTTCGTCGTACCGAGGTCGATTCCAACAGCACGTGCCATGTGATTCTCCTTTGTTGCGGAAGTTACGGTTTCGGAAGTTCGGAAATCTCTGGCGATCAGGAAAACCTGAGTCGCGATGACTCAAGGATACGTCGGAGTTCGGATGCTGTCAAACAAAGTTGATATGAACTGGCTCAACTTTTGGCGTGGGTCACTGCCGGCGCGGGGATCCGCGGCGCGGTTTGCGCGTCACCGCCCGCCGACGAGCGCGTCGATGCTTCGTGCCAACCTCGCTGCGGTCACGTCGGCCGTGAAGGTGGCGGGGTCGAGCAGGGCCTGCAGGGCGATGCCGTCGAGGGTGGCGTGCAGCGCATCGGTCGTCACGTCGAGGTCGGCGGCAGCGCCGTCGCGCAACTCGCCGGTTCGGACGAGCTCGTCGATCGCCGCGCGACAGACGGCGCGGACGTCGCTGGTGAGTGCTGCGCTCGCGGAGCGCAGATGCGGCTGGGTGATCGCGAGCGTCGCGAGCTGCAGTTGCGCGACCAGCTCAGCGCGCCGGTCGTCGTCGAGCGGGAGCAGTTGCTCGAGCAGCGAGAGGACGAACCCCCGCCCCTCCCCTGACAGGCCGCCGATCCTGGCCGCCACTCGATCGCGCACGAAGGTGAAGCACCAGGCCTGCAGCGCATCCTGCGTGGGGAATGCCCGGCGCAGCGATGCGGTGGCGATACCGGCCTCGTCGGCCACTTTGCGCACCGACAGGCTCGAGAGCCCCTCGGCCACGAGCACGCGCAGCACGGCCTCGCCGATCTGGCGCGCCCTCGAGTCGTGGTCGATGAGGCGCGGCATCACCGCACCTCGACCGGGTGCGGTCGCGCGGGCTTCGGCCAGATCGTGTAGCTCACAGCCCAGAGCGTATCGATGGCGACGATGACGCCCAAGATGGGGAAGAACCCGAGCAGCTCCTGCGTGCGCGCCGGCGCACCGACGATCAGGATCAATGCGCCGAGGATGGCTGCGGCGATCACGGCCGCGAGCAGTGTGCGCGCGGCATCCTTCCAACACGAGATCGTGTATGCGGTGCCGGTCGGCTTCGGCGGCATCGCGGCACCGGAGATCCGCTGCTCGAATCGGCGGTCGACCCACGCCATCATCCTGTGTCCGTAGGCGACCGAGATGCCGATGTAGAGGGCGGCCAGCCCGTGATGCCAGGACGCCGTGCCGCCACCCAGCAGATCTGCCGCGACGAGCGCCAGCAGCACCAGATCGATCACCGGAGCGGCGACCAGCAGTGCCGCCCCCAGCCGTGGCATGCCCGCGAGGTACCGCACACAGAGGCCGCCGATGACGGCCACCCAGAAACCGATCTCGCACGCCAGGATCGCCAGAAGAATCATGCCGCCATGTTAGTACAGTCGTGCTACCAAAACGAACGGAGATAAGTGAGTCAACCGGGGGCATGATCGGGTGCACGGACGTCATCACGATCAGAACGGCGGAGTGGCGTCGTCTTCGACGAACGTCACAGTGGTCGGCGGCTGCGGACGGTCGATGTATGTGCGCCCCGAGGGGCTCGTCCAGGCGAAGAGACCGGCGTCGAGCCGCTCGATATGCCAAGGGCTGTGATGCTTGAGCATGTGATGGCGTCGACACAGATGAGCGAGGTTCTCTTCGCGAGTGGCTCCCCCGAGCGCCGCGTCATGGGTGTGGTCGATGTCGCTCTCGTCGGGTGATCGCCCGCAGCCGGGGAAGCGGCACCGTTGATCGCGCGCTCGGAGGTGCCGGCGAAGATCGGCCCCCGGGCGGTAGCGGTCGACCGCGAGCACGGCACCGGTGATCGGATGCGTGAGCACGCGGTCCCACCCGGGTGCCGCAGCGGCGAGCGCCCGCGCAGTCCTGGCATCGACCGGACGACGCCCGTCGAGCTCAGCCGGCGTCTGAGTGCTCTCCAGAAGCGTCATCACCGGAACCGTGACCGAGACGTGCGCGCGGATCGCACCGAGCACTCCCCCGTCGCCGTCGTGGCCGAGCGGAACTCCGGAGAGCAGCACATCGAGCGCGACATCTGCACGGAGCTGGTCGAGCGAGCGCTCGTCATGCGAGCGGTGTTCATTCGAGCGGTGGTCATGCGAGCGGTGGTCAGTGACAGAGTCCCGATCGGTGGCGCTCCCGGCGTCATGCTCAAGCTCAAGGACGGCATCCTCTCCTGACCACGTCGCGGTTCGTTGGGCCTGCACAGCCTTCGCCATGCCCGTCAACCGCTCGAACGCCCCCTGCACGAGTGCCGCAGGGCCGAGAAGGCCGATTTCGGCCATGCCGTCGGGAGCATCCCTGATCCAGACCCTCCGCTGCTCGCGCGCATCGGCATGTCGCTCATCGAGCGTTCGGGGCTGAAAGCGCTCGGCGGCTCGTCGTGCGATCCGAGCCAGCCGGTTGGGCGACTCGACCTCTGCTGTCGCGATCATCGTGTCGGCGTATGCATCCCGATCCGTCGCATGTTCGAGGTGTGCTCCGGCTTCGACGATCACTCTCGCGTGCGCGGCACTGATGCGACCAGCGCCCTGCGCCGCCCAGACGAGCGGGTACCGCGTGACGAAGAACTCAGCATCTGCCATGCGCCGTTGCACCGTGCGGTCACTCATGCGCAGCGCGGCACCGAGCTCTGCGGCGACCGAGCGCGTCGTCATGTCACCCAGGTCAGGATGCTCTCCCTGCTGCGCGACCTCGATCGCCCATCGTGACGCGAGCGCGAGGACACCATCGCGAGCCGCCTGCAGGCCGCCGATCACGTCCTCGATCGACTGCACCATGTCGACCAGCGCGCAGAGCGTGGCCATCTGCTGGTCCGTGGCATCGATGAGTGCTTCCATACCTCGATTCCATCAGCGACCACCGACATTCACGACCTGATCAGCGCACAAAAAGGGCCGGTTCGAATTGCATACCGGCATATCGCTCGGTGGCGCCGAGAGGGGTCGCAGATTGCCGGGTCACGCCGCCGGAAGCGGCCATACGCGACACCTCCACAGCCGGCGGATCGCGACCACACACACAGCAACCCGCACAGCCCCCGTACAGCCCAGATCCACACGCCCAGACGCCCCCACTGTCAGAGGCACAGGGCAGGATGGAAGCATGATCCGCGCCGTGCTCTTCGACCTCGACGGGGTGGTGCGCCACTTCGATCGCGATCCCGACCTGGAACGCCGACACGGACTCCCTGACGGCGCGATCGCGCAGGCCGCGCTCGCACCTGCCCTGCTCGATGACGTCACCTGCGGTCGCATCACGCGCGCCGAGTGGATCCGCACCGTCGGCGAGCGGCTCGGCTCCCCCGAGGCAGCTGCCGAGTGGGGCCGCACGCCATTCCACGTCGACCCCGACCTGCTCGAGCTCGCCGCCGAACTGCGCTCGCTCGGACTGATCACGGCGATCCTGACGAACGGCACCGACACGATCCCGCAGGAGGCGGCATCCTGCGACCTGGACCAGCATTTCGATCCGATCTTCAACACCGCCGAGATCGGATTCGCCAAGCCCGACCCGCGCGCATTCACGCACGCGCTCAACGCCCTGCCGCTGCCGGGAGACGCCGTCTTCTTCACCGATGACTCCCCCTCGAAGCTCATCGGTGCCCGCGAGGTCGGCATGCACGCGCATGCGTTCACCGGCATCCGTCCGCTGCGAGCCGCGCTCCGCGATGCGGGCGTGCCGGTCGCCGGCAGAACCTGAGACCCACCCGTCCTGCAGATGGCAGGATGGGACTGAGGCGAGCCGTATCCGAACAGCGCTCGCATGGCGGCGTCGCCTCGATCGCCGCCCGGCCTGCGATCCGACACCGCCCCGCACGGGGAGGAAGCGCGTGACCGAGACAGCCGAGTACGACGTGCTCATCATCGGCGGCGGGCCGGCAGGACTCTCCGCCGCGCTCAACCTCGGCCGCGCCCGCTCACGGGTGCTCGTGATCGACGCCGACCGGCCGCGCAACGCCGCGACGCTGCTGTCGCATGGCTTCCTCACGCGCGACGGCATCCCCCCGCACGAGCTGCGACGGCTGGCGCGCGAGGAACTGACCGCCTACCCGAACGTCGAGGTGCGGTCGCGGGTGCGGGTCCTGTCGCTGCGACAGACGGATGCCGGGTTCACGGCCGATATCGGACGCCGCGATCCCTCCGGCACCGCCACGGCATCCGCCGTCGTGCTCGCCACCGGGCTGCGTGAGACGTTGCCCGACGTGCCGAACCTGCGCGGCTACTACGGCATCAGCCTGTTCAGCTGCGCGGCCTGCGACGCCTGGGAGCTGCAGGATCGGAGACTGGCCCTGATCGGCGAGTCCGCCGATCTCGCCGACCGCGCACGCCTGATCGCGCGCTGGACCGAGAGCCTCACGGTGTTCACGAACGGCGCCGACGTCGTCACTGCCGGAGAACAGGTCGAGCTCGCCGCCATCGGGGTGGCGGTGCAGCGGCATCCGATCACCGAACTCGTCGGCGAACGCGGCAGGATCGAGGCGATCCGACTCGCAGACGGCACGAGCGTCGCGATCGACGGCGGCTTCGTGCGTCCCGAGTGGGAGACCGAGCTGTCGTTCCTCGACGGCATCCATCCGGCGGTCGACGATGCGGGCAACCTGCTGACCGACCGATCCGGGCGCACCGACATACCGGGGCTCTACGCGGCAGGCGATGCAGCCACCCCCGGACCCCAGCAGCTCATCGTCGCCGCCGGCGCCGGAGCCCGCGTGGCCGCAGTGATCGTGCACGACTCGGTCGGCGTCGCGACCGCCCACTGACGCCCTCCCCGGATGGGCATTGCGCCCCATCGTGGGCGCCGCGACCGAGGGCTACGCTGACTCGCATGACCACGTCCCGACCGCTGCTCCGTCTCGTCACGATCGCCGCCGTCACGGCAGCGACCCTCTCGCTCAGCGGATGCCTGTACGCGCAGATCCCGGACGAGGTACCGACCATCGACGTGGTGACGACCGACGAGCCGGATGCTCCCGCCGATGAGCCGGCCGGCGATCTGCCGCGCACGCTCGGCTTCGCGGAAGGACAGGAACTCTCCCCGACGGTCTCCGTCGAGTGGGGTGACGGGCTGCTGGTCGACGACGGCTGGGTGACCGAATCGCCGGATGACGGCAACGGCGGGTGGAGCTACGCCACGGCCGACGGTTCCTGCACCGCCCGGTTCTGGCAGGGCCTCACCTCTGATGTGGCAGTCGTCGACGGCGACGACAGCGCCTCGTCGGATGCCATCCTCGCCGCGCTCCTGCGATCGACTGCGGCCGTGATCACGCCACTCGCCACGACCGGGGAGTTCAGCTACCAGGTCGGCGGATCCGGGGGCGTCGAGAACCGTCAGATCGTCGGCGCCGACGGCGAGCGCACCTGGGTCATGGCCGCACGCGCGTTCACCGCGATCGGGGTCGGCCTGTACGTCATCGTCGACTGCAGCACCGGCGACGCCGCCACGATCTTGTCGGAGGTCACCGACAAGAACGCGGTCGTCGTCACGCCCTGAGGTGCACGAGCCCGGCGTTCGGGCCGACCGAGCTCACTTGCCTCCGGGCGGGCCGACGAGCAACAGGATCACGTACAGCGCGACGATGCCGGCAGCGAGCAGCAGAGCGAGCACCCAGGGTCGACGCAGGAACCACCGCATCAGCCGATCCACCCACCGCCGGTCGCGTGGATCGTCGCCCGGCTCCAGCCGCCACACGCCGTCGAGACGCCCGGTGCGATGCAGCCAGATCTCGGTCGGGATCGTGGCGTACGGGATCACGGCACTGACCACGGCGAGCGCGGCGACGCCGAGATGCCAACGCTGGTTGAGTGCGACGAGGATCGCGGTCGCCGCATAGGCGAGGAAGACGAATCCGTGGATGCCGCCACCGATCGTGACCACGATGCCCGGGGCCCCCACAGCCCTGGCGATGATCGCGGAGATCAGGATGGTCCAGGTGATCGCCTCGGCGATCGCGAGGGCACGGTACAGACGGGCGGGCGAACGGAACACGGGACTCCTCGGGTGGGGTCGGGGGTCCTTCCAGGGTATCGGCGGCGCGCCGTGGTCCCGGCCCCCGGAATACCAGCACGCGAGCGGACGTTGCCGAAGGCATGGTGGATGCCGACGCGCTCTCGCAGCTGCTCCGCTCCGTCGACCTCGAGGTCGGCGTGGCGCGACGCATCACGCTGCCTGCCGGCGGACGGCTCCCCCTCGTCAGCGACGCGGTCACCCTCGTGTACATCGCCGACGGCAGCGTGCACGGGCATCCGCCGCTCGGATCCCGCTGCCACCTCGACGTCGATCGAGCGTCGCAGCAGCTCGCCGTGACCCAGGGCTCCGACCGTCTCGTGGGCGGTGACGCGTTCCTCACCCTCGGCGGATCGCCCATGACGTTGCAGGCGGATGCCGGAGCCAGCGTGCTGGTCATCGACCTCCTGCTGTCGGACAGCGCATCGCGCCTGAGCGCCGTGCTGCCCGGAATCATCACCGTCACCGGGTTCGACGCGATCGAGCCGCCGGCGGCAGCACTCGCCGCGACCATGGGCGTCGTCGACGCCGGCACCTGCCCGGTGCGGCAGGGCGATCCACTCATCTGCCGCATGATGGCGACGACCGTGCTGCTCTCGGTCATCCGCGCCTGGGCTGCCAACGGCTGCGCACCGGTCGGCTGGCCGTCGGTGTCGAACGACCCGTTCCTCGACCGCGTGGTCGATGCGATCCACGAGGCACCTGGCCGCGAGTGGACCGTCGAGCGGCTCGCCAGCGTCAGCGCCATGTCGCGGTCGGCGTTCGCGGAGCGCTTCCGCACGGCGATCGGCCGCTCCCCCGCGGACTACGTCACCGAGGTGCGCATCGACACGGCGAAGCGGATGCTCGACGCCGGCCGCTCGGTGTCGGAGACCTCGCGGGAGCTCGGCTACGCCTCGGACGAGGGATTCAGCCGCGCCTTCCGCCGCCGCACCGGCATGACGCCCTCCGCCTGGCGAGCCGCGCACCGTACGCCGATCCCGGCATAGGGCGCGACCCGCGCGCAGACCCGTTCAGGGCACTCAGCCCGTCGTGCGCACCCGGTTCGACAAGCCGAACAGCACAGCCCCGACCACGAGCATGATCGCCCCGAGCACGTAGACCAGCTCGACGTTCAGCGCATCGACGAGCAGTCCGCCGAAGCCCGCTGCCAGCGCGATCGCACCCTGGAAGCCGACCACGACCAGGCTGCCGCCGGCTTCGAGGCGGTCCGGCATCCGATGCCCGACCCAGGTGTTCGCGACGATCAGCCACGAGGAGAAGAAGAATCCCCAGACGAGCACGACCACGGCGACGCCGATGACCGAGCCGGACGACAGGATCATCGCGAGCACCGAGACGGCGATGACGAGCGGCGCGAACACCGAGAAGAACGCGAAGGACCGGTCGATCACCAGCCCGATCGTGATGTTGCCGGCCAGTCCGCCGAGTCCGAAGAGCGCGAGCAGCACCACGATGGTCGAGGCGTCGACGTCGGGGATGCGCTCCAGCGCGAGCCGCACGTAGGTGTACGCCGAGAAGTGTCCGAGCACGACGAAGACGTGCCCGAGCATGCCGAGCCCGATGCCGGGGCGACGCACGGTGTCGACGAGCAGACGCAGGCTCGAGGCCTGAGCCGCCGGCACCGAGGGCAGCGCGAACCGCAGCGCGACCGACAGCAGCACCATCAGCACGCCGGCGATCGCGAAGACCATGCGCCAGTCGACGAGCTCGCTGAGCATCACACCGAGCGGGACGCCGGCGACGGTCGCGAGCGAGACGCCGGCGGAGGTGAACATGACGCCCCGTCCGAGATGCCGGGGTCCGGCGAGCGTCGATGCGACCGTGATCGACATCGCCCAGAAGGCACTGATCGCCGCGCCGAGCAGGAACCGCGCCAGCAGGATGATGATCAGGTTCGGCGAGATCGCCACGATCAGGTTCGAGACGGCTGCGGCGAGCGCCATCCACACCAGCAGCGAGCGGCGGTCGAGGCGAGGGAACATCAGGCCGATCGTCGGTGCGACGACGAGTCCGACCAGTGCGGTGACGGTCACGGTCTGCCCGGCCTGGCCGGGGGTCACGTGCAGCGCCTCGGCCATCTCGGTGAGTACGCCGTTCGGCAGGAACTCGGCGGTGACCAGCAGGAATCCCATCAGCATCAGCATGATGAGGCCGCCGTAGCGGATGCGCTCCGCGGCGGACGCGGCAGTGGGGATGGGCGCAGTGGTTGTCATGCTCTCCACACTCGCAGTCGGCGGACCCCGGCGCCCGACCAGGCGTCCGCGGCATCCGACCATTCGTCCGGCGTGGTCCCTGCCGCTTCCCAGCCGGAGCTTGCAGAGTGGTGGCATGCAGGTTCGGGGAGCAGCACGGCAGCGGATGCTGCGCGGTGCCGCAGCCGTCACGACGATCATGCTCGTCGCCGGATGCACTCCGCGGCCGACGGCGGGACCGCGCGACTGGGCCCTCGAACCGATCTCGTTCCAGGCCTCGTTCACTGGTACCGGAACAGATGCGGATCCGGCCGGTCAGCCGACCGATGTCGCTTTCGGGATGCACGTGCTGTCAGCCGACGGCGCAGGCGGCTTCTGGGCTGCATCCGCCGGATCATGGCTGCACGTCGGCGACGACGGCGAGACGCTCGCCAGATTCAACGCCGAGCCCGGCGCCCCGCTGTCGCAGATCGGGGCGATGGCAGCACTGTCGCCGACCGAGCTCGTCGTGGCGCAGGGCGATCGGGTGCACGTCATGCCCATGCTCTCAGTGCTCGACACCACCACCATGACCATGCGAGACCTGCCTGGCGACATCGTGGGCGACGAGGGGGACTCGGACTTCGGCGACTTCGAGTTCGGCGACGTCGCAACGCACGACGGCGACGCGATCGTGGTGCGCTACCAGCCGCGCCCTCCCGACGACTACCTCGACTACGAGGTGCTGCGCGTCGACCTCGACAGCGGCGCCCGGACCCTGCTGCACAGCGGCGAGCTCGAACTCGACGATGCGCCGGATGCTCGGCCTGGCGTGCCGCCGATCGGCATCGACGTCGACGAGGCCGGCCGCGTGCATCTCGCGACTCCTTCCGCACGGATCGTGCTGGCGGCCGACGGCACCGAGCTGAGCCGGGAGCCGCAGGTGGCCAACGCCCCGCTCGTCGCGGTGGGTCCGGACGGCACCGCGCTCTGGTGGGGTGGCGGACAGGAGCAGTCTGAAGCGCGCGGCGTGATCGTCGGCGGCTCGTCCGAGGCGCGATCCGCGATCGAGCGCCGGGCGCAGTGCCAGGGGAGGTCGAGCGAGGATGCCCTCCGCCTGAGCGACGCCGCCGGAGCGCATCCGCTGCCCTTCCTGTGCGGAGCGAACGACGCGGTCTGGACCGGCGAGTCATGGGTCGTCGCGATCGGCGGCGAGAGCGACGGGGTGCTCGTGCGGCTCACGCCGCCGGTCGACAACTGGCCCTGACCCTGGACAGCGTCCCGTGGACGCCCTAGGGTCGACGACGCACCGGGACGAGCCCGGAAGGCCAGAGCGGAGGGAGCGGACGATGAACACCGTCTTTGTCGGGCACACCGCCGACCACCTTCCCTTCGAGGCCGCCCGCGCCTGATCCGCGAGTGGCCTCCACCTCCTCGGAGCCACATCGTGTCTGACCACTTCGCTTCCTCGGAAGCAGCGTCTGCTGACGCATCCACCGATCTCTTCTTCGCCGATGCCGAACCCGGCGACGGCCAACGCTGGACGACCTGGCCGTCCGTGACGCCGACCGAGCGAGGGCCGCAGCCCTGGCCGGCATGGGTCGTCACCTCGGCCGGTGCGTTCGACACCGAACTCGGCATCCTCAAGACCGGCAAGGAGGCCGACGTGTTCCTGATCGAGCGAGCCGTGCCGGATGATCCGACGCAGCGCACGTTGCTCGCGGCGAAGCGGTACCGCAGCAGCGAGCAGCGCAGCTTCCACCGATCCGCCCTCTACACCGAAGGACGCACCACGCGGAACTCGCGCGACACGCGGGCCCTCGCCAAGAAGTCGGTCCACGGACGCGAGGTCGCCGCCGCACAGTGGTCGTTCGCCGAGTTCGAAGCCCTCTGCCGTATGTGGGAGCTCGGCGCGCCCGTGCCATACCCTGTGCAGGTGAGCGGCACCGAGGTGCTCATGGAGTTCCTCGGCGACTCGGCCGGCAGAGCGGCGCCTCGACTCGCGCAGCTGCGCAGCGGCCGCGCCGAGCTGACCGACCACTACGAGCAGGTGGTCGACATCATGCGCGTGTTCGCCGCACCGGGCTTCGCGCACGGCGACCTCTCGGCGTACAACCTGCTCGTACACGAAGGGCGGGTGCGGGTGATCGACCTGCCGCAGATCGTCGACATCATCGCGAACCCACAGGGCCTCGATCTGCTGCACCGGGACTGCGTCAACATCTGCGACTGGTTCACGCGTCGGCGGGTCGAGTGCGACGCCGAGGAACTGTTCGCCGAGCTCGTCGCCGCGTCGTTCGCGTAGGACGTGGGGCGCGGGGCCGGGGCGCGAGCGGATGTCGGATGTCGCGGGGTCGGGACCGGTCGACCCGCCCCTTGCGCCGACCCACCCCTTTGTGCGCGAGCCACCCCTTTGTCGACGTTCCGAAGGGGGCCGCTCGCGCGCAAGGGGGTGGTTCGGCGCGCGGGTGGGGAGGGATGCTGAGCGGATGACGGAGAGCCACGAGCCAGAACGCACCGCCGACGGGCACCACATCGTCGTGAACGGGCGGCGCTGGCGTGCGACGGATCCGAAGATCCCGGAGAAGCTGCGTCAGGAACTCGTCGACGAGCTGATGGCGGCGCGGCGTGCGGTCAAAGCCTCCGAATCCGACGCTCGTCGGCGGGTGCACGATGCGAAGACCGCGCTCGGCGAACGCGGCGCACCCTGGTGGGAGGAGTCATCGGATGCGGAGTTCGCCGAGCGGGCGGCTGCCGCGATCCGCGCCCTCACCCGCAAGCGAGACGAGTCGTCGATCTGCCCGAGCGACGTCGCCCGCGCGATCGGCGGCGAGACCTGGCGGTCGCGGATGGACGAGGTGCGACGCGTCGCCGGAGAGCTGGCCGAGCGCGACGAGGTCATCGTGACGCAGCAGGGCGAGCCCGTACGGATCGCGGAGGCGCGGGGGCCTGTGCGCATCATCCGCGGCCCCGCGCTCTGATCGACGCGCGAGAGACGCCGAGCTCTTGCGCCGAGCCCCTCCTTACGCCGAGCCCCTCCTTGCGCCGAGCTCCTCCTTGCCGAGCCACCCCTCTTCGTGCGAGCCACCCCGCTATGCGCGCGCACCAAGGGGGCCGCTCGCACAGAGAGGGGCCGCTCGGCAAGGAGGGAGAGGGGGAGCGCGCAGCAGCATGCGGCGCGCCGTCACCGGCCGTTCACCGCAGACGGCCAGACTTCGATCATGAGCGAACCCGAATCTCGCCCCGCCGTTCCGGAGCCGCCGGCGATCGCGAACAGCGGTGCCGTCGGCGTGATCGGCCTCGACCTGCGCGGCGAGACCCCGGCGCCGAAGAAGCAGGTGTACTCCTGGGCACTGTGGGACTGGGCGACGCAACCCTTCAACACGGTCATCCTCACCTTCGTGTTCACGGCGCTGTATCTCACGACGGACTCATTCCTCCCGGCAGACCTCGCCGCCCTCGACCCGTCGAGCAAGGCGTACGACACCGCGATCGCCGGTCTCACGTCGAGCCTCGGTCTCGGGTCGACCATCGCCGCCTTCGGCATCCTGCTGCTCGCGCCGGTGCTCGGACAACGAGCGGATGCCGCCGGCCGCCAGAAGCTGTGGCTGGGCATCGGCACCGGGGCGCTCATCTTCTGCATGCTCGGACTGTGGTTCGTCGAGCCGACCCCGAACCTGTTCTGGCTGGGTGTCGCGCTGATCTCGGCGGCGACCGTGTTCCAGGAGATCGCGGCGGTCAACTCCAACGCCATGCTGATCGGCATCGCGAACCCGAAGAACGTCGGGCGCATCTCCGGGCTCGGCTGGGGCTTCGGGTACCTCGGCGGCATCATCGCCCTCGTGATCGTCGTCGTGCTCGACACCTTCGACTGGTTCGGCATGTCGACCGACAACGGCCTCGCCTACCGACTGATCGCCGTCGGATGCGCGGTCTGGGCGATCATCTTCAGCATCCCGATCTTCCTCAACGTGCCGGAGCCGTCGCTCGGGCGCCCGGAGCGCAAGGTCGGCTTCTTCAAGTCGTACGTGCTGCTCGTGAAGGACGTCGCCGGGCTCTACCGCGACCCCGAGACGCGACCCACGTTCTGGTACCTGCTCTCGAGCGCGGTGTTCCGCGACGGACTCGGCGGCGTCTTCGCGTTCGGCGCGATCATCGGCACCGCGGTGTTCAAGTTCGGCACGCAGGACATCATCATCTTCGGCATCGCTGCGAACCTGATCGCGGGCGTCTCGACGATCCTCGCCGGCCGCCTCGACGACCGGGTCGGCCCGAAGCGCATCATCCTCGCCTCGATCGGGTCGATGATCGTCGCAGGCCTCGCCGTCTTCCTGCTGCGCGACGGCGGCACGATGGTGTTCTGGATCGGCGGGCTCATCCTGTGCGCCTTCGTCGGGCCGGCACAGGCCGCCGCCCGTTCCTTCCTCGCCAGAGTCACTCCGGCCGGGCGCGAGGGCGAGATCTTCGGCCTCTACGCCACCACCGGGCGTGCGGCGAGCTGGATGGCATCCGGTGCCTGGACCGTGCTGATCGCCCTGACCGCCCAGACCGCCTTCGGCATCCTCGGCATCATGGTCGTGCTGATCGCCGGCTTCCTGCTGCTGCTCCCGGTGAAGGCCCCCCGCTGAGCGAAGAAGGCGTCACGCGATCGTCGCGCGGACGTCTGCGAGGAGCAGGAAGAGCGTGCGCTCTTCGCCCGGGAATCGCGTGAACCCGAACCGTTCGTAGAACGGGACCTCGTGTTCCATCATGGCGTGCACGAGGATCGCGCGGATGCCGATGGCTTCGGCCGCTTCGATCGCTCGCGTCACGGCGTGCTGCAGCAATGATGCTCCGAGACCTCGACCGGCGTACTCCTCGTCCACCGCGAGGCGCCCGAGCAGGACCACCGGGATCGGGTCGGGCTGCTGCTTCGCGAGGCCTGCGGGCGCGAGGTCACGGACGATCGAACTCGACGACAGGCAGTAATAGCCGGCGACACGACCCTCTCGGGTCACCGAGACCATCGCGCGCGAGGCGCCGGAACGCTCGTTGCCGCGCGCGCGGCCGCGCAGCCAGGCATCGAGCTGCTCCTGTCCGCACCGGAACTCGCCGACGCGATCGCCGGCGGCAAGCGGCCTCGGTGTGAGGAACTCAGTCAACGAACAGTGACTTCCGTGTCAGCAGTTCGCGGAGTCCGTCGAGGCTCTGCGCCGGTCGATCCAGCACCTCGATGAATGCATCGAAGCGGATCGCGTCGACACGGAGTTGGCGGTCGCGCTGGATGACCTCGTCGGCCCTGGCCATGAGCGCGTCTGCCGAGAAGTCTGTGACCGAACGCCCCTGCAAGGATGCCGCCTCCTCGATCGCGGCCTTCTGCGCGGCGGTCACGCGCAGCTCGATTCGTCGATCCTTCAGCGGGGCAGTCATATCAGGAGTGTACGGCAATCCTCCGTACGTCGGAGAGGCGTCTTCACACCCCGCCGACGGGAGTAGCCTGACCGCGTGACAGTGATCATCGCGTTCCTCGCCAACATCCTGGTCGCGATCGCCAAGACGGTCGCGGCGATCATCACCTCCTCGGCGTCGATGGTCGCCGAGGCCGCGCATTCGTGGGCGGATGCCGGCAACGAGGTGTTCCTGCTGATCGCCGACCGCCGAGGGGGCAAGGCGAAGGACTCCCGGCATCCGCTCGGCTACGGACGCAACGCGTTCGTGTGGTCTCTGATCGCCGCCTTCGGCATCTTCACGGCCGGTTCGATCGTGTCGATCATGCATGGCATCCAGGAGCTCTCGGAGACGGGACCGGTCGAGAGCCCGCTCGTCGCCTACATCGTGCTCGGCATCTCGTTCGTGCTCGAGGGCGCATCGTTCACGCAGGCGATGGTGAAATCCCGCCGCCTCGCGAAGGAGCGCGGCTCCTCGACGTGGGACTACGTGCTCGAGACGAGCGACACCACGCTGCGGGCCGTGTTCTTCGAGGATGCCGCGGCCCTGATCGGCCTGGCCCTCGCCGGTGGCGCGATCTTCCTACACCAGATCACCGGCGTCGCGGCCTGGGATGCCATCGGCTCGATCCTGGTCGGCGTGCTGCTCGGCGTGGTCGCGATCATCCTGATCCGGCGGAACATCGCGTTCCTGGTCGGCGCGAACGCCTCGCCAACGTTGCGCGCGCGAGTCGGCGATGCGCTGCTCAGCCTCCCGCAGATCGAGCGCGTCACCTATCTGCACATCGAGTACGTCGGGCCGAACAGGCTGTTCCTCGTCGCCGAGATCGATCTGGCCGGCGATGCGAGAGAGCATGACGTGGCCAAGCAGCTGCGCGACATCGAACAGCGGATCGAGGCGCACGAGGCGATCGAGACGGTCGTGCTGTCGCTCTCGGTCGACGATGAGACATCGCTCGAGTTCGTGGAGGGCGCGGACTAGCTCCCCGCAGACCTGCGCGTCAGCGCTGCCAGTTGTCGGCGAGCTTGTTCAGGAGCCGAGCGAGCTCGATGCGCTCCTCATCGGTGAACGACTCGAGCGCGCGTCCGAGGTGCTCACGCCGCTCGCCGCGCAGGCCACGCGCGAAACGACGACCCTCATCGGTGAGCGCGATGCGGGTTCGGCGGGCGTCGTCGGGGTCTGCCTCACGGCGCACCAGACCGTGGTCGACCCCCTGCTGCACGAGGCGGGAGGCACGGGGCTGATCGACGCCGATCGCCTCGCCGAGCGCACTCACGCTGAGGGGAGTGGATGCTGCGGCGAGCGCCTCCAGCATCCGCATCCTGGCCGGCCCGCCGATCCGAGCCGATGGGTCACCCATCCATGGCGGGGCCCCGGGGAATCCGCGGCGGCCGAAGGGCTCGCCGTGCGGGTGGTCATGCCCGTGTTCCGTGCCGTGCCAGCCGTGCGGGCCCGCACCGCGCTCGCCCGGCCGCCGTCCACGGAGGCGTGAGAGGGCATGGGCGATCGCTTCGGCTGGATCGATGTCGTCGGAGGTCACAGCACGATTTTACATGCGACTTGACATGCATCACTACTCCATGTCACACTACATGTACATGCACTGTGACATACACATGCACACTGACAACAAAAGGACTTTCCGATGAACACCTCTGAATCACACAACACCGACAACACCGCCCGCCCCTTCGGCTACTGGCTGAAGGCCATCGACCGCCTCATGGCGGCCGAGTTCGCCAACGCCTTCGAAGGCGAGCGCACGAGTCGCCGCGACTGGCGCCTGCTCAACGTGATCGACGGCACTGTTCCCGCCCGTCGCCCGCTGCACGAGCACAAGCTGCACGAGCTGGTCGAGCGCGGCTGGGTCACCGCCGACGGCGACGACTGGGCCCTGACCGATGACGGTCGCGCCGCGAAGGATCGCCTCGGCGCGATCGTCGACGGCATCCGCTCGAAGGTCACCGACGCCGTCTCCGAGGAGGAGATGGCCACCACCCTCGCCTCGCTGGAGAAGATCGCCCGCGCGTTCGGCTGGGACGAGGAGACTCCTCTCCCCCGAGGACGTCGCCACGGCTTCGGCGGGCACGGACGAGGCCACGGCTTCCCGCGCGGCTTCGGTCGCCCGTTCGGTCGCGGCTTCGGCCCAGGACACGGCTTCGGCCCGCGTGAGGGCTTCGGCCCGCGCGAGGGCGGCGAGCACCAGCACGGCTGCGAGCACGGACGCGACGCCCGCCACGGCGAGCACGGAGACCACGGACACCGCGGACACGGCGGCCCACTCCGGGCCGCCCGCCACGCCCAGCACGCCTACGAGCGCGGTTTCGACGCCGGCTTCAGCCGCGGTCGCGACGCCTGACACCAGGCGCACACGGAACGCCCCACCGGACACGACGTCGGGTGGGGCGTTTCTGCGCTACCCCTGGCGCAGCGCCGGGAGCATCACGTGGTCGACGAGATCGGTCACGGTCGCCGCGTCGAGAGATCGACGGCGCAGGCTGATGCTGCCGAACGCCGCGGTCGGCACGATGCCGGCGATGAGCGCGACCGGCACGTCAGCCGGCACCACGCCACGTTCGATCCACCGTTCGATCACCGCCGTGATCGCAGCGACCGGCGGGCCGCCGATCAGCCGGTAGGCCACGTCTCGCAGCTCCTCGTCGCGTCCGATCTCGCTCAGCAGGCTGGCGAGCACTGTCGCTGCGCGCTCGTCCGCGCCGGCGAAGTGCATGCCGGCGGCGATCAGGTCTTCCCGGAGGCTCCCGGTGTCGGGCTCGTCCGGGGTGACCTGCAGCGCGCGCATGGCGGCGACCACGAGCTCCGCCTTCGTCTCCCACCGTCGGTAGATCGCAGACTTCCCGCAGCGGGCGCGGGTGGCCACGGCCGAGATCGTCATACCCGCGTACCCGTGCTCGATCAGCAGATCCTGCACGGCAGTGAGGATGCTCCGCTCGAGCCCAGGGTCGCGAGGACGCCCCGCCGCTCTGGTCTCTTCGGTGTCCATGTGTCGCCATTGTATCTTTCGGTACCGAGCAGTACCGTATATATCGGTACCAACCGATCCCGATATCGCGTGCATCATCTGCTGAAGGAGCCCCTCATGGCCGCCATCGCCCCCACCGAACACCCGACGACACGGTCCCGCGTGCGCGTCGGCATCACCCTGCTCGCGGCCGCCGTCGTCGCGATCCTCCTGAACGCGGCGGTCGCCGCCGTGGCCGTCGCCGCCGGAGCACCCTCGGGCTACGGTCCGCTCACCCCACCCGCGTACGGACTCTTCACCGTGCTCGGCGTCGGCATCGGCTGGCTCGGATGGCGCCTCGTGCTCAGCCGCTCAGAGCACCCGAGCCGCACCCTTTCGGTGCTGGTCCCGGTCGTCCTCGTCGCGTCGTTCATCCCGGACATCCTGCTGCTCGTGCTCCGATTCATCCCCGGCACGACGACGTCGGCTGCGATCGCGCTGATGGCGATGCACGTCGTGGTCGTTCTCGTCGCGGTTCCCGCGTACCTGCTCGCGACACGTCAGCGGATGCAGGTCAACTCAGCGCGCGCAGCATGAAGACGTCGACCTCGTCCTCGTCGTCGACGACGAAGCCGGCGCGTTCGTACAACCGCCGAGCCGGACTCCCCTGCAGCACGTTGAGTCGGAACGTCTGCGCCTGAGCATCGCCGAGCACCTGCGCGAGCACCCCGGATCCGATCCCGCGCCCCTGCATCGCCGGGTCGAGGTAGAAGTGCTCGACCCACACCGCGCCCGCATCGTCACGGCGCAGCGCGATCGACCCGGCATCCGCGCCGTCGACCATGATCACCCGAGTCGACGACGGATCGAAGGCGTCGAGGAAACGCTGCCGCACCCGGACCGGGTCGTACCGGCCGAGGCGATCCAGGTCATCGAACAGCACGACCGCCCGCAGCTCCGCGATCCAGGTCGCGTCAGCCGTCGTGCTCGGGCGCAGCTCCCACGCCATCCGCCCGCTCAGAGCGGCAGCACCCCGCCGACGATCTGCGCGGTGACGTCGACCGCGGATCCCGCCGCGAAGGGGAACGTCGTGGTCGTCGCCAGGAAGATGCCGACACCGACCGCCGCGACGAGCAGGATCAGCAGGAATGCGAAGATCGCCACGGTCAGGCCGCGGTAGCCGCCGGATGACGGCACCTCGGGCGCGACCGTCGGCGTGGCCCAGTCATCGGCGACGGCCGATGGCTGCTCGCCGTCGAGGATCGCGGGCTTCCGGCGCGCGCTACGCGACGACGGGAGCATGGCCTCCGGCGGAGGCGGCGGGATGACGTCGTCGGCCGGCGGGATGTCGGCGGGCGGGGGCGGGATCACCGGCTCGGCGGAGATGAGCCCCTCCGGGATGGGCGTCTCGGGCGGGGCCGGGGGGATGACAGCGTCCGGCGGGGTCTGCGGATCCTGCTGGTTCGTGCCGTCATCACTCATGTCAACCTCCGACTGCGCCGTTGTCGGTGATCCCGACGTCTGTCCTGTGGAAGTTCTGGAACGAGCGCGACGCCGTCGGTCCACGCTGCCCCTGGTAGCGGTTGCCGTACGGACCCGAACCGTAGGGGTTCTCAGCCGGCGATGTCAGGCGGAAGAAGCACAGCTGACCGATCTTCATGCCGGGCCACAGCTTGATCGGCAGGGTCGCGACGTTCGCGAGCTCGAGCGTGACGTGTCCGGTGAAGCCCGGATCGATGAACCCGGCGGTGGAGTGCGTGATGAGACCGAGGCGCCCGAGCGACGACTTGCCCTCGAGGCGCGCGGCCACGTCGTCGGGCAGGGTGACCTGCTCGAAGGTCGCGCCGAGCGCGAACTCACCCGGGTGCAGGATGAAGGGCTCGTCGGGGGCGACCTCGATCAGGCGCGTGAGCTCCGGCTGATCCTCGGACGGATCGATGAACGGGTACTTGTGGTTGTCGAACAGACGGAAGTACCGGTCGAGGCGCACATCGATGCTCGACGGTTGGATCATCTCCGGCTCGTGCGGTTCGAGGCCGATGCGGCCTGATGCGAGTTCTGCCTTGATGTCGCGATCGCTGAGAAGCACGGGTTCAGCCTAGTTGCCCGTGCCGCCCTGATGTCCGAGGTCACTGACACATCCGCCGAGCCTTCGAGGCAAAACCGATAGACGCCGGGCACGGAGATACCCATGGCATGAGCGCAATACACCCGAGCAACCACTTGCGGGAAGCTTGGCGACGCTTGAGCCCAATACCCCCAGTTCGTGGGGCGCGCGGGAATTTCTACTCTGTACGTTGGACCAACCATCCAGCGCCGCTGCTGGGTCGGAATCCCAGGGGGAACGTATGAAGCGCGCAAAGCGTAACGGTCGCTGAATGGCACCTTTGTCTGCTCCAAGAGCTGACTCAGATCGCAAGGAAACAAAATGAATCAAGCACAAAATGCAAGCACCGCGAGGACATTGTGGTGGATCGGCATTGTTATCGCGGCGGCGTGCGCTGCGGGTGCTGTCGTCTTCGGAGTGAGCACAGGCCGCGATAGCGCGTTTATCGTGGCAGCTGGTCTCGCTGTTGTCGCAGTCGCGCTGTTCGCGGCCATGACGATGGGTACCCGACTTCGCGACCACTCTCGACGCGAACAGTAAGTTCTCGGACGGGGCCGGAAACTACTCCGCGCCCCGTCTTCGCGCCTCATCGCGCAACAAGACTTCGACGATCACTGCTGCGTGCCGCCCTGATGTCCGAGCAGCCGCAGCGCGCGCTCGGCTTGAGCCAGCGCATCCGCACGGTTCGGCGCAGCGGTCAGGCCGAGCAGCCGGCGCCGGTGCGGTTCGCCGAGCAGGAGGCCGAAGAGGGCTTCTGCGCGCTCGGCGCTGTCGTCGCCCGCGAGGTGCTGCTGCAGCATCCCGATGTACCCCTCCGGCCCGCTGGTGTAGAAGCGCGCCGCCAGGTCAGGGAACTGCGCGGACTCGCCGATCATCAGCCGATGCATGCCGACCGCGTCGTCGGAGTGCAGCACGAACACCAGGCGCGCGGCGGCGTCGAGGAGGGTCGAGGCCGCGGCATCCGACTCCGAGAGCGCCCTGGTCCTGAAGCGTTCGATGACTGCCGTGAACACCTCTGTCCTGTCGCCGAAGTACGTGTAGATGGTGCGTTTCGTCACGCGGGAGGCTGCCGCGATCTCGTCGATCGTCACCTGCCCGAGCCCTCGGGCGACGAACAGCGCGACGGCCGCATCGAGGATCTGGTCGCGGCGCTCCTCACGTTCTTCCGGCGTCGGTCGGCCGCGCTTGCGCGGGGCTCCTGCTGACGCGGCATCCATGATTCTCCTCGATTCGGAGCGATGCGATCTGCGCCCCCCCTCCCATCATATAATGAGACGGATTCGTTTCATTATTAGGAGGTCCGCATGGCCACGCGCACATCGGCTGCCAAGCGGCGCACGGAGACCCCGACGCCCCGCACCGAGACGAGGGACACCGATGCCCTCCTCGACTTCTACCGCCAGATGGTGCTGATCCGCCGATTCGAGGAGCGGGCCGCCCGCGCCTACACCCAGGCCGAGATCGGCGGCTACTGCCACCTCAACCTCGGCGAGGAGGCAACGGTCACCGGCCTGATGTCGGCGATGGATCCGAGCGACTACCTCTTCACGAACTACCGCGAACACGGGTACGCGATCGGGCGGAACATCGCCCCCGGCCGCATCATGGCCGAGCTCTACGGTCGCCGCGACGGCGTCTCGAAGGGATGGGGCGGCTCCATGCACCTGTTCGACCTCGAGGCGCGGCTGCTCGGCGGCTACGGCATCGTCGGCGGCCAGGTGCCGCTCGCGACCGGCGCCGCCCTCGCCATCGACTACCGCGGCGGGACCGAGGCCGTCGTCTGCGTCATGGGCGATGGAACCACGAACATCGGCGCCTTCCACGAATCCCTCAACATCGCCGCGCTCTGGAACCTCCCGATCGTCTACGTGGTCGTCAACAACGGCCTCGGCATGGGCACGACCGTCGAGAAGGCCGCCGGCGAGCCGGAGCTCTACAAGCGCGCTGCCTCGTATCGGATGCCGTCCGCCCGCGTCGACGGGAACGACCCCGTCGCGGTACGCGAGGCCGCACTCGCTGCGCTGGCATCGGCCAGGTCGGGCCGTCCGTTCCTGCTCGAGACCGTGAGCGAACGACTGAAGGGGCACTCCGTCGTCGACCCCGCCAAGTACCGCACGCGCGACGAGGCCGAGGCGCTCAAGGCCGCCGACCCGATCGCGGCCTTCGCGGTGCGCCTGGCTGCCGACGGCCTGCTCACCGACGAACTCATCACCGAGATCGACGCTGACGCCATGCACGTCGTCGCGGATGCCGTCGCCTTCGCCGAGGCCAGCCCGCACCCCTCCGTCGACACCCTCTTCGATTACACCTACGCGACCCCGGTGCCCAACGATTCGCGCCGCCTGCCGGGAGAACCGCTGTTCACCCCCGCGCCCCTCGGCTCGGCATCCCGCACCTCGAACGGAGCATCCGCATGAGCATCATGACCTACCGGCAGGCACTGCACGACACCCTCCGTGCGGAGATGCTGCGCGACCCAGACGTGCTGCTCCTCGGCGAGGAGATCGGCGTCTTCGAGGGCTCGTACAAGATCACGGCAGGACTCCTCGACGAGTTCGGCGAGAAACGGGTGCGCGACACCCCGATCGCCGAGGAGGGATTCACCGGTGCCGCGATCGGCGCGGCGATGCTGGGCCTGCGCCCTGTCGTCGAGATCATGACGATCAACTTCTCGCTGCTCGCGCTCGACCAGATCGTGAACCATGCCGCCAAGATCTACGGCATGTTCGGCGGGCAGGCGCGCGTGCCGCTCGTGATCCGCACGCCAGGCGGCGGCGGTCAGCAGCTCGGCGCGACGCACTCGCAGAACATCGAGCTGTACTACGCCTTCGTGCCCGGCATGAAGGTCGTCGCACCGTCGAGTCCTGCAGACGCGAAAGCACTGCTGCTCGCCGCGATCCGCGACGACGACCCCGTGCTCTTCCTCGAGAACCTGGCCCTGTACAACACGAAGGGCGAGGTGCCCGACGATGACACCCCGGCCGAGATCGGCCGCGCGGCCATCACCCGCACCGGCGCCGACATCACCGTGGTCGCCTATTCGCGGATGGCGGCCGTCGCCCTCGACGTGGCTGAGCGCCTCGCCGAGACCGACGGGATCTCGGTGGAGGTGGTCGACCTGCGGAGCCTGCGGCCGCTCGATCGGGAGACCGTGATCGCGTCGGTGCAGAAGACGCACTGCGCCGTCGTGCTGGAAGACGACTGGCTGACGTACGGCATCGGCGCAGAGATCGCCGCCACGATCTCGGACGGCGCGTTCGACTGGCTCGATGCCCCGGTGCGCCGGGTGGCCATGGCCGAGGTGCCGCTCCCCTACTCGAAGCCGCTCGAGACCGCGGCGCTCCCCTCATCCGATGATGTGGCCACCGCCATCCGGCAGACCCTCGCCGCCGTCGGCCACCGTTCGCAGAAGGACCCCCGATGATCGACATCCTCATGCCCCGCCTCTCCGACACCATGGAGGAGGGCGCGATCGCCACCTGGCACAAGCAACCGGGCGACCAGGTCGCGATCGGCGACATCCTCGTCGAGATCGAGACCGACAAGGCCACCATGGAGTACGAGGCGTACGAGGCCGGCATCCTGCGCGAGATCCTCGTGCCGGAAGGCGAGCAGGCCACGATCGGCATGGTCATCGCGTTGCTCGACGACGGGAAGCCTGCGAGTCCGAGTGCCGCGCCGGTTCCGGATGCCGAGGCGCCGGTCGCGGATGCCGGCGTGCCGGTTCCGGAGCCCGAGGTGCCGACCGAAGCATCCGCCCGAGTGCTTGCCACTCCCCTGGTGCGTCGGCTCGCCAGGGAGCACGCGATCGATCTCGCGCACATCGAGGGGTCGGGCCCCGGCGGGCGGATCGTCCGCGCCGACCTCGATCGTCTCTCGGTGCCGCAGGCCGCGGCATCCGTCGCTCAGCCGACTGCTCCGGAGCCGCGGGGCTCCGACGACGCACGGCAGTCCACCGCGGTGCCGTTCGATCGCACCCGTCAGGTGATCAGCCGGCGCCTCACCGAGAGCGCAGCATCCGTGCCGCATTTCACCGTCGCGTCCGTTGCCGTCGTCGACGACCTCCTCGCGCTCCGGGCCGAGCTCAACGCCCGCCTCGACGCGGCAGGACGTGCCCGCATCAGCGTGAACGACCTGGTGGTGCGCGCGTGCGCGATCGCGCTCACGGCGTTCCCCGGCGTCAACGCCTCGTACTCGCCTGAGGGCTCGGGCGCGACGCTCCAGCACGGGCGCGTGAACATCGGGATCGCGGTCGCCTCGGATGCCGGACTCGTCGTCCCCGTCATCTCCGACGCCGACCGCAAGCCCGCGTCGCAGATCGCGGCGGACTCCCGGCGACTGGCGGAACGCGCGAAGGAGCGCGGGCTCACCGCCGATGACATGGCCGGCGGCACATTCACGATCAGCAACCTCGGGATGTTCGGCGTCGAGCAGTTCACCGCGATCATCAACCCACCGGAGGGTGCGATCCTCGCCGTCGGCGCCGCGATGGAAGAGCCGGTCGTCATCGACGGAGCCGTCGAGGTGCGACGGCGGATGCGGTACACGCTCTCCGCCGACCACCGCATCATCGACGGGGCGCTGGCCGCGAAGTTCCTCGCGATGCTGACCGACCTGCTCGAGCATCCGCTGGATATCATCGCCTGACGGGTTCGCCCTCGGGCACCCTGCCTGCCCGTCCGTCCATCCGCCGTGCTTTGGCCAACCGGCGGCGGGCGGGTAGGCTTGCGTTCACCCGCTCCTCGGATGCAGGTACGGGACTGTAGTTCAATGGCAGAACTTCTGCTTCCCAAGCAGATAGCGCGGGTTCGATTCCCGTCAGTCCCTCCATGTGACTTCCAGAGTTACTCCGGACATTCTTGAGTTACTTCAGACTGAAGTTCTCAAGGATGATTGGCCCTCCCTCCCTGCCGTAGCCAGAGAAGACGGTCGCACACCTACCCTCCAGGGTGAGTATGACCCGGAGGGTCGGATCCTCGCTCTGCGCTGAACCTGCATCCACTTGCGCTTCCGAAGCTGACCCCCACCTCTGCTTCAGATACTGGCCCCCAGCTCCATGCTGGACTCGGGATGTGCGCGCAGCAGCGACACCGTGAAGCCGCATCAGGCAACGCCGCGATGAGCCCGAGCTCGACAGCGCTTGAAACAGTCGCCGGCAAGAGTCCGAAACAGCAGGTGACCGCTCGCTACACCATGCACACGCACCAGCAAGGGGTCCCGCGAGCAGCGCGCTCCGGAACGCACAGTGTTGCATAAGCGTCAAACCCGGTATACCTGGATTCGGAGGCATCATGCAGACACGCGACCACGCGAAGGACATTGATCTACCCGACCAGCGAGTGGCGGTCTGTGGAGATTGGCATGGTAACCAGGGGTGGGCTCGGATGATTTCCCGAGCGCTGCCTTATATTGCGCCCGACGTGACGACGCTGTTGCATCTCGGTGACTGGTGGATGCCTCCTCGTGCGGTCGACGAGATCTTCGCCAAGACCTCCATCACCCGCTTCTACGTCACGCTTGGGAACCACGAGCAGTGGGACGAGATCACCCCGCTCCTTGAGCAGCACTCCGGCGAAGCCGTGAAGGTCTCCGAGCTCACCTGGATACTCCCGCGGCCGGCACGCCTCACCATCGGCGGGCGCTCCGTGTTGTCGCTCGGCGGCGCCTCATCCGTCGACCGCGAGTCCAGGCAGGAAGGATTGACGTGGTGGCCGGACGAGGCCATCACCGACACCCAGGTCGCCGAGGCCATCGCCGGAGGTCCCGCGGACCTGATGCTCACGCACGAGTCTCCGGCAGGCACGCCTGTCCGCGCTGTCCGTGAGACCCTGCGGAAGAACCCGCATTGGTTCACGAAGGCGGCGTTGGAGGCGTCCGCGGCATCACGCGCGCGAATCAGCGAAGTCTGGGATGCCGTGCGCCCCGAGCTGCTCACGCACGGCCACATGCACGTCGGGGCAGGCGGCAAGACCCCGGACGGCCGCCGCGTGGCGAGCCTCGGACGCGAGGGCCACGAGTGGAACCTCGGGATCCTCGACATGAAGAACCTGAGGATGGCGACCCCGAGCCTGGCGATACTCCGCGGCTACTCGGAGGACTCTCGTCGCACGAGAGAGCAGCGGATGCACAGTACCGCTGAAGCCCTGCACTCGGGCGTCCTTGGCGGATTGAAGCCCTCTACTCGGGCGCTCCGGGACGCTCAGGACTACATCGACGGAGCCCGCACCCTCGACGAGCTCATCGAAGACGTCCGGCGCCGCCACACCCGTAACCGTGAGGAAGAGTCATGACCGAGGATGCACCGAACCCGTGGGCTGAGATTGTCGGCCCGTGCTACACGGTGTCGAGCGTGGCCCGCGCACTCGGATGGTCGGAGGAGGAGGTCATGGAGGGTGGACGCACGCTCCGTCTCCTCATGCTGCACACCGACGACGGCGTTTACCTCTTCCCGTCATTCCAGCTCTTGGACGGAAAGGTCGTTGAGGGGCTGCGGGAAGTCTTGTCGTTCTCCAGACGGGGGCAGACGACCCCTGGACGTGGGCGCAGTGGTTGAACGCCGCATTGCCCGAAGAGGACCCGCCCCGCAACATCACGCTGCTCTACGAAGGACGCCTCGGGGAGGCGTTGCGGGATGCCCGGCACGATGCCTGGTCGTGGAGCTCGTGACCCGTGGCGAACTGTCGCTACAGTTCGCGTTCTTCGCCCTCCACAAGCATCGCTGCAGACACGAACTCGTCGTTGATCTTGATGACTAGGGCGATGGTGAGCTTCAGTGTTGTGATGTACGCCTCGAAGTGGGCGCCTGGACCGTCTAGATCCGCCTGCGAACCGTGCAGGTACTTGTTACGGATCTCAGGCCCATTGTGAAACTGCGATTTATTGAGCTGATAGTTGAAGTAGCTGGCTTCGGCGGTCGTGAGCAAGCTAGCGGCCAGCCGTAGCCACCCTCGGTCCACCATCTCGTCTGCTGCAGCGCGGGCACGCTCTGTGAGATGGATATAGCTTGCCGCTTCGTTCGAAACCAAGGACCGAAGGATTAGGAACTGGGGCGCGCTCCCAACCTGAACCCGGTTGCCGGAGTTCCGCAAGACTCCGAGGCCGATGAGCTGGTCAAGCGTCGGCCTCTGATGCTCTTCAAACTGGTCGTAGGTGACCTGGTTGCGGAGGAGTAGCGTGGCCAGATCGTCGGCTTGCAGATCCTCGCTGATGTAGTTCATCGCCGACTGGTCCGAGAACAGGGCGTAAAGGATCCCCTCGATTTCCGGCGCATTGCTCGAGTAGAGGTACTTCTTGTCCAACAGGCTCGGCACCTGGTGGTAGCGGACGTTGTCGGAAGCGATTCCGAGCAGTTCGCGGTCGATCTCACCGTCTTCTGCGTAGAGTGCGAACTGACGAACTACGCTCTCCATCTCGACAAGCAAGTGTCGTGTCTTCTCAAGGAAGCTGGATCCTCTAGCGGATGCCCTGAACGAGAATCCTCGGGCGCCGAACTCATCAGGGAGGTAGTCGTGAAAGAACCACGAAACGACGGATTCTAGTTCGACGTCTTGGCTCTCCAGGAAGCTCAGCGCGAGTTGCGTCTGCAGCGTCGACAACATGTCTCGAACCCGGTATGCCGCACCGATGTGATAGTCGGTCTGTCCGGTCGTCATCATGAAACGCTCGAAAACGCCCAACTCTGCCTGGTGAGACGGAAGGGAGAGCAGCACGTTCTCGTCGGTGAACTCGAAGAGGTGCTGAAAGTTGTTCAGAATGCTCGGGTTGTCTGTCGTCTTCTCTAGCCATTCCCGACTGTACGAGGAGTGCACCACCATGCCATCGATGTCCGACACGACAGGCTCTGCTTGGTCGTCAACGATCCGGAGCTCGGCACCCGACTTGATGCCGGGGTTCTGTTTGAAGATCGCCTCGGTCTCGCGATCCCGGCGCCGCTTGGCCTCAAGCTTCAAGCGAGCATCAACGCCGGTAGTCTTCTCGCTGATTGGGGCAGTTTCTATGAGACGCAGGTAGTTCGAGTTGGCTTCTTCGGCTCGAACATAACTGGCCATCAGCTCCCGAGAGTCTGCGGCCGTGAGCGATCTAGGAAGGTAGCGCGCATTCCGCCTGTCCTTTGAAAAGAGCTGCCGTATGAGCAACTCGGCGTTCTTCGAATCGTTCAGAAGTAGCTCTCGAAGACTCGAGTCGTACGCCTTCACCAACGCCTTGTTCGACAACATCTCGCTCAGATGGATGCCGTTGCCCACAAGTACAGCGAGCATTACCTCCGGGCTGCAGCGCTCGAACGCACGATTGCTACCCAGCAGCGTGAGCGCGTCGGAGTGATACTCGCGCGGGACTCCCTGAACAAGATCACGCACGTTGGCCTCATTCACCTCAGTGAAAAAGCGGGCGACGGCGCTCTTGGCGCGAGCGCTCTGTTCGGATAGGACGAAGCGGTCCCCCTCCGCCATCGACACTGGCACGAAGCCCGAATCCTCGAACCGGTGAGCGTTGTACAGTTCGATGGCGTCCGTCGCGTCAATGAGCGGTGCGCCATGGTCAAAGTCTCGCAAGATCGATGCCGCATCATCGACCTGCCAGTACGTCGCAAAGTCCCCCGAACCGTAGTAGCGCAGTCGCCGTCTTGCCATCCGTGAATCCCCCGCTCGTCCAACCGTCGAGGTCAGGCTATCTCCCACCTCCGACGCGGATGACCGCCCCAAGCGGTCTGCTTCACACTTGCTGAGGGCTCGCTGAGCAGTCAAAGATCCGTTGCCAAGAAAGGCTGAGCAGTTGCGGCTGGCGGCCCCGCCGCCCCGCGGCGCCCGAGGCCCGTCAGTGCGAGTCGCTCGCGCCGGTAGAGCGCATGCTAAAGGCGAGACTCAGCCATGAGCTGTTCGACAGACAGATCGAAAGCGTCAGCGATGCCGACCAGCGTCGTCATGCGAGGATTTGACGGCCCGGCATCCTGTTTACCACTTGCCGACCGGCCGGCTTCGATGAGCTGGAGCTGGTTCTTGGTGATCCCGATTCGCACGGCGAGCATCTCCTGCGTCAGGCCCGAGCCCTGACGGAGCGCACGGACGACGCCGCCGAACCTTTCAGCCGCTTCAGGACCCCACATCGCACACCACGCCTTGACAGGGGGCGATGCGTTTCAGGTGCGAAAGCGCCCCGTTGGACGTGTCTAACGGTACAAGGTCCCATTCGTGATTCTTGGCGCGCCGCTTGTAATCCCGGTAAACCGGGATTACAGTGCTACCCCATGAGGCGCAGCCATCTTTGGCAGGCTCCATCCGAGCCCCCCAGGTCAGCTACGGAGGCGCGCTTCTCGCCACGTGTTCTGGAGCCTCGCGATGATGACAGCCCCCCGTTCGCGCTCGTAAACACCTCCAGTGAGCGCCAGGTCCACGGCCACGACCGCATCCGGCATGGACTGCCGCGAATAGGGAATTGGAAGCGTGTTATCGAACAGCACGTTCATTCCTTCGTAGTCCTCGACGAAGGCATGACGGGTGGCGAAGGCTGCACTCGTTCCGTCCCGGACGTATCCCGCTGCGTAGTTGTACGCGCGATTGACCCGCACTCCGAGGTGACGCGCAGCCGGCCTTCCCGTGCGGATGAGGCCCTCCCATGCGACGTCTGGAGTCGTTGATGACGGAGCGTAGTAGCGCGCACGAGTTCGACCAGAGGTGGCTTGCACGATCTCCTCCGCAGATAGCGCAGTGACCTGCTGACGCACCCGAGCCAACGTGCTCGTCGACAGCCACGTCGCCTGTAGACCTGATAGCTCCCAGAGCATCCCCCACGCAGTCGGCGCGCTCAGTGCACGCCCTCTCCCTCGCTGCGCAGTCGTTCGGTAGCGCTCGACGGCAGCTCGGCTCGTGAGCCACGCCCCTGAACGCAACTGACGACCCGCTATCAACCGATCCTTCAGCAAAGCCTCAGCATGCCGCTCGCTGACTGCGAGAACTGCTGCCGCGTCCGCCGCCGTGATCTCTCGTTTCTCATATTTCATCGTTTTCCCGATGTTATATGGCATCTAGCCGGGAGCGAAATCTCGCCATTTATGGGTCGCATCTGGGATTTCACTGTCTGACGCATTTGGATTCCTGGTGCCGCGGAAATACTAGACATGACAGAAAACACAACACACTCACCCGGCACTGCGACCTGGATTCGAGACGGAGTCGCGCAGTCCGCACCGCTCGACGCCGGCCTCCTCGCACAGGAGCTCTACGTCGCCGACCCGGTTCGCGTCGGAAACGCCTATCCACACCAGCGGAACTACCACGGCTACTACTGGATGGCCGCAACTCAGAAGCACGTCTGGCATGAGTCGCTGCTGGAGCGCGACTCCCTGATGTGGCTTGACCACACGGCAGACATCGTCGCCATCGCTTCCCAGCCGATGCTGCTCGTGAACGGAGGCGGCGTCTACCACTACCCTGACTTCATCGCCCTCGACGCCCGCGGCGAGCAGACCGTCTACGACGTGAAACCCTACGGGCGGCTCAACGCTAAGGCGCTGGCGCAGTTCGAGTGGACCCGAACCGTCTGCGAGACCGTGGGCTGGAACTACCGCATCCTCACCGAGCTCCCGCACCAGCATCACGTCAACCTCACCTGGCTCGGCCAGTTCCGCCATCCCGGCCACCACCCCGGCATGGACGCAGAAGACGAACTGCTCGCCGCGCTCGGCCCCGACTCAACCGTCGGCGACGCCATCACGCTCATCACCGCGAAGAGCACGCCCCTCGCCCGAAGCCACGTCTTCCACCTCATCTGGGCGGGCGCCCTGTCCATCGACATGAACGCTCTCTTCTCCAACAGCACCCCGCTCGTCACCCCCGCCTCTCACCGTCAGGAGTTCCCGCATGCCCACGCCTAACATCGCCGTCGCCGTATCCATCGACGGAGACATCTACGAGCTCGAAGCCGCCACCACTAGGGGCGTGACTCTCATCCACCGTGTCACGGGCGACAGCCGCACCGTGACCCACGCCGAGCTCGCCAACATCGTCCCCGGCGAAGAGCAGCGCTCACCTCGCCTGCTCGAGCAGGTACCGACCCACGTGCTGCACGCTGCGAGCATCCTTGCCACCGACATCGACGAAGTCCTCACCGGCGTGGGCCGGAAGGGGAAGTGCTGGCCGGAGTACGACCTGGAGACCACCAGCCAGGAGCAGCGCATCGCCCGCAAGCTCGTCGAGCTGGAGCGCGCCGGGCGTGGCATGGCCCGCTCCACCTTCTTCGACAAGCTCATGAAGTACCAGCGAGACGGACTCGTCGGGCTCATCGACGGACGCGCCCTTAGGAACTACGTCCCGAACGAGAAGGTCGAGCCGGCCGTTATCAGTCACCTCATCAAGGCCATTAACGACCAGGTCAAGTGGTCCACCGGCACGAAGAAGCGTGTCATCGAGCAGACCACGAAGTCAGTCGAAGCCGTGTACCCGGGCATCAAGCTCCCGAGCAAGTCCGCGTGGTACCTGCTCATTGACCGATTCGGTCACGGCAAGCATGTCACCGGCAGCGCCAAGACCCGCAAGTCTCTCGCCAACCGGCCCAAGGACCGCATGATGGGGAAGAGCGAGCCCCTCCTCCCCGGCTCACAGGTCGAGGTCGACACGAACACCATGGACCTGGAGGTCCAAACGCCGAAGGGCGAGCGCAAGCGCGCACGCCTGTCCCTCATGCTGGACGTGCACTCGCGCACAATCATGGCCTACACGTTCCGCCTGGACGCGGCGAAGGGCGTCGACCACACCATGCTGCTCGCCCAGGCCCTGATGCCGCGGACCAATCGCCGCTCCCGTTCGGACTACCGCGAGCAGCTTCGACGGAAGCACCCAGGTCTGCCCCTCCTCACCAACGAGGACTATGAGCGTCACGCTGCAGAGCACCCGTACATCTACCCGGCCAACATCACCGTGGACCGCGGCACCGACTACATCACCCCGACGTTCCGTAACGCGGTGGAGCAGCGCGGCGGGAGCGTTGTCCTCTCGGCGCCGTACACGCCGACGAGCAAGCCGCATGTCGAGCGCCAGTTCCACACCATCAACACGATGTTCGTTCAACACCTCGAGGGCTACGTCGGCCGCAGCCCCGAGCACAAGGGCAAGGAAGTCCCGACCGAGAAGCTGCTGACCCTGGAGGCGCTCCGGGAGCTGTTCGAGGACTGGGTCGTCAGCGTGTGGCAGAACGAGCCTCACAGCAGCCTCCGCCATCGTCTGCATCAGACGCGTCTCATCTCACCCAACGAGAAGGCTGGGCAAGCAGCGCTCAGCGTCGCGCAGCTGCACCTGCCGCTCACCGAGGACAACTTCATCCTCATGTTCCCGAGTAAGTTCCGCCGCATCACGGCCACCGGCGTCAAGGTCGATAAGCGCGAGTACGACGCTCCGGAACTCAACATGCTCCGCGGCACGCTGTCGGACATGCCGCGCCACAAGGGCAAGTGGGAAGTGAAGGTCGACCCATACAACCCCGAGGCTGTGTGGGTTATCGGCGGAGAAGGCGAGCTCATCGAGTGCCTTGAGCGCGGCGCTGAAATGCGTCGGTACGAGCCCGACTTCGCCCCGGTCGAGGACGACTACCGCGTCCTCACCGCAAAGGCCGACGCCGAACTCGTCGGAACGCCGTTCCCGCAGGCCAAGCAGCCCACGGCCCCTCCCGAGTACACGGTCATCGAGGAAGCCCTCGACGACGACGACTACCTCCCCACCTTCTGAAAGGACCACCATGACCACGCTCGCCTTCACCAGCCACGACTCCGACATCACCGCCCTCAACCGCTGGGAGTCCCTTCTCCACTACCTGCAGCACCCTCTGACCGCGCCGGCGCCGCTCGACTCCACGTCATCCGCCGACAGGCACGAGCACGACCAGCAGCGGATGGACTACCTCTCCGGAGGCATCGTCCTCCGCACCTCAACCGTCGCCGAGGGCAAGCTCCTCCTCACCCGCGCCTTCCAGGAGAACCGGTCCCGCAACTCCGGGCACGCCGGCGTCATGCTCTCCGGTGACTCCGCTCTCGGCAAGACCACGACCGCCAAGCGCCTGATGCGCTGGGTCCTCGAGGAGTACACCAAGCAGGTTCCCCACTGGGAGCAGGACGAGCACATCCCGGTCATGTATGTCGAGGTGCCCTCCGGCAGCAACGCCAAGGATCTGCTCCGCGAGTTCTGCGACTTCTACGGCCTCTCAGTCCTGTCCCGCGACACGACCGCCGACCTCCGGACCAAAGTCGTAGGCGCCATCCGCCGCGCCCGCACCCAGCTCATCGTCGTCGACGAGCTCCACAACCTCGCGGGCCGCGCCTCCGGGCTCGGCGAAGCCGTCGACCTCCTCAAGGGCCTCCACAACGATGTCTCCGCAACGTTCCTCTACTGCGGCCTCGACGTGACCACCTCCACCCTCATGCACGGACCGCGCGGCCGGCAGCTCATGAACAGGTTCGCGGTCGTCGAACTCGAGACCTACAAGTGGTCCAACGCCGACCACCGCAAGGAGTGGAAGAACCTCATCCGCGGATTCGAAGCCGAGCTCCAGCTCCGGCACCACCCGGTCAAGACGCTCGACCCGCTCGCCGAGTACCTCTACGAGCGCACGCGCGGCTCCATCGGCTCGCTCGGCCGCCTGCTGACCGGCACCGCCATCGACCTCATCCAGAACAAGGCGAAGGTGGAACTCCTCGACAAGAAGCTGCTCGACGCCTACACGCTCGACCTCACCGCCGAGACCTTCTACCGGAACGTGCTCGCAAAGAAGAAGACCAAGTCGATGTCGGCACTCGAGAAGGTGATGGCATGACCCCCGCCGCCCTGCACCGCAGCTTCCCGTTCACCGTCCGCCCCGCCCACCGCGAGACCCTCGACTCGTTCACGCGCCGCACCCTCGCCGTCAACGGCGAAAGCACCGCGCTCCCGCGGCACCTCGTCACGCTCGCCAAGGAACACGACGCCGACGCGACATGGGAGTCGCTCCTCAGCACCAAGGTCCGGCGCCCGCTCGACAGGCTCGTCACCACCCCGTCCCTCGACGACGCCGGGCTTGACGAGTGCGAGTTGTGTCGGTCGCAGGCGTTCGAACGGTGGGCGTGCTTGCTCTGCAGCCACGGTGAGCACATCCAGCAGCACCCTCACCTCGACGACCTCGTCTGCGAGCGCCACCGGCGATGGACTGGCCCGGGCACGACTGCGGAGACACAGACCGCGGTGACGGCGGCCGAGGTCGCCGCTCACCGCCGGTTCCAGCGCCTCCGTCGTGGTGGCGGCCTCGACCTCCACCTGTTCTTCGGAGTCCTCAGCGCACTCAAGGGTGACCTTGACCAGCCGACCGCCAATGTCTTCCGTCATGCCGTCGCCATCGTCGGCTGGGCCCAGCGGACCGAGACGGCGCAGCGCTTGTTCGACCCCGCCGTCCCATACGCCGCGACGTTCACCTGGCTCCGAGAGGCGATGGCCAACATCGTCGCGCGCCCGACCCCGGCCGCCGCTCGAGCGGTCTGGCTGCACCTCTGGCCCGCACATCTCGCGCTGAACACGGCGCTCCGGGGCTACGCCGGGTACCGCGCCAGCAACGCCCACGACTTCCAGCTGCCCGACGACATCACCAGCCGGTATCCCCGCCCCTCGGCCCTGCAGAGCACACGGGAGTACCTCGCGTGCACCGGGGACGACAACCTCTCGGCTCTCGCACGCCTCGCCCGAGACAGTGACGAAGCACCGACGGTGACGGAACCGCAGTTCCGCACCATCCACTGCACGCGAGGTCACCTCTACATCGAGGTCCGCACGGCGGACGAAGATGACGTCGAGACCCCGTGCCCGACCTGCACCGGGGTTCACGTAGAGCGGGGCGTGAACGACCTCGCGACGGTGTCACCCCTCATCGGGGCACAACTCCACCCCACCCTGAACGGGGACCTGACCGCCGCAGGCATCACGGCGCGGAGTCACACGGTGGCTTGGTGGAAGTGCCCAGAGAAGGGTCACCCGTTCCGGGCAATGCCCTTCAACCGGACGCTCAACGACGCCGGATGCGCCGTCTGCCTCAACCGCGTGACGCTGGTCGGCGTGAACGACCTCGCCACCACGCATCCACGCATCGCGCGAGAGCTGCATCCGAAGAACGGCTACGCCAAGACCGCGACGCAGCTGAACGCCGCCGACCCGAAGACGCGCGACTGGCTCTGCCCGAAGGACCACGCGTACCGCGCCTCGGTGAAGCAGCGCGTGCGCGGCAAGAGCTGCCCTGACTGCAAGAAGCAGCGCACCCGCACCTCCGGGCGCAGCATCGTCGACGCTCACCCGCACCTGGTCCCGAGCTGGCTGCCGGAACTCAACGACGGGCGCGAGCCCGCGGATTACACGAAGGGCTCGAAGCTCGAGGTCATCTGGCTGTGCACCAAGAACTGGCACACGCACACCTTCCCCATGCGCCTCGAGGCGCGTACCCGAGGCTCCGACTGCCCGTACTGCGCCGGCCGCCTCATCCTCCCCGGGTTCAACGACTTCGCCACCACAGACCCGGAACTCGTTGGCGACTGGCATCCCTACCGCAACCGCAAGTACCCGAACGAGGTGATGCGCGGGTCGAATGACAAGCACCACTGGAGGTGCAAGAACGGCCACGAGACCCACCAGAGCATCCCGAACCGGCGGCTGTCGGGCGGGTGCGTGGAATGCCCGTGGCATGAGCGGCCGGGGAACAAGGCGACGAGGTGACGATGAGCTACTAGCCCTTCGAATGTTCCATCCACTTACCAAACTCACGAAAGCCCGTGTAGTCAGGGAAGAGGCTCTTCGCGGTACGGCTATATGTGAGCCTGAGGTACGTGCGCAGTTGCTCCTTCATCTTCGCGGGCACGAGGATGGCTACGAATGGCATGCTTCTAGGCAACCCCTGTCGGCGCTGCTCCATTAGCAGCCGCGCAACCTCCGCGGAGTCACCTTGCGGAACCGTCATGTGTAGGCCCGCCAACGGAGGGAGCGGCTCATCCGGGAGCGCGCTAGCGATGAAGTAGCCCTCCTGTGCACGAAGTCGCGCGTTGGGCATGCTCGAACTGACCACGAAGGGTGACGAAAGGCTGAGCGCCAACGTTCTCTTGGCGCTCAAGCCCTCCAGGTCGTTCCACGTCACAGCGGGGCTACCGACCGTCTTGAAGACAGTTGGCGGGCGCCCTTCTTCTCCAACCTCCCTATACCAGGGCATGTTCATGGCAATCAGAAGCCCTGGCTTCGACCGTGCACCGCCTTTCACAGCCATCGTCACCGAATCGGTGGCGAACCAGAGGGCCGTCATCGGGTTGCTGGTCACATCCATCAACCTCGTCGGAACTCCGAAGTGCTGAAGATCCGCAAGTAGTTGAAAGTCGTCAACGAGTTGCCCACCCTCAACGCCAAGGCCCCAACGACGGGCCTCCTCAAGGATGCGGTTCTCGCGCTCAAGCATGGCTGTCTCGGTTTCAGGCAATCCTTCTCGCCGTAGCAAACGCTGAAGGGATGAAGTCCAAATGAAGTCGGCATCAGCGTGCCCCCGCCAAGCGAAGCGATGATTCGTACCGTGCGTTCCCACTCGTGCGACAGCAGTCATGAGCTCTGAGGCGCTCTTTGGTAGGTAGTACCAACCAGTGTCTCGCCACGCTTGTCCGTTCATAGACCCCTCCAGTTGCGAAGCATGCCAAGACAGCAAAGCACTCGAAGCCAACATACGGGTTGCCCTTTGCATAGCGGAGCGGACGGGGGCAACTGCAACCATCAGTTCGGACACGGGCGCACAAAGTTCGCTTCGAGATTCAACCAGCGGCCTTCGAAATGCATGTCCGCCGACCCCACGGATGCTATTTAGCGTGCCGCAGTCGCCGACGCTCCAGCCGCAACGGTTCTGTCGGCTCAGCCATCGCCGACGCATTCGCTTGCCTAGCAAGTACCGAAGCGAGCGCGGAAGTCATGTCCAGCTGCCACCGCTGCACAAACGTGCGGGCGGCCTCTGGCGTCACAAACCCGCGCACTCGTCGCAGAGGGTCGCGCTGGTGGTGAATAGTTGAGCGGGTTTGTCGAGGAAGCACTCGTTGCACGTCTGCACCGCGACACGCGACGCGCAGTCGCAGCGACCGCATTCTGGGCAGAATCCCGCGCTGCACCGGTCGCACCGCTCGCCCCAGACTTGAAACAGTTCCTGACACTGCGTGCATTCCTGCCACCTGGCTTGCACCGTCGGAGCAGACGTCGAAAGCGAGATCGCCTCCCATGGAGCGTTATGAGCAACCGCGACGACCACCGTGTAACCTCCCATCGCGGTCGCTTGCGCATAGAGAGACGTGCCTTCGATACCGTCCCGGTAGATGAACCGGTGGTCGCGCACCGTAGCCGCGTTCAGCGATGTGGCGCGCAACGCTCGCAGTACCTTTGTCTGGGACTGGTCCCGTCCTCGTCTCAGTGGGAGCTCTCCCACACTGCTCGCGAAGGCAACATCATCATTCTCGTCCAGGAGAACAACATGTCCAGGGCTTTGCAGACGTTGAGCCGCCGCGACGCATGCCGCTGCCCGCGACGCCCCTGACGCCTGCCACAGCCCCGCGACCTGCGTAGCCAACGGTGTTCCGGATCCCAGGTGCACCTTCAGCATTTCGTCCGGGAAGAGCACTGCTGCGGCGAACGCGTCGCAGGTGAGTTCCTCTAGTTGCTCCCCTTGGTCGACTTGGGCGTCGAACTCGGCACTCAGGGTCGCATCATGTAGTTGGAGATGATGCCCGAGCTCGTGCAGAGCGGTGAAGTGCTGTCGGGGGATGGAACTTTTCGCCCAGATGCCAATGCGGGCAGGGGTATGGTCAGAAAAGTACACGCCCGCGATTGCGCAATCGCTGGTCGGCACCGCATCGAGAAGCATCACCTCGAGTTCAGGCCACGTCTCAAGCTCTGCGATGGGGTAGGTTCGCAGCGATACGAGGGTCTCTGAGCCCCGTTCTCGCACGATTTCAAGCATGCGTTGCACCCGGGGGGGAACAAGGGCTCGAGCGAGGATGAATGCCTGAGTGCTCGTGCTCGTCACTCCGCCATCCCCATCTGCAGATAGGTGTCGACGCGACCTGCCCAGTCGACTTCATCGCGCCTTTCGCCCCTTGCGGCCAATCCCAGCACGCTCTGCGCGAGATGATTGAACACTTCTGACTCGGGTTCTTGCCGACGCCGGGCCACCGCTCTCAATGTCGCACCGCGGTGCCAATCGTTCACGATTGGCACGAGTTGCTCCGGCGGCGCCGGGTTCGCGTCCAAGAGCTCCTCTGCGCTGACTCCCAACAGCTCGGCGACGGGCTCGGCTTGGGGTTCGTCCAGGGCGATCTTTCCGCGCTTCAGTTTGACTGCCAACGGCGTATCCCCGCCAAGAGCGCTGGCGAGGTCGCCAAGAGCGATGCCTTTCAACCGCTCCTGCAACGTTCCCTGACCGCCCCGAAGACACGCAGCATGCGTCAGAGCCTGAATCGAGTACTCAAGAACCTTCTTCTGCGCGAGACGCGGGCTACTTTCGTTGGCAACCATGTATCCGCACCGAAGCACCCCCGCCTCGGCGGCCACGGCTACTTCATCCACAGAACGGTACGTCTTCATCGTCGCCACCTGGCGATCCAAGATGATGGCGCCGACATCCGCGGTGAGCGTCACCCAGATGCTCAGCGGTTCGTTCAGCTCCGTTTCTTCCGCAGGTACGACAACCGTCGTCTCATCCGCGTCCTCGTCGCCTATCCCTACCGGTGTCACGCGCACACGGTTGCTGTCATCAGGTGCGGTGTCCACCAAAACCAGCTGAACGATATCGTCCCATCGAGCACGCCAGATACTGCCGGGGCCCGGTACATGATCCTCTATGTCGTGACGCCGCACGGGTCTCCGTCCGGCGACTCTCGAGAAGGTGTCGCGCTCTTCGTCGGCCATAATCATCTCCTCACCCAAGAAAGGCGATAGTTCATTTTGCGTGCATATCCAGGCTGCGCGCACGCACGATCCCGAGCACGGCCTGCGCGGTATCATCACGAACGACCAAAGCGCGCAGTTTGTCTTCCAGACCAGACACGAACGTCGCAGTCGCTGTGGGAACCACAACCTTGATGGTCGCCAGGGGTGCTGGCAGCAGGCAAAGAACAAGGCGTTCGTCCACATTCAGTGCGGACCAAATGATGTCGGCCTGCTCGACGGCCTCTACCCGCTCTCCGGGTTCCTCCAGCAGGGAGGCATCGCTGTCGGGAAGGTCATCGTCAAACAGCAGGTAGAGGTCGGGGTCGTCGAGCTCGAAGTGCTCGACAAGTGCGCAGGCAAGCTCCCGAGCCCGCATCGCGCCCCCTGCTTCGCTCAGAATCGCGTGGGCGGCATCGCTTAGGCACCGCCTATTGTGCGCGGAAGTGGGTCCGCCTTCGTTCAGGACGCTGATGACACCTACCATGCGCAGGCCGGGGGCGGCGAGTAACTCTCGCCAGTCTCCGCTGAAGATGCTCTCGCCGAGCGCGGGGAGAGTCCACCCATCCTGTCCTGCGAGGATAGCCTTCGCGTCGAGGATGCTATCAGCGGGCAGGATCCCCCTCAGCCGCTTCTGCAGCCGACCGGGAGCAGTCGCTCGCGCCCAGTCGATGAGCGCACGCGCGATAGCGCGGAACGCAAGGTTCTCGAAGGACTCGTCGTCGGTGGCCAGGGCGTAGAGCTTTACGGCCGTGGCATGCCCTTTGTGTTCAAGGAAGTACGAGTGAAACCATTCGCTTGAGGCCTCTCGTGACCACGACTTGTACCCGGGCGGCGGCGGGTACCAGGAAGCTGCTCGCGGAATGAGGTCGATGAATAGTGCATACGTGACGGGGCCCATCTCCCCGTCACGATCCATCTCCTCGTAAGGCGAACCCATGCCACCCTCCCCAGCTTCTGCACCGTTGCGCGCACGCCTCCCACAGCGTCACCGCTATCGATACTGGCCTCTCGGTGGGCGCGTGGCAACGTCTGTGCTCAGGTCTGCCGTGCGGGGACAGCAGATGCTGTCCCCGCAGCAGTGATTAGGCGAGGCGGATCAACTTCCACGTAACACCCTTGTTCGCGTAGGGCGGCATGATGTTACCCTTCGCGATGGGGGCGGTGGTCGAAGGCGTACCCTGGACCTGCCAGACGCCGGACTCCGGGCAACGCTCCCCGGTTCTTGCGGTGATGCCAACAGACATTGTCGATCCTTACGTGCTGACCTGCCGGGCGCTTCGGGCCTCGGTCAGGTGATGGTTTCCCATCTACCTAGCCCAGACGTACTGACTCCGGCACGGTCGCGCGCACACCGAAAAAAGACCCCGCGCAGCTCTTCACCGGACGCATCAACGGATGAAAGCTCCTGCTGAGAAGGGGCACCGCCGCTCATCTGGACGTGCAATGCGGCAACGTCCGGCAGGATCAGAGTGTGCTGTCCACCATAGACGTCATCGATGCGTACCTCACCGGCCGAGACGACGCGGATTTCACCACCGTAGCCGGCCGAGATTTGGAATCGTTCGGCGAGCGAGTGAGAGAGTTCTCGACGCACCACACACCTGACATCGACCAAAGGAACCACCCGATCTACCTCGGAGGATGGCCGTCCGCGAACTTCGCCCTCCTCGGTGGCGACATGATCCTGACCAGCTTGCTGTACAGCGGTCAGGTGCTTGTGAGGGACCCCATCGCCGACTGGTTCTCCGTCGAGCAGTACCGCGTCGAGCACATGATGAGCGCACGACGAGGCTTTCACCCGCCTGACGAGGATGCAGAGACTAGGACTCGGCGTACGCGCGCGTTCCTCGCCACGGTCGTTCCGCAGCTTATGCGCATGAGGCCGCTCATCGAAGCAGGCATCGTCGTACCTGTCCCGTCTGAGCCATTGTATTTCCGGGAACGCGGTCGAATCGACCGCCTGCGTCGGGACATCGAAAGCCATCTGGCCATGGATCCGGTGCACTACGCCGCACGGTTCAACGCGGAAGAGATCGCGACCGAGGACAACGTCCGCGGCTACTTTCCGATGGCACCGGGGCCTGACCCGGCGCCGCAGGTTCGACGGGCCCTTAGCCACGGCGTCCGCTACTTCGCCCGCGAGTTCAGCCTCGCCGACAACTACGGTGTCACCTACACAGCCCCGTTCGCGCACGAACGCTACCTCTGCCAGGAGGGCGTGAGCCGGCTCGTGGGAACTTCATCGCGCGTAGTCGACGCCGTCCTACGCTCGGGACTCCCCGTGTTCCACGACCTGACCCCCGAAGTCATCCGTGACGTGCATGACGATGACGCCTTCGGTGAGTTCCGTGCAACGCTGCACCAGGTCTATCAAGGCACTCCGGTCGAGGACCCCGCGGCGGCTGCGGCCTATATCCGCGACCAGGAGAACGCACTCTTGCAGCCCCTCATCACGCAGGGTGAGCGGGCAGCATCCCGCGGATTCCTCGCTCGGCTGGGCGCATCACTATCTCAGAACAAGTTCGCCATCGCGGCGGCTCTTGCCACAGACGTGACTGTCGGGACGCTGGGGGCGGCGACTGCCATCGCAGTCGCCGGGACATTCGCCGACGACGCCATCAGGTCGCGGCGCGATGAGGGTCCGGTACGCATCTGGTCGTCACTGGTCGCTCACAACCAGCGCGTCAGCGATGAGGTGAGAGGAGTACAGCACGCGCCCGCCGCGCCCAGCGTGGAGGACACCCCGTGGGGCATCCCCCGCGAACCGGGGATGAGTATTTCCGTCACTGCGGGTCAGCTGATCTGGGATGCCGACCCACGCCTCCTCGCAGACACGGACGAGGACGCCCGTGCACAACTCGGCGTGTACGGCCCCTGCCGATGCGGGAGCGGGAGGAAGTACAGGTTCTGCTGCGCTGGGGTCCGATGACTCACCAGTCAGGGCATCGGCGACAGATCTACTGGGACCTAGTTCGCCCGCACGTGGATCGATCCGGCTGTCAGCGAAGAGGCACCCAATCGTGCCGTTGCCGGTTCTCCCCGTCCTGCCAACAGACAAGAGCTGGGCTGTACATAAGGTCCAACCCGCCGACGCCGTGTTGCCGCGGCGGGCCTACCATCTCTGCCCGAGGGCCAGTGCCGCGGAGCGGCGCGTGCTCGCCCGCTGCTAGCGACCCGTCGACAACCGCGCCGGTGATGGGCTCACCGGGCGATTCGTAGCGTCGCTTGACGCCGTTACGGACGATACGAAGGGCGGCGCGGCGGTCTTTGCGAGCCAGGGGTACACCCCACGCGAATACCTGAATGCTGTGGGCTGCAGACCCGCCCTCGTTCTTGATGAGTCGAGGTTGCCCCTGAGCCGCTGGCAAGAAAGCAAACGCCGCGGGTCGAGGCTTCGTGCGTTCGAGATGCAAGATTATCGCTTGCCAGCCGGTGAATGCGGCTGCCAGCAGCGCGAAGAATGCAGCCAGCGAAGACACCACCAAGGCGAGCTCGGCGATGTGATTGGCCGTCTCGGCAGCATCCGTCATGTTGCGCACCCATCCAAGCTAGCCGCCGGCATGGCGCGCCTACGACGCGCCCGGCGTGGTAAGTCGGCGGGCCCTCACCGGTGGTGGCTCTCCGGCCTGAGAGTCCTCATCTTTCTTGCACTTCAAACAGACTCTGTTCGGGTGCCAGTCGATCTGCGTTCTCCATCAGTCACGACTTGACGCACAGGAGCCTCAAAAACGCCTTTGAGCTGGGTTTTGTCCGGCTCGACTTGTCTGGAGTAGCTGTGGAACGCCCTCCTGCGCGACTCACAGGAATAAGCGTAAACTTCAGTCCGAACAACGGGGCAAAAGCGGCACAGTAGTCCGGACTAGCTTTGGAAGTGACACTCCATGAGACCCCCGGTTATCCGGGGGTTTTCTCGTCGGCCGCACACGTCGCGCCGCGCACGACAGCGCTCCCATCCGATTCCGCATCGGTTCCGAACAAGAGCAGGTGGGCCGGTATTCGAGCGCCCAGCGAACCGCCCGTACGACCGAGAGGAGCCCCGATGATCGAATCATCGACCCCGCCGCTGGCAGCCCTCGACAGCTACCGCAACGTCACCGACCTGCTGGTCGCTCGCGTCGCAGCAGCACCGGACCACGTCGCCTTCGAGGTCGACGGAGCGGATGCCGGATCGTGGCGGCCGATCACGACACGGGCGTTCTCGAACGAGGTACGCGCGCTCGCGAAGGGGTTCATCGCGCAGGGCGTGCAGGCCGGCGACCCGATCGCGATCATGGCACCGACGCGCTACGAATGGGCCGTCGCCGACCTCGCATCCTGGTTCGCCGGCGCGGTCGTCGTGCCGATCTACGAGACCTCGTCGCCCTCGCAGGTGAACGCCATCGTGGCCGATGCCGGCGTGCGCCTGGCGATCGGTGGCAGCCGCGAGCATGCGGCACTGCTGCACGAGGCACTCGCGCAGACGGCTGACGTCACGCTCGGCGCCTGGATGATGGATGCCGATGCATCGGATGCCGCGGCATCCGGAACCCTCTCCGACCTGGTCGCGCTCGGCGTCGACGTCACCGACGAAGCGCTCGAGGCCCGAAGGGCATCCGCCGCCCAGGACGACCCCGCGACGATCGTCTACACCTCGGGCACCACCGGTGAGCCCAAGGGCGTCGTCCTCACCCACCGCAACTTCCTCGGTCAGGTGCTCAACATCGCCGCGGCCTACCGCGAGATCGTGAACGAAGACGGGAACACCGTCATCTTCCTGCCACTCGCCCATGTGCTGGCACGCGGACTGCAGCTGATCTGCCTGGCCAGCGGCATGCGCATCGCGCACCTCTCCGACCCGTCGACGGTCGTCGCCACCCTCGACACGCTGCGTCCGACATTCCTGGTCGTCGTGCCGCGGGTGCTGCAGAAGATCCAGGCGGCCGCCGCCACCAAGGCCGCAGACAAGGGACTGTCCGGAGTCTGGGCCAAGGCGGAGTCGACGGCCATCGCATGGGGCCGCCGCGCCGAGCAGATCGACGCCGGCGGAACGCCGGCCAGGCACCCCGCACTCAGCCTTCGCCATCGCCTGTTCGAGGCGCTCTTCTACCGACGCCTTCGCACCGTGATGGGCGGCCGGGTCGGCTACATCCTGTCCGGCGGCGCGGCGCTCGACGCCGAGCTCTCCCTGTTCTTCCGCGGCATCGGCGTCCCGGTGATCGAGGGCTACGGACTGACCGAGACGACGGCGCCCCTCACCGGCAACCTGCCCGGTCGCATCGCATCGGGCAGCGTCGGCTCGCCTCTGCCCGGCCTCACCGTGCGGATCAGCGACGAGGGCGAAGTGCTCGCGCGCGGCGTCGGCGTCTTCGGCGGCTACCGCAATCCGGCGCACGACGAGGGCGCCTTCGTCGACGGTTTCTTCCGCACCGGCGACCTCGGACGACTCGACGATCAGGGCAGGCTCATCCTCGAAGGGCGCCTGAAAGACGTGATCGTGACGTCGAACGGCAAGACGATCGTGCCCACCCGCTGGGAGAACGCGGTCGAAGCCAACCCGCTCGTCTCGCATGCGGTGATGGTCGGCGAGGGCAAGCCGTACCTCTCCGCGCTGCTCGTGCTCGATCCCGAGCAGACTCTGGCCTGGGCGGATGCCGAGGGCGCGAGCATCCCCGCCGTGACGCGTCTCGAGATCTGCGAGGTGACCGATCCGACGCTGCGAGCACACCTGCAGCGAGCCGTCGACGCCGCCAACACGCTCGTCGCCCGCAGCGAGCAGGTGCGTCGGTTCAGCGTGGTCTTCGCCGACCTCGAAGACCGCGGCCTCGTCACCCCGACCATGAAACTCAAGCGGAGCGTCGTGCTGGATCGCGCAGCCGTCACCGTCGAAGACCTGTACCTCTGAGAAACAGAAAGCACATCATGTCCTCCCCGACACCCACCAACGCCAAGTCGTCCCGCTCGTCGCTCATCGCGATCATCGTCGCGCTCGTCATCGGAGCCCTCGTCGCCATCGCCGGCAGCCAGCACGGTGAGACGATCGGCGGCATCCCGCTGTTCGCGATCGCCGTCGCCGCTGCCTTCGCGATCCAGGTCATCGCCTTCATCCCGGCGATGCTCCTGCGCACCGAGCGGTTCTTCGATCTCACCGGCAGCCTCACGTTCTTCGTGATCTCCGGCGCGCTCGTGCTGCTCGCGCCCATGCCTGACGCTCGCAGCTGGATCCTCGCGGCGATGGTGATGCTGTGGGCCGTCCGCCTCGGGTCGTTCCTGGCCCTGCGCGTGCACAAGGCCGGATCGGACGGTCGATTCGACGCGATCAAGGGCTCGCCGCTGCGCTTCCTGCAGGTGTGGGTGATCCAGGGCGCGTGGGTGTCGCTGACCGCGGCAGCAGCATGGATCGCGATCAGCACGGATGCCGGGTCGCGAGCCCCGATCGGCTGGCTGACGATCGTCGGGATCATCGTGTGGGTCATCGGCATGGCGATCGAGATCGTGGCCGACGCCCAGAAGTCGGCGTTCCGCGCAGACCCGAGCAACCGGCACGAGTTCATCCGCACCGGGCTGTGGTCGCGCTCGCGGCACCCCAACTACTTCGGCGAGATCGTGATCTGGGTGGGCGTGTTCCTCACGGCCGCGCCCGTGCTCGCCGGATGGCAGTGGGTCGCCCTGCTCTCGCCGCTGTTCGTGATCCTGCTGCTCACGCGGGTGAGCGGCATCCCGCTGCTCGAAGCCCGCGCCGAGGAGAAGTGGGGCGATCGCGCCGACTACCGCGAGTACCGCGAGCAGACGCCGGCGCTGATCCCGCGGCTCACCCGGCCCCGCGCGCGAGCGACCGCGTCCTAGCCGGCCACATCTCGGCCGCCGACCGCGCGCGAGGGGTCATCACCCGCCGCTGCCGACGCTGGGCGTGCGGCGGTTCTTGACCCCTCGGCGGGGGGCGGGCGGGGCGCGGGCCATCCGCTCAGCGCTCGGCGCCGAACAACCCGCATGCGCCGTCTCCGATCGCTCGCGTCCGTGGTCGCCCTCGCCCTCGGCCTCGCGGCCTGCGGCGCCGCCCCCGCACCGGACGCGTCTCCGACACCGGGCGACGGACCGGTCGTCGCCTTCTACGGAGACTCGTACACCCTCGGCACCGGCGCGAGCGACCCGACGCTCCGCTGGTCGACCGTCATCAGCGAGGAGCGCGGATGGCGCGAGTTCAACCCGAGCGTCAACGGGCTCGGGTTCGTCAATCACCGCTCCGACTTCGGCGAGAACGACCTGCCCGAGCTCGTCATCGCGCAGCATCCCGACATCGTGTTCGTGACGATGGGACTGAACGACAACTTCAGCTTCGACACCCGCGCCGACCTCATCCGCGAGACCATCACGAGCGACCTGACCCGTCTGCGCGACGCCTTGCCCACCGCACGGATCATCGTCGTCGAACCGTTCTGGTACACCGAAGAGCGCCCCGAATCGGTGGAGACGATCATCGGCTGGGTGCAGGATGCCGCGGCCGCGATCGATGCGGACTGGATCCCCGGCGCGAGTCGCTGGCTCGACGGGCACTACGCCGGATCGGGCGACAGCTGGATGGCAGCCGACGGCATCCACCCGTCCGACACCGGCTACCGTCACATGACCGAGCAGATGGATGCTGCCCTTGCACGCCTCGATCCGGCGGTGTGAGCCGCCTCTCGCAGTTTCAGTCCCGCGCTCGCGCCGGCTGCGGTCCCGCACCGGAATCCAGGTCGAACGCGAGCGCACGTGCGAGCGCGTCGGTGTGCACGCGGAGGCGATCGAGGTAGCGGAGATCGAAGTCCGCCAGGCTGAGCGACACCCAGGTGTTGCCGAGTTCCCACCCGTAGAGGCGCACACCGTGGAGCGCCCCCTCGACTCTCCGACGCATGAGTGCCGTGATGCCATGACCGAGGGGGGTCGAGAAGAACGGCTCGACGACCGGTGGCTCGTTCAGGCCCTCCTGGTCCAGGTGCAGGAACTGCTCGAGTGAGTCGTAGGCTCCGTTCACCCGATCGTGCGCGTCGATCCGAACGATCCTGGGCACCTGGCTCAGATTCGCCGCGTAGGCCATCGTCCAGTTCGTGCTCTCGCCATCGCGGCTGAGCGACATCTGCACAAGATCGGCACGGAACGCGCGGCGCTTCACGAACGTCAGCCAGGAGCGCTTCGCCACGGTGCGAGACACGGCATCCGCCCATGACCCCGGGCCCGTGAATCCCTCGTGTGGCCAGATGTGCGGCACCCAGATCCATCGCTTCGTGTCGTAATCGACGAGGCGGATCGTCACGATGTCAGGTTCGGTGGCGCTCATCCGACTCAGTGTATGAGGAGCGTGGATCTGAGCGAGACAGTCAGCGGATGCCGCAGTCACGTCGCCGAACCATTCGAGCCACGCCGTCAGCGTGTCGACCAGGTGGGCGTCGCTCCTCGCGTCATTCCCTCGCCGGGTCGGGCGGTGGGCGTCCCGGTCAGTCTCGCGCTCGTGCCGGCTGCGGTCCCGCCCCGAGATCGATATCGAACGCGAGCGCCCGCGCGAGCGCATCGGTGTGCTCGCGAAGGCGATCGAGCCGCGGCAGGAAGTGGTCCGCCATGTGCAGCGAGACCCAGGTCTGCTCGAGCTCCCAACCGTAGCTGCGCACACCGGCGAGGGAGCGGGTCTCCTCCAACCAGCGGCGCTTCAGCACGGTGACGCCGTGACCGAGGTGTTTCGAGAAGAAGGGCTGCATCACCGGACGCTCGGCCAGGTCGGGTCCGTCGAGCTGCAGGAACTGCTCGAACGATGTGTACACACCTCGCACGCTGTCGTGCGCGTCCACCCTGACCAGGTGGGGGATCTCATGGAGATTCGGCGCGTACGCCAGCGACCAGTTGGTGCTCTCACCATCGCGGCTGAGTGCCATGCGTACGAGTTCGTCGCGGAGGAACCCGCGTCGCAGGTATCGAAACCACGAGCGTCGCGCCACCGTGCGTGATGCGGCATCCGCCCATGACTCCGGGCCCGCGAATCCCTCGTGCGGCCAGATGTGCGGCACCCAGATCCATCGCTTCGTGTCGTAATCGACGAGGCGGATCGTCACGGTCGGAGGCACGGTGGAAGACATTGCGGCCAGCATAGAAGGAATCGGGCAGGCGGGCGGGGAGGTCATCGGGTCGGCGTGCACCACCGTAGGGTGGAGAGCGAGACGAGAGGGGGCTCTCATGATCCGCACACATCGAACGGCGCTCGTGGCCGCAGGGGCGATCGTCGCCATCGCAGTGCTCAACGGATGCTCTGTCATCGGCATCCCCAGCCCTGCGTCGACGTCCTCCGCAGCACATACCTCCGGCCGCTCGCTCGACGCCATCCAGGATGCCCTCGCCGAGATCCCCGGCGTTGAGTTGTCTGCCGCGCGCGCGTGGGACGGCACGGTCCCCTACACGATCGTCACGCTCTCGGCGACGGATGCCTTCACCGGTGACCCCGTGACACTCGTGGACTACACGCTCGCCCAACTCGCCTCGCAGGACGAGATCGACCGTGGACGCCTCGTGCGCTTCACCTTCGACGCTCCAGGGCAGACCCCCGAGACCACCATCGCGCTGCTCGCCTCGCTCGACATCGACTCCGAACGGTACGCGGGCGGCGAATCCCTCGAGCTCGCCAGCGCGGACCTCGATCGCCGATACGGCGCCTGGCCGACTGCCGTGCCCACGCTTCCGCCGACGCTCGGCGACGCGGGCTGACCTTCCCCGAGCGGGCCCCGTTCCGGGGGGTCTCACCCGATGGCGCGGCCGTCCTTCCACACCCGACGCACGAGCGGCACGCCAGGACGGTAAGCGAGATGGATGCGCGTCGGCGCATCCAGCAGCACGATGTCGGCCCTGGCACCGGGCACGATCACACCGACATCGTCGCGGCGCAGCGCTCTGGCGCCGCCCGCGGTCGCCGCCCACACGGCCTCGGCCGGGGTCATCCCCATGTCTCGCACCGCGATCGCGATGCAGAACGGCATCGACGACGTGAAGCTCGAGCCAGGGTTCGTGTCGCAGGCGATCGCGACCGTCACGCCGGCATCGATCAGCCGGCGGGCGTCAGGATACGGCTGGCGCGTCGAGAACTCGACGCCGGGCAGCAGGGTCAGGACGGTGTCGGATGCGGCGAGCGCCGCGACATCGTCGTCGGTCAGGTAGGTGCCGTGGTCGACGGATGTCGCGCCGAGCTCGACGGCCAGACGCACGCCATCCCCGGGTCCGAGCTGGCTCGCGTGCACGCGCGGGGCGAGCCCTCGAGCGATGCCGGCCTCGAGCACCCGTCGCGACTGCGGCACCGTGAAGGCGCCGGTCTCGCAGAACACGTCGATCCATTTCGCGTGCGGCGCGCAGGCTTCGAGCATGGGTCCCGTGACGAGGTCGACGTACTCGTCGGAGCGATCCGCGTACTCGGCCGGCACGACGTGCGCGCCGAGGAACGTCACCTCCGGCGTCACTTCGGCGGCGAGGCGCACGAGACGCTCCTCGTCTGCGACGCTCAGCCCGTAGCCGCTCTTGATCTCGACCGTCGTCGTGCCCTGGGCGAGCATCTCCTCGAGGAAGCCGCGCAGTCTGGCACGCAGTTCGTCGTCGGTCGCCGCACGGGTGGCCGCGACGGTGGAGCGGATGCCGCCGGCCGCATACCGCTGCCCGGCCATCCGCGCCTCGAACTCGGCGGCCCGGTCCCCCGCGAACACGAGGTGGCTGTGGCTGTCGACGAAGCCGGGGATCACTGCCCGTCCCTCGGCATCCACCACCTCGTCGGCCGCCGGAGCATCCGTCGCCGCACCGACCCAGGCGATGCGATCCCCGTCGATCAGCACCGCCGCGTCCTGCAGCGTCTGCCCCTCCGCCC
>NZ_JYIW01000020.1 GCF_000956525.1 Microbacterium oxydans
GGGGTGGGCCCTGCGGCGGGCTCAGGGGCCCGCGGGGGCGTCAGCTCTTCCAGGCGTCGAACAGGTACGGCTGCGGCCACGCGTAGTCCCACGTGACGCCGTGGATGTTCGGCTGCCAAGCCACGACCCGAGCCCGCGAGTAGAGCGGGATCGACGGCGCGAGCTCCGGCAGCAGCTCCTGCGCCTGCCCGTAGAAGTCGGCGCGGGCGACCGGGTCGGCACTCGCCCTGGCCTGCGCCAACAGGGCGTCGAGCTCCGGGTCGGACAGGAACGAGGCATTCGAGCCGATCGACGAACCGTCCGACATGTTGTCGCCGCCGTACAGACGCCACAGCTGCATGCCGGTCGCCTCGGACTGGAACGACGGCATGATGCCGTAGTCGCCGTTGTAGAGACGCTGCGAGAAGTCCGCCGCGGGAACCGGCTGCAGCACGATCTCGAAGCCGAGGGCCTTGCCGTCGATCTGCACCTGCTCCAGCGTGCGCTGTGCGAGCTGGTCGTTGTCGGCGTACGGGATGACCGTGCTCAGACGCTCGCCGTCCTTCGTGCGGTAGCCCTCGTCATCCGTCTCCGACCAGCCGGCCTCGTCGAGCAGTGCGCCGGCGGCATCCGCATCGAAGTCGATGACGTTCTCGAGGTCTTTCTTGTAGTCGGGCGTGGTCGTCGCCAGGTACTCCTGCACCGGATAGGCACCGAAGGTCGCACTCTTCACGATCGCAGCACGGTCGATGCCGTGCAGCAGCGCCTGGCGCACCCGCACGTCGTCGAACGGCGCGGTCCGGGTGTTCAGGTGCAGCGTGAAACCGACGCCAGGCAGCAGGAACTCCTCCGAGCCGTAGCCGTCGTTGCTCTTCACCTCTTCCGCGTACTCCGGCGCGATGTAGTCGACGATGTCTGCCTCACCCGTGATGAGCGAGTTGTACCTGGTCTGGTCCTCGGGGAGGAACCGGTACGTGATCGTGTCGAGGTACGCAGCACCCTCGTGCGTGCCCTCCGGCCCCCAGTCGTAGTCGTCGTTGCGCACGTAGCTGAGGCTCTGCCCCTTGACCCACTCGTCGAACTTGAACGGCCCGGTGCCGACCACGGTCGACGCGAGCGAATCGGGGTCGTCGAGCAGCTGCTTCGGCGAGACGATGCCGAAATACGGCGCCGCGATCAGCGTCAGGAAGCTCGACTCCGGCTGCTCCAGCGTGATGCGCACGGTGTACTCGTCGAGCACCTCGGCGACCGGACCGAGCTTCGCGACCGAGCCGGTGGACTTGTTCGCAGGGTCGGCGACGTAGTCGAAGTTGACCTTCACGGCCTCGGCGTCGAAAGGGGTGCCGTCATGGAACGTGACGTCGTCGCGCAGCGTGAACGTGTACACGCGGGCGTCATCCGACACCTCCCACTTCGTCGCGAGCCAGGTGCCGTAGGTGCCGTCGCCGTTGTCCCACACGAGGGAATCGACGACCGGCGTCAGCACGTGCGCGCCACCCGTCTGATCGACCAGCGGGTTGAGCTGCGGCGGCTCCGACCGCGCGGCGACGACGAGATCGCCGCCCGAGACCGGTTCGCCGTTCGACTCCGCTGCATCCGTCGACGTGCCGGCAGCGCAGGCGGTCAGGGTGAGTGCGGCGACGACGGCTGCTGCGACGGCAGCTCCGAAACGGCGGGGGTTTCTCGCGGATGCCACGATCGGTCCTCTCGGTAGGCACGGGCTTTCGACGCTATCCAGAGGAGGATCGGCGCAGAGCAGCGGGGTACACGCAAGGAAACGGAGCGTCAGACAGAGTCACACGGGGCGCGAGCCGGAACGCCTGCGCTAGGGTCGCCGGTCCCGTGGAGCTGGGCGGCGGGCGAACCGCGCAGCGGTGGCGGTCCGCCGTGCGATAGATTTCGCGGAAGATCAGCGCACCCTGGAGCACAGCATGACGATGATGATGCCCGAGCCGGAACCGTTGCGACCCGTCCCGGGCCTCGATGCCTTCCTGCAGGAGACTCCCTCTGCCATCGCGAGCCGGGCCGGACAGCTGCTCGGCATGGCCGCGTACGCATTCGGCCGGTTCGAGCCGGACACCGCGCTTCGGGAGGACGCCGATCTGCTCGGGGTGCCGCACGTCGAGCGTGCTGGAGATGAGATGCAACGCTGGTCCAGCGACGCCAGACTCGATGACCTCACGCGGCAGGCGCAGGAGTTCCATGACCTCTCGTCGGCGGGGTCCCTCGACGAGAGGACCCGGGCCCTGTGGGGCGACGTCGTCCGGTTCCGCACCCCGATGCCGCTGCTGGCTCTGCTCAACATCCGACAGCAGAGCGAGCATCCTCTGGAGGCCGCCGCCGCCGCGGCCGCCCTCCACGCCTTCTCGGGCGGTCGTCTGAACCGGAGCCACGACATCCTCCGCAGTGCCGCCGAGTCTGCCGACCCGCAGGCGAACGCCGTCGCTGCAGCCATGCTCGACGTGTCTCGCACCTCGCCGGATGTCCCGGAGCGACCGGCATGGGTCGGGAACCCGGTCAGCACGACCATCCACGGTACGTGGGCACTCGTGGAGGAGAACGGGTGGCATCGGCCGGGGTCTCCCCTGCACAGCCACCTGCGCGCGAAGAACTCAGCGAACCTGTACGACGCGGACGGCTACTTCGTCTGGAGTGGCGAGTACTCGGACCTCGGTCGCACGCAGGGCGGCGAAGACCTGCACCGATGGGCCGACCTCGTCTCGGGCGCCGGATGGCTGGACGCCGTCTACGCCCACAGCCACGGAGGCAACGTCGCGCTCGATGCCCTCGCGAAGGGCGCTCGGATCAAGCTGCTCGTGCTGCTGCACACGCCAGCCATCCATCGGACCTCACAGGCGTGGGCGGCCATCCGGGCGAACGTCGGTGGGGTCATCTCGATGCGCACACGGATGGACCACGTCGTCCTGGCCGATTCGCTGCGGCACGGCGAGAACCGGATGGCGTTCGACCCCGAACTCCTCCCGCATTTCCCGGTGGTCGGGCATTGGAAGAACCAGGATGCCTGGTTCTCGCACTCGCATTTCGTCTCGGTCTCCAACTGGAGGCGCTCGGATCTCTCGAACATCGTGACGATGCGCTATCGCGCGATCTGAGCACCCCCGTGGAGCCGGGCGCTACGCCACCGGGATCTCGTCGAGCGAGAAGTACACCGGCAGACCGCGCTCGCGGGCGATCACGACGTCCTGGTCTGCGCCGGCGGATGCTCCGGGGAGGCGCAGCACGGCGTCGCAGTGCTGCAGCAGCCGACGCGCGGTCTCGTACATGACGTCGCCGTCGGCAGCATCCGCCTCTGTCATGCCGCGGAGGATCGGCAGGGCGACCCATTCGCCGATCATCGGCACGTGTCCGAGGCGATGGATGGGGGCTGCTGCCTCTTCGAGACGCTCGAGATTGCGGGCGATCAGCGCGGGGTCGCCGTCGGTGCCGGAGCGGTAGGGGCCGGCGATGAGGATCAGGAGTGGTGATGTCATGACGGAGACTGTATCCTGAATCGTGCAACAACGTGCAACTTCACGAAGGAATCGTATGCTCGGCGCACAGCGCAAGACCCACCTGCTCGAGATCCTCGACTGCGACGGACGCGTGGTCGCCAAGACCGTCGCCCACGACCTCGGAGTGTCGGAGGACTCGATCCGCCGCGACCTCCGCGAACTCGCCGACGACGGCAAGCTCGTGCGCGTCTACGGCGGCGCGCTGCCGATCCCGCCGGCCGACCGACCGGTGCAGCTGCGACAGGACCTCGCGACCGACAGCAAGGAACGCGTCGCCCGGCGCGCGGTCGACCTCATCCGCCCGGCATCCACCATCGTGCTCGACGCAGGAACCACGACCCTCGCGATGGCCCAGCTGCTCGCCCGCGACGCGTCGCTCACCGTGATCACCCCGAGCCCCGCCGTCGCTCTCGCAGTCGCCGAACACTCCGACGCCCGCATCATCCTGATCGGCGGCGAGCTCTCGCGGCACTCGATGGTCGCGAGCGGCCCCCTCGCCATGGAAGCCCTGCAGCACCTCTCGGCAGACGCCTTCTTCCTGGGCGTCACCGGCATCGACCCGGTGCACGGGCTCACGACCGGATCCGTCGACGACGCCGTCACCAAGCGAGCGCTCGCCGCCAGGAGCGCCGCCACCTACGTGCTCGGCAGCGAGGAGAAGATCGGCGCCGTGTCGCACTTCCCCGTGATCGCGCTCGACGCCATCGCCGGGATCGTCGTCGACCCGCTCGACCGCAACCCGCTGATCGAGGAGCTGCCGGTGGTGGGGTCGGGGCACTGAGGGCGTCGGTTGGGGGGCGGAGGCCCTTCGACAGGCTCAGGGACCCAAAGGGGAGGTGGGGACTGGGCCCTTCGACAGGCTCAGGGACCCAGGGTGCGGACTGGGGTGGGGGGCCCTTCGACAGGCTCAGGGACCCAACGGGGCTAGGGGGCTGAGGGTCAACCGAACTGCATCCGCTGGCCGAGCACCGGCACCGCGTCGAGCAGGTCCTGCGTGTACGGGTCGCCGGGGTTCGCGAGCAGCGTCTCCGTCGGCCCGGCCTCGACGAGCATCCCGTTGCGCATCACGCACACCTCGTCGCTGATGTAGCGCACCACCGCGAGGTTGTGCGAGATGAAGAGCATCGAGAGGCCGAGCTCATCCTGCAGCTCGCGCAGCAGGTTGAGGATCGCGCCCTGCACCGAGACGTCGAGCGCACTCGTGACCTCGTCGGCGATCAGCACCGACGGCTCACCGGCCAGGGCACGGGCGATCGTGATGCGCTGCCGCTGCCCGCCGGAGAAGGCGCCAGGGCGCTCCCCCGCACGGTCGGGGTCGAGGTGCACCTGCGCCAGCAGCTCCCGCACGCGGGCGATCCGCTCCGCGCGGGTCCACCGGCGTCCGGTGGCCCGCAGCGCCTCGGCGATCGAGTCGCCGATCGGCATCAGCGGGTCGAGCGCCGAGAAGGGGTCCTGGAACACCAGCTGCATCCGCCGCCTGGCACCGCGAGCAGCGGATCCGCCGCCGACCGCCTCGACGCCGTCGACCCTGATCGATCCCGACTCCGGCCGCACGAGTCCGACGGCAGCGGCCGCGATCGTGCTCTTCCCCGACCCCGACTCGCCGACCAGGCCGACCGTGCGGCCCTTCGGCACCGCGAGACTCACCCGCTCCACCACTCTGGTGCGGCCGTACCGGACGCTCAGGTCTTCGATCTCGAGTGCGTTCACACCGACACCTCCCGGTCTTCGTTCGCAGCGTCGTCACGCGAGGCGTCGTGCACGCCGGCGTCGTCGAGGGCCTCCGGCAGCAGCTCGGGCGCGATCACCGGCAGCGGCTGCGTGCGGTCGCTCGTCATGTCGGGCAGACAGGCGATCAGCGCCTTCGAGTACGGATGCCGAGCGTCCTCGCGGATGCGCCGCGCGTCGAGCGTCTCGACGATCCGGCCGTCCTTCATCACGATCACCCGATCGCAGAAGGCCGAGACCAGCGCGATGTCGTGCGAGATGAACACGATCGCAGCCCCCGTCTCCTCCTGCGCGCGATGCAACACGTCCATGACCTGCCGCTGCACCGTGACGTCGAGGGCGGTCGTCGGCTCGTCCGCGATGATCAGACGGGGGCGCCCGGTGAGCGCCATCCCGATCATGGCGCGTTGCCGCATACCGCCGGAGAACTCATGCGGATACTGCTTCAGGCGAGCGGCGGCGTTCGCGATCCCGACCGACTCGAGCGCGTCGGCGGCACGGGCGCGGGCCTGCGCCGGACGCATCCCCATGTGCACCTCCGGGACCTCGGTCAGCTGCCGCCCGATCGTGAGCGCCGGGTTGAGCGAGGTGAGCGGATCCTGGAAGATCATGCCGAGCTCGACGCCCAGCCTCGACCGGTCGGCCGCGGTGAGCGTTCGCGTCATGTCGATGTCGTCGAAACGGTGCACCGAGGTCGCGATGCGGGCGTCGTCACCGAGGAGCCCGGCGAGCGCCATCGCCGTGAGCGACTTGCCCGAACCGGATTCGCCCACGATCCCGACGATCTCACCAGGCACGACGCGCAGATCGACGCCACGGACTCGCTCGATGACACCGCCGTCTGCCGTGGCGAACGCGATGCGAAGGTCGGAGATCTCGGCGATCGCGTCGGTCGCCGACGCCGTGCTCTCGGTAACGCCCCGCCGCCGCCGAGGTGTGAGCGTGACCGCGCCCGTCGCCCGAGCGGCGACCGCACGGAAACCCTGCCCGCGGGAACCGGCGACGGCCTCGCTGAGCAGCGTGAGCACGAGACCGGCGAGCACCACGGCGATCCCGGGGCCGATCGCGGCGAGCGGATTGATGTAGATGCGCAGGATGCCCTCCTGCAGCATCCGACCCCAGTCATAGGCCGGCGCCTGCACACCGAGCCCGAGGAAGGAGAGCCCGGCGAACGACAGCAGCGTGACGCTCGCGGTGGCCGCCGCGTTCACGAAGAACGGGTTCGCGATGTTCGGCAGCACGTGCCGGAGCAGGATGCCGATCGGGCCGACGCCGACGACCCTGGCCGCGCGCACGTAGTCGCGTCCGGAGACGGATGCCGCGAGGTTGTAGACCAGACGGGCGAACGACGGGATGCCGGCGAAGCCGATCGCGAGCATCGCGCCGGTCGCGGTCGCACCCCAGATCACGGTGAAGAAGAGCACCATCAGCAGCCACGGGAAGGCGAGCAGGATGTCGAGGAGTCCGGTGAACAGACGACGCGGATACTTCGGCAGGATGCTGGCGACCAGCCCGAACACGATCCCGCCGACGAGTGAGATCGCGGTCGCACCGAGGGTCAGCAGCAGCGTCAGGCGGGTCGCGACCAGCACGCGGGCGAGCACATCGCGGCCCAGCTCGTCGGTGCCGAACGGATGCGCGGCGCTGGCGGGGAGCAGCCGGGACGACACATCGGTGGTGTCGGCAGCCGGTCCCCAGATCGTCGGGCCGGCAACCGCGATGAAGAGCAGCAGGGCGCAGCCGACGACGGCCGAGATCGCGGTCGGGTTCAGCAGCTTCGTGCGCAGCGACATGTCTCAGCCCTCCGTGATCGACGAGCGGGGATCGATGGTGGCGAGAGTCAGATCGACGACCAGGTTCACGCCGAGCACGATCAGCGCGTAGACGATGACCACGCCCTGCACCATCGGATAGTCCTTGGCACCGACCGACGACACCATGATGGTGCCGAGACCCGGGATCGAGAACACGGTCTCGATCAACACGGTGGCAGCGGTCAGCCCCGCGAGGATCAGGCCGCCGACCGTGAGTGACGCGGTGACGATGTTCGGCAGTGCGTGCCGAAGGTGGATCAGACGACGCGGGAGCCGCTTGGCTCGCGCGGTGGTCATGTACGTGGTGTCGAGCACCGCGAGCATCTCGACCTGCACGATGCGCACGAGGTACGCCATCGGGCCGATCGCGAGTGCGATCACCGGCAGCACGGCATCCTCCGGTGATCCCCAGCCTGCGGCCGGGAGCCAGCCGAGCCGCACCGCGAACAGCGAGATGAGTCCGACCGCGACCAGGAAGCTGGGCACCGCGATCAGGATGCCGAGCACGGCCGAGACCGCCATCGTCAGCCCGCGGCGACGACCGGAGCGCGCCAGCACCGCGGCACCGATCCCTGCCGGCAGTGCGCCGATCACGGCGATGATGAACGCCAGCACCGCGAGCAGCAGCGTCGTCGGGAAGCGCTGCGCGATCACATCGCCGACCGGACGCTGCAGTCGCACCGAGGTGCCGAGGTCGCCCGTGAGGAGGCCGCCGATGAAGCGGAAGAACTGCTCCCACATCGGCCGGTCGAGCCCGAGCTGTGCACGGGTGGCTTCGACGAGCTGCGGGGTGGCGCTGTTGCCGAGCGCCGCTCGCACCGGATCACCCGGCACGAGGTACATCAGGAGGAAGGAGGCCACGATCACCACGGCGAGCGAGATGACCAGGCGGCCGAGGCGGCGGAACAGGAAGGCCGTCCGCGGGGAGAGCCCCCGCCGCAGACGGCGCTCCTCCACCCGCGCCGCCAGGGCGGCCGTGCTGGTGTCGGCCACTTCGGCGGTCGCGAGAGGAGGAGTCGTCGTCATGGCGTCAGCCGAGCATCCGGATCGAGGTGGGCTGGATGAAGTTCGGCTGATCGAAGATCGCACCGGACTGGTAGGTCGGCAGGATGTTGTCGATCACCGGGAAGACGTCGAAGCGCTCGATGAGCTCCTTCTCGGCGTCGTTCCAGATGCCGCACGCCTCATCCGGCGTCGCACTGGAGGCCTCGGCCACGAGGGTGGAGTACTCGGGGTTCTTCACGAACATGAAGTTCAGGCCACCGGCGTCCGGCGTCGCGCCGTCGAAGAACACCGAGAGCAGCACGGGGCCGCCAGGGGCGATCTGCACCCAACCGGTGTCCCAGTCGAACGTCGAGTACAGCTGCTCGGACCAGGCCGCCGCATCGTTCGCGGAGAGCTCGGTGGTCACGCCGAGCTTGTCCCAGGTCTCCTTGACGAGCTCGGCCGCGGCCGCGTGCGTCGAGGTGGGTGCGTTGTAGACGAACTTGATGGTGAGCGGCTTGCCGTCCTTGGTGCGGAGACCGTCGTCGCCGAGCGCCCAACCGGCCTCGTCGAGCAGTTCGCCCGCACGCTCGAGGTCGGTGTCCGGCAGCGTCCACTCCGGCTTGTCCGCGACGCACAGCAGCGGGTTCTTCGTCACGAGCGAGATCGACTCGAGCCCCTCGCCGTCGGCGATGACCGTGCCGACCTCGTCGCGGTCGATCGCGGTCGAGAGCGCCTCGCGCACGAGCGGGTCGGAGAACGGGCGCCCCTCCTTCTCGTTGAACAGCATCATGCCGACCGGGTTGCGCACACCGGTGTGGGTGAGGCCTGCACCGTCGAGTCGCGAGCGGTCGGCGCCGGAGATGGTCGCGGCGTTGATCTCGCCGGACACGAGCAGGTTCGCCGCGGTGCTCTCATCGGTGACGACGCGAGCCTCGATCGTGTCGGGCAGACCGGCGGTCTCGCTCGTCACGTCGTCCGGTCCCCACGTGTAGTCGTCGCGCTTGGTGAACGTGTAGGTGTCGCCCGGCTTGATGTCGCTCAGGCTGAAGAGCCCAGTGCCGTCGGTCGCATCGGACAACGTGGTCGGGTCGGCGAGACCCGCATCGCACACCAGCATGATGGTGCCGACGTTGACGGCGAGGAACGGGTTGTTCGCCGCACTGGTCACGGTGACGACGTTGCCGTCTGCGGTCGCCGAGATCGTCTCGTCGATGACCGAGCCGTACGAGAAGGTCGCGTTGGCCGGATCGGCGTTGTAGTTCAGGTTGTCGGCGACCGTCTGCCCCGTGAACTCGGAGCCGTCGGCGCAGGTGATGCCGTCCTTCAGGGTGAAGACGACCTCGGTGCCCGTCTCCTCCCAGCTCTCGGCGAGCCAGGGCACCAGCTCACCCTCGGAGGTGACGGCGATGAGCGACTCGTAGGCGAGGTTGACGACGGCGAAGGTGTCGGGTGACACGGCCTTCAGCGGGTTCAGGTCACCGGGGTCGTCGCCGACCGCGGCGACGAACGTGCCGCCGGACACGAAGTCGCCGGTGGACGGATCGGACGGGTCGGCGGAACCCGCGCAAGACGTCAGTGTCAGCGCGAGCGCAGAGAGAACGGCGGCCACGGGTAGGGCGGTACTGCGTTTCATTGCGATCTCCTCGTTTCGGGTTCGGGATACAGCTGGTGGTGACGCAGTGCGGTCAGCGGACCACGGCGTCGGCGGACAGCCGGGCAAGGGGACCGGCCGCCTTCACGGTCACGTTCACGGTGGGGTGGGCGGTGTACGGCACGTGCGTCTCGAGGACGTCGACGATCGACACCTGCAGGGGGTCGGCGCCGGCTTGGATCGCCTTCGCGATCGCGGCCTCGGATGCCTGCTCGATCGCCGAGTCCCGGTCGCCCATCGGGGCCATCTGATCGGCACGGCCGCCGGCCAGCGAGATCGCGGCGCCGACCGCATTCGCGACGCCGCCATGATCGGGCCGGAGGATGCGCCCGGCACTGGCGAGCCGGTCAGGGACGAGGAATCCGCCACCGCCGACGACGACGAGCGGGATGTCCATGCGGCCGAGCGAGAGGCGCTCGACCGCCTCTTCCAGGCGTTCGGCGACCACGGTGAGCGCGCGTTCGAGCGCTGCGGTCATCGGTCCGTCGAGCGCGGGGAGCGAGCGGCCGTCGACCGGACTCCCGGCGAGCGCGGCGGCATCCGTCAGCGTCGGTGTCGAGCCACCGAACAGCAGGCCCTCCTGGTTGATGCGGTAGCCGACCGAGTCGGGTCCGACGCGGCCGGAGGCGACGTCGATCACCGTGCCGCCGCCGATGCCGAGGCTGAGGATGTCGGGCATCCGGAAGTTCGTCCGCACACCGCCGATCTCGCGCGGCAGCGTGGACTCGCGCGGGAACCCGCCGACCACGACGCCGAGGTCGGAGGTGGTGCCGCCGACGTCGATCACGATCGCGTCGTCGTGACCGGAGAGGTACGCGGCGCCGCGGATCGAGTTCGCCGGTCCGGAGCCGATCGTCAGCACCGGATACTGCGCGGCGTAGTCGAGCGACATGAGGGTGCCGTCGTTCTGCGCGAAGAAGGTGGCAGCATCCAGCCCCTCCTCGTCGACGACCGTCACCAGCGCCTCGGTCACCGAGCGGGCGACGCCGTACAGTGCGGCGTTCAGCAGCGTCGCGTTCTCGCGCTCGAGCAGGCCGGTCGGGCCGATGTCCTGGCTGAGGAACACCCTGGCGTCCGGACCCAGATGGCCGCGGAGCAGGTCGGCGACCTCGAGCTCCTGCTCCGGCGACGAAGGGCTGAAGATCCCTGCGACGGCGATCGCGTCGAAGTGGTCGAGTCCGTCGACGAAGCGCAGGATGCCGTCGCGGTCGAGCGGCGCGATCGGGGTGCCGTCGACCATGTGGCCGCCACCGAGCATCGCGGACCCGGCGAGCACCATGCTGACGAGGTCGTCCGGCCAGCCGGTCAGCGGCGGGTACTCGGTCGCAGCGGGAGCGCCGAGGCGGATCATCGCGACCTTGTCGAGCTGCCGACGCTGCACGATCGCGTTCGTCGCGTGCGTGGTGCCGAGCATGACCCGCGAGACACGGGAGCGGTCGTCGCCGATCGAGGCGAGCACATCGCGGATGCCGGCACGGATGCCGCCGGTGATGTCATCGGTCGTCGCGCGCTTGGTCCAGGCGAGCACCCGGCCGTCGCCGTCGAGCACGACCGCGTCGGTGTTGGTGCCGCCGACGTCGACGCCGATGGACAGGTCACGAGCGGTCATCGCGCTGCTCCTTCGAAGGGGACGTACGGGAGGTCGTAGCCGAACGCGGCCGGGCCGGCGAGTTCGAGTCCCCGCGGCGAGCGCCAGATCGGATCGCAGGCCCAGGCGAGCACCGACACGCGCTGGCCGAAGCGGAGCATCTCGGTGGTGATCGCGTGTCCGGTCTCCGCGTCGATGATCGTGATGAGGTCGGGAACGCTGACCAGCACCTCGCCGTCTTCCAGGACGAGCAGGTTCTCGTTCTGCAGTTCCAGGCGTTGCAGCCGCCCGCGGTCGGCACCGGTGCCGGTGATCGTGACGGAGCCGCGGACGAATCCGCCGGCGGTGCGACGGTCGAGGTCGGTGATCTTGCCGGTCATCAGCACGCGCGCGTCGAGCTCGTCGGCGACGGCCGCGACCGGATCGGACGACGACATCAGCGCGTGGCCGACGCGGATCGAGGCGCTCACGGTGCCCTCGATCACGGCGCCGCGCACCTGATCGGCCGTCATCGGATAGTGCGCGCCGATGCAGATCGAGCCGCTCGCGACGGTGAGTGCACGGGCGTGCCGCTCGAGCCAGTGCAGATCGATCGTCTTCATGACCGAGATGTTGCCGACCACGTCGCTCTGCACGGCCCACGCGCAGGGGACGCCGGCGACGTTCATCGCGACCATCGCGGCGTCGGGGAACGCGCGGCCCATGCCATCGGCGTCGAGCACCTGCAGCCCGAGGCGGGCGGCCCAGCCGATCGGCTGCACGCCGTTGCCGCCGCCGATCTCCGCGGCCATGAGCGTCGTGACCCGGCGTCCGAGCAGTCGCTCGGCCTCGGCGAGCAGCGCGTGGATCTGACCGGTCGCCGAGAGCATCTCGATGCCGACCGTCGGAGCGCCGATGCCGGACATCAGGATCACGACGTCGTCCTCGTCGAGATCGGCCACCGTCACGAGCGGCACCGGTCCGTGCTCGCGGAGCGCCTTCTCGACCATGATCTGACTCGTGTACACGGCGCCGCCGCCGCCGGTGCCGAAGATGGCGGTGCCGATGCCGAGGGCTGCGACGTCGTCCGCGGTGATCTCGGTGATCGGTGCCGACGTGCGTGCGGCAGGGGATATCTGGGCCATGTGTTCACGGTACGGAGGCTTCCTCCGCGGGACAATGTTCCGATCCGCCAGTGTTTCGGTTCATACTGTGCGCATGGCACAGTACTCGCTGCGAGATCTTCGCGATGACGCCGACCGGCTGGGACTTCGACTCGTCGCCGGCCCGATCGACGAACGCCCGATCGACCGCGTCGACCTCGTCGCGGTCGACCGGCTCGACGCGCTCACCGCCGGCACCCTCGCCATCGTCCCCGGCGACGAGCAGCCGCCGCCCTTCCGTATCGACGTCGCGCTGCGCCAGGCCAGCGCGCGCGGTCTCGCCGGCATCGTGTTCACGACCGCGCTCGCCCTCGCCGAGACCGCGACCGTGCTCGCCGAACGAGGCGGGGTGCCGGTGTTCTCCGCAGCCGGTGTCGGATCCGCCGATCTCGCGAAGGTCATCGACCGGGCGATCTCCGGCGGTGCATCCGAGGCGATGATGCGCGGCGCCCAAGCCGTCACGGCGGCCACCGCAGCAGCCGGCGACACCGGCAACAGCACCGAGAGCATCCTGGCCGCGGCGGGGAGCGTGCTGGGCACCGAACTGTCGCTGATCTCCGATCCGGAGGTCTCGTGGACCGACACCGACGCGGTCTTCATCGGCGAGGTGCCGATCGGGCGCCTCGTCGCCGGGAGCACCGACGGCGCGACCGAGGTCTCATTGCCGGTCATCGCCTCGCTGCTGTCTCGTGTCGCGCAGCGGCAGAGCCGCGACCGCTACGCCCCCACCCAGTCACGCGCCGATCTGCTCGTCGAGCTCGTGCTCGCCGACTCCACCCGCGCCGAGGGCTTCGTCGGCCAGGCTGCTCGGCTCGGACTCCCGCTCCCCCAGTCGCACGTGGTCGCCTGGCTCGCCCCCACGCGTCCGAGCGACACCGACGCCCGCGCGCCGCGCAGCGTGCAACCGGCGCTCGAGCTCTTCGCGCTGCAGCTGGTCGAGGCGCGCGAGGAGCTCTGGCACGTCGCCTTCCTGCAGGACGACCTGATGCTCGTGTGCACCGAGGAGCACGGCGCAGGCGACCACCAGCGACGGGTGCGCGAGGTCGCGATGCTGATCCAGCGGCAGGCGCAGGAGCTGGCAGGTTCCGACTGGACCTACACGCTCGGGCTCGGCACCCCGCAGCTCGGCGCGCTCGGGCTTCGGCAGTCGGCGGCCGAGGCGCGGATCGCCGCCGAGTCCGCGATCGCCGCCGGTCGTTTCGGCGGTGTCGAGCTCACGGACGTCACCGGGCTGCGCCGCGTGCTGCTCGACGTCTACGCCTCGCCGATCAGCCGTGAGCTGCTGCACGACGTGCTGCGCCCGCTCGACGAGCTCGGCGCGGAGCGCGCCCTGCTGTCGGTGCGCACCCTGCTCGCCTACCTGGCGCACGACGGTTCGCTCGTGCACGCGGGCAAGGAGCTGATGCTGCATCCGAACGGCGTCGGCTACCGGATGCGGCGGATCCGCGAGCTGCTCGGCATCGACCTGAGCGACCCCGATGCGCGCTTCGCGGTCGAGCTGGCCTGCCGCGTCCGACTGCTCGGCGCCGCGTAGCCCCCTTCCCCCTCTCCCCCCCCCGCCGCCGCTGAGGGGTCAGCACACGCCGCTCCCGGGTCCCGCGGCGCGGCGTGTGGTGACCCCTCAGCGGGGGGGTGGAGAGACCAGCGCATGGGCGCTGCGCCCAACCGGCAGAGCGCGCAGTGGGCGGACGCCACATGATCGGATGCCGCGTCGCGCCCTAGGCTCGCAGCCATGCCCTACACGGATGCCGCGGATGTGCGCCTCTACTACGAGGCGTTCGGCGATGCCGATGCCCCCGTGCTCGTCCTGGTGTCGGGCGGCGGCGCGCAACTGCTCGCCTGGGATGAGCGCTTCATCGCGATGCTCACCGAGGGCGGTGTGCGCGTCGTGCGCTTCGACAACCGTGACACCGGGTTCTCGCAGCGCTTCGGCGGACCCGACGAGGTCGACGGCCGATACGAGCTCGCCGACCTGGCCGAGGATGTGCTCCGAGTGCTCGATGACCTCGGCGTCGAGTCGGCGCACGTGGCCGGGCACTCGATGGGCGGGATGATGGCGCAGATGCTCGCGATCGGGCATCCGGAGCGCGTCCGAAGCCTCGGTCTGCTCTCGACGATCCCCGGCCAGTCGCCCCGCTACGTGCTCCACGGCGAGCGCCCCGAACTCGCCGAGCCGCCCGTGCGCATCACCCGCGAGCAGGCGGTCGCCTTCACCGAGGCAGCGCTGCAGGCGGCTCCGAGCGGACGCTACGACCCGCAGATCGCGTGGCATGTCGCGGCGACCGGTGAGGCGTACGACCGCGGGTACTTCCCCGAGGGGTTCTCCCGGCAGTGGTCAGCGCTCAAGCGCGCGCCCGAGCGGCTCGATGCGCTGAAGTCCGTGACGGTGCCGACGCTCGTGTTCCACGGCCGCGACGACGACGTGCTGCACTGGGCCTCGGCCGTCGACATCGCGGAGGCGATTCCCGGCGCCGAGCTGCAGGTGCACCCTGACATGGGGCACCTCATCCCGCACGAACTGTGGCCCGATCTCGCCGCAGCCCTCCTCCGCACGGTCGCCCGGGCCGAGGAGCAGCGCTGAGCCGAAGGACCGGTCGAGCCGCACCGACGACTCAGCGATCCGCCTCGGCATCGAACGCCTCGGTGCCGGTCTGGGAGAACGGATGCGGCCCTCGCGGTCCGAACACGAGCACGAGTTCAGCCACGGCATCCGATTCGTTGCGGACCCCATGCTGCAGGCCCTCCGGGGCGTAGAACGCGTCGCCGACGCGGAGCACCCGTCGCTCCTCCTCCGAGGTGACGACGACCTCACCCCTCGTCACGATGTACATCTCGTCGGAGCTGTTCGTCGAGCAGCTGTCCGGATCGCCCTCGAGGTGGTGATGCTGCCCCTCCTCGGCGCCGGGCTCGAGCCGGTAGAGCATCACCGACGTCGGCAGCCCGGTGGTCTGCTGGAAGTACCACTCGATGCCGACTCGGCCCTCGCCGTGGTACAGCTCCCAGTCATGACTGTTGTCGCCTCGCTTCTGCACGCGCATGCGTCTCAGTGTGCGCGAGCGCGACGCGGCCCGGTATGGACCGCGACCCCATGATCCACGGAGCGTGATGTGCTGCGCTCACGCCGGGCGCGACCCCCGGATCATCTCGGCGTACCCGTCGGTGTAGCTCGGGTACTGCAGCTCGCCCAGCACCGAACGCAGCAGTGCGCCGTCGAGCACGGTGCCGCTCTGCGCGGCGGTCGGGTCGTGCGGGGGCGCATCCAGGCCGAGCTCGCGGGCGATGAACGCGACGACCTCGCCGAGCGGTGCCGGCGTCGCGTCGACCCCGTGCACGAGCGCCGGTGGCTCCGGCATCCGCAGCAGCACGTCGAGGGCGCGCACGAGGTCGGTCTCGTGGATGCGGTTGGTCCGTCGGCGGTGGTTCACCACGGCGTGCTCGCGCACCTGGCGCAGCAGGAATTCACGACCGGGACCGTAGATCCCGGCGGGACGCACGATCACGGCGTCGAACAGCTCCCTCGCCGCGAGCTCGCCGTCGCGCAGGCCGCGCGCACGATCGCTGGTCGGGGCCGGCTCGTCGGCCTCGGTGATCGTCCGGTCGAACGGCCCTGCCTCGAACACCCCGGTCGACGACACGAAGATCGTGCGCGAAGGCGTGGCCGGCAGCGCATCCGCCACATGGCCCAGCACCACGCGGTAGCCGGGATCACCCGGCGGCAGCGTCACCACCATCGCATCGACCACCGGCAGCGGCTGGTCGAGCGGTTCGGCCAGGTCGGCGCGGATGCCGACGACCCCCTCGGGCAGGGCGCCGTCGCTGCGACGCACTGCGACGACGGCGCCGCCATCCGCGAGCAGCCTCGGCGCCAGCCCCTGTGCGAGCTTGCCGTATCCGATGAGGAGCGTTCGGGCGGGGGCTGGAAAGGTGTCCACCTGCCCAATCTGCCACACGGACGCCGGCGGGAAGCACGCGACGGGGACGCGATGCCGAGGCACCGCGCCCCCGACGCGTCATCCCTTGGCGACGCTCCTGAACCCGCGCAGACGCAGGCTGTTGCCGACGACGAAGACGCTGGACAGCGCCATCGCCGCCCCCGCGAGCATCGGGTTGAGCATGCCGAGGGCCGCGACGGGGATCGCCGCGACGTTGTACGCGAACGCCCAGAACAGGTTCGTCTTGATGGTTCCGAGCGTTGCGCGCGACAGCCGGATCGCGTCGACCGCGCTGCGCAGATCGCCACGGACCAGGGTGATGTCGGATGCCTCGATCGCGACGTCGGCACCGGTCCCCATCGCGAGTCCGAGGTCGGCCTGCGCGAGTGCAGGAGCGTCGTTCACGCCGTCGCCGATCATCGCGACGACCTTTCCTTCGCCCTGCAGCCGGATGACGACATCGACCTTGTCCTTCGGGAGCACTTCGGCGATGACCTCGCCGATCCCCACCTCGGTGGCGATCCGGCGGGCGACGGCCTCGTTGTCCCCCGTGAGCAGCACCGGCGTCAGCCCGATGGCCCTGAACCGGGCGATCGCCTCCGCACTGGTCGGCTTGACCGCGTCGGCCACGATCAGGATGCCGCGGGCCTCGCCGTCCCAACCCACCGCGACGACGGTCTTGCCCTCGCCCTCGGCGCGCGCCTTCGCGGATGCGACCGCCGGGCTCAGCTGCTGCGACCACTCGGCGAGCAGCGACACCCGACCCACGACCACCGCGTGCCCGTCGACGACGCCCTGCACGCCTGTACCCGCGATGTTCGTGAAGCCCTCAGGGGTGGGCAGCGCCCCGACCTCCTGCGTCGCGCCCGTGGCGATCGCCTGAGCGATCGGATGCTCGGAGGCATCCTCCAGCGCACCTGCGAGTCGCAGCAGCTCGGCGCGGTCGGTGCCGGGCTCGACCATCACATCGACGAGCGTCATCCTGCCGGTCGTCACCGTGCCGGTCTTGTCGAGCACGACCGTGTCGACGCTGCGGGTGGATTCCAGCACTTCCGGCCCCTTGATGAGGATCCCCAGCTGTGCTCCGCGACCGGTGCCCACCAGCAGCGCCGTCGGCGTCGCGAGTCCCAACGCGCAGGGGCACGCGATCACCAGCACCGCGACAGCAGCGGTGAAGGCAGCGGTCGCCGGGAACCCGGCGCCCAGCCAGCCGCCGAGTGTCGCGACCGCGATCACGATCACGATCGGCACGAACACTCCGGAGATGCGGTCGGCCAGGCGCTGCACCTCGGCCTTCCCGGTCTGCGCGTCCTCGACGAGCCGGGCCATCTGCGCCAACTGCGTGTCGGAGCCGATCCGCGTCGCCCGCACCACGAGCCGTCCCCCGACGTTCGTCGTGGCGCCCGTCACGGCATCGCCTGCGGCGACCTCGACGGGAACGGCCTCCCCCGTGAGCATGGATGCATCGATGGCCGAGGTACCGGAGACCACGACGCCGTCCGTGGCGATCTTCTCGCCTGGACGAACGATGAACTCGTCACCGACCCGCAGCTCCTCCACTGGGATCTTCCCCTCGACGCCGCCCCGCAGCACCGAGACCTCTTTTGCGCCGAGCTCGAGCAGCGCCCGCAGCGCGGCACCGGCCTGCTTCTTGGAGCGCTTCTCGAAGTACCGCCCGGCGAGGATGAACATCGTCACCCCTGCCCCGACCTCGAGGTAGATGTTCGCCGCACCGTCGGACGGCGCCAGCGAGAACTCGAACGGATGCGTCATCCCCGGGGTCCCCGCGGTCCCGAAGAACAGCGCGTACAGCGACCAGAGGAAGGCGGCCGACGTGCCCATCGAGATGAGCGTGTCCATCGTGGCGGCGCCGTGCCGCAGATTCATCCAGGCTGCTCGGTGGAACGGCCAGGCGGCCCACACGATGACGGGGGCGGCGAGGGCGAGCGACGCCCACTGCCAGTACGTGAACTGCAGGGCCGGGATCATCGCCATCGCGATGACCGGCACCGTGAGCACGACCGCACCGATCAGGCGGTTGCGCAGTGAACGCAGCTCGGGGTCGGCATCGTCGCCCGCGTCGTCTGCGGCCCCGGTTCCCTTCGGTGCGGGCATCGCGGCCGTGTAGCCGGTCTTCTCGACCTCGGCGATCAGCAGCGCAGGGTCGTAGCCGTCCGGCACCGTGACCTTCGCCTTCTCGGTCGCGTAGTTCACGGTCGCCGTGACGCCGTCGAGCTTGTTCAGCTTCTTCTCGATCCGCATCGCGCAGGAGGCGCAGGTCATGCCGCCGATCTCCAGCTCGACGCCGGCTCCCGCTGTCGCTGATGTGCTCATGGTGTCGTTCCTTCTCTTGCTTCGCCGGCGTCGAGCACGAACTCGGCCGTGCGCACCTCGCCGTCCACCCGGAAGTCCAGGTACAGCAGGTACCGACCCGCGGTCGGCGCCTCGGCGACGAAGCCGATCTCCGGTCCGGCTGTCTCGCCCGGCTGCGGCTCGTCGCCCTCGGCATGCACGTGCAGGAAGGCGAGGTCGCCGTCTCGCAGGGCCACGAGGTGACCGAAGGCGCCGAGGTACGGCTCCAGTGCGGTGACCGGCTGCCCGTCGCGCGAGACCGTGATCGCGAGCTCGCTGGATGCTCCGGCGGCCAGGTCGCCGTCGAGCGAGACCGTGAAGCCGTCGACCTCGTCGACCCTGCTCGGCTCGGCGACGACGGGGGTGAACTCGCCAGCCACCTGCACGGTGCGGCTGAGGGTCAGCCCGGATGCGTCTGCACCGGCGGGCGTGAAATCAGCGAACACCCGATAGGTCCCCGCGGCCGCCCATTCCCACGGGAGCGACCAGATGCCGGTCGACTCGTCCAGCACCGGGTGCACGTGCTGGAACCGGCTTCCGTCGGAACGGGCGATGATCAGGTGCAGATCGCGGTCGTGCGCCGTGGTGTACTCGGTCACCGCATCGCCTGCTGCATCCTCGATCCGGAAGCTGAGCGTGCCTGCGTCATCGACGGCCGCCGGGGCATCGATCGGTGACAGCACGAACCCGTCGGCGCTGAGCGCCAACCCCTGCAGCGCACTCACGACCGGGGTCGCGGCGCCGTCAGCCGGTGCGTGACCCTGTCCGTGGTCGTCCATCTCGCTCCCCTGCTGCCAGTCGGCGGCGAGGTCATCCGGCGCCACCGCAGCGGCGACGCCGAACGCGATGCCGAATGCCGCCACCAGCCCGACCCCGGAGAGGGCCAGCCGCGCGCCCGCGTTCATGACGAGCGCACCGCTGAATATCCCGCCTCTTCGACCGCGGCGAGGATCTGCGCGTCGTCGATCACGTCTGAGCCGGTCACGACGAGCGTCCCGGACTGCGCGCTCACCTGGATGCCCTCGACGCCGGCGACCTGGCCGACCTCTTCGCGGACCGACATCTCGCAGTGGCCGCACGTCATCCCGGTGACCTGGTATTCGTTCGTCGCCATGATGCTCTCCTCTTCGTCGGATACCCCTAGGGGGTATTTGTAGCAACTCTAGCCTATGCTGAGCGCATGATCGCGGATGATCCCCGGCTGGTATCGCGACGCGTGGTGTTCCGGCGGTTCGGCGGACCGGAGGTGCTGGAGATCGAGCACCGCCCGATCCCTGTGCCCGGCACCGGCGAGGTGCTGGTGCGCGTCGCCGCAGCCGGTGTCAACCCGGTCGACTGGAAGATCTTCAGCGGGCTCCCGCTGCACGACGCCTATGAGCGCACCCTGCCGTCCGGGAACGGCTACGACTTCGCCGGCACGATCGCAGCGCGAGGCGACGGGGTCGAGGGGTGGCGCATCGGCGACCGGGTGTTCGGCGGCCTCCGTTTCCACGCGCAGGCCGACCATCTCGTGATCGACCCCCGACGGCTCGTCCGGATGCCGCACGGGCTCTCCTTCCTCGCCGCCGGCGCCCTCAACGTGGTCGGGCGCACCGCGGTCGCGAGCGTCGAGTCACAGCACCTCGGCCCGGAGGACGTCGTGCTCGTCGGCGGGGCGGCCGGCGGCGTCGGCATCGTGACCGCGCAGCTCGCCGTGCGACAGGGCGCGCAGGTGCACGGCACCGCCAGCCAGCGCAATCATGCGATGCTGCGCCGACTCGGCATCCGCCCCATCGCGTACGGCCCTTCACTCGAACGCGAGCTGCGTGCCGCCGCCCCGCAGGGCTTCACGGCCGTGCTCGACACGGTCGGTCACGGCACCGTCGAGCTGGCGCTCTCGCTGGGCGTGCCGCCGGAGCGGATCAACACGATCGCCGACTACGAGGCCCGCAAGAACTCCGCTGTCGCGGGAGTCGGCGGCGCCGCGGCCGGCGCCGGAGAACTCGCGCAGATCGCCCAGCTCATCGCCGACGGAGTGATCGAGCTGCCGATCGACTCGGTGCACCCGCTCGGGAACGTGCGGGAAGCCTACGCCCGCTCGATCGCGGGGCACGCGACGGGCAAGATCGTGCTCACGACTGCATCGGCCTGAGCGCTCAGCGCCGGCGTCAGGTGATCGTGGCGGCGACGATCACCGGCGTCATCGCAGCCATCATCGCTCCTGCCATCGCGGTGTTCACCGCCGAGGAGACCGCATCGCCGGCCGCAGAACCCGACGTGAGGCCGATGATCCGCTTCCGCAACTGCCCGGCCGAGAGCCCGCCGGCCTCCTGGTGCAGCACCCGGTGCGCGACATTGAGCCCCTGCAGGATCGCGAGCAGCGTGAGGTCGGCCTGCGTCGGCGCCGCCGAACCCGCGAGCACCGCCGCGAGGCGCGCGCGCAGCAGCAGCTCGGGGCCGGGGTCCGCCTCCGGAGTGCGTTCGGCTCCCATGCCGAAGAATCCGCGCTCACCGTGCGCGAGCACACCCTGCGCGACGAGGGAGGCGACGACCGGGTCGAGAGGGTCGAGCTTCGATGAGGTGACGATGGACTGCAGGCGCGTGCCGCTCATCGGTGCGAGCCCGGCGAGCACGGCATCCAGCACCGGGTTCCCGGTCGGCTCGGCCGACACGACGTCGACCCGCGGACGCTTGTCCTCGCCGACGCGCACTCGTCCGTGCTCTGCGAGGTCGACGATGGCTGCACCGATCTCGCCGTAGCGGCGATACCCGCCGGCCGCACCCTCGACACGGCCGTCGGGACGCAGCAGCAGCAGGTGGAGTTCTTCGACGATCAGCATGACCCCACCGTAGGACCGCGTCCCCACGGCCCACATCCCCCGAGAGGCGGACACCGATGGACGGATGCCGCGCGCATGCCGATGGACGGATGCCGCGCGCACGCGAGAGCGCCGCGCACCCTGAGGGTCCGCGGCGCTCTCGGTCGATCGAGTCGGCGTGCTACTCGGCGACGGCGATCTTCTTCGCGTCGTCCGTGTTGAGCAGACGGAAGAGGAGCGCGGCGATGATGCCGCCGACGATGGGAGCCACGAAGTAGAGCCACAGCGAGCTCCAGGCGAAGTGACCGCTCACCGCGAGGCCGAGCGCGACGGCCGGGTTGAAGCCGCCACCCGAGATCGATCCGACCGTCGCGGCACCGACGAACACCGTGCCACCGATGGCGAGACCGTAGAACGAGTTGCCTGCGGTGTCCTTCGAGGTGGCCGAGTTCAGCACGACCCACACCAGGATCAGCGTGAACAGCGCCTCGACGAGGAAGGCCGGGCCGACCTCGATGATCATGGCCTTGTCACCGGTGGGCCACACGGCGAGGCTCGCCAGTGCGGCGAGCGCGCCGCCGACGAGCTGGGCGACGAGGTAGGCGATGAAGTCGGTGACGCTCAGGCCGCCGCGCAGGAAGACACCCACCGAGACGGCGGGGTTGAGGTGCGCGCCGGAGATGTGGCCGGTCGAGTAGACGAGCACGGCGAGCGTGAAGCCGATCGCGAGCGGGGTCAGCGGGCTCCCGCTGTTGACCGCCGCGATGATGGCGAGGACGAACAGGAATGTCGCGAGCGCTTCTGCGACCGCCTTGCGTGCAGTACCGGTCATGAGCTGCCTTCTTCTCGAATCGTGAGTGGTCCACTGGAGCACCCGCGCACTCGGCCCCCCGGCCTCTCGCGCGACCACAATCTATCGGTGGGCAGGAGCAGTGACGCGCGGGGCGCGCGGCATTTCTGTGAGATTCCTGGATGCTTCGGATCCGTGATTTGCCGGGGCGGACGTGCCGTGTCAACCCCGTCCCACTGGATTCGGTGCGCGCGTACGGTGAGCGCATGCCATCCGAGATCACCGCCGAGCCCGCAGCACCCACCCGTCTGCGCCGAGCCATCACCGGCCCGCTGCTGTTCGCGTTCATCCTCGGCGACGTCCTCGGCGCTGGCATCTACGCCCTCATGGGCGTGCTGTCGGAGAAGGTCGGCGGGATGCTGTGGGCGCCACTGCTCCTGGCGCTCGGCCTCGCCCTGCTCACTGCAGGCTCCTACGCCGAACTCGTCACGAAGTATCCGCGCGCCGGTGGTGCAGCGGTCTTCGCGGAGCGCGCGTTCCGCAGTCCGCTCGTGTCGTTCCTCGTCGGGTTCAGCATGCTCGCCGCCGGAGTCACCAGCGCCGCCGGGCTCGCGATCGCCTTCGCCGGCGACTACTTCCGCACCTTCATCGATCTGCCCACCATCCCGGTCGCGATCGTCTTCCTCGCCGTGGGCGCGGCACTCAACGCCCGCGGCATCCGCGAGTCCCTCGGCGCGAACCTCGTGATGACCGCGATCGAGCTCAGCGGTCTCGTCATCGTGATCGCGGTGGTCGCGATCTTCGTCGGCGGCGGTGGCGGAGACATCTCCCGCGTCACCCAGGCTCCGGAGGGCACCAGCGTGGCGCTGTCGGTGCTCGCCGGCGCGGTGATCGCCTACTACTCCTTCGTCGGCTTCGAGACCTCCGCCAACATGATCGAAGAGGTGAAGGATCCGCGTCGCACCTACCCGCGCGCCCTCTTCGCCGCGCTGTTCACCGCCGGCGCGGTCTACCTGCTGGTGGGACTGGCGAGCTCGGTCGCACTGCCGGCCACCGAGCTGCAGGAGTCCTCAGGGCCGCTGCTCGCCGTCGTGGAGGCCACCGGCGTCAGCATCCCCTCCTGGCTCTTCAGTCTGATCGCTCTGATCGCGGTCGCCAACGGCGCGCTGCTCACGATGATCATGGTGAGCAGGCTCACCTACGGCATGGCCGAGCAGCAGCTGCTGCCGTCGACGCTCGCCCGCGTGCTCCCGAAGCGGAAGACGCCGTGGGTCGCGATCCTCACGACCACGCTGGTCGCGATGGGCCTCACCCTCATCGGAGACCTGGCGACGCTCGCCGAGACCGTCGTGCTGCTCCTGCTCTTCGTGTTCCTCAGCGCGAACATCTCGGTGCTCGTGCTCCGACGCGACCAGGTCGAGCACGACCACTTCCGGGTGTGGACCTTCGTGCCGATCCTCGGGATCGCCTCGTGCGTCCTGCTCCTCACCCAGCAGCGTCCGCTCGTCTGGCTCTTCGGGGGGATCCTGCTCGCGGTCGGCGCCGTCCTGTACTTCCTGGCGAGGTTCGCCAGACGACGCTCCGACCGGACGACCACGCACACCGACACCGACACCGAACAGCGCACCGACGAAGGGAACGACCATGAGCACGCACGATGACAGCACGGCCGCGGAGATGACCAGCGAGGAGAAGCGCCACGATCAGCTGACGTCGGCGCCCGATGCGACCGAGGCGGATGCCGCACCGCGCATCGAGGTCACCGAGCACGACGGCACCACCCGCATCGATATCCTGCCGGACGCCGAGGTGCGCCCCGGACCAGGACCGGGGATGCCCGAAGCAGACGGCAGTGACGCCGAGGGCGACTGAGCCTAGAGCCAGCCCTTGCGCTTGAAGATCCAGTAGAGGCCGAAGCCCATGGCCACCATCAGGCCGACGGCCATCGGGTAGCCGAACAGCCAGTGCAGCTCCGGCATGTGGTCGAAGTTCATGCCGTAGATCGTGCCGACCAGCGTCGGCGCGAACAGGATCGCAGCCCACCCCGAGATCTTCTTGACCTCGTCGTTCTGCTTGATGCTGACTTCCGTCATCCGCCGCATCTCGTCGTTCTGACGCCTGGCGACGATCGTCGACTCCACGGTCAGCGCATTGTCGAGCACGGTGCGGAACGTGGTCGCCCGGTCGGCGACCCGCAGGGTGTGGTCGAGCACGTCGCGCAGATACCGCTGCAGCTCCTCGTCGACCTGGTACTTCTCCGATCCGCGCAACAGCGCATCGAGCATCCCCGACAGCGGTTGCGTCGCACGCTGGAATTCGATGACCTCGCGGCCGAGCTCGTAGATCCGCTGCGTCGCATCGACGTTCTCGACGAACAGCTGGCTCTCGATCTCATCGATGTCGTTCTCGAGCCCTGCGAGCACCGGCGTGTACTCGTCGACGACCTCGTCGAGGATCGCGTACAGCACCGCCTCGGGGCCATGCTTCAGCAGAGTCGGATCCGACTCCAACCGCGTGCGCACCCGCGCCAGATCCGGCGACTCCGCGTGCCGGATGGTCACCACGAAGTCCGGGCCGACGAGCACATGCACCTCGCCGAACTCCACCTCCTCGGACGCATCGAGGTAGCGGGCAGGACGCAGCACCATGAACAGCACGTCGCCGTAGCGCTCGAGCTTGGATCGCTGATGCCCCGACAGTGCATCCTCGACGACGAGCGCGTGGATGCCGAACTCATCGGCGACCTCGCGGATCTCCTGCTCGCTCGGACGGTAGAGGCCGATCCAGCTCATCCCGCCCCTCGCACGCATCAGCTCGAAGGTCTCGCTGAGGGTCTGCGGATTCTCGGTGCGCACGCCATCGACGTAGATCGCGTTGTCGACGATGGCCATCGCACTCCCTCTCGGCCCTGGGTCAGGCCGTGATCACTCGGCGGGCGGCGCCGCACAGGTGATCGCGTTGTCCACGATCGTCTGGTGGTACTGCTCTGCCGTGAAGGGCAGACCGAACTCCGGCGCCGTCTGGCCGCCTGCCGCCGGCGCCTTGGACGCGATCGCCGCCAACTCCCACGAGAGCCACTGCGCGAACCCTGCGCCGGCCGTCGAGTCGTTGAGCACGACCGCCACGGTGAATCCGGTGGCCGGGTCGGAATACGCTGCGGTCGCATAGCCGGGAGTCCAGCCGCCCTGACCGATCATGGACCCGACGATGATCGCGCCACCGGTCGCCTGGTACCAGGACGGCGCATCCGGGCTCATCGGCAGCGGGGCACCGAAGCGGTCGGGCGTCTCCTTGGTGCGCAGCACCTGCTTCGCCTCGGCCTGCACGTAGCGTCCGAGGTCGCCGATGTTCGACACCGCTCCCGAGTCGGTAAAGCCGCTGCTCGACGACAGGGTGGTGATGTCCACCGGAGCAGCGCAGTCGTAGCCGCCCTCGACCGGGTTCATGTAGTAGCCCTTCACGACCGGCCCGGACGACGGCGGCGCCGGCGCGACGCCGGGGAGCGAGGTGTTCGGCAGGTCGAGGGGATCGGTCACGTACTCGGCGATCAGTTCGGATGCCGACATGCCCGAGGCACGCTCGAGCGCGAGACCGAGCAAGAGGTAGCCGGCGTCCGAGTCGCGATACGTGGTGTGCGGTGCGACCCGCTCACTGCCGAGCCCGTAGCCGGCGAGCTCCAGCGGAGCCCAGATGCGCTCCGGGGTGTTCAGCCACGCGGGCGTGACCCGCTGCTCCGACGAGCCGACGCCGCTCGTGCCGTTGCAGAGGTCGAGCAGCGTGATGCCGGAGTCCGCCATGTCGGCGACGCCGGACACATAGTCGGTCACGGCGGCATCGAGCTTGACGGTTCCTCGATCGGCGAGCGCGTACAGCACGTCGCAGGTCATCAGGCGCGTGACGTCGGCGATGCGGAACGACATGTCGGTGTCGAGCGCCTTGCCCTCGCGTCCCTCGGTTCCGACGGCGGTCACCCAGCTGCCGCTCCAGGGCACCCAGACACCGACCACAGCACCGGAGGCACCGGAGGCGACGAGTGCGTTGTCGACTGCGGCCTGCATCGCGGCGACGGTGTCGTCGGCGAGCGGCGCGTCCACCTGGGCGGGCGGGGTGTACGTGAAGGTCTCCTCCGCGGTGCAACCGGTGAGCATGAGACCGATCACGGCCGCACTGGCCGCGGCGGCACGCCAACGGCGCGACGAGAGAAGGTGCATGGTGAAACCCCCGAGAGATGTGTCACGAGTCTAGAACGCGGAACCTGAAAGTCCGCATCGGACGCCGCCGCCTAGAGTGAGGATGTGCCCCACTCCTTCGATGCCGACGTGATCGCCGCGGTGCTGCGTCACATGAACGGCGACCACACCGACGACAACATCCTGATCGCCCGGGCCTTCGGCGACGCCGGCGACGGCGACGTCACGCACGCCGTGATGACCGGGTTCGACGGCGACGGCGGCCGGTGGGACGTCACCCGTGGCGGGGTCACCGCCGAGCTGCAGGTGCCGTGGCCCGGCGGACCGATCTCCGACCGTCCGGCCGTGCGCCGCGAGGTCGTCGCGCTCTACGACGTCGCCTGCGAGCGACTGGGCGTCGAGCCTCGACCGCACGCCTGAGCGGCACTCAGCCGACACATTCGGTCTTCACGGCAACGCAGGGTTTCGCCACGAGTTAGGTAACCCTTACACTGGGGTCATGTCCGAGATCCTGTCCTTCTCCGCCGCGCTGCGCGAGCGCTCTTCCGGTTCGCACTCCCGCAGCGAGGGCGCCGGCTTCATGTCCGACCTCCTCAAGGGCGAGGGATCACGCGAGGACTACATCGCGCTCGTCGCGCAGCACTACTTCATCTACGAAGCGCTCGAGTCCGCTGGGGAACGCATGCGGCAGGATGCCGTGGCATCCGTCTTCATCAGCGACAAGCTCACGCGGATGCCCGCGCTGGAAGCCGACCTCGAATTCCTCCTCGGTGCCGACTGGCGCGAGCAGATCACGCCGCTGCCCACCACCCAGCGCTACGTCGAGCGCATCCGTCAGGTCGGCGCCACGTGGGCCGGCGGGTTCGTCGCGCACCACTACACCCGCTACCTCGGCGACCTGTCCGGCGGCATCTTCATCGGCCGCGTCATGGCACGCCGCTTCGGGTTCGAGACCAACGGCATCGGCTTCTACCTGTTCGACGACATCGCCGACCCCTCCGCGTTCAAGGACGTCTACCGCGAGCAGCTCGACGCCGCTCCGTGGGATGCCGCGGAGCGCGAGCGCGTGATCGACGAGGTGCTCCTCGCGTACCGCTTCAACACCGAGCTCTTCGAAGACCTCGACCGGGCTCGCGCCGCGGCCTGACCGCGCCCCTTCGCCCCTGGCTCGCTGGCCGCCACACCTGGGTCGCTGAGCCTGTCGAAGCGTCTCCCCTTCGGGCCCTTCGACAAGCTCAGGGACCCACGTCCGCCGCACCTGGGTCGCTGGCCGCGCCTCGGTCTGGGTCGCTGAGCCTGTCGAAGCGTCTCCCCTTCGGGCCCTTCGACAAGCTCAGGAACCCACCTCCGCCGCCCCTGGGTCGCTGGCCGCCCCTCGGTCTGGGTCGCTGAGCTTGTCGAAGCGTCTCAGCCCTTCGGGAGCTCCGGCGTGGATGCCGCGAGCCAGGCGTCGCGCATGAACCGGCGGACGTCCTCGTCCACTCTGATGTCGCGGGGTCGCAGGTCTCGCGAGAGGTACAGGCCGTCGAGCGACGTCAGTCGGCTGAGCGCGACGTACGTCTGGCCGGGCGCGAACGCGCCGGAACCGAGGTCGATGATCGCCCGCTCGTACGTCTTGCCCTGGGACTTGTGGATCGTCACGGCCCACGCCAGTCGCAGCGGGAACTGCGTGAACTCGGCGACGACATCACGGCTGAGCTTCTTCGTGTTCTGGTCGTAGGCGTAGCGGAACCGTTCCCAGACGGCCGGCTCGACGTCGACCTCCTCGCCGTCGATGTCGACGCGCACCGCACTGCCGAGGATGCGCACCACGGTGCCGATCGTGCCGTTGACCCAGCGCGGCGGCTCACCCGACATCGAGGTGTCGTTGCGCAGGAACATGACCTGAGCGCCGACCTTGAGCTTCAGCTCCGACTCGGCAGGGAGCGACGCCTCGCCACGGCCGAAGTCGCCGCTCACCTCCGCCTTGGCGGTCTGCTCCTTGCCGGCCAGGGCCGCGAGGTGTCGACTGTTGATGCTGTTCACGATGTCGTTGCGCGTGGCGAGCGTGATCATCGGGACCTCGCCGGGTTCCGGGTCTGGAGGCGTTCGAGCACCCTGCGCATTGAGCACGCCGGCGATCTCGGCTGTGACGCGTCCGTACCGCACCGCGTTCAGCATCGCCTTGAACCCGTCATCCGACTGCCGGTGGATCTGCACGAGCTCACGCACGTGCAGCTCGGCGCGGGTGTCGACCTCGAAGAGCCCCTGCTGGTCCGAAGACCCATATCCATGGGTCCCTGAGCCGCCCCCATGGGTCCCTGAGCCGCCCCCATGGGTCCCTGAGCCGCCCCCATGGGTCCCTGAGCCTGTCGAAGGGCCCGCCCACACATGGGCGTCGAAGAACCAGAAGGAGCGGTAGTGGTCCTGCACGTAGCGGGCCTCGTCGCCGCGCGGGGGCACCGGCGCCAACTGGTACGGGTCGCCGAACATCACGACCTGCACTCCACCGAAGGGTTCACCGCGGCGACCGCGCGCCTGGCGCAGCGACCGGTCGATCGCATCCATCAGATCGGCGTTGACCATCGAGATCTCGTCGATCACGAGGGTCTCGATCGCGTTGAGGATGCGTCTGGTCGCATCGTTCTGATCGATGTCGCCGTCTGCGATCAGACCGATCGGCAGCCGGAACAGCGAGTGGATCGTCTGTCCCTCGACGTTGAGGGCGGCGACACCGGTGGGTGCGCAGATCGCGATCTGCTTCTTGGTGTGCCACGAGAAGTGCTGCAGCAGCGTCGACTTGCCGGTGCCGGCACGCCCCGTGATGAACACGTGTTCGTTCGTGTCCTCGATGAGTCGGAAGAGCTCGTTCTGCTCATCGGACAGGGCGGGAAGGGACACGGAACTCTCAGAGGGACGCGGGCGGACGCGGATGCTCCTCCCATGCTACGGCCCGGCATCCGCCACGCCCTCGTGACGCTCGGCGTCGTCCCAGGCCGCATCCCTAGACTTGCGCCATGCACACCGTGGAGACGAAGGCGCCTCGGCGTTCCCGTCTCGGCGTCGATCTCGCACTGCTGGCCGTCGTCGGCGTCGTGCTGATCGCGGCCATCGGTGCCGGTGGCGCAACGCTCTATCAGCAGTTCGCCAGCCCGTCGGCGTTCGTCGTGCGCTACCTCGACCTGCTCTCGTCCGGGCGTGCGGCTGACGCGCTCCGGATCCCCGGCGTCGCGATCGATCGGGCGACGCTCTCCGCAGCCGGCATCGACACGGCGGCATCCGAGGCGATGCTCCGCCGCTCCGCCCTCGCCCCGCTCACCGATGTGCACGTCGAGTCCGAGCATCCTGCCGAGCAGGGCACCGAGGTCACCGTCAGCTACCAGGCCTCGGGCCACCATGGCACGAGCACCTTCGTGATCGAGCAGGACGGATGGGTCGGCGTCAGCCCGAACTGGCGCTTCCAGACCAGCCCCCTCGCGGTCATCGATCTCACGCTGCGCGGTGCCGATCAGTTCGCCGTGAACGGCTTCGAGGTCGACCGCCGGCAGGTCTCCAGTGCCGGAGCAGAAGCGGGCGCCCTCGATCCGCTGCCGTTGCTCGTCTTCACCCCCGGCCTGTACGCCGTCACGGTCGACACACCGATCGCCGAGTCGAGCGGCATCGGCGTGCTCGCCGACACTCCGCTCGCCGTCACCCCGCTCGAGGTGCAGACGACCCCGACCGACGAGTTCATCGGGGTCGTGCAGCAGCGGGTCGAGCAGTTCCTGCAGGAGTGCGCGACGCAGGAGGTGCTGCAGCCGACCGCATGCCCCTTCGGCCTGCAGGTGCGCAACCGCATCGCATCGCTGCCGGTGTGGTCGATCGCCACGCAACCTCGGGTCACGGTCATGCCCGACGAGACCGGGCACTGGCAGATCCCACCGGCGCATGCCGTGGCGCACCTCGAGGTCGAGATCAAGTCGCTCTTCGACGGCTCGATCCAGGAGGTCTCGGAAGACGTGCCGTTCACGGTGAACGGCTCGATCGTCATCCTGCCGGACGGCTCCGCATCGATCCGCGTCGGCTCCCCCGACGAGACGCCGCAGGACTGACGCTCAGCCGCGTCCCTGCTCTTCGGCGCGGCGATCCCGCTCCGCGATGGCGGCGAGCTTGGCGTTGTACTCCTCGAGCTCGGCATCCCCAGTGCGGTCGGCGTGCCGGTCGCGGCGACGCTGCAGCTTGGTGTCGCTGCGGCTCCACTGGATCGCGACCGTGATCGCCAGGATGAGCGTCGGGATCTCGCCGATCGACCAGGCGATGCCACCGCCGATGTACTGGTCCTCCATCGGCGTCGGACCCCAGGTGCGGCCCATCGAACCGAACCAGTCGGCGACCATCAGGCCCTCCTGCATCATGATCGCGACGCCGAAGAAGGCGTGCATCGCCATGATGGCGATGAGCGTGATGAGGCGGCCGGGGTACGGCAGTCGGTACGGGATGGGGTCGGCGCCGACGAGCGTGAGCACGAAGAGGTAGCCGGAGATGAGGAAGTGCGCGACCATCCACTCGTGCCCGAGGTGCTCGTACATCGACCACCGCACGAGGTCGGTGAAGTAGAACGCCCACAGCGACACGATGAAGATCGCGGCGGCGACGAACGGATGCGTCACGACCCGCGAGAACGGGGACTGCACCGCCCAGAGGATCCACTCCCGACCGCCGCGGGTGCCGTCGTCTCGCTTGTCGACCGCGCGCAGCGCCAGCGTCACCGGGGAGCCGGTCACCAGCAGCAGCGGGATCGCCATCGACAGCATCATGTGCCCGAGCATGTGCACGCTGAACAGGTACTCCTGGTACGCGTTGATCGGGCCGCCGGTGACCCACACGAGCAGCAGCAGACCGAGCACCCAGAAGACGGTGCGGTGGATCGGCCAGCGGTCGCCGCGACGGTGCAGACGGATGACACCGGCGAGATAGAAGAACAGACCGAAGCCGGCGGCGACGAGCCAGAGGATGTCGATGTCCCAGGCGGTGAACCAGCGGTCGATCGTGAACTCCGGCGGCACGGCGGAACGGGTGAGCACCTCGGCCGGGGTGCGTGCGAACGCGACCTCCTCGCCGGTGGGCGGGGGCGTGCGGGCGAGCGCGGCTGCGGCACCCGAGGCGAGGCCCATGAGCGAGACCTCGCACAGCACGAGGATCCAGAACCACCGCGAGGCACGCTCGCCGGAGAGCTTCGGGATGAGCCGTGCGCGGTACCAGGCGCCGAGCAGCCCCATACCGCCGAGCAGGACGACCTTGATGATCAGGATGGCGCCGTAGGGGGTGGCGAGCTGGCTCCAGGCTCCGAGCGCGACCACCGAACGGGCGACACCCGAGACCGCGACCACGACGAACGCCGCGATCGCGAGCGAGGAGTACCGGGCGACGAGGCGCGGAGTGTCGACGTCGTCGCGCCCACGGAACAGCACGAGCAGCAGCAGCCCACCGAGCCAGACCGCCGCGCCGATCGTATGCAGCAGGATCGAGTTGACCGCGACGTTGTGGCCGGAGAGCTCACCGGAGTGGCCCTGCGTGGCCAGCGGCAGGAACGACGCTGCAGCGAGGATCGCCGTGATCAGCGTCGGCGTCCATGTGCGCCACGCGAACGCGAGCACGGTGATGACCGAGCCGAGGATGGTCGTGATCAGCCAGGACTGGCCGAGGGGCGTCTGCAGCAGGTACCTGCCCAGCTGCGAGCCGAACTCCGCCTCGATGCTGAGCTTCGGGTTGAACGCCGCCATGAAGGTGAGGAAGCCCGTGAAGCCGGCCGAGACCGTGAAGACCGCGGCACCGACGGATGCGACGTTCAGCGCCGCATCGAAGGGCTTGGACTCGCTGCGCAGTGCGAACAGGGCCAGCACGAGCGAGCCGAGCATCGCCGCACTCGACACGTTCATGACGAGCTTCGCGACCGGGATCGCCCAGCGGACGAAGGGGCCCGGGTCCTGCAGCAGGAGCGGAGCCGCGCCGCCGCCGATCACCAGGGCGACGACCACGCCGACGAGTGCCGCCGCGAGCAGCACGACGAGGCCGGCGAGACGATACGCCGAACCCCTGCTGGTCGTCTGGGCGCGGGTGCTCACCCCTCCAGCCTAAGCCGCGGCATCCGCCCTGGCTGACCGCGCCTGGAACGCCGGAAGGCCGCCCCCGAACGGGAACGGCCTTCCTGAGGAGCGTCGAATTACTTGACGGCTGCCTTCAGCTTGGAACCAGCGGTCACCTTGACGCGCTTGCCTGCCGGGATCTTGATCTCGGCGCCGGTCTGCGGGTTGCGGCCCGTGCGGGCAGCGGTGTCGACCTGCTCGAACGAGATCCAGCCCGGGATCGAGACCTTGCTGCCCTTGGCAACGGCGTCGGAGACCGTGGCGAACAGCGAGTCGAGGACACCGGAGACGGTGGCCTGGCTCTGGCCCGTGGCGCTTGCGATGCTCGCGACGAGCTCGGTCTTGGTGATGGACTTGTCAGCCATGTCATCCTCCAGCGACGAGATCCCGTCGCATCGTTGTAGGTGTCGGAGCGGATGCTCCTGGTCGAGTGACCGCCTTGAATGTACCAATGCCAGACGACATTCCCGCGTCATTTCGCGGGTTTTGGCGATTTGCAGGGCGTGTTGCACCACTTTTGTCACTCTGTTCACAGGTTTGGGGCCCTCGGGGTGCGGGAGGAGGACTCCTGTTGGGGAGGAGCCTTGAGCCGGAATCCTCCTCCCGAGCCCGAGTTCTCCTCCCGACTCAGCCGGCCAGGTGGAGACGCTGCCCGATCGCGGCGAGGATCGCACGCTGCACCCCTGGCCACTGATTGATCAGCTGGTCGTAGCCGATCCGGATCACGTGGTAGCCGTGGAGCGTGAGGAGCGCGTCATGTGCGATGTCGCTCGTACGCTGCGCGCCGACATGATGCCCGCCATCGATCTGGACCACGAGCCGCTCGCCGAGCAGGAAGTCGACGCGGTGCCCCAGGATCCACACCTGCGGCGTGATCGGCACGTTCAGCCAGTTGAGCCTGGTGTGGAAGATGGTCTCGGTGCCGGAGTCCGCGAAGGGACGAGCATCGGCGAGCAGCTGGCGCGCCGCCGGCGGGAGCGGCGCCCGTGCGAGCATCCCCGGATCGATGAGGCGCTTGCGCAGCGCGGACTCCCACGTCGCACGAGCACTCTCATACGGCTGGCACCGTGCGACCAGCACCAGGGCGTTCTCGAGCGAATCCTCACGGGCATCCGGATCGCGCGGGAAGATCGGCCGGCTCCAGTGGATCACTCCGCGCTGGATCTGCGCGTGCCCGGACTTCGCCGGTGCGGCGACGTGCGTCTCGGACGAGTCGAGCACCCACAGGCCTCTCCGCGCCGCGAGCGTGATGCAGCTGAGGATCACTCCCCCGCGGGCGGCGGCGACCAGCGCCGGATCCGAACCGGGCAGCGCGACCCACCCGCGGCGCACCACGAGCACCCGTCCGCTCCCGATCGCCACCCGCAGGCCGTGTTCCGTCACCCCGTCGCGATGAAGCGCCGCGACGCGCGCGACTCCCTGCCGTCGTGAGAGTGCCCTGACCGCATCCATCCACCGATCATGCAAGGGCTCCGCACCCGCCCGGCATCCGCACTCCGGCATCAGGGGATCCGCCGCCGGGACCTCCTTCTGTGGAGGACGCCCCGGCCCCGGATGCTCGGGAGGAGAACTCCTGCTCGGGAGGAGGATTGCGGCTCAAGGCTCCTCCCCAGGCCGAGAACTCCGCCGCAGCACGCAAAAGGGGCGAGGATCCGAAGATCCTCGCCCCTCTGTCTGCTGAGACTTACCAGCTGGACTTGGTGACACCCGGCAGCTCGCCACGGTGTGCCATGTCACGGAAGCGGACACGCGAGATGCCGAACTTCGTGAGGACACCGCGGGGGCGGCCGTCGATGACATCGCGCGAACGCACGCGAGCCGGCGACGCGTTGCGCGGCAGCTTCTGCAGGCCGACGCGTGCGGCCTCGCGGGCCTCGTCGGTGGCGTTCGGGTCGATGAGGGTCTTCTTCAGCTCGGCGCGACGCTCTGCGTACCGCTCGACGATGACCTTGCGCTGCTCGTTGCGAGCGATCTTGCTCTTCTTAGCCATTGATCAACGCTCCTCTCGGAATTCGACGTGCTGACGGATGACCGGGTCGTACTTCTTGAGCACGAGGCGGTCGGGGGTGTTGCGGCGGTTCTTCTTCGTCACGTACGTGTAACCCGTACCTGCCGTCGAACGCAGCTTGATGATCGGACGGACGTCCTGAGCCTTCTTGGCCATTAGAGCTTCACACCCTTCGCCTGGAGGTCCTTGACCACGTTCTCGATGCCGCGGACGTCGATCACCTTGATGCCCTTGGCGGACACGTTGAGCGTGATCTTGCGACCGAGCGACGCGACGAAATAGGTCTTCTTCTGCACGTTCGGGTCGAAGCGGCGCTTCGTCCGGCGGTGCGAGTGCGAGACGTTGTGACCGAAGCCGGGAACAGCTCCTGTCACCTGGCACACTGCTGCCATGATTACTCCTTCATTACCGTGAGGCCGGACGGCCTCACCCAAGATCCCTTGTCTGCATGCGATGCCACCCCTCGAGGCCGCACAGCATGCGAACTGCGCACAGGAGTGTGCGCAGACAAAGAGTCAGTCTAGCACGGCGGATGCTCAGAGCCGGACGGCCTCGAGCAGCAGCGCGGACCCCGGCGCGAGGAGCGGCAGCGGCACGCCGACGGACTCGAGGAACGAGCCCGTCGCCTCGATCCCGGCATCCAGCCAGGCCGGGTCGGCGACCTGATGCCGAGCGACAGCGCCGAGCTCCTCCCGCACCCGCAGGCGGTAGCGCTCCCCTGCGAGCAGTCCGGGGATGCGCGTGCGCGGCGTGAACGCGTCGACCGAGGTGCCGAGCCTGACCCAGGCGAACACGCCGCGCGAGCCGTCCACCGCGACGACACCGTGCAGCATCGTCTCCTCGTCGACCGCATCGGCGCGCACGGTGACCCCTGAGTGCAGCAGCGGACGCAGCTCGCGGTACAGCGCCGTCCACCGCGTCAGCGCCTCACGCTCCTCCGACGTGCAGCGCGTGATGTCCCACTCGATGCCGGCGTGTCCGAACAGCGCCGTCGTCATCCGGAACGGCAGGGATGCCGCGCGATGCGTCGTCTCGGCGATCGGCGGCCCCACGTGCGAACCGACGACCTCCGGAGGCACCAGCGTTCCAGTCCAGCGCTGGATGCGCTGCCGCTCGACCGGATCGTTCGAGTCCGAGGCCCAGACGCGCTGCGTGCGCTGCAGCACACCGAGGTCGACTCTGGCGCCTCCGCTCGCGCACGACTCGACCTCCAACGACGGATGCCGCTCGCGCAGCGCGTCGAGCAGGGCGTAGAACGCGGTCGTCTGCGCGTGGACGGCCGCGCGACCGGTGCGCGGCGACACGGCGGCATGCAGGTCTCGGTTGTGGTCCCACTTGATGAAGTCGATGCCGACCTCGGCAACCAGGGTGTCGATGCGCTCGAGCAGGGAGGCCGCGGCATCCGGGTTCGTGAGGTCGAGCACCTTCTGGTGCCGCCAGGTCGCGGAATCGGGCGATGCCTGCAGGATCCAGTCCGGATGCTCCGCTGCGAGGTCGGACACGGGGTTCACCATCTCCGGCTCGAACCACAGCCCGAACTGCATCCCGAGGGCGTGCACGTGGTCGGCGAGCGGCCGCAGGCCATCCGGCCATTTTGCGAGGTCGATGTGCCAGTCACCGAGGCCCGACCAGTCGTCCGGACGCCCGCGGAACCATCCGTCGTCGAGCACGAACCGTTCGACGCCGACGGATGCCGCGGCATCGGCGAGCGCCGTGATCGCGGCGGGATCGTGGTCGAAGTAGACCGCCTCCCAGGTGTTGAGCACGAGGGGACGGGGCGTCGTGGGATGCGCGTCGAACGAGCGCACGGTCCGGTGCAGCCGGGCCGACACCGAATCGAGCCCCTGCGCTCCGTACGTCAGGTACACGACCGGAGAGACGTAGGTCTCTCCGGTCGCGAGACGGATCTCGCCCGGCAGCAGCAGCTCGCCCCCGCCCAGCACGGCACCGTGCACGCCTGCGCCCTCGGGCAGCCGCTCCACCCCGACCTCGAGGTCACCGCTCCACGCGACGTGCGCTGTCCACACCTCGCCGGCGCGGAAGCCGAAGCCGTCGGTGCCGACCGCGGTGAGGAACGGCGCGTCGTGCCCTCCCCTGCCGCGCCGCACCTGGCGCAGGTGGGTGCCGTGGCGCAGCGCACCGCGCTGCGGGTGCCGCTCGCCCGTCCAACGGCCGGTGTGGTCGAGCACCTCCGTCGCGTGCGCCGGCACCGGCAGCAGCACCCTGGCCGCGAGCAGGTCGAGCGGTGCATCGACCGCGGCGGTGCTCGTGACCGACACCTGCGCCGCCAGCACACCCGCGGCGTCGAGACGCAGGTCGAGGACGACGGATGCGCCGGCAGCGGCATCCTCGTACTCCACGCGCAGCGAGGTCGGAGTGGCTGTCGACCCGACCTGCCGCAGCAGCGGGGCGCTGTGCAGGCCGCCGCGATGCCACGCGATCGCCGGGGCACCGGACCAGCCGTCGGCCTCGACCGCGAGCAGCGGGAAGACCCTGGCGTCGTCGAACGAGCTGAAGGTCACCGCCCCGGTCGATGTCGCGGCGAGCGCATCGACGTCGGCGGAGTCGAGCTCGGCCCCCCAATGCAGCAGGCGAGCGCCGGTGAGGTCGATGACGACGCTCACGCCGCCCGAGGTCAGGTGGACGAGTTCGCTCATTGCCGCTCCAAACGATCCGGGACGAAAAAGCAGGCCCGCCCGTGAGCATACGGGCGGGCCTGCGGATGGTGGTTACTCCTTGACGGGGATCGACGCGGCCTTGAGCGCGTCGATCGTGGCCGTCTGGCCCTTCTCGATCGCGTCGAGCAGCGTGCCGTTGCCGCTGACGGCGGCCTTGAACCCGTCTGACACGTCCGCGTAGGTCTGGGTCATGGTCGGGCCCCACGCGAAGTCGGGCGAGACCTGCGTCGCGGCGTCGGCGAAGATGTCGTAGATCTTCTGTCCGCCGTAGAAGTCCACGCCCTCGGCGTAGACCGGGAGCTTCAGACCGGCGGTGGTGGCCGGGTAGAGGTTCGCGGCCTCGGCGAGCGCGGTCAGCGCCTCATCGGAGGTGTTGAGCCACAGCGCGAACTTCGCCGCCTCGTACACGTGCTCGCTGCCCTTGAGGACTGCGGTCGACGAGCCGCCCCAGTTGCCGGCTGCGGAGCCACCCTTCTCCCACTGCGGGAGCGGTGCGACAGCCCAGTCGCCCGCAGTGTCCGGCGCGCCGCTCGAGATCGAGTTGGCACCCCAGACGGCGGAGTTCCAGGTCCAGACCTCGCCGGAGTTGTAGGCGTTGTTCCACTCGTCGCTCCACGCGGGGACCGTGGCGACGAGGTCGTCGTCGAGCATGCTCTGCCAGTAGTCCGCGACCGTGGTGGTGGCGTCGTCCGCGAGCGAGACGGTCCAGCCTGCATCGTCGCTCGAGAACCACTGCGCGCCGTCCTGCCAGGCGAAGCCGGCGAACTGGTTGATGTCGGACTGCGAGAAGTTGGTGATGTAACCGCCGAGTGCACGGATCTTCACGGCGGCGTCGCGGTACTCGTCCCACGTGGTGGGGATCGCGATGCCGTTCTGCTCGAACAGGTCGGTCCGGTAGAACAGGGCCATGGGGCCGGTGTCCTGCGGGATGCCGTAGACGCTGTCGGTGCCGAGCGTGACCTGACCCCATGCCCAGTCGACGAAGTCGCCTTCGGCAGCGACGACGTCTTCGCACGCGCTCAGGTCTTCGACGCCGTCCTGCACGAGGAAGTTCGGCAGTGCGTCGTACTCGATCTGGCCGAGGTCGGGTGCGTCGCCCGCCTTGATCTGGTTGAAGAAGTTCTGGTACGTGCCACCGTTGCCGTTCGGGCCGGTCTGCACCTTGACCTGGATCTCGGGGTTGGCGTCGTTCCAGATCTTCACGACGTCTTCGATGCCGGGGATCCAGGAGGTGAACTCGAGCGTGACGTCGCCGTCCGCCGGGGTGCAGGAGGCTGCGCTGTCGCTGCCGGTGCTGTCTCCGCCGCCGGCGGAGCAGCCTGCGAGCGCGAACGCCGAGATGGCGATGACTGCGGCCGCTGCCTTCTTCTTCGAATGCTGCATGTCGATCCCTTTCATGGATGCGATGTGATGCGGGTGTTGGGTGGTGCGTGATGGGGTGGTGCGATGCCGCGCGGTCGGTCCGCGCGGCGCCTGCTCACTTCAGGGCGCCGGCGCCCAGTCCGTTGCGCCAGAAGCGCTGGAGCAGGAGGAAGGTGACGATCAGCGGGATGACCGACAGCAGGGCGCCGATCAGGACCAGACCGCGCAGCTCGGGGAGCTGGTTCAGCTGGTTGTTCCAGTTGTAGAGACCGAAGACGACCGGGAAGAGCTCTTCGCTGCGCAGCATGATCATCGGCAGGAAGAAGTTGTTCCAGATGGCGACGAACTGGAAGAGGAACATCGTCACCAGCGCCGGGGTCATCAGTCGGATGCTGACCGTGAAGAACGTGCGGATCTCGCCGGCACCGTCGAGACGGCTCGCCTCGAGCAGCTCATCCGGCACTGACGATGCGGCGAAGATGCGAGCGAGGTAGACGCCGAACGGGCTGACGATGGATGGCAGGAACACCGACCAGAAGGTGTTGGTCAGCTGCGCCTGGCTGAAGATGAGGAACAGCGGGAGCGCGAGCGCCGTCGCGGGCACGAGCACGCCGCCCAGCACGATGTCGAACAGCAGGTCGCGGCCGGGGAACCGGTATTTCGCGAGTGCGTACCCGGCCATGGCGGCCAGCAGGGTGGCGATCGCCCCGCCGAGCGCGGCGTAGAGCACCGAGTTCAGCAACCAGCGCAGGTAGATGCCGTCGCGGTAGGTGAAGAGCTCGGCGATGTTGTCGAACAGGTGGAAGTCGGCGAACCAGAGCGGAGCCGTGGTCAGGATGTCGCCAGTCTCCTTGCTCGATGCGACGAGCAGCCACCACAGCGGCAGCAGGAAGTAGACCGTGAACACGGCCATGATCAGCATGGCGCCGGTGCGCGAGATGCCCGATTCGCGGGCTGCCCTGCCCCGCTGCCCTGCACTGCGGGGAGAGCGCCCCGGTGCGACGATCGACATGGTGCTCATGCGTTCTGCTCCTTGCGCTGCATGTACTTCATGAATCCGAACGACAACACGAACGTCGTCACCGCCAGCACGACCGAGAAGGCGGCCGCCAGGTTGGTGTTGGGGATGGATGCCGTGGCGTACACGGTCATGTTCGGGGTGAACGTGCTGGTGACCGCCGAGCTGAACGACCGGAACACCTGGGGCTCGGCGAGCAGCTGCAGCGTTCCGATGATCGAGAAGATCGCGGTCATCACGATGGCCGGACGCACGAGCGGGATCTTGATCGACCAGGCGATGCGCCACTGGCTGGCACCGTCGAGGCGGGCGGCCTCGTACAGCTCCTGCGGGATCGACAGCAGCGCCGAGTAGATGATCAGCATGTTGTAGCCGACGTAGACCCAGGTCACGACATTCGCGATCGACCACAGCACGAGGTCGGCGCCGAGGAAGTCGATGTGCTTGGTGATCGCGGTGAACGGCGACAGGTTGGGCGAGAACAGCGAGCCCCACATGATCGCGGCGATCACGCCCGGCACCGCGTACGGCACGAAGAACGCGAGGCGGAAGAACCGCTTGCCCCGCACGAGCGGCGAGTCCAGCAGCAGGGCGAACACCAGCGCGAGGCCGAGCATGACCGGCACCTGCACGACGCCGAACATGAGCATGCGGCCCATCGAGCTCCAGAACGCCTCGTTCTGGAAGACGAGCGCGTACTGGGTGAGGCCGCCGAACACCTGCTCGGCCTTGCCGAAGGTGCCGTCGCGCTTGACGACGAGCAGCGACTGCCAGAACGCGTAGGCGATGGGCACGACGTAGAACAGCGCGAACAGCACGCCGAAGGGCACGATCAGGAACGCGATGGCGCCCTTGTGCGGAATGCGTCGGCGGCGAGCGGGCTCGACCCGATCGGAGCCGACCGCCGCCGCGGTGAGCGTGGTGGTCATACATCCTCCTTGATGATGCGGACCGCCCCGGCCGGCACGAAGCCGGTGGCTGGAGCGTCGGTCACGAGGTCGTGCCCGGTGGTGGAGATCTCGACCCCGGTTTCGCCGTGGTTGATGATGAAGAGGAAGCTGCCGGCAGCACCGGCGCGACGCACGATCTCGACGTCGTGATTCGCGCCGGGGTGCGCTTCGACGCCGGCGGTGCCTGCCAGTCGTGCCATGAGGTCGCGGTACGCGATGCGGTCGGGCTGGGTCGCGGCGAACCACGCTTCGCCTGCTCCTGCCGAGCGGCGGGTCAGCGCGGGTCCACCGGCGGAGGGTCCGTCGGCGAACGATGCCACGACTTCGGCATCCGTGACCTCCAGCCGTTCCGACCACACCGAGCCGGTCGTCCCGTCGGTGAGGAAGACGCTCTCGTCGGGCAGCAGCGGGGCGAACTCCTCGGAGCGGATGCCGAGCAGGTCGCGGAACGCGCCGGGGTAGCCGCCGGTGCGCACCCGATCCTCTTCGTCGACGATGCCGCTGAAGAAGGTGATCAGCGCCGTCGCGCCGTGCTCGACCGCCGTCGCGATGGCTGCGGCATCCGCATCGCTGATGAGGTGCAGCGCCGGCACGATCAGCAGCCGATAGCCGTCGAGGTCGCCGCCGGGGCGCACGACATCGGTGGTGATACCGGCGTCGGCCAGTGCCCGGTGCGCTGCATGCACCTGACCGAGGTAGGTGAGCGCCTCGCTGGGCCGCCCCTCGTTCTCGACAGCCCACCAGCTCTCCCAGGAGAAGAGGAGTGCGGCATCGGCGACGACCTCGGTGCCGGCGATTTCGCCGAGCCGATCGAGGAGTCCGCCGAGCTCGACGACCTCGCGCCACTGCGCCGAGTCCTCGCCTGCGTGCGGCACGAGGGCGGTGTGGTACTTCTCAGCGCCCTGCGTCGACGCGCGCCACTGGAAGAAGCAGATGCCGTCGGCACCGCGGGCGACGTGCGCGGCGACGTTGCGCTGCAGCTCGCCGCGGTCCTTGGCGAGGTTGTACGGCTGCCAGTTGACGGCACCGGTCGAGGTCTCCATGAGCAGCCACGGCGCACCCTGCGCGAGACCGCGGGTGAGGTCGGCGGCGAACGAGAGCTCGCCGCGAGCGTCGTCGAGGCGGCGGTCGAGGTAGTGGTCGTTGGCGATGAGATCCATCTCGCCAGCCCAGGTCCAGTAGTCGAGGTTGCGGATGTGCGCCGTGACCATGAAGTTGGTCGTCACCGGCACCTCGCTGCGCTCGCGCAGGATCGCGGCCTCTGCACGGTAGAGCGACAGCTGCTCGTCCGAGCTGAACCGCTGGAAGTCGAGGATCTGGCCGGGGTTGCGCAGCGAGAGTGCCTGGGCCGGCACCCGCACATCGTCGAAGTCGCTGTAGCGCTGGCTCCAGAACGTGGTGCCCCACGCCCGGTTGAGCGCGTCGATGTCGTCGTAGCGGTCGCGCAGCCAGCCGCGGAACGCCTCGGCGCTCGTGTCGCAGTAGCAGAGGGCGTTGTGGCAGCCGAGCTCGTTCGACACGTGCCAGAGAGCGACGGCCGGGTGGTTGCCGTAGCGCTCGGCCACGCGGGTGACGACGTCGGCGGCATAGGCGCGGAACAGCGGCGAGCTCGGGCAGTAGCCCTGGCGCCCGCCCTGCTGGAAGACGGTGCCGTCTTCGCCGACCGGCAGGATCTCGGGGTGCGCGGCGGTGACCCATGGTGCGGGTGAGGCGGTGCCGGTGCCGAGGTTGATGCGGATGCCGGCGGCGTGCAGCAGTCCGATGATCTCGTCGAGTGCGCTGAAGTCCCACACTCCCCTGGCCGGGTTGATCGACGACCAGCCGAAGATGTTGATGGCAACGAGTCCGACGCCGGCCGCCTGCATGAGGCGCACGTCCTCCGGCCAGACGCTGCGATCCCACTGCTCCGGGTTGTAGTCGCATCCGAAGACGAGGCCGCGCCCTGCGGAGAGGGTGGCGATGCGGTCGGACACTGCGGCGGCCATGCGAGGCGCTCCTTTGCGGATCATGTGTGCACGTGCACAGTTCGCGACATGAATGCAGCGATCGGAATTTCTGTGAACGTGCACACATCGTCGCATGTCGCGCTGAATCCCGTCAAGTCGGGGTCGCTAGGCTGTCGATCATGAGTACTTCCGCCCGTCGTCGCAGCACCGTGCACGACGTGGCCCGCGTGGCGGGGGTCTCCCGAGGAACCGTCAGCCGCGTGATCAACGGCGGATACGTGTCGGATGCAGCGCGCGTCGCCATCGAAGACGCGATCCGCGAGGTCGGCTACGTGCCGAACACCGCCGCGCAGAACCTCGTGCGCCAGCGCACCCAGGCGATCGCCTTCATCGTGCACGAACCGCACGCGCTGTTCCTCGAAGACCCGAACATCGGCGCGATCATGCTCGGCACGAACGAGACGCTGTCAGAGGCCGACTACCAGATGGTGTGTCTCGTGGTCGACTCGGTCAGAGACACCGAACGCGTCGCCCGCTACCTCAACGGCGGCTTCGTCGACGGCGCCGTGATCGTCTCCGCCCGCGCGCAGGACCCCATCACCAAGGCCGTCATGCGACTCGACCTCCCCGTCACCTATGTCGGGCACCCGCCCGAGGTCGACGCCGCCTGGGTCGGCGTGGACAACCGCGGCGCGGCTCGTGCCGTCACCGCACGCCTGCTCGAGACCGGACGCACGCGGGTCGGCATGATCGCCGCCGCGCTCGACCGCGACTCGGGCACCGACCGTCTCGCAGGATTCACCGACGCACTCGGCGACGCCTTCGACGCAGAGCTCGTCGAAGAGGTGCCGCTGTACTCCTACGCCGACGGCGCCGCGGCGATGGCCCGGCTGCTCGAGCGCGCTCCCGACATCGACGGGGTGTTCGCCGCATCCGATGCCGTCGCGGCCGGCGCCATGTGGGCACTGCGCGAAGCAGGGCGCCGCGTGCCGGATGACGTCGGCGTCGTCGGCTTCGACAACAGCACCTGGGCCACCCGCACCACGCCGCAGCTCTCGACGGTCGACCAGCCGGCGGAGGGTCTCGGCGCTGCGGCAGCGGCATCCGTGCTCGCGCAGCTGCGCGACGATCAGCGGCCGCGAGAAGGCATCATGCTGCCGACACCGGTGGTGTGGAGGGACTCGGCCTGAGCGCCCCTCCCCCAGCGGAACGGTGAGACCGTCGGGTCACCCGCGATCCAGAACCGCCACGGGAACGCCTCGGTGCCCGCGATACCGGCGACACCGACGCGCGGCCCGGTCATGATGTCGCTCACCGGCTCATCCGGCAGCCAGAGCTCGGCTCGCGCCCCCTCGAACTCGAGTCCGGTCACCGCGTCGATCCCGTCGTGGAGCGGATGCCGCAGCCCCACCGCCTGACCGAAGCGGCCGGGGCCCCTCGCGAGATCGCGCAGCGCAACGGCGGTGAGCGGCAGGCTCGCGCCGCGCCGCAGCGCGACGGCATCCACCCCCGCCTGGACCGATCCCGCCCGCATCAGCACTCCGCCGGCCTGCCCCTCCGGCCCGCACACCACGTTCACGCACGAATGGATGCCGTGGCTGAGGTAGACGTACAGGTGCCCGGGCTCGCCCCACATCGTCGCGTTGCGCGCGGTACGACCCATGCGCGCGTGCGACCCGGGGTCGGCCATCGGGCCGGTGCCGTGTCCGTGGTACGCCTCGACCTCGGTCAGTCGCATCCGCACCTCGCTGCCGGCCACGATCGTGCGCAGCTCGCCACCGAGCAGCAACGGTGCGACCTCGACCGCGAGCCCGGCGAGTTCGGCGCGTGTCGCACGGTGCAGGCGCGAGTCGCTCACGTCAGAACCGAGGGGCCGTCTGGCACCACGACGCGTCGAAGCCGGTGAGCGCGACGATCTCGTCACCGGTGCGCAGGTCGATCAGGTGCGTCTCCATGTTCCGCGGCAGCGGCAGCAGCATCCCGTCGTAGGGGTTGCTCGCGAGGTCAGGAGCGATCACGACCGCCGCGTACTGCCCGCTCGGTGAGGCGCAGGCCTGCAGGATCGAGTCCATCGCGCCGACCTCCACGAGCGGTTCCGCGGTGCCGTCGTCGGCGACCCGCACGATCGCCTGCCCCTCGGGGATGCCGTTCTCGTCGCGCGCGACGACGTGACGCAGCGTGCCGCCGGGGAACGGCGTGATCGTGCTCGCGACGCCGTAGTCGGGATCGGATGCCGCGAGCGGCACCTCGGATCCGTCGGTGAGGTTCAGCTCGACCACCGCACCGTCGAGACGCTCGATGATCGCGGTGTACGTGCCACGCGAGACGCCCTGGATGTTCGCCGCCAGCCCGAGCGACTGCACGCCGGCGTCGGTGGAACGGTCGAGGAGCGAGAGGGCGCCGTCGAAGTCGATGAACAGCACGGCCGAGCTGTCCGGCACGAACTGCCAGGTGAAGACACTCGCCTCGACACCCGCGACCTCGGTCACCTGCGGCGTGTCGTCGCCGGTCAGCGACTGCGTCACCAGCACGCTCGCGCGGCCCTCGGTGTCGCTGAGCTCGACGTCGGAGTAGCTGTATCCGACGAGTCCGCCGCGCTCCGACACCTGGATCGAGCCGACGTACCCCGTGCCGGGCAACGTCAGCTCGCGCTGGTCCGAGCCGTCGCGGTTCATCACGAGCAGCGTCGATCCGTCGTCGCCGCCGACCGCGACGACGAGCTTCGTCGACGTCGCGCGGAAATCGTTGATCTCGGGGGCCGCGAACACCGGCACGGCCTTCTCGCCCGTGAGGTCTGTGCGGAAGATCTTGTCGTCGCCGTCGACGTCGCGGGTGAGCAGGAAGATCGTGGATGCCGGTGTCGTGAAGCTCGTGCGCAGGGTCGAGGTCGGCCCGCCTCCGGCGCCGCCGACGCCCGCGACCTTGATCGTGTACTTCGTGTCGTCATCGAGCGGCACCGTGAACCGGATGCCGATGCCGCGGCCCGCCGCATCGACCGTGAACGGCGCCGCCGGCTCGACCGTGACCTGCGCAGGGTCGATGTCGGTGAGCGACTGGTTCGCCGTGAGGATGACGCGGCTGCCGGACGACTCGATCGCCTGCTGCGGGTCGACCTGCACATCCGTGATCCGCGGACCCTGGAGCAGACTCACGACGCCGAACCCGGTGCCGATCAGCACCAGCACTCCGAGCACCGCCGCGATCGTGAGCACGAACCGGCGCGATGGGCGCGGCTTCGCCGCCCTGGGCTCCTTGGCCCCGCTACCACTGGGTCCCTGAGCCCCGTCAGGACTGGGTCCCTGAGCCCCGCTACCACTGGGTCCCTGAGCCTCGCTGCCACTGGGCCCTTGAACCTCGCTGCCACTGGGTCCCTGAGCCTGTCGAAGGGCCCCGCCCACAGGTTGGGGTGCTTCGACAGGCTCAGCAACCCAGTCGCGCGGCTCAGCGATCCAGTCGTGCGGCGCGAGCGGAACGGCCGGCTCCGTCGCGGGTGCTTCGACAGGCTCAGCAACCCGGTCGTGCGGCTCAGCGGCCCGGTCGCGCGACTCAGCGGCGCGGGCCTCCGCCTCGCGGGCGGCGCGCATCTCGGCGCGCGTCCGCGGCACCGGCGGGACGTCGGGCCGCTCGTCGTCAGTACTCATACGGATCCCCGGGCTCGTCGATCGCGACGACGTCGGTCGGCTCGACGTGCAGGTCGCCGTCGGCATCCGCACGGATCGTGCCGGTGACCTCGACCCACTGGCCCGTGGGGTAGTCGGAGGCATCCACCGCCACCGGCAGTGTCGCGGTCTGCGCGTCGATCACGCAGTGCGTGATCACGAGGCGCGTGAGGTTCACGCCGTCGGTACCGGGGGTGACGAATCCGGTGAGTTTCACCGGGGCGCCGTCATAGGCTGCGGTGTTCGTCGCGGTCGCGAAGACGCTCGCCCAGTCGCCGACACCGAACGTCGAGGTGTCTGCGACGCCGAGCGACACCGTGTCCGCTCCCGCGAACAGCGAGGTCTGCTCCCCCGCGCGCGACATCGCGAGTTCGACCGAGAGCGTCGCCGGCGGCAGCACGAGCGCGGCGATGACGACGCCGGAGGCGAGCACACCGCCGGTCACGGCACCGACGGTTGCGAGTGTGCGCCGAGAGGATGCCGCGGGCGCAGCGCCATCAGCGGCATCCGTCGCCTCATCGTGCCCGTGATCGTGGCCGTGGTCGCCCTCGACACCGAGCGGCAGCGTGCACGACCAAATCGCCCCGGCCAGCGTGACGACCGCCGCAGCGGCAGCGAACCACACCGACTCGGGGCTGATGTACAGCGTCAGGCGGCCGGTCACGGCGAGGCCCAGCGTGACCACCGAGATGAGTGCGGCGAGGCCGACACCCAACCACCGGGAGCCGAGTGCGCGGGCACGTGCGCTGGTCTGCTCAGACAAGGACGTTCACCCCGATCCCGATGGCGAAGGCCGAGGCGACCACGACGCCGACGATCACGGCGAGCGTGCGTCCGGTGAACGTGGTGCGCATGAGGGCGAGCATCTTGATGTCGACGAGCGGCCCGACCAGCAGGAACGCGATGAGTGCGCCGGAGGAGAACGTCGACGCGAACGACAGGGCGAAGAAGGCGTCGACGTTCGAGCAGATCGCGACCGTCATCGCGAGCGCCATCATCGTGACGATCGACAGCACCGGGTTCGAGCCGATCGCGAGCAGCATGTCGCGCGGGATCAGCACCTGCACGGCGCCGGCGAGCGCCGAGCCGATCACGAGGGCCGGCATCACGGCGCGCAGCTCGACCAGGAACTGCGTCAGGCTGCGCTTCACAGGCGTGCCGTGCTCGTGCGTGACGCGGTCGCAGGTGTCGATGAAGCGCTGCGTCAGCAGGGAGTTCGGGTCGGGGTGTCGGCTGAAGATCCAGCCGATCAGGTTCGCGATCAGGTAGCCGCCGACGAGGCGCGCGACCAGGATGCCGCCGTCCCACCCGAACGCGGCATGGGTGGTGAGGATCACGATCGGGTTCACGATCGGCGCCGCGATGAGGAACGTCAGCGCCTCGGCAGGGGCGAGGCCGCGCATCATGAGTCCGCGGGCGAAGGGCACGTTGCCGCATTCGCAGACCGGGATCAGCATGCCGAGCAGCGACAGCACTGCGCGGCGAGCCCATGCCTGTCTCGGCAGCCAGCGGTGGATGACGTCGGCCGGCAGCCAGACCTGCACCACGATCGAGAGCACGACGCCGAGCACGACGAAGGGCAGCGCCTCGATGAGCACGCTGAGCGCGAGCGTCAGGCCGTCCTGTGCGCGGGTCGGCAGCGAGGCGGGAAACAGCGCGGGCAGGAACTGGTCGATCAGGAACAGTGCGACGATCACGACGGCACCGATGCCGAGGCCGACCCACGCCGATCGCGGCGACCGGGTCGGGCGATGCGAGTGCCGCGGCGGGGTCAGCAGGCTCACGCGGATGCTGCCCCGGCGCTCTCGCGCTTCTTGGCGCAGGGGGTGCAGAGGCCGAAGATGTCGACGACGTGCGCGGCGTCCGTGAAGCCGTGCAGTGCGGCGGTGCGGTGCGCCCACTGCTCGACGTCCTTGGCTTCGATCTCGACCGTGAGTCCGCACGACCGGCAGATCAGATGATGGTGATGGCCCTGCGTCGTGCAGGCGCGATAGAGCGCCTCGCCCTCGGGGCTCTGCAGAGAATCCGCGTCACCGGAGGACGCCAGCCCGGACAGTGCGCGGTACACCGTGGCGAGTCCGATACCCGTGTTCTCATCACGGAGGGATGCGTGCAGGCTCTGCGCGCTCACGAATCCGCGCGCGTCGGCGAGCGCTTCGCGCACGCGTTCGCGCTGCCAGGTGTTCCGCTGAGCCATACCGAGAGTCTAATCCGCCGGGATTGCCGAGGGCTGGGAGAGATCGACGGCCGGTGCGGCCGTCACGCGCGCACGCGCCGCACCCGTGCCCGGGAGCGCTGCACGATCCAGCAGATGCCGTAGATCGTGAACGACAGCGTCGTGATGTACGGGCTGACGGGCAGGGTCCCGGCGAGCGCGAGCAGGATGCCGCCGACGGCCGAGATGAAGCCGAACAGCGCAGCGAGCAGCGGCACCGCCACCGGACCGGCGGTCACCCGCATCGCGGCGGCGGCCGGTGTGACCAGCAGCGCCATCACCAGCAGCGCGCCGATGATGTGCACGCTGACCGCGACGATCAGCCCGAGCAGCACCATGAAGATCAGGCTCACTGCACGCGTCGGCACACCGCGAGCGGCGGCGGACTCGGGGTCGAGCGAGTCGAACCGCAGCGGGTTCCACATCACCAGCAGCCCGATCAGCACGACGGCGCTGATGCCGATCAGCCAGCCGAGATCGGGGCTCGACACCGACACGATCTGCCCGGTGAGCAGACTGAAGCGGTTCGCGCTGCGACCGTCGTAGAGCGAGAGGAACAGGATGCCGAGGCCGAGGCCGAACGGCATCAGCACACCGACGATCGAGTTTCGATCTCTCGCCTTCGCGCCGAGCACCCCGATGAGGATCGCAGCCACGAGGGCGCCACCGAGCGACCCGGCCACCACGCTGCCGCCGAACAGCAGCGCAGCAGCTGCGCCCGCGAACGACAGCTCGCTGACGCCGTGCACCGCGAACGCGAGGTCGCGCTGCATCACGAAGACGCCGATCAGTCCACCGACGATGCCGAGCACCGCGCCGGCGATGATCGAGTTCGCGAGCAGGGCGACGAGCTCGCCGTAGTCCTGGAAGGAGAAGACGTCGCTCCAGTCGACCAGCGGCCTCATGCTGCGCCTCCGTGCTCATGCTCGCCGTGATCGTGGTGCGGCTCGGCATCCGGCACACCGACGACGACCAGCCGGTCGCCGGCGCGCAGCACGAACACCGGGGTGCCGTACAGCTCGGTCAGCACGCGGGTCTGCAGCACCTCGTCCGGCGTTCCGAGCAGGAAGCGCCCGCCGGCGATGTACAGGATGCGGTCGACGCGACCGAGGATCGGGTTGATGTCGTGCGTCACGAACAGCACGGCGGCGTCGCGGTCGCGGCGCTGGCGGTCGATGATGTCGGTGACCGCCACCTGGTTCGCGAGGTCGAGGTTCGACAGCGGTTCGTCGCACAGCAGCAGCGACGGCTCGTCGGCGAGCGCCTGCCCGACCCTGAGCCGCTGCTGCTCCCCGCCCGACAGCATCCCGACGCGTCGGTCGGCGTAGTGCGCTGCACCGACGGACTCGAGCAGGCGGTCGACCTTCGCGCGGTCGCCGCGGTGCGGGACCGGGAAGCCGAAGCGGCTGCCCTGCACACCCAGCGCGACCAGGTCGCGGGCACGCATGCTGGTGTCGGGGGCGAGCGAACGCTGCTGCGGCACGTATCCGATGCGCGCGTTGCCACGATGCACGGGCTCGCCGGCGACGCGGATCGTCCCGGAGGAGAGCGGCTGGAGCCCGAGGATGCTGCGCAGCAACGTGGTCTTGCCGGAGCCGGACGGTCCGAGCACGGCGATGAACTCGCCCGCGTTCACGGTCAGGTCGAGGCCCGACCACAGTTCACGGTCGTCGCGGTGCAGGGAGGCGTTCGAGATCTCGAGGACCGGCGCCCCGTTGGGTCCCTGAGCCCGCGCTCCCTTGGGTCCCTGAGCCTGCGCCCCCTTGGGTCCCTGAGCCGGCGCCCCGTTGGGTCCCTGAGCCTGTCGAAGGGCCCGACTCACGACTTGATCGCGGCGGCGAGGCTCTGAATCGCATCACGCATCCACTCAGAGTACGACGATCCGTCCTCGAGCAGCTCGGTGAAGGCGACGACCGGGATGCCGGCATCCTTCGCGGCCGCTTCGACGCGCTGCGTCTCGGCCCCTCCGGTCTGCGCGTTGGTGAGCAGGGCGGTCAGGGTTCCGCTGTCGATCAGGTCGAGCGACTCGAGCAGCACGGCTGGGGCGACATCGCTACCCTCCTCGACCGACTCTGCGAAGCCCTCCGGCGTCGCGTCGGTGAGTCCGGCCGCGGCCGCGAGGTAGCCGGGCAGCGGCTCGGTGATGAAGACGGTCTTGCCCTCGGCCTGCGCCTGGAGCCCCTCCAGGTCGGTCTCGAAGCCCTCGAGGTCAGCGGTGATCTTCGCAGCGTTCGCGGTGAACTCGGCCTTGCCGTCGGGATCCAGCTCGGCGAGCTCGTCTGAGATGGCCTCCACGACATGGATCATCGTGTGCGGGTCGAACCAGACGTGCTCGTTGAAGCCCTCGATGTGATCGTGCCCCTCGTGGCCTTCCGCGTCATCCGCGTGGTCGTGCTCTGCCTCGTCGTGACCGGCTTCGTCGTGCCCCTCGTTGCCGGGGAAGTCGTGCGAGTACTCGACGGCCGTCACCACGTGCGGGTCGGCGGCGTCCTTCAGGAGCGAGTCGACGAAGGCATCGTATCCGCCGCCGTTCTCGATCACGAGGTCGGCCTTCTGCACCGTGAGTCGGTCGCGGGCGGTCGCCTCGTACGAGTGCGGGTCCTGCGTCGCGGACTCGATGATCGAGGTCACGTCGACGCGGTCGCCGCCGATCTGCGCGGCGATCGAGCCGTAGACGTTGGTACTGGCGACGACCTGGATCGCCCCGTCGCCATCCGTGGCCGAGGTCGGCGTGGCCGAACAGCCGGCGAGCGCGAGGACAGCGGCGGAGGTGAGCGCGAGGGGGGCGACGAGCTTCTTCATGCTCACACTCTACGTGCTAATGAGAACCATTATCAACTCGGCGGCGTTGCGCCGCCTACTCCATGGTGAGGGGTCACAACACGCCGCCCTCCGGCGCGATGGGACGGCGATTCGTGACCCCTCACCATGTCGGGAGGGTCAGCCGAGCAGCCCGGCCGGCGCGATCCACGCGGTCGCCTCGCCCGGCAGCAGCGCGCCGTCGAGGTCTGCGCTCGAGAGCACGACGTCGGCGGCATCCGCCCCGAGGTCGAACGGCTCGGTGCCGAAGTTCGCGACGACCTGCCAGCCGTTCGGACGCGCGAAGCGCAGCACATCGGCGCGACCGGTCTCGATCCACTCGAGGGTCTCGCCGGTCTGCAGCGGATGCCGCAGGCGCAGTGCCTCCCGGTACAGCGCGAGCGTCGACGACGGGTCAGCGGCTTCGGCATCCACCGCGTAGTCGGCGAACCAGGCCGGCTGGGGCAGATGCGCCTCGGCCGGACCGAAGCCGAACGACACCCCGTCGGCCGTCCAGGGCAGCGGCACGCGGCATCCGTCCCTGCCGAGTCCATCGAAGGCAGCCCCACGGAAGAATCCTGGATCCTGGCGCTGCTCCGGGGTGATCTCGGCGACCTCCTGCAGCCCGAGCTCCTCGCCCTGATACAGGTAGGCGCTGCCCGGCAGGCCGAACATGAACAGCGACGCGGCGCGCGCACGGCGCAGCCCCTGCTCGCGGTCGAGCATGTCGGCCGGTCCGCCTGCGGCGACCCACTCGGTACCCTGCTTCACCGCACGACCCTCGAGCGGAGCGAGCCCGTACCGGGTCGCGTGCCGGGTGACGTCGTGGTTCGACAGCACCCACGTGGTCGACGAGCCCGACCGCTGCGCCTGCTGCAGGTTGTCGTCGATGATGCCGCGGAACTGCTCGGCGTCGAAGTCGGCGACCAGCAGGTCGAAGTTGAACGCCTGGCCGAGGCCAGCAGCCGAGGCGTAGCGGGCACGGCGCTCGGGCGTCGCGACCCAGGCCTCGGCCACAGCCGTGCGCGGCGGGTCGTAGGAGTCGAACACCTCGCGCCACGTGGCGTAGATCTCGTGCACGTCGTCGCGGTCGGTGGTCGGATGCGTGCCGGAGGTGCGGTCCATCGCATCGAGTTCGGCCTGCGAGGGCAGCGGTTCGGAGAGGTCCTTCGTGAGCAGGTGCGCCACGTCGACGCGGAATCCGTCGACTCCACGGTCCGACCAGAAGCGCAGCGTCTGCAGGAAGTCGTCACGGACCTCCTGGTGATCCCAGTTGAAGTCCGGCTGCTCGACCGCGAAGGTGTGCAGGTACCACTGGCCGTCCTCGACGCGCTCCCACGCGCTGCCGCCGAACACCGAGATCCAGTCCGTCGGCGGCTCGGCGCCATCCGGCCCTGACCCGTCGCGGAAGATGTACCGCTCGCGGGCCGCAGAGCCACGGCCGGCGGCGAGCGCCTCCTGGAACCACTCGTGCTGATCCGAGCTGTGGTTGGGCACGATGTCGACGATCACGTGGATGCCGCGCGCATGCAACGCCGCCACCATCGCGTCGAAGTCGGCGAGCGTGCCGAGCCGCGGATCGACGTCGCGGTAGTCCGCCACGTCGTAGCCGCCATCGGCCAGCTCCGAGGGATAGAACGGACTCAACCAGACCGCATCGATCCCCAGATCCGCGAGGTAGTCGACACGGGAGAGGATGCCGGGGACATCCCCGAGTCCGTCGCCGTTCGCATCGGCGAAGCTGCGGGGATAGATCTGGTAGACGGCCGCCTGACGCCACCAGGCTGCGGCGTCGGCGGAGGTGCGGGTCTCGGTGAGAGTCGCATCGGTCATGAGAGAGAACTGCTCCTTCGGTTGTTGCGGTCTGTCGCGTCCCGGCCCTTCGACAGGCTCAGGAACCCATTCAGTCGGCCCTTCGACAGGCTCAGGGACCCACTTACTCCTGGGTTGCTGAGCCTGTCGAAGCATCCGTCAGCCCTTCACGGCACCCTGCGTGACGCCCTCCATGACGAAGCGCTGCGTGAACAGGTACGCCAGGATCGCCGGGGCCATCGCCATCAGGTACGAGGCGAAGGACACGTTGTAGTTGTTGCTGAACTGGGTCTGGAAGAGGTTCTGCCGCACCGGCAGCGTCTGCATCGCCGGATCGGAGATGATCAGCGATGGCATCATGAAGTCGTTCCAGGCGTAGAGGAAGGCGAAGATGCCGACCGTGGCGCTCATCGGGGCGAGCAGCGGGAAGATCAGCTGCCAGAACGTCTGCCAGGTCGTGGCACCGTCGATGCGGGCACTCTCCTCGAGCTCGATCGGGATCGAGCGGAGGAACGCCGTGAACAGCAGCACGCTGAAGCTCAGCTGGAACATCGTCGCGAGGATGATCACGCCGAAGGGGTTGTCGAGCCCGACGCGTCCGGTGAGCTGGATCTGCGGCAGTGCGACGACCGGGAACGGGATGAACATCGCCGCCAGCAGGTAGAAGAACGAGTAGCGGAACAGTTTGCGGTCCCAGTTGCGCACGATCGCGTACGAGGCGAAGGCCGCGAGGATGATCGTGGCGACCACGGTGCCTGCCGTCACGAGCAGCGAGATGCCGGCGCCGACCGGGAACTTGGTGAGGTTCCACGCTTCGACGAAGCCGTCGATGCTGAACGGGGCCGGCAGCGAGAACGCGTTGCCGTCGACCGCCTGGCTCGTCGTCTTGAACGCCATCGAGATCGTGACGTACAGCGGCAGCAGCACGGTGACGGCGCACAGGATGAGGATGATCGTGCCCGACCAGTTGACGCGCTCCATGCGCATCCGCGGCTTCTTGCCTGCCGTCTGGGTGGTGATGGTCTGGGTCGACATCAGAGTGCGTTCCTTCCGCGGGTCAGCGAGAGCTGCAGCAGGGAGATGAGCACCGCGACGATGAAGAAGATCGTCGCGTTGGCCATCTGGTAGGCGTAGTCGCCGCCGTTGAAGCCGGCGATGATCGTCATCGCGACGCTGCGGGTGGAGGTGCCTGGGCCGCCGTTGGTGAGTCCGACGATGATGTCGTACGCGTTCAGGAAGCCCTTGAAGCCGAGGATGATGTTGATCACGACGTAGCCGGCGACCAGCGGGATCGTGATGCGGGTGAGCTGCTGCGCCTTGCTCGCGCCGTCGATGCTCGCCGCCTCGTAGACCTCGCCGGGCACCGAGAGGAGCCCTGCGATGTAGATGAGGAGCGTGCCGGGGACCGCCTGCCACGCGGTCACGATCACGATCGCGACCCAGGCGAGGTCGGGGTTCGCGAGCAGGCTGGTCTCGAGCCAGGGGATGCCGGAGCCTGCCGCCGCGTTCGGCAGCGAGTTCGAGAACAGGAAGTTGAAGACGTAGGCGATGATGATGCCCGAGATCACCATCGGGATCACGAAGATCGTGCGCAGCCCGGTCTTGAAGCGGATGCGGGAGGTGAGCCCGACCGCGAGCATGAACGCGATCACGTTCACCACGATGACCGTGGCGATCGAGAATCCGAAGGTGAACAGGTAGCTCTGCAGGATCGACGGATCACTGAACATCGCGACGTAATTCGTCAGCCCGTTGAAGTTCCACTCGCCGATGCCGATCGAGTCGGTGAAGCTGAAGAAGATCCCCATCACGCCAGGGACCGTGATCGCCAGCGTGAACAGGATCAGGGTCGGGACGAGGAAGAAGTAGTAGATCGGCTCGACCCGGCGGGTGTGCCGTCGGATCTTCCGTGCGCCGCCCGTGACGATCGCCGTGGTGTCGGTCGTCGGGGTGTTGGGCTTGGTGAGGTTCGATGCCGCCGGATTGGGCAGTGCGGTGTCGGTCACGGCGCTGACTCCTCTGTCTCGCCTGCTGCTGAATCCTGCGTGGTGGGGATCGGCGCGCGGAACGCGATGCGCGCCCAGTCCGCGTCCATCGTGCGCAGCGTGTTGGTCGTCGATGCGCCGAGCACCATGGCCTGCGCGTAGTTGAACATCGGCAGCGTCTTGGGGACCAGCACCGACGGGCCCTGATAGATCTGCCCGTTGTCGTAGTACTCGATCATTCCCTCGACGCGCGGGTCGTCCGGCGCGGGCGCTCCCTTCGTCGGGGTGAACCCGAGCTGCGAGGCGTTGTACTGCTGGATGTGGTCGGGCTGGTAGAGGTACTCGAGGAAGTCGCGCGCGGCCTCCTGGTGACGGGAGCCCTCGGGGATCATCGCAGCGAGGTCCATGTTGACCCGGACGCCGAGGTCGGCCGGGTCGTCGGTCATCGGCAGCGGGAAGGTGCCGAGAGCCAGGTCGGGAGCGGTCTTCGCGATCTCGCTGAACGCCCACGGGCCCTGCAGGTACATCGCGGCCTCGCCCTTGCTGAACGCGAGGTTGCCGTCGCCGTAGCCGCGGCTGGCGGCATCCTTGTTCGTGTAGTTCTCGGCGAGCTGCATCATGCGATCCATCGGCTCGGTGAAGTCCTTCTCGAACGAGACGTCGGAGTTCGGGCCGACCTCGGTGCCCTCGGTGGCGAGTGCGTCGAAGAAGTCGATCACGTCGACCGAACCGCCGGCCGTGTAGTCGTACCAGCCCTGGGCGACCGTCCAGTCGTCCTTGAACGTGCCGTAGAAGGGGTCGATCCCTGCGGCCTTGAGCTGATCGCAGACCGCGATCAGCTCGTCCCAGGTCCTCGGGACCTCGAGCCCCTGGGCCTCGAAGATGTCCTTGTTGTAGATGACCGATGCGGCCATCACCGAGTAGGGCAGTGCGCTGGTGCGGCCCTCGCATGAGCCGTACTGCTCCATGAGGGGCTGCAGATCGTCGCGGATGCCGGCTGCGGCATCCGTCTCCGACAGGTCGGTGAGCGCGCAGCGCTGCACGAAGCGCGCGATCTCGTAGTTGTAGTTGGCGAGCATGATGTCGGGCGGATTGCCCCGCACGAAGCTCGCCGAGACCACGTCGACACCCGAGGTGTCGATCTCGACCTTCACCTTGTCCTGCGAGGAGTTGTAGTCCGCGACGAGCGCGGTCATGAACTCGATGGCCTCGCGCTTGCTGAACGTGAAGCGGATGGTCTCCGTCGCGGAGCCTGCGGCGCAGCTGGTCAGAGCGGCGCCGACGAGCGTCAGGCCGAGGGCCCCGGCGACCAGTCGCACCGCGCGTGTTCGTCTGTCAGACATCGTCGTCCTTTCGATGGGTAGATCGTCGTACTAAATCTAGTAAGCGAATCTACTCGTTCCTGGAGTACTGTCTCACTGGAGACGACGAAAGGTCAAGCACTGTGGCAGAACTTTCCGATCTCGGGACCGGACGCGCCAGTGTGGGTGCCGTACTCGACTTCGCCTGGACCGCCGGTGAGTTCACCGCCACCGAGGTGATGGCGAGCACCTCGCTCACCCGCTCGACCGCGATCGATGCGATCGACACGCTCGTCGACGTATCGATGCTGCGCGAGCTGCCGAACGCCAGAGCCGCCGGCAGCTACCGGGCCGGCCGGCCCGCCCGCCGCTTCGCCCTGTCGACCGACCTCGGCGTCGTCGTCGGCATCGATGCGGGAGCGAGCCACCTCGCCGTCACCGTCGCAGACCTGCTCGATCGCACGATCGTGAGCCACCGCGTCGCAGTCGACCCGGACCAGCCGGCCCCGGAGCGACGGGCGGCGATCCTCGAGCGGCTCCGCCTGGCGCTCGCCGAAGCGGACGTCGAGCCGCAGCAGGTCCTGGCGCTCTGCGTCGGCGTCGCAGCACCGGTGAGCCGCGACGGCATCTCACCCCCGCATCCCGGCGGCTTCTGGGAACGCACGAACCCGGGTCTGGCTGCAGCACTGCGCGACGCGGCTCCGGTCGTCGAGATCAAGAATGACGCGCAGCTCGCTGCGATCGCCGAGGGCGCGGTCGGGGCCGCGATCGGATGCCGCGACTACGTCGCCCTGCTGGCCAGCGAACGCTTCGGCGGCGGCGTGGTCGTCGACGGGCATGTGCTGCACGGCGCGCACGGCGGGGTCGGCGAAGGCGTCGTCTTCGATCACATCATCGGGGTCGGATCGGCCTTCGGCCTGCGGTACTCCGTACAGGACCAGGCACGGGCCGCGGTCGAGAGCGGAGAGATCGCTGCCGACAGCGCAGTCGGGCAGATCGTCGCGAGCGAGCGCGTCGACCCCCGACTGCTGCTCACGCTCGCGGCGTCGGGAGACCCGGATGCCGTGCTCGTCACGTCGCGCGTCGGCGCCACGGTCGCCCGGGTGGTCGGCGTGCTCGGCAGCATGTACGACCCGGCACGCGTGATCGTGTGCGGCGGCGTCGCGGAGAGCATCGAGCCGGTGCTCGCTGCGGCACGGCGCATCCTGCCCGAGGAGCTGCACCTGCCGGCGCCCGAGCTGCTCGCCTCGACGCTCGGCGCGGACGTCGTGTCGATCGGCGCGGTCGCCACCGCACGAAAGGCCGCACGCGAGCGGGCAGTGCCGCAACTCGCGCAGCAGCGACTTCGCGTGTCGGCATAGCCCGGCCACCCCGTGGGGTCGCTGAGCGGCATCCGTCCCCATGGGTCGCTGAGCTCGTCGAAGCGCCACCCCCCGTTGGGTCCCTGAGCCCGTCGAAGCGCCACCCCCGTTGGGGCCCTGAGCCCGTCGAAGCGCGGTCAGGACGCAGGATCTCCGTCGCCGCGAGCGCCGCGCTCGTCCCGGGCCTGCCCCTCGAAGCGCTCGTCCGTCGCACGCAGCACCCGCAGGATGTTGCCCGACCAGACCTTGTCGAGGTCGGTGTCCGACCAGCCGTCGTTCTGCAGCGCCTCGCGGAGGCGCGCGAACCCCGCCACGTCATCCAGCCCGGCGGGGAAGTCGTCGAAGCCGTCGAAGTCGCTGCCGACGCCCACATGATCGATGCCGGCGACGTCACGCGCGTGGTCGAAGTGCCGCACCACGTCGGCGATCTCGACGGGCGGAGCCGCGCCTTCTCGACCGGCAGCCCACCACGCCGCATAGCCCTGCGAGACGAACGGCGGGACGAAGGAGACCATCAGCACTCCCCCGTTCCCCTTCAGTTCGCGCAGCACGGCGTCGGGCACGTTGCGCGGATGATCCGTCACGGCGCGGCACGAGGAGTGGCTGAAGATGACCGGGGAGTCGGTGATACGCAGCGCGTGGTGCATGGTGGATTCCGCGACGTGCGACAGGTCGACCAGCATGCCGAGCGCGTTCATCTCACGCACCACCGCTTCGCCGAACTCGCTCAGGCCGCCGTGCTGGGGCGTATCGGTCGCCGAGTCCGCCCAGGGCGTGTTGTTGTTGTGGGTGAGCGTCATGTAGCGCACGCCCAGCCGCGCGAACATCCGCAGCGTCGCCAGCGAGCCGGCGATGCTGTGCCCACGGCCCCCAGCAGGCTGCCGATCCTGCCCTCGCGCCCTGCCCTGACGACGTCGGCGGCCGTTCGGGCGAGGGCGAGTCGATCCGGATACCGTTGCACCAGCCGGTACACGCAGTCGATCTGCTCGAGTGTGTACTGCACGGCATCGACGTCGGGCAGGTCCTCGGCGTGGACGGACCAGAACTGGCCGAGCACGCCGCCCTCGCGCATGCGCGGCAGATCGGTCTGGAAGCGTGACGGGTGCGTGGAGTCGTCGAGACCCTCGACCGAATACGCGGCCAGGTTGCGCGCCGCCCACGGCAGGTCGTTGTGTCCGTCGATGAGGCCGTGCGGCGCGTCGGTTCCCGTCATGGCTCGAGGCTAGAGGACGCGGCGGGTTCCGGGCGAGCGTCGCGCGCCACCAGGGTGAACTCCGCTTCCGGTGAACGTCGACCATTGGCCTGCACGGCCACGAAGTGGCTGCCCGGATAGTAGGCGCGTGTGGTGATCCGGCGGAAGGAGTGCGATTTCTCGACGGTGATGCTCTCGCCGGGAGCCAGCGTGCGCGACGTCAGCTTGAACGTCTTCGGGCTCACGGTTCCTCTGGAGCGCTGGAATCCGATGACGTAGTCGATCGCGACGACGGCATCCGCATCACCCTCGTTCGTGACGAGCGCCGTGAAGGTCACGGCGCCCTCGTGGATCGGCACCTCGGTCGAGTCCAGGTGCGGCCGATCCACCTCGATGCGGTCTCCCGAGTAGCCGACCGCCCGCAGCGCGTCCGGGTCGGCATTCTTGATCAGGGTGCGCAGGCCATGGCGGATCACCGCCGGCGTGCGGGGGTCGGCACGCGCTGCCCAGTTCCCGGCCGTCCGGACGACCAGGGCGGGGTCGATCCTGCTGAGATCGTTCAGGTGGTTCGACACGGATCGCCGCACGTATGCGGATTCGTCGCGGTACAGCGCATCCAGGATGCCGAGGGTCGCCCCCGGGTGCTCGATGAGCCACGGCACGCGCTTCGCCCACGGCAGATACGAACGCGTGCCTTCGCTCGCGAGGCGGCGCACATGTTCGTTCTCGTGGCCGGTCCACTCGTACGCGGTCTCCAACACGCGCTCGGGCCGGGCGATGAGCATCGCTCGGATCGCGAACTCGCTGCTGAGCCCGATCGTGAGCCGGGCGAGCAGCGCAAGGCCCGCATCGAACGCCGCCGTCGATCCGTCGTCGAGGGCTCGCGCGGTCACGAACTCGGTCACCGGCCAGATCATCCAGCCGCCGAACTCCGGCACCGAGAGCGCGGCGTCGACGAGATGTTCCGTCTGAGCGAATCCTGCCGGGGCATCGACGAGCAGCGCTTCGCGAACCAGGTCGACCCGCGTGCGCAACCGCTCGCCGTCGACAGCATCGCGTACCGCTGCGAGGGCCGAGAGTCCGAGCGCCGGGTCGGCATGGGTCAGCGCCGATCGGAGTGTGTCGATGACCGTCGCGTCGATCAGCTCATCCATCGCTCCCATCGCGACCTCCCCCCTCGTCGTTCGAATCAGCACCCTTGTGAAGGCCACTCAATAGTGTCTCATGCGACACTATTTCCGCGGCGGTCGGTAGAATCCGGGCATGACCACCGACGCAGACGGCACCACGGCGAGACCTCGTCGTGCGAGCGATTTCCCCTACCGCTCCGAACTGCTGGCCAATCTCAGCGCCCTGATCCTGCTCTGGGATTCGCCCTCGTTCCAGGGGGAGATCCTGGCGAAGACCGGCGAGAGCATCGATCAGCAGTCGCACGCCACACTGCGGCACCTGCTCGCCTGGGGGCCGATGCGACCGACCGCGCTGTCCGAGGTGCTCGCGACCGGCGCGTCGCACGTGAGCAAGATCGTCCGCCGGCTCGAGGATCACGGATGGGTGCAACGCACGACCGACCCGTCCGATCGCCGGGCCACGCTCATCAGCCTCACCGAATCCGGCGAGGCTGCGGCCCGCGGGGTCTACGAGCTCGGTGACCGCATGATCGCCGAGGTGCTCGACGGCTGGTCCGACAGCGACGTCCGCGCGTACACGGATCTGACCTCGCGTTTCGTGAAGGATGCGATCTCCTCCGCCGAGCAGATGCTCGAGCGGGGGCTTCTCCCCTCGCGGGAATAGGTCTCGATTCTCGCGTTACTGTCCTAATTGACAGCATTCCTGGTACTGTCCTTTAGGACAGTACTTCGCGCGGTTGTGTCGCGCGAAGACACATCGAGTGACAGGAGACGCACATGGCACATCAGGATCGCGACCGCTTGGACGGCCGCAGAACGTTGGTCACCGGAGGGACGAAGGGCGCGGGTGCCGCGGTCGCGGCGAGGCTTCGGGAACTCGGCGCGGACGTGTACGTGTCCGCTCGGACGATGCCCGCCGATTACGAGCACCCCGAGCGATTCATCACGGCAGACACCTCCACCGTGGAGGGCACGAGGCTCGTCGCTTCGGAGATGAGCAAGGCGGGCGGCGCCGACATCATCGTGCACGTCGTCGGCGGATCCTCGACGCCCGCCGGCGGGTTCGAGGCCGTCCCCGAGGAGCAGTGGATCACCGAGCTGCAGCTCAACTTCCTCGGAGCCGTGCGCCTGGATCACGCGCTCATCCCCGCCATGATCGCCCGGGGCTCCGGAGTCGTGCTCCACTTCACCTCGATCCAGCGCGAGTTGCCGCAGTGGGAGTCGACGCTCCCCTATGCCGCAGCGAAGGCGGCGCTCCGCACCTACAGCAAGGGCCTGGCGACCGAACTGGCACCGAAGGGTGTGCGCGTCAACGCGATCAGCCCCGGCGGCATCCGGACAGAGGCCACGCAGGTCTTCTACGACCGGCTCGCGGAGGCCAACGGCATCAGTCGCGAGGCCGCCGCGCAGCGCGTCATGGATTCTCTCGGCGGCGTTCCCCTCGGACGCTTCGCGGAGACGGAGGAGATCGCCGACCTCGTCGGCTTCCTCGCGTCCGACCGGGCATCCGCGATCGTGGGCACCGAAGTCGTCATCGACGGCGGAACCGTCCCGACGATCTGAGCACCTCACCCGCGACGACGAAGAGGCCGCCTCCCGCGGGAGGCAGCCTCTTCGTGCGGTCAGTCGGCGCTCAATCCGCTGCGGCGGCGAAGTCGAGCTGGACGATGCGTCCGTCGGCGCCGAGGTGGAACTGGTACTCCAGCTCCACGACCCCTCCGGGGAAGTCGCCCTCGAGGCGATAGGAAGCCCCGACCATCCCATCGACCTCTCGTGCGCGGAGGAAGGTGAGCGTGGTGGTGAACAGGTTGATCGACTCATCGATCCACGTGCGGATCTCGTCGCGGCCACGGTGCGTGCGGCCCTCATCCGAGACGACTGCGTCGTCCGTGAACAGTGCCTCCACCGCGTCGGCGTCGCGGGCCTGCCACCCATCGACGAACCCGCGCGCGGCTGCCGGCAGTTCCGCGTTCTCCAGTGTCTTACCCATGATCCGATCCTCTCTGTCCGACGGGATTCCCCGTATGCGTTGGACGGATGATGATCGTTATTTATCGTCCCACAGGACAGTACCATGGATACTGTCCTGTAGGACGGTAATTTCAGAACGCTGATGCCGGAGGTGCTCATATTGGTCAGCCTTTATCCTGATCCAGATCTGTCATATCTGAACCAGGCAAACACTGGAGTCGCTGAAAAGCCCGTCCGGCCGGGATCGTCAAACTATGTGATCCGGTGCAGCCCCCCTAGAACACTGGGGATGACCTCCGCTGGGAGCCGTCCGTCGCATGAAGACGGAAGCCAGGCAAAGTCCTCGCCGAGTGAGCCTCGCGCCAGAGCGTCTCAAAGTCGGGAACATGACGGAACCATGGATCCTGTTCGAGACAGGCGCGCTGGCCGGCAAGACAGCCCCGAGGTCGTCACTGAGGGTGGTGGTCGCGACTTTCAGATCGCCGTCGACGTCGACGTACGCACAGCGAGATCACTCAGAGGCGAAAGCTGGGCGGACGAAGCTGTGCGACTCGATGAAGCGGATACGGCCAAGCCACGCATCGAGGCGAGCTGAACCGCTCCGAAGTCACGCGTCCGCGCCCGGAACCGTTCCGCGCGTGTAAACCAGCCGATCCCTGAACCTTGAAGCGCGGGCAACACCGTTCCGGTTCCCCCGACATCACCTGACGCGTTCGGTGCGTTTCGCGTAAAACCGTGTCCCCAGAATTCACGAGGATGACGCGACCGCCCCCGGGACGCTGTTGTCGCTCGATCCTTCCCGAATTTCCCTTGCCGCCCTCACGGTTTTCCCGGAGCATCCGCACAACCCCGTAGTCCCGCGGTTCTCCGACCCGTGCGAGCCCCCGATGACGCCCCACCTACCAATCCACACGGCGACCACCAGGCGCCTGCGACGAGGCATCATGTGTTTCCAACACCGAAGGTACCAAGGTTCGCCGAGGTTCCCCGGAGGGAGGTTTTTGGCTGTGCAGCGAAGGACATCCTCCAGCGGAGCGTACTGACGAGGGTTGGCGATCTTCCCGAGAGTTCCTTCGGAGGAGGGAGTCGCGACGTGATGGTTGAGGCCTACGTCGATCTCGGCCGCGCAAGGTCTATTGGCGGGCACGCTCGGCTTTGCTTCCGTACGGGGACGATGAACGACACCCACAAGGCCCCACCAAGGCCGGCGCAGCGCTGAAGGTCGTCAGTTGCGCAAATTTTCCGCCGGCCGAAGACGAGCTGCTCGTATTGACGCCAATCCACCGCCTCCGGCCCCGACGACAAGACCTACCAGTAGCGCCACAGGAAGCAGGACAACATCAAACACAGGCGACCATCTTTGAGTCACGGTCACGACGAGAATTGCTCCCATACCGAGCACGAGGCCACCCGCGCCACCAACGATGCCGACGAGGGCAGACTCAACGGTAATGAGCTCCCCAATCTGGCGGTTGCGTGCGCCTAGCGCCTTTCTCATTCCGATCTCGCCTCGGCGTGAGTTGACGGCCAAGAGCGTGGCGTTCATCAGAGCCGCTATAGCGACAATCAGCGCGAGCAACGTGAATGCGGTCAACGTAGCTTGCACGCCCTGTTCAACCTGGCCTCGCAGCTGCGTGGCGTCAGTGGGCGCGACGACGGTCATCCGCTCAGGCTGGTAAGGATTCAGGGTCGCGGGTACTTGCCGGGCAACTTGTTGCGCCGCCCCGGGTGCAGTCACTGTCAGCAAGGTGACGTCAACTGATCCTTGTGAGGTGACGTTGTCGCGAGGACCGACAACAACCTCGCCGCGGAGGAGAGGGAGACGTGACGATGCCGTGATTAGGCCCGCCACCATGTAGGTATCCCCGTCGACCAGAATCGTTGGGGCTCCGTCGATGCTGCTGAGCTTCAGGTCCTTCGCCAGAAGATCCCCGACGAAGGCTTCTCCGGCCGCGAGAGGCCCACTGTGCCACGGCGCCTCATCGATGGACAACCGCGCTGCTCCGGCGATGTCGCCAAACGCGACGTGCGGACGAATCTGGCGAGCCTCAGCGAACGTAGAGACAGTGCTGACGTTCAGATCGACAACCACAGCGGCCGCATCTACCCCAACCAGATCCTCAACCTTCGCGGGTATCACGTCCAGTGGGAGCGAGTGCTTGACCGCCGTGGACCACGTCGCCGAAACCTCGCGATTCAGGTGCGCGTCGAAGGTCGCGGAGACCTGAGCGCTGGCAGATGCCGAAAGTCCCAAGGTAGTAATCGTCAACCCCACCGCGATTGCGACCGCGAGACCTTGCCCAAAAGATTGGACCTTTCGCGACAAAACCGACAGCCATGCGTCTCGCAGCATGTCCGCAAACCGAATTCGCCTCTTCCCTGGCTCCGCCTTCTCATCGTTGCCCCCTGAGGGCCCCGAGTTCGAAAGTGTCAAACTGGAGTACGACGGCGACTCCGCCCGTTTCGTAGGCACAGGCGTGTCGGCGCTACCAGGCTTTCTCTCGTCGGAGACGAGTTCACCGTCTGCGATACGAATGACACGACCCGCGCGTTCCGCAACCTCAGCAGAATGCGTGACGACAATGACGGTCGCCCCATCGCAATTGATCCGTTCAAGTTCGTCAAGCACACGCGATGCGTTGACTGAATCGAGGTTACCAGTTGGTTCGTCCGCAAGAATCAGCTTCGCGTCGCCCGCTATCGCTCGAGCAATCGCGATCCGTTGACGTTGCCCTCCGGAAAGCGTCGACGTGCTCTGAGTCGCAAGTCCGCGAAGACCAACGGAATCTATCGCACGAAGCACCTTGCTAGTTCTCGCGCTTCTCGATACTCCGCGATAGAGCAGGTTTAGCTCTACGCTATCGCGCGCGGCTCGGCCCTCAAGAAGATGAAAGGATTGAAAAACGAACCCGATGGTTCGGGCACGAACGCCCGCCGCCCTGGCCCCATCCCCGGCGCGCGTCTCATGTCCTTCGAGGAGATAGACGCCTTCTGTTGCGTCGTCGAGTAGGCCGAGAATGTTCATCAGCGTCGTCTTACCACCGCCGGACGGCCCCACTACGGCGACAAACTCTCCCTGACCGATCTCAAGATCGATCCCTCGAAGAGCTTCGACGTCCGGTCGCCCCGCCGACGAGTATGTCCGCCGAACACCTCTCAGCTGAATAAGAGCCACATCAACCAACGCGAACCCGGTCGCCGGCTTTGAGAGCGCCCGCCTCGTTAGGTTCGACGGCGACCTCTCCCTGCAGCGTTCCTATCACCGTGACGGGCACTTCGAGGAAGGTACCGTCGTCCTGCTGTTTGGTGAGAACATTCTTGTCCGGTCCTCGATCTGAAACCGCAAGAACGGGGACTATCAGAGCGTCCTCGGCGACGACCGAAGTGGTCACAGTGATGCGTGCACGTCCGTTCGAAGCGGGCAGAGCAGCCTGTGGAATGACGGTGAAAGTGACTTCATCCGCCTCGGAGAGCTGCGCATCATCCGTCTCGGCCTCGTTTGTAGCCGGCGCCTCACCGGTCGGGAGTATGTCGCCTAAGATCCCGCTCACAGTCTCACCGTTTACCGATATCTCTGCCGCGTCTCCCGCGGCTATATCGCTGAGATCTGTGACCGGAACCGTCACGGTGACCACGAGATCAGATGAGCCCAGAACAAAATCGGGCTGGCCCTCCACTGCTAGGTGCTGTCCGACGCGAAGGCCCCGGATCACATCGGCCGAGCTCGTCGGGATTGCCACGACTTCTGAGATCGGAACATATGCTTCGGGCGGGGTAGCCGTCTCCGTTTCGTCGCCGACACTATCATCATTAATTTCGGAAGGGTTGCGAGTAGCAATTTCGTAGCCGTTATCCTCGTACCATTGCTTCACTGCTCGAACGGTCTCGTTACCAAATCGCCCGTCCACCGCTACCGAGTATCCACGCCCAGCGAGGGCGGCCTGGAGCGCTTTGACATCCGGGCCGCGGTCGCCGAGTCCCATTTCTCGATAGAACGAAAAAGCAGACTGAACCCCGAAAAGCGGTCGCCCGTTGACTTCGGACAGCATCTGTCCTGACGATGCTGTCGATCCAGTCTCCAGCGGGTGTCCGGTCACCACCGCAAACGATGCATCCGCAATCGGCGGCACCGTTATTGGAGACTGGGTCGAGGGACCCACGTCACCGGTGAAGCTCGCCTCCCCGGTCAGCGTGCCCTGAATTACGTCAGCGAAAATGGGCGCCGCGTCTGGGGCTTTGGCATCAGCCTCTTGCTGAGCCGTCGACTGAAACTGCGCAGCAAACCAGAAACCAGTGGCGATTGATACGACGACCGCAAAAGCCGTGAGTGCGATGATCCAACGTGATCGTCGACTGCCCCGTGGTATCTTATTTTCGGTCATAAAGCTCTCATCATCGCGCGGGTCGCTAAGAAACTGCCCAATTATTTTTTGCTTCTAGAGAACTTCTCTAGGGTGCGGCCGGGGCATTTGCGGCCACGATAGTTAAAAGATACTCTTTTCTCTCTGCTGCTTCAGATCGGATCCGCTCGAGGTTGTCTCGGTTCTCTTCGACAAGCTTCTCCTGCTCCGCCCAGGACTTCTCGTAGGTAATCTCACTCAGACCGCTGGAGTCGCGACATTCAGCGTCCGCAACGGCGACTGCTAATTCTTCGGCTGATGCGCTTTCATCGTCGAGACCCCACTTCCGCTGCGCATCGGCAGGCGGCATTTCCGTCCGAGGGTCCTGGGGCAATGTGAAGTCCACTTTGGGCTCCAGGCACGTCCTCCACTTATCAGTCGCTTCGATAACAGCGTCATCCTGCTGCACGACCTGTTCCGCCTGTAGCGCGAGCCCTGCGAGATAGTTGACTCCGTCGACACTGGTCAAGAAATCTTCGTCTTCTTCTCGAACCTCGTCTGTACAGGAGAGAAAGGCTTCGTCTAGTTCAGCATCAGGAAAGTATGAGTCGGTGACGTCTACGAATTCACCCCAAAGCTGAGTGCTCGTTGGATTGGCAGGGGGCGCAAAGTGGTATCCCCACTTCTTCGCAAGTTCCACCGTGAAAAGTCGAAAACCGATTGCGTTGAAATCTTCAGCCTGTTCGTAGTTCGTGTCTTGCCAAGGCACGGGCCATTGGTAGCCCTGCGCTTCAAGACAGTTCGCGATGAGCAACTGCTCCGCGTAGTTGTCGAGCTCAGGCGAGTAGACATAGAACTCATCAAGCGGCATGGTCCAGGTTGCCTGATTTTTGACCGACTCCGAGTCCTCGCCGTCGAGGCTGGCGCAACCGACCAACCCGACTGCCAGAACCACCGCGAGCGCGGCCGTTCCGAAGAAACGGCCGCGCTCGTTGGACCTCATCAGCGACATAGAGCCGTACCCGTGCTCCCGAGAGTGGACGAGTAGTACCCAGAGTCCGCCATGTCGTTGAAGCTACGCGTACCGAGGTTCGGGGTTCCGGTTCCCTTGACGAAGGAGATCCGGCTGCCGGTCTGGTTGACGCCTGAGTAGAGATACGAAACCTGCGTGCGCCCGTTGTTGAAAGCAGACGAGGCCACGTTCTTGTAGGACCTCAAACCGATGTACATATCATCGACGCAGTTCTGGAATTTGTGCGTGTCGGGACCTTGGAAATAATCATTTCCGTAGTCGTACCCCGAGTAGCTGCAGTGCAACCCAAGACCGCAATCGCTGGGTGCTGCCGCCGCCGGCCCCGCAAGCCCGAAAATCCCAGCACCCGAAAGCGCCAGTGCAAGAAATACTCCCGCAATCTTCTTCCGCAAAGTTCCGTTACTAGCAAATTTGGTTGACATACTTCGACCCCCCCGAAGGATTAATTTAATAGTTGTGTCGCCGTTGAGAGTGAACCGCAGTTTCTATCCAAATTCTGACAGGTGCTCTCCGACCTCGGCTTCGCGATAACCATATCGGACATCTCAACCCGTCAGCTGTCCCCCATTCGGGAGACAGCTGATTTCCTGCGGACCGTTTGGCGGAACGATGATGTCGCGCCGCTCAATCTCGTCGCAGATCCTGTAGTTAGCTGCTGAAACCCGACGTCGGCCTTGTCGACCGAGAGAAGCTTGTGCGCCAGTTGCCGGTGCCACACTCGACTGCGGTGCTCCGTCAGCTATCCGTCGATGAGTTGACTTCGCCTACCTTCAACCGTCGCGCCTCGCCACATTCTCTGGCCCTCGTGCAGGGATCAGCATGTGTCGGCACTGATAACACCTTCGAAGCGCAGCATCGCGAGCCTCGCCCGGACGCTATTTCACCTCGACATGCGCTGCTAACTCACGGCAGCCCACGCGGCCGGAGCTGGCGCCGGTGGGCTCCCTCGACGGATCACCGACGGAGCAGTCTTTCCGCAAAAGTGCAGAGTCTGAGACAGGCTCGTGCGGCAGTGCGCCCAGGCTCAATTCAGAGGCGTCCCGCATTCTCCGTCGGACCGCGGCGCAGGACGGAACATCGGATCCCCAGGGTTGAAGAGTCCGCGCAGCCTGCAGTGACCTGAACTCTTCGGGCCGATAACAGCCGGCCGTGTGTTTCGGTTGGCGGCGTGATGAGGGATCTCATCGTCGTCACAACGGCCAAGCAACGCCCTTTCACCGTCGGGTTGTCCACCGAATGGACTGCAGACGCCGTCAACGTCCGTCACTACCGCGGAGCAACGCGACATCATCGAGCCTCCACTACGACCAGGGGGTAGAGGTCTCGAACTGTCCACGAAGATGATCGGAGATCTGAATTGAAGAAACTCACAAGGGCTCTCGCCTGGGTCACGCTAGCTGCGGCACTCATCGGGGGTTGTGTAGTGCCCGCATCAGCAGCCGGCGGCGTGGCGGTGCGTACTGCACTCACCGCCGGATGCACTTCGCTGCCCCAAACGACCACCGAGTTCGACGGTGAACCAGGCACCATCTTCTACAAGCGCCTGCAATGTCTGGCCAGTATTCCTGGCGCGTACTGCACGTTGTGCATCGGCCTGGATCGGCGGCGGGGTCTTCTTGTCGTCCTGCGCCCGCTCGTGAAGAACGTTGGTGAGGGCTCGGTATGCCGCGGAGACCAGTGCGACGTCATGGTTCCCCTGCACACATATCTCCTCGGCCAGCTCGAACAACATCCGCCGGACAATCGTCAGGGATGCCCACCGCCTCGACGGTCTTCCAGGTCGCCGCCACCATCTTCGCCTGCTCGTCCGCCATGGCCACATACCGGCAGGCCGGCAATCTGACATCATCGGTCCATGGGAATCTGGTTGCCGACGACTGAGGCCGAGATCGAGGCCGTGACATCCGCCGGCACCGTACCTGAGGGCCACTTCGTGGACTTCAAGCGGGAGCTCGGTTCAACACCCGGATCACGCAAGGAAACCGCGCAGGACATCGCCTCCTTCGCTCTCGACGGCGGAGTTCTCATCGTCGGGGTCGACGAACCCGAATCGGGCACCTACACGCTGTCACCTCAGCCACTCTCCGATCTGTCAGAGCGCGCCGAGCAGATCGCGGCAAACCGGCCGGACCCCGGACTGTATGTGCGGACGACCGTCATCCCGTCACGCGATGACCCCGGCGCTGGCTACCTCGTCATCGAAGTTCCCCCTAGTCCGGCAGCACCACACATGGTCGACGGACGCTACTGGGGTCGAGCAGAGAGAACCAAGCGTCAGCTGAATGACGCGGAGGTCGCACGCCTGCACGCGGCGAGAACCAGGAGCGACCGCCGAGTAGTTGACGCCCTCAGCGAGGAACTTCGACGCGACCCTCAGCCTCTCCCAGCGAGCCGAATGCACTTCGTCGCCGAACCGCTCGTTGCAGACGACGGCCTAGCTCGTATGTTCGTCCGAGGCGCACCGACGGCTGTTCGTGAGCTCGTTCACGAACAGGAGGATCGCGTGCCAGGTTCTGTACGCGACCACTCCCCCACTCCTTGGGAGCTGACTGCATCTGTGCGACGGGCGAAGGGTGTTGCGCTCACGAGCCTTGCCGAAGGCAGGAAGACACCAACAGAGGGCTTTCTCGCGGAGGTGGCCGCGGACATCGAAGTGCAGACCACCGGCGCTATTCGGGGAGTGATGTCGCGACTCACTTATCTGGAGGAACATCCCCGGGTTCCGGAGGGCACGAAGCGCGTCTTCGAGTCTCTCCCCATCGCGTGGTCTCACCGACTGGTCGCCTGGGCTGGAGCGCTGGGCGAACAGCTCGAGTACCGGGGCCCATGGGGTTTCGGCGTTCACCTCTACGGACTCGAGGGCGCAAGTGCGGGACCGCAGGACGAACGCGGCATGCATATTCTCTCGTCCCGCTCGCTGCCGGTGTACGAGGCCGCCACCTTCCAAGCAGCGACGGCGGCGAGCTTCCAAGAGATCCGCGACGAACCTCTCAAAGTAGTCGACCGCCTCATCGGCGACTTCATTCACTCACTCGGCGTCTCCAACCGCTACCCCGACTGCTTCCCTCGCTAGTAGTTGGCCAGGATCAGCAAGGAGACCCGTCAACTCATGCCCATCATCACCCAGGAGTGTTCCGAGGAGCAGTGTTCCGCTGCTGCGGCGTATCGGACGAGGGTGAAGCCCGCCTACTGCATCCCGCACATCGACGAGCGCTTCCGCCGTGGTGGACTCGAGCTTTTAGACACATTCGATAAGCCCACCTCATGGCACCTCACGCGGTGCATGGAATGCGACCTTGAGGCGCACTACCGCTTCGAGTACGTCATCGACAACAACGCCCACGACATCAAGACGTGCCGCGCATGCTATTGGCGCTCATGGGCTGCGAATAGCCGGCAGATGATGGGGGCTTACGCTGATTACTCGCCCGTTCCCGAGGAGATCGCCCGAGCGCACGCCGACAGCAACGGATTCGACTACATCATGCCTTTGACGGGGCCATCCCTCGGTGGCGACCCTCACTACGTGAGGTGCCGAAGCTGCGCTCGGCTCTCAGCGCAACGGCTCGGCGACATCGGGTTCGGCTGCGCATGCTTCAACAGCTCGAAGCGCAGTACCGCCGCACGCCCAGCATCGCGTCTGAAGGAGCTGTTCAAGGACTCCGACTCCGCTGCAGTCTCGTGGTGGAACCATAACGCCAATCCCGAGAAGCTCTGGGCGACTGCTACGCCGCGGTCAAAGAGTGATGCACAGTGGATCTGTCCCGCGTGTGACCACAGATTCACCGACGCCATCCTCGACATGGCAAGGCGCCCGGTATGCCCGCAGTGCGCAGAAATGGCGGCCTTCGTCCGGATGGTCGAACGCTCCGTCCTCGCTACAAGGACCGTCTTCGACGTGCCGGAGCTGTTGGCCGCATGGGCCGATGAGGTAGACCCGCGCAATGTGCCAGCAGCTGGGGATTGGACGGCAAGGTCGTTCGTCTGCGCAGGGGGGCACCGCGCCCGACTGTCCCCCGAGAGGTACCTCGATGACGGGTGCCCCTCCTGTCGGGGCAACGCGACCCGCGACGCTCGCCTGCAGGAAGGGCCGATGCTGGACACCGAGCTAGCTAGCCAGTGGCACCCCGAGTTCAACACTGTGAACATCGCGAAAGTCGGAGATAACTCGAAACGCCGGGTGTGGTGGCGTGACCCTGAGTGCGGACATGAGTGGGAGGCGCAACCGCGGGAGCGGCACAAGCGGCCGCGATGGCGCTGTCCCACCTGCCAGACGCGGCTGGGCTCGTTGGCCTGGTTCTACCCGGAGCTCGCGGCCGAATGGGCTCCATCGAATTCGGCGTCCGCTTGGCACGTGATGCCGACGGGAAGGACGACTTTCCTTCCGACCTGGATTTGTCCGACCGATGCCACGCACATCTGGCAGGCGACAGTCGCCTCTCGAGTTTCTGGTGCCATGTGCCCAGAGTGTCGAGTCACCGGCAAGAGCGCGGTCGAACTCGCGTACCGCGATGCGGCCATCGCCGTTTTTGGAGCTGCGTCGTCGGGATCAACGATCCGCGACCAACGCTTCCAACGGCGCCTGACGTGGACCATAGACATCGGCATCGAAGTCGACGGCCGCCCCGTAGCCATCGAATATGACGGGAGCTACTGGCATCGGGATAAGGTCGCACTCGACACCGACAAAACCCATGATCTCCTGGCCGCCGGGTACCTCGTCGTTCGGCTTCGAGAGGACCCACTGCCTCCACTGAACGTCGGCGACTCCGGGTACCTGGAACTCGTCACGTACGCGTCGGCATCTGACCCCGGTGCCGCGATGCTGCAGATCCGGCAGTGGGCCGAGAAGGCTTAGGCTCCTGACATCCGCGTGCGTGCGGCGCCGAGCGCTTGCACCCTGCGAGACATAGTCCTGCTCCGGGCAAGAACAGCAGCGCAGCGAGGGCAACCATCAGTCGCTCACGCCCTCGCCGCCGTCTCGCGCCTCGCTTCACGGCGTCGTGAACTCTACGACCCTTGCCATCAGGACTCCTCCGCCGCAAGGTAGCAACATGAATCAGAACACAAGAGATGTCGCACAGGCGCTTGTCGATCTGTACTCCGGGTATCTCGCTAGCGAGGACGCCGATGAGGAGCACGCCGCGTTTGACACGGCGATGGGTCGGCTCAACGGCGTCGATGCTGTCATCGCGACTATAAACGACAACGACGAGCTCAGCCTTGATTTCACTCCAATCTTGACGGCATCCAACATGATCCTCATGTGGGTCCTCGACAGGCTCTCTCAAGCGGGTGGCGAGACTGAGGAGGCGTTGCTGTTCGACCTTCGGTCATTCTTAGAGCGCGTCGGAAACTGACTGAGAGCACTGTTCAGTACCGCTCCGATGCTCTCAACGTAGCGACCATCGCCCACGTCATTTTTTGGAGCGCTGATACCCGACCCGACCGCCGGCGCTCCTCGCTAGGCTTGGGTCTCCCCAGACGAACAGAGAGGTTGGCTTCCGTGGTCGCAGTTGATGGGCAGGTCGCTTGTGGCTAAGACGCCCCCTCCGCCGAAGCCCAACGAGGGCTGGAAGAAGACCGGCTACAAATCACCGGCTCAGGAGAACTACGGGAACAAACGCCCGCCTCTGGACAAGCCGAAGAAGCCGTCCAAGTAGGGATTGCCGTGCTAAACCTTCGTGGGCGCGGCCGACAACTGCAGATCCTCTCGGACGAACTCGACCGCGAGATAGCGCAGAGCGCTCAACGCGCGACGGCCATGGAACAGCGCGGGGCCGTGCTCATCGGGGCCGCGGGAATCGCCGGGGCACTGCGGTTGGGCGACAACATCAACGCCCTGACGCTCGCGGCGCTCGTACTGACGTTCGCGGCAGCGGTCGCGGGCCTCGTGGTGATGTTTCCCCGGAAGGGACAGCTGCTCAACGTCCGCGCGGCGCGAACTGATATCCTGCGCATGCATCCGCTTTCCGCGCGATACCACCTTGATGACACCAAGATGGAGATCCTCGAGGCCGACCAGAAGTGGCTGGACAACCGCGGACACATCACGCGTATCGGGTTCGTCCTGCTCGCTCTAAGCATCGCCGTGGGCGTTGCAGGCACCCTCGCCGCTGTCCCGACGGAAATCGCGCCCAGCCCGAGCCCGACGCCGTAGCACCGGTCACGCGACGAGGACACCCAACGCGCCGATGACCGAAGCTGGATGTCCGCGGTCTCCACTAGCGTGCGAGCAAGAACCTAAGGAGGCGCGATGCGGTTAGAACACCCGTCCCTGGACGAGGCCGACCAAGCACTGGCTGTCGATATTCATGACTGGCTCATTAGCAACCGGCAAGTAGAGACCCTCCTCGATGACTATGTGTTCCGAGGCAGCATCCCCCCGTGGTACTCCGAGCTGATCTCGAATCTCACGCTGCTCTGCGGTGGCGACACGGTCGACGCGGTGTTCGTGGACGTGGACCTAGAGACGTACATGGTCAGCGTGCATGCCGTCACAACACGCCGAATCGTTGAAGCGCGTACTACCGGACGTCGAGAGTCCCGCGATCTGACCTGTCGAGCAATTTCCCGCCGGGGTGTCCGAGACGTGCGCACTGAGGAACCGTTTGGCCTTGTTGACCGCGAACCAAGGCGCGCCTGGCCCGGCATCTTTGCACTGACGGTGACGGTCGACGGATTCGACGAGCCCTTGAAATTCGCGCCGAGCGCTCAGTCAAGCTTCAGCGCCCGCCAACCCGACATGGGTGCGCTAACGCGCTCCTTCCTCGCTAACCTCGACGAATAGCTCGAAAGAGGGAGAACAGACCATGAGCCACGGCGCTCTGCTCATCGATCAGCGTTCCGCGTCGTTGACGGCCTCGGACCAGGACCTGCCGGTCTGGGGACGTGGGCGACGCGTTTTCGTATCGAGCCTCATCGGCGATATGCGGGCGGAACGCGCGGCCGTCCGAGAGGCCATCGAAAGGCTCGGCGCGATGCCGGTGATGTTCGAGGACGACCTCGGCGCGCAGGACATCAGCGCGGAGCAGGCATACCTTCGGGGCGTTCGGAGCTCTGAGATCTACATCGGTTTGTTCGGACCCCGATACGGCGTCAGAATGCCCGACGGGGACTCCGCCACCCATGCCGAACTCCGGGAGGCGGAGACGAACGGACTTCGTCTGTGCTTGTTCGTCAACGGTGAGACCTCTGGTGAAATGGATCGAGCCCAGCGGGATCTCATTGACGGCGCCCGGAACCTGTACACCACGAGCCCGTGGTCGGACCCCGACGATCTCGGCCAGCGAGTCGAACGACGCTTGCGGGAGATTGCCTCCGAGGAACTTGCTCCGTGGGTGCGGGTAGGTCGTACGGTCTTTCGCGCGAAGGAGCTCTCCACCGACGGGCAAAGCATTTCGATCAGCGCCGATGTCCTCAGCTCGGCAGTACACACTGAGCTGGTAGGGATGCGCGATGCTCGCGCGAGCGTCACGTTCACATCCCCATCCGAAGCTCGTCAGGCCCAGGTCGCTGCCCTATCGACCCGGACAGTATCGACCGCCCGCCATGAGGAGAACCTCACCCTGACCGTGCAAGAGACTTCCTCCTTCCGAATGTCGTCAAGCGTCAACGGGGTGAGCGCGGACGAGATTCTGCGTCGCTCTTTGTCCGACGGCCTGTTCGGTACGAATCAGCTCGGAGACATGGCGGGGTGGGGGTCTCAGCCCATCGACCCGTTCGCGGAGATCCGTGGCGCGGCGCTAGACGATGCAGTCCTTCGCCCCGTGGCGCGCCTGCTTTTCGCGGAGCGGATGCTCCTAGATGGGATCGCAGCCCGCGTCGATGCGTTCACCCTCGGCCCCTCCCATCAGGGATCGCGCAGGCTCCGCGCTGTCTGGACGCCTCGGCGAGTGTACGTGAACGAGCCCGATCCGAAGCCCACCTCCATCGACGGTGTCGTGACCGGCCTGTAGGCGTTCGCGACAGGCTCTCGGAGAGCGCGGCGTATACCCAACGCTCATTTGTCCTTCCGTCGCCCGTGAAGTTTGGGGTCTGCGCTATCCAATCCAACACGCGTGCGTGCGGTCGATGAGCAATACGGATCTGTCGGGGTCCGCCTAGGCGTTGTCAGCAATGCGGCGCAGAATGTTGGCCAGCTGGATCACTGCGTCGGCGGCGATGCCAGCGCGCACTCGGGTGCCATTCGGGTTGTGCTTGACCGCTTGGGCGAACTCGATGGTCTTCTTCACTAGAGCGCGCATTTGCTCGTTGCCAGGACCGGGGAAAGCGACGTCAGCGTAGCGTTCGAGGCGTTGCTTCGTCTGCGCTACGGCGGGCTCGATTTCTCCTTCGCGGAGGTGCAGCGCCGCGTCATAGACGGTAGCGCTGAGGGCTTCGAGTACGGCCACGCAGTCGTTACCAATGTTGCGATAGTCCTGCACAGTCCGCGCCGTGTGGAAGTGGCGGCGGAGTTCTTGTACCTCGGTATCCACGCTTGGCCAGCCCATGCGCTGGGCAGGAGTGACGGGGGCGACGAGTTCACCCGCGAGGGCGGAATCCTCCCGAGCCTCCAGTTGCTCTTGTAGCGGCTCGAACCACGTGACGATCATGTCGCGTCGAGCTTGCCAACTTCCGTAGCGGTCGTGCTGAGTCCAGTACGTACGGAAGGCCGGAAAGTCAATGAAGGGCGGCATGAACTCATCTACCCCGAGTCGCCTAGCCACCGCCGCCAACGTCCGCATCAGGTCGCGCGACCCCTCGTCGGTAATGGCTAGAACCGAGTCGGTCCCGTACGCGGTGAACTCACGCCTAGCAAGGAGAGTGAGCGCGAGTCCAACTTCTTCGTCCGGATGCTCGGAACTCGGCCCGCGACGGAGTCCACGCAACAGACCAAGGTCAAGGTCGACGGTACGGCTTGTCCAGCCTTCCTCGGTCGTAACCTCTTCACGAAAGAAGTCGTAGATGCGCACAACTCAAAGCGTAGAGTCGCGCGGAGTTGCTACCAACCGAAAAACTGCGCGGCGATCTCGATGCGCACGGTGCAGGCCCGATTCGTGTGTGTGTGTGTCAGGCCCTGGCTTCGGCGACCCGGGCCTGCAAGTAGCGCAGCGCGAGTTCAAGCAAGGGCGCCGAGGTGCTCGGGATGCCAGCTCCGGCGGTGAGCACAAGATCGATGTGCCGGTCGGCGAGACGGAGCGCTCCTGGCAGCTGCTGGTAGCCGCGGATGAGGGCGAGGACGAACTCGAGCGCCGCACCACCTTGCTCGATGTCGCTCCAGTTGCTGAGGGAGGCGCAGATGATGGCGGCCATCTGCCGGCTTTCATTGTCGAGCTCCTCGAATCGGAGTTCACGACCGCGCGCTGCCCGGAGCAGCGCAGCTTGGATGACTGCATCGTTGAATCGGTTGAAGTTCTCCGCCGACAGCACATTCCCGAAGCCTGGCTGCTCGAAGAGCGAGTACTTGCCGTCCTGGCTGTGGCGCGCGCGGTGCAGAACGGTGGACACGGTGAAGTAGACCTCGGCGTGGGTCGCCTCCGGTGCGCGACTCCCGATGGCCTTGTCCCAGAAGGCGAAGTTAGGGTTCAGCCGCATGTCCAAGGTCGCGTTCGTCGCACCATGGTCGCTGTTGAGAAACGCGCTGCGCCCTGGCAACTCGTCGGACAATGCTGCAACCCGGGCGTCGATGACGGCCTCGACGGGATCGCCGGATGTCTGGGTCTTCAACCAGCTTTTCATTGTCAGCATGACGTCGGCTTCTTGCGTCCAGGGGGAGTCCTCCTCCGCCGCCGACTCGGTTTCGACATACCAGTGGTGCGTCAGGGCGTACTTCCCCCCTTCGGTACGCCACTCCAGGTTCGACTTCGTCTGGTCCCATAGCTTCTGGCTCGGCGGACGAAGCACCCCGATGAAGTAGGCGATGTCGCCGCCACCCAGGATGAGCTTTCGAAGACGGCGACTTATGTTGAGAAGATCCTGCCCGCGGTTCACGACGCCCGCGACCACGAGCGATACGCCGAGGTTCAGCTTGGTGGTCATGGAGGCCAGCGTCGTGGCCGAGATGAGTTCAACGTCTTTCAGGCCGACATCAGTACACAGTTGCATCGCGATCTCCGCGATAGCCAGCGCATCGGGGTTGTCCGCGTGGATGATGTAGCGGGTGCGGAACGGGATGTCCCGGTTGAGGCGGCGTTCGATCTCGGCTCGCCCCTCCGGCGTGGCCACATAGTTCGCCAGATGCACGGAGATGGGTCGACGAAGCGACGAGCTGACGTTGTCATGGCGGTTGAGACTGAGCACCTCCTTCTGGAAGAAGTGCTTCGAGAACGCCTGGTGTTTCGCGTCGCTGTACTTCGCGACGAGGGTCACGGGTGTCGCGAGGCCAGGTGCCGGCGTGAACGAGTCCCCGCGAAGGACAATCGCATTCTGTTGGTTGTCACAGTCCGGGCAGTCGCCACGCTCGTACGACGGCCAAGGCGTCACGAGGTCATGGTCGGTGTCACCCTCACGGTCCGACATGTCGCAGAGGACATTCTGTGTCGTCCCCTCTCCGATGTAGAAGAGGGTGCGCTGCTGGCCGAGTGCAACGGATTCGCTTTCCAGCGCTTTCGACAAGACGCCAGACGTGGAGGCGGAGATGAGGGCGATGCACGTCGTCGTGAACGAGACGTTCCTTAGCCCTTCGTGGCCACCGAAACTGTCTACTCGGGGCAATGGCCGCTCGTCGAGCGTGTGCAGGAGCTCCCCGAGAGCATACCCGACCCCGGTGATGGAGGCGGTGTCCACCCAGATCCGCTCGAAGCTCTGCGCGGAAGCCCATTCGAGGAGGGCTGCGGCGACGAAGTTCGCATGTGCGGAGCGAGCTGTTGCTGCCGCCGCACGGATAAACCGTCGGGTGTGCGTGCCTCCGGGCTTGATATAGTGGAGGCCCGCATGCGCGTCCAGGAGCGCCCCGGTGTCCTTGAAGATACGTCGGAGGCCCGCCGTCTGTGCCCACTGCTGCGCTGCTGAGACATCGAAGGTGTCAGTGGCTGCCCGGGCCGTGACCTCTGTCCACGTGCCGTGAACATCGAACGTGACCACGCGAATGGTAGCGAGGGCCGATGACCGCTGGAGCCTGTCCTTGAGTTCAGGGTCGACGAGCAGCATCTCCGCCTTGTCCCGGAGCGTCTCGGCTGCCACTAGCCACAGCTCCTCCGACATGGGCACGTGCTTGAAGTGTTCCTTCAACCTCTCGCCCAGGTCCTCGCCCACCGGGGCTGCAGTCGCGAAGAACGCGATGGTGACCGCGCGCGGCAGACTCGAGCCGTCATCGACGACGGTCGAATAGACGAACGTGTCCTCGAAGGTGACGGAGAACGCCTTGGCGTTGCTGGCCTCAGCCATGCTGGCCTCCCCGCGTGGGGACGACCATCGTGAACGCGGTGCCTCTCACCTTGGTCAGTACGCTTGGTTTCGCCAGCTGCCCCCACCACTTGTTGCTGTTGTCTTCACCCTTCGTGTACGGGTGCGCGCGGAAGTCTCGGGTGAGCCGGAACCGTCCGCTGCGGATCATGCCGTAGCCGCCGACTTTGGTGAGGTATTTCTGCACGTTCGTGAGCCCGAGTCCTCGAAGACCGTCATCATCACCCGAGTCGTGCTTGCGGAGCGCGTCGAGCATCGCCCGAAGCTCCTGTTCAGGCCTCGCGTTCCCTCGCAGCCCCGACTTCCAGAGAGTGCGTGCCGCGAGCCCGGGCCCCGAGTCGAACACGGTGACCGCGACAAAGCGAAGCTGGTCGCCCATCGTCGTAGGCTTCGACCCCGACGGGAACGCCGCGAAGTACTCGGAGAGGTCACGCTGTTGCGCAGCCGACTCCATCAGGCGTGCCCGCTTCTGCGTGAGGGCGCGCACATGCACACCTCGCACGGAGTGCGTGTAGCGCGCGTCGAGCGCGTTCGACCGTGCGTGGTCGTGAGTGTTCTGGACGAGTTCGAACAGCGCTTTACCGAGGTCATACGCGTCGTAGGCGAAACGGTCGTCATGACGGAGGCCCACGGGGCTCATCCCCATCACACGCCAGCCGAGGGGCCACACGGGCCGCGGAATCTCGATGAGCTTCTTCGCGTAGACCTCGACTGCCTCGTGCGCGATGGTTGGGCCATCCGAGGTATGCAGATACAAGCCCCGCGGAGCGCGCAACGGCGGGATGTGGTCGGCCGCGATCACGGCGCGCTCGCTCCCTACACTCTCACCACTCCCCGATGCGGGGATGTTGTCCGCCTGCTTGAGTGCTGCCAGCGCCGCACGATAGGCATCGACGGTGACGTCCGCGCCACCGGGGCCGGTAACTTTGTCCGCCATGAGGATCGCGGTGAGCAGCACCGTGTTGCGCTGAAGCTTCTTCGCGGCTTCCTCTTCATTGTCGAACGGGAACTTGGTCACGACCTCCCGGTTCATGTGACTCCACGAGATTACAGCGAGCAGCGCCTGCGGGATTGCTAGCGGGTTCGTCGTGACGGTCGTGCTGGCCATCGACAGTGGGCCGGCGCCATCCGCGAGCTGTGCGGTGAGGTCATCGGGTCCGACCTTGTCGAGCCTCTGCGGCACACTCAACGACTTCATCTGCACTCCATGCCTCGCAACCTAACAGAACCCCGGGTCACTTCCCCGTTCGGTGACGTCGTCCGAAGTTTCACTGCGGAGTTGGCGGGGCGGGTGCACTCCGCCCTCGCCTCCTACCCTGCGGCGCATCCCCCGACACCCCCGCGAAGATCAGGCAGACAAGGCCAACCAAGCCCTCTGCCAAGTCCAGAAAGAGCGAACAGACCGGTTCAGGCGCTGAAAATAGTATCTCTGCCAAGGTGACCAAGTGCGCGGAGCCCCTGAAAACACTGGGCACACTCCAGCCAAGGTCACCTCGGCTGGGGCCTGGTTTCCTTGGCAGAACGACCCCACCCACGGCACTCCCAACCAAATCTGCCGAAATATCTCGGCAGATCTACTGCGGGTTGGCGCGCTGATGACCAGTCAGGCGTGTGGGCAAGGATCTGCGCAGCCCTCGTTCGCGCATGCGGCGGCGAGGTCTGCACCTGCCCAGGTGGGCGCCGGCGTCGCGTCTTCGAAGTAGCACAATGCGTTCGCGATACCGCGGTAGTGGAACACGGCAACCTGATACTCGTCGGATGGGTCGGCCGGTTCTCCCGGCAGGAGCGGCTCGCCTGTTGGGGGACGCCGGAACCCATGGTCGAGGTCGGCATGACCGTGGAACTCTTCCCGAGAGTCGTCGATGCTCTTCGCGGCGCGGAGGTAGGTCGATGCCAGGGCTCGACCAAACCCGACAAACTTCGGCCCCTTGATCCGAAGACCCTCAGCCTTCGCGGCGTCAGGGCCGAGCAAGCGAAGTCGCATCACGGAACTCATGGACTCTGTTGGAGCCGGCGCCATCGCCTGCCACTTGACCTGCTTGCTCCCATTGACGTCGTGCTTATTGAGCGCCCGGAGGATGAACTCGTCCGCATCGACGTCAAGGTAGGCGACGTCAGCGTCACCCGCGGAGTCCTCAGTCACGGCCTGTCAGGAATGCTTGCGGATCAGCGAGGTGATCCTCGAGCGATCCGTGAGGGCGCCCGACTGCCCGTAGCGCTCCTGGATGGAGGTGCTGTTCGGGAGGAAGGTGAAGGCGAAGCGCGTGTAGCCGACTTCCAGTGAAGCGAACCCCTCTGCCGTCTCCCACTCGATGTAAGTCGTGTCGTTATCGCTGGGAGTGATGTCAGCGAGGTGCACCTCGGCGACAAGCGCCTCGATCTCCGCAGCAGTCATGGCCGTCGGGACGACGTCGGCAACGAAATGGCGCTTCAGATCGAAGGAGTCCCACACGCCGACGTAGGGGCGGTCGGGTTCGTATGGGTTGCGGTCGCTGACGTAGCTGACGACGCGGCGGGACCGAACAGAGCGGTCCGGAAGTGCGATTGTCATTTCAGTTCTCCCCCCATGCGAATGCGACAGGCATCTGTTATAGCGCCTTCAAAAAGCTCGTTCTTAACGGAACGTAGCACTCCCAGAATATCTTCCAGGCCAGTGACGTTCCTGTGAGCGAATTCTTTACTGACTTCGATGTCCAGTACAAGTATCGCTTCACCTTCTCTGACCCCGGCGAAAACAGTGTTGCGGGTGTTCACGATGCCGGTGTCTTCACGGTTGAACGGGATGTCCACCTGCGTGAACATCCGGTTGATGTCCTGAGGTAGCCGCCCGGGAACATCCACCGCCAGGCGAACCCAGTCGCGGATCTCGTACTCCCTGTCCTGCGGAACGGGCAGTTCGTTGACGAAACGCGCCTGCGCATAGGTCACTGTCTCGCCGGCGACGTCGGCGACGAGGGGTACGAGGTGCCCCATCGCCTGTCCGATGAACGCGTCCCAGTCTTTGTAGTTCTGGTCGTCGCTGCCCTGGTCGTAGACGCGCACGTAGCGGATCTCGTCTTCGATGAACCGCACGCGCTCCCGGTCGGTGGATCGCTGGAAGCCGACGAGCGTGCTCCTGTCCCCGAGTGCACCCTCGGGGGGCACCGACATAGGCACGAAAGTGTCTGACACTTTGTAGATCCCCTGAGTCTTCCAATCGGGGAACTGCTCGTCGAAACGCCGCTCGAGCTCGTGCACGTCGAAGACCTTCCCGTCCTCGAAAGCGAGAGTGAGCCCAGCCTCGACGACAGGCGCGTGAGGGTACGGGCCATCCACTTGACTCATGTGAGCCGATCCTGAGGGAGCACACTGTCACTCTATCCCTGTCGCGTCGCGGCGCCTGTAACGGCGGTAATTTCGCCTGATACCCATAGAGTCGCATCACCATGCCACCGACGGAGGATACGTGACCCACCCACCCCTCATAACTCTCGCCGAGTCGGAACTGCCCGCGCTGAAGGCGTCCATGCGGGACTTGCAGGTCGCCACATCGGCGTACTACGCCCATACAGCTGGCGCGGGGTCCGCTGAGGATCAGGCGACATCGGTCCGCTCTTTCTTGTCAGCCGCTCAGGTCTTGAACGATCTGCTCACGAAGTCCGCTGCGGACAAGGCGGCATACGCAGCCCTCTTCAAGGAGGCCGCGCCGGGGACCGAGCTGATCTCAGCGGTGAAGTACGTCCGCAACGTCAGCCAGCACGTACTCCACGTGGTGCGACCCTCCAAAACCTTCCGGATCGTCGGCGGAGATCTTGGTTTCCGCGGGTACATGGATTGGGACGAAGTTCCCGACGACGTTCACGACCAACTCCACAAAGGCACGCAGAACCTGCGCCACAACTATCGAGCGCACCTCGAGGGTCGGGAAGTCATGGGGACCATGCTCGCCGGGCTGCGGTTCTTCGCCAGCCTTCACCCGGACATCGTGCACCGCGACCGACGCGGGGAATGGACGGGGTTCCCGCTGATGAGTCAGCCGGGAATGAGTCCGCCCCTTCATCCGGAGGAACCTGCGGACCAGACCGTCGCCTGGGAGTGGCTGAACGCTCGCGTGCCGAACGGTGACTGCAGAGTGATCAGCGCACAGATCACCGTCGACGGCACTGTGTACGTGTGCGGCGACACGTTCATCGACCGACTGACCTTCACTCCGTTCGTCGAAACCGCGGATCAGGTGAATCGAGACATCACAGCCAGCTTCCCGTATTTCACTGCAACTACTCACGAGCACGTGGTGGACTGCACATCAGAGTTCCCGGAGGCTCGCCAGTCGCGCGTCCTGCGCGCCACCCACGATGTTGCGATGTGGGCAACCCCGGTCGACGTCTTGGAGTCAGGTGCAGATTGGGGCCGCGACGCGGACACAGGCGAAGGACGGGGGCTCGTGCTGACTGAGTCCCGCGAGGGGGTGCTGGGCTTCAGCGCATACCTCATCCGCCGAGCGCGACGTTTGAACGCTCTCGTCCCTCCGCGGTGACCACGCCTGACGTCTTCGCGGCAGGCGCACAGCGGGCGAAACGACGGCGGTCACGAGCGCTATTTCGTTCAGGGCTGTCCGTCTGTCATCACGGCCCGAGAGTCTGCGTTGGTCAAAGTGGTGATCCGGCCAGTGACAGGTCTGCCGCAGTTTTCAACGTGACGCTCGGCTAGGGCGTCACCCCGGAGCGGTACCCTACAGATATGCCCATCCCCGTTGCTCGCCCCGCTTCCGCGCGCGCCGTTCACGGCGACAGGAGCACGGTCTACGCTCAGGTCATCGCCGACTCCATCTCCCCCGAGGGCGTGCGCCTGACAACCCTCGAGGTGCAGTGCCACCGTTTCGTGCTATCGGAGTTCAACACGCACCGTGTGTTCAGCCGCAACAGCGCCTCGTCTCGTGCGATCCCGGTGCGTAAGCAGCTGCAGTACCTTCGCGATGCACCCGCGATTCCGCTGTCTTTCCCGCAGGAGAAGGCGGGCATGCAGGGCGGTGACGAGCTGAACTCCAACCTCGTGGAGGAGGCTCGCGCTCAGTGGCTCGTAGCGCGTGACGCTGCCATCGCCTCCGCGGAGAAGCTCGTGGCGCTCGGAGTGCACAAGTCCATCGTGAACCGCCTGCTGGAACCGTTCATGTGGCACCGCATCATCGTCAGCAGCACCCGTTGGGACGGGTTCTTCACCCAACGCATCAGCCCGAACGCGCAGCCGGAAATTCACGCAGTCGCTTCCTGGATGCGCGAGGCACTGGAAGCGTCCACGCCTGACGCCGTCGCAGGCGGTAAAGGGTGGCACACCCCGTACATTGACGAAGTGACCGACGACCACATCCGAGAAGCCGTAGGTTCGAGCGAGGACGCGTACTGGACACTGCGCCGTGAGATCAGCGCGGCCCGATGCGCGCGCGTGTCGTACCTGACGCACACCGGCGTCCGAGATATTGAGGCTGACCGCGACTTGTATCAGAAGCTCGTGTCGGCGGAGCCGCCGCACTGGTCACCACTCGAGCACGTCGCGACCCCGGGCGCTCATCCAACTACCGTGTCCAATTTTGACGGGTGGACGCAGCTGCGTCAGATCGCGGAGCTCGCGCGCACCCGCACGTAAGCGAATGTAAGCGTCCTCGACCTGGACTTCAGCCGAGGGCACCAACGGACGCCCAGGCGAAGCACGCGCAACAGTAGACTTGGCATTCCTCGCCCTGCAGCCCGCTCGAACCGCATATGACAACGCCCATCGCGTTAGCGAAGACTTTGGGGTCGGCGACGAACCGGCTCCTCGTTGGACCGTTCAGGTGTCATATGAGGACGCGGAGGGCCGGAACTTCCGAGAGACCTTCCACCTCGATGTCGAGCCGTGGCGACGGTCCATCGCCGAAGCCGACCCGCTCATTCAGGCAGGCAAGTACATCGAGTCCGTCGCCTACGAGGTCCGAGACGTCAAACAGGCAATCCGTGGCCGGCAAACGATGTGACGGTCGAACCACGGATCTCGGTAGCGCGAGGTGCCGGCAAACATCCTCGCCGCCGTGTCGAACGGCTTCGCAACCGAGGTCAGCGGAAATAGAGCTGTGTCTCGAGCGATGACTCCAGCTTCCAAATGGTACGTAGATCCGGCCAGGATTCGCCCAGCAGAATCTTGCGAATGGTGCCCTCGTCGAGGCCCGCGGCTCGCGCTACCTCTCGAACCGAGCGCTCGCCTATCGCCGACTTCAGGCCCAGGGCGAACCGACGCGCGGCCTCGCCGACGGGATCTGTCGACGGCGCGTCCGGCCACTGCGATGAGAGCATGGCCGGCGTTGCTCGTGCTTCCTTACGTGCCATCCCACAGCCTCCGAACCCGGGATCCCAGTGTTTACCGGGATCAATTGCGTCTTTCTGGATCAATTGCGTCTTTCTGGATCACTTTCGTTTGAGCGGATCAACTTCGATTGAAGAAAGAGCATCTTGAAGGGCGTCCAATATCAGTCGACGAGCAGCGCGGGCTCCTCCAGCACGGATGCCACGTCGGCGATGAAGCGGCTCATGCCGTCGCCGTCGATCACGCGGTGGTCGAACGAACCTGCGACGGTCGTGACCCAACGAGGGCGGACCTCGCCGTCGACGACCCACGGCTTCTGGCTGATCGTGCCCATGGCGACGATGCCGGCCTCGCCCGGGTTGATGATCGGGGTACCGGCATCCATCCCGAACACGCCGATGTTCGTGATCGTGATCGTGCCACCCTGCTGATCCGCGGGGGAGGTCTTGCCCTCGCGCGCCGTGACCGTGAGGCGGTTGAGCGCGCGGGCGAGCTCCTTCATGCCGAGGTCCTGGGCGTCCTTGATGTTCGGGACGAGGAGCCCGCGGGGTGTCGCCGCGGCGATACCGAGGTTCACGTAGTGGCGGACGGCGATCTCGGCGCCACCCTCGGTCTCGATCCACGCGGCGTTCACCATCGGCGTGCGCCGGGCAGCCCAGATCACGGCGCGAGCCATGATCAGCAGCGGCGAGACACGGATGTCGGCGTAGTCGGGCGAAGCCTTGAGGCGCTTGACGAGTTCCATCGTGCGGCTCGCGTCGATCTCCTTCCACACGGTCACGTGCGGCGCCGAGTACGCGCTCTGGACCATGGCCGACGAGGTCGCCTTGCGCACGCCCTTCACCGGGATCGACTCCGTGCGCGAGTCGTCGCCGGTCGATGCGGGGGTCGGCGCCAGGCCGCGGGCGAGCCCGCCCGGGGCGCTCTGCGGCGCCGGCACGGTCTCTTCGCGAACCGCACCCCACTCGGGGGTCTCGATGTTGCGGAACACGCTCGCCTGAGAGGCCAGCTTCATGACGTCGTCACGGGTGACCTCGCCGTCGGCACCCGTCGGGGCGACCGTGGTGAGGTCGACGCCGAGGTCACGCGCGAGCTTGCGGATCGGGGGCTTCGCGATCACCCCCACCGAGGAACGCACCGGCCGCTCGGCTGGTCGCTTGCGCCGTGACGTCGCGCCACCGCCCGTGCCGTAGCCGACGAGCACCGATCCGCCGCCCTCTTCCGGCGCGGGCGCGACGGCGACCGCAGGACCGGCACCGCCCTGGGGCCCCGAGCCCGTCGAAGGGTCGGTCACGAAGGTGATGATCGGTGTGCCGACCTCGACCGTCGTGCCCTCGCCGACCAGCAGCTCACCGACCACGCCGGCGTGCGGCGATGGCAGCTCGACGAGCGACTTCGCCGTCTCGATCTCGCAGATCACGTCGTTGATCGCCACCGTATCGCCCGGCGCGACCTTCCAGGTCACGACCTCGGCCTCGGTCAGACCTTCGCCGACATCGGGGAGGTTGAAGTTCTGCGTGCTCATGAGCGGTCCTTTCGAAATCTGGGGCCCTTCGACAGGCTCAGGGACCCAGCGGGGGTGTCAGCGACCAGAGGAATGTGTCAGGTGCGTCAGTACGCCAGGGAGCGGTCGACGGCCTCGAGGATGCGGTCGGCATCCGGGAGGTAGATGCCCTCGAGCTTCGCGGGCGGGAACGGGGTGTCGTAGCCGGACACCCGGAGCACCGGGGCTTCGAGTGCGTAGAAGGCGCGTTCCATGACGGTCGCGGCGACCTCGCTGCCGATGCTCGTGAAGCCCTGGGCCTCCTGCGCGTAGACCATGCGCCCGGTCTTGCGCACCGAGTCGAGGATGGGCGCGTAGTCGATCGGCGAGAGCGAGCGCACGTCGACGACCTCGCAGCTGGTCCCCTCGGACTCGGCGAGCGCGGCCGCCTGCAGCAGGGTCGTGACCATCGCACCATGCCCGACGAGGGTGACGTCGGTACCGCGGCGCACCACCCGCGAGGCATGCAGCGCCGCCCCCGACGACTCGAGGTCGACCTCGCCCTTCTGCCAGTAGCGGCTCTTCGGCTCCATGAAGATCACGGGATCGTTCGAGGCGATGGCTTCCTGGATCATCCAGTACGCGTCGTTCGGCGTCGACGGCGACACCACACGCAGACCCGGCGTATGCGCGAAGTACGCCTCAGGGCTCTCCTGGTGGTGCTCGACGGCACCGATGTGCCCGCCGTACGGGATGCGGATGACGATCGGCAGACTCAGTCCGCCCTCGTGTCGGTTCGTGAGCTTCGCGAGCTGCGTGGTGATCTGGTCGAACGCCGGGAACACGAAGCCGTCGAACTGGATCTCGATGACGGGCCGGAAGCCGGTCATCGCGAGTCCGATGGCGGTGCCGACGATGCCGGATTCCGCGAGCGGGGTGTCGAGCACTCGTCGCTCGCCGAAGTCGCGCTGCAGGTGCTCGGTCACGCGGAAGACTCCGCCGAGCTTGCCGATGTCCTCGCCCATGAGCAGGACCTTCGGGTCGTTCTCCATCGCCGCGCGCAGCCCGGCGTTCATCGCCTTGCTCAGCGGCATCGTCTCGAGCGTCATGCCTGGCCTCCCTCGAACGATGCCTCGTAGCGCGCCTGCCACGCCTTCTGCTCCTCGATCAGCGGATGCGGATCGCTGTAGACGTGGTCGAACATCCTCGAGACCGGCGGCGGGCCGAGCTCGACCGTGCGCGCACGCAGGTCCTCTGCGGCATCCGCGCCTTCCTCATCGACCTCGTCGAAGAAGGATGCCGAAGCTCCGCGCCCTTCGAGGAATGCACGCATGCGGGTGATCGGGTCGCGCAGCGCCCACGACTCCTCCTCGTCGTTGCCGCGGTACTTCGTCGGGTCGTCGCTCGTGGTGTGGGCGCCGAGCCGGTAGGTGACCGCTTCGATCGCCCGCGGTCCCTGACCCGAGCGGGCCTCGTCGAGTGCGATGCGCGAGACGGCGTAGCTGGCGAGCACGTCGTTGCCGTCGACGCGGACACTGGGGATGCCGTAACCGGCGCTGCGCTGCACCAGCGGCACGCGCGACTGCGTCGAGACCGGCACCGAGATCGCCCAGTGGTTGTTCTGCAGGAAGAAGACCGTCGGCGCCTGGTAGCTCGCCGCGAACACCATCGCCTCGTGCACATCGCCCTGGCTGGAGGCGCCGTCGCCGTAGTAGACGATGACGGCTTCGTCGCGGTCGAGGTCACCGGTACCGGAACGCCCATCGAACAGGCGGCCCATGGCGAAGCCCGTCGCGTGCAGCACCTGCGACCCGAGCACGAGCGTGTACAGCCTGGTGTTGCCGTTCTTCGGATCCGTCGGGTCCCAGCCGCCGTGCGAGACTCCGCGCATCAGCTTGATGATGTCGACCGGATCGACACCGCGGATGCGCGTGACGGCGTGCTCGCGGTACGAGGGGAAGATCGTGTCCTGCGCGCGGGCGGCGCGACCCGAGCCGACCTGAGCGGCTTCCTGCCCGCGGCTCGGCGGCCACAGGGCGAGCTGCCCCTGACGCTGCAGATTGGTCGCCTGGGTATCGATGGCGCGGATGACGGCCATGTCCCGGTAGAGCTGCTCGAGCTCCGCATCGCTGATCGCCTCGATCAACGGCAGATATCTCTCGGCAGCAGGACTGGGCGCGAAGCGGCCGTCCGCTTCCAGGACGCGGACGAGTTCAGTCTCTGGCGAGGTCACCGTTCCACGCTATCCGAGGTTGGGCACCTAGGGCTGGAGGGTGCGCACAATGGATCCCGAAACCTGTAGGACCTTGTCCACGGATTCATGCTCCCCGACGGATATGCGGATGCCGTCGCCCGAGAACGGCCGCACGATGAGGTCACCCTCGACGAAGGCGGCCGCCGCCTCGTCGGTGCGGTCGCCGGTCGGCAGCCAGACGAAGTTGCCCTGCGCATCGGGCACATCCCAGCCCTGCGCGCGGAGCCCCTCGACCAGCACCGTGCGACGTTCGACGATCGCCGCGACCCGTTCGAGCAGCTCGGCCTCGGCGTCGAGGCTCGCGATCGCCGCATTCTCGGCTGCCGAGGTGACGGAGAGCGGGATGCCGGTGGTGCGCGCGGCATCCAGCACCTTCTCGTGCCCGATCGCATAGCCGACGCGGAGCCCGGCGAGCCCGTAGGCCTTCGAGAACGTGCGCAGCACGACGACATTCGGATGCCGCTCGAAGATGCGCTCTTCGAGACCGTTCACCGCGTCGGGGGCAGTGACGAATTCGCCATATGCCTCATCGAGAATGATCAGGACGTCGGCGGGGACGCGCTCGACGAAGGCCGCGAACTCGGCGCTCGTGACGATCGGCCCGGTCGGGTTGTTGGGGGTGCACACGATGATCGCCCGGGTGCGGTCGGTGACGGCATCGGCCATCGCATCGAGATCGTGGCGTCCCCCGCTGTTGGGCCCCTCAACCTGTCGAAGGGGCACCTGCACGCCGGTCGCTCCGGCGACGAGCGGGAGGCTCGGGTATGCCTCGAACGAGCGCCAGGCGTAGATGACCTCGTCGCCGACGGACGATGTGGCGAGGATCAGCTGGTGCAGGATCGACACGCTCCCCGAGGCGACGTGCACCTCGTCGGGGCGGACGCCGTAGCGAGCACCGAGTCGTTCGCGCAGACGGCCGGCAGTGGCATCCGGGTACCGGTTGATCGGTGTGATGTGCGTGAGCGCCTCGACGACCGAGGGGAGCGGGTCGAAGGGGTTCTCGTTGCTGGACAGCTTGAACGCGTCCGGACCCGCCGGCTTGCCCTGGCGGTACGGCGCGAGTGCGGCGATGGCGGGGCGGATGCGGGGCAGGATCTCGTCGGTCACGTGATGAGTCTACGAGCTGGGGTCCGCGGCGAACGCGGAATCTCGCGCTGTCTGAGCGCGGGGAGAGGAGTGTTGGTACCATTCTGGTATGGCTATGACCGTACGACTTCCCGAAGAGCTCGATGCGCAACTCGAGGCGATCGCGCGTGCGCGACACACGTCGAAGCACGCAATCCTCATCGAAGCGGCGACGAGGTTCGCGAACAGCGAGACGAAGACCGACCGTGTGCTCTCGATCGCCGCTGGGATCACCGAGCGATACGCCGACACGATCAAGCGCCTCGAGGACGCCTGACGCGTGGCGACGGAGTTCATCGAACCGGAGCAGGCGCTCTCCCTCATCGCCGTGCTGGGACTGCACGTGCGCGACGAAGGCCTGCTGTTCTCCGCTCTCGCCAGGCCATCCGCCGGGATGTTCGGCACCGACGCGTATCCGACGTTCGAGGAGAAGGCCGCATCGCTCATCAGCTCCGTCGCGCAGAACCGCGCGCTGTTCGACGGCAACAAGCGGATCGCGCTCTACCTGACGTTCATCTTCATCGAGCTGAACGGCTACGAACTGACGTTCACGAATGATGAGGCGTTCGATCTGGTCCTCGATGTGGCTCAGAGCCGCCTCGATCTGCAGGAGATCGCTGACATCATCGCGGCGCACATCCGCTGAGCCGCACCGGAGCCGCTGACAGATCGAGTCGATCGTGGAAGACTGGGCGCACCATGCGCTTCATCATCCGAGTCGTCGTCAACGCGTTCGCCCTCTGGGTCGTGACGCTGATCCCCGCCCTGCAGGTCGTGATCATCGCCTTCCCCCCTGGGGAGACGCTGCAGCTGGTCCTCACGCTGCTCGCGGTCGCCGCGATCTTCGCACTCGTGAACACGATCATCGGCACGGTCGTGAAGATCGTCGCGTTCCCGCTCTACATCCTCACCCTCGGTCTGATCGGGTTCGTGATCAACGGGTTCCTGTTGTGGTTGACCGCATGGATCACGAGCGGCTTCGGTTGGGGACTGACCGTCGGTGACTTCTGGTGGGGCGTCCTCGCGGCGATCATCATCTCGCTGATCAACGGTGTCTTCGGATTCATCCTGCGTCCGCAGAGCAAGAAGCCGCGTCGCGACTGAGCGCACGGCTCAGCCCGTCCGCTCAGCACGGAACTCGGTCGAGGTGATGTCGACCGCACCGTCGAGCTCGGCCCACTGCTCATCGAGCGCCTCCAAGCGCCGGTCGCCCGAGTCGTCGACCAGCTCCGCGGTCTCGAGGTAGGCATCCATCTGATGCGGAGCGAGCGCGAGATCCTGCAGGCCTCGGCTCGGATCGCCGACCCGCTCGGCCGTGAAGCTGTCGGGCGAACCAGTGCCCGCCGGCGAACCGCCCCCGGCGAGCGACGAGACGACATCGTCGGTGTGCCGCAGCTGGATCAGCAGCTGGTCGTCGCCCAGCGCCGGCTCCACCGGACTGCCCGCCGTGAGCTGCACCCGCACGTCGTAGCCGCTCTCCATGGCGAGGTGCGCGGTGATGATCCCGCCCTGCGAGTGGGCGACTGCATCCACCCGGTCCCCCGGCTCTGCGCCGGCGGCCTCCAACGCGTCGAGGGTCGCCTGATACGACGCCGAGGTCTCGCCGGTGTACAGCTGCAGGTTCGAGCGCATGTCCCACGGCTGCGAGCCGCCGACCGCCAGTGACTGCGAGCCCTTCACATATGCGATGAACTGTCGGCTGCCGTCCGGCAGGGTGTAGCGCTCCACCTTCACCTGCGCGCCCGGCGCGGTCGGCAGCCGGGCGAACGCGCCGGCCAGACTCGTCGGAGGCCCATCCGGGGTGCTGGTGCGCACCGCAGCGACCGACACGGCATCCGCCGTTCCCCGCAGCCTCGCACCCGGGCGCAGCGTGCCGAGCCCGGACAGCAGGGCGGCGCTCGCCCCACCCATGAGGAACGGGGTCATCAGCCCACCGGGATCGAACTGGCTGTCGAGCCCCTCGAAGCGTCGGTCCTTCCAGTCGGCGATCAGCCACTCCGACATGCCATCGAGGCGCGGATCGGACGCGAGCAGCCGATCGAGCCGAGCCTGCACGGCATCCGCGGCCGCACCGCCGACCAGGCGGAGGGAATCGGCCTCCGCCCGCAGCTCGACCACCTCGTAGACGTCGGCCATCAGCAGGGTCCCCGCGCCGGCATCGCGGGTCTGTTCGCACACGCCGCCGATCCGCTCCCCGCCGGCTGCGAGTGCCGCGAGGTCGACCGCTCCCCCGAAACCGCCGGCGTCGACGATGAAACCGTGCGCCCTGCGCACCGCCGCCCACGCGTCATCGAATCCCGTGGCCAGCATCGCGAGCCGATGGCCCACATCGCGCAGCGCTTCCGTGTCGACGGCGATCGCCCCGCCATGACGGATGTCGAGGTCGTCGCTCACAGCACGCCAGCCCTGTCGAGCTCGTCGGATCGGATCTGCAGCTCGCCGAGCTCGTGCTCGGCGGCGACCCGAAGCGCCACGATCCTGTCCTGCAGCGCCCGCACGCCATCCGCTTCCCAGGCGGTGTCGACCACGAGACCCGCCAGCACTGCGGACGCGTCTTCGACGATCTCGATCGCGGTGCGGAGCTCGCGCGCCGCACAGAACCAGGTCCAGACGTCGTCCGAGGTGCTGGCCTCGGCCATGAAGAAGGAGTGCATGCGTCCAGCATCCGCGGCCCGGAGCACCTGACGACGGGTCCGCGACGGGCGCCGTGGACCGACGGCGGAGAAGATTTTCCGTGCAGGAGGAGTCACTGGAACTGTGCAGGATCGCCGACTCCAGGCAGAATGGGTGAGTGACAGCCACGGATCCCTTTCGCGTGATCTTCGTGTGCACGGGAAACATCTGCAGATCACCGATGGCCGAAGTGGTCTTCCGCGATCTCGCAGAACGCCAGGGACTCGGCTCGCGGATCGTCTCACGCAGCGCCGGCACCGGCGACTGGCATCTGGGCGAACGCGCCGATCACCGCACGATCGACTCGCTCGCGCGTCGCGGCTACGACGGTTCGCAGCATCGCGCGCGGCAGTTCACGCTGGCCTCGTTCGCCGACAACGACCTGGTCGTCGCGCTGGACCGCACGCACGAGCGGATCCTGCGCGAATGGGCGTCCGACGAGGATCAGGAGGGCAAGGTCACGCTGCTGCTGGCCTTCGACCCGGATGCGTCGACGCACGACGTGCCCGATCCCTACTACGCCGGCACGGAAATGTTCGATTCGGTGCTCGGTATGATTGAGGCGGCGACCAGAGGCCTGTTCCGACAGCTCGAACCCGCACTGCGTCTCCCCCGCACCCCCCGCATCTGACGGGCCCGATCAGGAGGACTCCCCTGACTTTCCAGCCTTCGCTTCCGCCGCAGCCCCTGAGCCCGCTGGACGGACGCTACCGCGCCTCCGTGGCAGGACTCGCCGACTTCCTCTCCGAGGCCGGACTCAACCGCGCCAGGGTCGAGGTCGAGGTCGAGTGGCTGATCGCCCTCACCGACCGCTCGCTGTTCGAGACCTCCCCGCTGTCGGATGCCGACAAGGAGCGCCTCCGCGCCCTGTACCGCGACTTCGGGCAGGCCGAGATCGACTGGCTCGCCGAGAAGGAAGCCGTCACCCAGCACGACGTGAAGGCCATCGAGTACCTCGTGCGCGACCGCCTCTCGACGCTCGGCCTCGACTCGATCGCCGAGCTCACCCACTTCGCGTGCACGAGCGAGGACATCAACTCCGCCTCCTACGCGCTCACCGTGAAGCGCGCGGTCGAAGAGGTCTGGCTGCCCGGCCTCGACACGGTCATCGCGAAGCTGCGCGAGCTCGCCGTCGAGCACGCCGACGCCCCGATGCTCTCCCGCACGCACGGACAGCCCGCGACGCCCTCGACCATGGGCAAGGAGATCGCCGTGTTCGCGTGGCGTCTCGAGCGCGTTCGCGCCCAGATCGCGGCATCCGACTACCTGGCCAAGTTCTCCGGCGCGACCGGCACCTGGTCGGCACACCTCGCAGCCGACCCCGACGCCGACTGGCCCACGATCGCCCGCGAGTACATCGAAGGCCTCGGACTCGGCTTCAACCTGCTCACCACGCAGATCGAGTCGCACGACTGGCAGGTCGAGCTCTACGACCGCATCCGTCACGCCGGCGGCATCCTGCACAACCTCGCGACCGACATCTGGACCTACATCTCGCTCGGCTACTTCGCGCAGATCCCGGTGGCCGGAGCGACCGGCTCATCGACGATGCCGCACAAGATCAACCCGATCCGCTTCGAGAACGCCGAGGCCAACCTCGAGATCTCCGGCGCCCTGCTCGCCTCGCTCGGCCAGACGCTCGTCACCAGCCGCCTGCAGCGCGACCTCACCGACTCGACCACGCAGCGCAACATCGGCGTGGCGTTCGGCCACTCGCTGCTCGCACTCGACAACCTGCGCCGCGGCCTCAACGCGATCTCGCTGTCGCGCGACGTGCTGCTGGCCGACCTCGACGTGAACTGGGAGGTGCTCGCCGAGGCGATTCAGACCGTCATCCGCGCCGAGGTCGTCGCCGGACGCTCGACGATCACCGACCCCTATGCGCTGCTCAAGGAACTCACGCGCGGACACCGCGTCGGTGCAGCCGACCTCGCCGCCTTCGTGGAGACGCTCGAGATCGGCGATGCTGCGAAGCAGCGCCTCCTCGCGCTGACGCCGGCGACGTACACGGGCATCGCGGAGCAACTCGCGCGCTGACCCGCGCCGCCTGGCGCGCCGGTCGCGCGTTCACAATTCAGCAAGACCGCGCCGACGCACGCTGACGTCCGCGCGATCCCGCGGCGCCGACCGCTCTCCGGGACCGTTCTTGCTGAATTGTGAACGGCCGAACGCACGGCGCCGCGGTCAGCGCGCCTCGCCGGAGCGCGCTCCGGCGGCGTCCTTCGGCATGAACACGGCGGCGATCAGCGTGAGGACCGCGGTGATCGCGACCGCGATGAAGACCCACACCGAGGCGTGGATGATGGTCGCCGGGTCATCCGCACCGGCTCCCTGGGCGATGACCGTGTTCGAGATCGCACCGAACACCGCGACGCCGACCGCGCTGCCCGCCGAGCGCGCGAACGCGTTCATGCCGGTGACGGCTCCGCGTTCGCCCCAGCCGACCGAGGCCTGAGCTGCGATCAGGGTCGGCGCCGCGCTCCAGCCGAGCCCGAAGCCGAACAGGAATGCGACGGCCGCGACCGTGAACGGGTTCGGCCAGGAAGCGACGGCCGCCAGCGTGATGGCCGCGACCGTGGTGATGCTCATGCCGATGAGCGTCGTGCGGCGGAAGCCGATGCGCAGATAGAGCCGCCCTGCGTTGGCGGCGGACAGCGGCCAACCGAGCGTCAGTGCCGCGACGGCGAGCCCTGACAGCAGCGGAGCGATGCCGGTCGACCCCTCGAGGTACGCCGGGGCGAAGCTCGTGACGCCGAGCATCAGCGCACCGACGCCCAACGACACGATCGTGGTCGTGAGGATGAGTGGCCGTGCAGCGAGGCGCAGGTCGACGATCGGCTCAGGCACCCGCCGCTCCACGAACCCGAAGGCCACGAGCGCGATCACACCGATGCCGAAGCAGATCACGCTCTGCACCGAGAGCCATGCCCAGGCGTTGCCGCCCTCCAGCATCCCCAGGATGATGCCGGTGAGCCCGACCGTGAGCAGCAGCGCCCCGCCGTAGTCGATGCGATGCCGAACCGTCTGCTTCTCCTCGTGGTACTTGCGCAGCAGCATCCATCCCGCGATCAGGCAGAGCGGGATGTTCACCCAGAAGATCCACCGCCAGGCGTCGAGCTGAGCGAAGAGGCCGCCGAGCGCCGGACCGACCACCGAGGAGACCGCCCACACGCTCGCGATGTAGCCCTGCACCTTCGCGCGCTCAGCGACCGTGTAGATGTCGCCGACGATCGTCATCGACATGGGAGCGACGGCACCGGCGCCGAGGCCCTGGATGATCCGGAAGACGATCAGCGCGGGCATGCTCCACGCGAATCCGCAGAGGATCGAGCCGAGGAGGAAGAGGGCGATGCCGAGGATGATGATCGGCTTGCGACCGATGGTGTCGGCGAAGCGCGAGTAGATCGGCACGCTCACGGCCTGCGCCAGGAGGTATACGGAGAACAGCCACGGGAACTGCTGGTAGCTGCCGAGATCGCGCACGATGCTCGGGACCGCGGTGGCGAGGATCGTCGCGTCGATCGCGATGAGCCCGGTCGACAGCATCAGCGCCCCGAGGACCGGCCCGCGCTTCGACCGCAGTCCGATGGAGGCGCGTTCGACGGAGGCAGTCACCTCAGGCACAAGCCGATGTGAGGCTCGGCTATTCCTTGCGGTCGCCCGACTCGCTCGCCGGCGCCGACGAATCGCTCGCGGGCTCCGGGTCGTACAGCACCGGGCGATCCACCGTCTTCGTGACGTCGGCGGGATCGATCGCGAGCATCAGCATCGCCAGGATGAGCAGCGTCGCGATGAATGCGCCGCCGCCGACCACGAGGCCGAGCGCGACCGGGGTCAGCCCGTCGTAGGTGCCGTTCGCGATCGATGCGTTGACGCGCGCCGTGAAGGCACCGGTCGAGACGAGCGTGACGATCGTCGCGAAGACGCCGCAGCCCAGCGCGATCAGCAGCAGGTGCAGCGGGCGCAGGATGTCGCGGCGGCTGGGCTTCTCGTCGCTCATCGCTCTCCTCCATGCGGGGCCGTCGCGGGGGCGGCATCGGGTCCGGGGTCAGGAGCGGCGGCGGCCGCGTCCTCGATCGGTGCGGCATCGAAGCGACGCGGCGTGAGGCCGGCGATCGCGAGGAACACGGCCACGACTGCGGCGTAGCCACCGAAGATCCCGACGCCGAGGATGATGCCGGACAGCACGAAGTCGCCTGCGCCGGTGATCGAGTACTCCTGGACGAATCCGGCGGGGATCAGCAGCAGCAGGACGGCGAGCAGGATGCCGAAGGCACCGACCGTGATCGCATCGCGAGCGAGCGGGTCGGCCGCGCGACGTGCCCGCAGCCCCGCGAGCAGTTCGACGCCACCGCTGAGCACGCCCCAGGCGGCGACCACGATGAAGAAGAGGTCGTCGCTGCGCCACATCGGGACGCCAGAGACCATGCCGGCCACGACGCCGATCGCGGCGAGGAGCACGGAGGACCAGCGCGAACCGGCCGGGAGCACGAGCCAGGCGGCGAGGATGTGCGCCAGGGCGGAGACGAAGACGAAGCCACTGAACACGGAGAGACCGATCGGCGCCGAGTGGTCCGACGAGAAGGTGATCATCAGCGCAGCGGCCGCGGCGAACAGCGCACGAAGCAGCTGGATGGTGCGCATCGTGAATGCGCGAGCAGGGGCAGACATGGCTGAGAAGGGTCCTCCGGGATGTTCCCCCCAGTCTACGCGGGGGTTCGGAGCGGTTGCCGCCGCGGACGGCGGCGCCGTCTCCGTGAGGCCCGCGGCTATCCCCAGATCACCGACGGGCCTCACGGAGCACGCAGCGAGGGGGGCGTCACTGCGTCTGACTGACGCTCCGTGTACTCGGGCACCCGGCGTACGGCGATCAGTCTGGCGACCACGGCGCATCCACCCCGTCCCTTGAGGCATCCACGCGCAGTCGTATGCTCACTCTAGAGCTGTGATCTTCACATACCGGAGGGGGCCTGTGATGACTTTGGGGACAGACCCGTTCGGGGTCAGGGATGACGCCTTCGCCGGCGCATTCCGAGACGCGATCAACGCCAAGGGCGTGACGTTGACCCGCCTGGAGCGCCAGCTGAAGTCCCGTGGGAGCAGAGTCTCGCTGGCGACGCTGAGCTATTGGCGCTCCGGCGCCAGGCGCCCTGAGGGTCCGCAGTCGCTCGCCGCGCTGGCCGATATCGAGGAGCTGCTCGACCTCGAGGCCGGCGCGCTCACCGTGCTGCTCCGCTCGCACCGCACCGGACCGCTCGGCCCGAACCGGTTCCCGCTGGACGAGCAGGATCTCGAGCGGGCCGTGAAAGAGGCGTTCGCCGCCCTCGGGGCCGACTATCCGGACACCTCACGGGAACTGACCACCCACTCGGTGACCGATGTGGATGCGAACGGCGACATCTCCTTCAGCATCACGCGCAGCATCGTGCAGTCGACGACCGGGACGGTCGTGTCGATCCCGTTCCTCGAGATGACTCCGGGCGTGCGGACCCCGGCCCCCATCATCTCGGCGGTCGCCGGCGGTCACATCTCGGCGCGCTATTCACATCCGAACGGGGAGGTGCACGGCGTGCTGTTCGAGCTCGACGTGCCGCTGACGGCGCCGGACACTGCGGTGGTGGAGTGGTCGGTCGAGTATCCGCCCGGGTATCCGGCGACGCGCGAGACCGGACACGCGGTGGCCCGTCAGTGCCGCGAGCTGCTCGTGTGGACACGGTTCCACCCCGATGCGCTGCCCGACTGGTGCGAGGAGCGCATCGAGACGGCGGCGGGTTCGACGATCATCCCGGCGTCGCTCGGCGGAGGCACCTCGGTGCATCAGGTGCGCCGCGCCTTCGGACCCGGCGTGCTGGAACTGCGCTGGGGCTACGGCGAGCGCACCGCCGATCAGCCGGGCTGATCCCCCGTCGCGACCGGACGGCCAGGCGTGTTCGACCACTGGCTCCACGAGCCGGGGAACACCTTCGCGTCGATCCCGATCTCCTGCAGGATCAGCACGGAGTGCGCCGCCGTGATCCCGGATCCGCAGTAGGCGGCCACCGGAGTGCCCGCCGTCACGCCGACCGCGGCGAAGTTCGCGCGGACCGTGTCTCGATCGAGCAGCTTGCCCTCCGCGTCGAGGTGCACGCCGGTCGGGAGGTTGTGCGCTCCGGGGATGTGCCCGGCCACCGGGTCGAGCGGCTCGGTCTCACCGCGGTAGCGCTCGGGCGCGCGCACATCGAGCAGGACACCGGATGCCGGGAACGCGGCGGCCTCGTCGATCGTGAGCGCCTCCGCACCGATCTCGCCCAGCACGACGTCACCGGGCTCGGGTTCGACGTCGTCGGTCGTGACGTCGAATCCGGCAGCCTGCCACCCGCGGATGCCGCCGTCGAGCACCCGCACGTCGACACCGCCCTGACGAAGCAGCCACCAGGCGCGGGACGCCGCCAGCCCCTTGGCGTCGTCGTAGGCGACCACGGTGTCACCGGCGTGCACGCCCCACCGACGAGCCGCGGCCTGCAGCGTCTCGGTCGACGGCAGCGGATGGCGGCCCTCGCTCGGCTCGCCGTGCGTGGCGAGCTCGGTGTGGAGCGGCACGTACACGGCTCCCGGGATGTGCCCCGCGAGATAGTCGGCGTGACCGTCCGGTCGGTCGAGGCGCCAGCGCACGTCGAGCACGCGCACCGGCGTCTCGGCAGTCAGCAGGTCGTGCAGCTCGTCCGCGGTGATGAAGTTGGTCATGCTGCGAGGCTACCCACTCGATCACCGGGCGACCCCGAGCATGTCGGATTCTGACGTGAGATCGCGGGTGGCATCCGGCGCTAGGCTCGATCCGGCACCGACGAGAAAGGGTCATCATGCCCTCACGTCTGCGCTGGATGCGCCTGCAGCCGCAGGAGCTCGCATTGATCGGCATCACTGCGGTCTGGGGCAGCACGTTCCTGCTCGTGCACTGGGCCATGCAGCATTCGGGCCCGTGGTTCTTCGTCGGGCTGCGGTTCCTCGTCGCCGGCCTCATCAGCGTCGTGATCTTCCGCAGAGTGCTGCGCGACATCCGCTGGCGCGACATCGGAGCCGGCGTCGCGATCGGCGTGATGATCTACCTCGGCTACGGTCTGCAGACCGTCGGCCTGCAGACCATCGACAGCAGCACCTCTGCGTTCATCACCGCGATGTACGTGCCGCTCGTGCCGCTCGCGCAGTGGGCGGTGTTCCGCAAGCGACCGCCGGCGATGGCGTTCGTGGGCGCGGGGCTCGCCTTCGTCGGGCTGCTGCTGATCGCTGGACCGGCTGCCTTCTCCCTGACCCTCGGCGCCGGTGAGATCGCGACGATGCTCAGCACGCTGCCGATCGCGGCCGAGATCATCCTCATCAGCGTGTTCGCGGGCAGGATCGACCTCGGGCGCATCACGATCGTGCAGCTGCTCACCGCCGGCATCCTCGGCCTGCTCACGATGCCGGCCGTCGGCGAGGGCCTCCCGGAGTTCTCCTGGATCTGGGTCGGCTGCGCTGTCGGCCTCGGCGCCGCGAGCTGCCTGATCCAGCTGACGATGAACTGGGCGCAGCAGTCGGTCTCGCCGACCCGCGCCACGATCATCTACGCCGGCGAGCCGGTCTGGGCCGGCGTGATCGGGCGCATCGCCGGCGAGCGCCTCCCCGCGACGGCGCTGGTCGGCGGGGCGCTCGTCGTGCTCGGCATCCTGGCCAGCGAGCTGAAGCTGGTGCGGCGTTCGCGAGCAGCCAGCCGACGAGCAGACTGAGACTCCCGGGAATACCCGGGCGCGCGGCGCGTTTCACCACTCATGATTGAAACTTCAACCGTCATCGCGACCGAGCGGACCCGGGTGCGCGTCCCCCTGCGTTTCGCGGACGGCTACGCGACGACGGCCGACGTCGTCACCTTCGATGGGCTCGTCGACGGGCGCGAGCACCTGCTGCTGGGGCTCGGCGACTGGCGCGCAGCCCTCGAACGCGTCGCCGCCGGGGGCGACGCCCCGCTCGTGCGACCGCACAGCGAGTGCCTGACCGGCGACGTGTTCGGGTCGGAGCGCTGCGACTGCGGTCCGCAGCTGCGTGAAGCCGTCGAGCGGATCGCCGCCGAGGGCGGCTTCCTGCTCTACCTGCGCCAGGAGGGCCGCGGCATCGGCCTGTACGCCAAGCTCGACGCGTACGCGCTGCAGGACGCCGGGCTCGACACCTACGAGGCCAACCTGGCACTCGGTCGCGGCGAAGACGAGCGCGACTACACCGTCGCCGCCCAGATGCTGCGAGCGGTCGGCGTCGACAGCATCCGCCTGCTCAGCAACAACCCCGACAAGGCCACCCAGCTCGAAGCCCTCGGCATCCGAGTCACCGACCGGGTCCCCACCGAGGTGCACCTGTCGGAGGCCAACACCCGCTACCTGCAGGCGAAGCGCGACCACACCGCGCACACGCTCGACCTGTCCGCCGCGTGACACCAGGGAGCGCAATGACGCAGACGCCGCAGCATCCGCGTCGACTCGACGACGCCGAGATGGACACCTGGCTGCCGGTCATCCGATTCGTGCAGCTGCTGCCGCAGGTGCTCGACCGCACCCTGAAAGACGAGGTCGGGCTCAACCACGCGCGCTACGCGATCCTGATCACGCTCGCAGGCCAGGGTGCGGATGCCGTCACGATGACCGAGCTCGCCCACATCGCAGGGCTCAGCCGATCGCGCCTGAGCCACGCCCTCGACTCGCTCGAGGAGCGCGGCTGGGTCGCTCGCACGTCATGCGGCAGCGACAAGCGCACGCTGTCGGCAACGCTGACACCGGCGGGGCGGGAGATGCTGCGCGCCGCCGCCCCGGTCCATGTCGAACAGGTGCGCGAGCTCGTGCTCGACCCGCTCAGCGACGAGGAGCGCGAACAGCTGCGCTCGATCCTCGGCAAGCTGCTCCCCGGGGTGACCGCCGCGCTCTGACGGCCTGCGGGCAGCGCGCACTCGAGCCGTTCTGCTCTGAGCAGAACCGCTCGAACGGGGCCGGTGGCGCGGATTACCGTGAGGCATGGCCGACATCGCCCCGTTCCCCCGCGCACCCCGTCCAGCCCGATCGCCGCAGAGCGCACCGGAGCCCCTGTGGCGCCACCTGCTCGGCGAACAGCTGCGCCGGCGACGACACGAGCGTGACGAGATCCTCTCGGCGACCGCCGATCGCGCAGGGGTGTCGCCGCAGTACCTCTCCGAGGTGGAGCGCGGACTCAAGGAGCCGTCGAGCGAGATGATCGCGGCGATCGCCGGAGCCCTCGACACGAGCCTGATCGAGCTCACCAGCGCGATCGCCGACGAACTCCGATCGGTCACGGCCCCGGCATCCGCCACCGTCTCGGCATCCGGCGCCGTCTTCGCACTCGCCGCCTGAGCCCCGCGAGCCGCGACCGCCGTGACTAGGCCGATCGCGCGCCGAGCACGGTGTCGATCAGGCCGTACTCGCGCGCGGCCGTCGCCGTGAAGACGCGGTCCCGATCGGTGTCGATGCGCAGCTCGCCGAGCGCGCGGCCGCTGTGCCTGGCCAGGATCTCCTCCATGTCGGACCGAACGCGCACGACCTCATCCGCGGCGAGGATGAGATCAGGGATCGCGCCGCGCGACTGGCCGGCCGGCTGATGCAGCACGATCCTCGCGTGCGCGAGCGCCGCCCGCTCCCCCGGCGCACCCGCGGCGACCAGCAGCGCGGCAGGCCCGATCGCCTGGCCGACGCAGGTCGTCGCGATCACCGGACGGATGTGCTGCATCGTGTCGTAGATCGCGAGCGCAGCCCCAGGGTCACCGCCCTCGCTGTTGATGTAGAACTGGACCGGGCTCTCCGGGCTGTCGGCGTCGAGATGCAGCAGCTGCGCGATCAGCGCGTTCGCCACCCCGGCGTCGATCCCGGTGCCCAGGTAGATGACGCGCTCCGCGAGCAGGTGCGAGTAGACGTCCATGATGCGCTCTCCGCGCGGATGCTGCGCGATCACGTTCGGGATCGTGTAGCCGCTCATGCGCTCGTCCCCAATCCGACGCGCTCGCGCTGGCGCGGCATCACCTGCGCGATCGACGCGACGACCTCGTCGATGAATCCGTAGTCCCTGGCCTGGGTGGCGGTGTACCAGCGGTCATGCAGGGAGTCCTCGAAGATGCGCTCGACCGGCTGCCCCGTATCGTCCGCGATCAGGCCGAGCACGGTGTCGCGCATGTGCCTGAGGTCGTCCGCCTGGGTCTCGATCTCGCCGGCCGAGCCGCCGATGCCTGCCGACCCCTGATGCATCAGGATCCGGGCGTGCGGGAGCGCTCGTCGCTTGCCGCCGGTCCCCGCCGAGAGCAGGAACTGCCCCGCACTGCAGGCGAGCCCGAGCGCCAGGGTCGCGACGTCGTTCGGGATCAGGCGCATGATGTCGCGGATCGCGAGCATCGATGGCACCGAGCCGCCGGGCGAATGGATCCAGAGGGCGATGTCGGCACGAGGATCCTCGGCGGACAGCGTCAACAGCTGCGTCATCAGCAGCGTGCCGTTGTCGTCGTCGAGCGCTCCGTCGAGCACCAGCACGCGCTCGTGGAACAGGGCGCGGCGGGCTTCGGGACCGAACTGCGGGATGGGGCTGTCTTCGCTCATGCCCCCAGCATCCGTCGCGGTGCGCGTGGCGGCATCCGTTTCCGCCCTGGGCCGATCTGCCGTGAGCGGAGCGACACTGCAGCTGCCCGAAAGGAGGGCGTAACACCCCCGAATCATGACGCTCGTACGCTCGGCAGCATGGCGAAGAAGGAACCGAAGAACCAGGATGACGCCCAGGCGCCGGCATGGCAGTGGTCGGAGGACGGCCTCAACTTCCGCACCCGCAAGTGGGTGCGACCGGAAGACCTGAACGCGAACGGATCGCTGTTCGGCGGCAGCCTGCTGAAGTGGATCGACGAGGAGGCCGCGATCTACGCGATCGTGCAGCTCGGCAACTACCGGGCGGTCACGAAGCACATCTCGGCGATCGACTTCGAGGCGTCGGCCGTGCAGGGTGACCTGATCGAGATCGGCCTGCAGGCCACGCACTTCGGACGCACCTCGCTGACCATGCGCGCGGTGGCCCGCAACATGATCACTCGCAAGCGCATCCTCACGATCGAGAAGATCGTGTTCGTGAGCCTCGACGAGGACGGCGTGCCCACCCCGCACGGCTACAGCGAGATCACGTACAACCGCGATCGGATGCCGACCGAGCGACTCGCCACCGGCACGATCCGCCTACCCAACTAGCCCCCCTCTCTGCTGCCTCGCCCCCCTTGTTGCCTCGCCCCCCCTGGGTCGAGCCACCCCCTTATGCGCGAGCGGCCCCTGTACGTGCGTCACTCAACGGGGTGGCTCGCACAGAAAGGGGTGGCTCGGCGGAAGTGGCGGCGGCGGCGGTGTTGGCGGCGGCGGCGGCCTCGAACGCCTGGGAGAGGTCGGCGATCAGATCGTCGACGTTCTCGAGGCCGACCGACAGGCGCAGCACGTCTGGGGCAGGACGCGCCTCCGGCGGCACAGGGCGGTGCGTGAGCGCTGCCGGATGCTGGATCAACGAGTCCACCCCGCCGAGCGACACCGCGTGCGTGAACAGGTTCGTCGCGCACGTGACAGCGGATGCCGCGGCGAACCCGCCCCGCATGCGCATCGCGATCATCGCCCCGGTGCCGCGCATCTGCCGCTGCAGGATGCCGTGCGGGTCGCCGTCGAGCCCCGGGTAGAACACCTCGGCGACCTCGGGACGGTCGATCAGCCACTGGACGATCCGGCGCGCATTCTCCTGCTGCTGGCGCATGCGCACCGGCAGCGTGGTCAGGCCGCGGTGCAGCAGGTACGCGCCGAGCGGATGCAGCAGCCCGCCGGTCACCGCACGCACTCGCCGCAGCGCCTCGGCCGTCTCCTCGCCGCACGCCACCACACCGGCGATCACGTCACCGTGCCCGCCGAGGTACTTGGTGGCGCTGTGCAGCGACATCGTCGCGCCGTGGTCGAGCGGGTTCTGCAGCACCGGGGTCGCGAACGTGTTGTCGACGACGACCGGCACCTCGCCCGCCTGGCGGACGACGGCTGCGATGTCGGCGAGCTCCAGCGTCGGATTGGCCGGCGTCTCGAGCACCACGAGCGCGGTGTCAGGACGGATGCTGCCGGCCACCTCGTGCGGATGACAGTACGTGGTCTCGACGCCGAGCAGTCCGGAGCCGAGCAGGTGATCGGTGCCGCCGTAGAGCGGACGCACCGCCACGACGTGACGGCGTCCGGTGGCACCGGTGTGCGCCAGGATCACGGCGGTCATCGCGGCCATGCCAGAGGAGAACGCGACCGCGGCATCCGCGTGCTCGAGCTCGGCGAGCGCGTCCTCGAAGCGCGCCACCGTCGGGTTCCACAGTCGGGCGTAGACCAGGCTCCCGTCCGCGGGCGGTCGACCCCCGGTGGCCATCGCCTCGTAGGAATCTCCGCCGCGTTCGATGTCCGGCAGCGGGTTCGTCGTCGACAGGTCGATCGGCAGCGCATGCACGCCGAGATCGTCGAGATCGGAGCGACCGGCGTGGACGGCCACGGTGTCGGGATGCAGCGGTGCAGTCATGCCTCCACGTTGCCGGAATCACCACGTCTGCGCAGGAATCCGACAGCATCCGCCACGGAATCAATCGCGAACGCTATTCTGTGCAGCATCCGGCATCCGAAGGAGTCCCCCGTTGGCGAAAGCGCAACTCGATGAGATCGATCTGGAGCTGCTCGCGGCGTTGACGCGCGACGCCGAGATCACCAACAAGGCGCTCGCGCACCGGCTCGGCCTCGCCGAGTCGACGTGCGCGCATCGCGTGCGTGCGCTGCGCGACCGCGGTGTCATCCGCGACACCCGCATCCGCGTCGACGGGGCCGCGCTCGGGTTCCCGCTGCAGGCGATCATCAAGGTGCGGCTCGCGAACCACACCGGCGAGAAGGTCACCGCCCTCTTCGATGCGCTCGCGGGCATCCCGCGGGTGCTGCAGGTGTTCCACGTGGCCGGTGTCGACGACTTCCTCGTGCACGTCGCGGTGCAGGATGCCACGGCGCTGCGTGACATCGTGCTCGAGCACATCACGGTGCATCCGGTCGTGCGCGGCACCGAGACCCAGCTGGTGTTCGAGCTGCGCGACGGCAGCGGTCTGCTCGCGCGCTGACGTCGCTCGCGCGGCGTTCCGGTCGCAGTTCGTGCCGCGCTCGACCCCGCGTCGCGGCAGAAACCGCGACCGGAACGAGCGAGTGCGCGAAGATGGAACGGCACATCAGCAAGGGAGCCTCCATGAGCCGCAGTGCCACCGCCGCCACGCACACGATCCGCGAGATGCGCGACCTCCTGTTCGCGAACGCCACCGACTACGAGGCCGCTCGCGCCGGCTTCGTCTGGCCCCGGGTCGAGGAGTTCAACTTCGCCCTCGAGTGGTTCGACGTCGTCGCCGGCAAGACCCCCGACCGCCCGGCGGTGCAGATCGTGTCGGCCGATCTCAGCGTGCAGCAGTGGACCTACGGCGAGCTGTCGGCGCGCTCCGATCAGGTCGCCGCGTGGCTGACCGATCTCGGCATCCGCCGCGGCGACCATGTGATCGTGATGCTCGGCAACACGATCGAGCTGTGGGAGGTCATGCTCGCGATCACCAAGATCGGCGCGGTGTCGATCCCGACCTCGACGCTGCTCTCGGCATCCGATCTCGCATACCGGATCGAACACGGGCGGGCCAGAGCGGTCGTGACGCTCGGGACGCTGGCCGAGCGGGTGGCGGATGTCGACCAGGGCATCCTGCGCATCGGCGTCGGCGACGGCATCCCCGCCGATTGGGCGCGGTTCTCGGACTCGGCGGATGCTGCGAACAGCTTCACGCCGGACGGCGCGACGCCCGCATCCGACACCGCACTGCTGTACTTCACCTCCGGCACCACGAATCGCCCGAAGCTCGTGCAGCACACGCATGTGTCGTACCCGGTCGGCCACCTGTCGACCATGTGGTGGCTCGGGGTGCGGCCCGACGACGTGCACCTCAACATCTCGTCACCCGGATGGGCCAAGCACGCCTGGTCGAGCTTCTACTCGCCCTTCCTCGCGGAGGCCACGGTCTTCGTCTACAACTACGAGCGCTTCGACGCGAACACCCTGATGCAGGTCATGGACACGCACCACGTCTCGACGTTCTGCGCGCCGCCCACCGTGTGGCGCATGCTGATCCAGGCTGACCTCGGCCGTCTGACGCATCCGCCGCGCGAACTGGTCGGTGCCGGAGAACCGCTCAACCCCGAGGTCATCGATCGGGTGCGCGACGCCTGGGGCGGCACGATCCGCGACGGTTTCGGCCAGACCGAGATGACGGCCTGCATCGGCAACTCGCCGGGGCAGACCGTCAAGGTCGGCTCGATGGGACGACCGCTGCCCGGCTACCCGGTGGTGTTGCTCGACCCCGTCACCGGTGCCGTCACCGAGACCGAGGGCGAGATCGCGCTCGACCTGACCGAGTCACCGCTCGGGCTCATGGCCGGGTACTACGACGACCCGGCGAAGACCGCCGAATCTCGGCTCGGCGGCTTCCACCACACGGGCGACATCGCGGTGCGCGACGCCGACGGCTACCTCACCTACGTCGGGCGGTCCGACGACGTGTTCAAGGCCTCGGACTACAAGATCTCGCCGTTCGAGCTCGAGTCGGTCCTGCTCGAGCACGAGCTCGTGATCGAGGCAGCGGTGATCCCGAGCCCCGACCCGACGCGGCTCGCGGTCCCGAAGGCGTACGTGTGCCTGACGGCGGATGCCGGCGACGACGAGGCCGCCGCCGCCCGCTCGATCTTCGCCTACGCGCACGAACGGCTCTCCTCGCACCTGTGGGTGCGGATCATCGAGTTCGTGCCGGAGCTGCCGAAGACGATCTCGGGCAAGATCCGCCGCGTGGAGCTGCGTGCCCGCGAGGCAGAGCGCGTGGCGACTGGTGACGAGACCGGTCAGCACCGCGACCGCGATTACCGCTGACCGCGCACACCGTTCACCACGCGTGCCCGTTCACAATTCAGCAAGAACGCCCGGCACCGACCCGAGTCCCCCCGGAGTCAGGCCGGCGCCGCGCACGCGCGGACACGTTCTTGCTGAATCGTGAACCGGCGGGCTCGCATCACGACGCGGAGACGACCGCCACTGCGCCGGTGACCGGCGCTGCCTTCGACGTCGCGATCACAGCCGGCCGCGTGTGACGGCCGGGCTCGGCGGCGTTCACGATCGCTCGCACCACGCCACCGATCGCCAGCATGGCGACGAGCGCCGCACCCGAGACGATGAGCGGCAGCCACTGATTCGCGAACGATGCGGTGAAGCTCATGAGCGCGAACGGGATCCAGACCCCGACCGCTCCCCCGCTCAATCCGCCCGCACCCCGCATGATCGCGACCCCCGCCACGATCGCGCAGATCACCGCGAGTCCCGCACCGACCATCCCGATCGGCACCATCACTGCGGCGAGATCGTTCGCCAGTCGGAACGTTGTCATGCTGACCCCCCGGTCTGCGGAATCTCCGCATCTTCGACACTAAGGAAGTGTCAGGGGAAGGACATCCGTCTCAAGTGCCACCGGCGTCATCCTTCAGGGGGATATTCCGCGAGCACCCGCCGTCAGCGGCGCTCGCGGCGCCGCGAGCGACCGAGCGTCAAGCGGCGCAGGCGTGAGGAGCGGATCGTCCGCACCGGCTGCGTGAAGACCGCGTCGACGACCATCGACCCGTCGGTCGGACCGACGATCGCGATGGCCGAGGTCTCGGTCGCCTCGAGGGGGTCGATCGGCATCCGCCCGAGTGCCCTGTGCGCACGGACGTAGGCGGGCACCAGCAGCACGATCGCGCCGAGCCAGGCCAGCGGGTTGCTGAGCGCGACCCCGGTGAACCCGAGCACAGCGCCGAGCGCCAACGCCGCGACCACGCGCATCACGAGCTCGATCACGCCGGTCACGGTCGGCACGAGGGTGTGGCCGAGGCCCTGCAGCGCGCCGCGCAGCACGAAGAGGATGCCGAGCGCCCAGTAGCCGCAGCCGTTCACGATCAGCATGCGATGTGCGAGATCGACGACCTCGTCTGACCCCTCGCCGACGAAGAGGCGCACCATGGGCGCGCCGAATGCGATCAGCAGGCCGCCGAGCACGATGCCGGCGCCGATCGCCATCCAGGTCGCCTCGACCACGCCGCGGCGGATGCGGTCGGGACGACGTCCGCCATGATTCTGCGCCGCGTACATCGAGACCGCGAGCCCGAGCGAGGACAGCAGCGCGACAGCGAGGCTGTCGACCCGGGATGCCGTCGTGTACGCCGCGACGGCATCGGCACCCAGCGTGTTCAGGGCCACCTGCACGGTGAGCGTGCCGATCGCGATGATCGACGCCTGGAATCCCATCGGCAGGCCGAGGCGGAGGTGCTCGGCGAAGTCCGCACGCGTCACGCGCCAGTCGCTGCGTCGCAGGTGCAGCATCGGCAGGCGCCGGCGCACGAACTCGAGGCAGAGGAGCACGGACACCGCCTGCGCGACCACGGTCGCGAGCGCGGCGCCGCCGACGCCCCACTCGAGCGGGCCGACCATGAGCACCACGAGTCCGACGTTCGCGGCGCACGAGATCGTCAGGAACACCAGCGGCGTGCGGGAGTCTCCGATCGCTCGGATGATCGCCGAGAGGTAGTTGAAGAACATCGTGGCGCCAGCGCCGAGGAAGCTGATCTGCGTGAAGATCGTCGCCTCGGCCAGGAGCTCGGGCGGGGTCTGCAGCAGGACGAGCAGCGGCTCGGCGATGAGCGGGGCTGCGACGGTCAGGACGACGCTCGTGATCCCGGAGAGGATGACGCCGGTCGCGACCGAGCGGCGGACTCCCGCGTCATCGCGCGCGCCGAAGGCCTGAGCGATCGGGATCGCGAAGCCGCTCGTGAGACCCCAGGCGAAGCCGAGCAGGAGGAACAGCAGCGGACCGGTCGCACCGACCGCGGCGAGCGAGGTCACGCCGAGGTGGCGCCCCACGACGATCGCGTCGGCGAAGTGGTACAGCTGCTGCACGACGTTGCCGAGCAGGAGGGGGATCGAGAAGGCGAGGATGACACGCCACGGGCGACCCGTGGTGAGGGAGGTGGCCATGAGGGGGAGCTCGCAGAAGCTTGGGTGCGGATCGGGGGGACGCACTGCGAGAGTGCTGTCGTCCAGCCTATCGAATCGATTCGGCGTTTCGCATGGACTTTTTCGGGAACCTGCGAGGGAGGTTCCGGCAGGCCCTCCCACGCCGGCGCGAGCGCGCGTACCGTCGAGTGCACGGCGGCGGAGAGCCACCGCTCGGCGAAAGGAATCCCATGCACACTCGCACGCTCGGACAGGGGCTGCAGGTCTCAGCCATCGGACTCGGCGCGATGGGGATGTCGCAGAGCTACGGGCCGAACCCCGGCAGCCGCGACGACATGATCGACGTGCTGCGGTCGGCGCCCGAGCACGGCGTGACCTTCTTCGACACAGCGGAGGTCTACGGGCCGTTCGTGAACGAGGAACTCGTCGGCGAGGCGCTCGAGCCGATCCGCGCCGACGTCGTCATCGCGACGAAGTTCGGCTGGCGGATCGAGGACGGGAAGAGCGTCGGACTCGACAGCCGTCCGGAGCAGATCCGCCGCGTCGCCGAAGCGTCGCTGCGGCGCCTGCGCACCGACGTGCTCGACCTCTTCTACCAGCACCGAGTCGATCCCGATGTGCCGATCGAGGACGTCGCCGGCACCGTCGCCGAGCTCATCGCCGAGGGCAAGGTCCGCCACTTCGGCCTCTCCGAAGCATCCGCCGAGACGATCCGCCGCGCGCATGCCGTGCACCCTGTCACCGCCCTCCAGAGCGAGTACTCGCTGTGGACCAGAGATCCGGAGACCGAGGTGCTGCCGGTGCTCGCCGAGCTGCGCATCGGCTTCGTCCCGTTCAGTCCGCTCGGCAAGGGCTTCCTCACCGGAACCGTCGACCAGCGCACCACGTTCAGCGACAACGACATCCGCGCCACGATCCCGCGCTTCAGCGCCGACAACCGCGGGGCGAACCAGACGCTCGTGGCGCATGTCGGCGCCCTCGCGGCATCGAAGGACGCGACGCCGGGCCAGGTCGCGCTCGCGTGGCTGCTCGCACAGCATCCGTGGGTCGTGCCGATCCCCGGCACCCGACGCACCGCGCGCATCGCCGAGAACGCCGGCAGCACCGCTGTCGCGCTGTCCGCCGACGAACTCGCCGACCTGTCGGCGCTCGCGACCCGGATCGGCGTGAGCGGCGATCGCTACAACCCGCAGCAGATGTCGTTCATCGATCGCTGAGCGGCACGCTCGGTATCCTGAGGCGGATGACCTCCGCCCGCAGCTACCCCGCGACGATCGCGGCGCCGGTCGAGCAGGAGATCGTGATCCGGAAGTCGCGCTTCCTCACACGCGTCGAGCCGGTCGGGTCGGTCGAGGATGCGGAGGCGGTGATCGCCGGCATCCGGAAGCGGGCGTGGGATGCGAACCACAACTGCACCGCGATGGTCACCGGCCTGCTCGGCGATCAGGCGCGATCATCGGATGACGGTGAACCGTCCGGCACGGCGGGCGTCCCGATGCTCGAGGTCCTGCGGCGACGCGAGCTGACCGACGTGGTCGCGGTCGTGACGCGGTACTTCGGCGGAGTGAAACTCGGCGCCGGCGGACTCGTGCGCGCCTACTCCTCGGCGGTGTCCGAGACCCTCGACCTCGCGTCGCTGGTGCGGCGGGCCGCGCTCACACAGGCTCGCATCGACGTGCCGCACGCAGACGCAGGGCGGTACGACAACCTGCTGCGCGACTGGGCAGGGCACCATGGTGCGACCCTCGGCGAACCGCACTATGGAGCGCTCGCGCAGCTCGAGCTGTGGGTGCCGGCGGAGGCGCTCCCGCGGCTGCACGACGACCTCGCCGCGGCGTCATCGGGCGATGTGGTGCCGGTGATCGGCGGCGAGCGCATCGTCGACGTGCCCGACACGGCGCTTCGACGCATGGGTCCCTGAGCCTGTCGAAGGGACCCAGCGCATGGGTCCCTGAGCCCGTCGAAGGGGCCAGGCGTGCGAGATGCTTCGACAAGCTCAGCAACCCAAGGAGGTGCGGACCCGGCGAACCCACAACAGCCGGCCGATACGCTGGATGCCGCGGTCGCGGAAGGAGTGCGATGTTCGACAGCCCGCTCTCTGCCTCGGCCTACGAGATCCTCGAGGTCGACCCTTCCGTCGACGACGCCGAGCTGCGACGCGCATACCGACTGCGGATGCGGCAGACACACCCGGACACCGGCGGTGATGCGGCCGTGTTCATCCAGGTGCAACGCGCCTGGGAACTGATCGGCACCCCCGAGGGACGCGCCGCCTACGACCGACGGACCGGCGTGAGCGAGGCCGGCAGCGGCTCGGAGTGGAGCGGATGGCGTCCGTCCTCAGCGGCTCGCACCGACACCCGTCCGCGGGCCCGCTCCTACGGCCAGCCGGGCGGCTGGCGGCGCGAGCGCTACCTCGTCCTCATCCGCGAATGGGTCGGCCGTGGCGTCGAGGTGCCCGATCCGTACGACCCTGCGCTCGTGCGCGCTGCCCCTCGTGAGCTGCGACGGATGCTCGCCGACGCCCTCGCCGAGGAGCACACCGCCCGCACCGTCTCGGCGTTGGGCATGGGGTTCACGGTCTGGCATGACGTGGCTGCCGGGGCGGATGCCGACGACAAGCTCGATCATGTGGTGCTCAGCCCGTCTGGCCTCTACGGCGTGATGAGCGAGGACTTCGGTGGCGTCGTCGGGTTCCGTCGTGGCGAGATCACCGGTCCGAGCCTCGGCACGCGCGCGCCGGTCACGGGCGCGCTCGCCAGGATGCGCACCGTCGCCAAGGCCGCGAAGGTGAAGTTCGGCGGCGCGATCATGGTGCTGCCGGATGATGATCTGGCTCAGGCCGTGACCTCGCTCGGCACGAGCCGAGGCATGCCGGTCGTCGTGGTCCGCCGCAGCGCGCTGGCCATGGTGCTGCGTCAGGGCGTGCCGGGCGCACGCGAGATCGGCGGCAACGAGCTGTTCGACGTGCGCACCCGCCTGCAGCAGACGGTCCGCTTCGTCTGACGCCGTCGCTCGGCATCCGTCGTTGACACTCGCACGCAAACCGGTTTACACTTCATCAAACCGGTTCAACTCGATGAGCCGGCGAGTCCACGAGGAGGTGGCATGAGCCGCACGACGATCGCCGACGTCGCCCGCGAAGCCGGCGTCACGAAGGCCACGGTCTCGCACGCGCTCAGCGGCAACCGCCCGACCTCCGAGGAGACCCGCGCGAAGGTGCTCGCCGCAGCCGAGAAGCTGAACTGGGTGCCGAGCCAGAGCGCGCGTGCGCTCGCCACCAGCCGGGCCAACACCGTCGCCGTCGTCCTCGCCCGCGATCCTGCGGTCATCGCGAACGACTCCTTCTTCCCGGCCTTCATCGCCGGCGTCGAGTCCGTGCTCGCCGAGACCGAGACCGGACTGCTCCTGCAGGTGGTCACCGACCGTGCGGCTGAGGAGCGGGCGTATCGAACGCTGAGCCACGGTCGTGCCGACGGGGCACTGCTGCTCGATCTGCGCACCGACGACTGGCGCGTCCCCTTCCTCGACGAACTCGGCCTGCCGACCGTGCTCGTCGGCGCCTACGACCAGCCGACCGATTTCTCCTGCGTCCGCACCGACGACGCCGCACCGGTCCGCGAGCTCATCGCCCACCTGCGTGCGGCAGGGCACCAGCGCATCGCCCACATCTCCGGCCCCCTCGCCTACGTGCACTCGCGAGCCCGCGCTGACGCCTACCTCGCAGAGGTCGGCACCGACGAACTGCTCCGCGAGGGCGACTTCACCGCCGCCAGCGGACGCGACCTCACCGAAGCACTGCTCGCGCTTCCCGACCGCCCGACGGCGATCCTGTACTCGAACGACACCATGGCGATCGCCGGGCTCTCGTTCGCCCGCTCGCAGGGCCTCGCGATCCCCCGCGACCTCGCGATCTCCGGCTTCGACGACGACCACCTCTCCGCCCACCTGTCTCCGGCGCTCACCAGCGTCTCATCCGATCCAGCGGCCAGAGGTCGCGCAGCCGCCCGCATCCTGCGGGACGTCATCCTCGGAGCGCAGCCGCGCACCGAGGTCGTCGACTCCAACGTCGTGCACTTCCGCGAGAGCACCGCGTAGTCGGCATCCGAATCACCACCCGAACGGCATCATCTGCAGTGTCAAGGAGGACACCATGAAGAAAGTCCGCGCAATCGCACTGATCGGCGCTGTCGCGCTCGTCGCGACCGGATGCTCGGCCGGAGGCGGCGGAGAGGCCTCCGCCGACGGCACCGGCCCGATCGACATCTGGCTCTCGAACAACGAGCAGGAGCTCGCCTGGGGCACCGCAGTGGTCGAGGCATGGAACGCCGACCATCCAGACCAGAAGGTCAACGCCCAGGAGATCCCGGCCGGCTCCTCCTCGGAAGAGGCCATCACCGCAGCGATCACGGCCGGCACCGCGCCCTGCCTCGTCTACAACGTCGCCCCCGCAGCCGTCTCCGGCTGGGTCAAGCAGGGCGGGCTCGTCGATCTGAGCACGATGGACGGCGGCAGCGACTACATCACCGAACGCAGCGGCGACGTCGAGAGCTATGCGACCGACGGCAGCTTCTACCAGCTGCCGTGGAAGTCGAACCCGGTCATGGTCATGTACAACAAGGCGCTGTTCCAGGCCGCGGGCATCGATCCGGAGAACCCGCAGATGAACACCTACGACGCGTTCCTCGACGGGTCGAGGAAGATCGTCGAGTCGGGCGTGCAGAGCGCGATCTGGCCGGCACCGACCAGCGAGTTCTACCAGCCGTGGTTCGACTTCTACCCGCTCTACCTCGCGGAGACCGACGGCACGATGCTGGTGGAGGACGGCAAGACGACGGTCGACTCGGATGCCGGGCGCGAGGTCGCCGAGTTCTGGAAGACCTTCTACGACGAGAAGCTCTCGCCGAACGAGGCATCCACCGACGACGCCATGTCGGCAGGCACCACTGCGATGCAGCTCGCCGGGCCGTGGGCCATCCCCTCGTACGCCGACACGGTCGATGTCGGGTTCATGCCGGTGCCGACCAGCGATGGGCGCGAGAACCCCATCACCTTCGCCGACTCGAAGAGCGTCTCGATGTTCACCGCGTGCAAGAACCAGGGCACCGCCTGGGACTTCCTGCAGTTCTCGACGAGCGTCGACAACGACGGCGCGCTGCTCGAGGCCACGGGGCAGATGCCGATGCGCACCGACCTCACCGGCACGTACGCCGACTACTTCTCGGCGAACCCGAACTACGTGGCCTTCGCCGAGCAGGCTGAGGCGACCGCCGATGTGCCCAGCATCCCGAACTCGGTCGAGGCCTGGCAGGCCTTCCGCGACGAGTACTCCGCAGCGGTGATCTTCGACAAGGAGTCGATCGACGACTTCCTCAGCACCGCGACCTCGAAGATCGACGCGCTCGTCGCCGAGTGATCTGATGACCGACACCCGACGGGTGCGCACCCGATGGCTGGGTGCGCAACCGATCGGCGGCCTCTTCGCGCTGCCGTACTTCGTCTTCGTCCTCGCGATCTTCGCGTTCCCGCTCGGGTTCGCGGTCTACATCGCGTTCCACGACTATTTCTTCACCGCACCCAACGTCGAGGTCGATCGGCCGTTCGTCGGGTTCGACAACTTCGTCACGGTGCTGACCGACCCGCGCGTGCTCGGCTCGTTCCGCAACACGCTCGTGTTCCTCGTGATCAACGTGCCCCTCACCGCGGTGCTGTCGCTCGTGCTGGCGGCGGCCTTGAACACCGGCATCCGCTGGGTCGCCGCCTACCGCGTGGCGTTCTATGTGCCCTACCTGACTGCGAGCGTCTCGCTCGTCGGCGTGTGGATGCTGCTCTTCTCGGGCAATGGCCTGATCAACACGATCCTCGGACCACTCGCCCCTGACCCCTCCTGGCTCGTGAACAGCGGACTCGCGATGCCGATGATCGCGCTCTACGTGACCTGGAAGCAGCTGGGCTTCTACATCCTGCTGTACCTGGCCGCACTCCAGAACGTGCCCAAGGAGCTCTACGAATCGGCGGAGACCGACGGCGCCGGCGCGTTCAAACGCTTCCTGCACGTCACGATCCCGGGCGTCCGCAGCGCCACGACGCTCGTGCTGATCCTGTCGATCATCACCGGAGCGAACCTCTTCACCGAGCCGTACCTGCTCACGAACGGCGGTGGCCCTGACGGTGCCTCCTCCACACCGGTGCTGCTCATCTACCAGCTGGGCATCCAGCAGCAGAACCCCGACACGGCTGCGGCGATCGGCATGATCCTCGTGGTCCTGGTCGGGATGCTGTCGCTGGCGGCCAACCGAGCGACACGGGAGCGATGATGAAACGCACCAGCAGAGCCCCGCGCATCCTGAGCATCATCCTGCTCACGGTCGCGGCGATCGGATTCGCCTTCCCGTTCTACTTCATGATCGTCGGCGCCTTCCAGGCGAGCCCGACCAACTCCCCGGACGAGCTGTTCCCGACGAGCGGGTGGACGGTCGACAACTTCATCGCGATCGACTCGCGCATCGACCTGGTCGGCTCGCTGCTGAACTCGTTGATCTTCACGGCCGGCGTGCTGCTCGGCACGATCGTGTTCGGCCTGCTGGCCGGCTATGCGATCGCACGGCTCGACTTCCGCGGCCGCGGCGTGATCTGGGTGCTGATGCTGCTCGTGCAGATGGTGCCGTTCCAGCTGCTGATGATCCCGCTGTACGTGCAGATCACCCGCAACTACGGTCTCGGCGACTCGTACCTCGGAATGATCCTGCCGTTCCTCATCAACACCACAGCCGTGTTCATCTTCGTGCAGTTCTTCAAGGCGCTGCCGGTGGAGATCTTCGAGGCAGCCCGCATCGATGGCGCCGGCGAGATCCGCCTGCTCACCTCGGTCGCGATCCCGTTGATCCGTCCGGTGCTGGTGACGGTGGTGCTGGTGACGTTCATCGGGCCGTGGAACGAGTTCCTGTGGCCCTTCCTGATCACGAAGGATGCCTCGCTGCAGCCGCTCGCCGTGTCGCTGGCGAACTACATCTCCAACGTGGCGCAGTCCACGGCCAACCCGAACGGTGCGATCCTCGCCGGCGCCACGGCGCTCGCGTTCCCGGTCGTCATCCTGTTCGTCGTCTTCCAGCGCTTCTTCAAGGCCACCGACCTCGGCGCAGCCGTCAAGGGCTGATCGCACCCGTCTCACCAGAAAGGGCATCCATGTTCACCGGAGCATCCTTCCCGCTCGGACCGTTCACCCCGTACGAGGGAAACCCCATCCTGCGTCCTCGCGGCGCCAGCTGGGAGTCAGCCAACCTCTACAACCCGGCGGCCATCGTCGACGGCGACGAGGTCGTGCTGCTCTACCGGGCGCACGCCGACGACATCATCTCCCACATCGGGCTCGCCCGATCGAAGGACGGCGTGACCTTCACCCGCGAGGACGCGCCGATCCTCTCGCCGTCCGAGGACTACGAGACCTACGGCTGCGAAGACCCCCGCATCGCGTTGATCGACGGCACCTACTACCTCACCTACACGGGCTGGGATCGCCGCAGCGCGCAGCTGTGCCTCGCGACCTCGACCGACCTGCGCACCTGGACCAAGCACGGGCCGCTGTTCGACGACTTCGACACCTTCAAGACCATGGACCCTCGCGGGTTCAACTGGTCGAAGGCCGGCGTCATCGTGCCGCAGCGGATGCACGGGAAGTGGTGGATGTACTTCGGTGAGGGCGCCATCTACTGGGCCACCAGCGACGACCTGATCCACTGGACGCCGGGCACGCCCGACACCGAGCCGATGTACTCGCCGACGCCAGGCACCTGGGATGAGGCGCTCGTCGAGATCGGCACCTCGCCGGTCGTGACCGACAACGGGCTGCTGCTCTTCCTGACCAACGGAGCGACCAGGATCGTGCACGACGACGGCACGGTCGATGTCGACTACCGCTGCGGCCAGATCGCGATCGACCCGGACGAGCCGACGAAGGTCATCGCCCGCCTGCAGGAACCGTGGCTGCGTCCGCAGACGTTCGAGGACATGCACGGCCTCGTCTCGAACGTCACCTTCGTGGAGGGGCTCGTGAAGTTCCACGGCACGTGGTTCGCGTACTACGGGCAGTCCGACACCACGCTGGCGGTCGCGATCCACGATCCGGCCGAGCCATGGGGCCGTGCGTTGCGCACGACCGATTCCCTCGCGGATGCCGGGGAGTGACGCCATGGACACCTCACGGCGCACCTTCCTGACGCTCGCGGCGACGGCATCCGCCATCGCGCTGCTCCCGGTGGAGGCCGCGGTCGGCGCGACCACAGCCCAGGGCACGGCTGGATCACTCCCCCTCGAGGCCGATCGCCGGCGGCGACTGACGAACCTCGCACACCTGCGGTTCCTGTTGGCTGAGGTCCCGGTCGCAGCCGCCGACACGCACACGACCTTCGGCATCGACGCGAAGCCGACCGTGCTCGCACCGTGGACCTACGCCGACACCGACGGCGCAGGCGGCTACCGCCCGGTCGGCGGCGGCACCCGCGATGCCGTCACGGGGTATTGGACGCAGGGCGCGTACAACGCCGACGACATCGCGAGGGCAGCGATCGTGTTCCTGCGCGAGTGGAAGGCGACCGGCGACGCGCAGACCCGCGACGAGGCACGCGAGGTGCTGCGCTCGCTCGCATTCCTGCAGACGACGTCCGGTCCGAATGCCGGCCGCGTCGTGCTGTGGCAGCAGGAGGACGGCACACTGAACCCGAGCGCGATCCCGGTCGAGCTGCCCGATCCTTCGGATTCTGCCGAGTCGTATTGGCTCGCCCGGTCGGTCTGGGCCTTCGGCGAGGGCTACGCCGCGTTCCGTCAGGAGGATGCCGAGTTCGCGGCGTTCCTGCTCGCACGGCTGCACCTGTGCCTCGATGCCCTCGGCCGCGAATCGCTGTCGCGCGCCGGGCAGTGGGTGCGGAGCGACGGCTGCAGGCTGCCGGCCTGGCTCATCGCCGGTGGAGCGGATGCCACAGCCGAAGCCATGCTCGGGCTCGCCGCCGCGACCGAAGCCGGCGACGCCCGCAGTCGGAGCGCGCTGCAGACCTACGGCGAGGGTGTCGCGGCGATGGCGACCGACCCGTCGAAGGGCTGGCCGTTCGGGGCCGTGCTGCCGTGGACCGGCTCGCTCGGCTTCTGGCATGCCTGGGGGGCCGCCGCACCCGAAGCATTGGCGCGGGGCGGCGCGGTGCTCCGTCGGCGCGACTGGACGGCCGCTGCCATGGCGGACGCCGGACGCTTCACGCCGCAGGTGCTCGCCTCGGGTGGACCGCACAACGCCTGGGCGCCGATCCCGGCCGAGGCGCAGATCGCGTACGGCGCGCACGGGCGCGTCGCCGGCGCGGTCGCGGCGGGCGGCGAGGGCCACCGCGTGCTCGCAGGCCTCGCCGCCGGCTGGTTCTTCGGCGCGAACACTGCCGGGATTCCGGTGTACGACCCGGCCACCGGTGTGACCTTCGACGGCGTCGAGACCGACGGACGCGTGAACCGGAACTCGGGTGCGGAGTCGACGATCCACGGCCTGCTCGCGATGCAGCTGCTGGACGCGAACCGCGACATCGCCGAGCTCGCGACCTCGATCACCGGACTCACCTCGTTCTCCGGACTGCGCGTGCTCGAAGCCGAGGCGGCACGGCGTTCACCGGGGGCCGTCGTCGAGACGCCGTCGAACGGCGCCTGGATCGGCGAGGGCAACCTCTCCGGCGGGTCGTACGTGCGGCTCGCCCGCGGCGAGTGGGTCGAGTTCGACGTGACGGAGGCCGGCGGCATCCTGCACGGTCTCGTCTGGCGGCAGGCGGCGGATGCCGGTGACGCGGTGTGGGAGGTCTTCAGGGGGCGACGGAAGGTGTGGAGCACGAAGACACCGGCCGGCGGTGCGGGTGACCGCGGCCTGACCGAGGCGGACGGGATGCTGGTGCCGCAGCTGCTCGGCGGCGACCTGCCGGCCGAGGCCGTCACCGTGCGCTGCACGAGCCGCGGCGATGTGCGCCTCGACGCGCTGGTCATCCAGCCGCGGATCGTGAACGCCGTGTACTCGACGACCAGGGGTGCGGCGGTGCTGTATGCCAACGGTGCCCGCGGGGACGAGCGGGTCGCGGCGCTCGCGCCGGGGTCGGGTCGGTCCTACGACGCGGACGGATCGCACCGCGGCCAGGCCGTGCAGGGCGGGAAGGTGCGCGTGCGCGGAGGCGGGTTCACGATCACCCGGGGCTGAGGCGGGCAGGCGTGTTGTTTTGAGTTATTCAAAATAAATCGGTACGGTGGGGACTCGGCTTGTTTATAGTCATTCAAAACAAGCCGGTCCACTCCGACGAGACGAGACAACACAGATGAAGAAGCTTCTCGGCGCCCTCCGGCGCCCCGTGAGCCCCGACCTCATGCAGCACTCCATCGGCCGAGGCGCCCAGGAGGACATCATCCGAGCGGCGCTGGCGCGGATCGACGGCGCACCTGCTCCTGACCGCGGTTCGATGCAGGCCGCGATGAGCAACGAGACCCAGGTCAGACTGGCCCACGACGTCATCCGGGAACACCTGGATGCACGCGGGCTCTCGACCACCGCAGACTGGGCGCGGGCACGCGTCGCGGCCGACACCGACGGGCAGCACGCATGACGCGCGAACCGACTGCGCGACCCGCCGCCCCGGAGCATGAATCGCGCTCGGTACAGAGAGTCAGGTCGACCGACATGCGCACAGCGATGCCTGGGCGCACGCCCGATGGCGCGTATGTCGCGCGGGTCTTCTCGCCAGGCCTGGGGAACCCGGCATTCTTCGTCGGAGTGCGGCACCACGGCGGCGCTCCGGACGAACTCGCCATGGAGTACACCATCGGCACCGAGGCCCATCAGCGCAGGTGGCGCCTGCGAACACGGCGCACTGCGTCGGAGATCTTCGACTACGAGCTCGTCGAAGACAGCTCCTCCGCCGGTTACGTATCGGGACGCCCCCGAGTTCCCGAATTCATTTGAGTTACTCAAAACAACGTGTAGGGTCGAAGCCATGGAGACAGCACTCGACATGACGCTTCGGCAGGCGGGCCTTCGGGCGACCGCAGGCCGTGTCGCCGTGCTCGACGCGCTCGACTCCATGGCCCACACCGATGCCGAGCGGGTCTTCCGCGAGGTGTCGGCTGTGCTTCCGACCACGTCGATCCAGTCGGTGCACAACATCCTCGCGGACCTGACGACGGCGGGCCTCATCCGCCGGATCGAACCGGCAGGTTCCGCAGCCCTCTATGAGCGGCGCACCGGCGACAACCACCACCACGTCGTCTGCACCTCCTGCGGTGCGGTCGGCGATGTGGACTGCGTCACCGGCGAGGCGCCGTGCCTCACTCCGTCCGACGCGGGCGGATTCACCGTCCAGACAGCCGAAGTCACCTTCTGGGGCCTGTGCCCCAGTTGCCAGAACGCCGCGCTCTAGTCGACGCCGCACCCCGTCTCGCCGTGAGACAGGGCTGTTCGCCGACCCTGCGCGCAGAAGGAGAACCATCATGACCAAACCTGCCACGACAACCCAGACCGGCACGCCGGCACCGAGCGACGCCCACTCGCTCACGGTCGGCGCCGACGGCCCCACCGTCCTGCACGATCGCTATCTCGTCGAGAAGCTCGCCTCGTTCAACCGCGAGCGCGTGCCGGAGCGCAACCCGCACGCCAAGGGCGGCGGAGCGTTCGGCGAGTTCGTCGTCACGGAAGACGTCTCGGCGTACACGCGTGCTGCGGTGTTCCAGCCCGGCGCGACGAGCGAGACGCTGATCCGCTTCTCGTCGGTCGCCGGTGAGCAGGGCTCTCCCGACACCTGGCGCGATGTGCGCGGATTCTCGCTGCGCTTCTACACGAGCGAGGGCAACCTCGACATCGTCGGCAACAACACCCCGACCTTCTTCCTGCGCGACGCCATGAAGTTCCCCGACTTCATCCACTCGCAGAAGCGCCTCGGCGACTCCGGCCTGCGCGACGCCGACATGCAGTGGGACTTCTGGACGCTCTCGCCCGAGACCGCCCACCAGGTCACCTACCTCATGGGCGACCGCGGCCTGCCTCGCAGCTGGCGGCACATGAACGGCTACGGCTCGCACACCTACCAGTGGGTCAACGCGGCCGGCGAGCGCTTCTGGGTGCAGTACCACTTCCTCTCCCAGCAGGGCGTCGAGGCGATGAGCGCGGCCGAGGCCGAGCAGCTGGCCGGATCCGATGCCGACCACTACCGCCGCGACCTGTTCGACGCGATCGCCCGCGGTGACCACCCCGCATGGGACGTGTACGTGCAGATCATGCCGTACGAGGAGGCGAAGGACTACCGCTTCAACCCGTTCGACCTCACGAAGACCTGGTCGAAGAAGGACTACCCACGCATAAAGGTCGGCACGTTCACGCTGAACCGCAACCCGCAGAACTTCTTCGCCGAGATCGAGCAGGCGGCGTTCTCGCCAGGGAACCAGGTGCCCGGCACCGGCATCTCGCCGGACAAGATGCTGATGGCGCGGGTCTTCTCGTACTCCGACGCACAGCGGTACCGCATCGGCGCGAACTACAACCAGCTGCCGGTCAACCAGCCGCATGGGGCCGAGGTGCGCAACTACATGCACGAAGGCCAGATGCGGTACCAGTCCAACCCGGCCGAGCACCGCACCTACACGCCGAACTCCTACGGCGCTGCCGGTGGGCCGGAGGCCGATCCGCAGGCCGGCATCGAGGCGAGCTGGGAGTCCGACGGCGAGCTGATGCGTTCGGCGGCGACCCTGCACCTCGACGACGACGACTTCGGCCAGGCCGGAACGCTCTACCGCACGGTCTTCGACGACGAGCAGCGCGCCCGATTCCTCGAGACGCTGACCGGCCAGGGCCGCGGGATCACCGTCGACGTCATCCGCGAGAACTTCTTCCAGTACTGGACGAACGTGGATGCCGCGCTCGGTGAAGCCCTGCGCCGGACGGTGCCGGCCGCCGTCTGACACGACAGACACACACGGAAGAGCGGATGCCGATCGGCATCCGCTCTTCTGCGTCCCGGGACCCGTCTCGGGAGGAGTTTTCGCTCTCGGGAGCAACCTGGGGCAGAAAGCATCCTCCCGACGAAGAGAACTCCTCCGCAAAGAGAGGGCCAGAATGGATGCGTGGCTGTTCCCCTCTCAGACCTGACCAGCATGCCCGAACCGCAGCAGGTGTACGCGGCCGACGGCACCCGACTCGCGACCTATACGTGGGGAGAGCTCGATGCTCCCGTCGTGGTCGCCGTGCACGGCTTCGCGTCGAACGCACGCGACAACTGGGTGCTCACCGGCTGGGTGCGCGAGCTCACGCGCGCCGGCTATCGGGTGCTCGCGATCGATCAGCGCGGCCACGGACACAGCGAGAAACCGCATCAGCCGGAGGACTACCGCATCCGCACGCTCGCGACCGATGTCGAGACCGTCATGGACACGTACCTCGTCGACGATGCGTTCTACCTCGGCTACTCCCTCGGCGCCCGGGTCGGCTGGGAGGTCGTGCGCGATCTGCCGCAGCGCATCGGCCGCGCGGTGCTGGGAGGCGTGCCCGACGGCATCCCGCTCGCCAGACTCGACCTCGAGCAGGTGCGGGCCTACATCGCCGACGGCACCCCGGTCAGCGACCAGACCACCCAGAACTACATCGCCCTGACCGAGCGCGTGCCAGGCAACGATCTGCGCGCGCTGGTCGCGCTCGCTGAGGGCATGCGGGCATCCGGCACGATCGACCCCGACCCCGCGGATGCCCCCACCCGCGCGATCCTGTTCGCGACCGGCTCGAAGGACGCGATCATCGAGGGCTCGCGGGCGCTGGCATCCGCGGCTCCGGATGCACGCTTCTTCGAGATCCCGAACCGCAACCACTTCAATGCGCCGGGCTCGCGCGACTTCAAGGAAGCCGCGGTCGCGTTCCTCGCCGAGGGCTGACGCGGCCCTTGGGTTGCTGAGCCCGTCGAAGCATCGGGACCCAACCCGTGGGTTGCCGAGCCTGTCGAAGCACCCCGCCGCGCCCACTGGGTTGCTGAGCCCGTCGAAGCACCCCGCCCTTCGACAAGCTCAGGGACCCAACCCGTGGGTTGCTGAGCCTGTCGAAGCACCCGACCCTTCGACAAGCTCAGGGACCCAACCGTGGGTTGCTGAGCCTGTCGAAGCCCAGGGACCCGGCGGGTGTCAGACGGCGGTGCTCTCCGCGCGCTTCGGCAGCACCCAACCCGCACGCGAGAAGTGGCACGTGTACCCGTTGGGGTACTTGATCAGGTAGTCCTGGTGCTCTTCCTCGGCCTGCCAGAACGGGCCCTCGGGCTCGATCGTGGTGACGGCCTTGCCCGGCCACAGACCCGATGCGTCGACGTCGGCGATCGTGTCGCGCGCCACGGTCTCCTGCTCGGGGCTGAGCGGGAAGATCGCGGAACGGTAGCTCGAACCGCGGTCGTTGCCCTGACGGTCCTTGGTGGACGGGTCGTGGATCTGGAAGAAGAACGCGAGGATGTCGCGGTACGTCGTCTTCGCAGGGTCGAACACGATCTCGACCGCCTCCGCGTGGCCAGGGTGGTTCCGGTACGTGGCGTGGTCGTTCGAGCCGCCGGTGTAGCCGACTCGGGTGTCGAGCACGCCGGGCTGGCGGCGGATCAGGTCTTCCATGCCCCAGAAGCATCCGCCGGCGAGCACTGCGGTCTCGGTTCCGGGGGTGCGGGTGATGGTTCCGGTGTCGGTCATGACTGCTCCTCGGCGTTGTCGGTGGTGTGGGGTGTGAAGAGGGTGCTGTAGCGACCGTACCCCTCTTCCTCGAGTCGGTCGGCCGGGACGAAACGGAGTGCGGCGGAGTTCATGCAGTAGCGCAGCCCTCCGGCATCCCGCGGCCCGTCGTCGAAGACGTGCCCGAGGTGGCTGTCGGCACCGGTCGATCGGGCCTCCGTGCGGGTCATGAACAGCTTGCGGTCGGTACGGGTCGTCACCGCCGACTCGTCGATCGGCTTCGTGAAGCTCGGCCAGCCGGTGCCGCTGTCGAACTTGTCGATCGACGAGAAGAGGGGCTGACCGGAGACGACGTCGACGTAGATGCCGTCGTCGTGCGTGTTCCAGTACGCGTTGCGGAAGGGCGGTTCGGTCCCGTCCTCCTGCGTCACCTCGTACTGCAGGTGGGTGAGGTCGCTGACGGCCTCTGACGTCTTGCGGTAGTCGTTCGACACGGTGGTCTCCTTTGTGAGGCGCCGCTGGCTGCGGCGTCATAGAGCACAACCGACGTCGGCCCGGTTTTGGTCCCGCCGCCCTGGGAGCGGGCTGTGAGTTTCGGCGGAGTGGATAGAGTTGCTCGTCTGCACATCACACCCTGGGGGACCCACATGTCGGTAGGACTGCTCGCCGTCGTCGATGACATCCTGAGCGCGGCGATGAAGGCCTCGGCGAAGGCTGCCGGTGTCGTGATCGACGACGCGGCCGTGACCCCGCAGTACGTGCAGGGCATCACGCCGGCACGCGAGCTGCCCGTGGTCGCGAAGATCGCGGTCGGGTCGCTCGCGAACAAGTTCGTCATCATCATCCCGATCGCCCTGCTGCTCACCGCGTTCGCGCCGTGGGTGCTCCCGTACCTGCTGATCCTCGGCGGCGCGTACCTCTGCTTCGAGGGCGCCGAGAAGGTGCTCGAGTGGTTCGGCGTGCAGCACGGCCACGCCGAAGAGGGCGACCGCAACGAGAACAAGCTCGTGTGGGGCGCGGTGCGCACCGATCTGATCCTCTCGACCGAGATCATGCTCATCTCGCTCGCGAACCTCGAAGCCGGCCTCGACATCTGGACGACCCTCGCCGTCCTCGCCGTCATCGCGCTGATCATGACCGGCGTCGTCTACGGCGCCGTCGCGCTGCTCGTGAAGATCGACGACATCGGTCTGAAGATGGCGAAGAACCCGGTGCAGCGCATCCGCCACACGGGCACCCGCATCGTCCGGTCGATGCCGGCCGTGTTCCGCTTCATCAGCATCCTCGGCACCGTCGCCATGCTCTGGGTCGGCGGGCACCTGCTGCTCGTGAACCTCGGCGAGGTCGGCGTGCACGTCGGCGCCGACATCCTGCACGGCATCGAGCACGCGCTCGAGCCGGCCGGGCCCGTGATCGTCTGGACCGGCGACACCCTGTTCTCGGCCGTCGCCGGTCTCGTCGCAGGGCTGATCATCGTCGGGATCGTGCTCGGCGTCGCGAAGCTCTTCGGCAAGAAGCCGAGCTTCCACGAGGGCGAGGAATCCCCGGCCGACGTGCACGTCTGAGCGGATCCGCTCAGGGTCTGGCGTGGTCGGGGCTGCGCAGCCACTCGTCGAAGGTGACGCTGCCGTGCGCGGCATCCGCTCCCCCGCGGAGCGCACCCGACGCGAGACCTCGACCGTACGCACCCGGGAGGCGGACATCGAGCACGCGGCGATGGCTGCCGTCGAAGGCGAGCTGCCGACGGGCCAGATCGGCGAGCGTCTCGTCCTGCGGGCCGACCAGGTCGTGTGCGCGGCCGATGGGTCCGGCTTCCGCGACCCGCACCAGGTGCGCGCCCACCTCGCGCGCCGAGACCGGACGCATGAGCGTACGCGGCATCGGTGCGAACGGGCCGTTCACCAGCCCGAGGATCTGGCCGACGAACTCGTGGAACTGCCCGGCGCGCGCGATCGTGAACGGGACGGGTCCGGCGGCGACCGCCCGCTCCTGCGCGAGCTTGCCCGCATAGTACGACGCGTCGATGCCATCGATGCCCACGATCGAGAGGGCGACATGGTGACCGACCCCGACCTGCTGCTCGGCGTCGAGCAGGTGATGGGCCGCGGTCTCGAAGAACCCGACGGAGGTCTTCGCCGACAGCGTGGTGGCGAGGTTCGTGACGTCGATCACGGCATCCGCCCCGGCGAGCGCCGCGACGAGCCCCCGCCCCGTGAGCACGTCGGAGCCGTTCGCACGCGACAGCACGACGACCTCGTGTCCTGCGTCGTGCGCGGCGTCAACCGCATACCGACCGACGGTTCCGGTGCCTCCTGCGACGGCGATCCTCATCCGATTCCCTCTCGTTCCCGGTGCACCACTCGGCACCCTGTCACTGCTCTGACGACGCAGCCGCGCGAGGTGTGAGGTCGGTAGTCTTCCAATCGACGTGCGAAGAGGAGACGGTGTGGACCAGCAGGACGACGTGTTCGGCGAACGACGGCGCCTGCTGTCCTTGGCGTACCGGATGACCGGCACCCTCGCTGATGCCGAAGACGTCGTGCAGGAGGCGTACGTCCGCTGGTATCGGATGACGGATGCCGAGCGCGCCGAGATCGTCAACCCTGCCGGGTGGCTCACCACCGTCGCGAGCCGCATCTCGCTCGACCTGCTGACCTCGGCTCGGCGACGCCGCGAGCAGTACGTGGGCCAGTGGCTGCCGGAGCCGGTGCCCGCCGACCACTTCGGCGAGCGCGGACGCATCGCTGCGTCGACCGAGATGCTCGACCCGCTCGAGCGCATCACGCTCGATGATTCGGTGTCGACGGCCCTGCTCATCGTGCTCGAGGCGATGACGCCGGCCGAGCGGGTGGCATTCGTGCTGCACGACATCTTCGACGTGCCCTTCACGGAGATCGCCGAGATCGTCGGGCGGTCCTCCGCTGCGGTGCGGCAGCTCGCGACATCAGCCCGCCGCCATGTGCGCGAGCAGCGAGCGACCGCGGTGCCGCGAGCTGAGCACGATCGTGTGGTGCGTGCGTTCCAGCTCGCGAGCCGCACCGGCGGGATCGACGAGCTGCTGCGGGTGCTCGCGCCCGACGTCGAGCTGCACAGCGACGGCGGCGGCATCGTGCGTGCCGCGCTCAACGTGGTGCGCGGCTCCGATCATGTCGCGCGCTTCCTGCTCGGCATCGCCGCCAAGCGCCCCGACATGCGGATGGAGGAGCGGCAGACGGGCGACGGTCTCGCCCTCGTCTTCCGCGAGCACGGCGAGGTCGTGTCGGTGGTGAACCTCGGCGTCGAGGCCGGCGCGGTGACCCGCGTCTGGATCATGATGAACCCCAGGAAACTGTCGGCCTGGGTGCCGTAGTCGGTACGGTGCACGAGCCGCGTGCGGACACGTGACGTGCAGGGCCCCGGCATCCTGCTAGCGTCAGCCATGCGCACCCGAAGCGCAGTCGCCGCAGCCGCAGGAGAATGCCCGCCGATGACCCCAGTGCAGATCAGGGATGCCGAGGCTCCAGACCTCGACACGATCGCCGCGATCCACAACGATGCGGTGGTGCACACCACCGCGATCTGGAACGAGGAGGCGGTCGACGTCAGCGACCGCGCGGCGTGGCTGGCGGAGCGCACTCGACGAGGATTCCCGGTCATCGTCGCCGTCGACGAGACCGGCGTGATCGGCTACGCATCGTATGGCGACTGGCGACCGCACAGCGGGTTCCGCAACACGGTCGAGCACTCCGTCTACGTGCGAGGGGATCAGCGCGGCCGCGGCGTCGGGCGCACCCTCATGGTCGAGCTCATCGACCGAGCTCGCACCCAGCGCCTGCACGTCATGGTCGCCGCAGTCGACAGCACCAACGTGGGCTCCATCGTGCTGCACGAGCGGCTCGGGTTCCGCGAGGTCGGACGCCTGCCGCAGGTCGGCGCGAAGTTCGGACGCTGGCTCGATCTCACGTTCCTGCAGCTCGTGCTCGACGAGCGCCCCGCTCCCGACGTGACCCCCTGAACGCGGGGCCGACGATGGATGCGCTGCAGTGGCTCGTCGATGCGTTCAACTCCCAGTGGGTGCTGCCCGGTGGGCAGACGCTCCTGGTGAGAGAGGTGGTCGGCAACGCCTTCGGCCTCGCGAGTGCGATCGGCGGGATGCGGCGCAAGATCTGGGCGTGGCCCGTCGGCATCGTCGGGAACCTGCTGCTGCTCACCGTCTTCCTCGGCTCGATCCTCAGCCCGGACCCCCAGGTGCCGCATCTGCTCGGCCAGGCGGGGCGGCAGATCATGTTCATCGCGGTCGCGATCTACGGCTGGGTCCGCTGGCGCAACGCCGAAGGCGGACGGATCAGCCCGCGGTGGGCGCCGACGAGCGCCCGGATCGGTCTCGTCCTCGTGATGGTCGTCGGCACGGTCGCGCTCACGCCCGTGTTCCGCGCCCTCGGTTCGTGGGAGCCGGTGTGGGCGGATGCCTGGACCTTCGTCGGCTCACTCCTCGCGACCTACGGCATGGCGAAGGGCTGGACCGAGTTCTGGCTGCTCTGGATCGCGGTCGACGTGGTCGGCGTCCCCCTGCTGTTCAGCTCCGGGTTCTACGCGACCGGCCTCATGTACGTGTTCTACGGACTCTTCACGGCGACCGGGTTCGTCATCTGGTGGCGCGCGCAGTCACGGGCGAAGCATCCGATCGTGATCCTGCCTCCTGATCCGAGCCCGCGCCGGCCCGAGGAGTCAGACGCCGTCTGACGGCGTGCGGTCATTCGCCGCTGGAGCGGAACAGCATCCGCAGGGCGATGAAGACGCCGACCGCGACCACTGCGACGATCGCGAGCTTGGCGAAGAACCAGAGCACCGAGAACAGCACGCCGACGAGCCACCAGGCGATGACGATCGCGAGGATCACGCCGGCGACGGTCCAGAAGGTGTTCTTGGTCATGTCTCCAGCCTACGAGGTGCTGCGGCACCCGACTGCGGCGTGCACGATTCAGCAAAACCTGACGCGGACCCCCGATTCGGGGCTCCGGCTGGCCCGATCGTCGAATTCTTGCTGAATCGTGCACGGACCACGGCTCACATTCCGGTCGGCTGCGTCGTCAATGTGCAGGAGAGGGCGCATCCGGCGCCCCGGAATCGAGGAGACACGTGTCGCACGTGAACATCGGAAAGCTGTATCCCGGCCCGTACAAGGCGATGCTGGAGTTCAGCGCGCAGGCGGCTGCCGCAGGAGTGGATGCCGGGCTGTCGCCGCTGCTCGTCGAGCTGGTGAAGGTACGGGCCTCGCAGCTCAACGGGTGCGCATTCTGCCTGCGGATGCACTGCGCGGATGCCGTGAAGCACGGCGAGACCGCCGACCGGCTGGCCGTGATCGCCGGCTGGTGGGAGTCGCAGTACTTCACACCGGAGGAGCAGGCGGCGTTGCAGATCGCCGAGCGCGTGACGCAGATCGGCGACCACGGGCGGCTGGCGGACCGCGGTGTCGATGTCGAAGGGGTCCTCACCGAGCAGCAGATCGCGGCCGTCACCTGGCTTGCCGTCGTGATCAACAGCTGGAACCGGATCGCGATCTCGAGCCACTACCCCGTCGCTCCGTAGTCGCTGTTCCCGCCGCGTCAAGTCCCTTCACCGGAACGGTCGAGGACACGAGACTGATCCCATCCGAACGAATGGGAGTCCTCGTGACCTCGACCTTCCTGCCAGCGCCGATCACCGGCAGCATCAGCGCGCGCGGTCCGCTCAGCGGCGCCGTACTGCGTCGGGTGACCGGCGGCGAGGCATCCGATCACCGGCAGCTCGCGGAGACCGCAGTCTCTGCGAGTGGCGATGTGGTGCATGACGACGACATCCAGCTCGCGCTGTTCCTGCTCTACGCGTCGGCCTACGGGTCGCTGCCCGAGCTCGACGCCTCGCTGGAATGGGACCCGGCGCTGATCGAGACCCGACGGGCGCTCGAGGCGGCGTTCGAGCGGGCGCTGCGTGAGCGGGTGCCGATGCCGGAGATTCCTGCGCCAGAGGTCGATGCGGTGGGGCGGGCGCTGTTCGCGCTGGCCGAGGCGGACACCGGTCCGAGCCTGTCCCGATACATGGCGAAGAAGGCGACGGCCGAGCAGGCGAACGAGTTCTTCATGCAGCGTTCGATCTACACCCTCCGCGAGGCCGATCCGCACTCGTGGGCGATCCCCCGGCTGCACGGCCGGGCCAAGGCTGCGCTCGTCGAGATCCAGTCCGACGAATACGGCGGCGGCCGCCCCGACCGCGTGCATGCGACGATCTTCGCCGCCGCGATGCGTGGCGCAGGCCTCGACGACACCTACGGCGCGTACGTCGACGACGTGCCGGCGATCACGCTCGCCTCGCACAACATGATGTCGATGTTCGGCATCAATCGACGCCTGGTCGGTGCGATCGTCGGGCATCTGGCGGCGTTCGAGATGACGTCGTCGATCCCGAACCGCTTCTACGGCGACGGGCTGCGGCGACTCGGCTTCGGTGCCGATGTGACTGACTACTTCGACGAGCATGTCGAAGCGGATGCCGTGCACGAGCAGATCGCCGCGCGCGACCTCGCCGGTGGCCTGGCCGAAGAGCACCCCGAGCTGCTCGCCGACATCATGTTCGGAGCATCCGCGTGCCTCACGGTCGACGGCTGGGCCGCCGAGCACATGCTGGACTGCTGGTCACGCGGCGAATCCTCGCTCCGTCCGCAGGAGTCGTCATGAGCGCGCAGGACGAGCCGGCGACCATCACGGCCTACCCGGACGGTCCGTTGCTCGTGCGGGGCGCCGTCGAGTTGCGCGACGACGACGGCGCCCCGATCGAGCAGCGACGTCGCACCGTCGCGCTGTGCAGGTGCGGCCTGTCGACGATCAAGCCGTTCTGCGACGGCACGCACAAGGCCGCCGGCTTCCGCACCGACGCATAGCCCCCTGGGCCCCCGCACCCCGCTGGGTCCCTGAGCCTGTCGAGGGGCCCGCACCCCACCTGGGTCCCTGAGCCCGTCGAAGGGTCCCGCCCCCCTGGGTCCCTGAGCTTGTCGAAGGGCCCGCCCGACGACGGCGCCGCTGTTCAGCCGCCTGCGACGGTACTCCGGGCGATGTCGGAGCGATAGGCCGTCGTCGAGCGTGCTTCAGCCCCGATTCAGCGTCGGGCCGCCACACTGGAGGAATGCGGATCCTGGTGGTTGACGACGAGGTGCGCCTTGCCGACGGCGTGCGCCGAGGGCTCGAGGCCGAGGGCTTCGCCGTCGATGTGGCGCACACCGGGACCGACGGACTCTGGCGCGCCCGCGAGACGCGCTACGACGCGATCGTGCTCGACCTGATGATGCCCGGCATGAGCGGATGGAAGGTCTGCGAAGCGCTCCGCGCCGAGGAGAACTGGACGCCGGTGCTCATGCTGACGGCGAAGGACGGCGAGTGGGATCAGGTCGAGGCACTCGAGACGGGCGCCGACGATTACGTCACGAAGCCGTTCTCGTTCGCGATCCTCGTCGCCCGCATCCGTGCCCTGATCAGGCGAGGAGCCGTGGCGCGACCGGTCGTGCTCGAGGCCGGCGACCTGCGCCTCGACCCCGCCGCACACCGGGTCTGGCGGGGAGACACTCCTGTGACGCTGACGGCGAGGGAGTTCTCGGTGCTCGAGCATCTCATGCGGCATCGCGGACAGGTGCTCTCGAAGCGCGCGCTGATCGATGGCGTGTGGGACGACGATTTCGACGGCGATCCGAACATCGTCGAGGTCTACGTCGGCCACCTCCGCCGCAAGCTCGACAAGCCGTTCGGCCGCGAGGCGATCGAGACGATCCGTGGTGCCGGGTACCGACTGGCGGCGAACGGTGGCTAGTGGCCGAGGCTGGCGCTCGGTGCGCGCGCGGACCACGCTCGGCGCCACGGTCGTGGTCGCGGTCGCACTGCTGATCGGCGCGATCTCGTTCTACGGCGTGCTGAGCGCGAGCGTGCACGGCAGCACGGAACGCGCGGCGGCGCAGCGACTCTCAGAGCTCAGCGAGCGCCTGCACGGGCCGGGCGGACGCGACATCGACTCGCTCGACGACGAGTTCGTGCAGGTGATCGGCGACGACGGATCGGTGCGCGGAGCGAGCGAGGATGCGCGGGAGGCACTGGGATCGACCCCGCTCCCGATCTCGGACGACCCGCAGACGATGACCATCGACGACGAGCCGATGCTCGTGCTCTCGGACGACATCGACGACGATCAGACCGTCGTGCTCGCCGTCTCCACCGAGAACGACGCCGAGACGCTGTCGACCGTCGCGCTGCTGCTCGCCGTGGCGCTGCCCCTGCTGCTGGTGCTGGTCGCCGCGACGACCTGGCTCGTGACCGGGCGAGCGCTGCGCCCGGTGACCCGCATCCGCGGCGAGGTCGAGGGCATCACCGCCGAGCATCTGGATCGACGGGTCGCGGTGCCCGATTCCGCCGACGAGATCGCAGCCCTCGCCACGACCATGAACGGCATGCTCGATCGGCTCGATGCCGCGGCGACCGCACAACGACGATTCGTCTCGGATGCCTCGCACGAGCTGCGGTCCCCGCTCGCGACGATCCGGCAACATGCCGAACTCGCCCAGGCCCATCCCGGCGCGACGAGCATCGGCGAGCTCGCCGAGGTCGTCTCGGAGGAGGGGCTGCGCCTGCAGGGGATCATGGAGTCGTTGCTGCTGCTCGCCCGGCTCGATGAAGGCGTCGCCACGCGCGATGAGTCGATCGATCTCGACGATGTCGCACTGGGTGAGGTGCGCCGACTCCGCGCGAACGGGCTCGATGTCGACGGCAGCGGCATCCATGCGGCTCGGGTCGACGGCGATCCGCGGCTGCTCGGCCAGCTGCTGCGGAACCTCGCCGACAATGCGGCACGGCACAGCGCAGGTCGCATCGCCATCGGGGTGACCCCGACCGAGGGATTCGTGTTCGTCACCGTGGAGGACGACGGTACAGGCGTGCCTGTGGACGAGCGCGAACGCGTCTTCGAGCGCTTCGTGCGGCTCGACGAGGCGCGCAGCCGCGATGCCGGCGGGAGCGGTCTCGGCCTCGCGATCGTCCGCGGGATCGCAGCGGCCGGCGACGGCACGGTCGTGGTCGACGCCTCGCGGTGGGGCGGTGCGCGATTCGTCGTGACGCTGCCGCTCTCGGCATCCTGATCCGTTCCTGAAGACGGCTTCAGGACGCTTCAGGATGGCTTCAGCGGTGTCGCGGAACGATCTTCACATGGACGACAAGACACCCACCCCCGACCAGACCCCCGAGCCCGTCGACGGCCACTCCCCCGACGCCCCGACCGTGCCCGTCGCTCCGGCACCTGCCCCTGCCGCTGCTCCCGCACCGGCAGCGGAGTCAGCTCCCGCGCCGCAGACCCCGCCGGCGAAGCCCGGCCGCACGCGCGCCCTCCTCATCGGCGGCGGGATCGCCGCAGCCGTGCTCCTCGCCGGCGGTGGTATCGCCGTGGGTGCCGCGATCGGCGACGAGTTCGGCGATGACGACGACCGGCCCTCCGTATCGGGTGACCAGCACGGTCCCGGCGCCGACGACCGCGGCGGCCAGCGCGACGAGGGCAGGGGCGACGACCAGGACGCACCGTCGAACGGCGGCGGCCCGGTGACCGGCATCGGCGCAGCATCTGCCGACGACATCATCGAGATCGCGGATGCCGCCCGCGGAGCTGCCGACGGAGACGTCACCTCGATCGATGCGAAGCGCGACGGCAGCTGGGAGGTGCAGGTGACTGCAGCGAACGGCGACGAGACCGAGGTCCGCGTCGACGCCAAGCTCGCGACGACCGTCGTCTCGACCGACCCGGCCGACGGCGACGACACCGGCCCCACGCTCACCCTCGACGACGCGGCGATCCGCTCGCTCGTGGCGGCCGCGCTCGCAGAGGCCGACGGCATGATCACGGATCTCGACGTGGACGGCGACGACGTCAGCCCCTACGACGCCTCGGTGCTCACGAACGACAACCGCTCGATCGACATCGATTTCGGCGCGGACTTCGCGGTCGTCGGCACCGACATCGACGACTGACCCGCGGTTCACACAGCGGCCCACCTCGACCGAGGTGGGCCGCTGTCGGTCGTGGGGAGGTCCAGCGGAACGCGGCGGCGGCATCCGCCCCGAAGCCGGTTAGCATTCAGGAATGACGAACTCCGACCCGATCGACGACATCTCCATCGGCGGAGACATGATCCGCCTCGGCCAGTTCCTGAAGTTCTCCGGGCTGCTCGACTCCGGCGGGGATGCCAAAGAGGTCGTGATCGACGGCTACGTGACCGTGAACGACGAGGTCGATCGCCGTCGCGGACGCCAGCTGCACGATGGCGATCTCGTCACCTTCGAGGGGCGAACGGTCCGCGTTCGTCCGTGAGTCTGAGGCTGCACAGCACCGGGCGCGCAAGCGCCGAGTGCGTACAGTGGGAGAGCTGTCGACGAGAGGTACCGGAATGATCGCGCGGTTCGAAGAGCTCGACTGGCAGGAGACGCGGATGGGCGAGCTCATCCTGCGCCGCAGAGCGGATCCCGTCACGGACGAGATGATCTATGAGGTGAAGCTCAAGGACGAGTACCTGATGTCGAGCCTCTTCACGGTCGCGGAAGAAGAGCTCGCCACGCTCGGACTCGCCGCCGCCACCGGTGATCGGCTCAGCGTGCTCGTCGGGGGGCTCGGCCTCGGCTACACGGCCGTCACCGCCCTCGACGATGATCGCGTCGCCCGCCTCGAAGTGATCGATGCGCTCCCCGCGGTGATCGGATGGCATGAGCGCGAGCTGCTGCCGGTGTCGACGAAGCTGGTCGGCGATTCGCGCACCACACTGACCCACGACGATTTCTTCGCGGTGGTGCGCCAGGCCCCGGATGCCGCAGCTCGCCGCCATGACGCGATCCTGCTCGATGTGGATCACTCGCCGCGCCACACCCTCGACCCGACGCACGCCGACCTCTACACCGAGGCCGGTCTCACCGCGCTCGCTCGGCACCTCGCCGATCGCGGGGTCTTCGCGCTGTGGTCGGACGACCCGCCAGACGACGAGTTCATGACGACCTTCGCCACGGTCTTTGACGACTGCCGAGCGCACATCGTCGACTTCGACAACCGCCTCACCGGCGGCATCTCGTCGAACACCGTCTACGTCGGCATCCGCCGCTGAGGACTGCCGCACCCGACCGCATGCGGATGCCGTCGACGGATGCGGGGGTCAGGCTGCGGCGAGTCGCGTGACGAGACCCACGACTCTGCGGTTGATCGTCTCCACTGCTGCATCGAATGCCGCTGCTGTGCCGATCTTGGCGGGGTCGCGGATCGACCAGTGCAGGTCGTCGCGGTGCAGCAGCTTCTCGTGAGCGTCGTCGCAGACGGTGATGACGAGGTCTCCCTCGGCTCGCACGTCGTCGATGTGCTGCGGACGACGGGAGGCGTCGATCTCGAGCCCGTGGCGTGCCGCCGAGGCGGTGGCCTCGGGATGCACGCCCGCGGCCGGCCGCGTTCCCGCCGAGGCGACGGGGATCTCGCTCGCGTCCCGCCACAGGGCTTCCGCCAACTGCGATCGTGCCGAGTTCGCGGTGCAGACGAAGAGGACCCGGTTCGGCGGCGGGACACTTGCGGGCATGAGCGTGTCGAACACCTCCGGACGCAGTCCGATGTAGCTGCGGCGGCGGTCGAACTCCGATCGGCTCCTGGCGATGATGTGGGCTGATTCCAGCACGCCGAGATGGTGTGCGATCAGGTTGGACTGCAGATCGAGCTGCGAACCGATCTCGGATGACGACAGGTCTCCGAGCGTGAGCAGATCCACGATTCGCAGGCGCGTCTGGTCGGCGAGAGCGGCGAAGATGCCGGCGCGGCGTGCGAGGTCAGTCATCGCCTCCATCATTACCACGATTCACTGACTGTGTCCATGAGGGTTGACTCAGTGTTCATTGACCCTAATGTTGGGGGTCGGGTCGCAGGTGCGACCCCCAGAGAGGGAGAAACAACATGGGTATCGGAAGCGGCATCGCGCTCTTCGTCATCGGCGTCGTCCTTGCGTTCGCGGTCAACATCGACACCGGCGGATATGTGAACCTCGACCTGATCGGCTACATCCTCATGGGTGCCGGCGTCGTGGTGTTCCTGATCAGCCTGGTCCTGGTCATGCGGAGCCGTCGGACCGAATCCGTCTCGGCGACGTCGGTCGACCCTGCCACCGGCGAGCGCGTGACGCGGAGGAGCATCCGCAACAACGAGCCCCTCGCTTGATGCCGGAGGCGGCCTTCCAGCGAGCAGGTGACCTGACGGGCCACCTGCTCGACGATCGGTACGCCCTGGTCGACCGGCTCGGCGAGGGCGGCATGGGCGTCGTCTATCGCGCCAGGGATTCGATGCTGGGTCGCGACGTGGCCGTCAAGGTCTTCCGCGATGGAGCCACCGAGATCGCCCGCACCGCCTCGGAGACGCAACTGCTGGCCGCCCTCAACCATCCGGCGCTCGTCACCCTGTACGACGCACACGTCGATGCGGCGGAGACGCGGTATCTGGTGATGGAGTACGTGGACGGCCCCACGTTGCAGGCGCGATTGGATCAGGGTCCGCTGTCGCCCGCGGCCACGCAACGCATCGCCAGAGATCTCGGCGAGGCACTCCACGTCGTCCATCAGGCCGGCATCGTCCATCGTGACGTCAAGCCTGCGAACGTGCTGCTGCGGGCGCCCGGCATCCCCGGCGCGGAGTTCCGCGCGAAGCTCGCCGACTTCGGTATCGCGTACCTGGTCGACACCACCCGGCTGACCACCCCAGGGACGATCATCGGCTCCGCCGCGTACCTCAGCCCGGAACAGGTCGTCGGGGGCACGCCGCTGCCGTCGTCCGACATCTACTCGCTCGGACTCGTCCTGCTCGAAGCGCTCACCGGCGCACGCGCATTCGCGCAGCAGGGCATGCATGAGGCGGTGCTCGCACGGTTGTCGCAGGACCCCGTGATCCCGTCGTCCGTCGGACACCAGTGGGGCACGCTGCTCACCGCCATGACGGCCCGAGACCCCGCGCATCGTCCGACTGCCGTCGACGTGATCACCCGTGTGGAACAGCTCGACGCGGCACCTCGAGCATCGGCATCCGCATCCGCATCAGTGTCGACCGCGACCGTGGCGGTACCGAGCGCCGCGTCGGCGCCTGCCCCCACGGTCGCGCTGCCACCGGACTCGACGACCGAGTCGGTCGCCGCAGTCGACTCGAGCACGTCGACGACGGTGCCTGCGAACCGCGGTCGACGGTGGCTGGCCCCGCTGCTCATCGCAGCAGGGCTCGCCGTCTTGGTCGGCGGCGGGGTACTGCTGTGGGGCGGAGGCGACGGTCCCGACACCCGCCCGGCACTGCCCGCCGTGGAGGAACCGCTTGCCGCGCACCTCCAACAGCTCCTGGATTCGGTGTCGCCGTGAACGGCCGCACCCGCGCCGCCCTCGCTGCGGCGGTCGTCATCGTCGGGCTCACCCTGACGGGCTGCGCCGGCACCGGCGGTCTCGATTCGCAGACGAGTCAGCAGTGGCAGACCCGTGTGGTGGAGGTCGCCGAGCAGGCTGCGGCGGGGGACCCCGAGGCGGCCCTGCAAGCGCTCTCCGCGCTCGAGACGGAGGCAGCACGCGCTCGCCAGGACGGCGACATCAGCGCGGAGCGAGCCGCGATCATCCAGCAGTCGATCAACCTCGTGCGGGCCGATCTGGAGTCTGCCGCCACGCCCGCGTCGGACACCGCCGTCACCACGGACGCACCGGTCGACACCGAGGGCACCCAGCCGGTGGTCACCGATCCGGTGGTCACCGATCCCGTCGTCACCGATCCCGTCGTCACCGATCCAGACGACGAGCCTTCGACGAATGATGAGCCGCGTGACGACCGCACGAGCGACAAGCCGGACAAAGCGGACAAGCCGGACAAAGCCGACAAGCCGGACAAGACCGACAAGCCGGACAAGACCGACAAGACCGACAAGCGGGGCGAGACGAAGGGCAACGGATCCGAACGCTGAGCCACGAAGGATGCCTGCGGGGCCTCCGCGCGAGCGGAGGCCCCGCAGTACGTCAGCCCCGCGGCAGTCGCAGCGTCACGAGCTGGAACGGTCGAAGCGCGAGACGGATGCCGTCGGCATCCTGACCCGTCAGCGACGACTGCTCGATCGCTCGCTCGAGCAGGTCGACCTCACCGGCGTCGCCGCTGGGGAAGCCCACGGTGACCGTGGCGTCGGCTCGACGCCCGAGTGCCTCATACAGTCGGACGATGACGTCGCCGCTGCCGTCTTCCGCGAGCTTGACCGCCTCGACCACCACACCAGGGTGGTCGATCGCGACGAGGGGGCGCACATCGTCAGCGCCCTCGACGCGGCGCTCCGCGAGGTTCGTGCGGTATCCCTCGGCGATCGCGTCGACGAGCTCGCCACCGACGACGATGCCCACCTCCAGGTGGTGCCGCCCCTGGTCCTGCTGCGGGTCGGGGAACAGCGCCGCCCTGACGAGCGAGAGCCGCACAGTCGAGTAGGTGCCGCCCGTCTCGCTCGGGTGCCGGGTGATGTCGTGACCGTAGGTGGAGTCGTTGGTGACCGCGACGCCGAAGTCGCTCTCCCCCACTCTGACCCACCGATGCGCGACGGTCTCGAAGCGCGCGGCATCCCACGACGTGTTGGTGTGGGTCGGACGCACGATGTGCCCGAACTGGATCTCGGACGCCGCGTGGTCGGTGTGCACGTCGACGGGGACGCTGAGCTTGAGCAGCTTCTGCTGCTCGCGCCAGTCGACGTCGACCGCCAGCTTCAGGGTGCGCGACCCCGCGTCGAGACGGATGCTGTGCACCAGCGTCGATGCGCCGAATGAGCGCGAGACGACCACGGCGCCATCGACGATCTCGATCGCGTCGACCTCGAGGAGGTCGGTGACGTTGCGGCGGTAATGCTCGTCGATGTCCCAGGCATCCCACTGCGTCGGGGTGTCCCGGTGCAGCTGGAAGACCCCGGCGCTCTGCCCTACCGGCACGACCTCGCGCCCGCTGGTCAGGTCGATGATCGACGTCAGCACTCCTCGGTCGTCGATCGTCGCCCGCACGAGCCCGTTGTCGAGCACGAACCCGCCGTCGGCCGCGACCGGTGCGACCGGTGCGACCGCATCCGCCTCGCCGATCGACAGGGCGCCGACCGAGGCGTGCCCGTGCGGTGCCGCGTTGGCCACGAGGCTGCGCGTGCCCTCACCGACCAGCGCACGCAGCGAGTCGGTGATGATCTGTTCGAGCTCGACGGCGATCGCCGCGTAGTTGCGCTCGGCATCCTGATGCACCCAGGCGATCGAGGTTCCGGGCAGGATGTCGTGGAACTGCTGCAGCAGGACGAGCTGCCAGAGCCGTTTGAGCTGCTCGGCCGGGTAGGCGCGTCCGGTGCGCACGGTCGCCGTGGCCGCCCAGAGCTCGGCTTCGCGGAGCAGGTGCTCGCTGCGACGGTTGCCCTGCTTGGTGCGCAGCTGGCTCGTGTACGTGCCGCGGTGGAACTCGAGATACAGCTCGCCGCTCCACACCTCGGGCGACGGGTACTCGGCCTCGGCCTGCTCGAAGAACGCCTGTGGCGTGGAATGCCTGGCGACCGGCGACCCCTCCAGCGACCCCGCGCGCTCGACCTGCGCGGCCATCTCACGGGTCGGTCCGCCTCCGCCGTCACCGTATCCGTACGGCAGCAGCGACACACGGGCTCTGCCCTTGTCCTGGAAGTTCCGCTGCGCGTGCGCGAGGTCGGCCTGCGAGGCATCCGAGTTGTACTTGTCCACCGGGGGGAAGTGCGTGAACACGCGCGAACCGTCGAGGCCCTCCCAGAGGAACGTGTGATGCGGCATCCGGTTCGTCTCGTTCCAGGAGATCTTCTGCGTGAGGAACCACTTCGATCCCGAGGCCTTGATGATCTGCGGGAGAGCGCCGCTGTAGCCGAAGGAGTCGGGCAGCCAGACCTCGGGGGTGTCGATCCCGAACTCCCGGAGGAAGAAGCCCTTGCCCTCGACGAGCTGACGGGCGAGTGCTTCGGCGCCGACCATGTTCGTGTCCGACTCGACCCACATGCCGCCGACCGGCACGAATCGACCTTCTCGCACGCGCTCGACCAGACGCTCCCAGATCTCCGGGTAGCGCTCCTTGATCCACGCGAACTGCTGCGCCGACGAACTGGCGAACACGACATCGGGGTTCTCGTCCATCAGCGAGAGCACGTTCGAGAAGGTGCGCGACACCTTGCGAGCCGTCTCGCGCACCGGCCACAGCCAGGCCGAGTCGATGTGCGCGTGCCCGACCGCATGCAGCACGTGCGCGCTGGCATGGGCCGGACTCGCCAGGACCGCCCTGAGCGCCTCGCGCCCCTCGGCCGCGGTTCCCGCGACATCGTGCGGGTCGACGAGGTCGATCATCCGGTCCAGCGCCTGCACGATCTCCGCCCGCCGCGGCGACGATGCATCGAGCTCGGCGATGAGCCCGCGCAGGATCACGGTGTCGTCGAGCAGCGACTCGACGGTCAGGTCGCGCAGGGCGACGTCGACGACGCGGAGCACGTAGATCGGGTCGGTGCCGGCGGTCTCGGGGTCGCCGAGGTCGGTCGGGTCGAACGTGAAGATGCTGCCCACGTCGGGGTTGGATGCCGCCTCGAGCAGCACGTCGATTCGACCGTCCGGCTGCACCGCTGCGGCGACCGCGTTGTTGAACGGCGAGATGCCCTTGATCGGACTCCCGTCGAGATTCCAGACGAGAGCCTCGGCTTGGAAGCCGCTCTGTCCGGCCGTGAAGCCGAGGTCGACGAGGAGTTCGGCCCTGGTGTCATCGGGCAGATCGCCGGATGCCGTTCGCCACTCGGACGGGACCTGCCCGCTCACCCGGAACCAGGTCGTGCCCCAGGGGCGCCCCCAAGGAGCACCGACCGCGGTGGGCGCGTAGTCCGCCTGCACGGCATCGGCGAACGGCACCGGTTCCCCCGGCACCTCCCACGCGCGAACCTCGAGCGGGTGGCTCACCCGGTGGCGTGCCGGGCTCAGACGCTCGCGGATGAATCGGTCGATGCGCATCTCGATGAGCGCGGTGCGGTCGTGCATGTGTGGTGCTTTCTGGATCGTGGGGTGTGCGAGGAGGCGGGGATCAGCCCTTGACGCCGCCGGCCAGCGCGAAGCTGCTGCCGGAGAGACGCTGCACGAGCAGGTACAGGACGAGGATCGGCACGGAGTACAGCGTCGCGAACGCGGCGAGCTGCCCGTAGGCGACGGCGCCATGGTTGCCGAAGAAGGTGAAGATCGCGACGGCGGCCGGCATCTTCTCCGAGCTGAACAGCAGGACGAACGGGACGAAGAAGTTCCCCCACGCCTGTGTGAACACGAAGATGAAGACGACGCTGATACCGGGACGCATCAGCGGCAGGACGATCGTCCACAGCGCCCGCATGGCTGAGGCACCGTCGACCCATGCGGCCTCCTCGAGGGAGACCGGCACGGAGTCCATGAAGTTCTTCAGCATCCAGATCGCCATCGGCAACGAGGTGGCGGCCATGAACAGGATCACGCTGACCTGCGAATCGAGCATCTTCAACTGCACGAAGAGCGCGTAGACCGGAACCATCATGGCCGTGATCGGCAGGCAGGAACCGAACAGGACCGAGTACATGAAGCCGCGCTGGAAGCGCGAGTTGTGCCGCGAGAGCGGATACGCGGCGAGCACCCCGACGACGACCGTGATGAGCGCGGTGCCGAACGAGATCAGCGCCGAGTTCCACAACGGCAGCAACGTCATCGACCAGTCGAACACCGAGACGAAGTTGTCGAACGTGAGACGCTCCGGCACCGAGATAGACACCGTGGCCGATGGAGAGACCGCAGAGAACACGATCCACGCGATCGGTACGAGGAACACGATGCCGATCACGATCAGGACGATGTTGGCGAGCCAGGCGGAGCGGCGCTTCGCAGGCGACGCGACCGAGATTCGCGTGCCACGTCGGTTGACGGGGCGGACGAGTGTTTCAGTGGCGGTCATCAGTCGACCTCCGGCTTGAGGATGCGGATGTAGAAGATCGCGAAGATCGCGCCGAGCACGAGGGTCACCGCGGCGATCGCCGTGCCGTAGCCGATCTGCGAGTACTGGAAGGCCTCTTGATAGGCGAGCACCGGGAGCGTCGAACTCGAGACGCCCGGTCCTCCCTTGGTCATCACCCAGATGAGACCGAAGGTCCCGAGGGTCTGCAGGGTGGTGAGCATCAGGTTCGTCGAGATCGAGCGGCGGATCATCGGGATGGTGATCAGGAAGAAGCGCTGGGCGCCGTTCGCGCCGTCGATCTGCGCGGCTTCCATCACCTCAGGGGACACCTCGTTGAGTGCGGCTCCGTAGACGAGCATCGAGAAGGCCGTGCCCCGCCAGACGTTGGCGAGGATGACGGCGAACATCGGATACTCGATGAGCCAGCTCACGGCAGGGATACCGATGGACTCCAGCAGCGCATTGAGCGTGCCGTCCTTCGAGAAGTAGGCGTAGAGGGCGAAGGCGGCGACGATCTCGGGCATCACCCAGGCGACGACGACGAGTGCGCCGACCACGCTGTTGACCGACTTCGAACCGATGCGCATGAGCGCGGCGACGCCGAGGCCCAGCACGTTCTGACCGATGATCGCGGAGAACAGCACGAAGACGACTGTGAGAACCAGCGCCGTCCAGAAGTTCGGGTCGGTGAACAGCGAGACGTAGTTGTCGAGTCCGACGAACTCCGGCTTCGCCGCCCGGTAGCCGGTGAGGGCCCGGTTGGTCAGCGATCCCCAGATGGCGTAGATGATCGGCCCGAGCAGGAACACGACCAGCAGCACCACGGCCGGCAGCAGCGGCACCGAGCGCAGCAGGTCGCGGAGCGGGGCGCGCCGCCCGGCCTCGGCGTGTGCCGGGGCCGGGCTGCGCGTTGCGGATGCAGAGGTCACTGCGGGACTCCTACTCGACCTTGTCCGCGCCGACGATCTGGGTGAGCGCGTCGTCGTAGGTCTTGGCCGCGTCGGCCGGGGTCGCATCTCCCGTGATCACCGATTCGGTGGCCTGCTGGAGCGCGCTGGTGATCTGCGAGTAGTCCGGGGTGGTCGGACGGAAGTGCGTGTACTGCACGAGGTCGGAGAAGAACGCGAAGGTCGGGTTGTACGAGAGGTACGCGTCGTCGGTCGCGACGTCTTCGCGCACGGCGATCTGGCTGTTCTCGGTGTCGTACTTGAGCGAGTTCTCCTGGTTCAGCGCCATCGCGATGAAGTCGAACGACGTCTGCGGGTGCTTCGTCTGCGCACCGACCGCGAGGGTCCAGCCGCCGGACATCGAGGTGAAGCCGGGGTCGCCGCCGTCCTGCGTCGGCATCTTGGCGAGACCGATCGTGTCCTCCCAGCCGTCCCACGCGCCGTCGCCGCTGATCCAGCCGCCGGGGAGCCACGACCCGTCGACCGCCATGGCCAGCTTTCCCTCGGGGAGCAGCTCCGTGGAGACGCGGCTGCCGATGGTGGAGTCGAGTGCGAGATCGAGCGGCGTCGCCAGGTCGTTCTTGTAGAGGGTGTCGTAGAAGCCGAACGCGTCGGTGAGGCCCTTCGAGTCCACCGCCCACTTGTCGGAGTCGGCGTCGTACAGGGTGGATTCGGTGCCGTAGAGCAGCATCTCGAGGCCCTGCATCGACGTCTGCTCGCCGGCGCTCTTGCTGCCGTAGATGTTCAGCGGGATCACGTCCGCGTCGTACGCCTTCACGGCTTCGGCGGCATCCAGGATGTCCTGCCACGACGTGGGCTGCCAGTCGGTGGGGAGTCCGGCTGCGGCGAAGATCTCCTTGTTGTAGTAGATCGCGCGGGTGTCTGTGCCCATCGAGATGCCGTAGGTGCTGCCGTCTCCGCCGAGCCCGGCTTCTTTGGCCGCGTCGTAGAACTGGCCCCAGTCGTCCCAGTCGGCCAGGTAGTCGTCGATCGGGAGCAGGTAGCCGGCGGCGGCGTCGGAGCGCAGCTGGAAGGTGTCCTCGTAGATCACGTCGGGCGCCGTGTCGGGCGAGCCGTTCATCAGGGCGAGCTTGGTGAAGTACTCGTCCTCTGATTCGATCGGCTGGAGCTTCACGGTGACGCCGGGGTTCGCGGCCTCGAACTCGGGTTTGACCTTCTGGAAGAGATCGTCGAGCTGGTGGAACGCGGACGTCTTCTGATACGCGACGGTGATGGTGCGGTCTCCGGTGTCGGACGTCTCCGCGTCCCCGGACGCGCTGCATCCCGAGAGGACGACCGCGCCGACCAAGATCGCGCCGATGGCGGCGAGGGGCTTCGTTCGCATCTGCTTTGCTCCTTTGCATGCGGACCTCGCTGTTGAGGCCCTCAGACGGATAATCCTATCAAATGGGATAAATAGGTCGAGAGGGCCGCGTAACAGTTCCGTCACGGAACGCTATGCCCTCGAGCGGCCTCGACGCATCGCTGTGGAGGGTCAGTGGCTGATCATGAGCCGCGACGCCCGTGCGGTGAGCGCGTCGTCGAGCACGAGGCACGCGGCGCCCACGGCGGCGGAGTCCGCTCCGATCTGCGACGGGCGCAGCTGCACGGGCTCGGTGGACGTGCTGACGGCTGTGGTGCGCACCCAGTGGTCCAGCACCGGGAGGAGCCGGTCACCGAGCCTCGACCACGCAGGGCCGCCCAAGACGACGATGCCGAGATCGAGGAGGTTGTTCACCTCGACGATCGCCGTCGCGAGGTGCCTGCCCGCGCGCTCCAGGGCGTCGAGCACTCCCCTGTCTCCGGCGGCGGCCAAGGACGACAGCAGCTCGAGCTGCATCCGCGCATCTCCGGTGCCGCTCGGCGGGGTTTCCCGCTCCGCCTGCGCCAGGAGCATCCGCGGCTCCATGATCACTCCGATGCAGCCGCGCGACCCGCACGTGCAGACCGGACCCTCCGCGTCGACGACGATGTGCGCGATGTTGCCGGCGTTGCCCGTTCTGCCGTGGACCGGTGCCCCGGAGACGGAGAGCCCGAGGCCGAGCCCTGCACCGTAGTAGAGGAACATCGCATCGGCGAGCTCCTGCCCGGCGTCGAACCACTGCTCCCCGACGACGGTCGCCACGACATCCTTCTCGAGCAGCGTCGGCAACCCGCTGACTCGCTCCAGCTCCGTGCGCACCGGCACGTTGTGCCAGGCAGGGAGCAGCGGCGGATTCAGCAGGCGACCCGCCTCACGGTCGAACGGCCCCGGCGCCGCCACACCGATCCCGAGCACCCGCTCGGCAGGGAGGCGCGCCTCGACGATGAGCGATCGGACGCTGTCGCCGAGACGGCCCACGAGTTCATCCGGCGCGGCATCAGCGCCACCGGGGGTCTGCTCGGTCCTGGCGACGACGGTGCCGGCGGCATCCACGACCACGATGGTGTCGACCGCCGGGTCGAGATGCACACCGACCGCGTAGCGCGAATCCGATCGCAGGGCCAGCAGCGTCCGGGGCTTTCCCGGACCGGAGATGACCTTGCCGGTCTCCTCGATCAGCCCCTCGTTGGCCAGCCGCCGAGTGACATTGCTGAGCGTCTGCGTCGACAACCCCGTGCGTTCGGCGAGCTCGCTGCGGCTGAGTCCTTCCTCCGACCGGCGGATGAGGTCGAAGACCAGCGCCTGGTTGTAGACGCCCACAGCAGGGAGGTTCGACCCACGCTGCATATTCCGCTCCTCACCCGTGCGCCGCCGTCGGCGCGTGAACCTCATGATCGCCGCGCGGCACCGCAGCGGTCAAACCGAGGCCGACGGGTTCAAGCCTAGAGCGGCCGGATCATCCGACGACCTTGCCCGGATTCAGGATCCCGGCCGGGTCGAGGGCCGCCTTGACGGCCCGGTGCATGTCGAGGACAGCCGGAGCGAGCTCGGAGACGAGTCCATCGCGTTTGAGGAGGCCGACGCCGTGCTCGCCGGTGACGGTGCCGCCGAGGGCGAGCGCATCGTCGATGATCTCCCTGAACGCCTTCTCCGCGCGAGCGCGAGCCTCGTCGTCTCCCGCCGGGACGACGAGGAGCGGATGGAGGTTGCCGTCACCGGCATGCGCGATGTTGGCGATGAGCACGTCGTTCGCCAGCCCGATGCGCTCGATGCGGCTGAGCATCTCCGGCACAGCCGCCTTCGGGACGCACACGTCCTCGGTCAGCACAGGGCCGAGGCGCTCGAGCGCCGGATACGCCAGGCGGCGAGCGGCGAAGAGCGCCTCCCCCTCGGCCTCGTCGGTGCTGCGGTCGGCCCAAGTGGCACCGCCGCGCTGGAACGCGGACAGCAGTGCCGCCGCCTCCTCCTCCCCCGCGGCACCGGGGGTGTCGACGCGTCCCAACAGAACCACGGCGGCATCGGCGGAGAGTCCCATCTTCTTCCACTCGTCGACGGCCCGCAGGCAGTTCCGATCGATCAGCTCGAGTGCCGACGGTGTGAGACCGGCGGCTGCGACCTCGCGCACCGCATTCCCCGCGTCGGTGAGCGAGTCGAAGAAGCCGGCGATCGTCTGCTCCGGTGGGCGCATCGGTCGCAGCCGCACCGTGACCTCTGTGACGATGCCGAGGGTGCCCTCTGATCCGACGAGCAGACCCGCGAGGTCGTAGCCGGCGACGCCCTTCGCGGTTCGGCGTCCCAGCCGGACCAGGTCGCCCATGCCGGTCACGATCTGCATCCCGAGCACGTAGTCCTTGGTGACGCCGTACTTGACGCAGCAGATCCCGCCGGCATTCGTCGCCACGTTGCCGCCGATCGTGGACCAGGGCGAGCTCGCCGGGTCGGGCGGATACCAGAGACCGTGCGCGGCGACGTGCGACCGGAGATCGTCGTTCACGACGCCGGGCTGCACCACGGCGAGACGCTCGAGCTCGTCGACCTCGAGCACGGCGTCCATCCGCTCCAGCGAGATGACGACGCAGCCGGCAAGGGCGTTGGCGCCACCGGAGAGCCCGGTGCCCGCTCCCCTGGCGACGACGGCCGTGTCGTGGCGCAGGCATGCCTGCACCACGAGCTGCACTTCTTCGGCGGTGCGCGGTCGCACGAGGCAGGCCGGCAGCGACCACTCCGCCCACTCGGCGTCATCGTGCGCGTACCCCGTCAGCACATCGGGGTCCGTCGTCAACCGGTCGTCGGGGAGGAGCGCCGCGAGCTCGGCGAGCAGTGCGGCCTCACCCACGCGTGTGACAGGTCTTCAGATAGCTCAGGAAGGATGCCTGCAACCCCGTGACGTGGGTCTCGTGCAGCATCGCCCTCGAGATGTCATCCCCCCGACCCTTGGCATGCAGCTCTTCCAGTACCGAGAGCAGGTTGCGACCGATCTCGCGGTAGATCGGAATCGCCCCGAACACCTCGGCTTCGTTCAGCGTCACGTGCAGCCGTCTGGCGGTGTCGGGCGCGCGCTCCGGCAATGCGGCGACCAGCGGGAACACCTGGCTGTCCGGCGCCGCGACGCCCGGGCTGCCGGCGCCGAACGACGCGAACGGCGACACCTCCTGCAGCCACGCATACAGCGCGAAGAGGCCGCCATAGGAGTACCCGAAGAGGCCATGCCCTGCGTCACTGACCCGCACCTTCGACTGCAGGAGCGGATGCAGCTCCTCGGTCAGGAACGAGAGGAAGACGTCTGCGTGGGTGTCGGCCAGTCGAGCGAGGTAGGCGTCCATGTGCTCCTGGGTCATCGCTCCGGAGTCGCGGGCTGCCGTGAGCGTCGTCAGCATCTGTCCGCTGATGGGCTCCCCCGGCGGCACGAGGTCGCGGTTGCGCAGCTGCGCCCACTGCGCGGCCTCGTCGCCGGCATAGCCGACGCTGACCTGGATGTACGGGGCGACGGAGAGGTAGGGATCGGCCTGGGTGACGATGAGCGGCGCGGTGAGCCCGACGGCCCAGTTGCCGTCCACCACGTAGATCAGGGGCAGCGGCTCCGAGGACTCGGCGTACCCCGGGGGTGTCGTCACCCAGACCCCGTAGCGATGCCCCGACCGTGCCGTGACCTCGAGGTACTCCGTGTCGGCCAGGCAGCCGTTCAACATCTCGCTCATCGGGTGTCTCCCTTCATGATGCGGCCGCCCTTCACGACGAAGGCGGCCATGTCTGGATCCGCGAAGACGCGGGCGTCGTCGAGCGGATTGCGCGCCCAGGCGACCATGTCGGCCGCCATCCCCACGCGCAGCATCCCGACGTCGTCGCCGATGCCGAGGATGTCGGCGTTGACGCTGGTCGCCGAGACGAGTGCCTGCATCGGCGACTCCAGCTCGGCGCGCAGTCGAAGCTCCTCGCCTCGGCGATGCTGCCCTGCACCGAGGAGGTCCGACCCGAGCCCGATCCGCACGCGCGCTGCACGCGAGATCCGGAGCGCCTCGACCATGCGGCGTCGCGTGTCGGCGAGGCGGTCGCGTGTCGATGGATCCACATCCAGCGCCTCGGGGTCCATGATCTGTTCGATCACCGCGAAGGTCGGGACGAGCGCCACGTCGTGCTCCCGCATCAGTGTCGCGGTCGGCTCGTCGATGTCGGTGCCGTGCTCCACGCAGCGCACCCCCGCTTCCACAGCGTTGCGGATGCCGGCGTTGTTGTGCGCGTGCACGGTGACGTAGGTGCCGCGGGCTGCGGCCTCCTCGACCGCGACCGCGATCTCCGCCGACGTGAACTGGGTGTCGTCGAGGCTGTCATGGCCGCCGACGACCCCGCCTGTCACGCAGAGTTTCAGGAAGGTCGCGCCGCGACGGAACGACTCGCGGACATTGCGTCGCAGCTCATCGGCGTTGCCAGCCATGAGCGACAGCGCGGCGAGGCCGGGAATGTGATGCGTCTCCCACAGCTCCGTCGGCTCCCACGCGGCGCCGTAGTATCCGTGGCCGCCGGTCTGACACTGCACCGGACCGCACGACAGCACCCGCGGACCCCGCACCTTGCCCTTCGCGATCACGTCGACGACGCCCCCGTCGATCCCGCCGGTGTCGCGCACCGTGGTGAAACCAGCGTCGAGCGTGCGGCTCGCCGTGGTGAAGATGTCGGCCGCGATCTCGGCGGCGGAGAGCTGGAAGCCGAACTGCGCGCGGATCGGGCTCGAGAGTCCGAGGTGGACGTGGGCGTCGATCAGCCCCGGCGTCAACAGCATGCCGTCGAGGTCGATCGTCGTCGCGTCGGCGGGCGCTGTCCCGATGCGGATGATGACGCCGTCGCGCACGCACACATCTGCAGGAGAAGGCGCGGCACCGGACCCATCCGCGACGATGCCGCCGGCGAACCAGATCTCGTTCATTGCGCCTCTTCCGAGAACAATTCTTCCTCAACAGTGGTGAGTTGGTTGTACGCTAATGTACTCAACAGTGGTGAACATGTCAACGGAGGCAACATGCGAGCACCGATCGGCGCAGGACGGGAACGGCTCCTGCAGGCACTGTTCGACGAGTTCGGCGAGGACGGCCCGAGCCCCAACCTCTCGATGCGCCAGGTGGCGGAACGGCTCGGCGTGCACCACACCCTCCTCACGTACCATTTCGGCTCGCGGCCCGGCCTGCTGAGCGCCGTGCTGTCCGAGGCGCGCCGACGCGACAACCTCGTCATCGCCGCGACCGGCGACGCGCTCGGCTTCGTCGACATGCTTCGCGCCATCTGGGGGTACTACTCCGCGCCGGCGCATGAGGAGCGGACCCGCGCCTTCTTCCACCTGATCGGCCTGGCCGTGTACGAACGTCGGGCGTTCGACGACTTCGTCGCCGACCTCGGCGACCTCACCCGGCTGCTCGAAGTGTCAGCCCGTCGCGACGGACTGCAGGAGGCGGACGCCGCGCGGCAGAGCCTCATCGCGATCGCCTGCGTGCGAGGCCTGCTGCTGCAGCGGTTGCTGACCCCCTCCGACGAGGTCGATGCCGCCGCCGAGGACTTCATCGCATCCTTCGCGACCGCGCCAGGCGGAATCGGCGCTGCGCAGTAGCGCGTCGTCTGGATCGACGAAAGGACGGAACAGCATGACCCGCGGATACTCCCATATCGTCATCGGTGCCGGAGCCATCGGCTCTGCGGCCGCCTATTGGCTCGCGCGGGCCGGCGCCGAACGCGTGCTCGTGCTCGAACAGTTCGAGCCGGGTCACGCCTTCGGCTCCTCCGGCGATCACTCCCGGATCATCCGTCGCGCCTATCATCGCGACGACTACACGGCACTCACCGACGCGATGTTCGCGGCCTGGGCTGAGGTCGAGGAGCGCTCCGGCCTGCAGGTCTACACGAAGACCGGCGGGATCGACCTCGCGGAAGCCGGCAGCTCGGGTGCGGCGGAGATCGACCAGTATCGACGGGCGATGGATGCCGCGGGCATCCGGTACGACGAGCTGACGATCGACGACATCCGCACGCAATACCCCCAGTGGAACGTCTCTGAGGACACCATCGGGATCCATCAGGCGGACGGCGGCATCCTCGACATCCGCCGATCGGTATCCGCCCACGTGTCGCTGGCCAAGGCCGCCGGGGTCGAGTTCCGCTCCGGCGCGGTCGTGACGGGGGTACGCGTCGACGCGCATGGCGTATCCGTGACGACAGGGGAGGAATCGTTCGACGGCGGACACCTCGTCGTCGCCGCAGGCTCCTGGCTCGGCGATCTCATGCCCGACCTGGGTCTGTCGTTCACGCTCACACTGAGCCAGGAGCAGGTCGGATACTTCTCGTCGAAGAACCTCTCCGAGTTCACGCCGGACAGGTTCCCGATCTGGATCCACCACAGCGACGAGGTGCACTACGGATTCCCCGTCTACGGTGAGGCTGCCGTCAAGCTCGCGCGTGACATGCGCGGCCACTTCATCTCGCCGTCAGAGCGCTCGTTCGTCCCGGACGACACTGAACCCCACCTGCTCCGCGACTTCCTTCGTCGGTATCTCCCCGCCGCAGACGGTCCGCTGCTGATGAGCAAGACCTGTGTCTACGACATGCCTGTGGACCGGGACTTCGTGCTCGACACCCTCCCCGGGCATCCTCACGTCGCCGTGTTCAACGGAGCCGGCCACGCCGGGAAGTTCGCGAGCCTGGTCGGCCGAATCCTTGCCGACCTGTTGACCGCCGGCCGCACGGAGCACGACATCTCCGCGTTCAGCCTCGCGCGGCCGGCGATCACCGATCCGGACTTCGTGCCCGTCTTCCGGCTCGGGGATGGATGACCCCGGCGCAGTCTGCTGCGCCGAGCAGGACCTCAGCCCGGGCCGTCGCTCGTCGCCGCGAGCAGTGCCGCCACCGCGTCGCTGATCGGGGTCGGTATGCCGTGCGTTCGGGCGAGCCGGGAGATGACGCCGTTGCGGATGTCCCACTCCAGCGGGCGCCCGGCGTCGCGGTCGGCGAGGATCGAGGTGCCGAGATCTTCGGGGTACGTCTGGAACGCGGCCAGGATCTCGTCGGGCACTGCGTCGTCGAGGACCGCACCCTCCGCGCGAGCAACGGCGAGGCACTCTCGCAGATACGCGAGGGAGAGCTCGGCGATGTCGGGGCGTCGGAACATGCCGGACCGCCGACCCGTGAGCGCCATGAGCCCGGCCACCGCGTTCTGCAGCAGCTTGCGCCACGCCAGGCTCGCGAACGCATCCGAGAGCTCGACCGAGCAGAGTGTGTCACGGAGCGCGTCGGCCACCCGGCGCCCTGCATCCCCGTCCGGCACCGTCAGCCTCGCCTGACCACGCAGCCATACCGCGCCGTCCTCCTGCCGTTGGGCGGGGAACCACACGACGGCCGGAAGCACGTCGGCGCCCTGCGCGAGTGGCTCGATGCTCGCGACCTGTTCCACGCCGTTCTGCAGCACGCACACGACGGTCTCGGCGCCGCACAGCGCGGCGAGCCATGGCGCGGCATCGGCGATCTGCGTCGCCTTCACGGCGAGGAACACGAGGTCGACAGGGCCCTGCGCCTGCTGCGGGTCGGTGCGCACGGGGCCGGGCACCTGGATGCGCTCGTCATCGACGATCAGCTCGAGGTGCTCGCGGGCGGTTCGGCCATGCAGGCTGGGGGCGAGGCCACGCTCGCGCAGGGCTGCCGCCACGACCGTGCCGATGGCACCGGGCCCCACGACGGCGACGGTCATCTGCGAGGATGGAGTGGCCACATCACCACGCTAGGGCATGACCTCCGGTCGTCGACACCTGTGCCGGAACGCCTGAAGGAGAACGATGCGTGAGCACGCGATGAACCTGGCCACGAGCGTGAGCTTCAGTGAGGTTCCCGCGCTGCCGGTGGTGGTCCCCCTCGGACTCGCGCTCTTCACGGTCCTGCTCTGGCGGCTCCGCGCCACGCGACGGTTCACCGCACCCCGTGCCGCCGTCGCGGCCGCCCTGTCGGTCTACGCGGCCGGAGTCATCGCGAACACGGTGTTCCCGATCTTCCTCGACAAGCCCGACACCGGCGTCCCCTGGACCCCGCACATCGCGCTGATCCCGTTCGCCGACTACGAGGTCAGCGACGCGCTGATGAACATGGCGGTGTTCCTGCCGCTGGGCATGCTCATCCCCCTGCTGCTGAGCCGGCCGACGTGGGCGAAGGTCATCGCGATCGCCGCGGCCGCGAGCCTCGGAATCGAAGCATCCCAGCTCGCCGCTCAGGGGATGTTCGACGGTGGGCACATCGCAGACATCAACGACTTCCTCAGCAACGTCATCGGCGGCGCCCTCGGATACGGACTCCTGTGGCTCCTGACTCGCAGCCCGCGGCTCTCCCGATTCGTCGAGCATTTCCGCTGGACACCATCCGCCGGCCAGGCCGTGGCCGCGAGCGAGCCCCGCTGACAGTGCTGTGGGGCGGTCGCGGAGGATGCGACCGCCCCACAGCGGATGTCGCCGGATGCGAGTGAGCCGATCGGCTCAGACGGTGACGGCCTTGGCGGTGTTCGAGCCGAGTGATTCGATCTGCACCTTGCGCGGCTTGGCGCGTTCGGCGATCGGGATCATCACGCTGAGCACGCCGTTGTCGTAGGTGGCACTGATGCCCTGCGCGTCCACGTCGTCACCGATGGTGAACCGGCGCACATACGACCCGAACGGGCGCTCCTGCGCCAGCCACCGCGAGTTGTCACGGTTCGACTCGGTCCGCTCGGCGCGGATCGTGAGGAGGTGACCGTCGACGTCGACGTCGACCGAACCGGGATCGACTCCCGGCAGGTCGGCGTTGAGGACGTAGCGGTCGCCCTCTCGGAACAGGTCGACTGGCATCAGACGTGGCTGCCTGCTGGTATCGAAGACGCTCTGAGCGATCCGATCCAACTGGCTGAAGGGATCAAACGACATCGACATGGTGAACGAGGCTCCTTTCAAGGATCGACGGCGATGCGTGCCGTCGTGCTGGTGATGATGATGGTCGACGAGGGCCGGATTCGGCCCGGTCGCTGCGGAGGAGACCGCACCCGCTCGAGTCGCTTCTGCGCCACACCGCGGGAATCCTGCGCATGCAGCATCCGGTGGACGAACTGCCGGCCAGCTTCGCGAGCGCCCGGCATGGTGTCGGTCATCGCGGCGGGCATCGCCTCAGCCACGATCTGCTCGAACACGGTCTGGACCCACTCAGGATCGCTGCAGATGATGTCCGCGAACGCCACGTTCGCGTCTTCTGCCAGATCCAGTCCACTCACGGCGTCTCACCTCCATACCCGTCGTCGCCAGCTGTCGTGGTGGTGCCGGCCACCGCGACCCGGAAAGATGTGGATCAGTTGATGCAGATGTTATACACCGAGCGTTCGACTCGATGCAAGTACTCGCTCCGGCTCGGACCGACGGCGTGAACCTCGGCATCGTCGATGGACCTCGAAGACGACAACAACGAGCTCAGCGTGAGTCTGGAGCGTCGCGGCGACGTCGTCTCGCGGTGACCAGCGCGAGGATACCGCCGGCGACGATGAGGCCGACGCCGATCCAGATCAACGGCACGGCGTTCATCAGGAGGCCGACGACGATCGCCACGGCGCCCGCGATGACACTTCCGAAGCCTTCGATGCCCGCGATGATGAGCTTCTTGTTCGGTGTCGGATTCAGGTCGGTCATCACACCCTCCACTCGAGTCGGCTGTCGGTGTGCTCACGATACAGCGCGGCCGCCCGGGAGGCGCGGTTCCCCGAGGGCTGCACATACTCCGCTCGGCGAGATTATGATTGAACGAGTATTCAGTCTTTGGTGCCGTCGGCGACGGGGGCCCGAAGCTCATCGCCACCGGCGGGTACGAGCACGACGCTCCCCCGCGACCGGACGCCTGAAAGCGAGTCGCCAGTATGGGCCTTTTCCGTCGCAGATCGCCCGAATCGTCAGCGGCCCCGGTCGCGTCGCTCGCACCCTTCAGCGAACTCATCGCCAGCGATGGAGGCGATGGTCTGCAGTTCTCACTTCTGGATCGAGCCACCGGGGCGATGTCACCATTGCCCCCGATCGAAGTCCTCCTGCGGAGCACCGAAGACCTCGACGCCATCATCGCCACGCTGCGCCTCGCCGGGCAGACGGCAGCCGACCTGCCCATCATCGAACAGGTTGCGCCGGGTGTTGCGACGACGTTGGTCCTCGATGAAGGAGATCGATTCTCGACCCTGACGGAGAGCGCGCTCGCCCGGATGCGTCTGACGCCGCCTCTGGCCAGGAGCGGAGCATGGGCGAGGCTCCGCCAGGCGTGCTCCGGCTTGAGGATCGACGGCAGCGATGGGCGATACCGCCTCACGTTCCCTGCGAATCCCGACATGGCCGCGTCATTCGCGCTCGTCACGGACACCTGGCTCAACAAGGATGCGCTCCGGGGAACACCGGTGATGGCTGTGGGCAACCGGACGGCGCTTCATGTGTGCGGGTCCGCTGATGAGGAAGGCATCTCGGCGTTGCGTGACATCGCCGAGGCCTCGTATCGGCAGAGCGTCAGCGCCCCTGCCGAGCACGGCCAACCGATCACCCCTCGCCTGCTCACGACGGTGGGCGGCGCGCTCGTCGACTTCGACAGCGTGTAGCGCGGCGTCGATCGACGGAGCGTGCTCTGTTACAGACGAGCGACGTGGGGAAAAATCGGTCTGTCACTCGCTCTGCGGGCGCGATGGTGCCGGTGTCGTTCAGCCGTCCTGCCCCGAAGAGGATGCTGCGACGAGCGGTATGGTGACGGCGACCGCGATCACAGGAACAGTCCAGGCTGCACCTCGGATCACCGCGCGACGGGGCAGCCCATCGGAGGGTTCGGGGTCGAGCTTCGTTTCAGAGTTCATGGGAGTTCCTTTCGCCGCGTGCTCCTCGTGCTCCTCGTGCCGAGCCACCTGTCAAGACCGACGAGAGCGCGATACGTGACGCGGAACCGCAAACATTCATCACGCGGGCCATGGGCTCGACCGCCGTCGAACACGAGCGCAACGCTCAGCAGAGCTTCCGCGATCCAGACGCACGCCAGGATCTTTGTGACCGCGCGATCGAGATGCCGATGCTTGCCAAGTCATCGCCAGAGACACCTGGCGCGTCGGCGGCTCGCGTGGTGGATTCCATGAGCCGGCATGAACTCTGCCGGCGGATCGACCCTGGGCAGGCGCTCAGGGTCGATCCGCGTCCGCAGACGGGCGCTCCGCGAGTTCGGTGGGGTGAGACGGACGATTGGCCTCGATGATGAGCAGCGCGGCGAGGATCAGGAGGCCGACGCTGAGCAGAACGACGCCGATCCCCGCCACCGGAACCGCGGTGACGGTGAATGTATCGGAGGATCCTTCCACCGGCTCTTGGATGGAAACCGTTCGAGCCACCAGGAGGCCGATTCCAACGCCGATGAGAACGATGGCTTCCAGCCAGACAAGGACCGTGGCGACGAGTTTCCGGTTCATGGGATCACTGTCCCACAGTGTTCCGCCAAGTTCAGCGGAACCCAGAGGTCAGTTGAAGTCGCCACCCGGGGCCATGTCCATGAAGCGCGAGTAGTGACCCTGGAACGCGACGGTGATGGTCGCGGTCGGGCCGTTACGGTGCTTGGCGACGATCAGGTCGGCCTCACCCGGACGCACATCTTTGTCGTAGACCGAGTCGCGGTGCAGCAGGATGACCATGTCGGCATCCTGCTCGATCGATCCGGACTCACGCAGGTCGCTGATCGCAGGCTTCTTGTCGGTGCGCTGCTCAGGACCACGGTTCAGTTGCGACAGCGCGATGACCGGAACCTGCAGCTCCTTCGCGATGAGCTTCAGGCTTCGCGAGAACTCCGAGACCTCCTGCTGACGCGATTCGACGCGCTTGCCCGACGTCATCAGCTGCAGGTAGTCGATGATCACCATGCGGAGGCCCTCGCGCTGCTTGAGCCGGCGGCACTTCGCGCGGATCTCGACGAGCGTCATGTTGGGGCTGTCGTCGATGTAGAGCGGTGCATCGTTGATGCGCCCACGAGTTGCGGCGACCGTCGTCCAGTCACGAGGGTCGAGGTTTCCCTTTCGCATGTTCTGCAGCGGGATCTGCCCTTCGGCGCTGAGCAGACGCATCGCGATCTCGCTCTTACCCATCTCGAGCGAGAAGAAGACCGAGGGGATGTTGTGACCGATGGATGCCGAGCGTGCGAAGTCGAGAGCGAGCGTCGACTTTCCCATCGCAGGTCGCGCTGCGACGACGATCATCTGCCCGCCATGCAGGCCGTTCGTGAGCTCATCGAGCTCCTTGAACCCGGTCGGAACACCGGTCATGGAACCGTCGCGACCGCTCGCTGCCTCGATCTCCTCGAGCGCGGCGTCGACCGCGATCTGCAGGGGAACGTAGTCCTCAGCGGTCTCGGATCCGGTGATCGAGTAGATCTCGGCCTGAGCGTTGTTGACGATGTCGGTCGCATCGCCCTCACCCGCGTAGCCGAGCTGCACGATGCGGGTCCCGGCGTCGACGAGGCGTCGGAGGATCGCGCGCTCTGAGACGATGCCCGCGTAGTAGCCCGCGTTCGCGGCGGTCGGCACGATCGAGGTGAGCGTGTGCAGGTAGTCGGCGCCGCCGGCCCTGCCGAGCTCGCCGGTCTTGATGAGTTCGTCGGTGACGGCGACGACATCGGTCGGCTCACCGTGCGAGTAGAGCGAGAGGACGGCCTCGAAGATGAGCTCGTGCTTCGGGATGTAGAAGTCGGCGCCCTTGAGCGTCTCGATCACATCGGCGACGGCGTCCTTCGACAGCAGCATGCCACCGAGGGCGCTCTGTTCGGCGAGAAGGTCGTGAGGCGGCGTGCGCTCCGGACCGCGCTTTCCGCCGAGGCGCTCGTCTGAGATGTCTGCGATCGACACGCTGCTCCCTTCGATGCGACTCCGAAACTGTGGTGCTCCGCCGGGCGGGCGGTGCGGTGTCGGCGTCAGGCACCCGTCTGTCCCGAACACAGCGAACCAGATGCCCCCGACATCGGGTCGCTCGACCACGGTACGAGGGCGGCTTTCCACATGCAACACGGCCTGTGGATAACCCTGTGGAGAGTGTGCGGAGAAACTGGGAGTGTCTGTGCAGAACGGGTGTGGATAACCCCGTGGATGACTTGGGGAACAAAGTTTCTTTCTGGCTTGGACCTGGGATTTCCTCTTTCCCCAGCCTGTGGATGGGAAACAGCTTCAATCCTGCATTGAAGGTTGCTACGCGCGGCGTGGAGATGTGTAGAACTTGGGGAAAGTCAAGCTCAGATTTTGCCGGGCGCGTCCCCTGCTGTCACACGGGAATCCCGCGCAAACACCCCCTAGACAGACGGGGGCCTCGCGAGTATTGTCGCCGCCATCGATTCACTCTGGATCGATGATCGTTGGCCTTCGGAGGGGGAGGTGGACGTGGACGTTCGGGCAACCCGACGCGGCGTTCCTGCCGTCGTCCTCTGGGGTGCCCTGGGTGTGATGGCCTGGGCCGCTCTCACGGTCGTCACCGGCGGCGGCTCCGCGCACGCGGACGAGTCGGATGACGGTCTGCTCGACCCGCTCACATCGCTGGTCGGCACCACGGTCTCGACCGTGACCGAACCACTCGCTCCCGTCGTGACTCAGGTGGTGACTCCGGTCATCCAGACCGTCGTCGCCCCGGCTCAGCCGATCGCCCCCGCGGTCACCACACCGGTCGTCGAGGCCGTGACGCAGGCACCGGTGGTCGGCCCCATCACCGCACCGGTCGTGCAGACCGTGGGTCAGACCGTCGATGCGGTGACGACGCCGGTCGCTGAGGCGCTCACCGACGCTCCGGTCGCGCAGACCACGGCGCCGCTGGTGGATGCCGTGGCCGGTGTGCCCGTGGTGGGCGACCTGCTCGGCGATCTCGGCGTGATCGACCTGGTCGGCACCGTCGTCGGCGTCGTCGACGACACCGTCGCCGTCGTGGGTACCGTCACCGACGAGACCGTCACTCCGATCGTCGACGCGATCGATCCCGGCACGCCGGGCGACGTGACGACGCCACCGGCAGTCGCACCCGTCTCGACGGCCCCTACATCGTCCGGTTCCACCGGGACCGCCGTCGCCACGCACAGCGAATCCCGCGCTGCCATGCGTTCCGACGCGCACGCAGCTGCGTGGATCGGCGAGGAGAACTCTGCCCTGCGCGCGGCCGACGGTGATCCGGCGAACTCCGAGGCGCCGTCCGATACGCCGCCAGCGGTCCCGGTCTCCCCGACGTCATCCGCCAACTCCGGCGGAGGCTCAGGAGCCGCATACTCCCGCCTCGGTGAAGTCGTTGCTCCGTCGCTCCCCTCGTGGGGGCGCACCGTCGGCGCGACCGATGACGACGTGCCGTCGTCGGCGGTCGCCGACACCGACGTCTCCCCCGACTGACGGGTTGTCCGGTCGTCCTCCGTGGACGACAGATGCAGTGCTGTGCGCCTTCCACAGGCGTGCGCACCCCATGCAGACAACCCATTCAGTCAGGAGAAGAAATCATGCGTACCTTCATCAAGCGGGCCCTCTGGGGCACGCTCATCGCCGGCGGGGTCACCCTGCTCGGCGCGACGGCTGCGAACGCAGCCGAGACATCAGGAGACGACGGACTGCTCTCAGGCACCCAGACGGTGGCCGAGGTCACCGCGCCGGTCTCGATCGTGGGCAACGCGATCTCGCTGCTCGGCGACGCATCGGCCGCACCCGCAGCTGCACCGGCCCCTGCCCCCGCACCGGCACCGGCACCGGCACCTGCCGCGGAAACCGGCGGATCGGATGGCACCGCCTCCGGCTCGCAAGCCGTGGTGACCGTCAGCGTGCCGATCACGGTGACGGACAACGCGGTCAGCCTGCTCGGCGACACGTCGAGCGGCGCCCCAGCCCCAGCACCGGCCCCCGCGCCGGCCCCGGCCGCGCCGACGGTGACCACCAACGGCGTCGACGGGCTGCTCTCGGGCACGCAGGCGCTGGCGGCGGTCGACGTGCCCGTCACCGTCTCCGGCAACGGGATCTCGCTTCTCGGCGACAGCAGTGTCACCGGAAACACGGGTACGGCACCGACGGCATCCGCTCCTGCACCCCAGGCAGGAACCAGCGGTGACGACGGGATCGGAAGCGGCACCCAGGTCGTCGCACCCGTGACCGCACCGGTGACGGTCTCCGGCAACGGGATCTCGCTCCTCGGCGACAGCAGTGTCACCGGAAACACGGGAACTGCGCCGACGGCATCCGCTCCTGCTCCCCAGGCAGGAACCAGCGGTGACGACGGGATCGGAAGCGGCACCCAGGTGACCGCCCCGGTGACCGCACCGGTGACGGTCTCCGGCAACGGGATCTCGCTTCTCGGCGACAGCAGTGTCACCGGAAACACGGGTACGGCACCGACGGCATCCGGACCTGCTCCCCAGGCAGGAACCTCGGGTGACGACGGCATCCTCGGCGGCACCCAGGTCGTCGCACCCGTGACCGCACCGGTCACGGTCGGCGGCAACGGGATCTCGCTCCTCGGCGACAGCAGTGTCACCGGAAACACGGGAACTGCGCCGACGGCATCCGCTCCTGCACCCCAGGCAGGAACCAGCGGTGACGACGGGATCCTCGGCGGCACCCAGGTCGTCGCACCCGTGACCGCACCGGTCACCGTGGGCGGCAACGGGATCTCGCTCCTCGGCGACAGCAGTGTCACCGGAAACGGGACCACGGGAACCGCACCGGCATCCGGACCTGCTCCCCAGGCAGGAACTTCGGGTGACGACGGCATCCTCGGCGGCACCCAGGTCGTCGCACCGATCACGCTCCCGATCACGCTCGGCGGAAACGCCGTCTCGGTCGTGGGCGACAGCACGGTGACGACCCCGGGAACGAACCCCGGTACGGACCCGGGAACCGACCCGGGCACGAACCCGGGAACCGAGCCCGGCACGAACCCGGGAACCGACCCCGGCACGGCTCCGAGCACCGGCACCCAGTCGGTCTCGAGCGTCGCGTCGAGCGGCGCGGCAGTCGCAGGAGCAGCACAGCAGGGGCTGGCGATGACGGGTGGAGCGTCGGCGTTCCCCCTGATCGCGGCAGCTGCACTGCTGCTCATGATCGGAGCCGGCCTGCTGCGCCGTCGCGTGACGGCATAGCCATAATCCCGACCGGATGCCCTGTGGTGGTGCACCACGGGGCATCCGTCGCGCCACATGCAGGAGTAACGGCGACGTGCAGGGCCAACCCGGCCGGAATCATCCTGCACGTGGCGAAATCTCCTGCACGTCGCCGGCCGGATCGCGCCCGAACACGCAGAACGCCCCCTGTCCCGGAGGACAGAGGGCGTTCGGAGGTGTCGCGAATTACTTGGCGGCGACGACCTGCAGCGTGATGACTGCGGTCACGTCGTCGTGCAGACGAACGGTGGCCTCGTGGTCACCGGTCGACTTGATCGGCGACGTGATGTGCACCTTGCGCTTGTCGATCGAGCCGAGGCCCGCGGCTGCGACTGCATCCGCGACGTGATCGGTCTTGACCGAACCGAAGAGACGACCAGCGGCGCCTGCCTTGACGGCAAGACGAACCTTGGTGCCCTCGATCGCGTCCTTCAGTGCGACAGCGTCGTCACGGTCGTGGATCGCGCGTGCCTGACGCGCGGCCTGGATCGAAGCGACCTGCTTTTCGCCACCGCGGGTCCACGCCGTGGCGAAACCCTGGGGGATGAGGAAGTTGCGGGCGTACCCGTTCTTGACCTCGACCACGTCACCGGCACTACCCAGCCCGGCGACCTCGTTCGTGAGAATCAGCTTTGCCATCTCGATACCCCTTACCGGCCGGCGCCAGCGTAGGGCAGGAGCGCCATTTCGCGTGCGTTCTTGATCGCCGTGGCGATCAGACGCTGCTCCTGCACCGAGACACCGGTGATACGACGGGCGCGGATCTTGCCACGCTCCGAGACGAACTTGCGGAGGGTGGCGACATCCTTGTAATCGATGAGGCCAACCCGGATGGACTTCGCGGGAGCGGTGGGCTTGCCACCCTTCCGCGGCTTGCGGCGGTCGCCGCTCGACTTTCCAGCCATTGTGTTTCCTTAATGATGAGCGGCCCTTCGACAAGCTCAGGGACCGAAGGTGCCCTGGCTCAGACCGCGAGAGATGAGTTTAGAAGGGGGTGTCGTCGCCGAAGCTGCCCGGAGTGCTCCAGGCATCCGCGCTGGTCGACGAGCCGGGCGTTGACCACGGCTCCTCCGACACCTGCTGCGCGGGACGGGACTGTCCACCACCGGCACCGCCAGCACCACCGGCACCGCCGGTCGACGCCGCACGGGTGACCTGCGCGGTCGCGTACCGGAGCGAGGGGCCGATCTCGTCGACCTCCAGCTCGATCGCGGTGCGCTGGTTGCCCTCGCGGTCCTGGTAGGAGCGCTGACGCAGACGGCCCTGCGCCATGACGCGCATGCCCTTCGTCAGCGAACCGGCCACGTGCTCGGCGAACTCGCGCCAGACGGACGCGCGGAGGAACAGCGCATCGCCGTCCTTCCACTCGTTCGCGGCACGGTCGAAGTTCCGAGGCGTCGATGCGATGGTGAAGTTCGCCACCGGCAGCCCGTTCTGCGTGTACCGCAGCTCGGGGTCGGCCGTGAGGTTTCCCACAACGGTGATGACGGTTTCGCCGGCCATGGCGCTTAGGCCTTCGCAGCCTTGGCGGCCTTGCGGGCAGCCTTCTCTTCGGAGCGCTTGGCTTCGAATGCGGCCATCGCCTGAGCCTCTTCCGAGCGGAGGACCTTGGTGCGCATGATCTGCTCGTTCAGCTTCAGCTGACGGTCGAGCTCCTGCGTGGCCTCGCTGGTAGCGGTGAAGTTGACGACGGCGTAGATGCCCTCGTTCTTCTTCTGGATCTCGTAGGCCAGACGGCGCTTACCCCAGATGTCGACCTTGTCAATCGAGCCACCATCGTTGGTGATGACCTTCAGGAACTTGTCGAGCGTAGGTGCGACCTGGCGCTCGTCGATCTCGGGGGTCAGAATGACCATGAGTTCGTACTGGTGCGTCACTTACCCACCTCCTTCGGACTAGAACGGTTCCCGCGTATCTCGCGGAAACAGGAGGGTGTGTGAATGTGTCTCCCTGTGATGAGCGCAGGGGCTCAGGGCAGACAACCTTGTCAGTCTAGCGGAGTTCCGGTCGCCTCGCGAACGGTGAGCCCAGCCAGCGACGGGATGCCGAGCCCCGTGAGCCGGATGCTGTCGGCCTCGAGCCCCTCGGGCATCCAGTCGTCTCCGAACAGCACGGCTGCTGCCGCCCCTGCCAGTGACGGCAGCGACGCGGCGTTCCGCGGCTGCGCGAGCGCCCCGAGCAGCAGGTCGTCGGCATCTCGGGCGGCCGCCACGTGTGCGAGCAGGAATCCGAAGGTCTCCGGCGCCGCGATCGGGTAGCTGTAGACCCAGTCGCCGACCTGCGTGCTCAACCGTCGAGCGCGATCCATCGGCCCCGTCGCCTCGGCAGCCACACGCAGCGACGACTCCGCCATGCGGCGACTCCAGGTGTTCTCGGGCAGCTGCTCGACCGCGAGCTGCACCGCTTCCGCTGCCGATGCGCCGTCGACGAGGGCGACGAAGAGGGCCGCCGATGCCCTGGCGCACCAGACGCCGTCGAGGGAGTGCGTGATCGCGGCATCCGCCTCGGCTGCGTCGACGGCGTCATCGGCTCCCCGCACCGCGACCGCCGCGATCGCACGCACCGTGGCGATGTCGTCGAAGTAGTGGGCGTTGTCGTGGCCCGACTGCGGCGGCTCCGCGCCGCCGCGCAGATTCTGCAGCGCGAGCTTGGTGCCGATGCGGGCGCGGACGCCGGCGGCCGGGTCGGCCTCGAGCGCGGCGAGCTCGCGCCATTCGGTCAGCCCGAGGCCGCGCTCGTGCTGTCGGGCGGAGAACGCGAACCATTCGATGTTCTCTCCGGCTCCCGGGTGCAGCACGGAGGGCGGCGCCGCATGCGTGAACGGACGCGGGATCGTGGTGGTGCGGTCCTCATCGCCGAGCTTCGCGAGGATGCGCACGCGGTTCACCCGTTTCGGCGGCAGGGCGTGGACGCGGAAGTCGGCGTTCATCGACGACGCGGCTTCGCCGGCCACGATGCCTCGGGTGAGCAGGTCGATCAGGGGGGTGGTCATGCGCGCGCCTCCTCGACGATGCGGGTCAGGGTGTCGGCGGCGTCCAGCGGGTGGATGCCGGCCATCGAACGGATGCAGGAGCCGGCCACCGGCCGAAGTCCCGCCACCCATTCGTCGGGCAGGTCGCCGATCCCGGAGATCGCGCCGCCGATGCACCCGGCGATCGCGGCAGTGGTGTCGGCGTCCCGGCCCATGTTGACGGCGAACAGGATGCTCTCGGCCGCGCGCCCCTCGGCGTGCAGCACCGACGCCATCGCGAGTCCGACCGCCTCGGGTGCGAGGTCGGCCCAGAAGTAGTCGACGACAGCCAGCCTGTCGTGCAGTGCGAGCGCGAGTGCGTCGTCGCCGAGTCCGGAGTGGACGAGGTCTCTGGCGTCGCGCAGGTTGCGGGCGGTCCAGCTGTCGGCGGGGATCGCGGCGAGTCCGGCGTCGTAGCAGGTCGCCGCGTCGGCCCCGGTGAGGGCGGTGGTCACCGCGACCGCCACGACCACGCCCGCCCAGATGCCCTCGGTCGTGTGGCTCACAGCCCCGTCCGCCTCGGCAAGACGTCGGGCCACCTCGACGTCGCCGTCGGCGACGATGCCCAGCGGACTGACCCGCATCGCGAGGCCGTCGCTCCAGCCGTGCATGGTGTCGCCGCTGAGGGGCGGGCGGATGCCGCGGCGCAGGTTGTCGATCGCGGCCATCTCGCTGAACCCGCCGCCCTTGAAGTCGTCGGCCTGCGGCAGCACGTCCTCGATCCACGTCTGCGCGAAGTCCTCCGCCGTCGCCCCGATGCCGACACGCTGCACGGTCTTGGCGGTCAGGAGCGCATACTCGGTGTCGTCGCTCCCGGCGGGTTCCGGGTCGAGGTACCCGGTCACGCGTCCGTGGGCGGCCTGGATCTCGGCGGCGGAGAAGCCTTCGACCGGTCGGCCGATCGCGTCGCCGATGGCGAGGCCGGCGAGCGAACCCCGGGCCCGCTCCTGCAGGGTCGGCGTGGGAGAAGTCATGAACGTCCTTGTCTCTGGTGAATGGTCAGCGCGTCGGGAGCAGTGCGAGGGTGCGACGGGCGAGATCGTCGATCTCGACCCCGTCGAGCCCTGGCAGGCTCGTCGCGATGCGGTTCTGCAGCGGATCGATGAAGCGCGCCGGCAGGCGGTCGACGCCGGTGAGGCCGCCGAGGACCGATCCGACGGTGGCGCCTGCCGAGTCGGTGTCCCACCCGGTGATGACGGCGAGCGGCACCCCCCGTGCGAACTCCCCGCCGCTGCGGGCGAGCGCGAAGGCGATGAGCGCCGCGTTGTTGATCGTGTGCACCCAGTGCAGGTGGCCGTACGCGGTGTGCAGCGCGTCGATCGCCGAGGCGTCGTCGAGATCACTGCGCCCGAGCTCAGCACCATGCGCGATCGCCGCGGCCAGGTCGCTGTCGGTGGGCACGACGGTCGAGGCGAGGGCGAGCACCTCGTCGACGGATGCCGCGACGAGCGATGCCGAGGTGAGCGCCGCAGCCCACATGGCACCCCAGAGCCCGTTGCGGGTGTGACTGAGACGTGCGTCCGTCCAGGCCATGCGGGCAGCCTCGGCGAGATCGCCCGGGTTGATCCACCCGTACACGTCGGTGCGGATCAGGGCGCCGATCCACTCCCGGAACGGGTTGCGCACGTGGGCGGCCTCATCCGGTCGGTAGCCGTCCAGGAGGTTGCGGTACGCGATGCGCTCCGCCGTGAAGGTGCGCCCTGCAGGCAGATCGGCCAGCCATCCCTGCGCGATGTCGTCGGTCGTGAAGGTCCGGTCGGCGGACTCGAGGACCCGCAGGTTCAGCAGCGGATAGTTGAGATCGTCGTCCTCCGGCATCCCGTCGATGTTCTCGACCAGGGAGTTGACCGCGGAGCGCCGGTTCCACGGCCACCGTCGCGCGACGTCGTCAGGAAGCCCGACCGCGGTGAAGTACTCGGTGAGCGGCCAGCGGCCCGTCGCCCGCAGGATCTCCTCGATTCCTGCGCGCGGGATCTTCTCGACCGGCTTGCCCCACAGGCATCCGGCGGACCTTCCTGCCCAGGCTCCATGGATGCGGTCGAGGAGCACTGCGTCATCCGGCACCGCGAGCGGCGCGGGAATACCGGTCAGCTGCGCGCGCACCGCATCCCATTCGGCCGGCTCAGGCTCCGGGGCCCTGATCTCGTCGAGTTCGACCAGCAACACGCGGGCCAGCGTCCGCAGCTCGTCGGATGCGGCATCCGCCGTCGCTCCTCCGCGCACCGGCTCGAGCCACCCGCCCGCAGCCCGCCAGCGTTCGGCGATCGCGTCGACGTCCTTCCCCTCTGCGCGAGCCTGCACGAGCTCGTGCGGCAACAGGTCTTCCGGCTGCGCCCAGGTCAGCCGCATCACGCCCCCTGCAGGGCGGAGACACGGCGGAGGTCGGCTTCGGCGCGGGCGGCATCCTTCTGCATGATGTCTGCCGCGATGTCCGACAGCAGCGTCGCGTACTCGTCGAAGTCGACGCGGCTCGCCGTGGCGATCGTGTCGAGGATGTCCGCGGGGATCACCGCCTGACCTCCGACCCCGGCGGCCAGGCTGCCCGCCATCGACGCGATCGAGTCGGAGTCCCGGCCGTAGTTGACGGCACCGAGCACGGTGGGCAGGAAGGCGCCGTCATGCGCGACGAAGAAACCGAGGGCCACAGGCAGTTCCTCGATCGACTTGGTGCGCGAGGGCACTCTGGCATCCATGAGGGGCTCGCGATACGCGTCGCCCACCGTGTCGAACGGGCGGATCGCATCGCGCAACGCGGTACCGATCGCATCGGCGTCCGCATCCGCCGGCAGCCCGCGGGCGGCGTCGACCACGGCACGGATCGCCGCAGCGGTGCCGTCGTGGGCCACCCTGAGGGCGGCGTCGATCACCGAGTCGACGGTGGCATCGATGGCGACGGATGCCGCGACCGCCGCCGCGAAGACGCCGGCCGCCTCTCGTCCGTAGCTCGACTGATGCGCGCCTGCGACATCGATCGCCTCGGCGTACGCCGCCTCCGGGTTCCCGGCGTTGACGATGCCGACCGGCGCCATGTACATCGCGGCGCCGCAGTTGACGACGTTGCCGACGCCGGCTTCGCGCGGGTCGATGTGACCGTATTGCAGGCGCGTCACGAGCCACTTCTCGGCGAGGAAGATGCGCTGCAGCAGGATCGACTCCCGCTCGAGCTCGGGGATCCAGCGGACTTCGGTCTGCAGCAGCGGCACGAGCAGCTCGGCGACCGCGAAGGCGTCGATGTGATCGCGCCGCTCGGCGTACACCCGGATCAGCGCCTGCGTCATGAGGGTGTCGTCGGTGATGTGCCCATCGCCCTTGTGGTACGGGCTGACCGGGCGAGCGGTCTGCCAGTCCAGGTGATACGGCGGCACGATCCCGGTGATGGGACCCCCGTACCGCTCCTTGATCTTCTCCGGACTGAACCCCTCGGCCGCCCCGCCGAGGGCGTCGCCGATGGCCGACCCCGCGAGTACGGCCGCCGTGCGTTCCCGAATCCAGCTCATGCCATTCCTCTCCTCTGAGGTGGGGCGGATGCCACGGCATCCGCCCCACCGTCGTCAACCGTTGACCTGTGCCCAGCCGTCGTCGAGCTCTGACGACAGTCCCGTGTCGTCGATCTCGCCGCCCAGGAACTTCTGGAAGGCGGGCGTCGCGACCGTGTCCTTCCAACGGACGAATCCGTTCGCCTGCAGGAACGCGGGGCCGTCGAGGCCCTCGGCGGACTTCACGATCTCGGGCCAGCCGTTCTGTTCCGCGGTCTCCGCGGCGAGCGCCTTGCGCGCAGACACCGTCGTCGGGATGAGGCCATCGGCGATGTTCATCTTCACGAGGTTGTCGGTCTGCATGAAGTAGTCGAGGAACTTCCCGGCCTGCTCGGTGTGCGGCGAGTCGATGTTGATCGACAACGTCTGCGGGTTGGCAGCCTGCACCGCGCCGTCGTCGCCCGCGAGCGGCGGCAGCACGATCCAGTCCATGTCGGCGGGCGCATCGGTGGCGATGTTGGCCACCTGGTATGAGCCCTGCACGGTCATGGCCGCCTTCCCGGCGTAGAACGTGGCCAGCACGTCGGAGCCCGACTGAGTGACGCCGATCGGGTCGACCGAGCCCTCCTCGATCATGTCGCGCACGCGGTTCGGCACCTCGAGATCGGCATCCTTGACCTCGACCTTCATGTCGTCGCCCTCACCGGTGAAGTACTCCGAGCCGAAGCCCATCCCCAGGCTCATGAAGGCGGCGGTCGGACTCTTCAGTCCCCAGGTGATGCCGTGCACGTCACCAGCCGTGGTCGCCTTGGCGATCTCGGCGAGCTCGTCCCACGTCATCGAGTCGCCGGTCGGGATCTCGATGCCCGCGGCCTCGAGCAGCGTCTTGTTCGCGAACACGACGTACGTCTGCAGTTCGGTGGGAGCGCCGATGATCTGTCCATCGACGGTGACGGAATCCAGCACACCGGGGTCGATGTCGTCGATCGTGTCCTTGCTGAGCAGATCGGTCAGGTCGGCGACGTAGCCGTCACGGGCGAAGGGCACGATGCCGAGCACCTCGTAGTGGATGATGTCGGGGGCCACCTCGCCAGCGAACTGCGTCGTGAGCTTGTCGTCGAGGCTGTCGGTCGGTGCCTGCACGATCTCGACCTGGATGTCGGGGTTGTCCGCGTTCCAGGCGTCGACGATCTCCTTGGTGGCCTGGATCGCAGCCGGCTGATCGGAGAACGACTGGAAGGTGATCGACACCGGCTCGCCGTTGCCGGTGTCATCCGGTGCGTCGCCACCCGAGGAGCAGGAGGCGAGGGTCAGCGCCGTCACCGCGGCTGCGGCGAGCGCGATGGACGCGCGATGAAGCTTCTTCACTTCATACCTCTTTCTATTGATGGGAATTGCGGAAGGTCTGCGAGCTCAACCCTTGACAGCGCCGGAGAGCAGGCCGGTGGCCAGGCGCTTCTGCAGCAGAGTGAAGAAGACGATGCTCGGGATGCTCGACAGCAGCGCGCCGGCCGCCAACGGCCCGACCGCGACCTTGCCCTCGCCGCCGACGAACGTGCTGAGCGCGATGGGCAGCGTGTAGTTCTCCGGGGACTGGAGCAGCACCAGGGCGAAGAAGAACTCGTTGTACGCCGAGACGAAGCTGAACATCGCGGTCGCGACGAGACCCGGCATCAGCAGCGGGAAGACGACCCGCTGCAGGGTGCGCGCCTTGTTGGCGCCGTCGATCGCCGCTGCCTCTTCGATGTCGTAGGGGATCGCCGCGACATAGCCCTGCAGCATCCACAGCGAGAAGGGCAGCGTGTAGACCGAGTACACCGCGACGAGGCCGAGCAGCGAGTCGACCAGGCCGACCGAGCGGAGGATGAAGAACAGGGGGATCACGATGAGGATCACCGGGAAGATCTGGCTCACCAGGATGTAGCCCACACCGATCGAGCGGAGCTTGCCCTGGTACCTGGCCATCACATAGGCCCCGGGGATCGACAGGAGCGTCACGATGACCGTCGTCGCGACCGCCACGAGCAGGCTGTTGCCTGCCGCTCGCACGAGGCCCTGCCGTTCGAGCGCAGCGGCGAAGTTGTCGATGGTCGGCTGCAGCGGGAACAGGTTCACGGCGAGCGAGTTGATCTCGGCGGACGACTTGAACGCGGTCGAGATCAGCCACAGCAGGGGGAACCCGAGGAAGACCAGGAATCCTGCGAGCGCCACGTACTGGAGCGCCCGCACGAGCGGCTTCGTCGTGCGCCGGTGCATCCTGGCGCGCTGCCGCTTCGTCGTGTGCTGTGTGAGCATGGTGCGGGTCTGCGTGCTCTGAATCATCGCGCGCTCCTCTCCGGACGCAGCTGACGCCACAGGGCGATCACCAGGATCGCGACGAGGAAGATCACGATGACGTCTCCCATCGCGGCGGCACCGCCGGTGTTGCGGGATTTGAAGGCCTCGAGGTAGGTGAACAGCATCGGCAGCATCGTGCGACCACCCGGACCGCCCTCGGTCATGACGTAGACGATGCCGAAGGAGTTGAAGTTCCAGATGAAGCTCAGGCTCGCGATCGAGAAGATCACCGGACGCAGGGCCGGCAGGGTGACGCTGATGAACCGACGCCACGCGCTCGCCCCGTCGACCGCCGCCGCCTCGAGCAGCTCGCCCGGCACCTGCTGGAGTCCGGCGAGCAGCACGACGGTGTTCTGCGGCATCCCGACCCAGACACCGACGAGGATGACCGCGGGGAGGGCGAGACCGAAGTCGCCCAGCCAGTTGATGTTCTCAGGGCCGCCGAGGGACTCGATCAGCCAGTTCAACGGGCCGTTCGTCGGCGAGTAGATCATCTGCCACATCACGGCGACGACCACCGGCGGCATCGCCCAGGGGATCAGCGCGAGCACGCGGGTGATCCCTCGGAAGCGCAGATCCGTGTTGAGCAGCAAGGCCAGGCAGAGTCCGCCGATCAGCTGGAGCGCAGTCACGACGACGGCCCAGATCATGCCGATGCCGAACGACTGCCAGAACTGCGTGTCGGATCCGAGCTTGATGAAGTTCTCGAAGCCGATGAACTGCGTCTCGTGGTTCCTGGCGAGGCGGGAGTCGGTGAACGCGGTGGCGACACCGATGAAGAGGGGGACGACGCTGAGCGCGAGGATCGGGATCAGCGTCGGGATGACGAGACCGATCGCCTCGTTGCGCCGCGATCTGGCGAGTCCGCCCGTCTTGGGTGCGACGCGCTTCGCGCCGGTGCTCGTGGTTGCGGTGGTGCTCACGAGGGTTCCCCGATCGTCGACGCACGCACGACCAGCGTGGCCTCCACCGTCTCGCGTCGCGTGGGTCGCGACGGATCGGCGAAGCGTTCCCTGAGCATGCGTGCGGCTATCCGGCCCCGCCGCTCGGACTGAAGGGAGACGGAGGTCAGAGGTGGGCTGTACAGCGCCGCCAGGTCGGTGTCGTCGATGCCGGTCACGGCGATGTCCTCCGGAACACGGAGACCCTGCCGCCGGATCGCGTTGATGGCGCCGATCGCGATCAGGTCGTTCGCGCAGACGATCGCGTCGAGGCGTTCGCTGCTCTCCTCGCGGGCGGCGAGCAGGCGCTCAGCGGCCTCGACTCCTGCGCCGACGGTGAAGTCGGTCGCGGTGACCTGCAGACCGTCGGAGCGGGAGAGGCCATGCCGCTCGACGGCGGCGGCGAAGCCGGCTCGCCGAGCCGCGCCCGGGTTCGTGTTGCCCGGACCGTTGATCACGCCGATGCGCGTGCGGCCGATCTCGACGAGGTGATCGACGACCATGCCGACGGCCACCGCCGAATCGACGAAGACGCTGTCGATGCTGAGCTCGGAGTGCAGCGTGCCGATGACCACGACGGGCACGACCGTGTCGGCGAGAGCCTGTCGGAGGGCCGGCGTGACTCGGAGCGGCGAGATGATCAGCCCGTCGCCGGCTCCCATGCTGAGCATGCGCACGAGCTCGACGGTCTGATCGGGGCGACGGCCGGTCGCTGAGACGCTGATGCGCGTCGTCTCGCCGAGCTCCTCCTCGATCGCACGGAGCATCTGGACGTAGTTCGGGTTGCCGATGTCATCGACGGCGAACACGACCTGCGGGTGCCCGCCGAGGCGCAGCGACCGTGCCGTCGCGTCCGGCAGATAGCCGATGCGCTTCGCGGCAGTGCGCACCTTGCGAACCATCTCAGGGCTGGCGGAGCGGCCGGTGAGTGCGCGCGATGCGGACGCCAGCGAGACGCCGGCAGCGGCGGCGACCTCGTGCAGAGTCGGCTTCGTTCCCATGATTCTCCTCGGTGAGCGGAAACGTTTCCATCGTCGGATTTGGAAACGTTTCCAAATAGACGATGATCGGGCTCCAGGGAATCTAGACGCACACCCCCTGGGTGTCAAGACCCCGATTCGGCGGCGCGCAGGATCCACTCCGCACGGCCGCGCATCGCTTGGTCGACCATCTCGCCTGAGGAGAGCGTGGCCACTCCCCCGCCCCCCAGCACGGCGACGACCTCCCGTGCCCAGGCGACCTCGCGACCGGTGAAGGCGAAGACCCCGGCGATCACGGGCAGCTGGATCGGATGCGCCGCCATCCGTCCGAACAGTCCCAGCTCGGACGCGCGGCGGGTGTCGTCGGCCAGACCCTCCAGGTCCCGGATCCCCGGGTACACCGATGCCATCGGTGTCGGCAGCCCGGCGGCGCGAGCGGCGAACAGCATCGAGAGTCTGGCATGCGTGATCACTGGCTCGCCGCCGCCGAGTTCACTGCGCAGATCGCTCTCGCCGAGCGCGAGGGCGACGACGGCCGGGTGCTCGGCGATCGTCACGGCATTCACGACTCCGCGAGCCGATTCGAGCAGCGCGATGACCGGGCGGTCGGGAGCGATGGCGGCGACGCGGTCGAGCTCGGCGACGCTCTCGACCTTCGGAAGTCGGATGCCGATGTCAGGAGCGAGCCCGGCGACAGCCCGCAGGTCGGCATCGTCGCCGGCGTTCACCCGCACCTGCACGGCGGCGGTTCCCCTCCGTCCATCGCGCAGCCGGTCGACGACGGCATCCCGCGCGGTGGCCTTGTGCTGCGGGGCCACGGCATCTTCGAGGTCGAAGACCACGAGATCGGCGCCGCTCTCCTCGGCAGAGCGGAACCGGTCGGGGCGGTCCCCCGGCACGTAGAGTCCGGTGCGGTACGGGGCGGTCATCACACCGCCCCCCTCGCGTGCAGGTCGGTGATGTCGGCATCCGAGAAGCCGTGTTCGCGCAGGACCTCGTCGGTGTCGGCGCCATGTCGGCGCCCTGCCCACCGGATCTCCCCCGGCGTCCGCGAGAGCCGGAACAGCACGTTCTGCATCGCCACGTCGCCGAGCTCGTCGTCATCCACACGCACGACCGTTCCCAGCGCCCGGTACTGCGGGTCCTCCACCACCCCGCGCACGTCGTAGACCGGAGCGATCGCAGCAGAAGCCGACTCGAACACCGAGACGACCTCCTCCGCGTCATGCGCACCGATCCACGACTGCACCGCGTCATCGAGCTCATCGGCGTGCAACGCCCGCTCATGGCCGGAGCGGAACCAGGGTTCGTCGATCAGCTCCGCACGCCCGACCACCGTCATCACGCGTTCGGCGATCGACTGCGAGCTCGTCGACACCGCCAGCCACACGCCGTCGCGTGAGCGGTACACGTTGCGGGGAGCGTTGTTGACCGACCGGTTTCCGGTGCGGGGCTGGACCACCCCGAGCTGGTCCCATGCCGTGATCTGGCCTCCCAGCAGCATCAGGATCGGCTCGATGATCGCCATGTCGACGATCTGCCCTCGGCCGTCGCGCTCCGCGCTGCGCAGCGCAGCCATCACGGCGTACGCGGTCGCGAGGGCCGCGACCCCATCAGCGAGGCCGAACGGCGGAAGCGTGGGAGGGCCGTCCGGGTCACCGGTCAGTGCAGCGAACCCGCTCATCGCCTCGGCGAGGCTGCCGAAGCCTGGGCGCGCCGAATACGGTCCGAACTGGCCGAATGCCGTCACCCTGGCCAGCACGAGACGCGGATTCGCGGCATGCAGGCGCTCGGGCGAGAGTCCCCAGCGTTCGAGGGTGCCAGGGCGGAAGTTCTCGATCATGACATCCGCGTCGGCGACGAGGCGCAGCAGCACCTCCGCGCCGTCCGGGTCGCTCAGGTCGACCGTCACGGTGCGCTTGTTGCGCCCGAGCGTCTTCCACCAGAGGTTGACACCGTTCTTCTCCGGCCCGTGACCGCGCGAGGCGTCCGGCCGGGTCGGATGCTCGACTTTGATGACGTCAGCGCCGAAATCCCCCAGGAACGTGGCGGCGAGCGGGCCGGCGAACAGCGTGGAGACATCGAGCACGCGCACCCCCTGCAGGGGCGCCGTTGGAACAGTTCTCAGATCTTCCTGGTCCGACACCGAGACATGATAGCCACAGCGCTGCCTGGTCTCGACCCCACCACCCGTCGACGCGGCAGCGACCTCGCGCCGCCGTGCGCCGCTCGCCCGGTCAGTTCAGGACGGGCGGGATCTCCGACCAGACGATGCGCTCCTCGGTCGTCGGCGCGAGCGGGATACGGCCTGCGCCGTCGGGCTCGGGGATCGCCGCGAGCAGCGCACGGGTGTACGGATGCTGCGGATCGGCCCACACGCGGTCGGTCTGCCCCGACTCGAGCACCCGGCCGCCGAACATCACGAAGGTGCGGTCGGCGATGCGACGGACCACCGCGAGGTCGTGCGAGATGAACAGCATCCCCGCACCGGCTTCCGCGACCAGGTCGCGCATGAGGCCGGCGACGCTCGTCTGGGTCGAGGCGTCGAGCGCCGAGATCGGCTCGTCGGCGACCAGCAGCGACGGCCGCGCTGCGAGCGCCCTGGCGATCGCGATGCGCTGCTTCTGCCCGCCCGAGAACTGGTGCGGGAACCGGGTGCGCACGTTCGTCGGCAGGCCGACCCGCTCGAGCCACTCCTCGACGGTGGAGCCGGCGGCACCGCGAGCTTTCGCGGTGGCGATGCCGTCGGCGATCTGGTCGCCCACCCGGCGGCGGGGGTTGAGCGAGGTCGACGGATCCTGGAACACCATCTGGATGCCGGTGAGCGCGATCGACCGGCGCCGGATGCCGAGCGGAGACACCGGAGCATCCCGGAACAGCACCGTGCCGCCGGCGATCTTCTCGATGCCGACCACAGCACGCGCCAGGCTCGACTTGCCGCTGCCGGATTCGCCGACCAGTGCGACGGTCTCACCGGGGGCGACGCTGAGCGACACCCCGTTCACTGCGACGACCGGCGGGTTGCCCGGGTACCGAACGACGATGTCCTGCGCGTCGAGGACGGCGACCTCACTCATGAGCGGCCTCTCCATCCGATGCTCCTTCGATCCGCGAACCGGGCAGGGCCGCGAGCAGCGTTCGCGTGTATTCGTGCTGCGGGTCGCTGAACAGGGTCTCGCGATCGGCGAGCTCGACGATCCGGCCGTCCTTCATGACGGCGACCTGATCGGCGATCGCGCTCATGACGCCGAGGTCGTGGGTGACCAGCAGTACTGCGAGATTCCGTTCGATCGCGAGATCGCGGAGCAGCTGCAGGATGCCGGCCTGCACCGTGACGTCGAGTGCGGTGGTCGGCTCGTCCGCCAGCAGCACTTCGGGGTCGCACGCGAGGGCGCATGCGATCGCGATGCGCTGACGCTGCCCGCCGGAGAACTGGTGCGGGTACCGCTTGAGCGCCTCTTCGGGGTTCGGCACCTGCACGGTCTCGAGCAGTTCGACGGCCCTCGCGCGCGCTGCGGCGCCCTTGAGCCCGAGGTGCACGCGCATGTGATCCGTGAGCTGGCGCCCGACCGGCAGCTGCGGGTGCAGCGACGCCGACGGGTCCTGGAACACCATCGCGATGCGCTTGCCGCGCACGCGGTTGAGCGCGCGGCGGTTCAGGCCGACGAGCTCCTCGCCGCCGAGGCTGATCGATCCGCCGGTGCGGGCCTGCCGCGGAAGCAGCCCGAGCACGGCGAGCGAGGTGAGCGTCTTGCCCGACCCGGACTCTCCGGCGAGGCCGTGGATGCGCCCGGCCTCGAGGTCGATCGAGACGCCCTGCACGAGCGGGCGCCCGATGTCGATCGTGAGATCGCGGATGCTGAGCGCCGGGGCGCCTGGCGTCGCACTGCGCTGCGCGGTCATGCGGGCACCCCCGTCGCTGCTGCCGTCTTGTCGGCCTGCTTCTCGTGGGCGATCTCGGCGGTCGGGTCGAGCACGTCGCGCATCGCGTCACCGAGGAAGTTGAACGCGAGCACCACGGTCAGGATCGCGAGTCCGGGGAAGACGCCGAGCCACCAGGCGTCGAAGTTCTGCATGGCACCCGAGATCATGGATCCCCACTCGGCGGTCGGCGGCTGTGCACCGAGCCCGAGGAAGGAGAGTCCGGAGAGCAGCAGGATCGCGGCACCGATGTCGAGCGTCGCGAGCACGAGCACCGGACCCGCGATGTTCGGGAGGATGTCGATGAACAGGGTGCGCAGCGGCGAGTGGCCGAGCAGGCGTCCGGCGATCACGTAGTTCTGACCGCGCAGTCCGAGCACGATGCTGCGGGTCACACGTGAGTACTGCGGCCACGACACGACGATCGCCGCGATCACGGCGTTGAACAGCGAGGGGCCGAGGGATGCTGCGACCACCATCGCGAGGATGACCGTCGGGAACGCCATGAAGAGGTCGGTGATGCGCATCAGCGTCTCATCGACCCAACCGCCGAAGTAGCCGGCGAGCGCGCCGATCGCGGTGCCGATGATCATGGCGGCGATCACCAGCATCAGGGCGAGCGGCAGGCTCACGGTGGCACCGGTCATCAGGCGGGAGAAGATGTCGCGCCCGTTGCCGTCGGTGCCGAGCAGTGTGTCGATCCCCGGCGGCTGCAGTCGCGGCAGCACCTGGGCGTTCGGGCCGAACGGCACCCACCACTGCGCCGTGAAGGCCACGATGATCCAGGCGCCCGCGATCACGGTGCCGATGATGCCGAGCGGGGTGCGCCAGGCGCGGGGCCAGCGGAAGCGGAAGCGGCCGCGGCCGGAGACGGCGTCGATGCGGCTCATGCGATCCTCACTCTCGGGTCGAGGACGCCGTAGAGCAGATCGACGACGAAGTTGATGAGGAGGTAGATCATGCCGACCACGAGACCGACGCCCATGATGCCGGGCAGGTCGAGGTTCGCGGCGGAGTTGTAGGCGTAGGTGCCGAGCCCCGGCCATGCGAACACCGACTCGACGAGCACGGTGCCGGAGAGCAGCGCCCCGAAGGCGACACCGACGACCGTGAGGATCGGCAGCGAGGCGCCGCGCAGCACGTAGTCGAGGATCACGCGCATCGCCGGCAGGCCCTTGGCCCTGGCGGCGCGCACGTAGTCGCTGCCCAGCACTTCGAGCACCGAGGTGCGGATGAACCGGGTGAGCAGGCCGATCGTGACGAGCGACAGCACCATCACCGGGAGGGCGAGGTGGGCGAGGGCGTCGAAGTAGCCGACCGCATCGCCGTTCAGGAGATAGTCGACCGTGTACAGGCCGGTCACGCGCGGGGGCGGCGTGATCGACGGCGAGATGCGTCCGGAACCCGGCGCGATGCGCAGCTCGAGGAAGAAGACGTAGAAGCTGACCAGCGCGAGCCAGAAGGTCGGCACGCTGAGTCCGACCAACGTCACGACGCGGATGACCTGGTCGGTGACCAGCCCGCGACGGTACGCGGCGAGCGTGCCGAGCACGATGCTGACGACGAGGCTGAGGATGATCGCACCGATCGCGATCTCGATCGTCGCCGGCACCGCGGTGGCGAGGTCGCTGGTGACCGGGCGTCCGGTCACCAGCGACGTGCCGAGGTCCCCGCGGAGCAGGTTCCCCATATAGATGAAGTACTGCACGAACAGCGGCTGGTCCAGCCCGTGCTCCCGGATGAACGCCTCACGCGTCGCCGGGTTCTGGGATGCGCCCTCACCGAGCGCGGCCGAGACCGGGTCCCCCGGCACCAGGTTGGTGAGCAGGAACGTGACGATCGTCACGCCCACCAACAGGAGCAGAGAGGTCCCGGCCCGCCGCAGCAGGTATCCGACGAGAGGCGATCGGCGCCGTTGCGCCTGCCTCTGCACGGCCACTGTCGTCATGGGATGTCCGTTCAGCCGGCCGGAGCGATCTCGGCGATGTCCATCTCCCACACCGAGTTGTACACGGCGCCGGTGACAGCATCCGCCGTCGCGATGTTGCGGCCGGGGACGATCAGCGGAACGAAGGGACCCTCGGTCTGCATGGCCTCGGCGAACGCCGTGAAGGCGTCGGTGCGTGCGGCGGAATCCGTCGCTGCTGCGGCATCCGCTGCGATCGCGGCGATCGACGGGTTGGCCTCAGCCGCCCAGCCGGCACGGAGGCCGACCTTCAGGCCGGGGCCGAACGGCAGGAAGTTCGCGGAGTCGGCGTAGTCCGGACCCCAGAACCAGAGGCCGAAGCCCTCGGTGCCGTTGACGTAGGCGTCGAGCTCGGTGGCGAACGGTGCAGGGGCGAGTTCGACCGTGATGCCGGCATCCTCGAGCTGCGCCTGGATGCGCTCGGCGAGCGGGGTGAACTCCACGCCGCCGACCGGGTAGTCGTTCGGGAACTGCAGCTTCAGGGTCTGACCCGTGTAGCCGGCCTCGGCGAGCGCGGCCTTGGCCTTGTCGACGTCCTGCTCCACACCGGTGTCCAGCGCGCCCTCGAATCCGGGCGGGATGACGCCGGTCGCCTGCTCGGCGCCGGCACCTGCGAGCTCGAGCAGCGAGTCGTAGTCGAGCGAGTAGCGGATGGCTTCGGCGATCTTCACGTTCGCGAGGTCACCGGCGACGGCTTCCGACTGGTTCAGCAGCAGGAAGATGGTCTGGCCGGAGGGGACCGACTCGACCTCGAGGCCGTCGCCGAGGCCGGCGACCTGGTCGCCGTTCAGGTCCATCGCGACCATCGAGTCGCCGCCCTTGAGGTTGGCGAGCTGGGTCGCGCTCTCCGAGACGTTGCGCACGACGACGCGCTTGTACGCCGACTCCTCGTCGCCGTTGTACTCGTCGTTGCGGGTCAGGACGACCTGCGAGCTGAGGTCGAGCGTGTCGAGCACGAAGGGACCGGAGCCGGCGGACGCGCCGTCGAGGAACTTCTGGGCGCTGTCCGTGCCGTCGGTCGTGCCGCCGTTCTCGATCACGACGTCGGAGTTGACGATGCCGAGTGCCGGGTTCGCGAGGATCGCGGGCAGCTGCAGCAGCGGGGTCTCGGACGTGAAGGTGATCGTCTTGTCGTCGACCTCGGTGATCGTGAGGCCGCCGAGCAGGAAGTTCGGCTTGGCGTCCTCCATGCCCTGGATGCGCTGCAGGGTGAAGACGACGTCCTTCGCCTCGATCGGTGTGCCGTCGGAGAAGACGCGGTCGCCCTCGAGCGTGAAGGTGAACTCGGTCGCCTCCTCGTTCTGCTCCCACGACGCGAGGCCGGGGACCGGGGTGGAGACGTCGGAGCCCTTGAAGTCGACGAGGGTCTCGTAGAGCGCCTTCGCGATCATGTTGCCGGTCGGGTCGTACGTGTGACCCGGGTCGGTCGTCTCGATCGAGAACGCGGTGTCGATGACGAGCGAGTCCGAGCCCGACGACTGGTTGCTGTTGTTGGCGGAGTTTCCTCCGGAGCAACCGGCGAGCGCGAGGAGCGCGACCGCTCCGATCGCGATGACTGACGTGCTGCGACGTGACGACATGAGAGCCTCCAGAGGCGAGGAGTACATTCGGGAGTGGTCAGTCCGAAGTGGACGACCGGTGATCAGATTCGCATCATATGCGACGATGTGTCCAGCAAGGATGCAGATCAGCGTGAGGGTCTGTCCAGATCATCGAATGTGAGGAGCAATATGTCCAGCAAGGATGCCGCTGACACGAAGCATTCTGGACGAAGTGCCACCCCTTTGGACGAGACGGCATACAGAATCCTCGAAGTGCTCCGCGATAACGGTCGTGTCTCGATCGCCGCCCTCGCCGACAAGGTCGGCATCTCCAGGGCCAATGCCTACACGCGCGTCGAGTCGCTCGTGCACGACGGCGTCATCACGGGGTTCAGCGCCAGGGTCGATCAGGCCAAGGCAGGGCTCTCGATCGGAGCGCTCGTGTTCGTCACGGTGCTGCCCCAGGCCTGGGCGTCGTTCCGCGATCGGGTGCTCGAGATGCCGGACGTCGAGTGGTGCGCGATCACCACGGGAGAACACGACGCGATGCTGCTGATCCGCGCGGTCGACGTGAGCGGTGTGCACGAGTTCTCCACCGGGGTCATCGCCCAGTTGCCCGAGGTCAGAACGGTCGTGAGCGTGGTGGTGCTCGACGAGGTCATCCGGCGTCCGTACCTGCTCCCCGGCGACCTGCCGGAGCGGACGAGCGAGATCGCCCCGCTCGGCATGACGCGGTGGACGCCGGCATCCCCCGGCCGCGACTCGCTGCCGCCCCGCTGAGCCCCACCCCCTGTCTCTTATA
>NZ_JYIW01000021.1 GCF_000956525.1 Microbacterium oxydans
CCCCTGGGTTGCTGAGCCCCGCCACACCCGGGTCGCTGAGCCCCGCCACCCCTGGGTCGCTGAGCCCCTCCGCCCCTGGGTCGCTGAGCCTGTCGAAGCGCCGCGCGCTGATGCGCCGGTTCCGCGCGAGCGTGCAGCCGGTGTTCCAGGATCCGTACTCGTCGCTCGACCCCCGCCAGCGCATCGACCGCATCATCGGCGAACCGCTCCGGTCCCTCGGACTGGCAACCGGCACGGATGCGCAGCGCCGCATCGCCGAGGCGCTCGAGTCCGTCGGCCTGCCCGCCGACGCCGCTCGACGCTACCCGCACGAGTTCTCCGGGGGCCAACGTCAGCGCATCGCGATCGCCCGCGCCATCGTCTCGCGCCCACGCGTGCTGCTCGCCGATGAGCCGGTCAGCGCACTCGACGTCACCACCCGCGTGCAGGTGCTCGAACTGCTCGACCGCCTGCGTCGAGAGAACGGCCTGTCGCTGATCATGGTGTCGCACGACCTGACGGCGATCGCCTCGGCCTGCGACCGCACGGTGGTGCTGCAGCACGGACGCGTCGTCGAGCAGGGCCCGACGGCATCCGTGCTGCATGCCCCGCAGGAGCCGTACACCCGCGCTCTGGTCGACGCGGTTCCTCGGCTCCCCCGCTGAGTCTGCGTGCGCCGAGTTGGCACCTCTGGTCGCTTCACTCTCGGAATTGCGACCAGAGGCGCCAAGCCAACATCTGGCAACCGGCGCGACTTGGCACCTCTCGTCGCTTCAGCCCGCCGACGGCGCCAGCCCGAAGTACGCAAGCTCCGCGTCGTTCAGCATCCGGGAGCGGATCAGGAACCGCATGCCCGTCGGCCCCTCGACGCTGAACCCCGCCCCTCGACCCGGCACGACGTCGACCGTGAGGTGCGTGTACTTCCAGTACTCGAACTGCGACTCCGACATGTAGATCTCGACGGGCTGATCGAGGCCGACGTCGAGCGTCCCGAGGAGCACGTCGCCTGGACCGGTGATGAACATGCCGATCGGATAGCACATGGGCGATGAGCCGTCGCAGCATCCGCCGGACTGATGGAACATGAGCGGGCCATGCTGCACGGTGAGGTCACGCACGAGGGATGCCGCGGCATCCGTCACATCCACCCGCTGGTAGCTGCCGATCTTCACCATGGTCATTCCTTTCGTCCGGATCGCTGAGCCTGTCGAGGGTGCTTCGACAGGCTCAGCAACCCATCGGGTGGCTCAGCAACCCATCGGGTGGCTCAGCAACCCATCGGGTGGCTCAGCAACCCATCATCGGGTCGAACTCAGAAGAAGCCCATCGGGCCTTCCGCGTACGAGACGAGCAGGTTCTTCGTCTGCTGGTAGTGATCGAGCATCATCTTGTGGTTCTCGCGCCCGACGCCCGACTGCTTGTAGCCACCGAACGCGGCGTGCGCGGGGTACTGGTGGTACGTGTTCGTCCAGACGCGACCTGCCTCGATCGCACGGCCAGCACGGTACGCGGTGTCGCCACTGCGGCTCCAGACCCCGGCCCCCAGGCCGTACAGCGTGTCGTTCGCGATCGAGATGGCATCGTCGAAGCCGTCGAACGAGGTGACCGAGAGCACAGGGCCGAAGATCTCCTCCTGGAAGATGCGCATGTCGTTCGTGCCCTCGAACACGGTCGGCGCGACGTAGTAGCCCTCGCTGAGGTCGCCGCCGAGATCGACCCGCTCTCCGCCCGTGAGCAGCCGAGCCCCGCCCTGCTTTCCGATATCGATGTAGCTGAGGATCTTCTCCAGCTGGTCGTTCGACGCCTGCGCGCCGATCATCGTCGCGGGGTCGAGCGGGTTCCCCTGCACGACCTTCTTGACGCGCTCGAGTCCGTCGGCGAGGAAGGCGTCGTAGATCGACCGCTGGATCAACGCGCGCGAGGGGCAGGTGCAGACCTCGCCCTGGTTCAGCGCGAACATCGTGAAGCCCTCGAGCGCCTTGTCGTAGAAGGGGTCGGCGGTGTCGCGCGCGACGTCTTCGAAGAACACGTTCGGGCTCTTGCCTCCGAGTTCGAGCGTCACCGGGATGAGGTTCTGCGACGCGTACTGCATGATCAGGCGGCCTGTGGTGGTCTCGCCGGTGAATGCGATCTTGCGGATGCGCTTGTGCTGCGCGAGCGGCGCTCCGGCCTCGATGCCGAATCCGTTGACGATGTTCACGACGCCGGCCGGCAGCAGGTCGCCGATGATGTCGAACAGGAACAGCAGGGATGCCGGGGTCTGCTCGGCCGGCTTGATGACGACGCAGTTGCCTGCGGCGAGCGCGGGCGCGAGCTTCCACACGGCCATGAGGATCGGGAAGTTCCACGGGATGATCTGACCGACCACGCCGAGCGGCTCATGGAAGTGGTACGCGACGGTGTTCTCATCGAGCTGGCTGATGCCGCCCTCCTGCGCCCGCAGCACGCCGGCGAAGTAGCGGAAGTGGTCGACCGCGAGCGGGATGTCGGCGGCGAGCGTCTCGCGCACCGGCTTGCCGTTCTCCCAGGTCTCGGCGACGGCGATCTCCTCGAGGTGCTGCTCGATGCGGTCTGCGATCCTGTTGAGGACGACGGAGCGCTCCGCCGGGCTCGTCTTGCCCCAGCTCGCGAAGGCCTGCCACGCGACCTCGACCGCCCGATCGATGTCTTCGCTCGTGCCACGGCCGACTTCCGTGAACGGCTTGCCGTTGACGGGGCTGACGTTCTCGAAATACTGGCCCTTGACCGGATCGACGAACTCGCCGCCGATGTAGTGGCCGTAGCGGGCACGGTAGTTCGCGAGGGCTCCGGGCTGGCCGGGGGCCGCGTAGGCAGTGGACACGTCTTCTTCGACGATGGTCATCGTGACTCCTTCGACGGGCCGCGCTTCGGTGCAGCGGCTGTGATCCGAAGGTAGGTCGCGAGGGGTTGCACCCCGATGCGCAACGTTGCAGGAGGTTGCACGGTCGCGTCCGCCCGGTCGGGTCTACTCGAGGCGTTCGATGCGGGCGACGAGTCCGGCCCGTTTCGGCGACCTCGCCGGCAGCATCTCGAGCGCCAGTCGCAGGATCTCGGCGTCCATCTGGCCCTCGGGGATCTCGGCGTACGCGAGCAGCACGTCGAGGCTGGCCTCCGACAGCATCGCCTCTCGCAGCGCCCGTCGCACCGAGTCGCGGAACTCCACGACGCCGGGCGAAGCGGACTCCGGCAACACCGGTCCTCGGTACGCGGTGAGCGCCACCCGGTGCGCGCCGCGGTCGAGCAGCGACAGCACGTCGTGGGCGTCGGTCTCGAGCGGGATCGGAAGGCGGTACGGCCTCGACTCCGGCACGAGCTCGGGCGCGCGCCGTTCGAGCACCTTGCGCAGTCGCACCATCTCGGGCCGCAGGGTGTCCGGCGAGACCCCGGGTCCGTACACGAGCTCGCAGAGGTGCTCGGCTGACAGCCCCCGCGAATGCACCGCGAGCATGAGCAGGATCGCCGCGTGCCGCGCACTGAGCTCGATCATCGACTCCTCGTGCGAGGCCTCGGTCTCCAGCCGAGCACGGTCCCGCCCGAGCACGTGCAGGGTCGCTCGAGACGTGGCACGGGTGCGGGATGCCGCGGCATGCGGGCGGTTGGATGCCTCGCTGCGTGAGCGCAGCCGCGCGACCATCAGTTCCGACTCGACGGCCCTCGCGGTGGCGTCGACCAGCAGGCGCGCCTGCGGGCTCACGACCTCGGCGCCGCCGGTGATGTCGATCACGCCGAGCACCCGCTGCGTCTCCGGATCGCGCACCGGGGCAGCGCTGCACGACCAGGGGTGCACGAGCCTGTTGTAGTGCTCGGCCCCGCGGATCTGCACGGACTGCCCGAGTGCGAGTGCCGTGCCGGGGGCGGTCGTGCCGACGGCATCCTCCGCCCAGTTCGCACCCGCGACGAATCCCATGTCGTCGGTGAGCGACTGCAGCTGTCGATCGCCTTCGATCCACAGCAGGCGTCCGGCCTGGTCGCCGACCGCGATGATCACGCCGGCGTCTTCGGAATCACCCGGCAGCAACAGCGCTCGGATCATCTCCATCGCGGAGGCGAGCGGGTGCGCCAGCCGGTACGCGTCGAGCTCATCGGTGGCGAGGTCCAGCGTCGGCGCCGCCTCCGGACCGACACGGCGACGCCAGGACCTCTCCCAGGATTCGCGCACCAGCGGACGAACCTGCGCCAAGCGTTGGTCGTCAAGGTTGCCGGCCAGCAGCTCCTCGTGCGCACGCTCGATGATCAGGCGTGAGGCCGCAGGGAGCAGGTCACGTGAGTCGTGCCACGACGCAGACACGGCAGTCTCCGTTCATCGACGGTGGAGCGTGTCCCCAGTGTACGAGCCGGATACCCCTGGGGGAATGGGGTTCCCCGGTGCTAGCATTCTGCTGTCAGGAGGCGATCATGGCCACGGTGACCATCCGGAATCTGAGCGACGAGGTCGTCGCCGCATTGAAGGAGCGTGCGCGGCGCAACTCCCGGTCGATGGAGGCGGAGGTGCGCGACATGCTCGTGCGCTCCGTGCGCAGCGAGGAGTCGGCCAGCGGCGTGGAGGACGACCTGGCGCGACGGCTCCCCCCGCCACGGCGGTGGACCGTTCGGGGTGATGAAGTCATGGCTTGGATCGACGCGAATCCGCTGTCTGATCAGCAGAGGCGAACGCGCGCTGAGTGGGCCGCAGAGATCGAAGCGGATCGCGGGAACCCGGTGCTTCGCGACACCATCGAGGATCCGTGGGAGCAGCATGATCCTCGTTGACACGAACGTGCTGATCCGGATCGAGGAAGTGCAACTGCCCAGCGAGCAGATCGTGCTCAGCGCGCTGAGCTACGGTGAACTTCGGTTCGGCATCGAGCGGACCCCGGACGCAGTCGTCCGACGGAGGCGCCGGTCTGAGTTGGTGCGCCTGACCACGATGTTTCCGTTGGGGTGGCTGCCCTTCGATCGCGAGGCGGCCCAGAGCTTCGGCCGCCTCGCCGGTGTCGTATCACGGCAACGACCCGCGCACGCCCGCAGCACCGGCATCATGCTCGCCGGGCAGGCTGACGCACTCGGAGCCTCGTTCATGACCTTCAACGCGAAGGACTTCGAACTCGTGGCCGACCAGGTCGAGATCGTCGTCCCGACCCTGCGCTGACTCAGCTGCGAGCTGCCCACCACTCGCGCAGGCGCTGTTCGGCGACTTCTGCTCCGAGCACTCCCTCGTCGAGACGCAGCTCGAGGAGGAACTTGTACGCCTCGCCGACCTCGCGTCCGGGCGAGATGCCGAGGATCTGCTGGATGCGGTTGCCGTCGATCTCGGGCCGCATGGAGTCGAGCTCCTCCTGCTCGCGCAACGCCGCGATCCGGGACTCGATGTCGTCGTATGCGGCGGCCAGGCGTCCGGCTTTGCGCTTGTTGCGCGTGGTCACGTCGGCACGGGTGAGGATGTGCAGGCGTTCCAGCAGATCACCGGCATCCCGCACATACCGGCGGACCGCCGAATCCGTCCAGGCGCCCTCCGCGTAGCCGAAGAATCGCAGATGCAGCTCGATGAGCGTGGCGACGGCATCCGTCGTGGCCGTGTCGAAGCGCAGCGACTGCAGGCGCTTGCGCGCCATCCGCGATCCGACCACGTCATGGTGGTGGAACGTGACCGCACCGCCGTCTTCGAGCTTGCGGGTGCGCGGCTTGCCGATGTCGTGCAGCAGCGATGCCAGGCGCAGCGCCACATCGGGCTCGGCGCCGGGATGCCGGGCGTGCTCCAGGGCGATGGCCTGGCTGAGCACCGTCAGCGAGTGCTCGTAGACGTCCTTGTGGTGGTGGTGCTCGTCGACCTCGAGCCGCAGCGCGCTCACCTCCGGCAGGAACTCCTCGATCAGCCCGGTCTCGACCAGCACGCGCACGCCGCGGACCGGGTCGTCGGTCTGCATGAGGCGCACGAGCTCGGACTGGATGCGCTCAGGGCTCACGATCTTCAGCGTCTCGCGCAACTCGGCGATCGCGTCGGCGGTGGCGTCATCGACGCGGAAGCCGAGTTGTGCGCTGAACCGCGCGGCACGCAGCATCCGCAGCGGATCGTCACCGAACGAGATGCGCGGGTCGGCCGGCGTGCGCAGGATGCCGGCGACGAGGTCCTCGACGCCGCCGGTCGGATCGACGAGCTTCACCGACGGCACCTGCAGCGCCATCGAGTTCACCGTGAAGTCGCGGCGCACGAGGTCGCCCTCGATCGAGTCGCCGAACTCGACGGTCGGCTTGCGCGTCACGCCGTCATAGCTGTCTGCGCGGTAGGTGGTGATCTCGACCTGCTCACGCTGCACGCGTGCCCCGATCGTGCCGAACGCGCGACCGATGTCCCACTGGGCGGTCGAGATCGGCTTCACGATCGTCAGGATCTCGTCGGGCGACGCGTTCGTCGTGAAGTCGAGATCGTGGGTGGGCCGACCCAGCAGCGCATCGCGTACCGGGCCACCGACGACTGCGAGGTCGAAACCGGCATCCGAGAAGGCCGTCGCGAGCGTACGGACGACCGGATGCTCAGCGAGCGCACCGAGACGAGCGAGGCCGTCAGCCATGTTGAGCATGGGTTCCAGCGTACCGGGCGGGGTCGCGGGGATAGTCTGAGGCCCATCATGCAGCTGAGCACCTTCACCCCACCGGCCACCCCCGCGGCGAGCGCAGCCCGGGCACTGGCGGCGCAGTACCACTCCGAGTCGTTGCAGAACCACGTGGTGCGATCGTGGCTGTGGGCCGAGGCCTTCGCCGCCGTCGAAGGCCGGGCCGACATCGATCACGAGTTGCTGTACGTGTCTGCGATGCTGCACGACATCGGCATCGTGCCCGAGTTCGACAACGTGCACCTGTCGTACGAAGAGGCGGGCGGCCACGTCGCGGTGGCCCTGACGAGGGGCGCCGGGTGGGACGCCGATCGCAGCCGTCGTGCGCTCGATGTCGTCATCCGGCACAACTGGCCGTCGGTCGATCCCGCGATGGATGTCGAGGGCTACCTGCTCGAGATCGCCACCGGACTCGATATCTCCGGCGCGAGGGCCGACGTGCTCCCGGCGACCTTCGTCCGAGAGGTGCTCGCTGCGTATCCGCGCCTGCAGCTCGCTGCCGAATTCGGCGACGGCGTCGTCGACCAGGCGGCACGCAAGCCGCACACCTCCGCGAACCGACTCGTCACCGGTGGCGTCGTCGGCAAACTGGCGAACCACCCGCTCGAACGGCTGATCTGACGGGCTGGTCTGACCTGCGATCCAGGTCGGTTCAGAACAGCGGGTTCTCACCCCTCGCCCTGGCGACGGCCTGCGTTCTCGCCTGCATCTGGCGCACCAGCAGCGCACTCATGTCACTCATTCCCGCAGGCCAGCGACGCGGTCAGGCCCACTCGGACGACCCTCCTTCCGCGGACTCGTCCAGCTGGCGCTGCCGGACGTCGACGTCGACGTCGACCATCCACCCACTCTGCACCCGCCGGCGTCGCTCCTCATGCGCCTCGCCCTCCCCAGACGATTCACGAGTCACCGCCTCCACGCCCTCTCGCACTCTGGACGGCACATGGACGACCTGCTCGAGTCGCGTCGTACCGGGAACGGGCTCGATCCTGACCGATTCGCGCCGCAGGTTCGAGCGCGCTCCAAGCCCCGGTGAGTACCGGAACCTCCGCTCAAGGACTTCATGGGTCACCTCGTACGCTGCGAGCACCCGGCCGCGCACCCGATCCGCGTACTCCTCTTCGTGGTGCGACTCCAAGGCGGCCACGGTGACCACCAGCTCCGGCCCGAGCATCTCGACCAGACTCGTCGGATCACGTGTCCATATGCCGAAGTCGACTCGGTCGCCGACGGCGAACGGATCACCGCAGCACGCCCACTCCCAGCGACTCAGCCACACACGTGTCATTTCGCCAGGCTAACCCCGAGGCACGACAGCGGATGCCGCGGCATCCGTTCATCTCCCGGTCGCCGTGCCGTCAGCGCCCGGTCATGCGGCTTCGATGGGCTGAAGGGGCCCCGTGCGGCTGAGCACGGAACCCCCACCCCCACGAAGGACTCACATGACCTCCCCCACCTCTGCGGTGCGATGGCGTCGTCACGGACTCACGTCTGTCGCGCTCCTCGCAGTGCTCGGCGGTGCCATCGTCGCGCCCACGGCGATCGCCGCATCCGATTCGCCTGACGTGCCGACCGATTCGCTGATCACCGGCGACACGGCCTGGCACTACCTCGACGACGGATCCGACCCTTCGCCGCAGCCCGCTGCGCTGCGCGACTGGACGCTCCCGGCCTACGACGACTCCGCCTGGAAGACCGCCCCCGGGTCGTTCGGCGCGAAGAACGGCAAGCTCGGCGCCGTCGGCCCGCAGACGCCGAAGACGCTGCTGAACCACTACCTCGACGGCACCAAGGCACCGACGGTGCCCACCTCCTTCTTCCGCACGACGTTCGAGATCGAGGCGGGCGTCGCCGAGCAGGTCGCGGCGTTGCAGAGCACGATCACGTACGACGACGCGGTCATCGTGTGGATCAACGGCACGGAGGTCGCGCGCTACGTCGACGGACGCATCACCGACACGAAGAACGTCGAGTACGCCGGCGACTCCAACGGCGATCCGCTCACGAGCACCTTCAGTGCCGAGGGCGATGTGCTGCACGACGGCACGAACACGATCGCTGTGTCGCTCTTCCAGGACCGTGAGTCCAGCTCCGACATCTACTTCGACATGTCGTCGCTGACGCTGGTCGAAGCCGCAGACCCGGGCACCCCGGTGGTCGCGGCACCGACCCGCGTCATCCTCACCCCGACCGAGCAGCCCGCCATCTCGCAGTCGTTCTCGTGGCTCGCCGGCGACGCCTCGCACACCGTCGGCCAGGTCGAGATCGCCCCGGCAGTCGGCGGCGACACGCGCACCGTCGACGCCTACGACGCCGGTGTGGTGAACGGCAACCCGAACAAGCACTTCTCTGCGACGGTCACGAACCTCACGCCGGCCACCGCGTACCGCTACCGCGTCGGGCTGCCGGGCAGCTGGAGCGACTGGTTCGAGTTCCGCACGGCCGACCCGAAGGCCACGGACTTCCAGTTCATCTACTACGGCGACGCGCAGATCGGTCTCGACACCACGTGGCCGAGCGTCGTGAAGCAGGCTGAGGCGAACGCGCCCCGGTCGATCGGATCCGTGCACGCCGGTGACCTGATCAACACCTCGAGCAACGAGAACGAGTGGCTCAACTGGTTCAAGGGCATGGAGGACTCCGCGGTCCGCACCAACGTGATGGCCGCACCCGGCAACCACGAGTACTCCGGCGACAAGCTGCTCACGGCATGGAAGGCCGCGTTCGAGTACCCGCACAACAACCCGTCGACCAGCTCGATCGGTGAGCTCGCGAACCTCGCGAAGGGCGACTCCGAGGTCGCGCAGCAGTACCGCGCGTTCTTCGACCACTGGAGCTCGTTCGCCGCCGAGACCGCGTACTCCACGGACTACCAGGGCGTGCGCTTCATCACCCTGAACGCCACCCGCGACACGACCTTCCTCACCCCCGCCGGGCTCCCGTCCTGCACAGGTGCGGAGTGCCCGTCGAGCCAGATCGGCGTGCTGTGGACCCGCTTCCAGGGTGCGTGGCTCGACCTCCTGCTGCAGAACAGCCCGTCGAAGTGGAACGTCGTCACGTTCCACCAGCCGGTGTTCTCGGCATCCGAGGGTCGCGATGAGCCGGTGCTCCGCGCCGAGTGGCTGCCGGTGTTCCAGCGCAACGACATCGACCTCGTGCTCATGGGTCACGATCACACGTACGCCCGCGGCTATGTGAACACGGATGCCACCGAGACCCCCGGTCTCACCACCGGCCCGGTCTACGTCGTGTCGAACTCGGGTGCGAAGCACTACGACCTCGAGACGCCGGAGAAGAACGTCTGGACCAACAACGGCGCCACCCAGGTGCTGCGCGGCCAGGGCGTGACCACGTACCAGGTGATCGACGTCTCGAAGAACCAGCTCGTGTACCGCTCCTACCTCGCGGAGAAGCAGCCGGGCGCGACGACCGACCTTCCCGTCGGCGCGGTGTACGACACGTTCACGGTGACGAAGTCGGATGCCGGGGAGAAGTGGGTCACCGAGGCCGGCGTCACGTCTCCGGTCACCCCGGAGCCCGAGGTTCCGGCCGAGATCGAGCTGGGCGCGGCATCCGTGCAGGCCGGCGGCACTGTCACCGTCGCGGGCTCCGGCTTCGCGGCCGACGCCGAGCTGCGGTTCGAGCTGCGGTCAGACCCGGTCGACCTCGGTACCGCCACGGCCGACGCGAACGGCTCGTTCAGCCGCACGCTCACGATCCCGGCGGCAACCCCGGCCGGCACGCACACCCTCGCGGTGATCCGCGCTGATGGCACCGAGGTCACCGCCTCGCTCACCGTCACCGCAGCATCGACCGGCAGCGTCGGCACCCCCGGCGACGACAGCTCGGTTGGCGCCGGAGACGGCGATCTCGCCACGACCGGCGCAGACAGCACGCCGTACATCGTCGCGGCGATCGTCCTCCTCGCGCTGGGCCTCGGCCTGTTCGCGATGCGACGCCGCCGCCAAGGCGCCACGGTGGACACCGAATAGTCCACGGCATCCGTCCAGGAGGGCGCCATCGGAGCTTCGGTTCCGGTGGCGCCCATCCTCGTTGTGCAGCTGGGTATCGCCCTGGGTGGCGCGTTCGAGCCGGCTTCCGCACCAGCCGACGCCACCGACTGGGATAGCCTTCACCGGAGCCCGTCCCCGCCGAAGGAGAGCAAGTGCCCGCGAACGATGTGCTGGCCGACGAGACCGATCGGATCGTCGCCGCGGCCCTGCAAGTGAACGGTCGTGCGTCCTGGGGCGAGATCGCCCGCGTGGTCGACCTGCCGGAGCGCACGGTGGCCCGTCGAGGGCAGGGGCTGCTCGATCGCGGTCTCGTGCGCGTCTCGACCTACGTCGACCCGGCCAGGGTGCTGCACGCCAGAGCAGTGTTGTTCCGCATCACGACCGAGCCGCACGCACTGTGGCAGGTTGCACGCACGCTGGCACGGCGGGCGGATGCCTCGTCGGTCTCGGTCCTCGAAGGCAGCAGTGACATCGCCGGCATGCTGCTCCCGCGAGACGATGCCTCGATCCGCGAGCTGCTGTTCACCGACTTCCCCGAGCTGGAGGGCATCGACTCGATCAACGTCACGACGGTGCTGAAGTTCTTCCGATCGGGGCACGACTGGCGTGCCGGAGTGCTCACCGACGAGCAGGCGCGCATGCTCGACGAGTCGTCGGGCTCCGAGGTCGATCCGGCTGACTCGCTGAGCGACGACGAGGAGGCGCTCATCCGTCTGCTGCTCAAGGACGGACGGATGCCGGTGGCACAGCTCGCCCGTTCCCTGGGGTTGAACGTCACCACCACCCGTCGACGAATGGAGTCCTTGAGCCGCCGTGGACTGATGCATCCGCGCACCGAGGTCGTACCGAGCCTGTTCGGGCTCGGTCTCGAGGCGCTCGTGTGGCTTCGTGTGCCCATGGCTCGTCTCGAGAAGGTGGGCACGGCTCTCGCAGCAGCGCCCGAGGTGAAGTTCATCGCCGCGACCACCGGCACGTCGCAGCTGCTCGCCAATGTGCTCGTCCGGGATGCCGACGAGTTCTATGCATTCCTCACCGGACCGGCGGTTGCCGGGCATGAGGGCCTCGAGGTCGTCGAGTCGCTGGTGGTCATCACACCTGTACTGCGCGGCTCGCTGATCGTGGATGAGGCGCCCGATGCACAGGCTGATGACCTGCCAACGGGTGCGATCCGGCTGTAGGCCGATTCTGTTACTGGCATGTAACAAAATGGCGAGATCGTTCTTTATAGCTTGACCTAGTGGCGAAATAGAGCAAGTATCCTCTCCAGGGCCATCACCCCTGGAGAGGACGAACGTGTTCACGGCTACTGGAGACGACTGGGCAGAGCGGGCTGCGGTGCTGCCCCTGCGCACGCGCATGTTCATCGACGGCGTGTGGGAAGAAGGATCGGCCGAACCCCTGACCCCGGTCAGCCCCCGAGACGGTCGCGCGCTCCCACCGATCGGCACCGCATCAGCGGCCGACGTCGATCGCGCCGTGCGCTCGGCGCGCACAGCCTTCGAGGCAGGCGTCTGGTCGCGCATCGCTCCCCGTGAACGCGGCCAGCTGCTGATCGCCTTCGCGCAGAAGATCCACGACAACGCGGAGGAGCTCGCCCTCACCATCTCGCTCGAGATGGGCAAACCCGTGCGTGAGGCGCTGCAGACCGAGCTCCGCGCGGTCGTGAACTGCTTCCGCTGGTACGGCGAGGCCGCGGACAAGGTTCTCGACGAGATGCCCGTCACGGCACCGAACAGTCTGGCGCTGGTCACCCGCGAGCCCGCGGGCGTCGTCGCCGCGGTCGTGCCATGGAACTTCCCCCTGACCATGACCGCCTGGAAGCTCGCCCCGGCACTCGCGGTCGGAAACAGCGTCGTGCTGAAGCCGGCCGAACAATCCAGCTTCTCCGCTCTGCGTCTGGCCGAGCTCGCGATCGAGGCCGGAATCCCCGCCGGCGTCCTGAACGTCACGCCGGGCACCGGGCAGGTCGCCGGCCGCGCACTGGGCGAGCACCGCGACGTCGACGTCGTGACATTCACCGGGTCGCCGGACGTCGGCCGCATGTTCCTCGGCTATTCAGCCGCATCCAACGGCAAGCGGGTCTGGCCCGAACTGGGCGGCAAGACCGCCAGCCTGGTGCTGCCGGATGCCGATCTCGAGCGTGCCGTCAGGTCGACCGCCGATGGCTGTTTCTACAACCAGGGTCAGATGTGCACGGCATCCTCTCGTCTGCTGGTTCCTCGCGACCGGTACGACCGCGCACTCGAGATCGCCGCCGATGTCGCGCGCACCAGCCTTCCGGCCGACCCCTTCGATGTCACCACCTCGATGGGTGCGATCGTCAGTGAGCGCCAGCTCGCCGGCATCGCCGGCTTCGTGGAACGCGCCGAGGCCGAGGGCGGTGAGCTCGCGGCAGGCAGCGCCGAGCGCTTCCGGGCCGTCGACGGCGGCAGCTACTTCGCGCCGGTCGTGCTCGGCGTCACCCCCCGGCACGAAGTCGCCCAACGCGAGGTCTTCGGCCCCGTGCTCTCGGTCATCGCCTATGACGATGTGGACGATGCGCTCTCCATCGCCAACGGCACCGAGTTCGGCCTCGCCGCTGCGCTCTGGAGCAACGACCTCACCGCCGTGCACACCCTCTCGCGTCGACTGCGCGCCGGCATCGTGTGGGTGAACTGCTTCGAGGAGGGCGACATGACCATCCCGTTCGGCGGCGTCAAGGGATCGGGCTTCGGCCGCGACAAGAGCCTGCACGCCCTCGAGAAGTTCACCGACCTGAAGACCACCTGGATCGAGCTCTCATGAGTCGCCCGCTCATCGGCATCACCACCTGGCGCCGGTTCATCGACACCGACCTCGGCACCGGTCGTCCCGCGCACAGCCTCGGCGCGGAGTATGCCGCGCCAGTCGAGGCTGCCGGCGGTGCAGTCGTGCTGCTGCCTCCCACAGCGGGTGTCGATGAGGTGCTCGACCGCCTCGACGGGCTCGTGCTCTCCGGTGGACAGGACGTGCACCCCGGGCGTTACGGCGCCGAGCCGCAGCAGGGCAAGGACTACGACCCCGCCCGCGACGAGTTCGAGACCGCACTCGCGCTCGGCGCCCGTCGCCGTGGGCTCCCCGTGCTGGCGATCTGTCGCGGACTCCAGGTGAGCAACGTCGCGTTCGGTGGATCCCTGCTCGTCGACATCCCCGTCACGGAGCACCACGAGCAGGTCCGCGGCGCCGATCAGCAGCTCGCGGCACGGCATCCGATCCTCCTCGCGGAGGACAGCCGCCTCGCCGCGCTCTACGGCACTCGGCAGCGCACCGTGAACACCATCCACCACCAGTCCATCGACGTCCTCGCCCCCGGCCTCCGGCCCGTCGCCTGGGCGCCGGACGGTGTCATCGAAGCCGTCGAGTCGAACGGCGACTGGCCGTTCTGGGCCGTGCAGTGGCACCCCGAGAAGATGATCGCCCCCGACGAGGCCGCAGAGGAGATGCCGCTGTTCGCGGCATTCGTCTCGGCCGCCAGTGAAAACGCAGCGGAACACCCCGCGGCAGAGAAAGGAACACGATGACCAAGCAGGTCTTCCTCGAGTACGAGAACGGCGTCCGCGCCATCGCCACCCTGTTCGAGGACCTCGCCCCTCGCACCTGTGAAGCCATGTGGGGTGCGCTGGAGAAGCCGGTCACCATGCAGGCGATGCACGCGATGTACGCCGGACCCGAGGTCATGGTCGGACTGCCCGAAGAGGCGCAGAACTTCGACCCCGAGAAGGTGCCGTTCGAGAACCAGCAGGTCGTGCCCGCACCGGGTGATCTGCAGTGGTACTGGCAGCGTCCGATGCAGATGGGCGGCCTGCCGTTCGAGTGGTACGAGATCGGCGTCTTCTACGATCGTGGTGCACGTACTCTCGGACCGCTCGGATGGACACCCGTCAACATCTGGGGCGGCATCACCGAAGGACTCGCCGAGTTCGCCAAGGAGAGTGCGGCCATCCGCATCGACGGAGCGAAGCAGCTCACCATCGGACGCCTGGTCTAGGCGTCACTCAGTGCTGGACCAATCCCGAAGGAGCAGTGCATGAATACCCGAAGAATTCTCACCACCGGAGCGCTCGTCGCAGCCGGAGCCCTCGTCCTCGCCAGCTGTGCGGCCGGTGACGACACAGCAACGGGCGGCGGCGACGACAAGCAGTTCGCCGGCGAGACCATCGTCGTCACGTCGTTCGGCGGCGACTGGGAGAAGGCCTTCATCGAGGCCGTCGTCGACCCCTTCGAGGAGGAGACCGGCGCCAAGGTCGAGCTGATCACGCTGTACAGCGCAGACGCCCTCGCGCAGGTCACCGCCCAGAAGGCGAGCCCGCAGATCGATGTGGTGCACTTCTCCGGTGGCCAGGAGTTCACTGCCGCGAAGGACGGTCTCATCGCGCCGATCGCGGCCGACGAGCTCTCCGAGTCCGGTGACCTGATCGACCTCGCGACGGCTGGGCTCGAGCGCGGCGAAGGCCCCGTCATCCAGCTCGCCCCGATCGGGCTGGTCTACAACACCGAGGCGGATGCCCCCGCTCCCACCTCGTGGCTCGACCTGTTCGACGACGCCTACGCAGGGCACGTCGCGCTCACGGACTTCTCGAACACGTACGGCGTGCTCTCGATGCTCCGTGTCGCTGACGCGCTCGGCGGCGGCATCGACGACCCGTCGCAGGCGATCACCGACCTCGGCGAGCTCGCCTCTTCGGGTGATGCGATCGTCGTCCCGACCTCGCCCGACCTGCAGACCGCGTTCGCCCAGCGCGCGACCTGGATCGCCCCCTACGCGATGGACTACGCCGGAACGCTGCAGGATGCAGGGCTTCCGGTCGAGTTCATCGTTCCGGAGGAAGGCGCCACGGCATCCCTCATCACCGCGAACGTGGTCGAGGGCCGCGACAACCCGGAACTCGCCAAGCTCTTCATCGACTTCGAGCTGCGCCCCGAAGCGCAGACCGTCTTCGCGGAGAACATGCGGTACTCGCCGGTGAACACCAAGGTCGAGCTCTCGGGCGACGCCGCGGATGCGGTGCTGACCGGCGACGAACTGGATGACGTGGTCGTCTACGCCCCCGGTGACATCGCGGCCGGCCGGCCGGCCTGGACCGATGAGTGGAATGCGCTGATCACCAAATGAGCGTCCGAACCCGGAGGGAGCCCTGGCTCCTGCTCCTGCCGGCGATCGCGCTGCTCGCGCTCGCCTTCATCACCCCGGTGGCCGGCATGCTCCTCATGAGCGTGCAGTCGTCGGCAGGCGGGTTCACCCTCGACAACTTCACCCGGTTGTTCACGAGTGACTATCACCTCCAGGCGGCGCTGCGTTCGCTCCGCCTGGGGGTGATCCAGACGATCATCACCCTCGTGCTGGCCATCCCGCTCTCATACGTGATGGCTCGCGCAGGATCGAAGGTCCGCTCGTTCCTGCTGATCGTCGTCATCCTGCCGCTCATGACGAGCGTCGTCGTCCGCACGTTCGGATGGGTGGTGCTGATGGGACCGTCGGGGCTTTTGATGAAGATCCCCGGGGCCGAGTTCCTCGTCGGCGGCACGCAGGGCTTCCTCGGCACCGAGACGGGCGTCGTGATCGCGATGGTCCAGGTGCTCCTGCCGTTCGCCGTGCTCAGCATCCTCGGGGTCATCTCCGGCATCACTCCCCAGTTGGAAGAAGCATCCCGCACGCTGGGCGCAGGTTTCTGGCGCACGCTCCAGCACGTCGTGCTCCCCCTCGCCGTCCCCGGCATCGTCGCCGGCGCCTCGCTCGTCTTCGTACTCTCGGTGAGCTCGTTCATCACCCCCCGCTTCATCGGCGGCGCGCAGATCCCGGTGTTCGCCCAGACGATCTACATCGACGCGACCACCAACCTCGACTGGTCGTTCGCGGCAGCGCAGGCCGTGCTGCTGTTCGCCGGCGTCATGCTCGTGCTCGCGGCGACGTCGCGACTCGGGAAGCAGAAGGTGTGACCATGGTCCGTTCCGTTCCGATCCTCGGCAGAGTCCTCGCCATCATCCTCGGCGTCGTCGTGACGCTGTACATGCTCGTGCCGCTCATGGTCGTCGCCGGCGCATCCATCGGCGAGAACCGCTTCCTCACGTTCCCCGGCCAGGGCTTCACACTCGACTGGTACGTCGAGGCGCTCACCTCCGACAAGTACCTCGAACCGTTCCGACTGAGCCTGATGGTCGGCATCACGGTCGCGGTCGTCGCCGCCTCGATCGGCACCGCAGCCGCGCTGGCACTCACCCGCTTCAAAGTCCCGGGCGGCGCCGCCATCCAGGCACTCCTGATGTCGCCGCTGACGATCCCCACGATCATCCTCGCCATCGGCGCGCTCTCGATCTCCTCCCTCACGATCGGCGCTCCGAACGTCGGCGTGCTCATCGCGATCCATGTGGTCATCGCGATCCCGTACGTCATGCGCACCGTCACGGGTGTCATGACCAGGGCCGACCACTTCACGGAAGAGGCCGCGCGCACACTCGGCGCCAGCGCATGGAACCGCTACCGACTCGTCGTGCTCCCCATCGCGCGCCCCGGTATCGCCGCCGGTGCCTTCTTCGCCTTCAACATCTCGTTCGACGATGCGGTCATCGCCCTCTTCCTGCGCACCCCGCAGCTCGAGACGCTCCCCATCGCCATCTACGGCCAGCTGGAGTTCAGCACCTCGCCCACCGTGGCGGCAGTGTCGACCCTCATGGTCCTGCTCACCGTCGTCCTCATGATCGCGCTCGAACGCATCATCGGCCTGGGAAGGTTGTTCGTCTGATGACAACACTCACCATCACCTCACTCACCAAGGACTTCAAAGGAACGTCGGTGCTCAAGGGCATCGACCTCTCGATGCAGTCGGGGGAGTTCGTCTCTCTGCTCGGCCCCTCCGGGTGCGGCAAGACGACACTCCTCCGCTGCATCGCGGGGTTGGAGTCGCCCAGCGGCGGCACCATCGAGATCGCAGGACAGGACGTGACCAAGCTCCCGCCGGAGAGGCGCCATCTGGGCATGATGTTCCAGAGCTACGCCCTCTTCCCGCACATGAGCGTCGTCGAGAACGTGCGGTTCGGACTGCGGATGTCCGGCGAGAAGTCGAAGGCCGAGCAGAAGGAACTCGCCGTCCGCGCGCTGGAGCGCGTGCAGATGGGCCACCTCGCCGATCGGATGCCGGCACAGCTGTCCGGTGGACAGCAGCAGCGCGTCGCGCTCGCCCGTGCGATCGCGTTCGAGCCCCGCGTGCTGCTGCTCGACGAGCCGCTGTCGAACCTCGATGCCCGCCTGCGGGAGGACATGCAGGTCGAGTTGAAGGAACTGCACCGCACGTTGGGCCTGACCACCGTGTTCGTCACGCACGACCAGGAGGAGGCCATGAGCCTGTCCGATCGGATCGTGCTCATGAACGCCGGGGTGATCGAGCAGGAGGGTGCTCCGGCCGAGCTCTACGGCGCACCTCGCACGCCGTTCGCAGCCGACTTCATCGGGGCGGCGAACCTGCTGCCGGCCACCCGCAGCGGCGCCGTGGCGACCCTCGAGGGCACCGACATCCGGGTGCCGATGACCGAGGACGGCCCGGACGGCCCGGGTGAGATCATGCTCCGCCAAGAGGATCTGCGGCTGTCGCCAGCGGTCGACGGCGCGTCACCCGTGAGCGTCGAGGTCGTCACGCACGTCTACCGTGGAGCGGACATCGTCTACATCGTCGAACTCGCCGGGCGACGGCTGCGAGTGGTCCGGCCGCGACACGAAGCGCCGATCCCCCTCGGCACAGCCGGTCTCAGCTGGCGCGACGGCTCGGTCCGCTGGATCGCCTCCTGACGGCGGCCGCCCAGGAGCATCCGGTTCCGCGTCGGTCTCCCCGGTCATAGGATCACGGTGTGGCCGCCGACGACTCTGCATCCTCTCCCGCCCCCTCCCGTCGCGGGTTCCTCAAGATGGGTGGTGCGGCGCTGGCCGGCGCGGTGGTCGGTGGGGCCGGCGGGGCGGCGATCGGTGCAGGGATGGCGGCGAACGGCCGCAGCGGTTTCGCTGCGGCGCCCGATCCCTTCGCCGCACTGACACCTCGGAGCGAACCGGGCTTCGACCACGTCGTGGTGGTGATGGGCGAGAACCGCTCGTTCGACAACCTGCTCGGCTACCTCTACTCGAAGGAGACGCTGCCCAGCGGCGAGACCTTCGACGGTCTCGCGTTCGGCGACCACAGCAACACCGCGCCGGACGGCACGGTCGTTCCGGCGCACGTGCACCAGGGCGACACCGACCGGATCATGAGCATGCCTGATCCGGATCCGGGCGAGGAGTACCCGCACGTCAACACGCAGCTGTTCGACACGATCGATCCGAAGTCGAACGCCGACCTGTACGTCGACGGCATGTCCGCACCGTTCAATGCCCCGGTGGCGGGCACGAAGGCGACCATGGCCGGGTTCCTCACCGACTACTTCGTCAACCTCAGGCGGCTGCGCAAGGGCGACGAACCCACCCTCGACGAGGCGCGGCAGATCATGGGCTCGTTCTCGCCAGAGATGCTGCCGGTGCTGTCGACGCTCGCCTCGGAGTTCGCGGTGTTCGACAACTGGTACGCCGGCGTCCCGTCGCAGACGTTCTGCAACCGTTCCTTCTTCCACGCCTCGACCTCGCACGGTTTCGTGACGAACCAGGCCGGCGGCGGCTACCGGAAGTGGCTCGATGCACCCGCCGCCCCGACGGTCTTCAACCGGCTCGAGGACGCCAAGCTCAGCTGGAAGGTCTACATCGACAAGCTGCAGCTCGTCTCCTTCACGGGGATGCTGCACGCAGCCGTGCTGGAGAAGTACTGGCGCACCGAGCATTTCGGCACGATGGAGGACTTCTACACCGACACGAAGAACGGCACGCTCCCGGCGTACGCGTTCATCGAGCCGCGGATGGTCTACGACCACAACGATTTCCACCCGCCGTTCGGGTCGGTGCGCGCGAGCGACGTCGACGGCACGGAGATCTTCGACAGCGCGATCTCCGATGTGCGTGCCGGTGACCGGCTCATCCACGACATCTACGAGGCGGTGCGCACGAGCGCCTCGCCGAAGGGGTCGAACGCGGTGAACACCCTGCTGCTGATCACGTTCGATGAGCACGGCGGATGCTACGACCATGTGCCGCCGCCCTCGGCGACGAAGCCGACACCCGACACGGGGGCCGGCGAGATGGGCTTCACCTTCGACCGACTCGGATGCCGCGTGCCGGCGATCGCCGTCTCGGCGTACACGCGTCGCGGCACGATCATCCACGATGAGATGCACCACGGCTCGGTCACCGCGACCCTCTCCCGCCTGCACGGCCTGAAGCCGTTGAACGACCGCGACCAGTCCGCGAACACGCTCCTCAATGTGGTGAACCTCGACCAGCCGCGGCATCCGGCCGACTGGCCGATCACGGCACCCGCCTACACACCGCCGAACCCGGAGCAGGGCGCTCCGCACCCCGGCGAGGCCGATCACGACAAGCCGCTCACACCCCCGGCCCGTGGCCTGCTCGGGCTGCTGATCGCGAAGTACGGTCGCCCTGACGAGCCGGAGCCCGAGACGTTCGCCGACGCCTATCGGCTGCTGCACGAGCACGGTGAAGAGCTCTTCGGGCCGCCGAAGGGTAGCTGACCCCGCCGCCTAGGCTGGGGTCATGACCGACCCCGCCCCGATCGAGACCTTCTGGCACGGGCTGCGGTCGGCCGATCCGACCCTGCCTGAGGCCGTCCCGGAGGCCTGGGCGTTCGGTGCCACACGAGCGCAGGCCGACGACCTGCTGGCCCTGGTCCTCGACGGCATCAAGACCGGCACGGCGTCCTCGCTGTGGGACTACGAGGCAACCGGGGATCCCCTCCCGGCCGTCGGCGATCTGAGCATCCTCCTCGACGGTGATGGGATGCCGCGAGCGCTGATCGAGACGACGGATGTCCGAATCCGGGCGTTCGACGCGGTGCCTTCCGAGCATGCGTTCGCAGAAGGCGAGGGCGACCTGACGCTCACGCACTGGCGAACGGTGCACGAGCGGTTCTGGCGCGAGCATTCCGAGAGCCCTCGAGGCTTCGAACCGGACATGCCGGTCGTCTGCGAACTGTTCCGCCTCCGATACCCGCGTTGAGCGCTCGCGTCGCTCCTCAGTCGCGGTTCGAGCGGCGTCGGGCGGCGATCAACAGGGTCGCGCCGAGCACCAGCACCACGCCACCGCCGATCGCCCACGCGAAGGTCTCCGGTCCGAGCCCGGTCGCCGGCAGTCGAACCCCACCGTTTCCGGGATCGGTCGTCGGGGTGACGGTGTCGGTCGGCGTGGGCGTCGGAGTCGGGACCACCTCGTCTGGGGCGAGCACGAAGTCGAGGTCCACGATCGCCTCACCCGCGGCCGTGATCGACAGCGTCCGCGTGGCGGTGCCGACGACGGTCGTGTCATCGGGCGGCATGACCGTGAGCGTGTAGGTGCCGGGCTCCAGCGATCCGAGGCCGAATGCGCCGTCGGCATCCGTGGTCAGCTGCTGCGGGCCGCCGGGACCGGTGACCTCGATCGTGACCCCGCCGAACGGACCGCCGTCATCGGTGGTGACCGTGCCGCTGAACGCGCCGAGGCGTGCGAGCGCGAAGTCCACATCGGTCACGTCGTCTGCCGCGACCTGCTCGGGTCGGGTGCTCGGACCGTCGACGACGTAGCCGTCGGGCGTCGTGATCGCGATGTCGTAGTCACCGGCGGGGAGCCGCGGGAAGGTGTAGCCGCCAGTGCCGTCGGTCACCGTGGTCAGCGTTCCGCCCGGGCTCGTCGCGGTGACGGTTACTCCGGCCACGCCGGTGCCGTTCGACGTGACGGTGCCCGAGAGCGTCGGGTTCTCTGCCAGCACGAAGTCGACGTCTTCGATGGGCTCCTCACTGCCGTCAGGGACCTCGAACTCGGGAGGAGCGCTCGTGATCGTGAAGCCGGGAGGCGCTGTGATCGTCGCGGTGTGGGTGCCCACGGCGATCTGGTCGAACAGATATCGCCCGTCGGCGCCGGTCGTGGTGGTCTGCCCGTCGATCGTCACGGAGACCCCGGCGATCGGGGTGCCGCCGTCATCGACGACCTGCCCTGAGACGGCGACCGGGATGATGTCGCGAACCTCGAAGTCCGCCACTGCATCGGTGTCGGTGAGGTCGGCGGGGATCACGGTCGCCGTGGTCGCGATCTTTCCGGTCGGCGGGCTGACCCGCACCGTGTAGCCGTCGGTCGCGACGAATCCCGGGAACGAATATGTGCCGTCCGGCGCAGAGGTCGTCGTGCCGACCACCGTGCCGTTCCCGTCGGTGAGGGTGAGCGTCACGCCATCGAGGGGGCCGTCTGCGATGTCGACCACCGAACCTGTGATGTCGCGGGCGAGGGAGGCGAACCAGGTCTGGTACACCGGGAAGCCCGAGCGGCGCGTGAAGATGAAGCTGAGCGAGGTGATGGGCGTGCTCGGTTCGAACCACGCCGCCGAACCGCTCGTGTCTGCGGCCGCGGCGTTGCCGGTGAGGGTGAGCGTGGTCGGATTCCAGGTGGGGACGTCGGTCGCGGCGCCGGTGCATCCCGGCTTGCCGGCGATTCCAGGGGCGCAGTAGTTGAACCCGCCGCGGAAGCCGAGATCGGCGGCCTGCAGCGGCTGCCCGTCCGTGCCGATCGCCTGGATGCGCACCGAGTCGGCGTCGATGTCGCCGAGCACGAAGGTCCAGCCGGAGGTCGGGGTGGGCGCGTTGAACGAGTACGTGGTGGTCGAGGGACTCGTGGCGGTGTCGGCCTTCGGCCGCAGGTTCAGATACGGCTGCCCCTGACTGGTGCCGTACTTGGCGCCGACGTCGGTTCCCTGCGCGAGCCAGACGGTCGCACCCGAGATCACCCCGACCTGACCGGCGCGCGAGTCGCTCGTGACCGTCGCGCTGAGTTCGGGCTGCGCGGCGATGTCGACCGAGGTCGTGAACGCGTCGCCCGACCCTGTGAGCGGCTGCCAATCAGCCCAGTCCGAGGTCGTGGCCGCCGATGCCGGCACGGCGATCGCCACGGCTGCCAGCACGGCGACCGCTCCGACGAGAAGGCTCCTGGGGGCGCGCATGCGGCCAGGCTATACCGATATATCAGGGCAGAACAGGTTTCGCCCCTGACGGATGCAGCGCCGCCCGAGCCGACCGGATCAGGTGAGCCGCATGCAGACGAGCTCGGGACGGGCGTCCCAGGACTCGACGGGAGTGAACCCGAGCGCGAGATACATGCCGATCGCCTGCTCCCGCCACGCCCAGACCGACAGCCGCAGCGGACGCGCAGACTCATCGATCGCATGCCGCAGGAGCGCGCCGCCGACCCCACGTCCACGGCTCGCGGGGCTGGTCCAGAAGCGCTTGATCTCGTCTCCCTCGGCATCCGCCGCCCCGACGATCAGCACGCCGCACGGAGTCCCGTCCAGCGTCGCCAGCAACGTGCGCTTGTCGGCGAACGCCGTCGCAGGATCGGCGATCTCCCTCGCGTAGCGCTGGTCGAGCGAAGCATCCGCGTCCGCCAACCCTCGCTCGGCCTTCTCGGCCTCGGTCTGCAGCAGGTAGTCGCGGACGAGCGATGCCACGGCATCCGTGTCTTCAGGGAAACGCGCGGTCCTGACGACGGGAGCATGAGGATCTGTCACGGTTCGAGCGTATTGCCGCTGATGCGATCAGACGAGCTGGTATCGCGCGCTGCCGGCGTTCCCTGATGGAAGAAGCACTGCACTGATTCCCCCGTCCTCCGCCAGAGCGACGAGCGCAGGCTCGTCCGCCCTCCGAACTGCAGGCGATACGTGAGCAGCACCGTATCGAGCGAGATCACTCGCGCTCCACGTTCGCTGATCCTCACCTCGGCATCAGCTTCGATGTCGTCCACGAGCGCTGCGACGACCTCGGCTCGATCCCAGCGTCTGCCCGACTGCCCGATCTCGGAGAAGTCCGGGGCGAGCAATTCACGGAGGCGTGTCTCGCTGCCGCGTACTCCCGGGGAGAGCAGCGCTTCCTCTCCCCGCCATGCGAGCTCGGTCAGATCATCCATGCGTCCGACCATATCGATGCAGGTCAGACCGGGTCGCCCTGCACCGGCCCCTCGAAGTTCGGCTTCCACCCCAGTGCCGGAGCGACGTGCTCGGCGAACGCCTGCAGCACGTGCAGGTTGTACTCCGGTCCGAGCTGGTTCGGGATCGTGAGCATCAGGGTGTCAGCCGCCATCACGGCCTCGTCCTGCTTCAACTGCTCGATCAGCACGTCGGGCTCGGCCGCGTAGGTCTTGCCGAACGTGGAACGGAAACCGTCGATCACGCCGATCTGGTCGCCGCTGTCGGCGCTGCGCAGCCCGAAGTAGGCGCGGTCCATGTCGTTGATCAGCGGGAAGACGCTGCGGCTCACCGAGACGCGCGGGCTGCCGGTGTGACCGGCCTCCTTGTACGCGGAGCGGAACAGGTCGATCTGCTCGCGCTGGAGCTGGTCGAAGGGTGCGCCTGTCGCCTCGGTGATGAGCGTCGAACTCATCAGGTTCAAGCCCTTGCGTCCGGTCTCCTCGGCCGTCGCGCGCGAGCCGGAACCCCACCAGATGTGGTCGCGGAGCGTCGGCGACTGCGGTTCGATCGCGAGGTAGCGTCCCTCGCCGACCATGCGGGGGTCGCCCTGGGCGAGCCGCTCGCCGTCGATCGCGCGCAGGAAGATGTCGAACTTCTCACGGGCCAGCACGCTGCCGCGTTCCGGGTCCTCCTCGTCGCGGAAGCCGAAGGCCTCGTAGCCGCGCAGTGCGGTCTCGGGTGAACCGCGGCTCACGCCGAGTGCGATTCGGCCGTCGGCGATCCAGTCGAGCGCTGCTGCCTCCTCGGCGAACTGCATCGGGTTCTCGTACCGCATGTCGATCACGCCGGTGCCGACCTCGATGCGCTTCGTGCGGGCGGCCATCGCCGACAGCAACGGCATCGGCGATGCGGCCTGCTTCGCCCAGTGGTGCACGCGGACGGATGCGCCGTTCACGCCGATCTCGTCAGCACCCTCGGCGATCTCGATGGTCTGCTTCAGCATGTCGCCGGCGGTGCGGGTCGCCGAGCCCTGCACATCGCCGTAGTGCCCGAACGAGAGGAATCCGAAAGCCTTCATGTTCTATTCGAACGCATGGATGCTGCGGGCTATTCCGCACCCGCGGATCACAGCATCCTCGGCGTTCCAGCATCCCTCGGCTCTTGCGGCACCCGCAGGTGTCTCACATGGTCGCCTCAGTCTCGCCGACCCGGCCATCTGCGCCACCTCCAGAAGGGGAGGTGACGCGAATGGACGCGTCGTGGCTCATCAAGCGGCCATCTGCGACCCCCGCCGAGGCACGCCCGACAGCAGCAGCCCCCCAAAGCAGGGGAACACCACGCATGGATGCTGCGGGCTATTCCGCCGCCACGAGGAACCCGTCGAACACGAGCGAGCGGATGCGCGGCTCCAGATCGTCCCAGAGCTCGCGGAACGGCACCTCGAACAGGTCAGCCAGTGCCGCGGCGATCTGGCCCACGGTGAGGTCGCCGTCGCAGGCCCCGACGAATGCGGCGAGCGCTGGATCGACGTTCACCGTACGCGCGAAGCCCCCGCCTTGGCGCAGCTCGATCACACTCGGGTCGTCGTTGCCCGGCATCAGGTGCCGCGCCTCGGTGACGTCGGTTGCGGTGAGCAGCATCGCCGGCATCCCCTGCGCGAGCAGGTCGTGCGCCTGGATGCCGACGCCGAGCGCCGCTCCGACCCCGGAGACCGGCTGCGCCAACCGCTCGGTGCGACGCAGCGGCGTTCCACTCCCCCGTCGGAGCAGCACGTACCCGAACCCGATCGACGAGACGTCGCGGGCGGCGAAGTCGTCGAGCCAGGCGGTGAGCAGCGGGGTGAAGGCCGCGTCGCGCGGCGTCGTGCCTCCGTCGCGGATCCACAGCTCGGCGTAGGCGAGCGGTGACAGCTGTTCGCGTTCGATCACCCAGAGGTCGAGCTCCCCCGGCACCCATGCTTCGAGACGAGCGAGTCCGGTGACGCCGCCCTTGGACTCCCAGTTGCCGAGCAGCTGGGCGATGCCACCAGGGGTGAGGAACGCGGGCGCCGTGCGCACGAACTGCTCCACGAGCGCATCGCCGACGAGTCCGCCGTCGCGGTACTCGTACTCGGGAACGCCCTCGCTGCGCGGAGTGATGACGAAGGGCGGGTTCGAGACGATCAGGTCGAACGCCTCACCCGCCAGCGGTTCGAACATGCTCCCCTGCCGGAACTCGATATTCGAGACCCCGTTGAGCTGCGCATTGAGCTCTGCATACGCCAGGGCCCGCGCCGAGATGTCGGTCGCGACGACCGAGCCTGCGCGCCGCGCGACCAGCAGCGCCTGGATGCCGCAGCCGGTACCGAGATCGAGCGCACGCTCCACCTGCAGCGGCACGACGAGCTCGGCGAGGGTGCGCGACGCCCCGCCCACACCGAGCACGTGGTCGGACGGAAGCGCCCCGTCGAGCGCCACCTCGTCGAGATCGCTGGCGATCCACCACTCGCCGATGCCGTCGGCGTCGACGAACGACTGGGGACGCAGCAGGGCGGTCGGGGTCACGAGCTCCGTGTCGGCGGTCGCGAGCCCGAGGGCGACGAGACCGTCGACGCCGAGCCGCGGCAGGGCCGCCTCCACGAGACGTCGCGGCTGCGGCATCCCGAGCACGAGCAGCCGACCGAGCGTCGCGAGCACGCTGGTGTCATCCGCCACCGCGCGCAGGATCGGTTCGCGCATTCCGCGAGCCAGCGCGTCGTCGGCCTCCTCGCCCCAGAGCCTCCTGAGCGGCTCTGAGCGGAGGTCGGCCGCCTCGAGATCGGCGGCGAGCGCGGCGCTGCGAAGGGGCTCTGGAACGGGTGCAGGGGTGTCGGACACGGCCGTCACTCTACGCGTCTTCAGGGTTCTCCTCTGTCCGGCCTCCTAGAATCGCTAGGTCAGTACTCACGGACAGCCTCATTCACTGGCGTTCGAGGAAGACCTTCATGACCGCGACCACCCCCGATGACACCGGCTTCCGTCCGCGCCTCCGCAGGCTCGTGCGCAAGACCGTCGTCTTCGCGATCGCACTCGGCGTCAGCGGCATGCTCGCGCCGACGGGCGCATTCGCCGCGACCGAGCCGCCGAACGACAACGAGGGCAAGGTCGAGCTGTACGTCTCCGCCGGTGCCCGCGGCACCGTCACCCTGGGTGCGGCGACGTCGGCGGTCGTCACGGTCCAGAACGAGACGGATGCCGAGGTCTCGCCCGGTCGCGTGCTGGTCGAGCTGAACCGGACACCGCTCGCAGATGATGCGGCGATCACCTCGTGGCTCGATGGCGACGAGGTCGAGGGCACCTTCGCGGCGCTCGGCACCGAATCGACGGAATCGGTGGATGCCGGAGCATCCGGAACCACGACGATCTCGGTGCCGCCGGAGCTGCTCGCCGACCTGGCCCCTGGCGTGTATCCGCTGCGTGCGGGGCTCTCGGGCGCGACCACCGGTGCGGTCGGCTCCGACGACGTCGTGTCGCGCAACGTCTCGGCGACGAGCGTGCTCGTCGTGTCCGCCGGTGAGTCCGCGCAGGTCGCGGTCGTGGTGCCGATCACCGCCACTCCGGCGAACGGCACGCTGCTGACCAGCGAAGAGCTCGCCTCGCTCACCGCCGAGGACGGCGCCCTCACGGCGCAACTCGACGGAGTGACGGGCACGGCCGCGATCCTCGGCATCGATCCCGCGATCGTCGCCGCGATCCGCGTGCTCGGTACGTCGGCCCCGTCCGAGGCCAAGGACTGGCTCGAGCGCCTCGACGAGCTTCCGAACGAACGGTTCGCCCTGCAGTTCGGTGATGCGGATGCCACGGCGCAGGCACAAGCGCAGCTCCCCGCGCTGCTGCAGCCGACCACCCTCAGCACCTTCCTCACCCCCTCGAACTTCCCGAGCACGCCGGCGACGCCGACTCCGGGCACCGAGCCGGCCGACTCCCCCTCCCCGACACCGACACCGTCACCGACGTCCGGGCCGGCACTCCCTGACGACGAAGCACTGTCGGAGATCGCAGGCGCGACCCCGGGCGTCCTGTGGCCGCGCGGTGGGGCCAGCCAGGCCGATCTCGCGATGTTCGCGGGCTACTTCGAGGGGGCCGCGACCACCATCCTCCCGTCGTCCGACACTGCCGGCGCCGCATCAGCGCACGCACTCGCGGGCGACGCCGAGGTCCTCGTCTCCGATGATGAAGCCGCAGGGGCGCTCTCCCTGGCCGCCGGTGAATCCGATTCCAGCGCTCGGCAGCGTCACCTCGCTGCGGCCAGCGCGCACCTGTTCCTCGCAGCGCAGCGCGCACCGGGAGCACCGCTGCTCGTCGGCCTCGAGCGCGACGAGACGCGAACGGCTTCCGCGCTGCGGGATGCGATCTCCACGGCGGACACCCCCGGGTTCTCCCTGTCAGCGCTTCAGGGGCTCCCGACCGCACCCGTGACGGTGACCGGTGCGGCTGATCCTGCATACGCGGCGGCGGTCGGCACGCTCCTCGGTGACGAGCAGACGCTCGGCCAGTTCGCGACGATCCTCAGTGACCCGCAGCTCCTCCTGAGCCTCGAGCGCATCCGCATCATGCGCACCCTCGCCGTCGGCGTCCCGACGGACTCCTTCGCGAAGGCGGTCGCACAGCATCAGAGAAACACCCAGGAGACGCTCGGAGCCGTGAGCATCCCGCCGTCCAGCACGATCCAGCTGCTGACCGCTGCCGCAGATCTGCCCTTCGGTGTCCGCAACGATCTGCCTTGGCCGGTCACGATCCAGCTGTCGGTGGCGCCGACCGACCCGCGTCTCGAGGTGAAGCCGGTCGTCGAGCAGACGGTGCAGGCGAACACCAGCATGCGCATCAAGGTGCCGGTCGAAGCCCGCGTCGGCAGTGGCGAGGTCGGCCTGCGTCTGAAGCTGTCCAGCCCGACCGGGGTGCCCATCGGTGGCACCGAGGTCGTGCGTGTCGCCGTGCGAGCCGAGTGGGAGGGCATCGGGATCGGCGTCTTCGGCGGCATGATCGTGCTGCTGATCGCGCTCGGCGTGGTGCGAACGGTACGTCGTCGCCGCCGCGAGGCGATCGAGAGCCAGTCGGCGCTTGCCGAGGAAGAGGAAGCCGTGCTGTCGAGACCGTTCCCGCCGGAGAGCAAGGACGGGCGTGAGTAGCCTCGGCCGCGCAAGCGCGGTCATCGGTGCCGGCACGCTCGTCTCCCGCATCACCGGGCTGCTGCGCAGCATCGTGCTCGTCGGGGTGATCGGGTCCGTCGCCTCCGAGGCGGCTGACGCCTTCACCTACGCGAACCAGCTGCCGAACAGCGTCTTCTCGCTCATCTCGGTCGGCATCCTCACCGCTGTCATCGTGCCGCAGATCGTGAAGGCCACAGCGGATGCAGATGGCGGCAACGCCTTCATCTCGAAGTTGTTCACCCTCGGCACCGTCGTGCTGGTCGTGGTGACAGCGATCGCGACCGCCGCCGCTCCGTGGCTCGTGCATCTCGCCGCAGGCAAGGCCAACGAGGCCACCCTGGCTCTCGCCACAGCGCTCGCGTACTGGTGCTTGCCGCAGATCCTGCTCTATGGGCTCTACGCGATGCTCGGCGAGGCTCTCAACGCGCGGAGGATCTTCGGGCCGTTCACGTGGGCCCCTGTCGTGAACAACCTCGTGTCGATCGCCGGCTTCCTCACGCTCGGCGCCCTGTTCGCCCCCGTCTCACGCGATGCCACGGACTGGACGCCGCAGATGATCACGGTGCTCGGCGGCACGGCGACGCTGGGCATCGCGCTGCAGGCCGTGGTGCTGCTGGTCTTCTGGCGGCGCACCGGGCTCGCGTTGAAGCCCGACTTCCGCTGGCGCGGGGTCGGACTCGGCAACGTGGGACGGCTCGCCGGCTGGACCTTCCTGATGGCATTCGCGAGCCTCGCCGCCGGGTTCATCCAGGGGTTCATCGTCAGTGAGGTCGCCGGTCTCGGCGCATCCGCGACGGTGACGGCCAACGCCTGGCTGATCTTCATGCTCCCCTACTCCGTCATCGTGCTCTCGATCGGAACGCCGTATTTCACGCAGATCAGTGCGCATGCGGCCGCTGGACGGCACGACGAGGTGCGCGCCGACATCGGCCGCAGCATCCGCACCCTGTTGTTCTTCATGGTCGCGGCGACCGCCGCCGTCGCCGCCGCCGTGCTTCCCGCCTCCCGCGTCTTCACGGATTCGGCCGCTGACGCGCAGGCCGCCGGTCTGGTGCTGATCGGCTATCTCTTCGGACTGATCCCGCTCACGATCCTGTTCATCGTGCAGCGCACCTTCTATGCCTACGACGACACCCGCACCCCGTTCTGGTTCACGATCTTCCAGTGCGTGCTCATCGTGGGAACGGCTCTCGCAGCGCTCGGCCTTCGGGAAGCCGGCATCATCCCCCTCACCTCGCTCGCTGCTGCCGTTGCACTGGGCCAATCGATCGCGAGCATCGTGCAGACGATCGTCGCGACCTGGCTCCTGCACCGCAAGATCGGCGGCCTCCAGGTGAGCTCCTGGATGGCGGCGATCGGGCGCTTCGCGATCGCCGGCATCCCCGCCGGTCTCGCCGGCTGGGGCGTCTTCCTGCTCCTCGGCGGTGTCGACGGATGGACCATGTCGGGTGCGGTGCAGGGCGCGATCGGCACCGCGATCGTCGGTCTCGCCGTCGTCGTCGTGTACCTCGCCATCCTCGCGCTCCTGCGGGCCCCTGAGCTCAAGGTCGCCGGCTCGCTGGTCCGTCGGTTCCTTCCCGGTCGCTGAGCCCATCCCCAGTCCGCGGTGCGACCCTGGTGAGGGAATGCCCCGCGGTTACCATGGGTTGAAGCAGTCGAAGGTCATTCGACCGCAGTTTCACAGACGGAGAGCACATGCGTCAGGTCATCATCATCGGCTCCGGCCCCGCCGGATTCACGGCTGCCATCTACGCGGCCAGAGCGAACCTCAAGCCGCTGCTCATCGCGAGCTCGGTCGAAGTCGGCGGCGAGCTGATGAACACCACCGAGGTCGAGAACTACCCCGGCTTCCCCGACGGCATCCAGGGCCCTGAGCTCATGGCCAAGTTCCAGGAGCAGGCTGAGAAGTTCGGCACGGAGGTCGTCTACGACGACGTCACCGATCTCGACATCGCCGGCCCCGTCAAGAAGGTCACCCTCGGCAGCGGTACCGTGCACGAGACGCAGACGCTGATCTACGCGACCGGCTCGGCATACCGCAAGCTCGGCGTCACCGGCGAAGAGCGCCTCTCCGGCTACGGCGTCTCGTGGTGCGCGACCTGCGACGGCTTCTTCTTCCGCGAGAAGACGATCGCCGTCGTCGGCGGCGGCGACTCCGCGATGGAAGAGGCCACGTTCCTCACCCGGTTCGCCTCGAAGGTCTACGTCATCCACCGCAAGGACTCCCTGCGCGCGTCGAAGATCATGCAGGAGCGTGCTTTCGCGAACGAGAAGATCGAGTTCATCTGGAACAGCGAGGTCGCGGAGATCCTCGGCGAGACCGCCGTCAACGGCGTCCAGCTGCGCTCCACGGTCGACGGCACGCTGCGCGACCTTCCGCTCGACGGCCTGTTCGTCGCGATCGGCAACGACCCGCGCACGCACCTCGTGCACGAGAAGCTGCAGCTGACCTCCGAGGGCACGATCTGGGTCGACGGACGCTCGTCGGTCACCTCGGTGCCCGGCGTGTTCGCCGCCGGTGACGTGATCGACCCCCACTACCGTCAGGCCATCACGGCTGCCGGTTCGGGTACGGTCGCGGCCCTCGACGCCGAGCACTTCCTCGCCGACCTGGAAGACATGTCGGTCGAGGTCCCCGCTGCAGAGGCCGCAGAGATCATCACCGCCTGACCGGCGGTGGGAACACATTTCCCTCGTCCGCTGTTATAGCTGACGAACCTCGAATCAAGGAGAACTCTGATGAGTGCAAAGGCTACGAGCCAGGCGACCTGGGAGCAGGACGTACTGCAGGCCGACGGTCCCGTGCTGGTGGACTTCTGGGCGGAATGGTGCGGCCCGTGTCGCATGGTCGCCCCGGTGCTGGACGAGATCCAGTCGGACAACCCCGACAAGATCACGATCCTCAAGCTCAACGTCGACGAGAACCCTGAGCTCGCCATGAAGTACCAGATCACGTCGATCCCGGCGATGAAGGTGTTCCACGGCGGTGAGGTCAAGACGACCATCATCGGCGCCAAGCCGAAGTTCGCCCTCGAGAAGGACCTCGCCGACTTCATCGGCTGATCCCCCTCACGCGAATCGGGCCGTCGTCTCTCCTCCGGGAGGCGGCGGCCCTTCGTCGTGCACGGCGCGTCCCGCCCGTCAGCTCACTTGTCGGAGACGTCGACCGAGGGCAGTCCCCGCGCCTGGCGAGCGCGATCCACGATGTCCTGGATCACCGGCGTCTTGGCGGCGTTGTACGTCGATGTCCCACGCGCCGCAGCGGCCACCGCGTCACACTTCGCATGCGTGTACCGCTCGGCGTCCTCGGGGTGCGCCAGGAGCCAGTCGCGCAGGATCCGCTGGTTCACGGCCTCCCACGCAGACGCCGTGAAGAAGTGCGCGATCCGGGTCCGAATGCCGTGCTCCTCGAACACCATGACCGGATGGCTGCGCACACCACTGCCGACCCGCCACCCGATCGCCTCCAGTGCCCCTCGATGAGCGTCGACGTCACCGGCATCCTCGATCCGTACCGCGAGGTCGATGATCGGCTTCGCGCGCATCCCTGGGACCGCGGTGGAGCCGATGTGCTCGATCACCCAGTCGGGGTCGCCGTGCGCCCGCAGCTCCGCCGCGATCACCTCGAAACGCTCCGGCCACGTCGGGTCGTACGACACGAGCTGTCGGGGCATGATCGGCGAGCGAGCGGTCAGGACGCGTCGGCGACGGTCGGATCCCAGCGTCGGTGGCGCTGTTTCTCGTCGAGCAGCCCCCAGACCGCCGGGGTGAGTTCGGGGTACTCCAGGGCGATCTGGCGCAGCACGCGGTAGTGACGGGCCTCGTTCGGGCGTACGCCGTCGTTCGCGGTGATGTTGTCGGCGCGCAACAGGTAGACGACGAGCTCGTCGACGCTCGGCAACTCCTCCATGAACTCCCAGGGGTCCTCCCCACCGAGGAGGCGCTCCTGCACGATCACCGCGAGTTCGTCAGCCGCTTCGGCTCGCAGCACTTCCAGGCTGGCGCGACGGGGGACGGACTCGGTCATGCTTCCAGCCTACGCGCGACTCCGACGTGGTCGGCGCTCGACCTTGGTGTCCTCCTGCATCTCCTCGAGCTCCTTGCCCTTGGTCTCCGCGACCTTGAAGTACACGAAGAAGAACGACAGCAGTGCGAAGAAGGCGTAGAAGCCGTAGGCGAACGGCAGGCCGATCGCAGAGAAGGCGGGGAACGTCGTCGAGATGAAGAAGTTCGCGACCCACTGGGCGGCCGCAGCCACGGCAAGAGCGCCGGCGCGGATGGAGTTCGGGAACATCTCCCCCAGCAGCACCCAGACCAGCGGCCCCCAGGTGGCACCGAAGAACACGACGAAACCGTTCGCGCAGATGAGTGCGACGGTCGCCCACGGATCCGGCAGTGTCACCGCGCCCGCAGCGTCGAGTGTGCCGAAGGAGAACGCGAGCGCCATCAGACCGAGCGTCAGCGTCATACCGACGGAGCCCACGAGGAGCATGATCCGACGGCCGACCCTGTCGACGAGGAGGATCGCCACGATGGTCACCACGATGTTCGTCACGGAGGTGATCACGGTGATCAGGAGGGCTTCGGACTCCCCGAATCCGACCGACTGCCACAGCGTGGTCGAGTAGTAGAAGATCACGTTGATGCCGACGAACTGCTGGAAGACCGAGAGCAGGATGCCGACCCAGACGATCGGCTTCAGGCCGAGACGGTTGCCGCGCAGGTCGCGCAGCGACTCGGTGCGCTCGGTGTTGAGCGTGCCGGTGATCTCATCGATCTTCGCCTTCACGTCGACGGCACCGGTGACGGTCGTCAGCACCTCCGTCGCCCTGTCGATCTGCCCCTTCGCCACCAGGTATCGGGGCGATTCCGGCAGCCGCAGCGACATGACGCCGTAGACGATCGAGGGAACCGCTCCGGCGATGAACATCCAGCGCCAGGCATCCAGACCCCACAGGGGCTCGGCCGCTCCCCCGGCGACGTTGGCGAGCATCGCGTCCGACAGCAGGGCGATGAAGATACCGGTGACGATCGCGAGCTGCTGCAGCGATCCCAACCTTCCGCGCACGTGCGCCGGTGACACCTCGGCGATGTATGCAGGGGCGATGACGGATGCCGCACCGACACCGAGTCCGCCGACGACCCGCCAGATGATCAGATCGACGACCCCGAAGGAGAAGCCGGATCCGAGCGAGGAGAGCAGGAACAGCACGGCGGCGACGACCATGACGGGGATTCGGCCGAAGCGGTTCGCCAGCGGACCTGCGAACCAGGCGCCGACGGCGCAGCCGATCAGCGCCGACGACACCGCGAAGCCCTTGAGGCCGACCCCGAGGTCGAAGCCCGACTGGGTGCCGGCCAGGGCGTCGACAGCGCCGTTGATCACGGCGGTGTCGAACCCGAACAGGAAGCCGCCGAGAGCGGCAGCGATACTGACCGCGATGACGCGACCTCGTATGGGTGAACCAGGCTGTGTGCGCGACATTGTGCCCCTCCTCGACATCATCTGACGCGAGTCTAAGCCTGTCGATCCCGTCTCTGTGGATCAGTCGCGGCCTGGGGACGGATCAGCTCCGACCGTAGCTCTCCTCGCCCAGTTCCTCGAGAATTCGGTTGAGATCCTGGATGGATGCGAAATCGATGGTGACCTGGCCTTTGCGAGCACCCAGAGCGATCTTCACACGGGTGTTGAGTCGGTCGCCGAGCTTGCCGGCGACCTCGTCGAGATAGGCGCGGCGCGCGCCGGGCGTCGCCTTGGGCGTCTTCGCACCGGCAGAGGGCAGGTTCTTCGCGGCTTCCTCGGTCGCGCGAACGGAGAGATCCTCGTTCACGACCTTGTCAGCGAGGCGCTGCATGGCCTCCGGGGAATCGAGACTGAGGATCGCTCGCGCGTGGCCCGCCGTGAGCACGCCGGCTGCGACGCGCTGCTGCACGGGCACCGGCAGCTTGAGCAGACGGATCGTGTTGCTGATCTGCGGCCGCGAGCGTCCGATGCGGGTCGCCAGCTCCTCCTGCGTGATGCCGAAGTCCTCGAGCAGCTGCTGGTAGGCGGATGCCTCTTCCAGCGGGTTGAGCTCAGAGCGGTGCAGGTTCTCGAGCAGCGCGTCACGGAGCAGGTCCTCGTCGGCGGTCTCGCGGACAATCACGGGGATCGTCTCGAGTCCGGCCTCACGGGCAGCGCGCGTACGCCGCTCGCCCATGATCAGCTCGTACTCGCCCTCACCGTTCTTGCGGACGACGACAGGCTGCAGCACACCGAACTCACGGACGCTGTGCACCAGCTCCGCGAGGTCTTCCGGGTTGAAGTGCGTACGCGGCTGGCGCGGGTTCGGGACGATCGAGTTCGGGTCCACCTGCACGAGGTGGATGCCGGGGACTGCGGCGAGATCGGCTGCCGGCTCCGGCGCTGTGGTCTCGGATGCCGGACGCAGGCTCGCTCCGGGGAAGAACACGTCGACCGGCCGCTCAGCCTGGTCTGCGGTGGGGATGAGAGCGCCGATTCCACGGCCCAATCCAGTGCGCTTCGCCATCATTTCTCCTTGCTCTGCGCCGCTGCACGCGACGCGATCTCGACAGCTGCTTCGCGGTAGGCGATCGCGCCGGCGGATTGCCCATCGTAGGCGATCACGGTCTGTCCGAAACTCGGTGCCTCCGACACCCGCACGGAGCGCGGGATGACGGTCTCGAGCACCTGGGTCGGGAAGTGGGTGCGCACCTCATCCGCCACCTGCTGCGCCAGGCGTGTACGCCCGTCGAACATCGTCAGCAGGATCGTGGAGAGGTGGAGTTTGGGGTTCAGATGCTTCTGGATCATCTGGATGCTGCCGAGCAGCTGGCTCAGTCCCTCGAGTGCGTAGTACTCGCACTGGATCGGGATGAAGACTTCGGATGCAGCGGTGAACGCGTTGATCGTCAGCAGGCCGAGCGACGGCGGGCAGTCGATGATGACGAAGTCGACGGGGTTGTCTTCGAGGTACTCCTCGAGCGCACGACGCAGACGGTGCTCACGTGCGACCTGGCTGACCAGCTCGATCTCTGCACCGGCCAGGTGAATCGTGCTGGGGGCGCACAGAAGGTTCGGATTCTCTGGGCTCTCCTGCACGATGTCAGCCAGAGAGGTGTCGTTGATCAGCACGTCGTACACGCTCGGCGTGTCCGCACTGTGGGGCACGCCGAGCGCGGTGGATGCATTGCCCTGGGGATCGAGGTCGATCACCAGCACCTTCGCCCCGAGGCCGGCAAGAGCGGCGGCGGTGTTCACGGCGGTCGTGGTCTTCCCCACGCCACCCTTCTGATTCGACACTGTCAGCACGCGGGTCTCCCCGCTGAACTCCACCTTCGTGGATTCCAGAGTGCGTCGGCGAGCCGAGAGGTCTGCGAGTTCCCGCGCGAGCGGTGTATCCATACCGAACGATTCGTTCGAGGATGCCTTTTCGGACTGTTTCACGTGAAACATCCACTCCTTTCGGGGCCGCGTTCCACTCTAATCGCTGGGGTGGACGTTCACTCACACCACCCGCGCGAATCCCCCGTGGATGGGTCGCTGAGCCTGCCGCGCACAACCGCCCCTCCCTTCGCCCGCCCTCCTCCATCTGGGTCGCTGAACCTGTCGAAGCGCCAGTCGCGAGCGCATCGTCCCTCCCCCAGCCTCCCCCGGCTGGGTCGCTGAGCCTCTCGAAGCGCCAACCGCGAGCGCTCCAGCCCGCCCCCAGCTGGGTCGCTGAGCTTGTCGAAGCGCCTATCGTCTGGCGCTTCCCTACCCAAGGATGATTCGATCTTCAATGCATCCACACTCCAGCGCATCACCGGGACACGCGTGCACAGTGAAACCGCGTCCGACTTGGCGCCCAATTGCCGTAGCCAGAGCCAGGACGACCGATGACTGCACGCTCGAGCCATACGCGGGCGGGTCGCCGAGCGCACCGAGGCCAACAAAACGACGACGGAATCGAGATGTTTCACGTGAAACGCGTGGTGGCCGGCTGCTTTGATGAGCGCCCACGCTCGCCGTCGACCGGTTCAGCCAATAACTCCGTAGCGCCACACACGCCTGGCACATCGAAGCGGCGACGACGGAACAGACCTGCCGTAAGCACAGTCCAACCAGGTGGGTCGCTGAGCTTGTCGAAGCGCCGAACTGATCACTGTCCAGCGGTCCATACCCAACCCAACGCTCGGGAAGTCACGAGCACCGTCAATCGACATCTCAGCTGAGACCCCAGGGTGCGACCGCCGGGCCCCGCACCGCCACTGAGCGAGCATCCATAACGACGAACCCGTGGGTCGCTGAGCCTGTCGAAGCGTCGTGCGCACCCACAGTCTGTCGTGTTTCACGTGAACGCTCGAGACTCCCCGATTCTCTTGAACGATGACCATGTCGCCGCCCGTGTCGAGCGTCACGGCAGAGCACTGCTCGCCTCGAAGGCGTCGAAGACAGCAACAATGGCAGCGGTAGATCAAGGCATCAGCCATCGAGTCGTCCGCTGAGCTTGCAGAAACGCAACAAAGAACCGAAATCGCGAGCCGTTTTACGTGAAACCTCTGGCACTCCCCTACCCGAGAAAACATCGCTATTTGAGCGCACTTCCGGCGAGATGGCCGACACCCAGCGGCCCAGCATCGTGCACATCGAAGGACTTCCATGGCAGCAAACCACATACTGCCTTTCGCGGTACGTACATGGACGGCTTGGGGCTCAGAGACTCTCACTTCCATCCGTGTTGCCCTGACCGTGCGGCTTCCTCCCCCGGCATCGATGTGCCGCTGCCGGCGCAGCGGAACGGCTGTTTCGAGTCGAAGGCAGGTGGCGGCTGATGTTTCACGTGAAACGTAGCCGATTGTGAGGCGCCCGGCGCTTCGACAGGCTCAGCGACCCAGTTGAGGGAATCTACGTCATCTCGGAGCAATGACAATTCTCGAGCCGCGACTCTACCCCCGCATCCGAGGACACTCGGGCCGGCTGAGAGCACGCACCCGCCGTGAAGAATCTGATGTTTCACGTGAACGTAGGCCATAGTGAGGCGTAGGGAGCTTCGACAGGCTCAGCGACCCAAGTATCTCGGAGCATTGACGGTTCTCGAACCGAGCGATCCTATTCACGCATCCGAAGACACGCAGGCCGGCTGAGAGCACCCACTCTCCGCGAAGAGCCTGATGTTTCACGTGAAACGTCGGGGCGGTTGTGAGGCGTGCGACGCTTCGACAAGCTCAGCGACCCAGTTGAGAGTATTTACGTCGCTCCGGGGCATTGATGTTCATCGACGACGGTACCCCCAGGTCGTGACGATGGCCGCGCGTGAGTGCATCTATGAACGACCACGAAGGTGATGTTCCACGTGAAACATCACTTTGTCGGTCGGATCGACGCTTCGACAGGCTCAGCGACCCACGTAGGAGCGAGTCGCGCGATTCTCGCGTCCCGCGTCAGCAACCAAGGGTCCACCCGGACCCGGGGATTCCAAGCTCATATATGAGAACCCCGGGCCGGACGCTCGCACGGGCCTGACTGGTGAGGTGTTTCACGTGAAACATCACTCGATTGTCGGCGGGTTCGGCGCTTCGACAGGCTCAGCGACCCAGTTCGGAGCACACACCTCTGCGCCCGAGCGCATCGGACGAGACCGCGATGTTTCACGTGAAACACCTACTACCGGACAACCGCCCGCACAACGCGAGTCGTCTCAGCGAGAACGCCTTCACCGAGAACCTCGACGCGGACATCCGTCAGCTTGAATTTCTTGATCTGCTTCTGCGCAGCATCGATCTCGTTCGCTGCGTTCATCCCCTTGAGTACTGTGATCTCGCCACCGTCCCGCACCAACGGCGCGGTGAGGGGGATCAAGGTCCGAAGAGCACTCACCGCGCGGGCAGTGACGACATCGAACCCCTTCGGGCGACCGACGTCCTCAGCGCGCGCCCGCACGATCTCGACGTTGTCGAGCGCGAGTGCATCAACCTGCTCTGTGAGCCAGTTGACCCGACGCTCCATCGGTTCGATCAACGTCCAGTGCACGTCGGGGCGAGCGATCGCGAGGACCACACCAGGGAGGCCGGCGCCGGAACCGATATCCGCAACCGACCCGTGGAAGAGTGGAGCGGCAATGACACTGTTCAGGATGTGTCGCGTCCAGAGCCTCGGGAGTTCGATCGGGCCGATGAGCCCGCGCTCCTCCCCCTGCTGCGCGAGGGCATCCGTGAACGCACGCGCGACATCGATGCGATCCCCGAACAGTTCCGCTGCGACGGGAGGCTCGACCTCGACGTCACTCATTGGAGCATCCGACGCAATGTTTCACGTGAAACATCAACGACGGCGAAGAACCGTGTGGCGGTCTGCACCCTCGCCATAAGACTCGGAGACGAGTCCGCGCTCGGAAGCGATGTCATGCACCAGCTTGCGCTCGTAGCTCGACATGGCGGGCAGTGCTGCCTGCGACGCGCCCTCGTCGAGCTTGACGCCGGCAGCATCCACCAGCTTCTCCAGCTGACGACGGCGCGCATCACGCGATCCACCGATGTCGAGAATCAGACGCGAGAACGCGCCGGTCTTGTTCTGCACCGCGAGGCGGGTCAGTTCTTGCAGCGCCTGCACGGTGTCAGGTGCGGAGAGCAGCGCGAGGCCGTCATCCTCAGCCTCGACCGACACGTAGGCACGGCCCTGACGCACGTCGAGGTTGAGGTCGCCATCGATGTCTGCGATGTCGAGGAGCTCCTCGAGGTAGTCCGCCGCGACATCGCCCTCGTTCTCGAGCTGAGCAACGGTGGGCTCGTCGTTCGTGGTGGTGGTGACGCTGTCGGTCATGACGCGCTGCCCTTCTTCTTCGCACGCTTCTTGCCAACCGGCTGCTGACGCTTGGGGGCTTCTGCCTTGGCCTTCTCGGCCTCAGCGAGCAGACGCTGCTGCTCTGCCTCGTACGCGGCCATCGGGATGATCTTGCCCGAGGAATCGATCGCCTTGCCCTTGCGCGCCAGTCGCTCTTCACGAGCCTTGGCTGCTTCGGATCCGGGCGTCGGCATCTCGCGGATGACGAGGAACTGCTGACCCATGGTCCAGAGGTTCGAGATGAACCAGTAGACGACGACGCCGAGCGGGAAGAAGACACCGGAGAAGATGAAGCCCAGCGGCAGGATGTAGAGCATGATCTTCTGCATCTGGTACGCCTGGCCGGTCTTGGCCTCAGGCGACAGGTTCTTCGAGATGATCTGCAGCTGAGTGAAGAACTGCGAGCCGATCATCAGCACGACGAGCGTCACCAGGATGACGATCGCCGTCGTGTTGCCCGTGTCGACGGCGTTGCCCAGGGTCTCGTGGAGTGAGGCGACGTCGAACAGCTTGGCGTCGTAGAACTCCTTGGTGAGCTCGGGGCTCATGAAGCCCACGCCACCGATTCCAGCCTCTGCATGCTTCTTCACATCGCTGAGCACACTGAACAGGGAGAAGAAGATCGGCATCTGCACCAGGAGCGGTAGACAGCTCGACATCGGCGTCGTGCCGTGCTTCTTGTACAGGCCCATGGTCTCGCGGCTCATCGCCTCACGAGAGAGCTGATCCTTCTTGCCGCGGTACTTCTCCTGAACTTTTCGCAGTTCAGGGGCGATTTCCATCATCTTTCGCTGGCTCTTGATCTGCTTCACGAACAGCGGGATCAGCGCAGCGCGGACCACGATGACGAGACCGACGATCGAGAGGACCCAGGTGAGACCTGACGCGGCGGGCATGCCCACCGTGGTGAGCAGCCAGTGCCAGGCGACGAGCACGAGCTCGACGACCCACTTCAGCGGCCAGAGGATGGTTCCGATCAGATCGAAACCACCGGAAGACGGGGCCGGCGACGGTGTGACGCTGGCGAGCAGGAGATCAAGGCCCACCGTTCAGTCCTTTCGGGAAGGGACGACGAAACCGGATGCAGTCAGGTCGTGATGGAAGTGCTTGTGCGGCTGTACGTCGTCGACGCCACCGCGAGTCCAGGGGTTGCAGCGCAGGATGCGCCAGACCGAGAGAGCAGTCCCTCGCACAGCGCCGTGCTGCTGCACCGCACCTACAGCGTAAGCCGAACAAGAGGGATAGTAGGCACACACATCCCCGTACATCGGCGAGATCACCTTGCGGTATCCGGTGAGGAATCCGAGCACGAGGTTCCGAGGCACGAGCGGGATGCTCCGCCAGACGTCGGCGCCGCGCAACTGTGCCGTGCCGATGGAGGAGGCGGGCAGGGCAGTCATGCCGACACCTCGAGCGGAGTTCTCGTCAGACGGCCGAGGCACCGGTTCACATCGGCGCTCAACTCGGCGTAGGTCGCGGTGGCGGATGCAGGAAGGGCACGGATGACGACATCCGTGCCCTCGGGAACGCGTGGCAGCGCCTCCGCGCAGACGGCTTTCAGTCGCCGACGAACGGTGTTGCGCACGACGGCGTTCCCGACCTGCTTGCTGATGATGAATCCGAACCGTACGGCTCTGCTCTCACCCGTCGACCACATCGAGGTGACGACGCGCGCCCCGCCACAACGCGATCCGCGTCGAACGACCAGACGATAGTCGCTCCCGCGGGTCAGTCGATACGGGCGGGCGAGCACAGCGGCTTACGCGGAGAGCTCGGTGCGGCCCTTCGCACGGCGGGCTGCGAGGATGCCGCGGCCGGCACGCGTGCGCATGCGAGCACGGAAGCCGTGCTTCTTGGCACGACGACGGTTGTTGGGCTGGAAGGTGCGCTTAGTCATGGAATCACTCCGAGAATGCTGCCACCGGATTCACTCTGACCGGAGACATGGGGAACTGCCAAAAAAATGGCATAAGTCAACCAAGTAAGGGTACGTCCTGGCGGCGCACAGAGCAAATCTGTGCGCCGTGACGCGGCCTCCGGTGAGTACCGCACAGCCATTATCCACAACCTGGGCGCAGCAGCCTCGCACAACACGCGCGCGTGTTTTCAAGGCCAGGTTGCTGATCGTGGCCGTGGTGACTACCGTGGCAACCGAAGTTATCCACAGGTCACCGGAGTACGAACGGGGCCTCACCGAACCCCCGCGCGGAGCGTCATGTCATCACCAGCCCAGCCCGACGTTCCGATCTGGACCACGGTGCAGGAGCTGCTGGTCGACGACGACCGCGTGACTCCCCAGCTGCAGGGCTTCCTCAGCCTCGCGGTACCGGCGGGCGTGATGGCGGCGACGCTGTATCTCGACGTGCCGAACGACCTCACTGCAGCGCAGATCAACAAGCGTCTGCGCCTGCCGATCATGGAGGCGCTCTCGCACATCGGCGACGAGGTCACCTCCTTCCGCGTCGTGGTGAACCACGAGCTCGCCGAGCAGCCGACCGCCCCGATCTCGATCGGCGACTTCGGCAGGCAGGACGGCGACTTCGCGCGTCAGGAGCATCAGCGGGTCGAGTCGCCCATGGAGCAGCCGACGCAGATGCGCCACGAGTCGCGCCTCAATCCGAAGTACACCTTCGACAACTTCGTGATCGGTCAGTCGAACCGCTTCGCGCACGCCGCGGCGGTCGCGGTGGCCGAGGCGCCGGCGAAGGCATACAACCCGCTCTTCATCTACGGCGACTCCGGGCTCGGCAAGACCCACCTCCTGCACGCGATCGGCGACTACGCGCAGTCCCTCTATCCAGGGGTCAAGGTGCGGTACGTCTCGAGCGAGGAGTTCACGAACGACTTCATCAACTCGATCGCGAACAACCGCGGCGCCGCATTCCAGGCTCGCTACCGCGAGGTCGACATCCTCCTGATCGACGACATCCAGTTCCTGCAGGGACGCGCCGAGACCCAGGAAGCCTTCTTCCACACCTTCAACACGCTCCACGACCACAACAAGCAGGTGGTCATCACCAGCGATGTCGCACCGAAGCACCTGACCGGCTTCGAGGATCGGATGCGCAGCCGCTTCGAGTGGGGCCTCATCACCGACGTGCAGGCGCCCGACCTCGAGACGCGTATCGCGATCCTCCGGAAGAAGGCGCAGAGCGAGGCCCTGCACATCCCCGACGAGGTGCTCGAGTACATCGCGACCGTCGTGTCGTCGAACATCCGCGAGCTCGAGGGTGCGCTGATCCGCGTCTCCGCCTTCGCGAGCCTGAACCGCTCGGCTCTCGACATCTCACTCGCCCAGACGGTGCTCCGCGACATCGTCGACACGGCGGAGGACAACATCATCTCGCCGACCGACATCATCACGGCGACCGCGCAGTACTTCAAGCTCACGGTCGACGACCTGTACGGATCGAGCCGCTCGCAGCAGATCGCCACGTCTCGACAGATCGCGATGTATCTGTGCCGAGAGCGGACGAGCCTCTCGCTCCCGAAGATCGGGCAGCTGTTCGGCAACCGCGACCACACGACAGTGATGTACGCGTACAAGAAGATCAGCGAGCTCATGAAGGAGCGTCGCTCGATCTACAACCAGGTCACCGAGATCACCACGCAGCTGGGTCGTCGCTGACACGCGATCCGCGCGGCCACGAAGGGGGCATGGCGTCCGAAAGGGATGCCATGCCCCCTTCACCGTCTCGACACGCCCTCGATCGAATCCGATAGATGCCTCTATGCACATGTGGATAACTTGTGGATGAAGTGCGCTCGGGTCGGGACGAATGTGTGGGAAATCCAGAAACCTGTGGATAACTCCGGGGAAGTCCACTTCGCCTCGGATGCCGTCCAGCCCCGTATTCCTCAGGGTTTCCACAACTGACAACCGTGTAGTTCCCTACTCGCGTCTGCTTTCCACCGACTTATCCACAGTTTCAACAGTTGTTAACACCGTTAAGGAGTTAACCCTGAGAGAGCTCGATCCGATCACCAGACGGTGGATGGATCCGGATCCGAATCCCAAAAGCCCTGAGCGTAGGGATCAGCAGGACTGTGGGGCTAGCATGGGAAGCCCTGCACCGGGGAAGACGACGATCACGTCTCAGAATGACGACAAGGGAGCACCAGTGAGGTTTCAGGTCAACCGCGATGTCTTCAGCGAGGCTGTCTCGTTCGTCGTCAAGCTGCTGCCGCAGCGCAACCCGCAGCCGATTCTCGCCGGAGTCCTGATCGAGGCCGACGGATCCGGGCTCACACTCTCGGCATTCGACTATGAAGCCTCGGCCCGCACGACGATCGAAGCCACCGTCGACACCCCCGGCACGATCCTGGTGCACGGTCGTCTGCTCTCCGACATCGCGAACCGCCTGCCGAACGCTCCGATCGAGATCGCCGTCGAGGAAGACGGCGGCATCACGGTGACCTGCGGCTCCGCTCGCTTCACGCTCGCGGCCATGCCGGTCGAGGAATACCCGTCGATCCCAGAGGTGTCCGGTTCATCGGGCGTCGTCCCGGCCGACGACTTCGCCACCGCGATCGCGCAGGTCGGCTTCGCCGCCTCACGCGACGATGTGACCCCGGTGCTCACCGGTGTGCAGCTGGAGGTCTCCGGTCAGAGCCTGAGCCTGGTCGCGACCGACCGATACCGTGTGTCGCTGCGTGATGTCCCCTGGGACGGCGAGGCAGTCGAACAGTCGGCGCTCGTCCCGGCTCGCACCCTGCTCGAGGTCGGAAAGACGTTCGGTCACGCCGGCACGATCCAGATCGCGTTCTCCGGCGCAGGCGACCGCGAGATCATCGCGTTCACCTCGGGCAACAAGACCGTGACGTCGCTGCTCATCAAGGGCAATTTCCCGCCGGTCCGCCGTCTCTTCCCCGAGCAGACCGACCACTACGCGGTCGTCAACACCGCTGACCTCGTCGAGGCCGTTCGCCGTGTGGCACTCGTGCTCGACCGTGCTGCTCCGCTCCGGTTCACCTTCTCGCATGACGGCGTCACCATGGATGCCTCCGGCAGCGAGCACGCCCGTGCATCCGAGTCGGTCGACGCGATCCTCAACGGCGGCGAAGAGGTCACGCTCGGTCTGAACCCGCAGTACCTGATCGAGGCCCTCGGCGCGGTCAAGAGCGAGTTCGTCCGCGTGACCTTCACCTCGAGCGACAACGCGAACAAGCTCAGCCCGGTCCTGATCACGAGCCAGACCTCGGTCGACCAGGCAGGCCTCGACTCGTTCAAATACCTGCTGCAGCCCAACCTGCTCCTGCGCTGAGCTCGCGAGTCCGCATCGGGCTCGGCTGCATGTCGGATCCCGAAGGTAGTGTGAATCCGTGATCGTGGAACACCTGAGTCTGGTTGATTTCCGCAATTACGCGACCGCCGATCTGGCTCTCCACCGGGGTCCGAATGTGCTCGTCGGCCGCAACGGGCAGGGCAAGACCAACCTCGCAGAGGCAGTGGTCTTCCTGGCCACGCTGGGTTCGCACCGGGTGTCATCCGATGCTCCGATGGTGCGCGACGGCCAGGAGTACGCGATCATCCGCGCACGGCTGGCGCACGGCGAGCGTCGAGTGCTCGTCGAGGTCCAGCTCAACAAGCAAGGGTCGAACAAGGCACGCATCAACGGTTCGCCGTCGAAGGCGAACGAACTCCCCCGCTATGCGCACGTCGTGCTCTTCGCCCCTGAGGACCTGCAGATCGTCCGCGGCGACCCCTCAGCTCGTCGTCGCTTTGTCGACCAGCTGCTGATCCAGCGCACGCCGCGGATGTCGTCGGTGCTCGCCGACTACGACCGGGTGCTCAAACAGCGCAACGCGCTGCTGAAGTCGGCTCGGGCGAGAGGCATCAAGGGCGAGGGGCTCAGCACGCTGGATGTCTGGGACGACAAGCTCGTCGCCCTCGGATCCGAGATCATCGCCGCCCGACAGCGACTCGCGGCCGACCTGCAGCGGCCGGTCGCCGATGCGTATGCGTCGATCGCCGGCGAGGATCACAGCCCGCAGCTCGACTGGGCGCTCTCGGTCCGCGGTGCGGATCCGGAAGACGGCGTGGATGCTCCTGCCGAGACCTCGGGCGACATCGCCGAGATGTTCCATGCCGCGCTGCGTGAGAAGCGATCGAACGAACTCGAACGCGGACTCACCCTGACCGGACCGCATCGCGACGACCTGATCCTGCGGGTGCGCTCGTTGCCGGTGAAGGGTTATGCCTCGCATGGTGAGTCCTGGTCGATCGCGCTCGCGCTCCGGTTGGCGTCGGCCGAACTGCTGCGCAGCGAGTCGCCCGCCGGCGATCCGGTGCTCATCCTCGACGACGTCTTCGCCGAGCTCGACGCCGACCGCCGGCAGCGCCTTGCCGCGTTGACCGCCGGCTACGAGCAGGTGGTGGTCACGGCGGCGGTGGAGGAGGATATTCCTGCGGTGCTGCACGCCCACGTGGTGCGGATCACCGCCGGCACCATCAGCGATGAGCGGGACCCTTCGACAGGCTCAGGGACCCAGGTTGGGGCCGGATCAGAGGTCCAGGGCGGAAGTGGATCTGAGACGCCGGGGGCGGTGGATTCGGAGCCCGACGGAGCGACAGTGTCGGAGGTCCAGGGCACAGTGGAGCAGGAGGAGGCGACGCATGACTGACATCTCGGCGAACATCGCCGCCGCGGCATCCGATGCTCCGGAGACCGTCGCGACCTACCTGCGCCTGCGCGGTCTCAACCCCAGTTCGAAGAACTGGAAGCGCAAGCGTCGCGTGGCCGTCGATGACGACAACGCGCCGTTCACCCCCGGTCGTGACCCCGGCGCCCTCGGTGCTGTGCTCGACAAACTCACCCGCGACGCCGGCTGGCAGGTGCCGCTGGCGCGGGAAGACCTCGTCCGTCAGTGGGCCGATCTCGCCGGCGCCGACACCGCCAAGCATTCCGAGCCGGTCTCGCTCGAGCGCGGACTGCTCACCGTGAAGTGCGACTCCACTGCCTGGGCGAAGAACCTCCAGTACATGCGTGCGACCATCATCACCGAGATCGGGCGACGGTATCCGGATGCCGGAGTCGAGAACCTCCGCTTCATCGGACCGGACGTTCCCTCCTGGAAATGGGGTCCCAGAGTCGTCCCAGGGCGGGGTCCGCGCGATACCTACGGGTAGGGCACCATCGAGGGGGTTCCGACGGCTGAGAGGGCCACACACGGCCGTTCAGCGGGATTTCGCATCGAAACCCCGCTAGAATGGGAGTTCGTGATATCGATGTGGAGAATGCCCTCTGATGACGCCTGAATCCCCTGCTGACGAGACGGAATCGACCAACGGGAGCACCCCCGACCCTTCGACCGGCTCGGAGGCCGAGACTCCCGCTGAAGAGGTCCGTTCCACCTCGATCTCGCCCAAGGTGAAGCAGCCCGGTGAATACGGTGCCGACTCGATCCAGATCCTCGAAGGACTGGAAGCCGTTCGCAAGCGCCCCGGTATGTACATCGGCTCGACGGGCCCCCGTGGCCTGCACCACCTGGTCTACGAGATCGTCGACAACTCGGTCGACGAGGCACTCGCCGGCTACGCCGACACCATCACCGTGACCCTCCTCGCCGATGGCGGCGTGCAGGTCATCGACAACGGCCGCGGCATCCCGGTCGACCCGCACTCCTCTGACCCGTCGAAGTCGACCGTCGAGGTCGTGCTCACGATCCTCCACGCCGGTGGGAAGTTCGGTGGCGGCGCCTACGCCGTCTCGGGCGGTCTGCACGGTGTCGGCTCGTCCGTCGTGAACGCGCTGTCCACCCGCTTCGACGTCGCAGTCAAGCAGAAGGGCTTCGTCTGGCGGCACAGCTTCGCCGAGGGCGGCGTTCCCCAGCAGCAGCTCATCAAGGGTGAAGCGACCGACGAGACCGGTACGAGCATCACGTTCTGGCCGGACGCCTCGATCTTCACCGAGACGATCGACTTCGACTACGACACGCTGCGCACCCGCTTCCAGCAGATGGCCTTCCTGAACAAGGGCCTGCGCATCGAACTCCTCGACGAGCGTGAGGCATCCTCCTACGAGATCGAGGAGGACGGCGCCACGACGACCAAGCAGCCGGGTGACGTGTTCTTCTACGAGCGCGGACTCGTCGACTACGTCGAGTATTTGAACAAGGTGCGTCACGCCGAGGTCGTCAACGACGAGATCATCGCCTTCGAGTCCGAGGACACCGCTCGCAAGATCTCGCTCGAGGTCGCGATGCAGTGGACCACCTCGTACACCGAGAACGTCTTCACCTACGCGAACACGATCAACACGCACGAGGGTGGCACGCACGAGGAGGGCTTCCGCGCCGCACTGACGACGCTGGTCAACAAGTACGCGCGTGCGAACAACATCCTCAAGGAGAAGGACGACAACCTCTCCGGCGACGATGTGCGAGAGGGATTGACCGCGGTCATCTCGATCAAGCTCGGCGAGCCGCAGTTCGAGGGCCAGACGAAGACCAAGCTCGGCAACACCGAGGCGAAGGCATTCGTGCAGAAGGTCGTCGGCGATCAGCTCGGCGACTGGTTCGACCGCAACCCGGCGCAGGCGAAGAACATCATCCGCAAGGCGTTGGATGCCGCGACCGCTCGTCTCGCTGCGCGCAAGGCCCGCGAGACCGCACGCCGCAAGAGCGTGTTCGAGTCGGCGGCGATGCCCGACAAGCTCAAGGACTGCACCAGCAAGGATCCGTCGATCAGCGAGATCTTCCTCGTCGAGGGTGACTCGGCAGGTGGCTCGGCCGTGCAGGGTCGCGACCCGCACACGCAGGCGATCCTCGCGCTCCGCGGCAAGATCCTGAACGTCGAGCGCGCGCGTCTCGACAAGGCGCTCGGCAACCGCGAGGTCCAGGCGATGATCCAGGCCTTCGGCACCGGCATCGGCGAGGACTTCGACATCGAGAAGGCCCGCTATCACAAGATCGTGCTGATGGCGGATGCCGATGTCGACGGCCAGCACATCACGACGCTGCTGCTCACGCTGCTGTTCCGCTACATGCGCGGACTCATCGAGGCGGGCTTCGTCTACCTCGCGATGCCGCCGCTCTACCGTCTGAAGTGGTCGAACTCGGCGCACGAGTATGTGTTCAGCGACGCCGAGCGCGACGCCCTGCTCAAGCACGGCCTCGATAACGGCAAGCGCATCCCGAAGGACGCCGGCATCCAGCGCTACAAGGGTCTCGGCGAGATGAACCCGAAGGAGCTGTGGGAGACCACGATGGATCACGCGACGCGGACGTTGCAGCAGATCACGATCGAGGATGCCGCCGCGGCCGACGAGATCTTCAGTGTGCTGATGGGCGAGGACGTCGAATCCCGCCGCAGCTTCATCCAGCGGAACGCCAAGGACGTGCGCTTCCTGGACATCTAGCCAGCCTCGGTTCCCTGCGCTCGTCGAAGGGAACCCGGATGCTTCGACAAGCGCAGCGACCCAGAACTGAACGACCGGAATCGAACACATGACTGACGAAGAACGCCCCGAGCCGGCACACGAACACGGCAAGATCGACCAGGTCGACCTGCAGTCCGAGATGCAGCGCAGCTATCTCGACTACGCGATGGCCGTGATCGTCGGCCGTGCCCTCCCCGACGTCCGCGACGGACTGAAGCCGGTGCACCGCCGTGTGATCTACGGCATGTACGACGGCGGGTTCCGCCCCGACAAGTCCTTCTCGAAGTGCGCCCGTGTGGTCGGCGAGGTCATGGGTCAGTACCACCCGCACGGCGACTCGGCGATCTACGACGCCCTGGTTCGTCTCGTGCAGCCGTGGTCCTTGCGGTATCCGCTCGCGCTCGGTCAGGGAAACTTCGGCTCGCCAGGCAACATGGGCGCGGCCGCTCCTCGGTACACCGAGACGAAGATGGCTCCGCTCGCGCTCGAGATGGTGCGCGACATCGAAGAGGAGACCGTCGACTTCACCGACAACTACGACGGTCAGACGCAGGAGCCGACGGTGCTCCCGGCGCGCTTCCCGAACCTGCTCGTCAACGGTTCTGTCGGCATCGCGGTCGGCATGGCCACGAACATCCCGCCGCACAACCTGCGCGAGGTGTCGGATGCCGCACTCTGGGCGCTCGACAACCCAGACGTCACCCGCGAGGAGCTCCTCGAAGGTCTGATGCAGCGCGTCCCCGGTCCTGACTTCCCGACCGGCGCGCAGATCCTCGGCACGAAGGGCATCCACGAGGCGTACCGCACCGGTCGTGGCTCGATCACGATGCGCGCCGTCGTCAACGTCGAGGAGATCCAAGGCCGTACGTGCCTCGTGATCACGGAGCTCCCGTACCAGGTCAACCCCGACAACGTCGCGGTGAAGATCGGCGATCTGGTCCGCGACGGCAAGATCGGCGGCATCGCCGACATCCGTGATGAGTCCTCCGACCGCACCGGGCAGCGTCTCGTCGTCGTGCTGAAGCGCGACGCGGTCGCCAAGGTCGTGCTGAACAACCTGTACAAGCACACCCAGCTGCAGGAGAACTTCGGCGCGAACATGCTCGCGATCGTCGACGGCGTGCCGCGCACGCTCGCGATCGACGGGTTCATCACGAACTGGATCGCGCACCAGATCGACGTGATCGTGCGTCGCACCGAGTTCCGTCTGCGCGAGGCCGAGAAGCGCATGCACATCCTGCGCGGTTACCTCAAGGCGCTCGACGCGCTCGACGAGGTCATCGCGCTGATCCGTCGTTCGCAGACCACACAGGAGGCGAACGAGGGACTGCAGGGTCTCCTCGAGATCGACGAGATCCAGGCGGATGCGATCCTGCAGATGCAGCTCCGCCGCCTCGCCGCCCTCGAGCGTCAGAAGATCATCGAGCAGGCTGCCGAGCTCGAAGCGCTGATCACGGACTACAAGGCGATCCTCGCCGACGAGGGCCGTCAGCGCACGATCATCCGCGAGGAGCTCACGGCGATCGTCGACCGCTTCGGCGACGAGCGCCGCACGCACATCCTGCACGGCTTCGACGGCGACGTCTCGATGGAAGACCTCATCGCCGAAGAGGAGATGGTCGTCACCGTCACGCGCGAGGGCTACATCAAGCGCACACGCAGCGACAACTACCGCTCGCAGCACCGCGGCGGCAAGGGCATCAAGGGCGCGCAGCTGCGGGCGGATGACATCGTCGAGCACTTCTTCGTGACGACGACGCACCACTGGCTGCTGTTCTTCACCGACAAGGGTCGCGTCTACCGCGCGAAGACCTACGAGGTGCCGGAGGCCGGCCGCGACGCGAAGGGCACGCACGTCGCGAACCTGCTCGCGCTGCAGCCCGATGAGAGCATCGCCCAGGTGCTCGACATCCGTGACTACAAGGTCGCGGACTATCTGGTGCTCGCGACGCGCGAGGGTCTGGTCAAGAAGACCCGCCTCGACGTGTACGACACGAACCGCCAGGGCGGCGTCATCGCGATCCGCCTGAACGACGAGGACGAGCTGGTCAGTGCACTGCTCGTCGACGCGACGGACGACATCCTCCTGATCAGCCGCCGCGGCATGTCGGTGCGGTTCGAGGCGACCGATGAGGCGCTTCGTCCCATGGGCCGTGCGACCGCCGGTGTGCGGGGCATGAAGTTCAAGATCGACACGGACTGCCTGCTCTCGGCATCCGTCGCCGCCCCCGGGAAGTTCGTGTTCGTGGTCACCGACGGAGGGTACGCGAAGCGCACCGCCGTCGAGGAGTACCGCGTGCAGGGACGCGGTGGAACAGGCATCAAGGTCGCCAAACTCAACGACGATCGGGGCACGCTCGCGGGCGGTCTGATCGTGTCTGAGGACGACGAGGTCCTTGTGGTTCTGTCCAGCGGCAAGGTGGTACGCTCTGCCGTGGCCGAGGTGCCCGCCAAGGGTCGCGACACCATGGGAGTGGTGTTCGCACGGACGACGGAAGCCGACCGGATCCTCGCCATCGCCCGCAATGGCGAGCGGGGCCTCACCGAGGAAGACGATTCGGCCGAGGTGGAGACGGCACCCGAAGCCGCCGCCTCCGAGACGACAGAGAACCCTGAGGAAGCAGACGCATGAGCACGGTAGCCGACAAGCTGGCGAAGAAGTCCACGCGCAAGACCGGGGGCAAGCAGGTCCGCCTGCGCCTCGTGTACGTCGACTTCTGGTCGGCCGTGAAGCTCTCGTTCCTCGGCGCTGTCGCGCTCGCAGTGGTCACGATGGTCTCGTTCTTCCTGATCTTCCTCGTGCTGCAGGCGACGAACATCATGACGACGGCCGATGAATTCGTGCGGAGCTTCTCCGACGGTGCGATCTCGCTGTCCGAGGTCGTCGGCCTGCCGCAGGTCATGGCCTTCGCGGCGGTCGTCGCGATCCTGAACCTGATCGTGTTCACGGTGCTCGGTGCCGTCATCGCCGGTATCTACAACCTCGCCGTGAAGGTGACGGGCGGTCTGCTCGTCGGCTTCATGTCGAACTGACGCCGACCGGCTCACGAGCCGATCTCCGAAGGGGCGGATGCTGCGGCATCCGCCCCTTCGTCGTTCCCGAACCCCTGAGGACCCCATCGGGAGTAGGGAAAACCCGAACCAGGGTGTCCGGGTTCCTCGGTGTCGGCGGGATGAGCCCAGCCGTACCTTTGAAGCATGACGACACAGACTGCCACGCCACCACGGGCGACGGCCGCGAAGCCACCGTTGCGCATCTTCCTCACGATCCTGCAGCTCGCCGGCGTCGGGATCATCGGCGGCATCATCTTCACGACCCTCTCCGGCATGCTCGGCACAGGCCTCGGACTCCTCTTCGTCGCTGGTGTCGGGGCGATCCTGCTCGTCGGCCTCGTGTACGCGCTGTTCGGCGTCGGTTGGTTCGAGGTCACCCGCGTCAGCACCCTCTACCGGGAGCCGATCGCCCCGCTGCGCTGGCGGCCACGCGATCGCCCCGGTTTCCTCGGCTGGCTCCGCTCGCTCGGACGCCAGGCGATCGACGGTCGCATGTGGCGCGCACTCGCGAACTTCGCGATCGCTGCGATCCTCGGCGTCATCGTGCTGCGACTCGCCTGGACCCTGGTGTGGTCGATCGCGATCTCGTTCGCCCCGCTCACCCCAGCCGGTTCCGTGATGGGACCCTTCGGCGGCGGTGGCATCCCTGTCGCCTGGGCGCCGCTCGTCGGGATCCTCGGCGTCGCGGCATCCGTCGCCGGCATGATCGGCCTCGCGCTGCTCCACCGGGTGCTGGCACTTGCGATCGTGGTCCGCAGTCGTGAGGCCGAGCTGACCGAGCGGGTGCGCACGACCACCGCGCAGCGGGAGGGTGCGGTGCGTGCAGCCGACGTGGAGCGCACCCGGATCGAGCGCGACCTGCATGACGGCGTCCAGCCACGGCTGGTCTCGGTCGGGATGACGCTGGGGCTCGCACAGCAGAAGATCGACACCGATCCGGATGCCGCGAAGGAACTCATCGCGGAGGCGCACACCTCGACCAAGGCGGCGATCACCGAGCTGCGACAGCTCGCTCGGGGCATCCATGCGTCCGTCCTGGATGACCGTGGACTCGACGCGGCGCTGTCGGCGCTCGCCGGCCGGTCGCACATCCCCGTGCACCTGGACGTCCGGATGGACCCGTCGACCGGCCAAGGGACTCAGCGACCGAGTCGCGAGGCGGAGGCAGCCGTGTACTTCTCGATCGCCGAGTCGCTGACCAACGCGGCCAAGCACTCCAGGGCCAGCGAAGCCCGCGTCAGCGTGCGGATCCGTGAGGGCAACACCCTCTGGGCTCGCGTGGAGGACAACGGCATGGGTGGTGCGCAGGTGCAGCCGGGCGGCGGACTCGATGGCATCGCGAACCGCATCCTCGCCGCCGGCGGCACCTTCCGCCTCGACAGCCCCCAGGGCGGTCCGACCAGCCTGGAGGTGAACGTGCCATGCGCATCCTGATCTGCGAGGACTCCGTCCTGCTGCGCGAAGGACTCGTGCGTCTCCTCGAGGACGCCGGACACACCGTGGTCGCGGCGCTCCCCGACACGAACGGCCTCGCCGAGTCCGTCGCCGACACCGACCCTGAGCTCTGCATCCTGGATGTGCGGCTTCCTCCGACGTTCACCGACGAGGGGATCCGCGCCGCACTCGGCCTGCGCTCGCTGCATCCGGCACTCGCGATTCTCGTGCTCTCGCAGTACGTGGAGGAACGATATGCATCCGACCTCATCGCAGCGCAGGGAGGACCCCTCGGCTACCTGCTCAAGGATCGGGTCGCTGACGTGGCCGAGTTCCTCGCCTCGGTGCAGCGCATCGCGGAGGGGGCGACGGTGCTCGACCCCGAGGTCGTCGCCCAGCTGCTCACACGTCGCAACCGGGACGATCGGATGCTCCGCCTCACCGAACGCGAACGCACGGTGCTCGCACTGATCGCCGAGGGCAAGTCGAATCAGGCGATCGCCGGGCTCCTCTTCCTCTCCGAGGCGAGCGTCGAGAAGCACATCACCGCGATCTTCCAGAAGCTGGGCTTCGAGCAGGGCGAGTCGGGCAACCGCCGCGTGCTCGCCGCCCTCGCCCACATCGAGAACACGGGCGGCGCGACGCCGCCCGCAGGTCAGACAGGAGTGGCACGATGACCACCGAGAACGACGACGTCCAGGGCGGGCACACCCCGCTCACTCCCCCGCCCCTCGCGGAGCCCCAGCAGCCGACACCGGCCCAGCAGGCGGATGCTCCCCGGCGTACCTCGGGTGCCACCGCGATCATGGTCGTCACGGCCGTTGTCGGCGGAATCGCCCTGCTGGGATCCGGCGGAGCGGCTGCCGCTGCCGCGACCGGCTCACTGTTCGCGCCGACCGTCGACCGCGTCTTCGGCGCAGACCACGGCGACTCGCTGCGGAGCGTCGACGTCGCAGGGATCGACGGCATCGACGTCGACGTGGACGCGGGCAACATGCGTATCGAATTCGGCGATGTCGACGAGGCGCAGCTCTCGGTCACGAACGGGCGAGGCGCCGACTGGACGTTCGAGCTCGACGGCGGCACGCTGCAGGTGCACAGCCCGGACTTCCGGTTCGGCTGGTGGTTCGGGAGCTGGTTCGGCGATGACGAGTCTGCCGTGCTGACGCTGCCGGAGAGCCTGCGCGACTCCGCGCTCGACGCCGACCTGACGTTGGATGCCGGCAGCCTCGATGTGGTCGGTGACTTCGGTGCCCTCGACGTCGACGTCAATGCCGGTGCGCTCGACGTGCAGGGCGCAGCGGAGCGGCTGGGCGTCGAGATGAGCGCAGGCCGAGCCGACGTGCTGCTCGACGGCGTGACCGAGGCCGACCTCGGCGTCTCGGCCGGCAACCTGACCGCGGAGCTGACGGGCGCCGCCCCCACGCGGACCAGCATCGATGTGAGCGCCGGTTCGGTCGACCTGACCGTCCCGAACGTCGCGTACACGATCGAACAGGACATCAGCGCAGGTTCGCTCGATGCGAAGGTCGAGCAGTCCGAAGGAGCCCGACGGACGATCGAGGTGACGCTCGCTGCAGGGAGCGTCACGGTGCGCCCTGGCCGCTGAACCACGTCGAGCGCGGCGACCCGCCCGGGGTGCCGCGCTCGATTGGGTAATTCCGGAATTCTCCGGTAAAGTCTTGGAGGTTGACGGGGCCATAGCTCAGGTGGTTAGAGCGCTTCACTGATAATGAAGAGGTCCCAGGTTCAAGTCCTGGTGGCCCCACACTTCAACTCAAAAATATCCCTCACGGGGCCTTAGCTCAGTTGGTAGAGCGCCTGCTTTGCAAGCAGGATGTCAGGAGTTCGAATCTCCTAGGCTCCACACTGTGTTGAGACAGTTCAGAACGGCCCCGCTTCGGCGGGGCCGTTCTGTTTCCCCGTCATCCACAGGTGTTAACAACCCTGTTAACAACTCACTGTCGGCCGCGGGTCAGCGCGCGGCGAGCACGGAGAGCACGTTGCCGGCCGGGTCCGTGAACCACGCGATGTCGGGCCCCCGACCCGGCGCCCCGTGCGCGATGCCCTTCTCGTCGGTGCCGGAGTCAGGGTCCGTGTAGATCTTGGTCACGACGCCGCGCGCGTTGAGTTCATCGACCGCGGCCTCGACGTCGTCAACCGGGAAGTTCAGGATCGTGAAGCTCGCAGGCTCGTGGTTCGGCTTGGGGTAGACGAGGATCGACCCGCCCTGGGGCAGTGCGATGTCGAGGAAGCCCATGGCGTTGGTCGTGACATCCATGCCGAGGGTGTCGCCGTAGAAGGAGCGGGCTGCCTCGATCGAGTCGACGCTGAACCCGCTGAACGCGTGCGTGGTCTGGAATGCGGTCATGCCTTCAGGATGCGCTCATCATCGCCGAGTGTCCAGGGGTAGACCGAGCGACCGGTCAGCGATCCCTGGCACCGAAGCGCGTGCGCGTCTCGCCGACCGGCGTGTAGACGACGAGCTGGATGTCGGTCTGATCCGACGGACGAAGCTGGTGGTGCTCGAAGACGAGGCGTCCGAGCTCAGGATGCTGGAACACTCGCTCGCGAGATGTGAACCCGCGGATGTCGTGGCTCTCCCACCGCTCGCGGAAGTCGGGGCTCGCATCGATCAGGCGTTCCACGAGATCGCGGTACCTCGGGTCGCCGAGGCGAGGGCCGACCTCGGCACGGAACTCGGCGAGGAAGCGGCGGCTCGTCACATCCCAGTCGTCGAGCAGTGAGCGCACCGACGGGTCGGTGAAGATCAGCCACAGCAGGTTCCGCTGTTCCGGCGCGGTCTGCGCCACGTTCGGGTACAGCTTCTCGTAGGCCCGGTTCCAGCCGGCGACACCCCAATCGGGGGCGAGGGCGTAGGCGGGGTGATCCTCGAGCGCATCGAGGAAGCGCTGCACGTGCGCCGGCGCCGTCTCCACGGCCGCGACCGAGCCGGGCCGTGCAGGGGCGAAGCCCGCGAGCGTCAGCAGGTAGTCGTGCTCGGCGAGCGTGAGATGCAGCGCGGTGGCCACGGCATCCAACACCTGTCGAGAGGGGTTGATGTCGCGACCCTGTTCCAGCCAGGTGTACCAGGTGACGCTGACGCCAGAGAGGTACGAGATCTCTTCGCGGCGCAGTCCCACCGTGCGCCCACGTCCGGCAGGCGGCAGGCCGAAGGCAGCGCGGTCGAGGTGCTCGCGCCGTGCCCGCAGGAACGTCCCGAGTTCTCTGCGCTGCTCCTCGTCGCTGGCCATGCGTACAAACCTAGTACTCCCACTACTAGTGCCAGCGCCGTCTTCCCAGGCCGGCGAACCGGGGGCAGGGTGGAAGAATGCCCACCCCTCTTCGCTCCCGTACCGTCACGCACGGCCGCAACGCCGCCGGAGCCCGTGCCCTCTTCCGTGCCGCCGGCGTCAACGCAGCCGACTTCGGCAAGCCGATGATCGCCGTCGCGAACAGCTTCACCGAGTTCGTCCCCGGCCACACGCACCTCCAGCCCGTCGGACGCATCGTCTCCGACGCGATCTCGGCCGCCGGCGGCATCCCCCGCGAGTTCAACACGATCGCGGTCGACGACGGCATCGCGATGGGGCACGGCGGGATGCTGTACTCGCTGCCTTCGCGCGACCTGATCGCCGACTCGGTCGAATACATGGTCAACGCGCACCAGGCCGACGCGCTCGTCTGCATCTCGAACTGCGACAAGATCACGCCGGGCATGCTGATGGCCGCGCTGCGCCTGAACATCCCGACGGTCTTCGTCTCCGGTGGCCCGATGGAGGCAGGGCGGGCGACGCTCGTCGACGGCTCCGTGCGCACGCTCGACCTGGTCGACGCGATCTCCGAGGCGGCGAACGACACGGTGTCGGACGCCGACATGAAGCGCATCGAGGAGAACGCCTGCCCGACCTGCGGCTCGTGCTCCGGCATGTTCACCGCGAACTCGATGAACTGCCTCGTCGAGGCACTCGGCCTCGCACTGCCAGGCAACGGCTCGGTGCTCGCGACCCACACCGCCCGCCGCGCGCTGTACGAGCGCGCCGGCGAGGTCGCGGTCGAGATCACCCGCCGCTTCTACGACGAGGACGACACCTCGGTGCTTCCCCGCGAGGTCGCGAGCTTCGCGGCGTTCGAGAACGCGATGGCCCTCGACATCGCCATGGGCGGTTCGACGAACACGATCCTGCACCTGCTCGCCGCGGCACACGAAGCCGGCATCAGCTTCGGCCTCGACGAGATCGACGCCGTCTCTCGCCGGGTGCCCTGCCTCGCGAAGATCGCACCGAACCCGGCATACGGCCGCATGTACTACATGGAGGACGTGCACCGCGCCGGCGGCATCCCCGCCGTGCTCGGCGAGCTGCGCCGCGGAAACCTGCTCGATGAGAACGTCTCGACCATCCACTCCACGTCGTTCGCGAGCTGGCTGGATGACTGGGACATCCGCGGGGGCAAGGCGACGGCGGAGGCGAAGGACCTCTGGTACGCGGCTCCCGGCGGCGTGCGTTCCTCGAGCGCGTTCTCGCAGTCGGAGCGCTGGGCGGCACTCGACACGGATGCCGCGACCGGATGCATCCGCGATGTCGAGCACGCGTACTCGGTCGACGGCGGATTGGCCGTGCTCCGGGGCAACCTCGCGGTCGACGGCGCGGTCGTGAAGACCGCAGGGGTCGACCCCTCGATCCTGGTGTTCTCCGGGCCAGCGGTGGTCTGCGAGTCGCAGGAGGAGGCCGTGGCGAAGATCCTCGGCAAGAAGGTGCTGCCCGGTGACGTCGTGGTGATCCGCTACGAGGGCCCGAAGGGCGGGCCTGGCATGCAGGAGATGCTGCACCCGACCTCGTTCCTCAAGGGGCGTGGCCTCGGCAAGGTGTGCGCGCTGATCACCGACGGACGGTTCTCGGGTGGGACGTCAGGTCTCTCGATCGGCCACGTCTCGCCCGAGGCGGCCGGCGGCGGCGTGATCGCCCTGGTCGAGGACGGCGACATCATCGACATCGACATCCCCTCGCGCTCCATGGTGCTGCGAGTCGACGACGCGGAGCTCGAGGAACGTCGTGCGCGGCTGCTCGAATCCGGCGGGTATCGGCCGAAGGACCGGGTGCGTCCGGTATCGCTCGCGCTGCGTGCATACGCCGCCATGGCCACCTCCGCCGACCGCGGGGCTGTGCGCGATGTCGAGGCCGTCGAACGCGCGCTGCGCGAGCAGGAGCAGCGGCAGGCCGCCGCGCTCGTGTGACCAGGGCGCCGCGAGGGGTCAGAACACGCCGCGAGTGCGCGCGCCCGCACGGCATGTTGTGACCTCTCACGCGCCGGCGATGCGCGAGCGTCAGCCGGCCGTCGACCGCCGCGCGATAAGCCGCATCGGGATCACGACGCTCTCGTACGGGCGGGTCCGGTCGCCGAGCCGGGCGACGGCGAGGCGCGCTGCCTGGCGCCCGAGTGCCTCGACGTCTCCGGTGACGACGCTGATGCCGAGCACCTGTGCCCACTCGGGCTCGTCGAAGCCGATCACGGCGGGGGCGGATGCCGCGTCGTCGGCGATCTCCTCCATGACGCCGAGCAGGATGCGGTTGTTCCCCGCCACGATCGCGGTGGGCGGGTCGTCGAGGGCGAGCAGCTCGCGCATGCACGCGCGGGAGGACGCGACGTCGTGGGCGTCGGTGCGCAGCAGCTCGCGCCAGTCGCCGTCGTGCTCGTCGAGCACGTCGCCCATGCCTGCCAGGCGCGCTCGGTAGGTGGGCAACCAGGCGTAATCGCCGATGAACGCGATGCGGTGATGGCCCGCGTCGATCAGGTGCTGGGCGGCGAGGCGCCCGCCCTCGCGGTTGTCGAAGACGACGGAGTCGGCATCGAGCTGCTCGGCTGGGCGGTCGACGAAGACGACGGGGATGCCGCGGGCCTGCAGCTGCGCATAGCCGCTGTGATCGGTCATGGCCGAGACCGTGATCACGGCGGTGGTCTGCCGGTCGGCGAGGTCGCTCGCGACGCGCTGCTCCTGCTCGCCCGATTCCCGCGAGTTCGCCACCGAGAGGTGCATGCCGCGGGGGCGGATCTCGTCTTCGACCGCCTGCGCGAGCGCCGAGTAGAACGGGTTCGTGAAGTCGCCGGTGATGAGGCCGATCGAGTCGGCGAGGCGTCCGCTGGCCAGCAGGCTCGCCGCGGCGTTGCGCTGGTAGTCGAGCTCGGCGGCTGCTGCCAGCACGCTCGCGAGTGTGCGCTCGCTCACGTACGACTCACCGCCGAGGGCGCGGGATGCGGTCTTCAGACTCACGCCGGCGCGCGCGGCGACCTGTGCGAGCGTGGGGCGCGGTGTCGCGCCATCATCCGGTCGATGCATGCGTCCCCTTGGTGACCGTCGGAGTGGATAGCTCATTATGTCTGCTCGACCAATGGCTGGAGCGCCTTCCGCACTCGGCGGACTCTGTGATAGCGTCCTCAGCATATGACAGCGATGTCATAGCGTCGCGCGGTGCCGATTCCCGCGAGTGACGAACGACACACTGCAGTGGAGTTTGAGGAGCAAGCATGAGGGTCCCCAGCCCGACGAACGCACGACCCGCCCGACGAGCATGGGCGGCAGCCGGCATCGCCGCGACCGTCGGCCTCGCGATGCTGACACCCGTGTCGGCGACCGCCGCTCCGGCGACGAGATTCGGCTCGTCCTTCGAGGCAGCGGATGCCGCACCCGTCCTCGCCGGCACGGGCGAAGCAGTCAACGTCACGGGGAGCCAGTTCTCCCCCGGCAGCGTGCTGCCCGGCGTGACGGCAGTGACGGCATCCGCCCAGAACACCCCGAACGAGGCCGCCGCCTTCATCGCCGACGGCAACGCCTCGTCGAAGTGGCTGGCGTTCACGAACACGGCATGGGTGCAGTACCAGCTCGCCCAGCCGCAGCCCATGGTGCGCTACACGCTCACCTCCGGCAACGACGAGCCCGACCGCGACCCCACGAACTTCCGGGTGCAGGGCTCGAACAACGGCACCGACTGGGTGACGGTCGACGAGCGCAGCGGCGAACTGTTCACCGGCCGCGGCGAGACCCGCACCTTCACCCTCGCGACGCCCAGCGCCGAATACGCGTCCTACCGGCTCGACGTGCTCGCGACCAGGAACCCGAGCAAGAACATCGTGCAGCTGGCCGGCTGGGAGCCGATCGCGGTCGACGGAGCCACGCCCGAGCCCGCTGATCTGAAGCTGCAGATCGGCAACGGTCCCACCAGCTCCGACACCGCCAAGACCGGCGTCGGTTTCACCGGCACCAAGGCGCTGCAGTACACCGGCCGCCACCTGGACGCCGGTCCCGCGTCATCGACCACCGTGCTCTACGACGGCGTCGACATCGAGGTCGAGGGCGACAGCGAGCTCTCCTACCTCGTCTTCCCGAACCTCGACGGTGAGCAGACCTATGCCGCGACCTTCGTCGCGGTCGACCTGACCTTCGACGACGGCACGACCCTCGCCGCGAGCGGCGCCGTCGACTCCTACGGTTACGGCGCGAACGCGCGCCAGCAGGGCCAGGCGAACGTGCTGTGGCCGAACCAGTGGAACAAGGTGACGGTCGACCTCGGCCAGTTCGCTGGACGCACGGTCGACGACATCCTCTTCACCTACGATCACCCCGGTGTCGAGGTGAAGGGCGTCGAGGTGCCCACCGGCGCGACCGCGTTCAGCGGCTGGCTCGACGACGTCGAGATCGGCGCGGCAGAGGCGCTCGACACCTCCGACGGACTCGTCTCCTATGTCGACACCCGTCGCGGCACGAACTCCACCGGCGGATTCTCGCGGGGCAACAACCTGCCGGCGACCGCGTGGCCGAACGGCTTCAACTTCATCACCCCGATGACGAACGCCGACAACGTGGGCACGATCTACCAGTACCAGCGCGCGAACACGGCGCAGAACCTGCCGGCGCTGAACGGCATCGGATTCTCGCACCAGCCGAGCATCTGGATGGGAGACCGCAACCAGATCGCGGTGCTGCCTGCCGCGAACGCCAACCCGACGTCGTCGCTGAACGACCGCAAGCTCACGTTCCACCATGAGAACGAGACCGCGCGCCCCGACATCTACGGTGTCGAGTTCGACAACGGCATCGACACCGAGGTCACCGCGACCGATCACGGCGCGATCTACCGCTTCGAGTTCACCGGTGACGCGAGCTCCGTGCTCATCGACCAGCTCGTGAACTCCTCGAAGCTGACCATCTCCGGCGACACCGTCTCCGGCTGGGTCGACGGCGGATCCGGATGGCCGGGACGCACCCGCATGTTCGTCTACGGCACGTTCGACCGCGAGCCCACGGCATCCGGTGCGACGACGCGCGGTGACCGCAACGGTACTGCCCGGTACGCGGCGTTCGACACCACGAGCGATCGCACGGTCGAGCTGCGCCTGTCGTCGTCGTTCATCTCACAGGAGCAGGCGGAGAAGAACCACGCCTTCGAGCTCGATGGCGTCTCGTTCGACCAGGCGCACGCCGCCGTCCGCGACGCGTGGAACGACCGCCTCGGCGTCGTGCACGATGTGCAGGGCGCGAGCGACACCCAGCTGGTGACGCTCTACTCGAGCCTCTACCGCCTGAACCTGTATCCGAACTCGCAGTTCGAGAACACCGGCACCGAGTCGGCCCCCGTGTACAAGTACGCGAGCCCGGTCTCGGCCACGAGCGGCTCGGCGAGCGACACCCAGACCAACGCCAAGATCGTCGACGGCAAGATCTACGTCAACAACGGCTTCTGGGACACGTATCGCACCGCATGGCCGCTGTATTCGATGCTCTACCCCGAGGTGACGGAGGAGCTCGTCGACGGATTCGTGCAGCAGGCGCGTGACGGCGGATGGATCGCACGCTGGTCCTCCCCCGGCTACGCCGACCTGATGACCGGCACGAGCTCCGACGTCGCGTTCGCCGAGGCGTATCTCGCAGGGTCGCTCAGCACCGAGACCGCACTCGAGGCCTACGACGCGGCGGTCAAGAACGCCACCGTGCTGCCGGCATCCAACGCCGTCGGCCGCAAGGGTCTCGGGCAGTCGATCTTCCTCGGATACACCGAGGCCACGACGCACGAGAGCGCATCGTGGGGTCTCGAGGGCTACATCAACGACTTCGGGATCGCGGAGATGGCGAAGGCACTCTCTGAGGACCCGAACACGCCCGCCGAGCGCGTCGCGCAGCTGCAGGAGGAAGCGACCTACTTCGAGGCGCGCGCCGAGCACTACGTCGAGATGTACAACCCCGACGCTGGCACGTTCACCTCGCGCAATGCCGACGGCAGCTGGACCGCGGGCGCCGAGTTCGACAAGAAGGCCTGGGGCGGTGCCTTCACCGAGGCGAGCGCCTGGACCTTCGCGTTCCACGCTCCGCACGACGTCGACGGACTGGCCGCGCTGTACGGCGGACGCCAGGGCCTGGTCGACGAGTTGCACGAGTTCCTCACGGTCCGCGAGAAGGCCGACTACTCCGGCATCCACGAGGCCCGCGAGGCGCGTGACGTGCGACTCGGCATGCTCGGCATGTCGAACCAGATCGCGCACCACATCCCGTACGTGCTCGCCGAGGCCGGTGATCCCTCGGGTGCACAGGCGCTGATCCGCGACATCCAGGACCGCCTGTTCGTCGGCTCCGACATCGGTCAGGGCTACCCGGGCGATGAGGACAACGGCGAGTTCTCGGCCTGGTACGTCTTCTCGGCCCTCGGGTTCTATCCGCTCGAGGTCGGGTCGGGGGACTACACGATCGGTACGCCGCTGTTCGACAGCGCAACGCTCTCGATCGGCGACACGGACCTCGTGATCAACGCACCCGGTGCGTCGGCTGGCAAGGACTACGTCGCCGGCGTCAGCATCAACGGCGAGCCGATCGACCAGACGACGTTCGACGGCGACCTGGTGCGAACGGGTGGCACGCTCGACTTCACGATGAGTGACACGCCCGCAGCCTGGGGCGCGAAGGACCTCGACGAGCAGCTCGAGGTGCCGACCACGCTCGTGGACGCGACCAAGCCCGGCCGCGGCACGCTCACGGCGACCGACGGCACTCCCGTCGGCTCGCTGGTCGACGACAACATGAACTCGAAGGTGACGTTCGCGGGCAAGACTGCCGAGCTGGTGTGGACCTCGCAGTCCGGACCCGTCTCGATCGGGCAGTACACGCTGACGAGCGCGGCGAAGGGCGATGCCCCGTCGAGCTGGAAGCTCGAGGGCTCGATCGACGGCACCACGTGGACCGAGATCGACAGCCGCGATGGCGAGTCGTTCGCCTGGGACACCCAGACCAGGCCGTTCTCGACCGATGGAGCCGACGGATACACGAGCGTGAAGCTCACACTGACGTCGTCGAGCGACACCCTCGCGCTGTCGGAGGTCGAGCTGTTCGCCTCTGCATCCGCCGCGGATGGACTCTCGATCTCGGCCGGAGCCCCGCAGCGGGTGCAGGTCGGCACCGAGTTCGCAGGTCAGCTCGCCACCATCGTCGGGACCGAGACGGATGCCGCCGGCTACACCGTCACTGTCGATTACGGTGACGGCGATCCGGTCACCGACGTGGCGCTGACGCGTGACGATCTGGGCGGCTGGAAAGTGAGCGCACCGCACACCTTCACGGCCCCCGGTACGTACTCGGCCGTCGTCTCAGTGCGCGACTCGGGCGGAGCGGTGGCGCAGGCCACGGCCACCGTCACGGTCTTCCGCGATGAGACCCTGGTCGGCGCGTTCAACAACGTCTGCTTCGGCGACCTCGGGGTGACCGCGGCCAACTGCGACTCGCAGGGGCACGGCTACTTCCGCGACAAGATCAACGCCGACGGCTTCGTGCAGGGCGAGACCCTGACGATCCCCGGCAGCGAGCTGACGTACGACCTGCCGGCGATCCCGGCCGGTCAGCCCGACAACATCACCGGCGAAGGCCAGACCGTGCGCTTCTCGCTTGGCGACGGCGCGACGCAGCTGGCGTTCGTCGGCACCGCGACCGAGAGCAACCGCGACTCGCAGGCCGTGCTGCACTTCACCGACGGCTCGACGCAGACGGTGACGATCAGCCTCGGCGACTGGGTCGGCGCATCGGGCAGCCCGTACAAGGGCAACACCGTGCTCACGATCTCGGAGGGACGACTCTCCGGCACCGGAGCCGAGTCGAGCGTGAAGAACACGGCGATCTACGCCACGGCTCCGATCCTGCTGGACACGGATGCCGATGGCGCACCGAAGATCGTCGAATCGCTCACGATGCCGAAGGAAGCGGGTTCGCTGAACGACGGACGCGTGCACATCTTCGCGATCGCCTCGGACGGCGACCGCGCGGCATCCGCACCTTTGGGCGTCGAGGCAGGCACAGTCGACGACCAGATCGCGGGAGCGGCGTTCGAGGCCACGCTCGCGAAGGTCACGGGCGGTGCCGGAGAGACGTCCGCGATCGTGAACTGGGGTGACGGTTCGCCCGTCACCGCGGTCGAGGTGACCGAGGGGTCCGTCGCGGCGGGACACACCTACGCGACGGCCGGAACCTACACGGTCACGGTCACGGCTGACGACGGCGTGCAGTCGGCGGATGCCACGCTCGAGATCACGGTCGACGAGCCGGTGCCCGCCTACGATCCGCGGATCGCGGCGCCGGAGCAGGCACGTCCCGGTGACATGGTCGAGATCACCGGCACCGGCTTCGCGCCGGGCGAGCGCGTCTCGATCCGCATCGACGACGAGGAGCCGACGGTCGTGACTGCCGATGATGACGGCGCGATCCGCGGCGACATCACGGTGCCGGAGAACGCGGTGGATGGCGATCACCCCGTGGTGGCGCTCGGCGACGTCTCGAACGTCGAGGCGAGGGCGTCGCTCCGGGTCAGTGCCGACACGACGGCACCGAAGAGCACCTCGGTCGCGCTGTCCGCAGGGTCGGATGACCCGGTCGCCGGTGAGACCATCACGCTGAACGCGACGGTGAAGCCCGCGGATGCCGCCGGCACCGTCGAGTTCGTCGAGGGCGAGACCGTGGTCGGCTCGGCCACCGTGACCGCGGGCGGTGCGTCGGCCGAGGTGCTGATCGCCACCTCGGGTGAGCACACCTTCATCGCGCGGTTCGTGCCGTCCGACCCGGAGGCGTACAGCGGCTCCGAGTCCGACCCGCTCACCCTCGACGTGCGGGCGACCCCCGTGCTCGAGGCGGAGCTCGTGCTCGGCGCGGACAGCGTGGTGCAGGGCGGCTCGCTCGAGGTCGCCGGTCGCGGATTCGCGGCGGGCGAGCGGGTGACGCTGACCCTGCACTCCGACCCGATCCGGATCGCCGAGGTCACGGTCGACGGAACCGGAGCCTTCCGGGCAACGGTGACGGTGCCGGCATCCGCTCCGGTCGGTGCACACACGCTGATCGCGGTCGGCGCGGACTCCGGGCTGAGCGCCGATGGTGCCCTCAAGGTGACCGCGGCGGCAGGCACCGGCGGCGACGGTCTGGCCGGAACAGGCGGGGCGGTCCCCTTCGCGCTCATCGCCCTGTTCCTGGCGCTGCTCGCAACCGGTGGCGTGCTCGTCATCCGTCGGCGCCGCGTGGAGTCCTGACCCCCGCAGGCCTCCACCCGAACCGCCCTTCCCCCTCCCGGGGAGGGCGGTTCGTGTTTCCCCACCCCCCACCCGCTGAGGGGTCAAGACCCGCCGCGCCTGGTCGGGCGCGCGCGGCGAGTCTTGCCCCCTCGGCGAGCGTCAGACGGAGGTCAGTGCGTGCGGGGCGACGTTCAGCCGCTCGCAGCCGTCGGCCGTCATGACCACGATGTCCTCGATGCGGGCACCCCAGGCCCCCGGGAAGTAGATGCCGGGTTCGATGCTGAAGGCCATGCCCTCACGCAGCACCAGGTCGTTGCCCGGCGCGATGTAGGGCTCCTCGTGCACCGAGACGCCGATGCCGTGCCCGGTGCGGTGCAGGAACGCCTCCCCCAGGCCGGCTGCGGTCAGGACGTCGCGGGCTGCGGCGTCGACCTCGGATGCCGCGACTCCAGGTCGAGCGGCATCGACGGCCGCCTGCTGCGCGCGCACGAGCACCGCGATGCGCTCGGCTGCCTCCGGTGCCGGCTCGCCCACGACGTAGGTGCGGGTGCTGTCGGAGTTGTACCCGCTGGGCACTGCTCCCCCGATGTCGACCACGACGATGTCGCCCTGCTCGATCACCCGGTCGGACACCTCGTGGTGCGGATCCGCCCCGTTCGGCCCCGAGCCGACGATCACGAACTCGACCGTGCGGTGCCCCTCGGCCACGATGGCGTCGGCGATGTCTGCGGCGACTTCGCGTTCGGTGCGTCCGGCGCGCAGCCACTCGGGCACTCGGCGGTGCACCGCGTCGATGGCCGAACCGGCGCGACGGAGTTCGATGATCTCCTCGGCATCCTTGATCATGCGGCTCTCGCGCAGCACTGGGGTGGCGAGCTCGAGCCGCACGTCCAGCCGCTCGCCCAGCGGCACGACGTGCAGTGCGGGCAGTGCGTCGGAGACGCCGACGCGAGTGACGTCGCCGACGGCAGCGGCGACCAGGTCGTAGGGATTCTCGCCGTCGACCCAATCCGAGAGCCGCAGCTCGAGGGCGCCGACAGCGGTCGTGCGCACCTTCGCGAGCTCCATGCGGGGCACGACCACGGTCGGCGCCAGTGCGGGCCCGATCACGAGCGCGGTCAGTCGCTCGATGGTGTCGCCCTCGACGCCGACGAGGTACTGCAGATCGGGGCCCGGCCCGACGATGATCGCGTCGAGGCCCGCCTCGGCGGCGAGGGCGGCTGCACGGTCGAGTCGGGCGGCGTACACGGACGCGGGGAAGGGCAGAGTGCTCACGGAGGCCACGCTACTGCGCGGTGCCGCCGCTGTCTCGGCCCTTCCAGCGGGGATGGGTTTCTTCAGCCGATGGCGAGACGAATGCGCTCGGCGAGCAGCTTCCGGTTCGCAGATGTCAACTCCAGCAGCGCGTACGCGGTCGGCCACATCGTGCCGTCGTCGAGGTTCGAGATCGGCTCGAAGCCGAACGTGCCGTACCGCACCTTGAACTTGCTCGCCGGCTGGAAGAAGCACAGCACCTTGCCGTCCTTCCCCCACGCGGGCATCCCGTAGTAGGTGCGCGGCATGAGGTCGGGGGCCACTTCCATGACGAGCTCGTGCAGACCCGTCGCGAGCTCCTTGTCGTTCGCGTCCGACAGCTTCTCGATCGCTGCTTTGAGGTCGGCCTCGCCTTCGGCGCGCTGCTCCTCCGGTGACTTCTTCGCTCGCGAGCGCTTCGCCTTGGCCTCCTTGGCGGCGGCCTGCATGGCCTCGCGTTCCTCGGCGGTGAAGTTCTTCGTGTCCTCGGCCATGACGGTTCCTCTCGACGGATGGCGGGTGATGGATTCAGCGTAGGGACCGTGGACCCAGGGTGGCTTCTCGATTCGTGATCGATTCCGGGACACTGCCCGTCGGCACTGCCAGACTGGCGCCATGACGACAGTCTTCACCGGCCGCATCCGTCCGCTCGCGCCCGCGATCGACACCGACGCCGAGGCGATGGCGGTCGACGGGGGCCGGGTGGTGGCGGTCGGCACGGCGTCGAGTCTGGCTGCGCGGTTCCCGGATGCCGAGACGATCGCTCTCGACGGCTGGGTCATGCCTGGGCTGATCGAACCCCACGGGCATCCCGCGTTCTCGGCGATCGTCCTGTCCGACCTCGTCGTCGACGTCCGCCCGGTCGGGGTCCCGGATGCCGATGGCGTGCTCGCGAGAGTGCGGTCTGCCGTCGCGGACGCCGATGGAGCCGTGTTCGTGAACGGTTGGGACGGGCTCCTGCAGCGCGGACTCCCCGACCCCGACATGCGCTTCCTCGACGGACTGGCCGGGGAGGTGCCACTGGTCGTGATCCACAACTCCGGGCACTCGGCATACTTCAACAGTGCTGCAGCGCTCGCCGCAGGAGTCGACGATTCCACGCCGGACCCGGTCGGCGCCTCGTTCGGCCGTGACGCCGACGGTTCGCTCACGGGCGTCGCACTCGAGGCCGCCGCGGTGGAGCTGATAGTCGCTCCCCTGCTCGCGGCCGCGCAGCAGCGGATGCCGCAACTGCTCCTCGACCACCTGCGCGACCTCGCATCGCGCGGAATCACGACGGTGTCCGATCTGTCGTGGAACACCGGGCTCGATCCGTTGATCGCCGCGCTGCGCGAGCAGGGTGTCCTGCCGGTGCGACTGCGGTGGTACGAGATGTCGCGGCCCGGGGGCATCGCCGCTCCCCCGGCCGATGATGATCCCGTGTTCCGGCAGACCGGCGTGAAGACCTGGTCGGACGGCTCGCCGTGGATCGGCAACATCGCCACGTCGTTCCCCTACCTCGACACTCCTGCCACGCGTGCCCTCGGTCTCGAGCCGCACCACCGCGGCAGCGCGAACTACACGGCCGCCGAGCTCCTCGAGATCGCGGAGCCCTATGCCGCCGGCGGCTGGCAGCTCGCGTGCCATGCGCACGGCGATCTCGCGATCGATGCGACGCTCGACGTCTACGAGCAGATCATCGCGCGGCACGGCCTCGCCGACCACCGCTTCCGCCTGGAGCACTGCGGTGCGATGACCGCACCGCAGTTCGAGCGCGCTGCGACCCTCGGCGTCACCGTGAGCCTGTTCGTCGACCACATCACGTACTGGGGCGAGGTGCTCGTCGACGACCTGTTCGGCGCGGAGCGCGGGGGTGCGTGGGCCGATGCCGGCGCAGCCTTCGCCGCAGGCCACCGGGCGACCTTCCACAACGACGGCTGGGTCACCCCGAACGAGCCGTTCCGGAACATGGCCGTCGCCGAGACACGCACCACGCGCGCGGGCTATCGGATGCCGGGCGGTACCCCGGTCACGCGCGAGCAGGCGCTCGCCGCGCATACCGTGAACGCAGCGTGGCAGCTGTTCAGCGAGCACGAGGTGGGCGCACTCGCGCCAGGGCTGTTCGCCGACTTCCTGGTCGTGGATCGCGACCCGCTCAGCGTCTCGGCGGAGGAGCTCGCGAGCACCGTCGTACGGGCGACCTATCTGTCGGGCGCACGGGTCGTCTGACACACGGTCAGGGGTGTCGCCGGTGCCGGATAGTGTGTGACGCATGGATATGCGTGTCGCGGCATACGCGGTCGTCACCGATGACGACGGCCGGCTGCTGCTCGCGCGCTGGATCGACGGACGCCGGGTGGCCTGGACCATGCCGGGCGGCGGTCTTGAGCCGGGAGAGTCGCCCGAGGATGCGGTGCGCCGTGAACTCCGCGAGGAGACCGGGTACACGGTCAAGGTCGGCGAGCTCCTGGGCATCCACTCCCGTGTGATCCCGGCGACACGGCGCGTGGAGAAGTCGTCCGAGCCGTTGCACACCCTGCGCATCGTCTATCGGGCAGAGGTCACGGGCGGAAAGCTGCAGTTCGAGACCGACGGCTCCACCGACAGGGCCGAGTGGTTCCCGCTGAAGTCCGTCGCCGCGCTGCAGCGCGTCAAGCTCGTCGACATCTCGCTGCGGATGGCCGGGCTGCTCGCGTCGAGGCCCTGACGGTCTCAGCCGTGCAGGGGCGGGGTCAGGCGCGCGGCTGCTCCGGCACGGAGATGTCGGCCACGACCGCGCCGTAGGCAGCGATCAGGTCATCGGCGTCGACGAACAGGCTGTATCCGTGGGCCCCTGCACCCATCGCGATGCGCTGACCGACGATCGACTCGTCCGCGTAGACGGGCCAGTCGGTGGTGCTGCCGATCGGCACGATGGTGCCGCGCTCGTAGCCGGTGGCGGCGAGGGCGAGCTCGGGCTCCGGCAGGCGCAGCTTGTTCACACCGACGACGGCTCGCAGCTTCGGCCAGGAGATCGAGCGACCGCCGGGCACGAGTGCGAACAGGTACGTGTCGTCGGCGCGCTTGACCACGAGCGTCTTCACGATGCCCGAGGGCGCGATACCGAGCAGCTCGGCCGCCTCGAACAGACTGTTCGCCGCAGGGCGTTCCTGGATGTCGATCGTCAGGCCGCGCGCCGCGGCCGCATCCCGCACCCGGGCATGCTGATCCCCTCCGGCACCCGAAGCGGCGGAGGGGAGATCAGACGGGGTCACGCGTCAGGTGCGTTGAGCGGGTCGTCGGCGACCCACAGCTCGTCGTCTGCACGAAGCGCCTGCCATGCGGCGTAGAGCACGCCGGCTGCGGCTGCGGCACCGAGGATGATCGCGACGACGGAGCCGAGTCCGACGCTCTTCTGCTTCTTGCCGAAGGCACCGCGCGGAGCCGGGGCTGCGACGCCGTGACGCTTGGCGTTCGCGACGTCCCATGCCGTGAGGGCACTGCCGACGACACCGCCGACGATCGGGACGACCTTGTCGTCGACGACGTGGCGACCGAGCTTCACTCCGCGGTCGACGACCGGGGCGAGGCGGCGGTTGTAGGTGTCCTGCACGACGGGGAGCACCTGCTCACGACCGAGGTCGCCGAGCTGACGGCTCGCCTCGCGGGCGACGTCTGCAGCATGGCCGACGACGACCTGCTGGGACTCCCAGAGCTGGTTTGCTTCCTTCTGCAGACGACGCAGTTGCTTCTTCCGCTTACGGCTGAGGCTCACGATGCTCTCCTGTCGGTTGGAGTACGGATTCCCCATCTTGCCAGACGAGTCTGTATGGGGGGAGGGAATCGCTCACCCCTTGACATCTGCCGTGAAGTCCGTGTGATCCAGGGCGCAGACACCGGAAGCTCTGAGATGATGGAAGCATGCCTCACGCTTCCCACGTCGCAACCCTGCACACCAACCACGGTGACATCGTCATCAACCTCTTCGGCGACCACGCCCCGAAGACGGTCAAGAACTTCGTCGGACTCGCCGACGGCACCCAGGAGTGGACCGACCCCGCCACCGGCAAGCCGGGCGAGGGCGCGCTCTACAAGGACGTCATCTTCCACCGCATCATCCCGAACTTCATGATCCAGGGCGGCGACCCGCTCGGACAGGGCGTCGGCGGCCCCGGGTACAACTTCGATGACGAGATCAACGCCGAGCTCGACTTCAACAAGCCGTACATCCTCGCGATGGCGAACGCCGGCCTCCGCCGCAACGCCATCACCGGCAAGGCAGAGGGCACCAACGGCTCGCAGTTCTTCATCACCACGGACCCGACTCCGTGGCTGCAGGGCAAGCACACGATCTTCGGTGAGGTCGCGGATGACGCGTCCCGCGCCGTCGTCGACGCGCTCGGCGCCGTCCCCACGGCTGCCGGCGACCGTCCGATCGAGCCGGTCGTGCTGCAGTCGATCGACATCGTCGCGGCCTGACACCCGTTTCCGCCGATCCGGATGACCACTCCTGAGTTCGCGAGCAATCGCGAGAACTTCTGTTACCGGCATCCGGATCGGCAGAGCTTCGTGCTCTGCCAACGCTGCATGCGCACCATCTGCGGCGAATGCCAGACGCCGGCTCCGGTCGGGGTCATCTGCCCCGAATGCATGAAGGCCGAGCGTCAGAACCGCACGCCGGCGCAGAAGCGCGCTGCGCGGCGCTGGGGCGGCGGCTCGACGATCACGGCGACCCGCAGCGGCAAGCCGATCGTCACCTACGTGCTGCTCGCGGTGACCTCGTTCATCGGGCTCCTGCAGCTCATCCCTGGCCTCGGCGACGCGATCACGTCGCAGCTGCTGTTCGCTGCCGGCTACCTGTACCCGACCCTGTCGCTGTACCCGTTCGAGCCGTGGCGCCTGCTCACGGCCATGTTCGTGCACGGCGGGTTCATCCACCTGGCGCTGAACATGCTCGCGCTGTGGATGCTGGGGCAGAACCTCGAGCCGATGCTCGGGCGGGCGCGTTTCCTGGCGCTCTATCTGATCAGCGGCCTCGGCGGGTCTGTCATGGTCGCGGTCCTCGCCCCGAGCACCGCGACGGTCGGAGCCTCGGGCGCGATCTTCGGCCTGATGGCGTCGCTGCTGATCATCGGTCGGCACATCGGTGCGAACGTCACCGGTCTGCTCGTGATCCTCGGCGTGAACTTCGCCTTCGGCTTCTTCGTCGGCGGCATCGCCTGGCAGGCGCACCTCGGTGGTGCCATCGTCGGCGCGCTCCTCGCGCTGATCCTCACCCGTACGAAACGGCCGGAACAGCGGATCTGGCAGGTGATTCTGTTTGCGGCGACCGTCGTCCTGTTGATCGTCGTCGTCGCCTTCGTGCCGCCGCTGATCATTCTCGCCTGATCAGAGGTTGTTAACAGGGTTGTGCACCCCTGTGAATAACACCGGTGTAATTCTCCCCAGGCTGTGGACAGAACTGTGGATAACTCTGGGGATACGAAAAGGCCCCTCGCAGTGCGAGGGGCCTTTCGAGAATCCGGGGGAGCCGGTCAGCGCCAGCGAGTGGTCATCAGGAAGCCGATGAGGGCGATGCCGAGACCGATCGCCAGGTTCCAGTTGTCGAGACCGGGGATCGGGAACTGCATGCCGGAGATGTAGAACACGAGGATCCACACCAGGCCGAGCAGCATGAAGCCGACCATGACCGGCTTGAACCAGACAGCGTTGGGTGCCGCCTCGCCTTCTGCGCGCTCGACAGCAGGTTCTTGGTTCTTGTGGTCTCGGGCCATGCCGACAGTCTACCCACGAGACCTGTCGGACTTCGATGTGGGATGCATGCGTCTGCTGCATCCCTTCAGCGGTGGGAGGTAGGATCGCGCCTATGACTGCATCCGTCGCGCCTGGGGGGCGACGCCCGCACCGCTCTCGGCCACGATCCAGGGCGACGTTCGCGAGCGTGTTGGGTGAGCTGCTGCTCACTGCGGGTGTGCTCGTCCTGCTGTTCGTCGCGTGGCAGATGTGGATCGGCGACATCATCATCGCAGCGCAGAAGAACGAGGAAGGCGCGCAGGTCTCTGCGGAGTGGGACCAGGGCCCGACGCCGGAGCTTCCTCCCCTCGTCGAGACCGGCAGCGGTGAGACCGTCTACGCGCCGGTGATCCCCAAGGTGCCGGCCGACACCGAGAACCTCGGTCAGATGCACATCCCGCGCTTCGGCGCCGACTACAACTTCGGCATCTACGGCGGCACCACTCGCGCCCGCACGCTCGACAAGCTCGGTATCGGTGTCTACACGAACTCGAAGATGCCGGGGGAGCCGGGCAACTTCGCCATGGCCGGGCACCGCACCACGTGGGGCAAGCCGTTCAACCAGCTCGACAAGCTGCAGCTCAACGATGCGATCGTCGTCGAGACGCCGGACGGCTGGTTCACGTACCGCTTCCGCACCCTGGAGTACGTCAAGCCGACGCAGACCGATGTGCTCGCCGACGTGCCGCAGTTGCCGGGCGTCGAGACCGGCGAGAGCTACATCACGCTCACGGCGTGCTCGCCCCTGTACTCGCTGGCCGAGCGCATCGTCGCCTATGGCGTCTTCGAGAGCTTCCAGCCGCGCGCAGAGGGGCCCCCGAAGGCGCTGACCGATCCGCCACCGCCGCCCGCGGCACCGTCGGTGTAACTTGTGGAGAACCACCAGCCCGTGACCCGCGACGAGAGGGAAGACTGATGTACGCCGCACTCTGGCGCCTGCTGCCCGGACCCTGGTGGATCCGGCTGCTCATCGTGCTCGTGGTCGTCTCCGCAGTGCTGTACGCGCTGTTCTACTACGTGTTCCCGTGGGTCAGCCCGCTCATCACCCCCGGCGAGGTCGACCTCGAATGACCCGCGTGCTCGTGGTCGACAACCACGACAGCTTCGTGCACACGCTGGTCGGGTACCTCGAGGAGCTCGGCGCCGACATCACGATGATCGAATCGGATGCCGTGGACGCCGCGGCGCTCGCATCGCTGCTCCCGACGTTCGACGCACTGATGCTCTCACCGGGGCCAGGGTCTCCTGCTGACGCCGGCGTCTCGCTCGAGGCGGTGCGCCTCGCCGCGGCACAACGGATGCCGCTGCTCGGCGTGTGCCTCGGCTTCCAGACCGTCGGTGCAGCCTTCGGGACTCCCGTGACCGAGGCGCCGGAGCTGATGCACGGCATGGTCTCCGCGGTCACGCACGCGGGCATCGGACTGTTCGAGGGGCTGCCGTCACCGCTCGACGTCGGCCGATACCATTCGCTCGCCCTCGCCGAGCGCGACCTGCCGTCGGACCTGATCGTGACCGCGCGCACCGAGAGCGGCACCGTCATGGGCATCACGCATCGAGACCTGCCGATCGACGGCGTGCAGTTCCACCCGGAGAGCGTGCTCACGCACGGTGGCTACCGTCTGCTCGCGAACTGGCTCGCGTCGGTCGGCGACACCGTGGCCGTCGAACGGTCGGAGCAGCTGCATCCGCTGAACCGCTGACGCACCGCGCAGGTCGGTGTGCCTCAGCCGCCGGTGCAGTACCGCAGCTCGACGGTCGAGCCGACGCCCACGTCGCCCGGCGCCGCAGACATCGACGAGACGGTGGGCGGGTCGGTGGCGGGGCAGTCCGGAGATGCGACCGGTGTGGGCACGAGTCCGAGGCTCTCGAGGTTCTGCGTCGCGGCCTCGAGCGTCCAGCCGACGACATCGTTCAACGTCACCTTGCCGCTCGCCACGACGAGATTGATCACGGTCTTCGGCGCCACCTCGGTGTCTGCCTCTTCACTCGAAGAGATCACCGTGTCGGCCTGGAGCGCGTTGTCGTTGCGTTGGACCACCGTGCCGAGTTCGAGCCCGGCGGCGGCCAGCGCCCGCTTCGCATCGACCAGCGACATGCCCTCGAGTGGTGGAACCACCACCGTCTCGACGCCGGATGAGACGTAGACGGTGACCGCACTGCCTTCGTTCACCGCGACGCCGGACTCGGGGTCGGTCCGGATCACGTTGCCCTTGGTGATCGACGTACTCGATTCGATCACGAGGTTCGCCGTGAGATCGAGTTCGGCGAGATCGCTCTGCGCGCGCTCCGACGACACGTTGATGAGGTCGGGGACAACGCGAGAGGTGCTCGGCACGTCCGTCGGACGCATGCTGATCGTGACGACCCAGAACAGCACGGACACGAGCAGCACGGCGAGCAGGGCCACACCGGCCCAGATCCACGCCACCGGGGGACCGGACTGCGTGCGGGCCATCGTGTTGTCGGTGCTCAACTGGCGCAGCGATCGAGCGGTCTCCTGCGCCTGCCGCGGGCTCGGGCCGTACAGCTCGCTCGTGAGCGCACCCAGCTGCTTGCGGCTCGGGGCGCTGCCGGTGACGGCGTCGTCGAGTGCGGCGCGGAAGTGCGCGGCATCCGGGTAACGCTGGTACGGATCCTTCGCGAGCGCGCGCAGCACGATCGGGTCGAGTGCGCCAGGGGCGTCCTCATTGACCTCGGTCGGCGCGAGCGGAGTCTCGCTGACGTGCTGGTAGGCGACGGCCACGGGGGACTCGCCGCGGAACGGCTGACGGCCGGTGAGCAGCTCGTAGAGCACGACGCCGGTCGAGTACAGGTCGGCGCGAGCATCGACGGGCTCGCCCTTCGCCTGCTCCGGTGAGAAGTAGGCGGCGGTACCGATGATCTGCGTGGTCTCGGCGACGGTCGAGGAGGAGTCGGACACCGCGCGGGCGATGCCGAAGTCCATGACCTTGACCTGGCCCTTCTCGGTGACCATCACGTTGCCCGGCTTGATGTCACGGTGCACGACACCGGCGCGGTGCGAGTAGTCGAGGGCTTCGAGGATGCCATCGACGTAGCGGACGGCATCCTCGACCGGCACCGGGCCGGCCGCGATGATGTCCTTCAGCAGTCGCCCGCTGATCAGCTCCATCACGATGTAGGGCGGGTCGTCCGATGCGTTGTCGGGTGTCGACGGGTCGCCGGCATCGTAGACGCGCACGATCGAGGGGTGCGACATCCGCGAGGCAGCCTGCGCCTCCAGACGGAAGCGGGTGCGGAAGGCCGTGTCGCGGGCGAGCTCAGGGTCGAGGATCTTGATCGCGACCTCGCGGCCGAGCGTCAGATCATGGCCACGGTAGACCTTGGCCATGCCGCCGTGCCCGATGAGCTCGCCGACGCGGTACCTACCCGCGAGAATGCGTGGCTCTTCCGACACTTCTTGACCCCCTGGAACGAACGACGAATTGATGGATTACAGGCTACCGCTGCGCTCAGCCCTGGCTGTCTCCGCCGTCTTCGCCATCCACGGGCGTCGCCGGGAGGATGACACCCGACTGGCCCTGATCCGACATCTCGGACGGGCGGTCACCGCAGAATGCGCGGTACGTGGCCGTCACGACCTGGCCGGCCTTGCCGGTGTCGATCTTGATCGGGCTCGTGCGCGTGTTCGGGGTGAAGCTCAGCACGGTGGCAGTGGTGCCGTCCGGCTTGGTGAAGGTCGCGTTCGTCAGCGTCACCTCGTACGAGGCCAGCGCCCCCGTGCCGGAGGGGCACGAGAAGGCGGTCCAGTTGAGGGTGGCGGTGCCGCCCTCGGTGAACGTGCCGGAGAACGTCGGCGGGTTCTGCGGCTTGCCGACGGCGGTCTGGTCCGCGTACAGGTACAGCGTGATGTCGCGACCGACCTCGACCGAGCCGCGGGGGTCGACTCGCTCGACCGCACCGACGAGGTCGGCGGACGGCGCCGTCGTGGTGCCGGTGACGCAGTTGGGCACGAGGCCGGCGTCACGAGCGGCGGCCAGCGCGGCGTCGCAGGTCATGCCGACGAGGCCGAGCGAATCGACGTCGACCGGTTCAGGGTCTGCCGTCGGTGTCTCGGACGGCGTCACGGGCGGAGGCGTGGTCGTCTGCGCGGTCGTCTCCGTGGGCTTCGGGTCGCCGTCGCCCTGGTTCAGCAGGGCGAACACCGCGCCGCCGAGCACGATCGCGAGCAGCACGACGAGTGCGATCAGCGGCCACGTCCAACGGCTCCGCTTCTTCTTCTCGGTCTCGCCCTCGGCCGCCTCGGCGCCGGTGGGGAGCTGCGCCGTGGTCGGCAGGATGCGCGTGGTGCCGTTGTCGCCGCTCGCCGTCAGGATGCGCGTGGCGTCGTCCCCGCCCGCCACCCCACCGGTCGCGATGGCCGGCACCGCGATCGCAGCAGAGTTCAGGTCTCCGCGACGCAGCGCCTGCGCGGCACGGGCGACCGTGGCAGAGGAGGACGGCCGGTCGGACGGCTTCTTGGCGATCATCGCCATGACGAGGTTCTGCACGGGGATCGGCACGGTCGGCGGCAGCGGCGGCGGCTGCTCGTTGATCTGCGCCATCGCGATCGCGACCTGCGACTCGCCCGTGAACGGACGCTTGCCGGCGAGGCACTCGTAGGCCACGATGCCGAGCGAGTACGTGTCGGTCGCGGGGGAGGCCGGGTGACCCGACGCCTGTTCCGGCGACAGGTACTGCACCGTGCCCATGACCTGACCGGTCGCCGTCAGCGGCACCTGGTCGGCGATTCGCGCGATGCCGAAGTCGGTGATCTTCACGCGTCCGTCCGGCGTGATCAGCAGGTTGCCGGGCTTGATGTCGCGGTGCACGAGGCCGGCCGCGTGCGCGGCCTGCAGTGCGGATGCCGTCTGGGCGACGATGTCGAGCGTCTTGTCTGCGCTCAGCGCGCCGTCACGCTCGAGCACGGTCGACAGGGCCTCACCGGGCACGAGCTCCATGACGAGGTAGGCACTGCCGTTCTCCTCGCCGTAGTCGAAGACACTGGCGATTCCCTCGTGGTTGACGAGCGCAGCATGGCGCGCCTCAGCACGGAACCGCTCGAGGAACCCTGGGTCCCCCATGTACTCGTCCTTGAGGATCTTGATCGCGACGGTCCGTCCGATGACGTGATCAGTCGCTTCCCACACCTCGCCCATGCCGCCGATCGCAATACGCGACAGCAGCTCGTAGCGACCACCGAACGACACACCCTGCGTCGGCCTCATCTGCCTAGCACCGCCTCAATGACCTTTTTTGCAATCGGAGCGGCGATGGTGTCACCGGATCCTGATTGTCCCTGACCGCCGCCGTCTTCGACGACGACTGCTACTGCAACCGCGGGGTCGTTCGCCGGTGCGAACCCGGTGAACCACAACGTGTGCGGCCTGTTTCCGTTCTCAGCGGTACCGGTTTTCCCGGCAACATCGACCCCGTCTATTCTTGCACCCTGCGCAGCGCCCGTTGAGACGCTCGCGACCATGGCGGCAGTGACCTCATCGGCCACATCCTTGTCCATCGCGCGCCCGAACTCGCTGTTCTCGAAGGCGCGGATGACCGAGAGGTCCTCGCCGATCACGGCATCCACCATGTGCGGGTTCATGACCACCCCGTCGTTCGCGATCCCGGCTGCGACCATGGCGATCTGCAGGGGCGTCGCGGTGACCTGGCCCTGACCGAATCCGGTCAGCGCGGTCTGCGCGTCGTCGAGGGCGCGGGGGTAACTGGAGGGTGTCGAGACGAGCGGCGTCTCGAAGCTCTGATTGAAGCCGAACTTCTCCGCCATCTCGCGGATCTTGTCGTCACCGAGCTCGACGGCGAGTTCGGCCATCGGGATGTTGCAGCTCAGCCGGATCGCCTCGGCGATCGTGACGGTCTCACCGGGGCCGCACGCGCTGCCCCACGCGTTCGAGACGCGGTTGTTCGAGCCGGGCAGCGTGTAGATCGCCGGGTTCGGGAGCGTCGATTCCGGTGTGAAGTCGCCGCTCGCGAAGGCGGCTGCAGCCACGAGGATCTTGAACGTGGAGCCGGGCGGGTTGAGGTCGCCGGCGATCGCACGGTTCGAGAGCGGTTTCGACGGATCTGCCGCGAGCTGGTCGTAGGCGGTGTTCGCGGCATCCGCGTCGTGCGTCGCCAGCAGGTTCGTGTCGAACCCGGGGGTGGATGCCATCGCGAGGATGCGCCCGGTCTTCGGCTCGATCGCGATGACCGCGCCCTTCAGGCCGTCGAGGGCCTCGTAGGCTGCGCGCTGCGCCGCCGTGTTCAGTGAGAGCTCCACGCTGAACCCGCTCTGCGGCTGGCCGGAGATGATGCGCTCGATCTCCGCGAGGAAGGCGTTGGAGCCGGTGCCGGAGAGGTCGGCGTTCATCGCCTGCTCGATGCCGGTGCGGGCGTCGAGGGGAGCGTTGAAGTACCCGGTGACCGGTGCCCACATCGCGGCATCCGAGTACTCGCGCTGGAACTGGTACCGGTCGTCGCTGGGGATCGAGGTGGCGATCGCGACGCCGTCCACGATGATCGAGCCGCGCTGGATCTCGTAGCTGTCGAGCCGCGTGCGCTGGTTGTTGCTGTTCTGGGCCAGCGAGTCGGACTCGACGACCTGGATCCAGCTCGTGGCGGCGAACAGTGCGATGAACATGAACAGCATCACGATGCTCAGACGGCGGAGTTCCCTGGTCATCCGATCACCACCCTCGGCTGGCGGCGGACGCCGTCGGAGATGCGCAGCAGCAGCGCCACGATGATCCAGTTCGCGACCAGCGATGAACCACCCGCAGCGAGGAACGGCGTCGTCAGACCCGTCAGCGGGATCACGCGAGTCACACCGCCGACCATGATGAACACCTGCAGCGCGATCGTGAACGACAGGCCGGTCGCGAGCAGCTTGCCGAAGTCGTCCTGGCCGGCGAGTCCGATGCGAACGCCGCGGCTCACGAACACCATGTAGAGGCAGAGGATCGCGAACAGTCCGATCAGACCGAGCTCCTCGCCGAGGCTGGTGATGATGTAGTCGCTGTGAGCGAGCGGGGTGACCTCAGGCCGCCCCTGACCCCAGCCGGTGCCCATCAGGCCGCCGTGCGCCAGCCCGAACAGGCCCTGCATCGGCTGGTACCCGGCGCCGTCGGGGTCGACCTGATTCGGGTCGAACAGGAACAACCAGTTGATGAAACGACCGCGCACATAGCTGAGGATCTGCGTCGCGAGGGCGACGCCGGCGACCACGAGCGTGAGGCCGATCACGACCCAGCTGGTCTTGCCGGTCGCGACGTAGAGCATCGCGACGAACATGCCGAAGATCAGGGTTCCGGTGCCGAGGTCGCGCTGCAGCACGATGATGCCGAGCGAGATCACCCACACCACGAGCACCGGGCCGAGCTCGCGCATCCGCGGCCAGGTCATGCCGAGGAAACGCGTGCCGACCGAGGTCAGGCTCTCTCGCGTTCGCACCAGATAGCCGGCGAAGAAGAGCGCGAGGCTGATCTTGGCGAGCTCACCCGGCTGGAACGCGAATGCGCCGCCGAGCGAGACCCACACCGCTGCGTTCGCGTCGTCGATGCGGAGACCGGGGACGAACGGCAGCAGGAGCAGCAGGATGCCGACGAGGCCGAAGATGTACGTGTACCGGAACAGCACGCGGTAGTTGCGGAGCAGCAGCACCACCGTGATGGCGCCGGCCAGCGAGATCGCCGTCCACGCCAGCTGCTTCGTGGAGTAGGCGTCCCAGGCGGTGAGGTGCTTGGCGATGTCGATGCGGTAGATCATCGAGATGCCGAGACCGGTCAGCAGCGTGGCGATCGGCAGGACGAACGGGTCGGCGTCGGAGGCGACGAGGCGCAGCACGATGTGCAGGGCGAACGCGAGCACGGCGAGACCGCCGCCGATCGCAAGCACGACGGGGTCGATCAGGCCGAGGGCGCCGAGCTGCACGAGGGTCAGTGAGGCACCGCTGATCGCGCAGGCGAACAGCAGCAGCCAGAACTCCCGATTGCGCTGTGTCTGCGGGAGCCGCAGTCGCTTGAGGGCCGTGATCACGCTGGTGTCCGCGTTGACGTCGGTGCTCATCCCTCACCTCCTGCTGGTGTCTCCACCGGCACGGGCAGGTCGGTCGGGCTCGGCGTCGGCAGGGGAGTGGGCAGCGCGTTGGCGTCGGCACCGGCGCGGAGCCGCTCGACGATGGCCATGGCATCAGACAGCGAGCGGGCCGAGATGGTGCGCTCCACCGAGGCCCGCTGGTACTCGGGCAGGTTGGCGAGCAGGATGTCGGTGTCCTCGATCGGGCTCGAGAGCGTGATCGGTCCGATGTTCTGCTGCACGCCCTGGAAGATCACGACGCTGTCGTCGTCGGCGCCGATGAAGTACCGCGTCTGGGTCCAGCTGTACGCCGCGAACGCAGCGAAGCCGAGCACCGCGATGACGACGAGCACCCCGGCGATCCAGCCGAGGCGGCGACGCTTGGCACGCCGGCGGTCCTCTTCGATGAGCTCCTCGAGGTACTCGGCGGCGGGCTCGAAGTGGCTCGGCTCGTTGGCCGCCTGGCGCACCGGGTGCAGCCAGCCGGAGCGCTGCGGTCGGGCGGACGGCACCAGGATGCCGGAGGGGTTCGAGGCGGCGCCGACGATGGTCGCGGTGCCGGAGGAGAGCGGATGCTGTCCGCCGACGTCGACCAGGACGATCGTGACGTTGTCGGGGGCACCGCCGTCGAGGGCCTGCTTGAGCAGGTTGTCTGCCGTGCGACCGGGAGCGAGGCCGAGACGCATCGCCCGCAGGATGCGGGTCTCGTCGACCACACCGGAGAGACCGTCGGAGCACAGCAGCCAACGGTCGCCCGGACGCGTCGGCATGACGAACGTGTCGAGCTCCGGGTCGGAGTCCATGTCGCTGAGCACGCGCATCAGCACCGAGCGGCGCGGGTGGTAGCGGGCCTCTTCCGGTGTGATGCGACCGGAGTCGACCAGGCGCTGCACGAAGGTGTGATCGGCGGTGATCTGCGTCAGCGCCTCGTCGCGGTACAAGTAGATGCGCGAGTCGCCGATGTGGCCGATCACGGCGTAGTCGTCAACCATGATGATCGCGCTGACCGTGGTGCCGAGGCCCGCGAGTTCCGGACGCTCCTTGGCGGCGCGGATCAGGTCGCCGGCCGCCGTGGTGACCGCAGCCTGCAGCGACGCCTGCGCGTCATCCGTCGAGGCATAGCCCTGGTCGAGCGGCTCGAGGCGCTGGATCGCGATGCTCGATGCGACGTCACCGCCGGCGTGGCCGCCCATGCCGTCGGCGACGGCGAACAGGTTCGCCCCGGAGTACCCGGAGTCCTGGTTGTTGGAGCGGATCTTCCCGGTGTGGGAGATCGCGGCGCTCGAGCCTTCGAAGACCATGCGGGCGTCAGGCTCGCAACTCGAAGGTCGTGGCGCCCACCTTGATGGGCGTGCCGAGCGCGAGGGAGACGGGCGGACCGGTCACGCGCTGGCCGGCGACGAAGGTGCCGTTCGTGGAGTCGAGGTCCTGGATCGCCCAGGCGTCGCCTCGCAGCATCAGACGCGCGTGATGGCTGGACGTGTAGTCGTCGCGGATCACGAGGGCCGACTCGCTGGACCGGCCGATGGTCAGCGAATCCGCGCTGAGCGGGAGTTCGAGGCCGGCCTTCGGGCCGGAGGTGATCACGAGGCGCTTGGCGGTCGCGACGGTGGCGGGCCCGGTCGACGGGCGCGCTGACGCCGGCTTGGCGACGGGAGCCGCGGGGGCGGGCGCTGCTGCGCCGGCGGTCGCCTCGACCGGGAGCTTGCGCACCTTCACGCCGAACAGGTCGGCGCGCAGCGAGTAGACGACGCCGAAGACGAAGAACCAGAGGATCAGGAGGAAGCCGATCCGAAGGAGAAGGAGGACGAGTTCACTCACGGCATCGCTCCGAACGCGCGGGTGGAGTCATCCGTCGGCCGCGACGGTGCGGCGACCGGGACGATCCGGAACACGAGGTCGGTGCGACCGATCGTGATCGTGGTGTCGGTGGGGAGTGCGGCTTCGCGGAGCTTCTGGCCGTTGACCTTGGTGCCGTTCGTCGAACCCATGTCGCGCATCATGGCGCGCTCGCCGTCCCACAGGATCTCGGCGTGCTTGCGGCTCGAACCGGCATCCGAGATCGTGATGTCGGCATCCGTGCCGCGTCCGATCACGGTACGGGCGCGGGTGATCGTGTGGCGGCGGCCGTCGACATCGACCACGGCCTGCCAGCTGACGCGGCCCTCGACCGTGCCGGAGCTCACGCGTACCGTGCCGGTGGCGACCTTCTCATCGGCTTCGAGGGCGATCGAGAGCGGACCGGCGAAGCTGTACCCCTGCGCCTTGGAGTGCTTGGTGAGCAGCGCGTGCAGCTCGTCGGTGAGTGCGCCGCCGAGTCCGCGCATGCGCTCGGCGTCGTCGGTGCTGAGGCGCACGACGTAGTTGTTGGGCGCGATGATGCGATCGCGGCTCACGACCGCGGCCTTCGTATCTGCTTCACGTCGAAGGGCCGAAGCGATCTCCACTGGTTGGATGCCGCTGCGGAAGGTCTTCGCGAACGCGCTGTTCACAGCGCGCTCGAGACCCTTCTCAAAGCTGTCAAGTAGTCCCACTGGGCTCCTCTGGCATGCCGACCGGTAGGCCCATCGTAGCCAGGTGACCTGGGGGAACGCCGCCGACGCCCTGTTTCAGGTGTGCAGCGAGGCGGAAATCGCGTGATAAACTCGCAAAGTTGAGTTCTTCGGAGCGAGACACACGCGCGAGTGGCGGAATGGTAGACGCGCTGGCTTCAGGTGCCAGTATTCGCAAGGATGTGGGGGTTCGAGTCCCCCCTCGCGCACAGGGGGCCCTGTTCGTAAATACAGGGCAATCTGTTCGTAAATCGAAAGAGCCGGTCAGGATGAATTTCTGGCCGGTTTTTTCGTTCTAGTGATCGCGGCTGTAACAACGCCTACTCTTCGAGGTTGTGTCGGATCACCTTTGGGATGGTTCGTTAAAGGTCCCATTGGTCGTGCGCGTCATTGGCGCCGTCAGTCGCATGGGCGCGCCGCTCGGGACCCCAGTTGTTGCTGCGGACGACAACGGCCCACCCCCCGTTAGGCGAAGACCCTCAGATGGTGGGGTGGCCGTGCTCGGTTTCGGAACGACCCGAGATTCACGTCCGCCATCGCAGTTCGACGGACACATCGCCCAACGGAGACGGAAGCTGGACAAGGAGCTCGTTCGAACAGAACACGTCCACGAAGTCCTTCAGCATCTCGCTGGTGCGGATGGTCTCCAGGTCGTTACTCGTGTGCTGAATGATCTCGCGACTCGCCATGACAATGAGCTTCGCGCGTGCGCGGGTCGCGAGCACATTGAACCGGTTGAGGTTGTGGAGGAAGTCTTCCTCCTCCGCGACGGTGTCGGGGTCGCCCACCGCGTAGGTGGCGAGGATGATGTCCCGCTCTTGACCCTGGAAGCGCTCGACCGTATCGACGGCGCTTTCAATCCATCCAGGGAGCCGCGGGTCCGAGGTGAGGGTCATGAACGCCGCTCTCAACAGTTCGATGACTCGGGAACGCTGAGCGCGGTGAAGGCTCACCACGCCGATGGCTTCAGTCCAGAAGTACTCGTCGGTCATCGGCGCTGTGTGAGTGGAGCTCAACCCAAGAACGAGCGTGTCGTGGTACCAACGAACAAGGTCCGCCGTCGTCATCGCTTCGAAGTCGTTCCACTGCCCGGAGACGCCTTCGAGGTAGGTGACTGCCACGGCCACGCGTTCCGGGTCCGCGACGGCGACGAGGTCCTCGCTGAGTCCCAGCTCGATGCGAACGTCCTCGAGGGAGACATCGTCTCGATACTGGATGCGGAGGTCTGGACGCTCGGCGCGAAGCGCATTCGGGTAGCCGGCGAGTTTGCCCAGCTCTAACAGCGTGGTGTTCGACCGGTAGTTCACGAGGAGTTGCTCCTGCAGAACTCCCTGGTCGTGGAGGAGGTAGTTGTAGATCGAGGCCTGGAGAGGCACCTCGCGTCCATCAACCATGATGAGAACGCCCTGGTCGTCCACGATGACATCGTCGTAGTGCACGAAGGGCAGTTCGCCCGGGCGGAGACCGGCGCCGGCGCACAGGGTGAGCATGAGCATCGCTCTGTCGCGCTTGAGGTCGGTGAGCTGCGCGCCCGCCCATTCGCGGAAAGAGTCCATCTCCCGCTCGGTATAAGGAGCGACCGTGGTCCGCGTGGACAGCGGGGTCTGGCGTTCCGGGTGCTCTTCAGGCATCAGCACCTCGCTGATACGCAGCAGGAACGTGCGGTAGTTGCGGCGGGTGCCTTCGCTGCACTCCTGGTTCGCCGTCGTGGAGTAGATGTCGATGCCGCGCACGGACCAGATGACGTTGGCCTCAAGCGGCCAGCCCTGTCCCTTGCACCAGAGGACGTACCGGGCGGTGTGGGAGAGGAGGAGCTTCGCGGCGTACGGGGTGTGGGGGGCTGCGAGGGTGACGGAGTCGCGGATGAAGTCGTCCATCGGTGAACCGGGGACCACTCCAGGGAGCTTCCGGTCCGTCACGAGCGCCCGCACTTCCTTGCTGAGGCGAGCGTAGGTGTGCTCGTCCAGGATGCGCGCGGTGCGCTTGGGGTGGCCTTCGCCGCGGAAGCGGCCGAGGAACTGCGCGAGCAACTCCGAGTGGGTGGCCGCTGCGGTGGTGTCGTCGAACTTGGTGATGCGGTTGAGGTAGGTAGGTGTTTGCATGCACCTCTCGTGCGCAGCGAGGGCGGAAGCCTCGAGAGAATGCGCAGGATATTCAGTATCTGCTGGTCATCGGGCACAACAAACCGGACCTCGCCGTCATGCCGGACGAGGATCACGGCACCCGCCGCGGGTATGGACATTGGGATTGCCCGTGCACCCTATGCCGCTCGGCGGGGACCAGGATGCGGGCGGACGCGCGCGCCAGAAAACGCGCTGAGCACGATGGTCCCGCCGAGGTCCGCCGTTACAGCTACCGGATCTACCCGGAGCCTGAGGCGATGGACAGTCTTCGGCGCGTGTTTGGATCGTTCGTGCCGCTTCGTCTATAACGCGTACATCGCCCTCGCCCGAGAGCGGTACGCCACAGGTGCGAAGCACCCGTCCGGATACGACGCCACGAAGGTGCTCGTCACCGAAGCTCGACGTAGTTCGGACACCGCGTGGCTCGCAGAGGTGTCGCACATGGCGCTTTCCGCCGCCGTTCAAGACGCCGCGGACGCCTACCAGCGCTTCTTCGACTCCGCCGCCGTCAAGATCAAGGGGCGCCGAGTCGGACACCCGAAGTTCAAGTCACGTCGCACCGCGCGCAAGTCCGCTCGATTCGCCGAGAACGCTTTCATCATCCGAGGGGGATGGCAGAACACCGGACAGGGTGGCGGTCGCCTCCACCTTGCGAACATCACCCAGGACATCGCCGTTAACTGGCATCGCCCCCTCCCCGGCTACCCCAGCGCCGCGACCGTTCGAGAAGACCCCGATGGCAAGTTCTGGGTGTCGTTGCCGATCTTCGTCACCGTCTGCTCCGCGATCTTCGCCGCCATCTCACCTTCGGTGGCGAGCGTCTTGTGGTCAGCTTTCGATGAGTCGAAAAGCGGAATGGGCGCACGTCAGGGTGACGTACCCACGCTCACTCCGTACTTCTCTGCGTTGTCTGTCATCGACAGGCTCACCGACTCGTCACCAGCCCGCTGCACGAAGACCGGAGGACAGTCCAGGTCCTCGAACGACAGCACGCCCGCCCCGATGCGGCCTGTGATCTCCCCACAGCTGTGCCGCGACTGACTAGTGGTCGTTAGTCCACTCGCGCGGTACACGCTGTCCACGATGAAGATCGAGAATGTCACGGATCCGTCGCTGTTCTCCCTCATACCGAAAAGTGCTCGCGTCTGGATCGCGTCCAGTGGTTCGGTCTCGTAGTTCCTCGCATCTGTCAGGAAGATCGAGATGATGTCCTCTGTCGAGATCTCACTCGCCGCAGAGCGCTCCGCGAGAAGGTCGGTGGCCTGCGTCGTCGTGATCTCCAGTGAGAGAGCCACACCCTGCTCCGCCTCAGTCACAGCTTCTTCGTAGATGCGCTGGCCGCCGTCGCACCCGGCGAGCCCGCCGATGAATAACAGCACGGTCGCGGCCGCGGCCGTTCGCGCTAACGGTAAAGATCTCCGGTCCACGTCTGATTCCCTCCTTCCGGACATGCTTTCGTCAGCCGAGCATTCATCGCGTAAGTGTTCCCCGGTAGGTCTGGTGTGTTCAACGAGCATGGCGCATTGCGATATCACAGGAGCGGGGGCGTAGTTTTGCCCCCGGTCATCACACTCTCGCTCCCGAGGGCTCTTGTGTCAGCGACCGAATCAGCGCCGGTTTCTGTAACGTCCGCCAACTCGAACGTTTGCGGTGCCGTATCGCGTGACGCCGGAACGAGGAGTCGGAGCGAGTGATTGTGTCGTCAGTTGGTGATGTAGACGCTGTCCGAGATGCTCTTGGAGTCCTTCGGTCCCTGGGGGCCGGCGAGACTGATGGTAAACGTTTCTCCGTCGGGCCGGATGGACAGTGGCAGGGCGTCGTCGCATTGTGCGAGGTTGCTGCTTCCGTTGAAGAGAAGAAGGCAGTTCTTCCGGGTGTTCTCATCCCCCGTGGTCCGCGCGATGAAAATTTCCCATCCTGATTGCTCTGCGATGAAGCGGGATGATTCCGCACTGTAGGGCGTGGAGTCGAAGGCTTCGCTGTTTGGCAATGCGTCCGCCGATACCTGCGCGCGGTCGAACTCGGGAACCGGGACACCGGCCCCCACACACCCGCTGAGCACGAGGACGAGGAGCGCCACGGCCATTACTGAAAATGTTCTCCGTTTCATGGGCGGACGCTCCTCTTCGTGTTTATCGCTCGTACCAGCACTGTAGTGCGTATTTTTTGGGCTGGTGCGCGCTTGTCGATTTCCACTGACAGTAGGAACTCGTATTCACCAGAGCGTGAGTTAGCGTCGCAGTGCTTCCCCCGCTCTGGGTCCCAACTCCCACCTGTGTGACCTGGGCGTACGTGGTCAGCACGAGGGCCTGTGCACGCCCACCGCTCATCTGCTTGGTTCCCGACGACAGCGTTTGATTCTGGCTTGATGAACCGTCGAAGTAGAGGTTCCAGCTAGCGGCTGACGCGGCCAATGGGAAGCCGAGGACAAGGAGTGCGGTTACGGCAGCAGCCGCGAGCACCTGTCCGAACCCTCGCCTGGCTTTCATTCGACAGGCTTCCTGAGAGAAGTGACCGGATGCCGTCGTCGAGACCGCGGAATGCGGATTGGTCACTTGCCTGAACAGACGTCTGAGTATTGAGTCTCGAGCCCCAATCTCCGAGGACGCCCTCGAGAGATACTCGGACTGGACGTGGAGGGCCGACAGCGAGGAGCTGACATGACGGATGACGTGGTCACTTGGCGAGACCGGGCTTTCCCCGACGGTGGCGTGCCGCTCGCCGAAGTCGGTGCGCAGGGATGGAATCTCCTGAACGGTGACTTCCATCTGCCAGTGGTCGCGTTGCGGGACAACGCCATCGAGCGCAATCTCGGATTGATGCGGGACTATTGCGCGCGCCATGACGTGCTTCTCGCGCCGCACGCGAAGACCACGATGAGTCCGGCCCTGGTCGAACGCCAGCTCGCGGCCGGGGCGTGGGGTGTCACGGTCGCCAACGTCCAGCAGGCGAGGGTCTTTCTCACCGCTGGAGTGCAGCGCATCCTGATCGCCAATCCGGTCGTCGGTCCCGCCGACCTCACCTACCTCGCCGCGTGCCAGCGGGCGGATCCCGACCTTCAGGTGCTGATGCTGGTCGACTCCGTCGAGACGGTCTCCGCACTCGCGGATCGCGTGATCGGTGCCGACGATGATCCTCGCCCCCAATCCGTGATGATCGAGCTCGGCTATTCCGGCGGACGCGGAGGGGTGCGGTCCACGGAGGAGGCCATGCGTATCGCGCAGGCGGTCCACGAGGCCGACGGGTTGCAGCTCGTCGGCCTCGAAGGATACGAAGGACTCGTGCCTGGACGTGACCTCGACGAGCGTCGACGTCACGTCGCAGAGTTCCTCGGATGGTCCGCGACCGTGCTCCACGATCTCTTGGACCGCGGAATGCTTCCCGCGCGCGGTGCCCTCGTGTCGTTCGGCGGCAGCTCGTACTTCGATCTGGTCGTCACGCAGTTCCGCGAAGCCTGGACCGGAGACCGCATCGAGGTGGTTCTGCGCAGCGGGTGCTATCTGACTCATGACCACGGCCTCTACGCGCGCACATCGCCGTTCACAGGGCGCGATCCGGAGCCGCTGCCGGCGCTCGAAGTGTGGGCCGAAGTACTGTCCTGCCCGGAGCCGGGGCGTGCGATCCTCGGCGCCGGTCGCCGCGACGTCTCGACCGACGCGGATCTGCCCCTGCCCTTCGCCGTCCGACGCGGCGGACGCACGCAGCCGGTCGAAGGGCTCCAGGTCACCGGAGTCAACGACCAGCACGCAATGGTCTCCGTCCCGGAGCACCTCTCCCTCGAGGTCGGCGACCTCGTGGGTCTCGGCATCTCACACCCCTGCACGACGTTCGACAAGTGGCGGCTCATCCCGGTCGTCACCGATAGATACGAGGTGACAGGTGCTGTCCGTACCTACTTCTGAGGCGGTTCGGAACCTCGAAGGTTCACGCTTCGAGCTCCTGGAGTTCCTCGCTGACCTGGAACACCTGGTGACGATCGAGTCGCCGTCGGCCGATCACGATGCCGTCGCCCGCTCTGCTGTCGTGCTCTCCGACGTGATCGAGCACCGGCTGGGCAGGCGCCCCGAGACCCTGCGGATCGACGGGGTCGACCACGTCGTGCTGCAGGGTCGTGACAGCCGGGTGCTGCTGCTCGGCCACCATGACACGGTCTGGCCGATCGGAAGCCTTGCGGAATTGCCGTTCACCGTCGACGGAGGAGTCATCCGCGGCCCCGGATGCTTCGACATGCTGGTGGGGGTCGTACAGATCGTGCATGCGCTCGCGATGCTCCGTGCCAGGCACGGTGACGGCGTGCTCGACCAGGTCACGGTCTTGGTGACCGGTGATGAGGAAGTCGGATCCGTCACCTCGCGCGCGCTGATCGAGTCCAGGGCCACCGGATGCCGCGCCGCCCTCGTGCTCGAGGCCGCAGGGCCCGGTGGCGCGCTCAAGACCGAGCGCAAAGGCGTGTCGTTGTACGAACTCGAGGTGCTCGGTCGGGCGGCGCACAGCGGGCTGGAGCCCGAACGGGGGATCAACGCCACGGTCGGCGTGGCGCACCTCGTCATCGCCCTGGCCGCTCTGGCCGACCCCGCCGTCGGCACCACGGTCACACCAACGCTGATGTCATCCGGCACGACAGGCAACACCGTGCCGGACCGCGCAACGGTCGCGGTCGACGTCAGAGCGACGACCATCGCCGAGCAGGAGCGGGTCGACACCGCGATGAGAGAGCTGCGCCTCGGTGTCGAGGGGGCGACGCTCGTCGTGCACGGCGGGGTCAACCGTCCTCCTCTGGAAGCCGCGGCATCCGCCGACCTCTTCGCGCGCGCGGCGGCACTGGCCGCAGACCTCGGCCATCCACCGCTCGTGGGGATGGCCGTGGGAGGAGCATCGGACGGCAACTTCACGGCCGGTGCCGGTGTGGCGACCCTCGATGGGCTCGGAGCAGTCGGCGGAGGAGCGCACGCTCGCGACGAACACGCCGAAGTCAGCGCGATCCAGCCGCGCACCGAGCTGTTGGCAGCCCTGGTGCGCGACCTGATCAGCGACGGTTCGTGAGCACCTGCCGGGCGTTCTCGCTGCCCTGCGCCAGTTCGTAGAGCACGGTGATGAGCCCCAGCAGATCCGCGGCGTTGTCGAGTTCCGCGGTGATGGTGCGGTCGGCGGTGCGATGGCACCCGGGGATGCAGGCGCCGAGCTCGGCCGCCACCGGCGAGGGCATGTCGACCTCGAGGGTGAGGGGGAGCTCGGTGACGGGGCGGCGGAGCGAGGCAGCATCGGCGACCGCGCGAGCGGCTCCTTCGCGCACCAGCTCGCGGGCGACGCTCGGCGCGACGGTGTCGGTGGCGGAGAATCCGTGGGCCCTCTTGACCGTCACGATCGTCGCACCCGAGAACACGTCGGAGGCGATCGCGCCGATCACGTCGTCGCCCGTGACGAGTCCGACCGGAACGCCGAGAGATGCGGCGTAGATCGCGTTGACCTCGGCCTCCGAGACACGGGCTCCGTTGATCCGCACCTCGCCGAAATGGGCCGAGAAGGTGTGGGCCAGGACACCCGGTGCGCCTGCCGGCGCGTGGTACCCCACGAACAGGGCGACATCGCAATCCTCGGTGAGGCCTTCCGCCATGCACTGCGCCTTCGGGGAGCCGAAGACGAGGCGGGCGCGCGGGTCGAGCCGGTCGTGCAGCAGATTGTCCATCGTGCCGTGGGAGTCGTTGACGAGCACGCTGGTCGCCCCGCCCTCGAAGGCTCCGGCGATCGCCGCATTGGCCTCGTGCGTCATGAGCTCCTGGGCTCTGGCGTACCCGGTGCCCCCGCGGACGACCTGGTCGAGGGTTGCCACACCGGCGATGCCCTCCATGTCGATCGAGATGTAGACCTTCACCGTTGACTCCTCATGCTCATGCGCGGACTCTCACCATTCTCGCCTCGGCGGCGACGCAGGCGATCGTGCGATCGACCAGTATCGAAGTCCTCCTGCTGTACGCTCATCCCATGTCGGCCGCGACGTTCACGACCAACCTGGGGCAGCTGACCGAGCGCCTGGGGACGACTCTGCTCACTCTCGAAGCGGGGCGGGCGCAGGCCGCGCGGCCGGTGTCGACCGTCGTGCTGCACGATCCGCTGGATCCGCCGGAGATCACGCAGGACGCGATCGTGCTGGCGGTGGCGGTGGCGACCGATGACGACCTCGCCGATCTGGTGCGCCAAGCAGGTGAGGCGCGTGCGGCCGCGCTGATCGTCCGCGAATCGCTCCCGGTGAGTCGCGAGGTCGCCGCGAGCGCCGAGCAGTACCAGGTCTCGCTCTTCGGCCTGGTGCGCGGCGCGTCGTGGGTGCAGGTCGCGACCCTGCTCATCAGTGCCCTCAACCTCGGTCCGAGCGGTGCGGAGCAGGGCGCCAATGACCCCGCGCGGGATCTCTTCACGCTCGCCGACTCCGTGTCAGCGCTGCTGGGCGCGCCGGTCACGATCGAAGACCGCTCCTCGAGGGTCGTGGCCTTCTCGGCCAACCAGCTCGGCACGGACGAGGCCCGCCGACTCACCATCCTCGGCCTTCAGGTGCCAGAGGTGTACAGCAACCATCAGCGCACGCAGGGTGTCTTCCCTCTCATCTACGGCTCAGAGCGCCCCATCTTCCTGGCCAAGCCGGCGCCCGACACGATGCCGCGAGTGGCGATGCGCATCGCGGCGGGTGACGAGGTGTTGGGCTCGATCTGGGCGGTGACGCCAGAGCCCTTCGACGCCGAGCGCGAGCTGCGCATGATCGAGGCCGCGCAGGTCGTCGGTCTGGCCATGCTGCGCGCCCGGGTCAGTGCGGATGCCGCGGAGCGGGTGGCCGAGTCCTTGGGGATGATGCTGCTCGACGGAGGATCGTCGGCGCGGGAAGCCGCGCAGCAGCTCGGGTTCGAGAGGTCGCCCGCCTGCGTCCTCGTGCTGGGGCCGCTCCAGGATGAGGACGAGATCCGCACGGTGTCCGACACGCAGCGCGCCGCCGCGGCGCTCCGCATGCATCTGCGCTCCGTGCACCCCCGCGCGATCGCGATCCCGATGGGTGGACTCGTCTACGCGGTCGTTCCACTGCGCAGTGCCGACGAGCATGCGGTCGCGGCGGTCGAGCGCTTGGCGACGGAGTTCGTCGGCCGCCTCGACACGTCGACGGAGTTCTGTGCCGGCCTCGGCGATGTGGTGAGCGATGTGAGCGGGCTGTCGCTCTCGCGGCGCAACGCGGAGGCGACGCTGCGGGTGCTCCGCTCGCGACCGGAGCGCGTCGGCAGAGCCGCCAGGTTCGCCGATGTCCAGATCGACGCCCTGATGTTCCGGATCGGCGACCTGCTCGACGCTGACGGTGTCACGCTCGACGGACCGCTCATCGTGCTGCGGGAGTACGACGCGTCCCACCGCACCGAGCTGGTGGCGACCCTCCGAGCCTGGCTCGAGCATTTCGGCGACGTGCTCGCCGCTTCTCGCGAGGTCCACATCCACAAGAACACGTTCCGGTATCGGCTCGAACGCATCGAGGAGATCACGGGCGCGGATCTTCGAGACCCTGACACTCGTTTCGGGCTGCTGCTGCAGCTGCGTCTCGAGGCCCTCGTGCCGTCGAACTGACGCCGGCACGGCCTTCGGGGGCTGCTCTCTCGGAACCACCCCGTCTAGAACTAGGTCGATCGTCCAACGGATCCTGCGATTCATCAGCTGAACGCACGATGAGCGATCTGCGAGCGCGGGTGAAACTGTGAGGAACATCAGCCCATTCAGATCAATGGCGGTCCCGAATCATGAGAACCCGAACTTATGCACTCCCGCTCCTTCTCGCCGTAGCGCTCGGTATCACCGCATGCGGCGGCCCGTCGTCGTCAGGTGAGGACTTCGTGAAGGATGGCTCCTTCTCGGTGGCCATCAACTCGGACCCCGGCGATCTGAACCCGTTGACGACGAACATCGTCAACGCGCAGATCGTGGGCGCATACTCCTACGACACGCTCCTGTACGTCGATCCGGAGACCGTGAAGCCCGAGCCCTACCTCGCCGAGAGCTGGACCGAGAGCCCGACCAAGGTCACCTACACGCTGCGCGACGGCATCACCTGCGCGGATGGCACGCCGTTCACGGCGGAGACCGCCGCCGCGAACCTGAACTGGATCCTCGATCCGGCCAACGAGTCGCCGAGGCTGGAGTCAGTGGTGCCCTCCGACGCCACCATCACGGCCGAGGGCAACACCCTCACCGTCTCGACCACGCAGCCGCGCCCGTTCATGCTCTACGACCTCGGCAGCCAGCAGATGGTGTGCGACGCGGGTCTCGCCGATCCCTCCAGCCTCTCCGCCGGCAGCAACGGCACCGGCCTGTTCCAGATCGATGATGTCGTCGCCGGCGACTCGATCACGCTGACGCGTCGCGACGGCTACGAATGGGGTCCCAAGGCGACGACGAGCACGACGGAGGGTGTGCCGAAGACGGTGACCATCAAGATCGTGCCGAGTCCGTCGACGGCGGCCAACCTGCTGCGTTCGGGCGGGCTCAACGCGGCGGTGGTCAGCGGGAAGGACGAGGAACGACTGGGCGAGCTGAAGTCGCTGTCGTCCCCGACGATCTCCGGGATGATCATCTACAACCACAACGCCGAGATGCCGACCGCCGACACCGGCGTGCGCAGGGCGCTCACACAGGCGGTCGATCTCGACACGCTCACCGACATCCTCACAGAGGGCAAGGGTGAACGTGCGAAGTCGCTGCTCGGTGAAGAACCGAGCCTGTGCAGCTACGACTCGATCGACGGGACGCTGCCGACCTACGACCCCAAGGCCGCAGCCTCGGCATTGGCCGGGGTCAAGGGCGCCGAGATCACCCTCATCTACGACAACAGCACGGCTTCCCGGAGCGCAGCGGCGGAGTACGTCGCCACGCAGTGGGAGGACGCCGGGGTCAAGGTCACCCTCGACGGTGGCGACGAGAACTACGTCCTCGCCAACACCTTCGCCGCAGAGGACCCGACCAAATGGACGGCCAGCCTCGGCCTGATCCTGCAATCGGGAACGCCGGCGATCTTCCCGCAGTACCTGAGCGGTCCGGTGCCCCCCGACGGCACGAACTTCGCCGGGATCGAGAACGAGGCCTACGTGGAGGCCGCCACCGCAGCCGCCGACCTGGCGGGCGAGGAGGCGTGCAACACCTGGCGCGACGCCGAGGCCGCACTGTTCGACGCCGCAGACCTCGTCCCGGTCTCGATGACCCCGTTCAAGATGTACTTCAACGGGGCAGAGTCGATCATCCGGCCGGTCGGCGGATACCTGCCCGGTGCGGCGATCCGCGTCCTCTCATGACCACCACGCTGCCCCGGACGGATGCCCTGGCAACCGTCCGGGGTCGGCGGGCTCGTTCCTCCCGGGGCGGGGCCGTGGGCGCCTTCCTCCTGCGCCGGGTCATCCGCCTGTTCTGGTCGGTGGTCGCGCTCGTGACCGTCGTCTTCCTCATGGTGCGCATGATCCCCGGAGACCCGGTGCGCAACGCGCTCGGCACCAACGCGACAGCGGCCATCGTCGAAGCCCGTCGTGAGAGCCTCGGGCTCAACGACCCGCTCTGGCAGCAGTACCTCTCCTTCTGGAAGGGACTGCTGACCGGGAATCTGGGCGACTCGTTCTCGCTGAACCTCCCGGTCACCACGATCCTCGAACAGCGCCTTCCGGCGACACTCGAACTCGCGTTCCTGTCGCTCGCGACCGTGCTGGTGGTCTCGATCCCGCTGGGCATCGTGATCGCCGCGCTGACCCGCGGCGGACGTCGCCCCGGTCTCGACGTGGCCTACACCTCGGTCAGCGGACTGGTCGCCGTCATCCCGGAGTTCGTGATCGGCGTCGCTCTGGTCTACGTGTTCGCCGTGCAGACGACACTGCTGCCGGTCGCCGGCCGCGAGGGTGCGAACTCCTACGTGCTGCCCGTGCTCGCGCTGTCGATCGGGCTCATCGCTGGGGTCTCCCGCATCGTGCGCGTCGAAGCGCTCACCGTCTTCTCGCAGGACTACATCCGCACCGCCCGCGCCAAGCGCATGTCGCGGCGTCGCCTCTACCTCAACCACGCACTGCCGAACCTCGTGACCCCCGCGCTCACCGTCGGCGGCCTCGTGCTCGGCTCGCTCGTCGCCGGCACGGTGCTCGTGGAGACGATCTTCTCGTGGCCGGGACTCGGGCTCACGATCGTGGACGCGGTGCGGAGCAAGGACTTCCCGCTCGCGCAGGGCATCGTGCTCGTCTACGGGCTGATCGTCCTCGTCGCGAACCTCCTCATCGACTTCGTCCTGGTGTGTCTCGACCCACGCTCGACGCTGAAGGACGCCTGACATGACGACTCTCCCTCCCCCGATCCCCGCGGTGCCCGCTGCATCGTCGTCCTCGCAGCATGCGCTGGTGACAGCGCTGCGCTCGCCGTTGGGCATCATCGCCTCCGTGCTGCTCGTGACACTGATCCTGCTCGCCACATTCGGACCCGTCATCTGGGGCGAGACGGCGAAGGTCGCCGACCTGACCCAGCTGTCGATGGCACCCAGCGCCGCTCACCCTCTCGGCACCGACGCCGGCGGGCGCGACGTGCTCGCGAGGCTGCTGAGCGCGACCCGCATCTCGGTCGTGACGGCCTTGCTCGCGACGTTGATCGGGGTGACGCTGGGCGTCCTCCTCGGCCTGCTGCCGACCGTCGCACCGAACTGGGTGGCCCGCGTGGTCAACAGCATCCTCGGAGTCGCGCTGGCCTTTCCCTCGCTGCTGCTCGCGATCGTCGTCTCGATCATCGTGGGAGTGGGTGTGGTCAGTGTGACCCTGGCGATCGGGCTGGCGATGGCACCCGCTTTTGCTCGCCTGGCGCAGACGCTCGGCGCATCCGCTGCCGGTCGGGACTACGTGGACGCCGCGCGCGTTCTCGGGGTCTCCCGCTTCCGCATCCTGACCCGGCATGTGCTCCCCAACGTCCGCGACCCGCTGATCGTCAACGCCAGCATCGGCGCCGGCACGGCGCTGGTCGCCTCGACCGGACTGTCGTTCCTGGGCTTGGGCGTGCAGGCACCGGACTACGACTGGGGACGGATGCTCAACGAGAGCCTGGACGGCATCTTCGTCAACGCGGCGCCCACCCTCGGACTGTCGGCTGCGATCGTGTTCGCCGGTGTCACGTTCGCTCTCGTGGGTGAGACCCTCGCGCGTGCCTTCGGCCTGAACCGTGCTCCGAGACGGCAGCGACGCCGTCGGGGAGCGCCGATGAACGAGGTCGCACCGCTGCATGTGGTCGACGATCCGGTGCTGCGGGTGCGTGATCTGCAGGTGCGCGTGCCGCGCGGCGACGGCTGGGCTGACCCCGTGCGCGGGGTGAGCTTCGACGTCGGTCGCGGCGAGATCGTCGGTGTCGTGGGTGAGTCGGGGTCGGGCAAGTCCCTGACCTGCATGGCCGTCGCTGCCCTGCTCGAGGAACCGATCGAGGTCGCGGCCTCGACGGTGCAGTTCGAGGGGACGGAGCTGGCGGCCGGCGGGCGGGTGTCCAGCCGGATCTCGTCGGCAGGCGTGGCGCATCAGCTGGGTGCCCGCATGGCCTTCGTGTTCCAGGATCCGGCGACATCGCTGAATCCCGCCCTCCACGTCGGCACACAGGTCGCAGAGGTCGGCCTGCTGCACGGCGGACTCAACCTGAAGTCGGCGCACCGTCGTGCGGTCGACCGGCTCGACGCGGTGCGCATCCCCGATGCCGAACAGCGCGCACAGGCCTATCCGCATGAGTTCTCCGGCGGTATGCGCCAGCGCGCCATGATCGCGATGGGGTTGATGGGGGAGCCGGCGTTGCTGATCGCCGACGAACCCACGACCGCGCTCGACGTCACGGTGCAGCGCGAGGTCATGAGCCTGCTCGCCGAGGTCAACGAGGTCAAGGGCACGGCGCTGCTGTTCGTGTCGCATGACATTGCCCTGGTGTCGTCGTTCTGCACCCGGGTGCTCGTGATGTATCGGGGGGCGATCGTGGAGGATCTCGCCGCCGCCGATCTCGCCGCCGGCCGCGCCCGGCATCCGTACACCCGTGCTCTCGTCGAAGCCATCCCGCATCTCGAAGCGGAGCCGGGAACCGCGTTCGCGACGATCGCCGAAGACGCGGAGTTCCCGACCGAGCCCGTGGGGAGTCGATCATGACAGAGCTGGTACTCGAGGACGTCCGCGTGCGATACGGCAGCGGACCCTCCGCCCATGACGCCGTGCAGGGGGTCAGCCTGACGGTCGCGAGCGGACGCACCGTCGGCCTGGTCGGCGAGTCCGGATCGGGGAAGTCGACCATCGCACGCGCCATCGTCGGTCTCCACGAACCCCACGCGGGGCGCATCCTGGTCGACGGCACGGATGTCGTCCGCGCCCACGGCCGGACCGCCGCGCTGCGCCGCGATGTGCAGATGATCTTCCAGGATGCGAGCTCGTCGCTCGACCCGCGGATGAATGTCGGCGCCTCCATCGCGGAGGCGCTGGAAGTACGGCGGCCCGACCTGAAGGACGGGAAGGCTCGTCGCGCGGAGGTCGCGCGGCTCCTGGAGATCGTCGAGCTCGATCCGGCGCGGATCGGCGACCTGCCATCGCAGCTCTCCGGCGGTCAACGTCAGCGCGTCGCGATCGCCCGTGCGCTCGCCGCCGCGCCCCGCGTGCTGCTGGCCGACGAGATCACCTCGGCGCTCGACGTCTCCGTGCAGGGCACCGTGCTCAACCTGCTTCGCAAGGTGCAGCAGGAACTCGACCTGACGGTGCTGTTCATCAGCCACAACCTCGCCGTCGTGCGCCAGCTCTGCGATGAGGTGGCGGTCATGAAGAACGGTCTCCTCGTCGAGAGCGGACCCACGACCCGGGTGATCGATGCGCCGGAGCATCCGTACACGCGCGAACTGGTGCGCGCCGTCCCCCGACTCGGCGTCCCGCTCGCCGAGACGCCCCTTTCCCGGTCAGGAGACCACCGATGACCTCGCGCAGCGCGCGGCTCGACGACCTGCACCGCGTCGTCGTCGCCACAGAGACCGCGATCTCGCCGGACGGCGGCGACGTGGTGTTCACACGGCGCGAGGTCCGAGACGCGCACACGGTGACCTCGCTGTGGAGCGTCGACCGCGACGGCGCGACCACGGCGCTGACCCACGGACCGTCGGATGACGCCCCGCAGTTCTCTGCGGCGGGTCTGCTGTTCCGACGGGTCGTCGACGGAGTGCCGCAATTGCATCTGCTCCCAGAGACCGGCGAGCCGGTGCCGCTGACCTCACTGCCCTCGGGAGCAGGGCGGCCGTTCGTGAGCCCGGCAGGGGACCGCGTCGCATTCCTGGCACCGGTGGAGCGCGGGTCAGACGATCCGACCGCGCCGATCGTGATCGACACGCTCGATCACACGATCGACGGCGTGGGGTGGGCCGGCAGCGTCCGTCATCACATCCTGGTGCTCGACCTCGCCGACGGCGGCATCCGTCAGATCACCGACGGCTCCTCCGACGTGGGAGAGCCGTCATGGTCTCCTGACGGCACTCAGCTCGCGTACGCGGCGGCGACGTTCCCGCGTTCCGACGTCGAGCGCGAGTGCGCCGTGCACGTCGTCGATGTCGATGACCTCCTCACGCCAGCCCGCCGGATCGGCGCCGCGACCGGCATCACCGGCCCCCTCCTGTGGATGCCGGACGGAGAGTCCGTCGTCGCCGTCGGTCTTCGCCGCATGCGGATCGGGCACACCCGCCTGCTGCGTCTGCATCTGGACGGTCGGGCGGACGATGACCTGACCGCGGGGCTCGACCTCAACGTCATGCCGGGTGCCGTCGGCTACCCCGGGGGCCGGCCCGCGCTCACGCATGACGGCACGCAGATCCTGTTCTGCGCGCGTGACCGCGGCTGGACCCACCTCTACGCGCTCGACCTCGCCGACGGCACGATGCGGCCGGTGGTGGCAGCGGAGCATCGTGTCGTGTCGGCGTTGTCGGTCGCCGCCGCGAGTCCCTACGCCGCGATCGTCGTCACGACTCAGGATTCGTTCGCCGAGGTCGCCCTGGTGAACGTCGAGACCGGTGAACACCGTGAGCTGACGACGCTGACCCGCGATGCCCTTCCCGAGGTCGAGCTGCTGCACCCCGAACCGCGCGTCTTCACGATCAGCGACGGAAACGTCGTGCACGGGTGGCTGCTGTCCGCGCCGGGAACGAAGGGTGCAGCGCCCCTGCTGCTCGACATCCACGGTGGTCCCCACAACGCATGGAGCGGGGTGGCCGACGAGGTGCATCTCTCGCACCAGGTGCTGGCGAGTCGCGGCTGGCGGGTGCTGACACTCAATCCCCGCGGCTCGGACGGGTACGGCGAGGACTTCATGACGGCGGTCCACGGCGCCTGGGCGCGGGTCGATCTTCCGGACTTCCTCGAGCCGCTCGATGCGCTGGTCGCCGAAGGGCTGGCCGATCCGGAGCGTCTCGCCGTGGCCGGCTACAGCTATGGCGGGCTGCTGACCTGCGCGCTGACGGCGCACACCGATCGCTTCGCCGCAGCCGTTCCCGGCGGGCTGCTCTGCGACTTCGCATCCCTGGCAGTTCAGCGGCTGGAGCCGGAGGGCTTCTTCTCCGAGTCGACCGCTGGACTGGAACCGACCGAGATCGTCCGTCTCGCCGAACTCTCGCCGATCGCCCGCGCGGAACGGGTGACGACGCCGACCCTCGTGCTGCACGGCGAACTCGATGAGACGTGCCCGAGCGCGCAGGCAAGGGAGTGGTACTCGGCCCTGCGGATCACGGGAGTGACGAGCCGGCTCGTCATCTACCCCGGCGGTGGGCACCTGTTCATCGTCACCGGACCCGTCGAGCATCGGATCGACTACCAACGACGCCTGATCGAGTGGGTCGAGCGGTACACCGCCCCGCGGATCACGCAGGCGAAGCCCGGTCGTGCCGCCATCGAGCCCGCCGCGCGCGATGCCGCCGAATGGCAGCACCGGCTCGACCTGCTGCGCCGCAGATACGGTGTGGTGGGGGCGCAGTTCGGCATCCTGCAGCTGACCGGCGAGGGGACCATCCTCGATCGGTGCACGGTCTCGTCCGGCGTGCTCGACGCCTCGACCGGGGTGCCCGTGACCGACGACGCGGTGTTCCAGATCGGATCGATCACCAAGGTCTGGACGACGATGCTCATCCTGCAGCTCGTCGAGGAGGGGAAGCTCGATCTCGACGCCACGGTGCGCAGCATCCTGCCGGACTTCCGACTCGCCGACGATCCGGAGCCGACCGTCACGGTGAGAGAGCTCCTGCATCACACCAGTGGCCTCGACGGTGACGTGTTCACCGACACCGGGAGGGGGGACGACTGCGTCGCCGCGTACGTGGAACAGCTGGCGGGAACCGAGCGCCTGCACCCGCGCGGCGAGCGGTTCTCCTATTGCAACTCCGCGTTCGTCGTCGCGGGGCGCATCATCGAGGTGCTGTGCGGGACGACCTGGGACGAGGTGCTCAAGACGCGCCTGATCGACCCCCTCGGGCTGCAGCACACGTTCTCGCTGACCGATGACGCACCCAGGTTCGCCACGGCGACGGGACACACCGGGGGCGGCGCCGCGGCGGTTCCGGTGCGCAAGTGGGGGATACCGCGTTCGATGGGACCGGCGGGGTTGATCTCGGCCAGCATCGGCGACCTGCTGGTCTTCGCCGAGACCGCGCTGCGTGGAGGGGTGACCCCGGAGGGAACCCGCGTCCTCTCCGCGGAGAGCGCTGGTCTGATGGCGACCGAGCACGTCGACCTTCGCGCCAGCGTCGGTGCCACCTCAGGATGGGGCCTGGGGTGGTTCCTGCAGGACTGGCAGGGGAGTCGCGTGTATGGGCACGACGGCGGCACGATCGGTCAGCGCGCCTACCTGCGGATCTTTCCGGAGACGGGTCTCGCGGTGGCGCTGTTGACGTCCGGAGGGCAGCCGGACGGGCTCTACCGCGAACTCTTCGACGATGCCGCGCGGGCGTTCGACGGCGGCGGGATCCACCCCGTGCTGTTCCCCGACCGTGCGCGCACGCCGGAGCAGGTGACAGGCACCTGGGAGTCGGCGGGGTTCGTGGCCGACATCGCCCCGCGAGACGGCGGCCTGCGCCTCGTGCTGCGAGAGCGCAAGAGCTACGCCGACCCCGTCTCCCCCGACGAGGTGCAGGAGGTCGAGCTGTTCGCCTCGAACGTACCGGGGGTCTACGCCTACACGAGCGATGAGACCGCCGGGTGGGAGCAGGTGCGGCCGGTACCGGGCGGCCTCTACCTCGGCTACCGCTTCCTGCGGGAGACGGTCTCATGAGCGGCACGATCGATGCGACACCGCTCGAGGGGGGAGCCGGTGCGCCGGAGGCGGGGATGGAACTGCGGATGCTGCGCCTGCCGTCCGAGATGGTTGCCGCGACGGAGCTCGTCGCCGGCGTGTGGCAGGTCGACGTCGAGCGGGCGCACGTCAACCCCGGGCTCCTCACCGCGCTCGCCCACGCCGGCAACTATGTCGCCGGTGGCTTCCTCGGTGACGAGCTCATGGCGGTCTGCGTCGGGTTCTTCCATCCGCCTTTCGACCGCGCGCTGCACTCCCACCTCGCGGGGGTCCGTCTCGACGCGATCGGCCAGGGATGGGGACACGCGATCAAGAGTCATCAGCGCGCCTGGTGCCTCGAGCGCGGCGTCACGCGCGTGACGTGGACCTATGACCCGCTCGTCGCCCGCAACGCCTACTTCAACCTGCACAAGCTCGGGTGCACGATCGACAGCTATCTGCTCGACTTCTACGGCGACCTCGGCGATGGCGTGAACGGCGGTCAGCGCAGCGACCGGGCGCTCGTGGTGTGGGATCTCGAGCGGCCGGTCGGTCCTCGCCCTGCCGCGACCGCCGGCGTCGAGATGCCGCCGGCGGTCCTGTGGGCCGATGACGAGCGGCCGGTGCTCGACCTCGATCGTGCGCACCACCTGCAGGTCTGCCGCATCGACATCCCGAGCGACATCGAGAAGATGCGGCGGGTCGCCCCCGACCTCGCCGCGCGCTGGCGGGTCGCCCTCGGGCATGCGCTCGGCGGGCTGCTCGCCGAGGGGTGGAGCGTTTCCGATTTCGACCGCCGTGGTCACTACACACTCACGAGGAGTTCCTGAAATGCATATCGATCGCGTCGAGCTGATCACGGTACGGATGCCGTTGGTCCATCCGTTCACCACCTCGTTCTCGACCCAGACGGAGCGGCGTCCGCTGCTCGTGCGCATCACCGCGTCGCGAGACGGCCGCACCGTGACGGGCTGGGGCGAGTGCGTGGCCCTGTTCGATCCCTCGTACTCTCCGGAGTACCTCGACGGTGCCAGGGAGATGCTGCGACGGTTCCTGGTCCCCTCGCTGCTGGAATGGCAGGATGCCGGACGGCCGGTGACCGCCGAGACCGTGGCTGCGGCGACGGCGCATGTCGTCGGCCACCGCATGGCCAAGGCGGCACTCGAGATGGCGGTGCTCGATGCCGGTCTCCGCCTCGACGACCGTCGGTTCGCCGACCACCTCGGTGTCACGCGTGCGGTCGTGCCGTCGGGGGTCAGCGTCGGGATCGAGTCGTCGATCCCCGATCTGCTCTCCCAGGTCGGGGGCTTCCTCGACGAGGGATACGCGCGCATCAAGCTCAAGATCCAGCCCGGCTGGGACATCGAGCCGGTCCGCGCCGTGCGCGAGAGGTTCGGCGACGTGCCGCTGCAGGTGGATGCCAACACGGCCTACCGTCTCTCGGATGCGCCGTTGCTGCGCCGGCTCGACCCCTTCGACCTGCTCCTGATCGAGCAGCCCCTGGCCGAAGACGACCTGCGCCAGCACGCGCTGCTCGCCCAGCAGATCGCCACGCCGGTCTGCCTCGACGAGTCGATCGTGTCGGTCGAGGCGGCTGCCGATGCGATCGCGATGGGAGCGGCGAGCGTCATCAACATCAAACCGGGCCGAGTGGGCGGATACCTCGCGGCCCGCCGCATCCATGATCTCGCCGAGGCCAACGGGATCGCCGTCTGGTGCGGTGGCATGCTCGAGACCGGAATCGGGCGTGCGGCCAACATCGCCCTCGCCGGCCTGCCCGGATTCACGTTGCCCGGTGACGTGTCGGGCTCGAACCGGTTCTATGCGCAGGACGTGACCGCGCCGGTGGTGATGAAGGACGGCGTCGTCGCGATACCGGACGGGCCTGGCTTCGGGGTGGAGCCGCTCGTCGACGTGCTGGCGGACGTCACGATCGACGCAGTCGACATCGCGGCGCACCGGAGCTGACCGTGCGCGCCCGAGGCTCTCACGCCGACGTCATCGTGGTCGGCGCGGGCTCGGCAGGGTCGGCGCTCGCGGCACGACTCGTGCAGTCGGGGCGTCATGTCCTTCTGCTGGAAGCGGGGAGAGACGCTCCGGCATCCGAACTCCCGGAGTCGTGGCGGCTGCCGAATCCGATGGCGGCGATGGAGGAACCGGGGAGCGCATCGCTGCTGTGGGCCGAGCACCTCGCGTCGCGGACGGCGACTCAGGAACCATCCTTGTACTGGCGGGGCAAGGGTCTGGGTGGAAGCTCGGCCATCAACGGGCAGATCGCGATCCGCCCGCCGATGGAGGACTTCGACGACTGGGCTGCCGACGGCTGCACCGGGTGGTCCGCGGAGGACGTGCTGCCGGTGCTCGCCGCCCTGGAGTCGGACCAGGAGTACGGAGAGCGCCCGCACCACGGCGCCGATGGCCCGATCCCCGTGCACCGCTACCCGCAGGAGGTGTGGGGGTCGGTCGATCGCGCGCTGCGCGACGCCGCACTGGCGACGGGTCGGCCCTGGGCGCCCGACGTCAACGCGCCGGGCGCGACCGGAGTCTCGCCCTATCCGGTCAACTCGATCGACGGACGGCGGGTCTCCTGCAACGACGCCTATCTTGAGCCGCTTCGGGGGGACCCCCTGCTCACGATCAGGGGCGAGGCGCTGGTCGACCGCGTCGTGTTCGCAGGGAAGCGCGCCGTGGGGGTGCGTCTCGCGAACGGCGAAGTGCTGAGTGCGGATCTCGTCGTCCTCTCCGCCGGCGCCACGGCGACGCCCTCGATCCTGATGCGCTCGGGGATCGGCCCCGCCCGGCATCTGGTGGAGCAGCGGATCGCCGTGCGCGCCGATCTGCCCGTCGGTGAGGGCATGCAGGATCATCCGATGGTGCTCGTCGGCATCCCGCTCACGCCGGAGGCCACGGCCGGCCCCTGGGACCGTCACACGAACTGCTGCATCCGCTACTCCAGTGGGATGACAACCGACACGAACGACATGATGATGGTCGCTCTCAACCAGAACGCGCTCGCGATGGCCTCCGCGGATCCCCGTGCCGGGGCCGGCGCGGTCGGTGTCTTCGTCAACCGCACCTACTCCCGTGGCACGTTGCGCCTGCAGAGCCGCGATCCCCGGACCCAGCCGCACCTGTCGTTCAACATGCTCGACGCGGCGCTCGATGTGGACCGGCTCGCGGAGGGAGTCCGCCGACTGGCCGGATTGGTGGATCACGAGGCGTTCGCCGACATCACCGCGTCGGATGTCTGGGCGGGTAACACGGCGCTGCGCGCGGCACTCGACGGGCCGGAGGACGCGCTCCGCGCATACCTGCGCGACACCGCGGTCGACACCCAGCACGCGACGAGCACCTGCCGCATGGGTGATCCAGCCGCCGCGACCACCGTGGTCGACCCGGAGGGTCGCGTGCTCGGCATCGACGGGTTGCGCGTCGCTGATGCGTCGATCTTCCCGTTCGTCCCCCGAGCCAACACCCATCTGGCGAGCGTCCTGGTCGGCGAGATGCTGGCCGCACGCCTGACCTGAGACCTGCCCGACTGACACCTGCTGCCGAGGAGCCGCCATGGACCACCAGTGCCACGTGATCGACGGTGTCGCCGTCGCATCGACCGATCCGCAGACCCTTCCGGTCGTCTCGCCCTGGACCGAGGAGGTGATCGCCCGCATCCCGGTCGGCTCAGCCGAAGACGTCGATGCGGCGGTCCGCTCGGCGGTGGCCGCGCAGCGCGACTGGTCCCTGCGCGCGCTGGACGAGCGCATCCATCTTCTCGCGGGGGTCGCCGACACGGTGGAGCGGCACCTCGCGGAACTCGCGCGGATCGAGAGCGACGAGATGGGCAAACCCGTCCCGCTCGCTGAGCAGTTCATCGAGGGCGGGATCGCGGGGTGGCGCCAGGGCCTCGACCTCGCGCGCTCCTACCCCTTCGTGGCCGATGTCACGGTGCCGGGCGAGCCAGGGCAGACCGTGGTCGAGCGCCGACCCGTGGGCGTGGTCGGGCTCATCATCCCGTGGAACTTCACCGTCGCCTCGATCCTCGGGAGCCTGCTTCCCATGCTCGCCGCAGGCAACACCGTGGTGCTCAAGCCCTCGGAGAAGTCTCCGCTGTCGGCGGCCCGGTTCGTCGAGCTGCTCGATCTGCCGCCCGGCGTCGTGAATCTCATGCTCGGCGATGCGCGCGCGGGTGGGCCGCTCGCGGCCCACGACGACGTGGCGCTGCTGCACTTCACCGGCTCGGTCGAGGTCGGCCGCGCGGTCGGGATCGCGGCCGCATCGCGTCTGAAGCGGTCGGTGCTCGAGCTCGGCGGCAACGACCCGGTGATCGTCGACGCGGATGTCGATGTGGCCGCGACCGCTGAGGCGGTGGCGATGTCGTCGTTCGTCAACAGCGGGCAGATCTGCACGTCGTCGGAGCGCATCTACGTGCACCGCGACGTCGCCGAGGAGTTCATCGCGGCCCTGGTCACGGCGGCCGATTCGTACGAGCTCACCGCTGACCGGGACGGCACGGGCCTCGGTCCTCTCGTCGACGCCCGCCAGCGCGCCCACGTGCACGCACATGTCGCGGAGGCGGTCGAGCGTGGCGCGACGGTGCTGCGCGGCGGTGTGCTTCCGGACGGTCCGGGATTCGGCTACCCGGCCACGGTTCTCATCGGGGCGACGGCGGACATGCGGGTGATGCGCGAGGAGACCTTCGGTCCCATCGCTCCCGTCGTCGTCGTCGACTCGTTCGATGAGGCGGTCGAGCTCGCGAACGGCACCGGATTCGGACTCGCCGCGACCGTGTACACGCACGACCCCGTCCACCAGCAGCGCGCGGGAGACATCAGTGCCGCCGTGATCTGGATCAACGGATGGCAGCAGGGCGGTGTCAACGCCGTCTCGGAGCCCTGGGGCCTCAGCGGTGTGGGAGCCGCCGGCGCCGCCGCGGACTTCGACGCGGCGACGCGGCCCGTCTCACTGCTCCGGGCCGCGACCGCCTGACCGCAGCGCTCAGACGATCGCGGGCGCGAGGAGCCCGCGGACGCGCATCGCGATCGTGTCGGCGGGGTTCGTGTGCTCGATCGACTCGTTCGCGGTGGCGAGCACGACGACCGTCGTCCCGGTCTCGGGGTCGTGGCCGGTGAAGGTCTGGAAACCGGGCAGCTGGCCGTTGTGGCCCCTGATCCCGCCGAAGTCGGCGATGCCGAGCCCGTAGGACCAGTCCGTCCCGGCGATCGGGACGCCCGTCATGCGCATGCGCTGCGTCTGCTCCGAGAGGAGGTCGCCGCGCACGAGCGCCTCGACCAGGATCACGAGGTCGTCGGCAGTGGAGAGCGCGTTGCCGGCCGTCCAGGCCCACGAGGGGTTGATGTCGGTCGCGTCGACGAGTGCAGTGTCATCGCGCAGGTAGCCGCGCACCCGAGGGTCGGGCAGCGCGGTCCCCTCGGGGGAGCGCGGAGGCAGCGACGTGCTGTGCAGTTCCAGCGGCTCGAACACGAAACGCGCCGCGAGGTCCTCCACCAGGACACCGGTGACCTGCTCCGCCAGCAGCCCGAGCAGGATGTAGCCGGTGTTGCTGTACTCCCACGAATCGCCCGGTGCGAAGTGCTGCGGGCCGCGCTGCGCGAACTCCACCAGCTCTCGCGGCTTCCAGATCCGCTCCGGTGCGGCGAGCAACGCGGTGAGGAACTCCTCGGTCGTGTACTCCGGCAGGCCCGCTGTCATTCTGAGCAGGCGCCGCACGGTGACCCCGCTCGGCAGGTTCAGGTGCGGCAGGTGGGTCTGAGCCTCGTCGTCGAGCCCGAGCTCGCCCGTCTCCGTCAGGCGCAGGATCACGGTGGCGACGATCGTCTTGGTCACGCTGCCGATGCGCAGCACGGCGTCGACGGCGAGCGGCTCCCCGGTGGCGACATCGCGGGTGCCCAGCGCGGCCGACCAGCGTTCCCCGTCCGGTGTCCGCACCGCGAGCACGACGCCGGGAACGTCGAGCCGCTTCCGCTCGGCATCGACCTCGGCGAGGATCGCGGCGGCGGCGGACGAGAGATCGGGAGGCACGGGTGTCATGCTCCGATCCTGCCGCGATTGCTCGCGCGCCGCATGGTGCCAGGGACCGAGTGGGTCACGTGGATCTCGGTCGATCGGCCGATCTTCGCCCCGGGCGTCCTCCCTATCTTGGGAAAAGCCCGCCCACCGAGAAGGAGTGACTCTCATGTCCGAGGATGCCGCGACCGAGAAGCGAACGATCATCATGCCGCCCAACTCGATTCAGGCGGTGCCGCGGTACGCAGGAGCCTCGACCTTCGCCAGGCTGCCCCGCATCGACGAAGTCGACCGCGCAGACGTCGCCGTGCTCGGCGTGCCCTTCGACTCCGGCACCAGCTACCGTCCCGGCGCGCGCTTCGGTCCGGAGGCCGTGCGGGCCGCCTCGAAGCTGCTGCGCCCGTTCCACATCGGGCTGGAGGTGGAGCCCTGGGTGACGATGCAGATCGCCGATGCAGGCGATGTGGGCGTGACGCCGTTCGACATCGCTGAGGCGATCGCCGGGATCGAGCAGGCCGCCCGTGCTCTCTCCACGAGAGCCGACCGCATCGTCGCGATCGGCGGCGATCACACCATCGCGCTCCCGATGCTGCGTGCGGCCCACGCCCAGCACGGCCCGGTCGCGCTCGTGCACTTCGACGCCCACTTCGACACATGGGACAACCTGTTCGGTGCGCAGACGGTGCATGGCACCCCGTTCCGCCGCGCGGCCGAGGAAGGCCTGCTCGATGTCGGCGGCTCGGCCCATGTCGGCATCCGCAGCACCACGCCCTCCGCGCAGGACTTCACCGACGACGCAGAACTCGGATTCGCGACCTTCACCACACTCGACGTCGCGCGACGGGGGATCGACGACATCATCGACCGCGTCCGGACGCGCGTCGGCGATCGCCCCGTGTACGTCAGCATCGACATCGATGTGCTCGACCCGGCGCACGCCCCGGGCACCGGCACGCCCGAGCCCGGCGGCCTCTCGACCAGAGAGCTGCAGCTCATCCTGTACGGGCTGGCCGATCTGCACGTGATCGGCGCCGATGTCGTGGAGGTCGCCCCCGCATACGATCACGCGCAGATCACCGCGCTCGCCGCCGCAGGCGTCACCTTCGATCTCCTCGCCATGATGGCGAAGGCGGCACGGTGAAGCCACAGGCGGATGCGATCGACGCCGGTGGTGCGGCGCCGATCATCGAGCTGAGCGGCGACGGGCTCACCCGTGGGCGCACGCACGGCGAAGCAGTGCGAACGCTCATCGCCACGTCGATGGAGCGCTGGCGTGATCGGATCGCGCAGCTCACCGGGCGCTCCTCCGACGAGCACGTGGCACGCTTTCTGGGCGCCTCGCGGCTGATCGACACGGTGCGCACAGGCTCCCCCGACCTCTATGACGAGGTGCTGGGCATCGCGGAGGCCAGCGGGCAGCCTCTCGACGACATGTTCGCGTACAACTTCATGGACGAGGAGTGGCGGTACTCGGGTACGTCCGCGATCGGGTGCAGCGTCGTCGGCATCGAGGGGGAGCGGGGTGTGCTCCTCGGTCAGAACATGGATCTCCCCGTGAGCATGGACGGCTCGCAGGTGCTCCTGCACATCCGCGGGGATGCCGACCCCGAGCAGTTCGTCGCGAGTGCTGCGGGGATGATCGGCGTCCTGGGAGTCAATCGCGAGGGTGTCGCGTGTTGCGTGAACACACTCGCCCAACTCCCCAGCGCGCTTGATGGCATGCCTGTCGCCTTCATCGTTCGCGAAGTCCTCCGCAGGCGGACAAGGCCAGAGGCCGGCGCATATCTTCGGTCCGTGAAGCATGCATCGGGACAGCACTATGCCATCGCGGATCGACACGGAATCGACTCGTACGAGGCCTCATCCGTCGGCATCGCCGCTCGCCCGATCTCGAATCCTCGCCTCGTGCACACGAACCATCCGCTGTGGACTCCCGGGTCGGCTGAGCTCGCGGCGAAACCCGAGGAGCTCGAACTCTCCGGTACGCGGTCTCGATACAACTACCTGAGCGTCGCGGTGCCGCAGATCCGAGAAGCGGCGGAACTCGAGTCCGTGTTCGCCTCGCGCGACTCCGGCGTGTGCGTGACACCTCGCCCGCCGCGGATGACCAGTACCTTCTGCGGCGCCCTGTTCGAGATCGGCCAAGACGAGGTCCGCGTTCGGTTCGTGCTGGGGCAGCCAGGGGTCGTCGAGTGGAAAACTGCGCCGTGGATCACTCCGGCGAGGGTGTGACCGTGCTCGGGCTGTGCGCGATCGACTCGCGGTTCGCGACATGAGCGACGAGCAGCAGCGACCGGACCCGGTGCGCACGACGTCCGCGCAGCTCAAGGCATACGCGCATGAGACGCGTCGAGACATGCTGACGTTGCTCCGTCGGCGGGATCGTCTGCGAGCGGCCGATATCGCAGAGGCGCTGAATGTCGCAGCCGGCACGGCCAGCTTCCATCTGCGGGTCCTCGCCGAGGCGGGCTTCATCGAAGAGGCTCCGGAGCATGCTCGCGATCGCCGCGACCGGGTCTGGGTGGTGCGCGCCCCGGTCGAGGTCCGGACGATGTTCTCGCAACGCGCTGTGCGGCTGACCCCTGCCGAGCTCGATGCACTGACGGAACGGATCGAGGGTGTGATCTCGACGGCCGTCGATGCACACGACCGCAACGATCCGGACGGCCGTTCGTGGCAGATCGACCTGCTGGCCGTCGATGGCCGGATCTGACGGGGCCGCATCCAGGGCATCGAGAAGGTGCCCCGGTCGGCGACGAATCCTGAGATCTATCGGGCGCCCATGCGGAGCGCGCCGTCCATGCGGATCGTCTCGCCGTTCAGATAGTCGTGCTGGATGATCATCGTCACCAGTTGTGCATACTCCGTCGGATCGCACAGTCGGTGGGGGAAGGGAACGCTCGCGGCGAGGTTCGCCCGGTACTCGTCGCTGACCGTCGCGAGCATGGGCGTGTCCACGATGCCGGGCGCGATGGTGCAGACACGGATGCCGTGCGTGGCCAGGTCACGCGCGGCCGGCAGCGTCATCCCGACGACGGCTCCCTTCGACGCTGCATATGCCACCTGACCGATCTGACCGTCGTAGGCGGCGATGGAAGCGGTGTTCACGATGACGCCGCGCTGCCCGTGTGCGTCGGGTGTCTGCGCCGCGATGGCTTCTGCGGCCACGGACATCACCAGGAAGGTGCCGACCAGATTCACACCGACCACCTTCTCGAAGAGCGCAGGGTCGTGCGCCCCGGCGCGTCCGACCAGACGAGCCGAGGGGGCGATGCCTGCGCAGTTGACAGCGACACGCAGAGGAGCCCCTGCGCTCGCGGTCCGCACGGCGTCACGCACCTGTGCCGCATCGGTCACATCCGCCGCGACGAGGGTGACGCCGTCGACGGTGGGCGCCGAGGTGATCGCTGCGGGGAGGTCGAGCGCGAAGACCTCTGCGCCGTGCGCGGCCAGGGCGCGGGCTGTCGCCGCACCCAGACCCGAGGCGCCTCCGGTGACGATGGCGGATGAGCCGTTCAGCTGCATGATGGTCCTTTCCTGGTCGTTCAGTGAGCCAGTCCGCGGCTGATGACGAGTCGCTGAATCTGGTTCGTCCCTTCGAAGATCTGCATGACCTTCGCTTCGCGCATGTACCGTTCGGTGGGGAAGTCCTTGGTGTAGCCGGCGCCGCCCAACACCTGCACCGCATCGGTCGTGACTTTCATCGCGTTGTCGGTGCACACGAGCTTGGCGATCGATGCCTCGTGCGAGTATGCACGACCAGCATCCTTCAGCCGCGCCGCGGCGAGGTAGGTCGCGCGAGCCGACGCCACTGCGGCCGCCATGTCCGCGAGCAGAAAGGCAAGGCCCTGATGCTCGATGATCGACCGGCCGAAGGCCTCCCGCTCGCGGGCGTACTTCACCGCCACCTCGAGCGCCTCCTGCGCGAGGCCCGTCGCCACAGCGGCGATACCCAGCCTTCCCGCATCCAGTCCGGACAGCGCGATGGGGAGCCCCTGTCCTTCCGCGCCGAGTCGGCGCTCGGCCGGGATGCGCACCTCCTCGAAGATCATCGTGGCCGTCGTGGAGCTCATGAGCCCCATCTTGCGTTCCGGGTTGTCTGCGGAGAGGCCGGGGCTGTCCGCAGGAACGAGGAAACAGGAGATCCCGCGGCTGCCCTCGCCGGTGCGAGCCATGACTTTGTAGAAGTCGGCCTTGCCGCCGTGCGTCGTCCAGGCCTTGGCGCCGTTGAGGACATATTCGTCGCCGTCGAGCACTGCTCGGGTTCGCATCGCCGCGGGGTCGGAGCCGGCATGCGCTTCGGACAGGCAGTATGCGCCGAGGAGATCGCCGGAGAGCATCTCCGGAAGCCAGCGCTCCTTCTGCGCGGCGCTTCCGGCGGTGAAGAGGCCGAAGCAGGAGAGGATGTGGACGCTCACTCCGACCCCCACGGACGCGGATGCGGATGCCACCTCTTCCAGGACCTGAAGGTAGACCTCGTAGCTCTGCCCGCCGCCGTCGTACTCTTCCGGGTAGGGCAGGCTCAGCAGCCCCGCTCGGCCCAACGTGCGGAACACATCACGGGGGAAGGATGCCGTCGCGTCGAGTTCCGAGACGACGGGGCGCAGCTCCTTGCCCAGGATCTCGCGCGTCAGCTCGATGAGATCGGCGGACTCCTCCGTTGGCATGATTCGGGTGACGGGCATGTCGGCTCCTCGGTGGATGGTCAGAGAACGGCGAGCTCGGGCTCGCGAAGGAACGCGGCGGTGTCGGCCAACAGCTCGGACGCCTGCTGTCCGTCGAGCACCCGGTGGTCGAATGACAGTGACAGGGTCGTCACCCAGCGCGGCATGAGCGTCTCGGCGTCGCCGCTTCCGAGGACCCAGGGGCGGCGAGTGATGCTGCCGACGCCGAGGATGACGGTCTCGCCAGGATTGAGGATCGGCGTTCCCGCGTCGACGCCGAACATCCCGAAGTTGCTGATCGTCGCGGTGCCGTGGTTCATGTCCTCGGGTGCTGTCTTGCCGGCGCGAGCCGTGGCGGCGAGGTCGGCGATGGCCACGCTGAGATCGCGCAGGCCGAGGCGTTGAGCGCTGCGGATGTTCGGAACCACGAGACCGCGAGGTGTCGCAGCGGCGATGCCCAGGTTGATCTCCGACAGCTGCACGATCTCCTGCGTCGCCTCCTCCCATCGAGAGTTGGAGATCGGGGTGCGTTCGATGGCGCGGACGAAGGCCCGGGCGATCAGGCTCAGTGGACTGAGCTTGACGTCGGCGAACTCCTTCCGAGCGGCCAGGCGCGAGCGGAGTTCCATCGAGCGCGTGATGTCGAAGGTCACGTACTCCGAGACGTGCGGAGCGGTGAACGCCGAGCTGACCATCGCCGCCGCCGTGTGCTTGCGTACTCCTCGGATCGGTATCCGGATCTCGGGGGAGGACTCGGCCGTCGATCGGGGCGCGCGGTGCGTGTCCGCCGCGGACAGGACGTCGTCCTGTGTGATCGTCGTCGCGGGTCCGGTCGGCGTGACCGTCGCGAGGTCGACGCCGAGATCCTTCGCCAACTTCCGCACGGGAGGGGTGCAGCGGATCGGCACTGCCGCCTCGATGGGGGCGGTCGTCGCGGGATCGATCGGGGCCGTCGCTGGAGCCGCCTGATCGTCCGCGCCTCGTCGCCGCCTCGGTCGCGGTGCTCCTGGACCGTAGCCGACGAGGAGCTTCGGCTCTTCCTCCGGGTGCTCTTCAGGCTCGATGACCGGGTCGACGACTGCGCCGGCATCGGCTCCCGTATGCGGTTCTCGGTCGAGTGCACCGGTCGAGATGCTGATGATGGCGGCGCCGACGTCGACGGTCTCGCCCTCGGCGAAGTGCAGCGCCACGACCTCGCCGGCGAACGGCGAGGGCAGCTCCACCAGGGATTTCGCCGTCTCGATCTCGACGATGACCTGATTGGTCTCGACGATGTCTCCCGGCTGCACGGACCACGAGACGATCTCAGCCTCGGTGAGTCCTTCCCCGACGTCGGGGAGCGCGAACTGTTGGATCTCTGCCATGTCTTCCTCGACGTTCAGTAGGTGAAGCTGCGATCGATGGCGTCGAGCATGCGGTCGGCGCCGGGGAGCCAGTCCCGTTCGAGTCGGCTGGCCGGGTAGGGAGTGTCGTACCCGGTCACCCGGATTCCGGGGGCGGCCATCGAGTAGAACAGCGTGTCCTGCACGCGGGCGATGATCTCGGCACCGAGCCCGGCGGTCTGCGAGGCTTCGTGGGCGACGACGAGCCGACCTGTGCGCTCGACCGAGGCGAGGATCGTCGCATCATCGATCGGAGACAGGCTGCGCAGGTCGATGACCTCGATCGAGCGGCCGTCGAGCGCGGCCTCCGCAGCGACAGTGAGGGCGGTCGGCACGAGGGCGCCGTAGGTGACGAGCGTCAGATCGCGTCCTGCACGGACCACCCTCGCTGCGCCGAGCGGCAGGGGTGTCGCATCCTGATCGATGTCGCCCTTGAGCCAGTAGTTGTGCTTGGGTTCGAGGAACACCACCGGGTCGTCGCTCTGGACAGCGAGCCGGATGAGGTCGAACGCCTCCTGCGCTGACGAAGGGCACACCACACGCAGCCCTGCCGTGTGGGCGAAGTAGGCCTCCGGCGATTCCGAGTGGTGTTCGATCGCGCCGATACCGCCGCCGAAGGGGATGCGGATGACGACCGGGAGAGACACCATGCCCTCCGAGCGGTGTCGGTACTTGGCGAGCTGGGTGATGATCTGGTTCATCGCGGGGAACACGAATCCGTCGAATTGGATCTCGCAGACGGGGCGGTAGCCGGCCATCGCGAGACCGATCGCGCTGCCGACGATGCCGGCCTCGCCCAGAGGGGAGTCGACGACCCGCAATTCGCCGAACTCCTGCTGCAACCCGTCAGTGACCCGGAAGACGCCACCGAGGCGTCCGACATCCTCACCGATGAGGATCACCTTCTCGTGCTCAGCGAGCAGTGAGCGGAGTCCGTCATTCAGTGCTCGGGCGATCGCTGTGCTCATGATGCTGTCGCCTCTCCGGTGGCGACGAACGCGAGGTGAGCGGCGAGTTGCAGCTCGAGCTCGGCCGGCATGGTGGCGAGCGTGTGCAGAAATGGAGTGGCCGGGTCGGGTTCGGGGAGCGCGCGGCATCCGGACCGGATGCGTTCGGCGAGGAGCTGCTCCTCCGCGGCGACCTCGGCGAAGAAATCCGGGGCGACCCCGCTGCTCTCCAGATGGGTGCGCAGCCGGGCGATGGGATCCAGGGCGCTCCAGTGCTCGGTCAGCCCCGCATCGCGGTAGCGGCCGTCGTCGTCGGAGGTGGTGTGCGGGTTGCGCCGGTACGTGATCGCCTCGATCAGCGTGGGACCACCTCCGGCCCTGGCCCGGTCGAGCGCATCGACGGTCGCCGCATGGCTGGCGACGACGTCGTTGCCATCGACCCGCACACCGCGGAAGCCGAATCCCTGGGCGCGCTGGGCGACCGAGACACGACTCTGCACGGAGTAGGGGGCGGAGATCGCCCACTGGTTGTTCTGGCAGAAGAACACGACCGGCAGGTTCTGCGCTGCCGCCCACACGAACGCCTCATTGGTCTCGCCCTCGCTGAGCGCCCCGTCGCCGAGGAAGACGAGCACGGCTCGATCGCGATCCGGATCCCCGGTTCCGACATCGCCGTCACGGACGATGCCCATCGCGTAGCCGACGGCGTGCAGCGTCTGGGCGCCGATGACCAACGTGTAGAGGTTGAAGTTGTTCTCGCGAGGGTTCCAGCCGCCCAGGGTGGTGCCCCTGAACAGGCCGAGCAACTGCACGGGATCGACACCGCGGCACCACGCGACGGCGTGTTCGCGATACGTGGGGAAGGCGATGTCGCGCGGACGGAGCGCACGCCCGGCGCCCACCTGCGCGCCTTCCTGACCGAGCATCGACGGCCACAGCCCGAGCTCGCCCTGGCGCTGGAGAGCAATCGCCTCGGTGTCGACTCGGCGGCTGAGCACCATGTCGCGGTACATCACGAAGAGATCGCCGCCGACGGTCGTCTCCCGGTGGAGCACGCCGTCGGGGCCGAGGCAGGTGAGGATCTCGTCGTCGAGGGCGGCCTCGGCCGTCTCGGGGTGCAGCATCGTCACGTGGTGATCTCCTTCTCTGCCGTCAACACAGATCCTCAGGTGATCATGTTGTCAAGTTACAATGTCTTGAGCGCGGCGATAGGCGCAATTGATTCCTGAATAACTAAGCGGTCTGTATAGCTACGGCCCGCCGACCACAACGGAGGTGGCGGCAATGATCAACATCGATCGACTCGACTCGGAGATCATCGGACGGATGGTCAGTCACGCCCGACCAGGAATCGCCGAGCTGGCTGGTGCCCTCGGGGTCGCGCGCAACACCGTGCAGTCGCGCCTGCGCCGCTTGGAGGAATCGGGTGTGCTCATGGGCCTGCATCCGATCGTCGACCTGGAATCGGCCGGCGTCGCGGTTCAGGCCTTCGTCGCCCTCGAACTCGACCAGCGGAAGCTGCCCCGGGTCGTCGAAGAACTCGCCGCGATCGCGCACGTGCTCGAGATCAACACCCAGGCGGGACGCGAGGACCTGCTTGTGCGCGTCGCTGCACGGACGCACCGCGACCTGCAGGGTGCCGTCACCCGGATGATCGAGATAGACGGGGTGCGCAGCACTGTGACGACGATGATCGTGTCCACGCCGCTGCGGCTCAGGACTCAGCCGCTCCTGGCCCATCTGACTGCCCAGGCGGGGTTCGGTCGCTCCACACCCGCCCCCGACTAGGGCCGGAGGCTTCGTCGCATGACCTGCGTGAACGCGAACGACGACCTGTGCCTGCGACACGGTGCACTCAGCAGATAACCGTGTCACAGGCGCAAGCCGCCGTTGTTCTCGTCGCATTTCCGACGATGCGTTCTCACACGTCCGTCTTCATTGCCAGTTCTTCGGCCGGCTTCCCGGAGTCTGTCGAACCGTGCGATGCGAGCCTAATAATCGACTGGCCGGCGACTCAACATGTTCCGGTACAACTGTGCGAAGCACGTAGCTGGGCGTCGTGAACGCAACTCCGAACTGTGCAGACTGGTCAGCAGAAGCTGGCAAGATGATCGTGTGTTTTCGAGACCTCGACGTGCAGCGATGGTGAGCGTGATGCTCGTGACGGCCGGGTTGATGGTGAGCGCCTGCGCGCCGACCCCGTCACCGCAGGTGACGCCAGATCCGACTGCGGCTGCGACTCCGTCCGCCTCCGCCGATTCGAGCACGCCGGAGCCCACGGCGCAGCCCGGCCCGGTCGAGAGCTTCCTCGCCTGGATCGACGCATCGCGTGCTCCTGACGTCGAGAAGGCGTGCGCGGGGCTGACGCCGGAACTGGCCGACCGGATGATCGCTGAGATGAACAGCAGCGGCCCGGTGCACGTCACGGACTGCGCCGGGATGATCACCGCCACCGCCGAGCTCTATCGCGCGCTCGGACAGAGCGCCGAGGTCGACGTGACGGTGCAGGAGCAGACGGACAGCGCCGCCACGCTGTTCGCGACCTACGTCGACTCAGGAGACTGCGGCACCGTCGTGATGGAGCGATCGGCGAGCGGCTGGATCATCAACGAGCTCTCCGAGGAATGCGCGGCCTGATCCACCGGCGAGCGTCAGAACCAGTGCAACCAGTCCCCGAGGAAGAAGACTCCGACCGCGACGACGAGCGCTCCGACGCCGATCGACGACCAGAGCATCCCTCGCTTGGTGGTGTCCGAAGGTGAGAGCTCGCGGAACGACGGAGTCATCTCGTTGCCGTTGATGCCCGGCATCTGCGCGAAGTCCTGACGATACGGTTCGAACGCGTCCGACTCATCCCGATCCATGGCGACCTCTCCGTCAGCGCAGGTCGCCGACGTTTGCAACCACCGTGGCATACAGGTCGGCGATACCGGCCAGCGCCGCGCGATGCAGTTGATCGGCTGGCACGTCGCCGGCGACCGACGGCAGGCTGCGGGTGGCGGTCGCCGCCGCGACGACGGTGACGCGGTTGCCGCGGAGGAAGGCGCCCTCAGCCGTGTAGTTCACGCACATGTGGGTCATGAACCCGGCGATCACGAGGTCGTCGTTGCCCGCCGCATCCACCAGCTCGCCGAGTTCCGTGCCGACGAACGAGTTCGGGGCCTGCTTGACGACGACCGCCTCGCCGTCGATCGGTGCGACGCGCTCGTGGATCGCACCGATGTCCTCCCGGATGTCGTACGCCGACCCGATCCCGCCGTCGTGCTGCACGTGGATCACCGTCGCACCCGCGTCCCTCGCCTTTCCGAGCAGGTCGGCGGCGGCGTCGAGCGCGGCATCCCACCCCTCCAGCTCCATCTCGCCACGCGTGTACGTGTTCTGGAAGTCGACGAGCACGACGGTGGATGCCGCGAGGGCGGCCGGGCTGTCGACGATGCCGCTGAGCGAGCGGAGGGTGGCTGACGTGGTCATGGTGGTCCTTTCGCGACCGCCACGGGAAGCGCGGCCGTCATGAGTAGTCTGGCCCACCCTGAGCATCCGTCGGCTGCTATCGCCCCTCCGGCAGTGACAGCGCCCGCTGGCGCGCATGCATCGCGAAGCGGTCGGCGGCGGCGTTTCGTCGCCGCTCGAGCGAGGCGGGTCCTTCGACGAGATCGAACAGCCCCATGCTGAGCAGGTGATCAGCGCGGGGCGCCGTGCTGTGCCGGTACGTCCATTCGTACATGTCGAACAGGGGCCACCACGTGTAGCCGACGACATCGGTGCCCTCGGCGCGCAGCTCCTCGACCGCCCGGACCGAGTCGTCCATCCACGTGATGCGGGTCTCCACGTCATCCGTCACGCAGGTCTCCGCGAGCATCACCGGCGCTCCGTAGCGCTCTGCGTACGACCGCAGCATATCCTTCAGCCCGTCGACCCCGTCGTCTCTGGTCGGGCGCGGGTCGGCGAATCCTCCGCCGTGGTGCACGCCCGCCTCGAACAGCTCGGTGGAGTGCCGCGGGTAGTAGTTCACACCCATCACATCGGGCTGCACTGCGTGGTCGCGGAACCACTCGAGGCGTTCGTCGGAGACCCCGTGCGTCCGCAGCAGCGCCGCGAGCGGATGCCGATCGTCGACCCGGCCGGTGACGAGGTCCTCGACCAGGAATCCCTGATGTGCGTATCGGCCCGCCGTCTCGCGGTGCTCGGGGGCATCGATGTCGCCGGCGTACCGCATCGACGCATCGACGTGGACGAATGTCGCGCGCTCGCCGAGGGCATCCGCCACCGCCTGCTGGGTCAGCACGAACCCGCGGGCGATCGCCGTCGCGATCTCGACCAGCCCCCCTGCCCCCCGACGGTACGGCGGCCAGTACGCGTACTCCCCGCTGAACATCGAGTGGATCATCGGTTCGTTCACCGGGGTGTAGTCGGTGGCGACATCTCGGTAGCGCTCAGCGGCGCGCGCGGCGTACTCCGCGACGAACTGCGGGTAGTCGGGATGCGCGAACTGGTCGTCGATCCACAGCGGAGTGCCGTAGTGCAGCACGTCGACGATGGGGCGGATGCCGAGCTCGCCGAAGCGGTCCATCACTCGGTCGGTCCACGACCACTCCCATCGACCGCGCTCGGGGGAGACGATGTGCCATGGGATGCCCCACCGCATGAACTCGGCGCCGACCGACGCGGCGAGCCCGAGGTCGTCGCTCCACTGCGCGTAGTGCTCGGTGAGGTCGTACTCGTCGATGGGGCGTTCGCCCGCTCGTTCCTGCGGGACGAAGGTGTTCTCGATGCCGAGGCCGAAGTGGAGCAGGCCGTCGCGGTACCAGGTCATGGGGAGGCTCACTTCAGTCCGGTCGAGGCGATGCTCTCGACGAAGCGTCGCTGGATGAGGAGGAACACGATGGCGAGGGGGAGCACCGCGATCAGCGAACCGGCCATCATGACGCCCTGCGGGATGATGCCGCCGGGGCCGGTCAGCAGTGTGAGCCCCGAGGTGACGGTGCCCATCTCGGCATCCGTGGTGAACACCAGCGGCCAGAGCAGGTCGTTCCAGTTGTTGACGAAGACGTAGATGCCGAGCGTCAGCAGCGCAGGCACGGCGTTCGGCAGCACGACGCTCCGGAAGATGCGGAACTCGCTCGCTCCGTCGATGCGCGCCGCATTGTCGAGGTCGCGCGGCAGGGAGAGGAAGAACTGCCGCAGGAAGAAGATGCCGAACGCGTCCGCGGCACGCGGCGCGATGAGTCCCGCGTAGGAGTTCACCCAGCCGAGGTCGGAGACCAGCTGGTAGATGGGGATCAACGTCGCCTGGAACGGGATCATCAGGCTGGCGATGATCGCGATGAGCAGGACCCGGCTGCCCCGGAAGTCCAGGCGGGCGAGTGCGTAGGCGGCGAGCGAATCGAACACCAGCGCGAACACCGTGACGCCCCCGGCGAACACGAAGCTGTTCAGGATGAGCCGTGCGAACGGGAGCTCAGTGAAGATCCGCGTGAAGTTGTCGAGCGTCCATGCGCCGGGGAAGAGCGTCGGCGGGTAGGCGTTCACCTCGGAGACGGGCTTGAAGGCCGTGAACACGATGATGAGGATCGGGAGCATCACGGCGAGGGTCGCCACCGCGGCGACGATCAGCAGGGCGACGGATGCGATCCGCCGACGCGTCGCATGCGGGGAGCGCCGGAGCGCGGCTGACGAGGCGATGGCGGTCATGAGGCATCCTGCTCTCGCCGGGAGAAGAAGAGGAACTGGACCAGGCTGAGCACCAGCGTGATGAGCAGCAGCACGTACGACAGCGCGGACGCGAAGCCGAGTTCGAGCTTGCGGAAGCCCGATTCGTAGATCTCCATGACGATGGTCTGCGTGCTGCCGTAGGGGCCGCCCCCGGTCATCACGTAGATCTGGTCGAATGCCTGCAGCGCGGCGATCAGCGCGACGATGAGGACGAAGCCGAGTGAGTTGCTGAGCATCGGCAGCGTGATGCTGCGGAACCGCTGCCAGGCGCTGGCGCCGTCGACGCGGGCCGCTTCGTACAGGCTGCCTGGGATGTCCTGGAGTCCGGCGAGGAAGATCACCATGTAGAACCCGAAGCTCTTCCAGACGGCGACGAGCACGACGGTGGGCATGGCGAGCACCGGGTCCTGCAGCACGTTGCCCAACTGGATGCCGAAGCCTCGCAGCCAGTAGTTGAGGAGCCCGATCTGCGGATCGAGGAGGTACGACCACGCGAAGGCGGCGACTGCGAGAGAGACGATGAACGGGAGGAACAACATGGTGCGGAAGGCGCCGCGCCCCGGCAGGAGTCGGTTGTTCAGGAGCAGTGCGAACGCGAGTGCGAGCACCACCACCAGCGGGGTGAAGAGCAGTGCGTACACGGCGGTGTTGCCCATCGCGGTGAGCACGCCGGAGTCCGTGAAGACGTCGATGTAGTTCTGCAGTCCGACCCATTCCTCGTCGCCGAATCCGCTCGCGTCGGTGAACGACAGTCGCAGCGCGGAGACCATCGGCCACGCGACGAAGACCGTGAGGATGACGATGGCGGGGAGGAGGAACGCGATCACCGTCAGGCGATACCTGTTGCTGCGACGGAGTGGCGTTCTCCCGCCGAGTTGGGCTGGGGGACGGTAGTGGCGCCGGGTGGGCGGCGCTGCGGTGTGCGTCGACATCGGCGCTCTCTTCTCGATGAAGGACGTGAGAGGGGCGACGTGGGCGCCCCTCTCACGAGTTCGGTCACTTGATGGCTTGCTGGATCTCGCTCTGCGCGGCAGCGAGCAGTTCGTCGATGTCGCCTCCGGCAACGGCCTTCTGGGTGAGGGTGTCGATGGCTGCGAGCACGTCGACGCTGTTGACGACTCCCGGCAGGAGTGCCCGGCCGGTCGGTGCGATCTCGGTCAGCGACGCGACGACCGGGTTCGACTCGACCGAAGCCGGCGGGATGTCCGAGCGCAACGGCGGCCACCCAGACGCGAGTGACCATTCGGTGGCGATGTCCTCCTGGAAGAAGTAGGAGAAGAATGCCTCGGCGCCGGCGACCTGGGCGTCATCGGCCTGCTCGGTGATACCCATGGACACCCCGATGGCGGATGCCGCCTGCTGCTCGGGTCCGGCAGGAATCGCTGCGATGCCGTAGTCGATGTCGTTGTCGGCCGCGATGAACGACATCCAGGGCCCGCCGACGTGCATCGCGGCCTTGCCGGAGCTGAACAGCTCGTCAGCGCCGATGCCGTCCAACCCCGTCGGGGAGATCTTGTCGTTCGTGATGGCGTCGACCCAGTAGGCGATCGAGTCGGCGTTCTCGCTCGAGTCGATGACGGCATCCGTCGCCCCGTCGACGATCGAGCCGCCGCCGCTCAGGAGCAGGCTCGGCCACAGGCCGTTGGCCACCGTCGCGTGGTCGGGGAGTGCGAGGCCGTACTGCTCGGGTGTGCCGTCGCCGTCCTCGTCGACGGTGAGCGTCTTCGCTGCGTCGACCCACTCGTCCCACGTGGTGGGGAACCGGTCGATGCCTGCGGCCGTGAACAGCGCCTTGTTGTAGAACACCGACAGCGGCACGAATCCGGTCGGTACGCCGTACGGGGTCCCGTCGACGGTGACCATGTCGACGGACTGGTCGACGAGTTCGGACGTGTTGCTGTCCTTCGACGCGTAGAAGTCGCTCAGGTCGACGAAGGCGCCGCGGTCGGCGTACACCGGCATCCGCTCGGCGGGCATCGCGACGATGTCGGGGCCCTCATCGGAGGAGAGCGCCGGCAGCAGGGTGTCGTCGATGACTGCCCAGGTCTTGGTCTCGGTCTTGATCACGTAATCGTCCTGCGACTTGTTGAAGTCGTCGACGATCTGGTCGAGGACGTCGCCGTCGGCTTCGGTGTATCCATGCCAGAACGTGAGGGTGGTGGGTCCATCCTCTGCGGCGTCGTCCGCCGGTGCCGCGCATCCGGCGAGAGCGAGGGCTGTCGCACTCACCGCCGCGACGGCCATGATCTGTCGTCTCATCATCGTTGATGCCCTTCTGTGACTGCATTGTCGGTTCGGCTCGGGATGCCGGGTCAGGTGCTCGGGTTTTACAACGTTGGAGGTAAACGTTGTAAATGGATGATCGCGCCTCATCGGGCCGGTGTCAAGAGGGCGCGACTCCGGGTCAGCGCCTGGGCACCGTCGACTCGCGCTCGACGAGCGAGAATCCGGTGAAGATCTCCCGTGGCGGGCCATCGTCGGTTCCCCGGATCCGAGCGACGAGGAGCTCGACCGCAGTCCTGGCGATCTCGGATCGTCCTGGGGCGATGGTCGAGAGCGCAGGCAGGCTGTAGCGGGTCTCGTCGAGGTCATCGAAGCCGATCACCGCGACGTCATCCGGCACATGCACGCCTCGCTCCAGCAGCACACGAAGCGCACCGAGAGCCAGCGAGTCGTTGAAGGCGACGACGCCGTCGAACTCGACCCCGGCATCGAGCACCGCGCGCATCGCGTCGGCGCCGTCTGCGCGGTGCCAGAGGTCGACCGGCACCACGAGTGCGTCGTCGAGCGCGACGCCGGCCTTCGCCAGGGCATCCGCATAGCCGCGCAGCCGCAGCCCGGGGGATCCGACCTCCTCGTCGGGGTGCGACCCGAGGGCGAGGATGCGTCGACGGCCGATTCCGAGCAGGTGGGCGGTTGCTGCTTCCGCGCCCTCGGTGTTGCGCATCGTGACGTGATCGCGCGAGGAGTCGAAGATGCGCTCGCCGAGCAGCACCATCGGCACGGGGACGCGCTCGAGCAGCGCCGCATCACCCGGTTCGAGCGTGAGGACGGAGTGCAGGATGCCGTCGAGTCCGCGAAGGTGCGCATCGCGCAGCGCGGCGAGCTCGCTCTCGCGATCGAGGTCGAACTGCTCGATGAGCACCGAGAAGCCGAGCTCACGCGCTGCCCGCATCACGTCGTCGGCGAGTTCGGCGAAGTAGGGGTTGCGCAGATCGGGGACGATCAGTCCGATCATGTCCGTGCGTCCGGAGCGCAGGCTTCGCGCGGCTCGGTTCGGCTTGTACTGCAGCAGCTCGATCGCCGCCTCGACCCGCCCGCGTGTCTCAGGACGGATGTGCTGATAGCCGTTGATGACGTTCGAGACCGTCTTGATCGACACGCCCGCCGCCCGAGCGACGTCGTGCAGAGTCGCCGTCGCCTCTGCCCCTGCTGGTTTCATTCTGGGCACTCTACAACGTTTCCCCTGCGGCCCAGGGAGACGAGCGGATCCCGAACCGGATGCTTGACGCCGGAGCGACGGCACCATACTGTTGCCGCGGGTCTCTACAACGTTGCAGAACCCGCAATGTCGAGGCTTGCATCACCAGACAGAGTGCAAGGGCACGCGCTACGTGGGCGCGCGCACGCTCTCGCCCCCCGGAGAACTGAGGAGCAGGAGAACATGCAAGATTCCCAACCACCGCGCGGCCGTACGGCCAGGAGAGTCGCAGCCGCCCTGGCAGGCCTCGCCCTGATCGCAGGCGCCGTCATCGCCCCGAGCGCAGCATCCGCCGTGACCACCGGCAACGGCGCACTCGTGTATTCGCCAGCCGCCGGATCGTCGTTCAATCCCGAGGGCGGTGCCCCAGCCGGCACCACCTACGCCAAGATCATCGTGCTGAAGAACAACGGATCGAACAACGGCACCCAGCTCGTGACCTTCGATCAGCTGGTGCTGCAGAACGGGGTGCAGGTCTACCCGATCTACCGCAGCACCAACGACGGAGCATCGTGGACCAAGGTCGCCGACGTCAACCCGAGCGCGACCTTCCCGACATTCACGCGCACCGCGCAGCCGTTCCTGTACGAAGTGACGCAGACCACCGGCAATCTCGCAGCGGGAACCATCCTCCTCACCGGCATGATCATGCCGGAGGACCGGTCGAGCAGCAGGCTCGTGGTCTACAAGAGCACTGACCGGGGATCGACCTGGAGCTTCCTGAGCACCATCGATTCCGGTGGCCCTGCCGTCTACGACCCCTCGCCGTCATCCACGACCACCACGGTGTGGGAGCCGTCGCTCGCCATCGACGCCAACGGCGGTCTCGTCGCGTACTACTCCGACGAACGGCAGAAGGCGAACGGGGTGCTGCAGGCGGTCTCGTATCGGCGGTCGACGGACGGCGGGCAGACCTGGGGTTCGCTGGTGAACGTCTCGGCGCCCACCAATCAGAGCGACAGGCCGGGCATGATCACGGTCGCCAAGCTCCCGGACGGTCGGTACATCGCCACCTTCGAGGTCGTGAACCGGCCGAGCCAGACGCAGAACACCGCTCCGGTCTACTTCAAGATCTCGAACGACGGACTCAACTGGGGCACGACCACCAGCATCGGCACGCCGATCCAACTCGCGGACGGTCGCGGGATCGGATCCTCGCCGTTCGTGAAGTGGGTGCCGTCCGGCGGCCCGAAGGGCGCGTTGATCGTCGCCTCGAAGTGGTCGTTGACTCCATCCGGAGCCATCGACGGCGGCCAGAACTTCTTCGTCAACTACAACCTCGGCGCCGGTCCCTGGGAGCGACTGCCGATGGCCGTGACGTATGACGCGACCGACACGCAGGGCGGGAACTTCAGCGGGTTCGCGCAGGGCATCGACGTCGGTGCAGACGGGCGCACGCTCTATCAGGCGACGAACGTCGAGAACACCGTGACCGGCCTCAACGATGTGCGCGTCGGCTCCATCCCCCTCGACGCGCAGCAGTACGAGGCCGAGAAGGCGACGCTCAACGATGCAGCGGTCGTCACGCATCCGCAGGCCAGCAACGGACAGAAGATCGGGAACATCAACAACGCCGGAAGCTTCGTGCAGTTCACGGTGCGGGTCCCCGCGGCAGGCACCTACACGCTGAATGCGCGATACGACAACGGGTTCGGTTCTGCGGCGACCCACAACGTGAGCGTCAACGGCGGCACGGCATCCTCCATCAGCTATCCGGCGACGGTCGACTGGGGGCGGTACGGGTGGGCGCAGAAGTCGGTCACCCTCAACGCCGGGACGAACACGATCCGGTTCACCAAGGGCACCAACTTCGCGGAGCTCGATGCGATCCACCTGTATCGCAGCACGGCATTGGACCCGCAGTTCCAGGTGGTGAACCGCAACAGCGGCAAGCTCCTGGAAGTCCTCAGCGCTCTCACGACGGACGGTGCAGCGGTCGGGCAGTGGGGATCGACGGGCAACGCCACTCAGCGTTGGAATCTGAAAGCGTCAGGGACGTCGACACAGCTCGTGAACGTCAACAGCGGGAAGCTGCTCGAGATCCCGTCGGCGGCGACCGCTGATGGCGTCGATGCGGTGCAGTGGGGCTCGACCGGTTCCGCGACCCAGAACTGGAACGCGGCCACCAGTGGCGGCTGGTGGACCTTCACCAATGCCAACAGCGGGAAGCTGCTCGAGATCGACGGATGCTCGGCCGCCGACGGCGCAGTCGCTCAGCAGTGGGGCTCGACCGGGGCGACCTGTCAGCAGTGGCGGCTCGTGAAGGAGGGCATCCAGTAAGAGTGAGCGCGCGGATGGCGACGGGTTCCCTGGAGCCCGTCGCCATCCGTGCGTTTCGAGGAGAATGGGCCAAGGCGACCGGCGCCCGCACGACCGACGCGACAGGACGACGATGACCGACGACGCATGGCTGACCCGACTCGAAGACGAGCACCGGGACCTGGAGCTGAGCCGCTTCGACAGGGCCGACGCCTGGCGTCTCGGCAGTTCCATCGCGGAGCGCGCACTGGCCGCGTCGTACCCGGTCGCGATCGATGTGCGCACGGCATCCGGCATCCTGTTCCATGCCTCGATGCCGGGCGCGACCGCCGACAACGACGAGTGGGTGCGACGCAAAGCCGCCACCGCGTTCCGCTTCGAGACGAGCACGGCGCTGCTCGAAGCGCGCGTCGCCGCCGGGGGCCGCGACTTCTTCGAGCCAGGGTGGCTCGATGCCGCCGAGTACGCGGTCGCCGGCGGCGCGGTGCCCATCCGGGTGACGGGCGTCGGGGTCGTGGCCGTCGTGACCGTCTCCGGTCTGCCATCGGCCGATGACCACGCCCTCGTCGTGCAGGCGATCGAGCAGCTGCGGGGCTAGCCGCGCAGTCGCGCTCGTCGGTTCCGCGCGCCCAGCAGCATCCCGCCGATGATCGCCGCGATCAGGGATCCGAGCAGCACCCCGATCTTCACGTGCTCGTCGGCGATCGAGCGCTGCCCGAACGCGAGCTCGCCGACGAGCAGTGACACCGTGAAGCCGATCCCGGCAAGGAACGACACTCCCACGAGGTCGGGCCAACGCAGCGTCTCGTCCATGCGAATCGCTGGGATGCGGCTGAGTGCGAAGGTCGTCGACAGGATGCCGATGGGCTTGCCGAGGACGAGTCCGACGATGATCCCGAGGGTGATCGGGTCGCGCACCGCCGAGACCAGACCGTCGACACCGCCGATCGAGACGCCGGCGGCGAAGAAGGCGAACACCGGCACGGCGACGAGCGTCGCGACCGGGCTCCAACGGTCGGCGAAGTGCGCCGCGAGACCCTCATATGCCCCGCCGGGCATGCGTACCCTCGCGCGCACCGTCGGCAGCACCGGCACGAGGAAGCCGAGCAGCACACCGGCGACGGTCGCGTGCACTCCTGACGCGTGCACGCACACCCAGGTGGCGACCGCGAGCGGCAGCAGTGCCCACCACTGGCGGACTCCTCGCTGCACCAGCGCACCGAATCCCGCGAGGGGGAGGAGTGCGAGCGTGAGCCACGGCAGGCTGATCGACTCGGTGTAGAACGTGGCAATCACGGTGATCGCGATGAGGTCGTCGACGATCGCGAGCGTCAGCAGGAAGACCCGCAGGGCCGGAGGGAGGAAACGACCGACGACCGCGATCACCGCCACAGCGAACGCGATGTCCGTCGCGGTCGGGATCGCCCAGCCGCGCATGGCGTCGGGGTTCCCGAGATTCACGAGCACGAAGCACAGGGCCGGCACGATGACGCCGCCGATGGCCGCGGCGATCGGCAGCGCAGCGGCACGCGGGTCGCGGAGGCGCCCTGACACGAACTCCTCCTTGAGCTCGAGGCCGACGACGAAGAAGAAGATCGCGAGCAGGCCGTCTGACGCCCAGGCGCCGAGGCTCAGCTCCAGGTGCAGTTCGGGGATGCCGAACGTGAAGTCGCGCAGCGACGTGTACCAGCCGGCGGCCGGACTGTTGGCGAGGACGAGCGCCGTCGCGGTCGCGAGCAGCAGCAGCGCGCCACCGAAGACGTCGCTGCGGACGGTGGTGCGGATGCCGCGCCACAGCTCGTGCGGCGCGACGGAGAACAAGGGACGAGAAGAAGACATAGATATACCCCGATGGTGGGCGAGCGCGGATGCAGAGGAGCCACGCCGCCCGAAGGGCGTGGCCTAGCGCGCTGGCGGCGGGCAGCCGGCGATCTCGCCGTGCGACAGGGTGCCCCACACGCTCGTCCACCCGTTCGTCCCAGGATGCAGCAGCACGCGCATCCACTCGACGAACGGCGTCGCGGACGCCAGCAGTCGAGGGGCGCGGGATGCACCGAGCACAGGGGAGAGCATGTCTCCCAGCGTATCGGGGGTGCCTGACACGAAACCAGGAGCGGGTGCGGTGGTCCGTTTGCCCACCCACCGCACCCGCGGAGAGGACCGGAGCGCTCGTGACGGTGTCGCCGCGGGTGCATACCCCCCGGTAAGCGGTTCCGCGACAGCCGAGCACGGCGCGCTGGGACTGATCCTCTGACCCATTCGTCACCCGATGACGGTGGGTTCTTCGAGCCTATGAGCCTCGCGCGCGAACCCCACTACAGAATCCGCGCCAGCATCCGTCGGACATCCGGCGGATTCCCGCCGAACGACCCTCGAACGACCGGAACCCACCGACAGGGCTTGGACATACCGAAGCGAATCCAACCCCTATCGGAGGAGCTTCCATGTCTCTACGTCTCTGGTCTGCAACGGCCGCTCTGGTCACCGCGCTGGTGGTCATCCCGTCGGCGTCCGTCGCCGCTGACACCGCACCCGAACCGCCCGCGGCCTGCACGGTCGGCGGTGTGAGCGTTCCAGACGGATCGCCGCTGCCGACCGACATCCCGACCGTCGTCTCCTGCTTCGACTCGGTCGAGGAAGCCGAGCAGTTCATCGAGGCCGGTGCGCCCGGCGACCTCGAACAACTGCAGCCGGCGCAGGATGCCGCACGTGGGACGACCGCGCGCGCAGCGGCATCCACCGTCATCGTCGGAAAGGCGTGGACGGGCGCATCCCGCAGCGGCACCGCGTTGCTCCACTGGGGAGCGGGGGCCGGGTGCTTCGGGACGACCTTCGGGTTCCCGAGCCTCGCCTCGGGCTGGAACAACACCATCCGCTCGGCAGAGGGGCTGGTGAACTGCTGGTCAGTGCAGTACGACCTCTCCAACTACGGAGGCACCTTCGTGACCTGCTCGTCCTACTGCTCGGGACTGGGCACCATGGCTGCGCGGACGTCATCCATCGTCTACCGGCCGGCAGGCTGATAGGGATGCAGCTTCAGCACTGAGCACTCGACGCGCCCGGGGACGAGCGCCGGTTCCCCATGTTCGGTCACGCAGGTCGTGTACTCGGACGGAGCCACCCCGGGCGCGGGCGAGGGGTCGAGCGGATCGGTCGACTCCATCTGTCCCGACTCCCACACGATGTCGCACATCGCCTCGGCGTCGGTGATCTCGACGACGCCGTCGGGTGTGGCGACGCTCGAGCCGGGACCGGGCAGCGAGCCGTCGGGGTTCAGATACGCGCCCTTGAGGCACCAGACGATGGCGGTCTCGCTCACGGGACGTTCTTCGAGCAGTATCACAGCGGCGATCCCGGATCCGGCGAGGGTGAGCACGCCACCGGCGATCGCCAGGCGACCCCAGATCGTCTTCCACCACTTCGGGCGCGTCAGATCACGGCGCATCCGCTCGATGAGCAGGTCCTGCACCTCGGCGCGGTGCGGCATGCCGTCGAACTCGGGACTCATGCCTTCACCTCCTCGATCATCGGATCGTATTGCTGCAGCGTGCCGCGCAGACGTGCTTTGACCCGTGACAGGCGCGATTTCACCGTACCCTCCGGGATGCCGAGGGCGACAGCGGCCTCGTGCATGGGCAGCTCGTGCACGACGCAGAGGATCACGACGCTGGCTTCCTTCGGATGCAGCTGCATGAGCGCCGCCCGCACATCGGCAGAGATCTTCAGCGTGTCCATCGCGCGGGCCACCTCGTCTGCATGGTCCGGAACATCACCATCGTGGGGGATGCGGCTGAGCAGGCGGTGATAGCGACGGCTCGAGCGCAGCTTGTTCTTGGCCGCATACGAGGTCGTGGCGAGGAGCCAGGGCAGCACCGAATCGTCGACGAGCCGGACGCTGTCGCGCTTGCGCCACAGTTCGAAGAACGCGGTCGCCGCGACCTCCTCGGCATCCCAGGTCGTGCGCATCAGCACCAGTGCGACCCGGTAGACAGAGGCCTGGTGGCGGTCGTGGAGGAGCCGGTATGCGGGTTCGTCGCCGCGCGAGAGTCGGAACAGGAGCTCGCCATCGCTCGACGCAGGCTGCGCGTTGAACTCCGGCACGATCTCACCTCGAACGTCATCGCCGGGTCCATGCTCCCGACTGAGTCGAGTCTATGCGTCTCGTGACCACAGAATCTGAGACCGTTGCGCTCCGTTGCGATCAGCTCGCCTCGGCGAGTCGACGGTGCGACGACCGGAGTGCGTGCTTCCGGTCGAAGCGCGCCTCGCGGGGTGTGCAGCGCAGGTATCGGTGGCACTGCGCACGGAACGTCTCGTAGGTGCCGTAGCCGCAGCTCTTCGCGATCTCGGACATCGGAACGGCCGGGTGGACCGCAGCCAGAGCCACGGCCTGCTTGAGTCGACGCTTCGCCAGCACTTCGGCGACGCCCACCTGGCAGGTGAACGCCCGGTCGAGTTGGCGTCGTGACACGAAGAGTTCACGAGCGAGCCAGTGCGGGTCGACGCGGGGGTCGCGATAGTGCTCGTCGATGAGTGCGAGGCATCGGGTGCGCAGTTCGACGAGGTCAGTGCCGTCCATATAGGGATATGTCCGGATCCGTGGATTCGGTTCCATCTTTTTTCGAATCCACACTCTTGTATCTGAGGAATGACACAACTTGTGATAGACAGGTGGCACAACGTATCGATCGGAGATCGCATGACACGGAGCGGTGCAACCTCGCTCAGCCTGTCGGAGCTCATGGGTGCCGCGTTCTGGACGCCCCTGTTCTCCCTGCTCCTGGCAGTGGTGGTCTGCGGGTTCCTGCTCATCGCGCTGTCACGCCCGGGTCGTGCGGAGCGCCGCGCTGCCCCGTTGTCCGACGGTGCCGCCATGTCGGTCAGGGCCCGGTATCGTCCGGCGCAGCGCACGCTCGGCATCGTCGCGATCGTCGTCACCGTGCTCTTCATCGCGGAACACCTCATTCGCGGGTACGTGCTCGATGTCGCAGCTGTCGTGGCGTGGTGGCGCGTCGCCGCGGTGCTGTGGTTCGCGCTGCTCGGCCTCGGCGTGGTGCTCGGCATGATCCTGCGTCGGCGGACTGCGTCGTCCGAGCAACCTGTCGTCCCGGCCGCGCGACGGACGTGGACGACGTTCGGCCCTCGACGCGGCCTGCTGCTCGCAGGTGCAGTCGCGCTCATCCTGCTGGTGACGACGGTCGTGGCCGGACTGGCGTCGTCTCCTGACCGGGAAGGGCAGTACGCCGGACTCGACATCCCGATCCCCAACAAGCCCGAGATCGATCCGATCCGGGTGCCGTTCTTCGGCTGGGCATATGGAGTGCCGGTGATCATCGGGCTGACTGCGCTCGCGCTCGTGACGTGGGCGGTGCTCCACGTGAATGCGGCGCGGCCCTATATCCGCCCGGAGACCGTCGCGGCGGAACGCCTCCTCCGACGGGAGATCGCCGGGGATGCCGTCGGCATCATGATCGCGGGGATGCTGTTGGCCACGGCGAGTGCGTGGCGATTCGTCGCCCGTGCAGGGTCGGTGTCATCGCTGGAGATCATGGGCGAGAACGACGGCAGTCCGTATGACGCGACGTGGCGATACGCAGAGGCGGCGCTCGCCGCAGGATGGGCCGCTCCGATCCTGGAGATCAGCGCATTCGTGCTCCTCATGCTGGTCGCCAGTCGACTTCGGCGGCGTGACGGCGCGTCGGCGGGGAGCGCGGACCGTGCACCGGACGCGGCGGTCACCCGGTGACGTCGTCGCCGATCCTCGCCAGCGCGGATGAGGCGAGCCCCACGATGGACATCTATCGGCAACTGCGCGGACTCATCGTCTCAGGGCAGCTCGGTGCGAACGAGCGGCTGCCCACCGTCCGCCAGACCGCAAGCGACCTCGGTGTGGCGGCAGGCACCGTCGCGAAGGCGTACAAGATGCTCGAACACGAGGGTCTCGTCGTCACCAGGACGGCCGCGGGCACCCGTGTCGCCGAGTCCGCGGCGGTGCTCCCGTCGTCCGTGATGCGCCGCATTCGAGAGCTGGTCGCCGAATCGTCGGCATCCGGCGCGGACGCCGACGATGTGGTCAATGTGCTCCGTGTGGTCTGGCGGACGGAGGTCGGCGGCGCCGGCGGCGCAGCACGTCAGAGCGACGCCGACTGACCTTTCGGGCCCCGCGCCTCTCAGGCCGGGCAGACTGGAGGGGACCGTGCACGCAGAGACTTCGGAGAAGTGATGACGCAGGAGCAGCCCCGGAGGACGCCGACCCAGGCAGTACTCGCCGTGCAGGAGGTGGAGCAGGTCAGCCCGGACCTCATCCGCATCACTGCCGGCGGTGACGGGTATGAGGCGTTCAACGACAACGACTTCACCGACAAGTACGTGAAGGTCCTGTTCGCCGACCCGAGGCATGGACTCACTCCGCCGTACGACCTGGCGCAGCTGCGCCAGGAGAGCCCCGAGAAGCTCCCGACCCCGCGCACCTACACGATCCGCTCGGCCGATCCGGTGCAGCGACGACTCGTGATCGACTTCGTCGTGCACGGCGACGAGGGGGTCGCAGGGCCATGGGCGCGCGGCGCGCGCGTCGGCGACACGATCGTCGTCAGCGGCGCCGGTGGCGGCTACCGTCCCGACCCCGCTGCCGCCTGGCACCTTTTGGTCGGCGACCACACGGCGCTGCCGGCGATCTCCTCAGCGGTCGAGGCGATGGATCCCGCCGCTCGCGGACACGTGCTGCTCACGGTCGCGGATGCCGATGACCGCATCCTTCCCGAAACGCCTGCCGGTGTCACGGTCGCCTGGACGCAGACCGACGACGAGCTGCTCGCAGTGCTCGGCGAGCTGCCGTGGGCAGAGGGGCACCCGCACGTCTTCGCGCACGGAGAGCGCGGCACGATCAAGCAGGTGCGGGCCTTCCTGAAACAGCACGACGTGCCGCGGGAGTCGCTGTCGATCTCGGCATACTGGGCACGCGGTCGCGCCGAGGACCAGTTCCAGGCCGAGAAGCGCGAGCCGATCGGGCAGATCGACTGATGGGAATCGAGATGAACGACAGTGTGCGGCTGGGGAACACCGGCCTTCGGATCTCACCCGTGGTGCTCGGCTGCATGAGCTTCGGTGCGCCGGACCGCGGCGCGCACCGTTGGTCGCTCGATGAGGAGACCAGCAGGCCGCTCATCCGGCAGGCGCTCGAAGCCGGGATCACCACGTTCGACACCGCGGACGTGTACTCCGACGGCACGAGCGAGGAGTTCGTCGGTCGCGCGCTCGCCGACTTCGCGCGACGCGACGAGATCGTGATCGCCACGAAGGTGCACGGTCGGATGGGGCCGGGAGCGAATCAGGCCGGACTCAGCCGCGCGCACATCCTGTCCGGCATCGACGCGAGTCTCCGACGGCTCGGAACCGATCACGTCGACCTCTACCAGATCCACCGGTGGGATCCCGAGACGCCGATCGAGGAGACCATGGAGGCGCTCCACGACGTCGTGCGCTCCGGGAAGGCGCGGTACATCGGAGCATCCTCGATGTGGGCGTGGCAGTTCGGGAAGGCGCAGCATGTCGCCGCTGTGAACGGATGGACGCCGTTCGTCTCGATGCAGGACCAGTACAACCTCCTGCAGCGCGAGGAGGAGCGCGAGATGCACCCGTACTGCCTCGACTCCGGCGTCGGAGTGCTGCCCTGGTCGCCGCTCGCGCGCGGCCGCCTCACCCGCGACTGGGACGAGACGACCGCACGCACCGCGACCGACGAGTTCGGTGCGACGCTCTACCGTCGCGAGGAGGACTCCAACCGCGCGATCGTCGAGGCCGTGGCTCGCGTGGCCGCCGAGCGCGGTGTGTCCCGCGCGCAGATCGCCCTCGCCTGGGTGGCGCAGCAATCGGCGGTCACCGCCCCGATCGTGGGAGCCACTCGCGCCGAGCACATCGACGATGCGGTCGCCTCAGCCGGCATCCGTCTGGAGTCGACCGAGCTCGCCCAGCTCGAGAGCGCGTACACGCCGCGGGAGGCCGAGGGGTTCTGACTCGGCGGTCAGACGGACGGCGCCCAGCCGCCCTCGTCGCGGATCGCGCTCGTGATGCGGTGGCTCGCGGTGCGCAGCTGCCTCGCCTGGGTCGGGGTGAGTGCTTCGAAGACGAGTCTCCGCACGAGGGCGACGTGTCCGGGGGCCGCGGCGCGCGCAGCATCCGCCCCATCGTCCGTGAGCGTCGCGAGGGTGATGCGGCCGTCGCGCGGATCAGGCGCGCGCCGCGCCCAGTCGCGTGCTTCGAGTCGGGCGACGGCGCGAGAGAGCCGCGACAGGGTGCTGTTCGCATAGCTCGCGAGCTGGGTCATCTGCAGCGTGCGATCGTCTGCCTGCGAGAGTGCGAAGAGGATGCCGTAGTCGAAGTGGCTGATGCCGGAGTCGCGGTGCAGCTGACCGTCGAGCGCTGCCGGCAACCACTCGAGCAGCGTCGCGAGTGCGGACCACGTCTCGAGCTCGTCCTGATCGAGTGATTCCGCCGACTCCGGTCCTGTCATGCTTCCACCCTAGATCATCACTTGCTCAGGAAAGTGATGTTACTTTTACTTGCTCAAGAAAGTAAATCGACAGCAAGGACAGACACGCAATGAATCTCGAACTGGCGGACAAGAAGGTCTTCATCAGCGGCTCGACGCAGGGCATCGGCTTCGCGGTGGCCGCCCTCTGCGCGGCGGAAGGGGCCGCGGTGGTGCTGAACGGACGCACGCAGCACGGGGTCGCGGATGCCGTCGGACGGCTGCGCGCCGAGGTGCCGGATGCCGAGGTCTCGGGCATCGCCGCTGATCTGTCCGACGCCGCTGAGGTCAGCGCGTTGCTCGAGACGCTCGGCGAGGTTGACGTGCTGGTGAACAACACCGGCGTCTTCGACGTGGTGGCGTTCGAGGAGATCGGTGACGCGGAGTGGACTCGCTACTTCGAGACCAACGTGATGGGTGCCGTCCGCCTGTCGAGGGCCCTGCTGCCGGCGATGCTCGAGAACGACTGGGGTCGGATCGTCTTCATCGGCACCGAGTCGGCGGTCGACGTGCCGGCTGGGATGATCCACTACGGCGCGACGAAGGCTGCGGCACTCGCTCTCGCGAACGGACTCGCGAAGCTGACTCGGGGCACCGGTGTCACGGTGAACACCGTGCTCGGCGGCCCGACGTACTCAGACGGGGTCGCGCGCCAGGTCGAACACATCGCCGCCGCGAACTCGATGACTGCCGACGAGTTGAAGGGGTCGCTGATCCGCGAGACCTCGCTGCTGCAGCGCTTCATCGAGCCGGACGAGATCGCGCACCTCGTCGCGTACCTCGCGAGTCCGCTCTCGTCGGCGACGAACGGCGCGGCGCTGCGGGCGGACGGTGGCGTGCTGACGACGATCCTGTAGGCCGGTCGCCTGTGCCGAGCGGCCCCTTTCTGCGCGAGCGGCCCCCCTTCCCTCGGTGCTCAACGGGCCGGGTCGCGGGAAAAGGGGTGGCTCGACAGGGGGGGGGCGGATGCGTCACGAACAGCGGCCGCGCCTGACCAGGCTCAGACCGGGGGACGGGTGTAGGGCACGGTGACGACGCCGTCGCCGTAGCCGGGAGCAGAGAAGCGGATCGTGATGATGCCGTCGTACTCGAGCGTGCCTCCGACGAACGACTCGACGCCGAACATGAAGCCGTTCAGGGTGCTGCCGCCGTAGCTCGAGACGGTGGTCGCCTGTGTCACGCCGGTCGGCACCGTGGTCTGGAAGATATACGTCTCGTGCGCGGCGTCATCGGCCGCGCCCTGCACGAGGGTCCAACCGAGGATGCTGCCGGCCTCGCTCGGCACCGCGCTCGCATAGAGATACAACCCGGTGCTTCCCGAGTTCGCCCCGGTACCGGCCCACGTGATGGTCGCCGAAACCGTGACCGGCGACGCAGAAGGAGCAGGGAGTGCGACCTGGCCGCTGAGTCGGAACTCCGAGCTCCCGCTGCCGAACTCGTCGGTGAAGGTGATCACGACCCCGCTTGCGTCGAGTGCCGCGACGCTCGCGGCGGCGAGCGGCGCTGCGACTGCGGTGGCGATGACGGGCACGGACCAGGCGGCCGCCCCGAGCAGTGTGCGGCGCGAGAGCGAGGTGCGGGTGGCGGAATCGTCGGTCACGGAGCGTCCTTCACGATGGGGGACCACCGGAGGGGATCCGCACCGGGCGATTCGGTGCGGGGCCAGCATATCGGTGGGTCGGAGGCGAGCGTGGACGCATGACGATCAGACGACGTGCGCGAACGGCACGATCGTGATCGACGCCAGGGCCGGGGGCTGTCAGCCGCCGGGGCATGGCCCGCTGCGCCGACTGCAGCATGGAGCCGCCGTCGTGGCTCGACTGCTCAGCGCGCCAGGCGTGCGGCGAGATACGGCGCGGTGCGGCTCGCGGGATCGCTCGCGACGGCATCCGGAGTCCCGGTCGCGATGATCCGCCCGCCGGCATCCCCGCCGGATGGTCCGAGGTCGATCACCCAGTCGGCAGCCGCGACGACATCCATCTCGTGCTCGACGACCACGACCGTGTCACCCGAGTCGACGAGCGCGTGCAGCTGCGCGAGCAGCAGTCGCACGTCGGCAGGATGCAGCCCGGTCGTCGGCTCGTCGAGCAGATAGAGGGTGTGCCCGCGTCGCACCCGCTGCAGCTCCGTCGCCAGCTTGATGCGCTGCGCCTCGCCGCCGGACAACTCGGTCGCGGGCTGCCCGAGGCGCAGATAGCCGAGTCCGACGTCGAGGAGGGTCTGCAGGCTGCGTGCGGCGGCCGGAACCGACGCGAGGAACTCGGATGCCTGCTCGACCGTGAGCGCCAGGACATCGGCGATCGTCTTGCCCTCATAGGTGACTTCGAGTGTCTCGGCGTTGTACCGCGCGCCGTGGCAGGCGGGGCACCGGCCGTAGCTGCCGGGCAGGAAGAGGAGCTCGACCGACACGAACCCTTCGCCGAGGCAGGTCTCGCAGCGCCCACCGGCGACGTTGAACGAGAAGCGTCCGGCGGTGTAGCCGCGCTCCCTGGCGAGGTCGGTCTTCGCGAACGTGGCCCGCACCGCGTCGAACAGACCGGTGTACGTCGCGAGGTTCGATCGAGGCGTGCGGCCGATCGGCTTCTGGTCGACGCGCACGAGCCGGTCGATGTGCTCCAGACCCCTCGCCCGGCGGACGGTGAGGGTGTCGGCATCCGCGTCCGGCACGGTCGCCTCAGCGAGGTCGGCGGTGGTCTCCTCGTCGAGATCGTCGGTGCTGCCCTCGTCGTCGGAGCGCAGATGCTCACGCACCACATCGCGGAGCACCCTGCTCACGAGCGTCGACTTCCCCGATCCGGAGACCCCGGTGACGGCGACGAAGGTGCCGAGCGGAATCGACGCGTCGACGCCTCGGAGGTTGTGCAGCGTGATGCCCTCGACCGTGAGCCAGTCCGACGGTGCACGGGGTTCGCGACGGTCGTCGGCCGAGGTGCGCTGATCGGGGAACAGGAACGGCCGGGTGACGGATGCCTCGACCGCGGCGAGTCCATCGACGGAGCCGCTGTAGAGCACCTCGCCGCCGCCCTCGCCCGCGCCGGGACCGACGTCGACGATCCAGTCGGCGTGCCGCACGACATCCATGTTGTGCTCGACCACGAACACCGAGTTGCCGGAGCGTTTCAGCTGCTCGAGCACCTCGAGCAGTGGTTCAGCGTCAGCAGGATGCAGGCCGGCTGACGGCTCGTCGAGCACGTAGATGACGCCGAAGAGCCCCGACCGCAGCTGGGTCGCGAGCCGCAGCCGCTGCATCTCGCCCGGGGAGAGCGTGGTGGTGACTCGGCCGAGCCCGAGGTAGCCGAGGCCGAGATCCGTGAGCACCGTGATGCGCGCCAGCAGGTCGGTGGTGATCGCGACGGCGACGTCGGTGCGCTCGCCGGAGAGCGTGGTCGGCAGTGCCGGCTCGGCATCCGTCAGCTGTGTCGTCGGGCGGATGATCTCGGCGAGCTCGGTCATCGGGAGGGCGTTGAGCTCGGCGATCGAGCGTCCGGCGAACGTGACCGCCAGGGCCTCACGGCGGAGGCCGGTGCCGTGGCAGAGCGGGCACGGACCCGAGCGGACGAACTGCAGCACCTTCGTGCGCATCATCTGGCTCTTCGAGTCGGCGAGCGTGTGGAACACGTACTTCTTCGCGCTCCAGAACATGCCGTTGTACGGCTTCGCGACGCGATCGCGCTGTGGGGTGATCTGCACCACCGGCTGCTCGTCGGTGAACAGGATCCAGTCGCGGTCGGCCTGATCGAGGTCGCGCCACGGACGGTCGACGTCGTAGCCGAGCTTGATCGTGATGTCGCGCAGGTTCTTCGCCTGCCAGGCTCCCGGCCAGGCGGCGATCGCGCCGTCGCGGATGCTCAGCGAGGGGTCGGGCACGAGCGACTCCTCGGTGACGGTGTGCGCGATGCCGATGCCGTGGCACTCGGGGCAGGCGCCGGCCACGGTGTTCGGCGAGAACGCGTCGGAGTCGAGCCGGGTGGTGAAGCCCTCGGGGAAGGTGCCGGCGCGCGAGAACAGCATCCGGAGCGAATTCGACAGCGTGGTGACGGTGCCGACGCTGGAGCGCGAACTGGGTGCGCCGCGGCGCTGCTGCAGCGCGACGGCCGGCGGCAGTCCCGAGATCGACTCGACGTGCGGATCATGCCCCTGCTGGATGAGTCGTCGTGCGTACGGCGCGACCGACTCGAGGTACCGGCGCTGGGCCTCGGTGAAGATCGTGCCGAACGCGAGCGAGGACTTGCCCGATCCGGAGACGCCGGTGAACGCGACGATCCGGTCGCGCGGCACGTCGACGTCGACGTTGCGGAGGTTGTTCTCGTTGGCGCCGCGAACGCGGACGAACGGGTCGGTCGGGTCGTTCGGGAGTGCGGGCATCGGTCGAGTGTATGTGGGTGGTGGGGTGCATCGCGAAGCCTTGACGGCCCGGTGCACGGTGTGCAGCGATGCCGGTCAGGCACGCCTCGCACAGGTGATGCAGGGGCCGGACTACCGGAGGATGCCGCGTCGGCGGGCAGCGGACACGGCGGCAGTGCGGGAGCTGACGTCGAGCTTCGAGAAGATGTGGGCGAGGTGCGACTTCACGGTCGTGTCGCTGATGAACAGCTCGTTCGCGACGTCGGTGTTGGACTTTCCGGCGGCGACGAGCTCGAGGACTTCGATCTCGCGGCTGCTCAGACTGATCTGCGGAGCGCGCATCCGGTCGAGCAGGCGGGTGGCGATCACCGGGGCGAGTGCGCTCTCGCCCGCGGCTGCCGCGCGGACGGCCGCGATGAGCTCATGCGGCGGCGCATCCTTCAGGAGATAGCCGCTGGCTCCTGCCTCGACGGCGCTGAGGATGTCGGCATCGGAGTCGTAGTTCGTCAGCACCAGCACATACGGGGCTGCGTCGAGCGCCCGGATGCTCCGGGTGGCATCTGCGCCGGTGGCGGTCTCGTTCGCGCCGAACTGCAGGTCCATGAGCACGACGTCGGGGCTCAAACGCTCGGCGAGTTCGACGGCTTCCTGTGGCGTGCTCGCCTCGGCGACGATCTCGACATCGGACTCCAGGCTGAACAGGGCGACGAGCCCGGCGCGGACGATGGGATGGTCGTCGGCGATCACGAGCCGGATCATGCGAGCTCCGTCACTCGCAGGTCGACGGTCAGGGTGGTTCCCCGGCCCGGCGTGGAATCGACCGTGAGCGTGCCGCCGAGCTGCTGCACCCGCTCGGCCGTCGCCTGCAGCCCGAACGAGTCGGACTTCTCCGCGGCATCCTTCGAGGTCGCCAGCGGATCGAATCCGGTCCCGTCGTCGGTGACCGTGAAGTGCAGCCGGTCGGCTTCGACGGCGATCGAGATCGTCGCGGTGGTGGCCTGCGCATGCTGGATCACGTTCGCGATCGCCCCCTGAGCGATGCGGAGCAGTGCAGTCTGCAGATGCATCGGCAGGGTGATCGTGTCGGAGACCCGCACCTGCACGTCGAGCCCTTGGCTGGCCCACTGGGTGGCGGCGAGGCGGCGCAGCGCTCCGCCGAGCGTCTGGTCATCGAGCTGCGGCGGGGTGAGCTCGCGGATGAACCTGCGAGCTTCGACGAGGTTCGCGGCGGCGGTCTCGCGGGCGAGTCGGATGTGCTCGACGCCGGGGCGGTCAGGGTCGGCGCGCTCGGCCGCGTGCAGGAGCATCTGGATGCTGGAGAGTCCTTGGGCGAGCGTGTCGTGGATCTCGCGGGCGAGGCGGGCTCGTTCGGCGAGTACCCCCGATTCGTGCTCGGTCGCGGCGAGCTGTCCCTGCGTGGCGATGAGCTCTCGCACGAGCGCTTCGCGCTGCTCGGCCTCGCGGGCGAGCGCCTGGTAACCGAGGCCGATCAGGAGCGCGACGCCCGCGCCGACCAGGGGCCCGACGACGCCGCCGACGGTCCAGCCGCTGTGCACGCCGAGGGCGCAGATCGCGACGATCGTGGAGGCCAGGATCGCCGCCGAGCCCCACCAGCGGCCGAGCAGATGGAGATCGAGGAAGAACAGCGGGAACACGAGGTACGCGGCATCCGGGATCAACCACAGCAGCACGGCCCATTCGACCGTCAGGATCGCCAACCACGCCAGTGGGGCGATGCCGCGCGCCCGGGTGGTCCTGGTGAGCACCGCACCGAACGCGTAGGTCACCACGAGGACGACCGTGAGGGCGATCACGGTGCCGCTCGCATCGGTGGGGACGAGCAGTGCCCGCACGATCACGAGGCCGGCGAGCGCGAGGAAGAGCACGTGCAGGCCGGTGCGCAGACCCACGAAGACGGGGGTCAGTGCGGTGTGTGCCATGGGCTGAACTCTACGCGGCGGCCCGAGGCAGGTCATCGTCGGAAAGGAGGATCTGCGGGTGCACACTGCGGGCGCGGAACAGCGTTCCGGTGGCCGATGACCACGCCGCCGCGGCGCACGAGAGTGGAATGGTCGTCGCGTTCGGCGGCAGGAAAGGCACACACATGTTCGTCGCACTCCGCGAGCTCCGGTTCGCCAGAGGTCGATTCATCCTCATCGGCGCCGTCGTCGCGCTCATCACCGTGCTCGTCGGCTTCCTCAGCGGCCTGACCGGTGGCCTCGCGACCCAGAACATCTCGGCCGTGGTCGGTCTGCCGGCCGACCGCATCGTGTTCTCCGCCCCCACCGCGGGCGAGACCTCCGCCAGCTTCGCCGACTCGACGATCACCGAGCAGCAGGCGACGGACTGGGCGGCGACCGACGGGGTCGCGAGCGCCCGGCCGGTCGGGATCAGCCAGACCCGCGGCGAAGCGGGAGACATCCGTGCCGCGATCGCCGTGTTCGGTGTGGAGCCTGGGTTCGACGCCACCGCCCCCTCTGCCGATGGGCGACTCGGCCTGTCCGATCCCGCCGCCGAGGCCCTCGGGGCGCAGACCGGCGACGACGTGACGATCGGGGGCACGACGTACACGGTCGAGACCATCGGCGGCGACGGCTGGTACAGCCACACCCCGGTCGTGCAGATGACGCTCCACGACTGGCAGGCCTACTCCGCGGCCACCGGCAATCCCGATGCGTATGCGACGGTGCTCGCGGTGACCGGGAGCCCGGAATGGGATGCTGCCGATGCGTCCAACGACACGGTGTCGGAGTCGACGCTGGGGTCGCTCATGGCGCTGAGCGCATTCCGATCCGAGATCGGATCGCTGCTGCTGATGGTGGGGATGCTGTTCGGCATCTCCGGACTCGTGATCGGGGCGTTCTTCACCGTCTGGACGATGCAGCGGAAGGGCGACATCGCCGTGCTCAAGGCGCTGGGTGCGAGCACGCCGTCGCTGGTGCGCGATGCCCTCGGTCAGGCGCTGGTCGTGCTGCTCGTCGGCATCGGCCTCGGGTTGGGCGCGGTCGTCGCGCTCGGCACGCTCGCCGGCACTGCGCTGCCGTTCCTGCTCAGCCCGATCACGACCGTGCTCCCGGGCGCGATCATGATCGTCCTCGGACTCGCCGGAGCCGCGTTCGCGCTCCGTTCCGTCACCTCCGCAGACCCACTCACAGCCCTCGGGAGCAACCGATGATCCGCCTGAACACCATCACCCTGACGTTCCCTGACGGAGACAGTCGTGTCACCGCCGTCGACGGCGTCTCCCTCACCGCCCACCCCGGCACCGTCACCGGCATCACCGGACCCAGCGGGTCAGGCAAGTCGAGCCTGCTCGCGGTCGCTGCCACGCTGATCCGGCCGGACGCCGGACAGGTGTTCATCGACGACATCGATGCCACCGGGCTGAACGCCCGCGAAGCGACGGAACTGCGACGCGACCGGATCGGGATCGTGTTCCAGCAGTCCAACCTGATCCCCGCACTCACGGCCCGCGAGCAGCTCACGGTCATGAACGAGCTCGGCGCCACGGGCAGTCGCCGCCGGCGCGCGGCCACCTCGAGCCGCGCCGACGCGCTGCTCGACGCCGTCGGACTCGGCGACCACGGCGACAAGCGGCCGCACCAGCTCTCCGGCGGGCAGCGTCAGCGCGTCAACATCGCCCGCGCGCTGATGAACGACCCGAGCGTGCTCCTGGTCGATGAGCCCACCAGCGCCCTCGACCAGGAACGCGGAGCGAGCATCATCGACCTCATCCTGCGCCTCACCGACGAGCTGAACACCTCGACCCTGCTCGTGACACACGACCTGGTGCACCTGCCGCGCATGCACGGCGTCGTCCAGCTCGTCGACGGCCGCCTCGTCGAGACTCCCGTCGCGGTGTGAGGTCGCGTCGCGGCATCCGACCTCAGTCCTGATCGAGCGCGGCCAGTTCGTCGCGCGTCAGCTCGAGGTCGGCAGCCGCGGCGGAGTCCAGGACCGACTGCGGACGCTTGGCCCCAGGGATCGGGATGACCACGGGCGACTGCGCCAGCTCCCAGGCCAGCGCCACCTGCTGGGCGCTCACGCCGTGGGCCTCGGCCACCTGCTGGAACGCCGGGTGGTGGGTGGCGAGCTCCTTGGCGTCCGACAGACCGCCGAGTGGACTCCAGGGCAGGAACGCCAGGCCCAGCTCGGCGCAGACGTCGATCTCGGGCCTGCTGCTGCGGAACTTCGGGCTGAACTGGTTCTGCACGCTCACGAGGCTGTCGCCGAGCGCCGCATGCGCGGCACGGATCTGCTCTGGGTCGACGTTCGACAGTCCGATCATCCGCACCTTCCCGCTGCCGGCGATCTCGACCAGCGCGCCGATGGTCTCCGCGAAATCGACCTTCGGGTCGGGGCGGTGGTGCTGCCACAGCGCGATCTGCTCGACGCCGAGCCGGGACAGGCTCGCCTCGACCGCCCGGTGCAGGTGTTCGGGGCGTCCATCGATGTCCCAGCCGCCGCCGTCGATGCGGAACGCACCGCCCTTCGTGGCAAGGAACACGCGGTCTCGTACGCCCAGCTCGTCGAGGATCGAGGCGATGAGCTTCTCGTTCTCTCCCTGCGCGTCGGCCCCCAGTTCTGTCCCGGGCCCATAGGCGTCGGCGGTGTCGAACAGGGTGATGCCGGCGTCGAGCGCGGCGCGGACCGTGTCGAGCAGCTGCTCGCGGGGCTGATGTCCGGTCTGGTCGAAGGTCATCAGGCCGAGCCCGATCGCTCCGACCTCGACGCGGCCGACGGTGTCATTGCCGAGTGTGCGTGTGTGCATGGGTCGACCATAGGTGCGGCGGGCGGGCGCCGAGAGGGGGTGGACACCGTGGTGGGGGCGCGCGAAGATGCCGAGACGCCTCTCATCCCCCTTCTGTACATAACGGGTATTATGGACATATGAACTCGATCAGCCGCAGCGTCGCATCGAAGGATCTCCGAGACGGCCTTGCCGACATCCTCGGCGGCGTCGCCTACGGGTCCGAGCGAGTCGGCGTCACCAGGCACGGCAAACTCACGGCCGTCGTGATCAGCGTCGATGACCTCGAGTTGCTCGAAGAGCTCGAAGCCGCCCGCGACGCTGCCGAGTTCGCCGCTGCTCGAGCCGTCGATGACGGGCAGCGCGTGTCTCTCGATGACCTGCGAGCGGAAGTCGCTTGACGCGCTACCGGGTCGAGTTCACCGCGGCGGCCGCCGAAGAGATCCGCAAGCTGGATCCGCAGATCCGACGTCGGATCCTGGCCGGGGTGTCGGAGCTCGAGCGTGAACCGCGTCCACACGGGGTGCGCAAGCTCGCGGGCTACGACAACGCATGGCGCGTTCGGATCGGCGACTACCGCGTCCTGTACGAGGTGATCGACGACCAGGTACTCGTGACTGTGGTCCGGGTCGCGCACCGACGTGACGTGTACGAGATCTGATCGCGCGCGCTGGCAAGGTGGGGAGCACCGTCGAGGTGCCTTCCCCCGCCGGGCGCTACGACGCTCTCCTCGCAATTCCCGGGTAGTCCACGACGAGTCCGGCGCGGTCGTACTGCAGATCGCAGGCGAAGTCGAACGTCGACGATTCGTAGTGGAACACGAGCCGTTCCGCGGTGTCGTCGATCAGGGTGTATCGCTGTTCGAGACGTTCCACGCTCCGACCATCCGCTCGCACGAACGCCGCAGGCACCTCGACCCCCGTGCCCACGACGAAGTCGAGCCGATGGATCGGAAGCATGTTGGTGACAGCCGACGACTCGAAGTCCACGTCGACGCAGCCGTCGAGCTCGGGTCGAAGCTCGCCGTCCACGCTCCACCTGCCATCCGAGGTCCGCACGAGCGCCAGTTGTCTTCTGCCTGCGACCGCCAGGGTGGATGCCTGAGCCTCGAGCGTCGTCCAGGAATCGTCGACGGTCACGTCGTAGCCGGCGGACCAGGCAGCACCTGCTTCGTGTGCCGTGGTGTGACCGGTCAGGCGGTGCCCTTGGGGGAGGGCGGCGAAGAAGACGGCTTCGAAGCCGACGCGTGCCCCGCGATGCTGCCAGCTGGCGGACGTCGGTGGGGGTGTCAGCCTCATGCGTCGAATCCTACGAGGCCCGGCCGGCGATCGCCGCCGACCTCGGCCGCGAGATGGAGGTCGTCACCCGACCGTGCTTTTCGGTGACCCCGCGTCCGTCAGAACGGCCCGGGCGGTGCGCTCGCCGGACGCCAGCGCGCCCTGGATCGAGGCGGTGTCTCGATGGTCGCCGGCGACGTACAGACGGTCGCCGAAGCGCGGCGATCGCGGTGCGCTCAGCGGTGCCCGCTGGGCGGGGAGTGCGTCGACGATGTCGTCGCGCCGGATCGTTTCCCACGCGGTGACGTCGACATCCCAGATCTCGCTCAGATGGTGGCGGACGTCGCTCTCGTCGGCGGGAGTGCTGCCGTTCGGCAGGAGGCAGGTCGCGGCGATGAGGTGACGCCCGGCCGGAGCGTACGAGGGCACGGTGTGCGTCATCACGACGGTGTTCACCACCGGTCCGCGACCGCGTCCGTCGACCGTGAGCAACGCGGATGCGGTCGGGGGCGAGGCGGCGGCGAACCACCAGGTCTGCAACCCGTTCGTCGATGGTCGAGGCAACCCGGTGAGATCGGCGACAGCATCGGGACCCACCGCGACGACCACCCGAGCGGCGCGCATGGAGTCGCCGCCGGCAACCTCCACCTCGACACCGTCGCCGATCGTCGAGACGCGCTCGACCCTGGCCTCGAGACGGATGTCGGCGCCGGCCCCTCGAGCATTCGCGGCGAGCTGCGCCGGCACCGCGGCGATCCCCTGTGCGGGCAGGCCGGGTCGGCCGAGCGCGAAGTACCGGACGAGCCGTTGCGCGAACGCGTTCGAGGTCTCGCCGTGCCGCTCCGCCAGCACTCCGGCGAGGAACGGCTCGAGCACGGCGGTGCGGAGGGGGCCACGCAGCCCTGCGGCATCCCAGCCCTCGCGCAGCGACACATCGTTCTGGGCGAGACGCGAGATCGGTTGCAGCAACGCCGGCGCGGCCCAGCGCGCCAGCGCGACGGCATCCGCTCCGGTCACCAGGCCGCTGCGCAGCGAGGCGATGATCGAGAACGGATGCCGGATCGGATGCCGCAACTCGGCCATCCCGGTCTCGGTGCGCACCCGCACACCGACCGGGAAGCTCCCCAGCGCGAGGGAATCGAGATCGAGGGCTCGGCGGAGCGCCGGGTAGGCCGGATTGAGCACCTGGAAGCCGCGATCCAGCCGGAACCCGTTGACGATGTCGGTGCGCTGGCGTCCGCCGACGGCATCCGCCGCTTCGAGCACGACGACATCGAGTCCCTGTGCGGCCAGCAGTCCGGCGCAGCGGAGGCCCGAGAGCCCGGCACCGATCACGATCACGTCATGCATCCGTCACCACTTCCCCTCGGCGGATCGCCGCCGCGCGCAGGCTGATCTCCGCGCGTTCGTCGTCGTCGATCCGATCGATGTTGCGCACCTGCAGCACCATGCGCGGGTTCGCCGCGAGAGCCGTCCGGTGACGCATCAGAAAGTCCCAGTAGAGCGTGGTGATCGGGCAGGCATCCGCCCCGACACGCTGCTTCGGGTCGAACCGACAGGTGCGACAGTGCGGGCTCATGCGTGAGATATAGGCACCGGATGCCGCATAGGGCTTGCTGCCCATCAGCCCACCGTCGGCGAACTGGCTCATCCCCAGGGTGTTGGGCAGCTCCACCCACTCGACCGCGTCGACGTAGACCGCGAGGTACCAGGCGTGCACTTCCGTCGGTTCGACGCCGAGCAGCAGGGCGTAGAGGCCCGTCACCATCAGCCGCTGGATGTGGTGCGCGTAGCCGTTCTCCAGCGTGGTGCTGATCGCGTCGGCCATGCATGCCATCGAGGTCTCGCCCGTCCAGTACCAGTCCGGCAGCGGTTCGTGGGCGTCCAGGGCGTTGCGAGCGGCGTACCCCGGCATCTGCGTCCAGTAGACCCCGCGGACGTACTCGCGCCACCCGAGGATCTGCCGGATGAAGCCCTCGACGGATGCCAGCGGTGCATGCCCGTCGCGGTAGGCGGCCTCGGCCGCGGTGACGACCTCACGCGGGTGGAGGAGCTTCAGATTCATGGCGGCAGACAGGTGGGCGTGCCAGAGCCAGGGTTCGCCGGGCCACATTGCGTCCTGCGCGTCGCCGAACCACGGCAGGCGCTCGTCGATGAACAGCGCGAGCGATTCGAGGGCCTGCGAGCGGGTCACGGGCCACGCGAACGTGTCGAGCCGACCGGGATGGTCGGCGAAGCGTTCGGTGACGAGCGCGAGCACGTCGCGGGTCATCGCATCCGGTTCGAAGACGGCTCTCGGCGGCACCATTCCCGGCCCCTGCGCGGGAAACGGCTTGCGATTGGCGGCGTCGAAGTTCCACGCACCGCCTTCGGGCTTCCCGTCCGGCGTCATCAGGATCCCGAATCGCTGGCGTTGCTCTCGGTAGAAGTACTCCATCCGCAGCGTGCTGCGCTCGTTCATGTGCGCTGCGAAGTCGCGCACTGTGCAGAAGAAGTGGCGATCCTCGCGGATCTCGAGAGGGATACCGGCATCCGCAGCCACCTGACGCACGGACTCCAGCACCCGCCAGTCCCCGGGGGCGGTCATCAGCAGCGATGCGGGAGCAAGTCGCGCGATGTCTGCGGTGAGCTGGTCGGCGAGCGTGCCGCGGTTCTCCGGATCATCGAGTGCCGTGTAGTGGACCGTCCGGCCGGCACCGCGCATCTCGGCCGCGCAATGGCGCATGGCCGACAGGAACAGCGCGGTCCGCGGCCTGCTGCTCCACACGTGCGTGGATTCTTCGGCGACCTCGGCCATCCACACCGCATCGAGACGCGGATCGAACCCGTCGAACCCACTGGCGTCGGGGTCGAGTTGGTCCCCGAGCACGACCACCAGCGTGCGCAGGGTCGGCTCCATGGCACCAGCGTACGTCGGGGTTCCGGGAAGCGGGCGCGATGCCCTCACCCCGCCGCGATCCACCCCCGGGTGACGCCGAGCACGCGGCTGCCGTCGGTGTCGGCCAGCGAGGCGCTGACGAACGCGGTCGCCCCGTCGGAGGTCTGCCACCGGAAGCGGTACTCGTCGGACAGCACTGCTGCGGCGATGGCGGTGCCCGCCGACTCCGACGTCTGCGCGTTCGCGAACGCTCCCGCCGTGCGGGCGATGTACGCGTCGAGCAGAGCGCTGTACGGGCCGCCGTCATCCGGTCGCTCGGCGTTGCTCACGAAGTCGCTCGCGACCGCGGCCGGTTCGATCACGCTGACGCGGATGCCGAACTGCTCCGCCACGGGCGCCAACGACTGCATGAATCCCTCGACGGCGAACTTCGCACCGCAGTAGGTGTCGGCGAAGGGCTGTCCGACCGCGCCGCCGACACTCGTGATCGTGAAGATCCGTCCGTTGCCGCGCTCACGCATGCCGGGCAGCACCAGCTTGGTGAGGTTGACCGGGGCGAGGTAGTTGACCTCGAGCTGATCGCGGACGAGCTCCATGCTCGCCTGCTCGGCCGTGGCGACTCCGCCGCGACCGGCGTTGTTCAGCAGCACGTCGATCCCGCCGAGCTCGGCCTCGATCTCGGCGACCAGCGTGGCGGCCGCCGCGTGGTCGACCACGTCGAGGGCTCGCACGTCGACCTCCACCCCGGCAGCCGACGCCGCGGCTCGGAGCCGGTCGGCCTTGCCCACATCGCGCATCGTGGCGACGACGTGGAGTCCGTGCCGTGCCAGTTCGATGGCGGCGTGCAGGCCCATGCCCGAGGAGGTTCCGGTGATCAATGCGACTTCAGTCATGAGGGCACAGTACGCCGCTTCCTGATGTCGCCACCGAGAGGATGTCGCCGCACGGCCCGGCCGGACGAGGTCGCGACTCGCGACTGGGGAGGACGCCCGTCACAGCAGTGCCGAACGTGCGGAAAAAGAATCTCGACAACTCGCGTCACGATTTCCCTCGACGTGGGTCCGGAATGGCGAAGAGGTCACTGCTGGCGAAAACCCGCGGTGCGCCATAGGGGGCCATGTGGCCATACAGGGAGGGAGACGTTCAGGTGGCTGAACGCAACACGACACAGAGAATGCTGTCCATCATCGGGGTGACGGCACTCGGCCTGGGCGCAGTGATGAGCGCAGGCACAGCCGCATACGCGGCTCCGCAGGACTACGGCAACATCGACTTCGATCGCACCGGTTCGCTCACGGTGCACAAGTACCTGCACCAGGACGGCGATGTCGAGGGCGACATCAGTCAGGCCCCGGCTGCCGGTGAATTCACCGATCCGGTCGCGGGCGTCGTCTTCACCGCGTACCCGCTGCTCGAGACCGGTACGCCGATCGACCTGAGTGTTCCCGAGAACTGGAACGACCTCAGCGGCCTCGCCGCCGGCGCCGGATGCACGGCACCTGCCGGATACACGCTCGGAGCGCCGATTCAGCTTCCCGCGACCGACGCGCAGGGCGCCGCGAGCATCGAGCTCGCGATCGGCGTCTACCAGGTGTGCGAGACCGCCGCTCCGGCGATCATCGTCGATCGGGCGACTCCGTTCATCCTCACCGTCCCGATGCCGCACGAGAGCGGGTGGGTGTACGACGTGCACGCCTACCCCAAGAACGGTGAGGGCGCTATCGAGAAGACGGTCGACCCGCAGCAGGACACCGGACTCGGAGCGGTGGTCCGCTTCCCCGTGACGGTGCCGGTGCCCACCATGCAGCAGCAGTGGACGGGCTTCGCGATCCGCGACACGCTGGACGACCGGCTCGAGCCGATCGCACCGGCTGATGTCGAGGTCACCGCGGGCGGCACGGTGCTCGACCCGTCGTTCTACGAGGTCACGGTCGTCGGCCAGCAGGTCACGATGAACTTCACCGCCGCCGGCCTCGCCTGGTTGAACGAGGGCCCGAACGCCCACGTCGGCACCCCGATCCAGGTCGTGTTCGCGGGAACCGTCGTCGCGGTCGGCGATGGCACGATCTCGAACCAGGCCGAGCTCTGGCCGAACAACCCGGGCTTCGACCCGGACGGGCAGCCTCCGCTGCCCTCCAACGAGGTGAACACCTACTGGGGAAACCTCGAGGTGCAGAAGCGCAGCGCAGGGACCACCGGCTCTGAGGGGCGCCTGAACGGCGCGACCTTCGAGGTGTACAACGCCGCAGACCCGTACGCAGACGACTGCACGGCTGCCGTCGCTGCCGGCGACCCCGTCGTCGTCGACGGCAAGACCGAGTTCACCTCGGCCGGCACCGGAGTCATCTCCATCGCCGGACTGTTCGTGAGCGACAGCGTCAACCCTGCCATCGACGCCACCAAGCGCTGCTACGTGCTCAAGGAGATCGCCGCACCGTCCGGGTACGTGCTGCCCGCTGACCCGTTCACCTCGGTGGCGGTCCAGGTCGGTGCGACCACGACCTCCGACAACGTCGAGATCGTGAACACCCAGCAGGAGGTGCCGCCGCTGCCCCTGACCGGTGCGAACGGTCAGCTCATCCTGATCACCGCTGGTGCGGGCGCGCTCATCGTGGCGGTCGGACTGCTGCTGATGAAGCACCGCCGTCGCGTGGCCGCCGGCGAGTAACGACGAGAGGTTCCGGGCTGAGGGGCGCTGCGCCTCGGCCCGGAATACCTCCGTATCAGCACACCAGGGGAGAGAGCGGCATGCAGACACGTGATGCGCCTGAGACGGCGGCACCGGCCGTGGGCACGGCACTGCGCGGCGACCGTCGCGCGGCGGCAGCAGCGCGACGGTGGAAGCCTGGCGGGCTGACCATCGTCATCGCCGTCCTCGCCCTCGGTGGGCTCGGTGCCGGTCTCTACCCGATGACGGCGGCGTGGATCACGTCGTACAACCAATCGCGGGTGCTGGTCGGCTACGAGTCGGCGATCGCCGATGTCGAGCCCAGCGCCGATGACCAGCTGCGGCAGGCTCGGGAGTACAACGATGCCCTGAGTGCCGGTGTCGTGCTGGGTGAGAATGCGAACATCCCGGTCGGTGACGGCACGCTCTCGGACGACTCGCTGGACTACACGAAGATCCTCAGCGCGAACGGGGCCGGCCTGATGGCCAGGGTGAAGATCCCGCGCATCGATGTGGATCTTCCGGTCTATCACGGCACCAGCGATGCCGTCCTGAATCGTGGCGCCGGCCACCTCGAAGGATCCCATCTGCCCGTCGGCGGGATCGGGACGCGCTCGGTGATCACCGCGCATCGCGGTCTCGCCAACGCGACGATGTTCACCGACCTCGACCGGGTCGAGGTCGGCGACACCATCACCGTGGAGACCTTCGGACGGGTGCTGACCTATCGGGTCAGGGAGACGAAGGTGATCGAGCCCGACGAGACCGACACCTTGCGCGCCGAGCCGGGGGCTGACCTGGTGACGTTGATCACCTGCACGCCGCTGGGGATCAACACGCACCGCATCGTCGTCACGGGAGAGCGGATCACGCCCACACCGGAGGCTGACCTCACGGCGGCGGGACAGGAGCCGGTGATCCCCGGCTTCCCCTGGTGGGCGGTGCTGGGCGGCGGAGGGACTCTCCTCGTCGCGGCATACGTGTTCCGGCAGGGCTTCGCCGATGCACGGATGCGGATGCCGGCGCAGCACACCGGCACACAGGACACCACGAAGACGACGTCATGACGACACACACCACAGGGGGAGAGATGCGGGAGAACAACACATTCGGACCGCGGCGTTCGCGCCGAGGGCCGGGAGGATGGATGCGAAGAGCCGGAGCGGTCTTGGCCACTCTGGCGGTCGTCGGAAGTCTGGGCATCGTCTACGGCGATGCCGCGCAGGCAGCGACGGTGTACGAGATCGAAGGGCAGTGGCAGAACCCGGTGCCCACCGAGGTGTCATCCGGAGACGCGCTCGTCTCGGAGTGGCGGTTCAACATCAACGACGATTCGGCCGCGCCCACCAACGAACCGGTCGACAACGTCACGGTCACGTTCACCGCGAAGAACGCGAAGTTCACCGCGGTCCCATCCGTCTGCCTGGTCTCGGGCGTCGATCCGATCTCGTCGATCTCGGCCGACGGCCACACACTCGTCTGCAACCTGGGTACGCGCGACCAGGGGACGGCGGAGCTGATGCTGGCCGGCCTCGAGGTCGACGGCTCCACCGGCTCCGGGGTGACGATCTCGGGATCCATCGGCGGTGTGCAGGCGGTGCTCCCTGAGATCCCGATCATGAACACGTTCGCGATGGATATGAAGTTCGACGGCGGTCGTCCTTCGAACTCGAACGCGGGCGCTCGTCAGGAGCTCTCCTTCCCGTGGTCGCTGCGTCACGCGCCGGGCTCGGCGGCAGGCCCGAACAGCGTCACCTACGACCTCACGTTCTCGTCGGCAGCGGGTAACACGATCACCGCGATGGCGCCGGGCTGCGTGGCCCAGAACACCACCCAGGCGGGGCATCCGCATTCGGGAGCCGGCCATCCGGCGGCCGAGACGGCGCCGTTCCCGGCGACCTGCACGCTCACCGCGAACGGCACCAACCGGATGCGTCTCACTCTGACGGGCATCGACTACTCGAAGACCCTGAACCCGAGCCTCGACTCCGGCGGCAGCGCTCTTCCGGTCGAATGGGACGTGGTCGCTGCCGGCCTGATCAAGGTGCAGTTCACCTACACCGACGCCACCGTCACCTCGTTCCAGGCGACGACGACGCCCTACACGTCGCAGGCGGGAACGACGTCGGTCGATGACACCGCGAACAACTCCAACAGCGTCTCCTCGACGCGAGGGATCTGGACGGGCGGATGGAGCCTGAACACCCTCAACCCTCCCGCCAAGGGGTCGATCTGGACGGACACGTTCCGCACGCTCGCCGGACAGCCCGCCATGTCCGTGTCCGGTATCCGCCTCCCGTTGGCCGGGGCGACGCAGAGCACGCAGGTGTGCACGATCGTCGACTCCCGCTACGTCGACGTCACGGATGCCGGCATGGGAACGGTGTCGGGTGGCCAGGTCACCACCTATCCGGGCGTGCAGTACATGTACTACACGGGCACCGGAACCTCGAACAACCTGAACCCCGCGCACGCCAACTACAACCCGAACACCTTCACGTGCAACGGGACGGGGTGGACGAGCACTCGCCCCACCGACATGAGCACGGTGCGCGCGGTCAAGGCGATCATCACCCCGGCCGTGGGCCTCACCATTCCCGAAGCGGTGGCGCGGCTGTACGTGAAGTCCGTGGTCAAGCCGACCGTGGCTGTCGGACAGGACATCTGGACCTGGACCTCCTACACCCTCGACGGCGGAACGACCTGGGCAAACCCGAACCGTGAACTGACACCGGCCAATGCCCCCGTCTCCGGTGTCCTGACGCCGGGGTCGCGGTATCCCTTCACCGGCGGTGGTCGCGACGTGCTGCGCATCATCGCTGCGACCCCGCAGATCCACAAGACGGTCGATCAGCAGGAGTCGATTCCCGGGGCCACCCTGAATTACACGCTCACCTATCGCGCGGAGGCACCGGCGAACGCCACCATCGGTCAGATGGTCGTGCGCGATCTGCTGCCGGCGGGCCTGGAGTACGTCGTGGGCAGTGCCTCGACAGCGCCGACGTCGATCACGGGTCAGAACATCGAGTGGGCTCTGACCAACGTGCCGACGAACACGGAGTTCATCATCACGTTCAGCGCGCGCATCCCCGCTGATGCGAAGCCGGGAGACGTGTTCGCGAACAAGGCGACGGCTTCGACCGGGGGTGTCGTGGTCGATTCGAGCGTCTCGACGAAGATCCGAGACGGCGGATACACGATGCTCACCAAGACCGCGGCTCAGGCGAAGGTCCCCCACCAGAACGGCGTCGCGCAGGATTCCTGGACCGTGCGCATCTCCTCCAAGGACACCCGCACGCAGTCGTTCACCGACGCCGTCGACATCCTCCCGTACAACGGCGACGGACGCGGCACCGACTTCACCGGCGACTACGTGCTCAGCGCACCGGTGCAGGCGGTCGCTGGAGCCACGGTGTACTACACGACCGCCGACCCCGCGACCCTCGTCGACGATCCCGCTGACGCGTCGAACGGCGCGGCCGGCACCGTCACGGGGAACACGGTCGGATGGTCCACGACGTACGCCGCGAACGCCACGGCTGTGCGCGTGATCGGACCCGCCCTCGCCCCCTCGGCGATGCAGGAGTTCACGATCGCCGTCGTCACGAGCGGCGCGACGTTCGAGGATGTCTACGTCAACCGGGCCGAGGCGCGATCCGACCGTACGAAGCTCGTCATGCGCACCTCGAGCCGCTTCGAGATCGGCGCGGTGAACTCCGTCGCGCTGAAGAAGTACGTGCAGGACGCGGACGGGGAGTGGCATGACGCGAACGACGTCGACGACTACCCCCGGTTCCACACCGGTTCGACGCTCACGTACCGTCTGGTGGTCACCAACACCGGTGACCAGCCGCTGCGCGACCTCGTGATCACGGATGACCGCGTCGATCTGGCCGCCCTCGATCCGCTGCCAGCCGGCCTCGTCGCGGGAGCGGTGCTCCCCGAGCTGCTGCCGGGCGAGGCGAACGCGGTGACCATCGAGTACCAGGTGCCCCTCGCCGAGCGACCGGACGGCGGCTACCTCGTCAACACCGCCTGCGTCGCGCCCGCGGATGCACCGGCACCGGCGCCGGGTGAGCCTGCCCCGGTCGAGGAGTCGTGCGATCCAGCCGGCATCGAGGTGCTGCCCTCGAGCCTGTCGTGGGAGAAGATCAGCGTCGAGAACGGTACGCGGCTCGCGGGGTCGGAGTGGGAGCTCACCCCCGTCGCCGCGAACGATCAGCCCGCCGGAGCATCCGTCGCGGTCGTCGACTGCGTCGCGGCCGACGCGTCCGGGTGCACCGGACCGGACGTCGACCCTGAAGCGGGTCTGATCCGGGTGGCACCGCTGGAGGACGGACGTTACCGTCTGGTGGAGACCCGCGCTCCTGCCGGGTTCCAGCTCGACCCGACACCGCGATTCGTCGATGTGCAGGGCGTGACGGCCCTGTCGGAGGCGATCGAGAACGAGCTCTCCGACGTGCCATCGATCCCGCTCACCGGCGGGGTGGGAAGCTTCAGCTTCTGGATCGGCTCCGCAGCGCTGGTCGCGCTGATGAGCGTGGGTCTGCTGTGGCAGCGGCGCCGGAGAGGCATCGTCTGATACCGGTATCAAGAACGTGCCACCCGCCGCGCGCGGCGGGTGGCACTTCCGGCATCGGGCCTCGCAAGACTCCAATATGCTCGATGAGAAGTCGCTCTCGGAGAGCGGGTCAACCTGGTCGCCGACGAGAAGGAGAGCCGACGATGAGTGCTGGGGAGACGCGCGACTCCCTCTCTGATCAGGAGCTCGTGCAGCGCGTCCGCGACCAGGATCGCGACGCCTATGCGGAGTTGTGGCGGCGTCATGCCGGCCCTGCCTACTCGGTGGCGCGGACCTTCGACTCCCTCGAGGCTGACGACATCGTCTCGGAGGCGTTCGCCCGCGTCCTGCGCTCGATCAAGGCGGGCGGCGGACCCACGAGCGGATTCCGCCCGTACCTGATCATGGCCGTCCGCAACGTCGGGCGGCGATGGTACGTCCGCGAGACCTCCATCGCCGTGGATGATTTCGGGTACGTGGCCGACCCGAGTGCTCCGGAGGGCGAGCTGTCGGCGGTGGAGAGTTTCGAGGGCGGGGCCGCGCTGGAGGCGTTCCGTGCGCTCCCTGCCCGCTGGCAGGAGGTGCTCTGGTACAGCGAGGTCGACGGCATGAAGCCGCGCGACATCAGCGTGCTGCTGGGAGTGGCGCCCAATGCCGTGTCCGCGTTGATCGTGCGCGCCAAGCGGGGACTGCGTGACGGGTGGATCAGTGCGCAGCTCTCCGGTGCGAAGACACCCGAGTGCCGCGAAGCCCTGAAGAACATGGGAACGCATACGCGCGATGGGCTGTCGGGGCGTGCGCGTGCCACGCTCGAGTCGCATCTCTCCTCCTGTCCGACCTGTCCGCAGGCGCTCGAGGAAGCGCGGAACCTCTCGAACCTGACCATGTCGGTGCTCCCCGTCGTCGCGGGCGTCTCCGGCGCGGCCGGCTACCTCTCGACTCTGGGTCCGCCTCCGCTCTCGGCGGCTTCGGCCGCAGGCCTCGATGCCCTGGTCTCCGAGGCCGTTCCCGGCACGGCCCCTGCGGCACGGCGTCGTCGGCGCATCCTCCTCCTCGTGCTCCTGCTGCTCCTGCTGCTCGCCCTGGCGGCTCTGGGAGCGTATGCCGCGCTCACCTCGCACCCCGACACGGCGACGGATGCCGGAACGCAGCAGCCGAACGCGCAGTCTCCGCCGTCGTCATCGCCACCGGACGCCACTGCGCCGGCATCCCCAAGCCCTGATGAGACCCTGCCGCCGAGCACGTCTCCGCAGATCTCCTCTCGTCCGCTGCTGCCTGGCGCGGGTCCGGATGCGGGTGACTCCGGCGGCACGGCAGCTGTTCGTCCGAACCCGTCCGGCCCGGGAGAGAGCCCGTCGACTCCGATGGCGCCCGGGGCCGCGGTGGCGCAGTTCGACGCACGGATGTACCCGAGGATCTCGGGCGATGACGCAGTGCCGCGTGCCGTGATCGAGATCCTCGACAGTGGAGGCGACGTGATCGCGAGCACGACGGCGCGCGCGGACGGAACCTGGACCGCACACCTGACGACCGCCGAGGCGGGCACGTACTCCGTGACCGTGCGACAGGTCGTTTCGGGGAGGACCTCGCCCGCGGTCGGACCCCTGACCTTCACGGTGTCGTCACCGCCGCCGGCGGCGACGCCGGTGTCAGGGGCGACGGTCGATGCGGCGCGATTCCGTTTCGCCTTCACGGCGGAGGCGGGAACCGTCCTCCAGCGTCAGATCGTCGGGGTGACGCCCGTCCACACCATCCGGGTCCCGAGCAGTGGGGCCTGGAATGAGTACCTCTCTGTGGAGCCCGGGGAGCACTCGATGCGCCTCCGCTACGCCAACCCGGCGACCGGCGACTACGGGCCGTGGACGACGTGGAGCTTCACCGCCCGATGAACGACAGCACAGCACTCGTGAACGACAGCACAGCATTCCATGACGCGGATCGCCGATTCGCCGGTTCCGGAGGGGGAGGTCGACCGTGGTGATCGCCCACGCGCGAAGAAGAGGTGCGCATGATTCGCGCGGCTCCCGTCGGCGCCCGGTTGCGGCCGCCGGCGCTGTCGCGGCTCTCGTCGTTGGTCTTCTGGCGGCGGTGAGCACGGTGGGAGCTCCGGTCCCTGCCGCTGCGGCTCCCGGCGACGCGTTCGATCCGGCAGCGCCGGTGGTGTTCATCGCGCAGAACAGCCCCTCGCAACTGCAGCGTGCGCAGACGATCGGGGACGGGTCCTTCGTGTTCAGCGACGAAGGCGGGGCTGCGCCGGTCGGCTACAACGCGATCGGCTTCAATGAGGCCGACGACTTCATCTACGCCATGGTGTCGGGCAATGCGACCCCCGGGCTTCCGCTCGGCTCGCTGGTCCGTGTCGGCGAGGGGGGAACGGTCACGCGCGTGGGCACTTCGGTGTACACGCACCCCGCGACCGGGTCCACCCGGTTCTTCTCCGGGGCGTTCAATCCCGCCGACGGCCTCTATTACATCTCCGATTCCGGCCCCAACACCACGGTGCATGCGATCGATGTCGCCACCGGAGACGTGGTCGACACGATCGACCTCGGCGTGCAGCCGGGCGTGCAGGACTTCGCGTTCGCGGACGGGTTCGCCTGGGGTGCGAACAACGCCGGTGACCTGCGCCGCATCGATGTGCAGGCCGGGAGCGTCACCGTCTTCCCCGGAGTGATGCCGCCCACGACCGGCGGCTATGGCGGAGTGTGGAACTTCGGAAACGGGAACCTGGGCTTCTCAGCGAACGCGACCGGCGACGTCGTCCAGCTCGAGATCACCGATGGCGCCGCAGCAGTCCCCGGCTTCACGATCGTCTCGACCGTTCCCGGCCCCGGGTCCGACTTCAACGACGGCACGGCCATTCCGGGGCGTCCCGTCGACCTCGACATCGACAAGACCACTCCAGCGACGCATGAGCCTGGCGCACGCGTCAGCTACGGGATCATGGTGACGAACAACGGGACCGGCGCCTCGAGCGGCTGGACCGTCACCGACACCCTCCCCGCCGGCCTCAGCAACCCCGCCGTGGTCGGAGACTTCACCGTCGAGCTGAGCGGGAGCACCCTGACCGTGAGCGGTGGGCGTCTGGCCCCCGGCGAGTCCGCCACCTTCCAGATCGAAGCGGATTCCGGCGCGCCCGTCGATACCTGCCTGTCGAACACCGCGACGGTGCTCGGCAACGAAGACGATCCCGTCACGGGGAACGACTCGGCGACGGCCGTCACCTGCGTCGTCGCCGTCCCGGTCGCGTCCTTCTCCCTCAAGAAGTCCGTCGAGCCGGAGATGGCCGCCCCCGGTGACGTCGTCACCTACGACATCGCGGTCGCGAACACCGGAGAAATCGCCTACACCGACGACGACCCGGCGTCGTTCATCGATGACCTCTCGGGTGTGCTCGACGACGCGGTGTACAACGACGATGTCTCCGCCGGCGGGGCGATCGACGGTGACCTGCTGACATGGTCGGGCCCGCTCGAGGTGGGGGAGACGCTCCAGGTGACCTACTCCGTGACGGTCGACGATCCGGTCGGCGGCGACTTCTCGCTGCGGAACACGGTCGCCCCCGCGGCCACGGGCGGAGTGTGCGTCGATGGTGGTTGCGGCACCGACACCGCCGTCTCGGCGTACTCGGTCGAGAAGCGGGCCGATGTGCAGAGCGTGGTGGGCGGAGGCGTGGTCACGTACCAGGTGACGGTGACCAACACCGGACGGAGCGCGTACACCGCGGAGGCCCCGGCATCCTTCGTCGATGACCTCTCCGGCGTGCTCGATGACGCGACCTACAATGGTGACGCCACCGCAGGGGCCGTCGTGATCGGTGACGAGCTGTCGTGGAGCGGAGCGCTCGGCGTCGGCGAGTCCGTCACCGTGACGTACTCGGTGACCGTCGATCGGCCGGAGAACGGCGACCGGATGCTGCGCAACACTGTGGCCGCCGATGGACCGGGCGGCGCCTGTGCGGATCCGGCGGCGTGTCTCGTCGAGACGCCGGTGGCGGACTTCCAGGTGCGCAAACAGGTGTCCGCCGAGCGCGCGTCCGTCGGCGACACCGTGCACTTCACGGTCACGGTGACCAACACCGGTGCGGTGCCGTTCACGAGCGACGTCCCGGCGTCGTTCACCGACGATCTGACCGACGCACTCCGCTTCGGCACCTACGACGGCTTCGCCAGCGGCGGCGCCACCTACGACGAGCCCGTCCTGTCGTGGTCCGGCGCGCTGGGCGTGGGCGAGACGGCGACAGTGAGCTACTCGGTGACCCTGAACCGTGTCGGAGAGTTCCGCAACGTCGTGACGACTCCGAGTGGATCGGGCGGCAACTGCGTGCTCGGTTCGACCGACGAGGACTGCGGCACCGTGACGACGGTGTCTCCGCCAGGCCTCGCCGTGACCGGCGGCCCCCTGTGGATGGGCGGCGGGCTCTGTGGAGCGCTGCTCATGGGGGCGGGGCTGTGGCTCGCCGTCCGTCGACGCGTGGGGCAGAAGGAGTAGCGGCTCGGCGGATCACTTCGGCCGTCGGTGGCAGCGGGTTCGGATGCCGGTGACGTGCCGCAGCATCGTCGAGACGCTACTCCGCGGTGCCGGTCAGCTCACAGTGAAGCGGTGCTCTTCGACGCTATTGAACGTCAGACCGAACCAGAACAGGAGCAGCGGCAGCAGGTTGTACAGGGTGAGGGCTGCAGCGATGCCCCACAGCCAGATCTGTTTGCGCCGGGATTTCCTCAGACGGGTGAGCCGTGACGCGAGAGCAACAAGCAACGGGGCGCCGATGAAGAGCCACGCGGAGGCGATGACGAGCAGGAGCCACAGTGCGAAGAACCAGTCGGCTGCCTGTTGCAGGTACCTTCGCCTCGCAGTCTGTTCGTGTCTCATCATCGCCCTCCGCGAAATCTCATCGTCTGGGTCGGTTTCAGCCTAGCCACCGACCTGCCACGTCGACCGGACGCCGCCCTTGGTGTATGCGTTATGCAGGCCGACGGTGAAATTGGCGGGGATCGGTGTGGCCAGTGCAAGGTTGAACGTCTCAACTGAGTCCGCCTTCGACGATGCTCCCGGCTTCGGGCACTTTCGGTCGGATACGGTCGCGCCAACGGCATAAGAGCCTGGCTTGCCGCAAGTGTGTTCCCCCGTCAGGCCCCGGTAAGTGCCAACCCAGGCATAGGAGCCATCCCAGTACGTAGTACCGGCGTGGACTTCCTTGACGGTGCCCGCCCAGTAGCTGTGGGTCCACGTTGCGCCCTGCACGGCGCCCGCTGCGGCTTTCGCGACGAACGAAGAAGTCTCAGCGCGGTTCATGCCGAGCTCGTCGGCGGCCTTCGTGGCCTGATCGGTCCCGAGCGTGAACCGCTGTTCAGTCACGATCTCAATCCCGTCGCACAACCCTGCTTGGGATGCGGCGCTCGGGTCACACCCTTCCAACGCCACATCCTCGGTGGTCGTCGTCACTGATTGGTACCGCGTCGTAGAAGCGTCCTGCATGGCCGCGGCGCTTGCTGGGAGGGGGAACGCGAGAGCAGCGAGAAGTGCGACAGCCGCCCCCGCGGCTACGCGAGTGGTCCGGCGGTCGGTTTCATTCAACATTCGAGAGTCTCCAGTCTGTGCAAGCGGTACTTGCAAGCGACTTACAATACGCACAGATGGGCTAGTTAATACCTCATATGACTACAGAGAATGAGACAAGAAGTGAGTATCGTTGACGGTTCGGTTGAGCCCAACGCGACGCACGATGATCGCAGAGCTGGCGGTCGCGGCGCTCCGAAACGCCGTCGTGCTGCGAGAGCCCGTCGGGACGACGTTGCCCTCGCATCGAGGGTCTCAGTGTCTGTCGCGGAAGTTCGTCGATCAGCTCCGCCAAGCAGGCTTACCGGATCGATGAGACTCGTCGGCGGCTGTTCCGAGAACTTCCGTCCCGGCCGCCCCGTCGGCTTCGGCAGCATCCCCTCGATCAGAGACCACTGACCATCCGAAAGCAACTGAAACCGCGACACAGAATCAGGTTGTCAGCCGATGTCCCCAACCATTTGTCAGACGCGCCCTAACCGCACTGGAGCTTGTAATCGCCGGAGCTCAGTTCGGCTTCTGCAGCGATGACATCTTTTGCCCCGGAGGCTTTGAAGTACGAGACGACGCGGAACGTGTGCTGCCCGGTCCCGTTGCACGCGTACAGGACGCTCTTCTGCTCCATGTTCCACGTGCCAAAACTTTCGACGGCCTTAGTCACGGGAACCCACAGCCATCCGTTGTGCATGAACACGACTGATCTGATGTACGTCTTCTTAACCGCGCCCCAGCAGCTTGTGATGGAGGGCTTGGCGCCCACACCGCCGGACGGTAGCCCCTTCGCGGAAGATCGTTTCCACAAGTTTCCTACCGCGAAGTGGCAGTTTCCTACCACCGTCGCTCGCGCTGTCGCCCCCGGCGTCGATTCAGAAGTGCTGACATCCGTGCCCGATCCGAGCGCATCCATCTCCGCATCCGTCATCACCACAGCGTCAGCCGGGAGGGGTGTTCCATCCGGGTAGATGAGGTACTCATCAGGTACGTCCACCGAACTTGTCGCCGTGAGCGGCGGAAGGTCGAGCTCATCGCTTCCCGCTGAGGCCGCATAGGCCGGGCTACCAGCTGCCACGGTTCCGAGGAACAGTGACCCAGCGATAAGAAGACCGATCCCGCGATAGTGAAGGTGCCTCATCGCGAATTACCTCATTCTGATCAATGGCAGCGTGCTTCACGATGGCCAATGCCAATCGAATCGAGCTACGCACTCTCAGTCCTACTGAGAGTAGAGATCCATGTTCAGGCCTGTTGCCCGATACGGAACCGTGACTGGTGTCAGCAAGACGGACAGGCCACTGTCCGCTGCGTACTTCTCCTGAAACTCGTACGCGTCATCTTCGACGTCGAACACTCCGAGGAAACCAGGAGCATCCTCCAAGTACACGATCCACACCATCATGAAGGGAACGTAGCAGTTCCGGCCCAGTGATGAGAACTTGGCTGCGCTGCGGAGGGATCCGCGTGCAGCAGACCCGTCACATCACCCTCGGGCTGCACCGACGAAAGTGGGTAACACTGCCCCGGGAGGGGGCCCGCACCGCCAGAGTCGACCTAAGTTGACATAGGTACTGCTATCAGTACCGCAGCGCCCGTCGCATCTCGAACACGTTCACCGAGCGAAGACCGTCGTGCGGCATCCGCGCCGCGCCTCGCCTGCACCCCCAACCCCTCAGCGCCGAACCGGGTCCGAATCGCCGTCGAGAAAGCGAGCGAGGTCGCGCAGCGTTGGCGCGGCCTCCCAGTCGCCGGGGGTGAGGCAGGCCATGGCGCCGCAGGCGTTCGCGCGGCGCAGGGTCGTGTCGACATCGAGTCCTTCGAGCAGCGCGCTCAGGTAGCCGGCGACGAACGCGTCTCCGGCGCCGACCGTATCGATCGCGTCGATCACGAATCCGGATGACTCGACGACCGCATCGCCCGCGAACACCGTCGCACCGGCCGGGCCCTGCTTCAGAACGGTGGTCGCGCATCCGGCGTCCCGCAGCAGCGCAGCCGCCTCGGCGGACGACGCCTCCGGGTACAGGATGCCGAACTCGTCCGCACCGCCGAACACGATGTCGGCGAGTTCCGCGATCTCGCGCAGCACGGGGCCGGCGACGGTCGCAGCTGCCAGCGCCGAGCGGTAGTTGATGTCGAAGCTCACCCGCACCCCGGCGGATCGAGCGCGAGCGACCGCAGCGAGCACCGCGGAACGGGCCGTCGACGACAGCAGCGGCGTGATGCCGGTGACGTGCAGCAGCGAAGCATCCTCGATCCACCCATCGGGCAGATCCGCATCGGCGATGCGAGAGCCGGCCGACCCGGCCCGGTAGTAGTGCACGGCGGTGGATGCGGCGGACGGCCGCTCCTTCACCATCAGGCCGGTCGGAGCATCCGTATCGACCACGGTGCGGACGTCGACACCCTCGGCGCGGATCTCGCGCGCCACCCGCTCGCCGAGCGAGTCGTCGCCGACCCGGCCCAGCCACGACACAGCGACGCCGAGGCGGGCCAGCCCGATCGCGACGTTCGTCTCGGCGCCGCCGATGCCGAGGGCCATGCCGTGGGCGTGCCGCAATGAGCCGATCTCGGTCGTGCGCACGAGCGCCATGGTCTCGCCGAACGTGACGACGGATGCAGCGGTCACCGCGCGCAGACCTCGACGAAGGCCTGGGCGCGGTCACGCAGCGCCACCAGGTCGCCGCCAGCGAACGCGTCGCCGAGCAGCGGCCCGCCAACGCTCACGGCGACAGCGCCCGCGGCGAGCCATGCGGCTGCTCCGTCGAGATCGACACCGCCGGACGGCACCGCGACGAGGTCGGGGAACGGCCCCCGCAGATCCTTCAGATACGCGGGGCCGACCTGCCCAGCGGGGAAGATCTTCACGGCGGATGCTCCGGCCGACCACGACGCGAACAGCTCGGTCGGGGTGAGGCCTCCGGGGACGATCGGCACACCGGCATCCGTCGCCTGCTGCACGAACTCGGCGGAGGTGATCGGGGTCACGAGGTAGTGCGCCCCGGCATCCACCGCCCGCGACAGCTGATCGGACGACGTCACCGTGCCGATCCCGAGATCGGCCGCGCCACCGAACTGGGCGAGCAGTCGAGGGAAGTGGTCGAACGTGCCTGGTGTGGTGAGCGTCAGCTCGACGCTGCGGATGCCGGCATCGATCAGCACATCGAGCACGGCGTCGTAGTCCTCGGCACGCTGCGCCCTGGCGACGACGATGAGCCGCGAGTCGACGCTGCGCGATGGCAGCGCGACCCGGGCGACCTCACCAGTCATGAACAGTGCCGTCGAGCAGGCGGTTCACGGGCAGGTACGCCTTCGTGTAGTCGTACCCGGCTGCTGCATCCTCATCGAGCTCGACACCCAGACCCGGGTTCTCGCCGGGGTGCAGGAAGCCCTTGTCGAAGGTGAACGAGGTCTGGAACACCTCGAGCGTCTGCTCGTTGTGCGGCATGTACTCCTGGATGCCGAAGTTGTGGATCGCGAGGTCGAGGTGCAGGGCTGCGGCCATGCCGACCGGCGAGATGTCGGTCGGACCGTGGATGCCGGACTTGATGCCGTAGATCGCGGCGAAGTCGAGCAGCTTCTTCATGGCCGTGATGCCACCGGTGTGGGTGACCGCCGAGCGGACGTAGTCGATCAGGCGCTCGGTGATGAGGGTCTGGTAGTCGTACACCGAGTTGAAGACCTCGCCGATCGCGAGCGGCGTCGTGGAGTGCTGGCGCACGAGGCGCAGCGCGGTCTGGTCCTCGCCGGGGGTGCAGTCCTCGAGCCAGAACAGGTCGTAGGGCTCGATGTCCTTCGCGAAGCGCGCGGCTTCGATCGGCGTCATCCGGTGGTGGCCGTCGTGCAGGATGCGCAGGTCGGTGCCGAAGTCCTCGCGGATCTGCGAGAAGATCCCCGGCATGTGGTTCAGGTAGTTGCGGGTGTCCCACCGCTCCTCGCTCGGACGGTCGCCTGAGCGCTTGGCGGGCTCGTAGTCGTAGCGCACCCCGGGGCCGGCGTTCGAGACGCCGTAGATCTGGCCGAGGCCGGGAACACCGGTCTGCACGCGCACCGCGGTGTAGCCGAGCTCCTCGTAGCCGGTGATCGCGTTCTTGAGGGCGGCGTAGTCGGTGCCGGAGGCGTGCGCGTAGACGCGGACGCCCTCGCGGCTGGCCCCGCCGAGCAGCTGGTACAGCGGCATGCCGGCCTTCTTGGCCTTGATGTCCCACAGCGCCATGTCGACGGCGGCGATCGCGGCCATCGTGACCGGGCCGCGGCGCCAGTACGGTCCGCGGTAGAGGTACTGCCAGGTGTCTTCGATCCGGTCCTCGTCGCGACCGATGAGCATCGATGCGACGTGATCGGCGAGGTAGGAGGCGACCGCGAGCTCGCGGCCGTTCAGGGTGGCGTCGCCGAGCCCGGTGATGCCGTCGGAGGTCGTGATCTTCAGCGTCACGAAGTTGCGGCCGGGGCTGGTGATGTTGACGTCGACGAGCTCGATGGTCATGGCAGGGGTTCCTCAGCAGTGGGGGTGGTGCGGGGTGCGGCCGTTCGGGTCGGCCGCACCCCGAGTGGGGGTGGTTCGATCAGATCGCGTCGCGCGGATCCGTCAGATCGCGTCCGGCGACCTCCGGCATCCAGATCGACGCGATGAGCGCGCTCAGCGTGAAGATGAAGAGCATGATGATGATCGGGATGAACGAGCCGGTCACGGCCGACACCCACGCGGCGGCGATGACGGGGCCCGCACCGGTCGCGATGATGGCGGCGATCTCGCGTGCCATCGCCGTGAACGTGTAGCGGTTGCGGGCGCCGAACAGCTCGGGCAGCGTGAGGTTCTCGAGCGATGCGAAGCTCATCACCGCGAGGTTGTGCAGCACGACGTAGCCGATGAAGACCTGCAGCGTGACGCCGCTGCTGATCATGAGCATCGTCGGGATGATGATGATGAGCGCGATGACCGCCCAGATCATGTACATGCGCTTGCGGCCGAACCGGTCACCGAGCCAGCCCGAGAGCGGAACGGTGATGAACGCGACGAGCGACGAGACGATCACGGCGTTGACGCCGATCGAGCGGTCGAGCAGCAGCACGACGGTGATGTAGCTGATCAGGTACGTCTGGATCATGCCGGAGTTGCCGGCCTGGCCGAACCGCAGCAGCAGGGCGATCGAGAACGCCTTCCAGGGCTTGCGGTTCATGGCCTCGAGCGTGCGCACGTCGCCGGTCTCGGTGGCGAGCTGGATCGTCTCCTCGCGGGAGAGCGCCTTGCCGTCGACGACATCCTCGCGCTCCTCGAAGACCGGGGTCTCCTTGAGGTTGAAGCGCACCCAGATCGCGAAGAGCATGATGATCGCGCTGCCGATGAAGGGGATGCGCCATGCCCAGTCGATGACCTCCTGCTCGCTGTACGCGACGAGGAGGATCGCCCAGATGCCGGAGGCGAGCAGGGTTCCGCAGTTGGTGCCGAGTGCGACGAGCGAGGCGATGATGCCGCGGCGCTTCGCCGGTGCGTACTCGGCGAGCATGACGCCGGCGCCCGAGATCTCAGCGCCCGCGCCGAAGCCCTGCGCGATGCGCAGCAGCACGAGCAGGATCGGCGCGAGGACGCCGACCTGGTTGTACGTCGGCAGGAAGCCGATGAGGGTGGTCGCGAGCCCCATCAGGAGGATCGTGTAGAACAGCACCTTCGTGCGGCCGGTCCGGTCGCCGAGGCGGGCGAAGAAGAACGCGCCGACCGGGCGGGCGACGTAGCCGACGCCGTAGGTGGCCATCGCGGCGACGACCGCCACTGCGGGGTTCTCGGAGGAGAAGAACAGGTCGGCGAACACGAGCGCGGCTGCCAGCGAGTAGAGCTGGTAGTCCATGAACTCGAGGGCGGTGCCGAGCCAGCCGGAGACGGCGGCGCGGACGAGGTCTTTGACCGACCTCTTCGCGGTGGGGTCGTCGACGGACGGTGCCGTCGTCTGGGGTTCGGACATGGAAGGTACTCCTTTGGACCAGGAACAGGGGGGGTATCGCTAGAGGGAGAGCAGGACCTTGGCTGAAGCGGACGAGTCGCGAGCGAGCGCGAACGCCTGCACGGCGTCGGATGCCGGGATGACGTGCGAGACGACGGAGTCGAGCGCATCCGACTCGGCCAGCATGCTGACCGCGTCGTCGATCTCGGTGGAGAAGCGGAAGGCGCCGCGGATCGTGAGCTCCTTCGCGAGCATGGGCGCGAGGTTCACCCCGATCTCGGCGTTCGGCAGCATGCCGACCTGCACGATCGTGCCGGCTCGACGCGCGGCGCGGACGGACTGCGTGAGGGAGACCCCGACGCCGGAGCACTCGAACACGACGTCGAACGATTCGTCGTCGATCGTGTCGGTGCCGACGAGGAACGCCTCGGTGGCACCGAGCGACCGGGCGCGGTCGAGGGGCTCGGGGCGCAGGTCGCTCGCGCCGACGACCTCGGCTCCGGCGTGCACGGCAGCGGCGACGACGAGCAGGCCGATGGGGCCGGATCCGATCACGAGCGCGCGCTTGCCGGTGATGTCGCCCGCGAGGCTCACGGCGTGGATCGCGACCGCGAGCGGCTCGGCGAGCGCTGCACGTTCGAGCGGCAGCGACGCTGGCAGCACGCGGATCATCTGCTCCTCGACCACCAGGTATTCGGATGCTCCGCCCTGACGGTGCGGGTTCGCCGCGGCGCTGCCGAAGTAGTCGCCGCCGGGGCGCAGGTGCGGGCGGTCCTCGAGGCCGGGGATGCTGGGGCCGTAGCGGGCGGGGTGCACGGTCACCGGGGTGCCCGGCGCCAGGCGGCCGGAGGGGTCGAGGTCGACCACGCCGGACAGCTCGTGTCCGGGGGTCAACGGTTCACGGATCGTGTACTCGCCGTTCGCGCCGTGGAAGTAGTAGTGCAGGTCGGATCCGCAGATGCCGACGTAGTTCACCCGAAGGCGCACCTCGCCGTCACCGGGCGTCGGGACCTCGCGGTCCTCCCAGCGGATGTCTTCCTTGCCGTGGATGGCGAGAGCCTTCATGGCTGCATCTCCTTCGTGGTGGTCTGGGATGCCGAGAGGGCATCGGCGATCGCTGCGTCGACGCTGCGACGGCGGATCGTGTCGATGAGCTCCCCGACGCGATCGATGAACGAGTCCTGTGCTGCGAGTTCATCACCGAACAGCTGCTGCTCGGCGATCACACGCTCGGCGAGCTCACGGCCGTCGCGCGCGGTCGCGGCGAGGGCCTGGAGGCGGTCGCGCGCGGCATCCGTCATCGCTGCCGCATGCGCTCCGGGGTCGAAGCCGGGCAGCGGGGCGATGCACGAGAGGTACCCGGCGACGGTCAGGGCGATCAGGTGCGGCATCTCGCCGGCGCGGAGGGCGAGCATCGCCGGCTCCGGGATGCGCTGGCGCAACTTGACCGAACCGTCGGTGCCGACCTGGCTGGTGCGGTGGCCGAGTGCGCTGTTGCCCCAGCGTTCGAAGAGCTCGCGCTCGTAGGCGCGGATGTCGACGCCCGACGGCACCTCGATCGAGGGCTCGTATTCGCCGCGCAGGACCGCGAGTGCGGCATCCGCGATCTCGCCGAGACCGATGGCCTCGGGGATCGTGCCGACACCGCGGAGCGCGCCGAGGTACGCGATCAGGGAGTGCGTGCCGTTGAGCAGGCGCACCTTCATCTGCTCGTAGCGGCCCACTTCATCGGTGAACACCGCGCCGCCGGCCTCCCAGGCGGGGCGCCCGCCGGCGAAGCTGTCTTCGATGGCCCACATCGTGAACGGTTCGGCCGGCACGGGGATCTCGTCGTGCGTCCCCAGGAGCGCGCTGACGCGGGCTCGCAGCTCGGGGGTGGTCGCCGGCACGATGCGGTCGACCATGCTCGAGGGGAACGTGACGGCGCGGTCGAGGAACGCGAGTGCGTCGGCGCCCTCGGCCTGCGGCAGCGCCTGCAGGAATTCGCGCACGAGCTTCTCGGTGTGCTTGCCGTTGGCGGCGAGGTTGTCGCAGCTGAGGATCGAGATCGGTTCGCCGCCGGCTGCCGCACGAGCCTGCAGGCCGCGGGCGAGCTGACCGATCGTCGAGCGGGGGTCGCTGCCGCCGAGGTCGGCGCGCACGGTGGCGTCGTCGAGGTCGAGCGCCTGCGACGAGGGGGAGTAGCTGTAGCCCTTCTCGGTGACCGTCAGGGTGACGATGCGGATGCCGGCGTCGGCGATCTGCGACACGACGCGGCCGGGCTCTTCGGCGCCGACGAAGGCGTCGGTGTGCACGCCGGGGATCATGAGCGAGGTGCTGTCGGGGGCGATGGTCGCGACCGTGTAGAGGTGGTCCTGCGCGTGCATCGCGTCGACGACCGTGCGCGAACGGGAGGCGACGCCGACGATGCCCCAGTCGCCGCCGGCGTGCTGGATCGCTGCTGCCGTGTAGACGGCCTGGTGCGCGCGGTGGAAGCTGCCGAGTCCGAGGTGCAGGATGCCCGCGCGGCTCGGTCGAGGGTGATCGGCGATGATCGTCATGTAAATGATGATGTATGAGTTGTACAAACTTGTCAACCCGTTTCACATCGGGATGCACGATCATAGGATGACGGGGGAAGGTGAAGGCGATAGTGGCAGCGACATTGACAGACGTGGCACGGCGCGCAGGCGTCTCGATCGCCACGGCATCACGCGCCTTCGGTGAGCCCGATCGACTTGCCGGCAGCACGCTCGAGCGGGTCCTGCAGGCCGCGACCGACCTCGGCTACGCCACGACGCAGTCGGCCACCGCGACCCGCACCTTCGGTGTCGTCGTGCCCGACGTCGCGAACCCCGTCTACGCCACGCTGCTCAAGGCGATCCAGGGTCAGGCGTGGCACGGGCGTCACCGCATCGTGCTGTTCGATGCCGATGAGGATCTCCGCCGCGAACGGGAGCAGATCGAGCAGGCCCGCAAGCTCGACGGCATGCTGCTGTGCTCGCCCCGACTGCCGGATGCCGAGGTGCTGGCGCTCGTCGGCGACACCCCCTACGTCGTGGTGAACCGCCAGATCGACGGCGCGCCCTGCGTGCTCATGGACACCGAGAACGGCCCGAGCCAGGCCATCGAGCACCTGGCCGCGCTCGGCCACACCCACATCGCCTACGCCGCGGGACCGCGCGGATCCTGGGCCGATGTCCGTCGCGCCGACACGATCGCGCGGGCCTGCGAGCGTCACGGCATCCGGCTCACCCCGCTCAGTCACCATGCCGCGTCGATCCAGGGCGGCCGCGCGGCCGCAGCACCCGCAGCGGCGAGCGGTGCCACGGCCGTCGTCGCCTACAACGACCTCGTCGCGCTCGGCCTCGAGGCCGGCCTGCTCGAGCTCGGTCGACGCTGCCCCGCCGACATCAGCATCGTCGGCATCGACGACATCGACCTCGCCGGCGCCGTGACACCGGCGCTCACGACCGTGCGGATGCCGATCGAGCGCAGCGGCGCCCTCGCAGTGGACCTGCTGCTGCAGGCGATGGCCGGCGGCGTGATCGAGGCCGTCGCCACGCTCGGCTCGCAGCTGATCGTGCGGGGCTCGACGGCCGCGCCGCGAACCGCCTGACCTGCCGCCCGCTCAGCCGACGGACGCCCGGGACTGCCCGAGACGAACATCGCCGAGAAGGCGGGCGCTCGTCTGCGCGAGTGCGCGTCGCGACAGCAGACGGGTGCCGAGTGCGAGCAGGTGGTTCCTGATGCCCGAGACGACGCTCGGCTTTCCGTTCGCGCGGTCGAGTTCGCGGAAGGCCGTGTCGATCACCTCTCCAGCGGTCTGCTGGCGGCCGACGGATGCCGCGTCGGTGCCGACCACCTCGAAGAACTCGGTCTTGGTCGAGCCGGGGCTCACGGCGAGCACCCGCAGCCCGGTGCCGCGGGCCTCGGCCCAGAGCGCCTCGGTGAAGCTCAGCACGAATGCCTTGGTCGCGCCGTAGACCGCCATTCCAGGGGTCGGCTGGTACGCCGCGGTGCTCGCGACCGTGACGAGTGCGCCGTGACCCTGCAGGAGCTGCGGCAGGAACGCGCGGGACAGCTCGACGAGGGTGAGCACGTTCAGCTGCATCTCGCTGGTCATGCGTGCGGGGTCGACCTGATCGAAGGCGACGTGGGATCCGAAGCCCGCGTTGTTGACGAGTGAGGTGATGCGGATGCCCCGGTCGGTGACCTCCTGCAGGAGGGCGGATGCCGCGCCGGGGACGCCGAGGTCTGCCGGCACGACTTCGACCTCGACCCCTGCGGTCGTCCGGAGTTCGGCGGCGAGCTGCTCGAGGCGCTCGACGCGGCGGGCGACGAGCACGAGGTTCGAGCCGCGTGCGGCGAAACGTCTGGCGAACTCGACGCCGAGTCCAGAGCTCGCTCCGGTGATGAGTGCGGTGCCTCCGCGCAGGTCCAGCGCCATGATGCTGCCTTTCGTATGTTGTCAGTGACATCATTGTGCGCGCATCGCGAGGTGTTGTCAATGTCTACATCAAATCGCTACGATGGACCCGTGCCCGAACAGCGCTACCACCACGGCGATCTGCGCCGCACGCTCCTCGAAGCCGCACGGTCGAGCATCGAGGTCGACGGCGTCGATGCCCTGTCGCTGCGCCAACTCGCGCGCGACGCCGGCGTGAGCCATGCCGCGCCAGGTCGGCACTTCCGCGACAAGCAGGCGCTGCTCGACGCGCTCGCCGAGGACGGCTTCCACCGCCTGACCGCCGCACTCGACGAGGTGACGCGGGGTGAGGTCGCGACCTCGGAGGAGGTGCGGCGTCGATTCGACGAGCTCGCCGGCGGATACGTCGCGTTCGCACTCGCGCAGCCCACGCTCCTGACGCTCATGTTCGGACTCAAGCACGCGCCGGATGCTCGGGCGGAGCTCATCGCGGCCGGGCATGCCTCGATGGAGGTCACCATGCGCGTGGTCGATGCCGCGCAGCGGATCGGCGCGATCGGACCCGGTGACCCGCAGCGGATCGCCCTCACCGCGTTCGCGACCTTCCATGGCGTCGCGACGCTGGCCTCAGGTGGGCTGCTCGATGGAGTGCCGGCCAGCGATCTCGTCGAGACCGCGAGCGAGATCTTCTGGCACGGGCTGCAGCCGACGAGTCCCTGACGACCGAGATCCGGCGCCCGACGAAGCCTGAACTATGCACATTCTTTGTTGTAATATAAAGAATATGCATAGCTCGTCTCTCCCGATCTTCCGTTCAGATTCTCAACTGGCGGTGCTGGAGGCTGTGTTCAGTGCGGAAGGGGCCATCTCGACGTCTGAGATCGTCCGGCGGGCCCGGATATCTCAGCCACTCGCCAACCGTGAGCTGCGACGCCTGGCCGATGCCGGGATATTCACCGCCTCTCGGATCGGACGCTCGGCGCTTTTCGTGGCTGACGAGAAGAACCCGGCCACGCCTCACCTGAGGGCGCTTGTGTCGATCGCGACCGGTCCGCAACGACTTCTCGCGCAGGTGCTCCGAGGCGTTCCGGGGATCGATCGCGCCCTGATCTTCGGTTCCTTCGCGGCGAGAAGTCACGGCCTTCCTGGCGCGAACCCGAACGACATCGATCTCCTGGTCGTCGGCGATCCGGTGCGTGCGGCCGTGTACGAGGCGATCGAGTCGGTCGAGCAGGAGGTCGCACGGGAGATTCACGTCACTTTCCTCAGCCGGGCCCGGTGGGAGCGGGGAGACGAAGAGCTCGTATATCGGGTGCGAAGCAGTCCTGTGCTTGACTTGCTGCCATGAGTTTCGGGCAACGCGAGCTGGAAGGCATGATCGCGAGGGGAGAGCTCGAAGAGTGTCCGCCAGACGCCGCCGGCGCTGACAAGCTGATCGCAAAGGCGCGGGTGCACCACGCGACGGCCGCGGCCGTGGTCGGAACCGATCCGGAGACGGCAGCTGACGCGTTGCACGCCGGAAATCGGAAGGCCCTCGAGGCCGTTCTGCTCGCCCGCGGACTTCGACCCACGAAGTCGGGCGGGCATATCGCCGCCCGTGACGGTGTCAAGGTCACGATCGGCGGCGGGAGGACTCTGCGGGTGTATGACGTGGTCCGTCGGGTCCGCCACGAGGGTGACTACCTCAGTGCCGACTCCGATGTCGACCCCGAGGATGTCACGGCGAACCTCGGAGATTCTGAAGCGCTCGTCGACAGCTGTGCGGCGGCGAAGGATGCCGTTCCGGTCTTCGTCCGCGGCCGTCGCTAGTCGGATCGCTCGCCTCGCTCAGCCCCTGATCGCGGCGAGTCTCGCCCGCAGGCTCTCCACGAGCAGGCCGACCCCCAGCTCGAAGGTGCGGTCGGAGCGGGCGTCGCCGCGTTCGGAACCGTCGAGGATCCGACCCAGGGTGCGGGTGTCGTCCTCGGGGCGCCACACGTCCGCGGGTGATCGGCATACAGCGATGACGGACGGCGATCTTCTCGAACTGGGCGGCTCAGCTCGGCGGCGACGAGCGCACGCAGCGGGCATTCGCGTGGCCGGAGTACGAGGAGGCCGGTGCGCTGCTCGCCTTCTCGACGGATGCGCCGACGGCGCCGTTCGAGGCGCTCGCGAACATGTACGTCGCCACGACCAGGGCATCCGCGCTCGACCCCGCGGTGCCGGCCGTGCACCCGCAGTTCGCACTGCCGCTGGAGCGCGCGATCACGCATGCCACCGCAGATGCCGCCGCATCCGTCGGCGACGGCTCGTGGCTCGGACGGATCGCGCTCGGCTATGCGGCCGACTTCGCCGTGCTCGACACGGATCCGTTCGACGCCGACCCGGAGCTGCTGCTCGTCGCACGGGTGGTGCGGACCGTGATCGACGGGCGCACGGTGTTCGAGGTCTGACGAGCGCTGGCTACTCGCACCGTCCGCTGCTGTCAACGGCCGTGTGCTGTACCGGTATCCGCATGATCCTGGAGCTCGGAATTCCCGATGAGCGGAGGACACCATGTCGAATCCCGATGCACTCGCGAACAGCCAGGCGCCGTTGCCCGACCTTCCCCACGTTCCCGAAGAGCCGCTCCTGCCAGAGGAGGAGGAGACCGTCGAAGCGCGCGAAGCGGCAGCGGCCCCCGTCGGCGGCGAGCAGCCCGAGACCCAGGGCGATGAGCCGCTCGACGCGGAACTCGGTGAGAACGGCGAGGGCGACCTCGCGCCGGGCGATGAGCCCGACACATCCGGCGCAGACCAGCCGACCGACCTCAGGAGCGCGGACGAGTGAGCGTCCCGGCATACGGCGACGACGAACGAGGATCGGGCCCGGCGAACGTCGCGACACCGGCCGAGTCGGATGCTGCTGCCCGCATCCGAGAACACCTCGAGGCGCGTGAAGGCGAGGGTGACGGCGAGCTCCTGTACGTCGGAGACACCCCGGCCGGCGGTGGCGGTGCGGACTCGGGCGGCGGTGCCACCGTGCGCGTGGATCCGTCGTCCGACGGCCCCCGTCCCTGACAGACCCGCGTCGATCCGCCCGCGTCCTCGAGGCGCGGGCGGATTCTGTCGCGCCTCCACGCGATCGGATCCAGTCCTGAGGCCCGACTGATCGGCGCCCCGCGAGAGCGCCGAGACGTTCTGACGAACTTCCTGATTTCGCGTCACGAAACGGGGAGCGCGTAATCGGGTATGTGTTGGACGAACGTCCGACCGGTGGCTGTCGGGAGGATGGCGATGTTGCGTGCACGGGGTTCCGGTAGACGGAAGACGAAGAGACGGGGAGCGACCGTCTCCATGACGTCGGGAGGGGCCCTTCGAGCGCCGCGGACGCGGTTCTGCCTGAGCGTGGTGCTCTCATTCGTGCTCGCTGGCGGCGCGCTCACCGCGATCCCGATCGTCTTCGACGCAGAGGCCGCGCATGCGGAGTATGCAGCCGGCGGCTCCGGTCGACTCCTCGACTCCCTCGACTGGTTCGAGTGGGGCGAGCCAGACGCAGCGATCCCCGCAGAAGGTGCGACTCGCACGAACACCCGCGTCATCGACGGGCAGACACTCGCGACCACATGCACGGTGAGCAACATCACCGGGGGGCCGCTGTCGGCCTACCGCCCCGGAGACTGGGCCGGAGATGCCCTCGACGACCTGTACAACGTCGGTGGCACCGATGGCGCCAACCAGCTGGTCGCCGGACTGTCGAACCTGGACAGCGGAGACACCATCGACTTCCGGTTCTCCTGCGCGGTGACGCTCGACGGGGTGGCAGTCCCGCTGCGGGGTCTCGTCGTCGCTGACGCGGAAGCGAGCAACTGGCCGAACGGGGCCGAGCCCGGCACCTTCCCGGAATACATCCAGGCGACCCCGCGGCAGCCTGCGGTCTGGCGGATCATCGACCGGCACACGGCTGCTGATTGCGCGACCGACGGTCTCGGCCTGCTCAGCGCCGACAACACGCTGAGGCTGCGTCCTGACGGCCGCGAGTGCTTCTTCTCGACCGGCGAACCGGGTCCGATGGCCGTCGGTTTCATGGACGGCGCGACCAGTGCCGACATTCAGATCAAGGGGGCAAGACGCAGTGCGATCGCGCTCGGCGTGATGCTCCAGACCGACTTCGGCGACGCTCCTTCGAGCTACGGCGAGGCCGGCGCGCTGTTCGAGCCGACGTGGCAGGGTGGCACGATGCCCGTGGGCGAGACCGTGATCTCCTCGGATTCGTTCGGACTCGCGACGCAGGGACAGCCCAACACGCGACTCGGCGCGACCGTCGACGCTGAGTCTGTGTACCAGGGCAGCCCGGACGCACTGGGTGACGACGTCAACGGGAACGCGGCGTCCGATGAAGACGCGATCGATCCGATCGGCCTGCTCTCGGTGACGCCGGGAGACACCCACACCCTCCCAGGAGTGCGCTGTACCGGACCGGGATTCGTCTCGGGGTGGATCGATTGGAACGGCAATGGAGTGTTCGATACCGGTGAACGGTCCGACGTCGTGCCGTGCGTCGGGACCACGGAGGTCGCTCTGACATGGACCGTGCCGATGGACACGGTCGACTCGCTCGGCGACGACTCCACCTTTCTGCGCCTGCGCATCGCAGACACGGCAGAAAGCGCAGGTGAACCGCGCGGACTCGCGACATCCGGCGAGGTCGAAGACCACGCGCTGAATGTCCAGATCCCCCAGCTCTCGGTCGACAAGCCGTCGGACGCCACGGCCGACACCCGCGTCGGCGACGTCGTGACCTACAGCGTCACCGCGACGAACACGGGCGCCTCGGCGTTCACCGATGAATACCCTGCCATCGTCTTCGACGATCTGGCGGGAGTGCTCGACGACGCGACCTACAACGACGACGCGACCGCGAGCGTCGCGGGAGCCCTCTCGTACGCTCAGCCGCTGATCGCATGGTCCGGTTCCTTGGACGCAGGAGCGTCGGTCACCATCACCTACACCGTCACCATCCGCGCAGGGGGAGACAGGGACGTCCGCAACGTCGCATGGCGCCCGGTCGACCCCGAGAACCCGGTGACACCGGCGTGCGACGCCGACGGTGGCACCGACCCGAGCACGGGTGAGCCCTGCGCCGTCGAGCAGTATCCGCTGCCCGCGCTGACGATCGACAAGTCCGCGGATCAGACTGCGCTCCCTGCGGTCGGCGCCGAGGTCGAGTACAGCATCACCGTCACCAACGTCGGCCCCGGTGCGTACACCGCTTCGGCGCCCGCCTCGGCGACCGACGATCTGACCTCGGTCCTCGACGACGCGACGTTCGATGATGCGTCGCTGACCGCAGACGTCGGATCAGCCTCACGCAACGGAAACACCCTCTCGTGGAACGGCGCGCTCGCCGCCGGCGCGTCGGCGACCATCACCTACTCCGTCACGTACACGGGCGAGGGCGACAACACGCTGACCAACCTGGCGTGCGTCCCCACCGATGAGGTCGGCGTCGGTCTCGTGCGATGCGACACCGTCACGATCCCGGGCGCTGGTCTCACGCAATGGAAGACGGCCAGCCCGTCCTCCGACCCCGTGGTCGCCGGATCGACGATCACCTACACGCTGTTCTTCGACAACGACGGACAGAGCGCGGCCGACGTCGACGCGATCGATGACCTGACCCACGTGCTCGACGACGCGACCGTCACCACCGAGCCGGCGTCGGCCGACGGCCTCGCCGTCGTCCGCGACGGAGCACGGATCTCGGTGACCGGTTCGGTGCCAGCAGGCGAGCGGTACACCGTCACCTACACGGTCACCGCGCTCCCCGACGCGGATCGCGGAGACAGTATCGCGGCGAACTTCCTGCTCGCACCGGGGGAGACCCCTCCGACCGGCCCGGTCTGCGAGCCGACGAACCCGGCTCGTCCTGACTGCACCGTCACACCGATCACGGGTGTGACGTACGCCAAGACCGTCGAGGCATCCGAGACGCCTGTCGTCGAGGGAACGGAACTGGCCTACACGATCACCGTGCGGAACACCGGAGCGACGGTCGTCGACGTCGATCGCGACGACAGCCTCGTCGATGTGCTCGACGACGCGACGTTGACGGTGGACCCGGAGTCCGACACTTCTTCCGTGACCGTCGACGGCCCGACGGACGACATCCTGGCCATCCGAGGGACGCTCGCAGCGGGCGAGACCGCTCGGATCACGTACACGGTGACCGTGAAGGCGGTGTCCGATCGGGGCGACAGCAGCGCGGACAACTTCCTCGTCGTCCCGGGAACCACCCCGCCCGCTGAGTGCGACCCGGCGACCGTGCAGTGCACCGTCACCCCCATCGCGTCGTTCACCGTGTCCAAGACGGCTGACGTGGCGACCACGGCTCCGGGCGGCGTCGTCACGTACACGGTCACGCTGACCAACACCGGTCAGTTCCCGTACACCGACGCCGTGCCGGCGTCGTTCTCCGACGATCTGTCCGCCGTGCTCGACGACGCCACCTACAACGGTGACATCACGGCTGGCGGCGCTGTCGCCGGCGACGAGCTCACCTGGACGGGCGCCCTGGCGGTCGGTGCGACCGTCACGGTCACCTATTCGGTCACCGTGAACGCCCCCGCGACCGGTGACGGCACGCTCGCCAACGCGGTCGTTCCCACGGCCCCCGGTGGCGAGTGCGACCCGGATGGCGAGTGCATCGTCGAGACGCCGATGGCGTCGTTCACCGTCGCCAAGTCCGCCGACGCCACGACCGCGATGCCGGGCGATGTCGTCGAGTACACCGTCACGGTGACGAACACCGGAGACGTCGACTACACGGATGCCGCCCCGGCATCCTTCACGGATGACCTCTCGGGTGTGCTCGATGACGCCGCCTACAACGGCGACGCCTCTGCAGGCGCCTCCGTCACCGGCACCACGCTGACCTGGTCGGGCGAGCTCGCGGCCGGAGAGGCGATCGAGGTGACCTACTCCGTCACGGTCAACGACCCCATCACCGGCGACCAGGACCTGCTCAACACCGTCGTGCCGACGGCACCTGGCGGAACCTGCGACGCCGAGGGTGGCTGCGCCACGACCACGCCGGTCGCGTCGTACACGGTCGACAAGTCGGTGGACACGACCAGCACCCTCCCCGGAGGCGTCGTGACGTACACGGTCACGGTGACCAACACCAGCAGCGTCGACTACACCGACACCGCACCGGCGTCCGTCACCGACGACCTGTCCGGTGTGCTCGACGATGCGGTCTACAACGACGACGCGTCCTCGGGAGCGACGGTCACCGGCAGCACCCTGACCTGGTCCGGCGCACTTCCCGCAGGGGAGAGCCTCGACATCACGTACTCGGTGACGGTCGACGACCCCGTCACGGGTGACTTCCTCCTCCACAACGCCGTCAGCCCGACGGGCCCCGGCGGAACGTGCGCTGACGTCTGTGAGACGGTCACTCCGATCGGATCCTTCCATGTGGTCAAGTCCACCGACAGCACCGAGGTCGTCCCGGGTCAGACCGTGACGTACACGATCACGGTGACCAACATCGGTCAGGCCGCGTACACCGACGTCGCACCGGCGGCGTTCTCCGACGACCTTTCCGCTGTGCTCGACGACGCCACCTACAACGGTGACGTCGCCAGCAGCACGGGAGCGGGCGTCGTGTATGCGGCACCGAGCCTCGGCTGGTCGGGAGCGCTCGGCATCGGCGAGGTCGTGACGATCACCTATTCGGTGACCGTGAACGACCCGGCCTCCGGTGACCGTTCGCTCGAGAACGCGGTCGTGACTCCTCCCGGAACGGGCGGCAACTGCGAGTCGGGATCCACCGATCCCGACTGCGTCGCCAACGTGCCGGCCGGATCGTTCACGGTCGAGAAGACGGTCAGCCCCGGCGCTGTCCTCCCGGGCGACGTCGTCACCTACACGATCACCGTGACCAACACGGGCAAGGTCGCGTACACCGCCGACCAGCCCGCCGCGTTCGCCGACGACCTGTCCCGCGTGCTCGACGACGCCACCTACAACGACGACGTGTCGCTCGGCGGCTCGGTCGCCGGCACGACGCTCACCTGGTCGCGTCCTCTCGCGGTCGGCGAGATCGTGCAGGTGACGTACTCGGTCACGGTGAACGACCCGGTCACCGGAGACTTCATCCTCCGGAACGTCGTCGCACCGTCGGCACCCGGCGGAGCGTGCGGTGAGGCAGGCTGCGTGACGAACACTCCGATCGCGTCGTTCACGGTGCAGAAGAGCGCAGATACCGACAGTGTCGTGCTCGGTGGCGTCGTGACCTACGCCATCACGGTGACGAACACCGGCAAGGTCCCGTACACCGATGCCGACCCGGCGTCGTTCTCGGACGACCTGACGGGCGTGCTCGACGACGCCACCTACAACGGCGACGTCACGAACGGCGCCACGGTGTTCGGCGGCACAGTGGACTGGTCGGGCCCGCTCCAGGTCGGGGAGGAGACCACGGTCACCTACTCGGTGACGGTGAATCAGCCAGCCACCGGCGACCGGTTGCTGCGCAACGTCGTCGTGCCGGACGGCCCCGGCGGGACGTGCTCCGAGGACTGTGTCGTCGAGACGCCCATCGCAGCCTTCACTGTCGCGAAGCAGGTGTCGCGCGCGAGCGCCGCCGTCGGTGACACGATCACCTACACGATCACCGTCGCCAACACCGGACGCGTGCCGTACACGGAGGATGAGCCGGCGTCGTTCACCGAGGACCTGACATCCGCCCTCAAGATCGCGACCTACAACGGCGACGCCACGAACGGCGCCACCTACGACCGTCCCGTGCTGTCGTGGCAGGGTGCCGTCGACGTCGGTGGCACCGTGAGCGTCACGTACTCGGTGACGCTTCGCGACGTCGGCGCGATCCGCAACGTCGTCATCACTCCGGTCGAGTCCGGCGCGAACTGCGCTCCGGAGTCGATGGACCCGGATTGCGTCACGGTCACGACGGCGGTGCCTCCGGGCCTCGCGAACACCGGCGGGGCCGCGTGGATCGGAGGAGGTGTGGCCGGTGCACTCCTGCTGGTCCTCGGCTTCCTGTTCCTCGCGCGCCGCCGCCGTGAGACACAGCTCGACCCCGGCGAGCTGTGACATGTGGTTCCTCGAACACTGCACACGCAGTGTCCGGGGAACCACTGGGCACCGCATTCAGCGGGCCCACCGGTATCGGGCCAATCGGTCCGACCGTGTAGGGCCGTCAGTGGCACACCCCACTCCCCTCCGCCCCTGACGGCTCTACTTCCCCTGTGTCTGCAGCTACCCCACTACCGCAAGGCCCGAGTTGATGAACACCACCCCTCAGAGCATCGAGATGCACGGACTCTCCGACGAGGAGCTGCTGGAGCAGGCGCAACGCGGCTCCCCCGACGCCTTCGCGGCGCTCTGGCGTCGGCACGCGGGCGTCGCGTATTCGGTCGCGCGGACCTTTCGGCACCTCGACGCGGATGACATCGTCTCCGAAGCCTTCACTCGTGTCCTCGAGGCGATGAAGGACGGGAAAGGACCCAGAATAGCGTTCCGTCCCTACCTCGTCACAGCGGTGCGCAACGTCGGCCGCTACCAGTTCAACAGGCAGTCGGCACTCGCCGAGCGGGAGCACGAGGCGACGGTCGAAGTCGCCGCCCCCAGTGGGGAGGACGTCGTGATCGAGGCCTCCGAACGCAGCCACGTGGCCGCGGCGTTCCTGTCCCTCCCCACCAGGTGGCAGGAGGTTCTCTGGTATCGCGAGGTCGACGGACTCAAGCCCCGCGTCATCAGCGAGTACGTCGGCATCCCTGCGAACGCCGTCTCCGCTCTCGTGGTGCGAGCCAAACGAGCGCTGCGTGACGCGTGGATCACCGCCCAGCTCGCCGACGCGCCGACACCCGGGTGCGCCGACGCGATCACGCATCTCGCAGGCCACGCCCGTGGGGCGTTGTCCCCGCGCACGGAGCGGAAGCTCACCGCTCATCTCGCCACCTGTGAGACGTGTCCGGCCGCACTCGAGGAAGCCGAGCGTCTCTCGAACCTGACGCTCGCGCTCCTTCCTGTCCTGGCGGGGGTTGTCGGTGCCACCGCGTACTCCACGCTCCGCGCCGCACCCGCACCGCCGCAAGCAGCGCTCCCACCGGTCGAGGCAGCCCCGGTGTCGACCGGGGTCGCCGCTGCCGGAAAGCACGATCTCCGACGTCCCCAGGTCGCGGCCGCCGGGCTGGGCGTCGCAGCTCTCGTCGTCGGCGTCGTCATCGCAGCGAACACGATCACCGCCTCCCCGGACCCGCGTCGCGCCGCGGGAGCCGCGTATTCCAGCAGCGTCGCAGCAGCGCCGTCGAGTCCGGCGCTCGCTCCCGCGCCGAGTGCCAGCCCGAGCGCGAGCCCGAGTCCGAGTGACAGCGCGGATCCGATCTCGACGCCGCTGGCCGAAGACACCGGAGTCCAGACGCGCCCGCCGCGTGGCCCGTCGGATCAGACGCCGCCCGGGGCCGGCTCACCGCCCCCGTCTCGGGAGCGACCTCCCCGGCCGCCGCTCGAGGCTCCGATCGCCGCTCTGCAGCAGCCCGACGCACGACTCTATCCGCGTGCGGGTGGCAGCCAGGCGCGGCCTGGGGCGAAGGTCGAACTCGTCGACGAGAGCGGGGCGGTCGTCGGCACCGCGACCGCGAACAGCACCGGAGCCTGGACCGCGCGGGTCACCACCGGAACCGTCGGCACGCATTCGGTCCGGGCTCGTCAGACGGCCGACTCGGAGACCTCGCCCACATCCGCGCCGATGGCGTACACGGTGTCGGCGCCTCCCGAGCTGCTCTCACCCCGTCCTCTTCAGAGAGTCTCGGCGGCGGAGTTCCTCTTCTCGTTCTGTGCGCCGGCTGGGACGGTGCTGCAACGGGAGATCGAGGGTGCGACCGCGTTGCAGACGATCACCACCCCCGCGAACGGTCTCTGGCGGGAGTACTTCGCCGTCAGACCTGGGAGGCATACGGTCAAGGTGCGTCACTACGACCCGCACAGCGGGGACTACGGCCCGAGCAACATCTACAACTTCATCGCGCATTGAGGCGGCAACGTCGGGTGGGAACCGCCCCCCGCGGTTCCCACCCGACGATTCCGACACGCACGAGGCTGTCCGGTCGGGGAGGTGGCGCCCCCCACGCATCCCTCATCGACGTCCAACTTCGAGATGTCCACAGGAAGCGCCCCCTTCCGCTCCCTGTCTCAACTAGATCGAGTGAACCGCGGAACGTGACGGAGAAGCGCTCGTCGGGGATGCCGACTGCGCGGGTGCGGCCCTCACTGCGCCCGCATGAACTCCTCGGCAGCCTGCACCTGCTCGGCAGTGGGACGGATGCCGGTGTAGAGCACGAACTGCTCGAGCGCCTGCAGCGTCGCGACCTCGGCCCCCGTGATGACCGTCGTGCCGGCAGCCCGTGCCGCGGCGATCAGCGGCGTCTCGGCGGGGAGGGCGACCACATCGAAGGCCACCGAGGCGGCGGCGATCTGCGCGTCCGTGAACGACAAGGCGTGCTCGTCTGCGCCTCCGGCCATGCCGATCGGGGTGATGTTGACGATCACGTCCGCGGTGACCGACTCGGCATCCGCTGTCCAGTCGAAGCCGTACAGATCGGCCAGTGCGCGACCGCGGCTCTCGTTGCGCGCGGCGATCGTGACCTGCGCGAACCCGGCGTCGCGGAAGGCGGCGGCGGTGGCCTTGGCCATGCCGCCCGACCCGCGCAGCAGCACGGTCGAGGCGGGATCCAGCGCGTTCCGCTCGATCAGCTGCGCGATCGCGGAGTAGTCGGTGTTGTATGCCGTGAGCACGCCGTCGTCGTTGACGATCGTGTTCACCGAGGCGATGGCGGTCGCCGACGCGTCCATGCGATCGACGAGATCGATCACATCCTCCTTGTACGGCATCGAGATCGCGCAGCCCCGGATACCGAGACCGCGCACGCCGGCGATGGCCTGACCGAGGTCGGTGGGCGCGAACGCCTTGTAGATCCAGTTGAGGTCGAGCGCCTCGTAGAGGAAGTTGTGGAAGCGGGTGCCGTTGTTGCTCGGTCTCGCCGACAGCGAGATGCAGAGCGTCATGTCCTTGTTCAGCATGGTCACCGCTTCAGGGTACCGGCGGGCCTCGCGGATTCGAGGGAGACAGGACGACGGAGGTGCCTCCGTGCTGTTCGCCCTGCCTCCTCCCGAAACCTGCGATCCTCGCGGATCAGTTCCCCACCTTCCACGGCCCGCCGTCTGGAACAAGATTCCATAGCGTGATCGTGCTTACTCCCCTATGGTGAAGGTGCATGCACAAGGGGAATTGATCGTCTCCGTCATCCCCAGAAGACGGGAAGCCTTCCCCAGAGGCAGGACGATCCGTGCATGCGATTGGGCCCTCTCGAGTAGTTCAGTCCCCAATGGACTATTCGAGGGGGCCGCTATCGACCATCCTCGCATCTTTTTTTCGTTTTGTCCCCCATTTGGGGGACAAAGATCGAAAAGAGGGGTTATGCTGGAACCTGACGCACCCTCCGGTCGTCTTCGGCCCCCATCGCTCCCCCCGCGGTGGGGGCCACACCATTTTCTGGGGCAGGTCGACGTCGCTGTCGGCCGGTCCGAGGGATGACGACCAGATTCCGCTCATGCAACATTTGGGTTACCTTCTCGATGGGGGTGTTCCCCTCGGGGCCTCCTCCACTAGCGTTAGCGTTGTCGGGGCATACCTGCGTCGGCTTCTTCATCAGCAGAACAGGCAGTACATGAGCACCCAGGGCACGGTCAAGTGGTTCAACTCGGAGAAGGGCTTCGGCTTCATCTCCCCCGACGACGGCGGCGCTGACGTTTTCGCGCACTACTCCGCCATCGAGTCATCCGGCTACCGGTCTCTCGAAGAGAACCAGCGAGTCGAGTTCGACGTGGCGCAGGGCCCCAAGGGCCTGCAGGCTGAGAACATCCGCCCCCTCTGAGGCGGCGATTGCACAGAACTCCCCGACGGGATTCGCGCGAAAGCGTGGTTCCGGTGGGGAGTTCTGTGCGTTCGGACGTGATTCCTCCCGCTGTCCGCCCGTGATCAGGCGAGCAGCAGCGCCCGCAGATCCTCGACCGTCGCTGCGCGGAACGCCGCCTCGTCGCCTTCGCTCGGCTCGCTGAAGCCCCACTCCACGAAGATGACCGGCACGCCGTTCGCGTTGCCGCCTTCGACATCGTGGTGGCGATCTCCGATGAGCACGGGTCGCGAGACATCGGCACCGAGCACGGTCAGGCGGCGCAGTGCCTCCGCGACGATGTCGGTCTTCGACGCGAGCGTCGACTCGTCGGGCGTTGCGCCGACGGTGGTGAGGAAGGCGGGGCGCAGTTCGAAGTGATCGATGAGTGCGTCGACCTGGTTCTCGGGCTTCGAGCTCGCGGTGGCCTGCGGCACTCCGGCGGCGTGCAGGTCGTGGATGAGTTCGGTGACTCCCGGGTACGTGCGCACGTCGGTCGTGTACCCGTCGGCCTTGCCGAGGGCGCGGTAGAACGAGACCGCCTCGGCGGACTGCTCCGGCGTCATGCCTGCCTGGTCCTGGAAGGACTGGAACATCGGCGGACCGATCCAGTGCACCAGCTCCTCGCGGGTCGGAGCCGGGTGCCCGAAGTGTGTGAGGGCGACGTTCAGGCGACGGAGGATGCCGACCGATGCGTCGACGATGGTGCCGTCGACGTCCCAGAGCACGCAGGAGTACGGAGAAGAGGCCATGCCTTCCAGCCTATGGGCTTCGGGTGGTCGACTTCGTCCGGCCGACTGTTCCTGCACAGGTGTGCAGAGAGCGGCACACTCCGCCATCCGTGCGCGTGTGAAGACCCCCATTCCCGGGGCATGACAGGCTCGGTCGACCGGATCAGAATGGAGGGATGTTCGTGTCGATGGAAGTGATCACCATGATCGGAAGCGTCGTGACGATCGTCATCGCGATGTTCGGCTGCTTCGGCTGGTTCGCCAATCAGATGGACACGCGGATCGCGCAGCTGGAAGTGAAGATGGACGCACGGTTCGCTGCGGTCGACGAGCGATTCGTTGCGGTCGACGCACGGTTCGTCGCGTTCGATGCGCGGTTCGATGCGCAGGACGAGAAGCTCGGAGCGCGACTCGACCGCGTCGGCGATCGCCTGCTCGCGGTGGAGCATGCGGTCACCGAGGTCAAGGTCGCGATCGCGCGACTGGAAGGCCCACCGCGGCACCTGATCCCGGTGCGCTGAGGCGCACGGGCAGCCGACGATCGCCGATGCTCAGAACAGTCGGGGGATGCCGGACTCGATGCCCTTCATGTCGTCATAGTCGAGCACAAGGCAGCGGATGCCGCGGTCCTCGGCGAGCACGCGGGCCTGCGGCTTGATCTCCTGCGCGGCGAAGACGCCCTGCACGGGGGAGAGGTGCGGATCGCGACCGAGCAGTTCGAGGTAGCGGGTGAGCTGCTCCACGCCGTCGATGTCGCCACGGCGCTTGATCTCGACCGCGATCGCGGCGCCGTCGGCATCCCGAACCAGCAGATCGACGGGGCCGATCGCCGTGGGGTACTCGCGACGGACCAGCGTCGCCCCCTCGGAGATGCGATCCACCTGCTCGGCGAGGAGTCGCTGCAGATCTGCCTCGACGCCGTCCTTCTGCAGGCCGGGATCGATGCCCAGCTCGTGCGAGGTGTCGTGGAGGATCTCGTAGATCTGCACGCGCAGCGCGTCGCCGGTCTTCTTGTGCGTGACGCGCCAGACCTCGACGACGCCAGCGCTCGACTCCTCCTCGCCCGGCTCCTCACTGGAGAGCGAGCACGGCGGGCTCATCCAGTTCAGAGGCTTGTAGCTGCCGCCGTCGGAGTGCACGAGCAGACTCCCGTCTCCCTTGTGCACGAGCAGACGCGTGGCAAGCGGAAGATGGGCATTGAGCCGGCCCGTGTAGTCCACGGAGCAGCGGGCGATGACGAGACGCACCCGTCGAGCCTAACGGCATCCGACGCCGTGACCGCCGCCTTCGCCGATCACGCGCGCGTCGCCGGCACGACGGTCTTCTCGTCCTCGCGCAGCGGGCGGGCAGCTCCCGAGAACAGACCGGATGCCACGACGAGGGCGACCAGGATGAACAGCGTGTTCAGCAGGCCGATGTGCTCGCTGATGAAGCCGAGCACCGGCGGTCCGCCGAGGAAAGCGACGTAGCCGATCGTCGCAGCGGCGCTGACCCGCGCGGCTGCCTTCGCGGGGTCATCCGCTGCGGCCGACATACCGAGCGGGAACCCGAGCGAGGCGCCGATGCCCCAGAGCGCGGCGCCGACGAGGACGAGCGGCAGGGAGGGGCCGAGGATGAAAAGCAGGATGCCGGATGCCGCCGCCACCGCGAGGATACGAAGCACGGCGACCCGGCCGAATCGATCGACGAGCGGACCACCGAAGATGCGGACCACGGTCATGCCGACCGAGAACACCGCGAGCGCGATCGCCCCGGTGCCTGACGTGAAGCCGTGACCCTGCTCGGTGCCGAGGGCGATCCAGTCGTTCGCACCACCTTCCGCGAACGACATACCGAGCATGACGACGCCGATCAGGTAGGTGCGGGGTTCGCGCCACGCCTCGAGCGCCACGTGCATGCGGGCCCGCCACGACTGCTTCTCGCCCGGAGTAGGGTCGAGAGCAGCCTCGCGCGACGGCACCTGGAAGAAGCAGACCACCGCGACGACGACGATGAGCGCGCCCATGATCGATGCGTGCACGGCCACGGTCGCGGCGAGGTGCGCGGCGAGAGCCCCGACGCCGGCTCCGATGACCGTGCCGAAGCTGAAGAACGCGTGGAACACGGGCAGCACGGTCTTCCCCATCTGCTGCTCGATCGCCGTCGCCTCGACGTTCATCATGACGTCGAGGCTGCCGTTGCCGAAGCCGAACAGCACCATGCCGACGAGCACCAGGGGGACCGAGGCGAACAGCGTGGCACCCAGCCCGACGAGCGTGATGCCGACCGCGAAGAGCAGCATCGTGACGAGCATCCCCCGCCGAGCGCCAGTGCGGGCGACGACTGCAGGGCTCGTCGAGATGCCGATGATCGATGCGATTCCCATGCCGAGCAGAATCAATCCCACCTGCGCATTGTCGAGACCGAGATCTGCCTTGATGCTCGGCACACGAGACGCCCAGGTCGCGATCGAGAGCCCACTGGCGAAGAAGATCGCGAAGATCGCTGCACGCCAGCGGACGAACTGGGAACGGGTGAGGACGGATTCCATGTCGCACAGCCTATCGAATCGATTCGACCCGTGGGAACGGAAGACGGCTATCCTCGAAGGATGACCAGTCACGAGACGCCGCGTCGAGCGACCATCGCAGACGTCGCGCGCCAGGCGGGAGTGGCCACCTCGACCGCATCCGTGGTGTTCAGCGGCAAGGCCAAGGTCGCCGAGGCGACGCGGGAGCGCGTGCTGGCAGCGGCGTCCGATCTCGGCTATACCGGACCCGATCCCCGAGCGGCGTCGCTGCGCCGAGGGCGGAGCGGCATCGTCGCGGTCGTGCTCGAGGGGCATCTCCGCGCCGCGTTCCTCGACCCGGTGACGACAGCGATGATGGACGGCCTCACCGACGGACTGGCCGAACTCAGCGCCGGCATCCTGCTCATGCGCGACGAACCCGGCGAAGACGGCTCCGCGCTGGCCAGCGCACCGGTCGACGCGTTCGTGTTGATCGGATGCTCCGGACGCACCAGGGCCTCGCTCGAGATCGTCCGGGGCCGCGGCCTTCCGGTCGTCGTGATCGAGGGTGACGCTGGCGGGGACATCCCGCGAATCACGCTCGACAACGCCGCCGCGTCAGCCGCGGTCGCGCAGCATGTGAAGGACCTCGGGCATACGGACGTCGCGTTCGTCACGCTCTCACTCGACGCGGACCGCACGCGGGGACCGATCACCGAGGAACGCCTCGCGACCGCGACCACCGACGTGACGATCGATCGGCTCGAAGGGCTTCGGCGCGTCTTCCCTGCGGCGCCGGCGATCTCGGCATCCGGCAGCCTGATCGACGAGGGGATCATCGTCGGCCGCGCGCTGCTCGCCGACCCGGACAGCCGCCCGACCGCGGTGATCGCGCAGAGCGACCTGCTCGCGGTCGGCGTGATCCGCGCCGCCGAGGAACTCGGACTCCGCGTGCCGGAAGATGTTTCCGTCGCCGGGTTCGACGGGATCGAGGTCGACGGTCTCGGCGGCCTGCTGCTGACCACGAGCGTGCAACCCGCGGTCGACAAGGGGCGCGCGGCGGGCGAGCAGGTCGCTCGGATGCTGAACGGGCTCCCCGGCGAGACGCAGCATTTCACGTGCCGCTTCCGCGCCGGCACCACGACCGCTCCGCCACCCGCGCGCTGAGTTCGCTCCCGCGCCAGCGCGCGCAGCTCGAGTCAGCTGTGCGCGGGCCCGAGCTGGAGCGTCGTGTCACCGAAGTCGAGGATGCGGTAGCGCCCGCAGTCGACGATCTGCTCAGGGATGGCTGGGTTCGGGAGCTGCCATTGCACCGTCTGCGCGTCCTCGATGAGGAACGACACCGCGCCGACATCGAGATCTCGGCGGTCGACCAGCCAGGTGTAGCCGTTCAGCATGTGGTCGACCTGCACCAGGCGCGCAGGATCATCGAGGTGCAGCTTGGGCAGGCGAACCGTCCAGAACTGCCCGGCGCCGGTGCGACCGGACTCGTTCACCCAGTCGGTCGCGCAGGTGAGATCGGCGTCGGGCGCCTCTGTGGACGAGATCAGGCGGGGGATGCTGAGCGCCGACCCGAACAGCAGCACCACGGCGACCGCTGTGACCGACTGCCGGGCGGCGCGAGCGGGGAGCGCCAGCGCCCGTGGGTATGCGACGAGCGCCAGCACCGGTGCGAAGGCGACCGGCTGCAGGTACCGAGCGGCATGGGTACCCAGCGCGATCGCTCCGATCACCACGAGCACCGGGATGACCCACGCGGACAGGGCGACCAGCCGCGCTCCCGTCTGCGCGGCGCGGATCGACCGCAGCACGGCGAGCACGAGCAGCGCGAGCGTGAGCACGCCCGCGATCACGCCGAGCGGCGAGGCCAGACGCTCGCCGAGCAGGTGGGCGTAGGAGGCGAGCGACTCCATCCAGTGCTCGGGCTGCACGTAGCCTGCGCCGGTGTTGGCGATCCATGCCGAGAATGGAATACGTGCCAGGAAGCCGATGATGACGCCACCGAGCAGTACGGCGAGCACGGAAAGCATCCGCGTCCTGCCACCGCGACGGATGCTCAGGGCGCCGAGGATGACGGTGAGCGGCACGCCTGCCCACACCGCGAAGAGCGGGTTCGACAGGGTCGAGATCGTGGCCACGGCGCCGAGCACGAAGAGCAGCGCGAGTCCGCGTCCGGTGTGCTCGAGGTATCTGCGCGCCAGCCCGACCGCCAGCACCACCGCGACGACGGTCGCGGAGTAGTACGTCGTGGTCAGCTGCAGCGATGCGAGGTCCAACGCATCGCGCGAGCCCGAGAGATCGGAGACGGCGAGCAGTCCGAACACGCCGAGCGCGATGACCGACCAGGCCACTGGCGCCATGCCGTCACTGGCGCGCCCTGCCGCCACGCGGAACGCGCCGTACAGCGCGAGCAGATTCAGCACCGCGCTCGCCGCGAGCACGCCGTTCACGTCGAACGGCAGCACCGCATCGAGGCCGGCGAACACGGTCGACTCCGGCAGGAAGAGCACACTCGACATCGCCCAGTCCGAGGCGGTGCCACCGAGGATCGCGCGGGCGAACATCGCCACGACGAGCGAATCTCCGTCGCGGAACAGCAGATCGGCACGAGCGGATGCCGCCACCTGGCCGCTCACGATCAGGGCGATCGCGAGGGCGCCGAGCCACCCCGCCGTCTCCCGCACCCACGCCCGTTGCATGGTCGCTACTCTCCCACGACGGCGCGGCATCGCACGTGGTGCAGGCGGACGAGACTGAATGTTCTTTCCAGGCGGGTTTCATTGGGCAGAATGCTGTGATTCGGGGCGGAAAAGAGCCATTGAGTGCTCCCGAACGAAGGACCATGGAGCCGAAGACCCCGATCGCCCGGTAAACTGGACACACATCCGCCCGCCTGAGCCCACCGGCCGACGAGCTTCGAGGAGCCGCGTATATGCTGACGCTCCTCGCCGTGTTCCTCCTCGGGTCGCTGCTGATGCCCGTGCTGGTCCGCTGGCTCGGGGCGCAGGCCTTCGCGTTCGCGGCCCTCGTTCCGGCCGCCGCCTTCGCGCATGCGCTCGTGATGACGCCGCAGGTGCTCGACGGCGATTCGCCGTACGTCTCGCTGTCGTGGATCCCGCAGCTCGGACTCAACCTCTCCATGCACATGGACGTGCTGGGCTGGGTGCTCACCCTGATCGTGACCGGCGTCGGAGCACTCGTGCTCCTCTACTGCCGCTGGTACTTCCACGACGACTCGGCCGGGATCGGCCAGTTCGCCGGGGTCCTGCTCGGCTTCGCCGGCGCCATGTACGGCCTCGTGCTCACCGACGATCTGGTGATGCTCGTCATGTTCTGGGAAGTGACGAGCATCCTCTCGTACCTCCTGATCGGTCACTACCGACGACGTGCCGCCAGCCGACGTGCCGCCCTGCAGGCACTGCTGGTCACGACCCTCGGCGGGCTCGTGATGTTCGTCGGCGTGGTGCTGCTGGTCGTCGACGCCGGCACATCCAGCATCCGCGAGATCCTGGTGCTCGCCCCCACCGGACCGGTGATCGATGCCGCGATCGTGATGCTCCTGATCGGTGCCATCAGCAAGTCGGCCCTCTTCCCCTTCCACTTCTGGCTCCCCGGTGCGATGGCAGCGCCCACCCCGGTCAGTGCGTACCTGCACGCAGCCGCGATGGTGAAGGCCGGTATCTACCTGATCGCGCGCTTCGCGCCGATCTTCGCGTTCAGCGCCCCCTGGCGGCCGATCGTGATCACGCTCGGCATCATCACGATGCTGCTCGGCGGCATCCAGGCGCTCCGCGAGACCGACCTCAAACGCATCCTCGCCTTCGGAACCGTGAGCCAGCTCGGCTTCTTCGCCCTCGTGGTCGGCTACGGCACCCAGGCGTCAGCGCTCGCCGGCCTCGCGCTGGTGATCGGGCACGCCCTGTTCAAGTCGGCGCTGTTCCTGATCGTCGGCGTGATCGACCGTCAGCTCTCCACCCGTGACATCACCGAGCTCTCCGGCGTCGGACGACAGGCTCCGGTCATGGCGACCGCCGCGTTCATCTCGGTGGCCTCGATGGCCGGCATCGCCCCGACCATCGGATTCGTCGCGAAGGAGTCCACCCTCACCGCACTGCTCGACGACGCGCTGGGCGGCTCCGTCTGGGGGCTCGTGGCGATCATCGGCGTCGGACTCGGTTCCATGCTCACCGCGGCATATGGCGTGCGATTCCTCTGGGGAGCGTTCTGGACCAAACGCGACGCGCAGGGTCAGCAGATGCCCGCGACGGCGTGGCCGGACCCGCCGGTCGGATTCCTGTCGGCACCGATCATCCTCGCCGGCGTCACGCTCGCGGCAGGCATCGGCGCTCCGGCGCTCGACATCGCGCTGCAGGGCTACGCCCTCACCGCGACCCCCGGCCTCGACCCCGCGACCGGCGACGCGACCGAGGGGCCTGGGCACTTGGCGCTCTGGCACGGCTTCGAGCCGGCCCTCGGCATCTCGATCCTGACGATCCTGCTCGGCATCGGCCTGTTCCTGCTGACGCGCCGCACCGGCTGGGACCGCAAGCCGCGTCTGCTGCGCTTCACCGCCGCCGACGCCTACTACCTCGTCATGCGCGGCGTCGACCGGCTGTCGGTGCTCAGCACGACGCTCACGCAGCGTGGTTCGCTCCCCGTCTACGTCGGCACGATCTTCGTGGTCTTCGTCGCGGCCGAGGTCACCGCGCTCGTCGCGAGCGACATCGACCGGTTCAACCTCTCCGCCTGGCACACCCCCGCGCAGATCGTCGTCGCGCCGATCATGGCCGCCGCCGGCATCTTCGCGGTCCGCGCGCAGAAGCGGTACACGGGCGTGGTGCTCGTCTCGGTGACCGGGCTCGGCATGGTCGCGCTGTTCGCGACCAGCGGCGCCCCCGACCTCGCGCTCACGCAGATCCTCGTCGAGACCGTGACGATGGTCACCTTCGCACTCGTGCTGCGTCGCCTTCCCGCCCGCATGGGCGAGCACAACGCCTCGGTCGGCCGCATCCCGCGTGCCCTGCTCGGCATCGGTGTCGGCCTCACGATGGCCCTGATCGCCGTGGTCGCGACGCAGTCGCGCGTCGCCGACCCGATCTCGGGCGCCTTCCCGAAGCTCGCCTACGAACTCGGCCACGGCAAGAACGTCGTGAACGTGGCGCTGGTCGACCTTCGTGGCTGGGACACCATGGGCGAGCTGTCGGTGCTCGTGCTCGCCGCGACCGGCGTCGCATCCCTCGTGTTCGTCACCCATCGGGCCGACCTGCTCGCCGCGACCAAGGTGCTCCCGCGCGCCACCCGCAAGGCTGCGCGCAGCCGGCCCCTGGTCGAGACGACCGACGGCATCCGCTTCCAGACCGCGGAGAACGAGAGCAGCCCTCGGGCGTGGCTCGTCGGCGGTCAGAAGATGAAACCGGAGAACCGGTCGATCCTGCTCGAGGTGATCGTCCGCATCCTCTTCCACACCATCATCGTGGTGTCGATCTTCCTGCTCTTCGCCGGCCACAACCTGCCGGGCGGTGGCTTCGCCGGTGGTCTGGTCGCCGGCATGGCGCTCGTCATGCGCTACATCGCCGGTGGCAGGTGGGAGCTCGGCGCCGCCGCGCCGACGGATGCCGGTCGACTGCTCGGCGCAGGGCTCATCCTCGCGGTCGGCACGGCGATCATCCCGCTGTTCTTCGGCCTCGCACCGCTCACCAGCTCGTTCTGGGAGTGGGAGATCCCCGGCATCGGGCACATGGAGTTCGTGACCTCGACCATCTTCGACATCGGCGTGTACCTCGTGGTGATCGGGCTCGTGCTCGACGTGCTGCGCAGCCTCGGCGCCGAGGTCGACCGCCAGGCGCAGGAGATGCGCGAGCGGGTGGTGAGCAACTGATGGATGTCTCGCTGACCCTGATCGTCATCATGGCCGTGCTGTTCGCCTGCGGCGTCTACGCGATGCTCGAGCGCAGCCTCACCCGCGTGCTGATCGGCTTCCTGCTGCTCGGCAACGCCACCAACCTGCTGCTGTTGATCGTGATGGGTGTGCCGGGACGAGCCCCGTTCTACGACGCGGACGGAGACGTGAGCGACCCGCTGCCTCAGGCGCTCACCCTCACCGCGATCGTGATCACCTTCGCCGTCTCCGCCTTCCTGCTCGCGCTGATCTACCGCTCCTGGCAGCTGGGTCAGGCCGACACGGTCGAGGACGACGAGGCAGACATCGCGCTCCGCGAGCGCACCGATGCAGACGAAGACCTCATGGACGACGAGGCCGACACGGAAGACGACGAGGCCACCACCGACTTCGTGGGCGTGCAGACCGCCCCGATCACGGTGCTCCACATGCGAGACCACTCCGCCATCCAGGACGACGCCCCCACCGACCTGCCCTCGCGCCCGTACACGGGGGACGACGAGCCGCACCCGCAGCGCAAGCCGGCCGATGACGGGGAGGACCGCTCGTGAGCGTGCTCGTTCCCCTGCTCGTCGGCCTGCCGCTGCTCGGCGCCGCGATCACCCTGATCTTCGGTCGCAACGCCCGGCTGCAGGTGCTCGTCACGGTGCTGACACTCGCCGCTGTGTCGGTGATCGCGGCCGTGCTGCTCGTGGCGGTGGATGCCGGCGAGCCCATCGCGGTCTCGGTGGGCGGATGGCCGGTGCCCTTCGGCATCGTGCTCTACGTCGACCGGCTCGCCGCCCTGCTGGTGCTGATCTCGAGCATCGTGCTGCTCGCGGTGCTCCTGTTCTCGATCGGTCAGGGCGTCGCCGACGGTGCCGATGAGACCCCGATCTCGATCTTCAACCCCTCGTACCTGATCCTCGCGGCAGGTATCTTCAACGCGTTCATCGCGGGCGACTTGTTCAACCTCTACGTCGGCTTCGAGATCCTGCTCGTGGCGTCGTACGTGCTCATCACGCTCGGCAGCACCGAATCCCGCATCCGCACCGGCGCGGTGTACATCGTCGTGTCGCTGGTGTCGTCGATCCTGTTCCTCGCAGCGATCGCCATGATCTACGGCGCGCTCGGCACCGTGAACATGGCGCAGATCGCCGAACGGATGGCCGAGCTCCCGCAGGAGACGCAGCTGGTGCTGCACCTGATGCTCGTGATCGCCTTCGGCATCAAGGCCGCGATCTTCCCCGTGTCGTTCTGGCTGCCCGACTCCTACCCGACCGCGCCCGCCCCGGTCACCGCGGTCTTCGCAGGCCTGCTGACGAAGGTCGGCGTGTACGCGCTGATCCGCACCGAGACGCAGCTGTTCGCCGACAACAGCATCGACACCCTGCTGCTGATCGTGGCGCTCGCGACCATGATCGTCGGCGTGCTGGGTGCTGTCGCGCAGGCCGAGCTCAAACGAATCCTGTCGTTCACCCTCGTGAGCCACGTCGGGTACATGATCTTCGGCTTGGCGATCGCCACACCGGCGGCGATCGGCGCGACCGTGTACTACATCGTCCACCACATCGTCGTGCAGACGACCCTGTTCCTCGCGGTCGGCCTCGTGGAACGTCGAGCCGGCAGCACATCGATCCTCAGGGTGAAGGGGCTGCTGAAGGTCGCGCCGGTGATCGCGGTGCTCTACTTCGTGCCGGCGATCAACCTGGGCGGGCTCCCGCCGTTCTCCGGATTCATCGGCAAGTTCGCGCTCTTCGAGGCGGCGGCATCCGTCGGCACCCCGCTCATGATCGTGCTGATCATCGGTGGCATCGTCACCTCGCTGCTCACCCTCTATGCCCTGATGCGCGCCTGGAACCTCGCCTTCTGGCGCGAGGAGGAGGACTCGAGCGAGACCGAGGGCCGCATCTCGTACCTCGGCAACGCGCCGGCCGCCGACGAGCAGCAGGAGCGTCGCCGCATCCCGAAGATCATGACGGTCTCCACCGCAGGCATGGTCGGAGTGACCATCGCGCTCACCGTCTTCGCCGGACCCCTCTACGCCCTGTGCGATCGGATCGGCGCGACGCTGCTCGAGCCGGTCAGCCTGGTGCAGCTGCAGGATGAGGTCGGCGGATGAGCCCGCGCAACAAGGGCCACCTGTGGCGCGACATCGGCTCGCAGCTGCCGTTCCTCGCGTGGCTCGTGGTGCTGTGGATGCTGCTGTGGGCCCAGTTCACCGTGCTGTCGTTCCTCACCGGACTCGTGGTCGCGATCTTCGTCACGAGGGTCTTCCGACTGCCGACGATCGCGCTCTCCGGCCGGATCAACCTCTGGTACGGCTTCCTGTTCGTGGTCCAGTTCCTGTTCGCGGTCGTCAGGGGCGCGCTCTCGGTCACGGTGCAGGTGTTCGACTTCCGCCGCCAGCCCGGAGCCGCGATCATCGCGGTGCCGCTGCGCTACGCCGACGATCTGGTGATGACGCACGTCGCCGTCACCGCTTCGCTGATCCCCGGATCGCTCATCGTCGAGGCCGACCGCGACCGTCGCATCCTCTACCTGCACGTGATCGGCGTGCGCAACCGCGCAGACGTCGAACAGCAGCGAGCCGGCGTGCTGCTGTGGGAGCGACGCATCGTGCGTGCACTGGGAGACCCGGCGCAGTACCGTGCACTCAAGGCCGATGAACGCGCCGGTTCGTTGAAGGGCGGTGTCCGATGAACGTGCTGCTGCTCCTGATCATGATCGTGTTCGGTATCGCGGCGATCCTCACGTTGATCCGCGTCGTGCGCGGCCCGTCGATCCTCGACCGAGCCGTCGCATCCGATGTGCTGCTCACCGAGGTGATGTGCGTGCTCGGTGCCGAGATGGCGATCAACGGCCACACCCGCAGCATCCCGGTGATGCTGATCATCGCTGCGATCGGCGTCTTCGGCTCGATCGCGGTCGCACGCTTCGTGGCGAGACGGGACAACACGGCACCATGAATGTCTTCGGTCTGATGATCCCCGATGCCGTCATCGACGTCGCCGTGCTCGTGCTGATCCTGCTGGGTGCGATCCTCTGCCTCTCGGCCGCGGTGGGCCTGCTGCACTTCCGTGATGTGCCGTCGCGGCTGCACGCGGCGACCAAGCCCCAGGTGCTCGGCCTGGTGCTCATCTGCCTCGCCGTGGCGCTCTCGCAGCGCAGTGTCGGCGGCATCCTGCTCGGTCTCGCCCTGGTGACGCCGGTCGTGCTGATGCAGTTCGCGACCGCGCCGCTGTCGGCGCACATGGTCGGCCGCCAGGCGTACCGCAACGGCACCACCGATCAGCACACGCTCGTGGTCGACGAGCTCGCCGACTCGAAGCAGACGCCGCCCGCCGCAGGCTGAGGCGCAGCGGGCTCGGGTTCGGGCGTTCGGGCGTTCGGCCGTTCGGCCGTTCGGGCGTTCGGGCGTTCACAATTCAGCAAGAACTCGGACAAGCCGCCCGCAGGGGCCTTCGAGTCCGATTCACGGTGATTCTTGCTGAATCGTGAACAGGGCGCGCATGCGACCGCGGACGAACGCTGGACAACACGTCGAGGTCGCGGTACCGTGCCCAGCATGGACACCTTCTTCGTGATCACGGGGGCGGTCATCGTCGTGTGGTTCGGGGTGCTGATGTGGCGGCCCCGCCCGGCGCGGAAGCCCGACCCTGACGGCTTCGCGGCGGACCCGGCGCTGACGAAGGCGATCGACGAGTCCAACAGGGACTTCGTCATGTTCCGCCGTTACCCCTGAGTCAGAGCCGATCCGCGAAGTGCTGGATCAGCCGTGCGGCCGGCTGGGAGTCGCTGATCAGCGTCCCGTGACCGTGGTCCGGGATCACCTTCAGGTCTGCACCGGGGATCTCATCGATGATCTCCTGGCACCAGCTCATCGGCGCCAGCGGGTCGCTCTCGCCGCGCAGCACCAGCACGGGGCACTCGATCCGAGCGAATGCCTTCTCCGGCTGATGGGCGATGGTCGCACGCATCTTGCGGAACAGGTGCGGACCGCCGCGCAGGTACTCCCGCGCGCCGCGCCAGATCACGAGCGGTCTTTCGCCGACCAGGTCGGTGAGTAGATAGCTCGCCTGCGCTGCGATGTTGCGGGCGGCCTTGTTGACCGTGGGCCCCGCGAGGATCACGCCTTCGACGAGGGACGGATGCCGCGCCGCGAGCTCCGCCGCGATCTGGCTGCCCATCGAGTGGCCGATCACCACGACCGGTCCGGCATCGACGTGACGCAGGTAGGCGGCGACGAGATCGGCGTGGCGCTCCATCGTCAGGGTGCGCGTGGGCTCGGGGGCCTCGCCGAACCCGGGAAGATCGAGGGCGATCACGCGACCGCGGAGCCGCTGCACCACATCGAGATAGACGCTGCGACCCATGCCGATCCCGTGCAGCAGCAGGAACGTGTGCGCTCCCTCGCCGAAGGACTCGGCGATCAGCGTCGCTCCGGCATGCTCGAACTCGAGGAGCGTGACAGGGGTGCCCTTCGGGGCGAGGTAACTGGATGGCACCCGTCAACGCTATCCGACCCGGCTGGGTGGCCCCTTCGCCCTTCGACAGGCTCAGGGACCCAGGAGGCCAGCCCTTCGACGGGCTCAGGGACCCAGGGGTTCGACGGGGTCAGCCCTTCGGCGGGCTCAGGGACCCAGGGGGCGGAGGCCCGGGCATCAGCCCGCCGGCGTGAGCACCAGCGTGTCGACGGTCGCGGCATCCACCTTCTTCGGCGAGAACGCCCAGGGCTGCTGGACGCCGGCCGCCCAGTCCGCGGTCTGGTCCGTGTAGTTCGCATGGAACGCGTGCCCGGATGCGCCGGTCAGGTGGTTCCACGACGAGGCGTCCAGGTCGGCGAGATCGACGACCATGCGCATCGACGGAACGGTCGTCGTCGAATAGTCGGATCCGATCTCCCAGCCCGTCGCGTTCACGACCGAGGCCCCACCGCTCACCGAGTACGGTCCGCGGTTGAACAGCGCCTCGATCGGTGCGATCCCGGACGAGCCGAGTGTGTCGCTCGTGAGCGTGATCGCGTGCAGATCGCCCCAGTTCCACCGGTCGACGTCGGTGCCCTGTCTGGCGGACAGCTCCTCGTAGGCATCCTCCGCCGACCGCGCCAGCATCTCGGGCATGCCGGAGACGCCGAGCTTCTCATTGGTCCAGAGCGGGTCGGCGGGGTCGTCGAGCATGCTGGAGACGACCGTGAACAAGCGACCGTGCCCGTCGCTGGGCAGGGGCTGGGCACGGTCGGCGAAGATGTTCTGCACGAGGTTCGACCACAGCACGTTCGCGTAGGCGGCACCGGCGGAGGATGCCGCATTCTGCGCATCCCAGTTCTGCAGCAGCTCGATGGCGGCCTTCGGTCCGGCACCGGAGACCTCGACGTCGTCGAGTGCCGTGGCCAGTCGGTTGCCGATCCACATCTCGCTGTCCATCTGGATCTCGCGCATGTCCTCCGCGGTGAGCGGGGCTGCCGCCGCCCTGCGCTCGATCAGGTGCACGATCCGCGCCGCACGATAGCCGTAGTCCCAGTCCCGCGACAGGAAGTAGGCGTAGTCGTCTGCGACGATCGCGTTGTTCGCCGTCACGATGTACCCAGAGCTCGGGTTGTACGACACCGGAAGCTCGTCGAAGGGGATGAATCCGGTCCAGTCGTACCTGCTGTCCCACCCCGGTTGCGGCATCCATCCGTCGCCGGCTCCGCGGATCGGCAGCCGGCCGGGTGTCTGGTAGCCGATGTTGCCCGAGGTGTCGGCGTAGATGAGATTCTGTGCCGGCACGTCGAAGAGGGATGCCGCTGCTCGGAACCCATCGAAGTCCTGCGCGGTCGAGAGCGCGAAGATGGCGGTCGCGGCGGTGCCGGGATCGAGCGCGGTCCACCGGAGGCTCACCGCGTACTCGGCATCCTCGCCGGGCACCGTCAGGGCCCCTGAGCCTCCGCCCTGGGTCCCTGAGCTCGTCGAAGGGTCGACCGTCAGCCCGGGAAGCGGGTCATCCGCGATGGCGGTGTCGTCGTCGGTCAGTCCGGAGATGATCGGCCCGTGGCCGGTCGAGCGGATGGTCAGCTCGATGTCGTCGCCACCCGCGACCTTGATGGTCTCGGTGCGCTCGTCGAGCGGCACGAGCGCGCCGTCACGCCAGTACTGATCGCCTTCGATCCGCTCGACGTAGAGGTCGGTCACATCGGTGGTGAGGTTGGTGAAGCCCCAGGCGATGCTCTGGTTGTGCCCGATGACGACCCCTGGAAGTCCAGAGAACGAGAATCCGCCGACATCGAAGGGGCAGTCGTCATCGACCGTCGAGCACTTGAGCTGCACCTGGTACCAGACCGACGGCAGCGAGGCGCCGAGGTGCGGATCGTTGGCCAGCAGCGGCATCCCTGATTCGGTGAGCGAGCCGGAGACGACCCACGAGTTCGACCCGATCCCCTCACCCAGATCGCCGACCAGGATGCTGGCCGCCTCGATCACGCCGGAGGTCTCCTCCCACTCGATCGTGGTGCTCGCCTCCTGCATGCCCGGGTCCTGGGGCGACGTCGCCGATGCGGCATCCGCGTCGGTTCCGGCATCCGGCACGGTCGAGATCTTCGGAACGATCACCGGGTTCTCGTCGAAGGGATAGGCGGGATAGAGCTTCTCCAGCAGGGCCTGCGTCTCCGGAGCTGCAGCCGCGCCCTCGCCGCCGTCGAGTTCGGCGGCGAGGAGAGCACGCTCGGTCTCGTCCTCGATGTTGCCGCGGAGGTCCCAGGCCATGGCCTTCAACCAGGCGACCGAATCCGCGGGCTCCCAGGGCTCTGGGCGGTAGTCCGGATTCTGCATGCCGATCACGGCATACTCCAGCGAGAGCTCGGCTCCGGAGCGCGACGCGAGATACGCGTTGACCCCGTCGGCATAGGCCTCGTAGTAGCCGAGGGTCTTCTCGTCCATCGCGGCGACCTCGGCCTCGGCGACCGCGCGCCAGCCGAGCGTGCGGAGGAAGGCATCCGTCCCCGCCTGCGATTCGCCGAACATCTCGGCCACGCGTCCTGCCGTGACATGGCGCCGGAAGTCCATCTCGAAGAACCGGTCCTGCGCGTGCACGAACCCCTCGGCGAAGAACAGGTCGTCGGTGGTGTCGGCCGTGATGGTCGGGATGCCCTGCGAGTCACGCTGCACGGTGACCTCGGCGGAGAGCCCGTCGAGTTCGAGCGAACCGGATGTCTGCGGGAACGAGCGCTGAATGGTCCAGGTCACGAAGAACGCCGCAGCGACCGCGACCACCGTGATCCCGGCCACGACGAGGAAGGCGATGCGTCCGATGCGGACGCGGAGCGAGGGGCGCGAGGGGACGGCGGTCGTCTGCGAATCGGTCATCATCGTCGAGAACACTTTCGGGTAGCCAGGTGGGACTCAGTCCCACCGAGCCCCAAAGCGCGTGTCGGGGACGCGCTCTCGCATCCTATCCACACGCATCCGCGCGCGGGACCCCCGAGAGGCCACCGCGCGCGGAGCGGATCACCCGATCAGGCTCGGCTGCAAGTCGCGCAGGGTGCGTCGATGCGTCATCCGGGTGACGCCGAGCATCGCGAACAGCAGGGCCCCGACGAGCCATATCCCGAGCACCGCGAGGTCCCAGCCGGCACGACCCATGCTGCCGCCGTACATGAGCTGACGCATCGCATCGACGACATAGCCGAGGGGCAGGACGTGGTGCAGCGCGGCCAAGGGGGCGGGAAGCGTCTGCCAGGGGAACGTGCCGCCGGCGGTGACCAGTTGCAGCACCATGAGCACGAGTCCGAGGAACTGCCCCACCGACCCGAGCCAGACGTTGAGCGCCAGGATGATCGCCGCGAACGTCGCCGAGGCGAACACCATCACCCCGAGCGTGCCGAGCGGATGGTTGAACGTGAAGCCGAGCGTGAGGGCGAGGATGCCCATCAGCCCGACCATCTGCACGGCGCCGAGCATGGCAGGGGTCATCCAGCCCGCGAGCGTGATGCGCACGGGGGAGTGCAGGGCGGTGATCGCCCGACGTGAGATCGGCTTCACGATCAGGAAGAGCGCGTAGATGCCGATCCAGGCCGACAGCGCGGCGAAGAACGGGGCGAGGCCTGCGCCGTAGTCCTCGGCGGAGGCGACCTTGTCGCTCGACACCTGCACCGGGTCGGCGATCGTGTCGGCCTGCAGGGTGCGCAGTTCGGGAGTGGATGCCGGGATGGCGTCGACGCCGCTCGAGAGCCCGTCGCGCAGCTCGGCCGTGCCGGACGCCAGCGTCTGGAGTCCGTCGCGCAGCTGCGCCGCCCCGGAGTTCGCAGACGCAGCGCCGGTCGCGACCGTGCCGGCGCCGGAAGCGAGCGTACCGGCACCCGAGGCGAGCTCGGAGGCACCCGATGCCAGGGATGCGGCGCCGGCGGCGAGCTGATCGACCTTGCCGACAGCGCCCTGCACCTGCGCATTGCCCTCCTGCAGGCGGGCGCCCAGCGGGTCGAGCTTCGCGAGCACCTGATCGACCTCCTCAGGGGTGAACCCCTGCTCGGTCAGCGCATTCGCGATGTCGGTGCGCACCTGGGGCAGGGCGTTCGCAGCCTGCTGGACCGCAGAACCCGCGCGGTCGGCGACGTCGGCGAGCTGCCGGTTGCCGTCACTGACCTGCTGCGCTCCGCTCGCGAGCGTCTGCGCACCGCTCGCGAGCGTCTGCGCGCCGGTCGCGAGCTGCGCCGTGCCGTCGGCGAGCTGCGCCGCGCCGTCGGCGAGCGTCGTGCTGCCGGATGCCGCGGTGTTCGCGCCGTCCGTCAACTGCGTCGCGCCGTCCACGGCCGTCACCAGGTTGTCGCGCACATCGCTCAGACCGGTGAGCAGCCGTTCCGCCGCCTCGCTGCCGACCATCTCGGCCACCGAACTGCGGATCTTCTCGACGGCCTGCGTGCCCATCGACGACGCGAGATAGTTGTTCGCATCGTTGGTCTCGAGTTCGATGCGGGCCTGATGCGGGGCATCGCCCGCCGCCGAGGTCAGCGCCGCCGAGAAGTCGGTCGGGATCGTCACGGTGAAGTCGACGGTGCCGTCGCGGAGCGCATCGGATGCCTCATCGGCCGTCATCCGCTGCCAGTCGAAGGCGTTCCCCTCGATCAGGTTCTCCGCGACATCCTCGCCGTAGTTCACGGTCTCACCGGTCGGCGCCTCGTTGCCGGTCGTCGGCGTCGGGGCGCCCTCGTCAGCCACCACGAGCGCCACCGGCACATCCGGGAACTTCGCGTACGGGTCCTGGTTCGCCCACAGGTAGAGGCCGCCGTAGAGGATCGGCACGCACACGAGTGCGATGAGCGCGATCACGCCCATCCTGCTCGCGGTGAGCCGCCGCAGCTCGGCGGCGATCATGGAGGGAACCTTCATCATGCGGCTCCGTTCTCGGTGGGGTCTGTGTCGGTGGGGGTGGGGG
>NZ_JYIW01000022.1 GCF_000956525.1 Microbacterium oxydans
CGAAGGAAGGGCGAGGGGGACCGGAAGGAAGGGCGAGGGATGCCGCGGAGCGGCGTGTGCGAGGGACGAGGTCGGCGGGTGGAGTTAGGCTCAGAGGGTGAATGAGGAGCTCGCTGCACGCATCGTCGCGGACTCCCGCGACCGCGTCGCATGGCTGCGAGCACGATCCCGCGGCATCACCGCGACCGACGTCGCCGGCCTCACCAGCGAGAAGTCGATCGTCCGCGCGGCGGACGCCAAACTCGGCGGTGGCCCCCGTTTCGGCGGCAACGCGTACACGGATCACGGACGCCGTCGTGAGCCCGAGATCGCGGCGTGGGTCGCGGCGACGCACGGCATCCTCCCCTCGTCCGCGCTCTTCCGCGCGAAGGTCGAGCACCGCCACCTGGCCACGCCCGACGGCATCGCGGTCGACGCCGAGGGCCGCGTGAAGCTCGCCGAGATCAAGACGACGAACAAGGCGTTCCGCGGCATCCCCCGCACCTACCTGCGTCAGGTCTGGTGGCAGCAGCACGTGCTCGGCGCCGAGCGCACGCTGTTCGTCTGGGAGGAGCACGTCGACTTCGCGCCGATCCACGATGAGCCCCGCTGCGTGTGGATCGACCGAGACGACCGTGAGATCGCCAAGCTGGTCGGCCTCGCCACGGATCTGATCGACGAGCTCTACCGCCGCACGACCGGCATGCAGGTGCCGACCCGGATCGCGGATGCGACGGCAGCCGCTGCCGCGAGCCGACGCGAGCACCTCCGCGAACGCGACGCCTTCCGCGCACTCGCATTGGCCGAGTGACCCGAGGCTGACACGGCGCTCAGGTGCAGGTGTTGTTGCCGCCGAGGCCGAGCAGTCCCCCGACCGACAGCGTCTTCGTCGCGGCAGGCGACGCCCACGACGTCCCCGCGTAGATCGACTCCACCCGCACGGTGTTCGACGAGCCGAGCAACGAGCCGAGCAACGTGTTCAACAGTGTGGACGAGATCGTGGCGGAGTACGTGTACGGGCCGCTGCCGGTCTGCGTGACGTTGGCGTTGTCGACCGCCACAGCGTTGATCGAGAGACGCTCCTGCACCTTGAGGTAGGGCGACGTCCAGGTGATCGTGAATCCGGTGAAGGAGCCGAGGAAGCTCGTCACGGTGCAGGACGTGATGACCGGTGTCTCGAGCGTCGACGCGGTGAAGGATGCCGCCGAGTACTCGCTGTCGGTGAACCGCGCCTCGGTCATCTGCACTGACGGCAGCGCGGCGACGCCGACCAGCACCGCGAGCCCGACGACACCGGCGAGCAGTCTGCGTGAGCGCCTCATGACGGCCCCGCCCCGCTCACCGCTCGACGTCGTCGCCCGAGCACGAGCAGCGCACCGACAGCCGCGAGCACGATTCCGCCGCCGAACATCGACGGCGTCGTGGCAGGCAGTCCGGTCGTGGCCAGTCCGCCACCCGGACCGACGACCGCCGACTCGCCGGCACCTCGCGCATGCACGCGCACCTCGGTGCTGCCTCCGACATCATCCGGATCGAGCGTGATCGCGAGACGCACATGCGCGGTCTGATCGTCGGCGATCCGGGTGAGCTCCACTTCGGCACCGTCGCGCGGGATGCTCCAGGCCGTTCGCAGCGCCGTCGCGCCGCCGGGGCATCCAGTGGCCTCCCATGCACGTGCGCAGAGCGAGACGTCGACGAGCAATGGTGCTGAGCCCGACGCACTCACGCCGATGCTCACCAGTCCGGGATCCGGGGCATCAGCGCTGATCGCGACGTCCCACTGCACCGGGGCGCCAGGGCGCAGACTGGATGCCGCGTCCCAGTCCGCGACCGAGACCAGACGCAGCACATCCCCCTGGATCACCTGGGTCGTCGGAGCGGCCCCCGCCGGTGCTGCCACGAGCAGCGCCCCTGCAGCGAGCAGCACGGCGAACGGTGCGGCAGTGGGAGGTCGCCTCATGTCGCACCGCCTGCTCGTCGGCGCCGTGACCCACCCGGCGAGCGCGGCCAGAACGCCCAGACCACGAGCACCGTCGCGGCGAGCGTGAGACCGCCGAGCAGCACCGGATTGCTCATTCCCGCGACCGCCGTCGCGATGCCGGGGATGGAGAACAGCACGATGCGCACCGAGGTGACGGTGTACGGGAACGCGTCTTCCGTCGCGTTCGCGTCGCCGCGCATCGTGATCACCCGCTCGGCAGCCGTGGAGCCGGCTTCGATCGACGTCACCCGGTGGGTCACCGGAAGCTCGCCCGCGCGGTCGACCGTCACGACGTCCCCGACGGCGATCTGCGCCGCGTCGATGCGCTGCACCGCGGCGACGGAGCCGGCGGGGATGGTCGGCGACATCGATCCGGTGCTGAACATGATCAGCGTGATGTGGGCGGTGAAGGCCAGGATGACGAGCAGGATGCACACCGCACCGCCGATCGCTGCGATCCACAGGAGCACATCGGCGATGAGACCACCGGGCCGGGCACGCCGCGGACCCGGCTCTGGGACCACCACCGCCCCGACGCCGGGCGCGGCGACCACGGCCTGCTCGCGCAGACTGCGTCTGGTCACCGGTGCGCTCATCCGTCCCTCCGTGCTCGTCCCCGTGGCATCCGTTCGCCTATGACGAGGTCCCGATGAATTGCCAGGTCTGCGTCATCGTGAGACCCTGCGCCGCGTTGGCCGCCGTCGTGGGCAGCGTCACCGCGATGCAGTAGTTCACCGGTGCGCCGCCGTTCGCCGTGACCGCCTGCGTCGTCGCTCCGTTCGCGGTCAGCGCCGAGCCGTCAGCGACGACTGCCGTACCGGCCGGATACGTGGTCCCGTTGCAGGTGGTGCCCGCGATCGTGCGCACCCCGTAGGTGAGGTAGGTCGCGAGGCCGGTGCCGCCCGGCGTGCCGGCGTTCAGCTGCAGGGTGCCGGCCACCGAGGGGTTCGCCGTCTTGACGCTGAACAGCGCATACGTCGTCGTGCCCGGCGCCATGGCCGTCGGCGCGAGGGCGAAGCTGAGCGTCGCCGCGGCGCCCGTCGTCGCGTGGCTCGCGAAGGTGGCGCCGTCGACCGCTCCCACGATGTCGAACCGTCCCGCCTGGAACGTCGCCGCTGCGTACTCGGAGTCGTTCCAGGCGGCGAGCGTCGCAGCCGCCCCGATGCCGAAGACGAGTCCGCCGGCGAGCACCGCGCGAATGCGGCGGGAGCGCAATCGTCTCGCCTCCCGCATGCTGCTGCGGGTTGTCATGGCCGGCTCAGTTCGTCGACGTGGCCGTGAACTTCCAGGTGGCCGTCGTCGCGGTGCCCTGCTTGAGCGTCGCATCACCGGTGACCTTGAAGCAGAGCTGCACGGCCGTCCCTGCGGTGGCGGCGTCAGCGCCCTTGGTCAGGGCGACGGTCGTCACCCCGGTCTGGACGTCGAGGGTCGCGCCGGTCGCGATGGGGGTGCCGGTCGCGGATGCCGCGTTGCAGGTCGCTCCCGGTGCCAGCTGGTACACCTGGTACCCCAGGTGGCCGGAGTTCGAGGTGGCTGCGGCGTCGGCGGTCGTCCCGTTCGCGACGAGGTTCGCGCCGGTGGTCGTGCCGGCCGCGAGCCGGACCCAGAACCCGGCGTACACCGAATCACCGGGCGACATGTTGCCGACGAGGCCGGCGGGCAGTGTGAAGGCGAGCGACGCGGCCGTGCCACCGGTGTCGACGTTGTGGTCGCTGTAGTTCGCCGAGATGTCACCCGTGGTCGAGCCCTGCAGGTTGAACGAGCCGGATGTGAACGTTCCGGTCGCGAACTCCGAGTCGTTCCAGGCGGCGAGCGTCGCTGCGACGCCGACTCCGAGCACGAGTCCTCCTGCGAGCACCGCGAGAACCTTGCGCTGATTGCTCTTCTTCGACATGAACCATCCCCCTCAGGAATCCGGCGACCGTGGGAACGCGTGAACCGGTCGCCCCTCAGGGACCTGCGTGTACAGCCGTACCCAATCCTCCCGAGACAAATCCCAGGTGACAAGGCTAATTCGCGCAGGACCAGCACTCATTGCGCGCATCCGATCACAACCTCATCACGGAGATAGTTGACGCATGTCAACCACAAGCGTATGGTTGACGAAGTTCAACCATCTCGTGCGCGCCAGAGCTGTCGCGGAACCACTGATCCTCGCCCACACGAAAGGTCCGCCATGACCACGGAGTCACCCGTCAAGATGACGCACCGTCAGGTGCTCGAAGCCCTCACGGGGCTGCTGCTCGGCATGTTCGTCTCGATGATCGCGACCACGGTCGTCTCGACGTCGATGCCCGTCATCGTCCACGACCTCGGCGGCGACCAGGCCGCGTACACCTGGGTCATCACCGCCACCCTGCTGACCACGGCGATCTCGACGCCGATCTGGGGCAAGCTCGCCGACCTGTTCAATCGCAAGCTGCTCATCCAGCTCGCGATCGTCATCTTCGTCGGCGCGACGGCTGCCGCCGGATTCGCCCAGGACACGAACACGCTGATCGCGTTCCGCGCCATCCAGGGCATCGGCGGCGGTGGCCTGGCAGCTCTCAGCCAGGTCATCATGGCCGACATCATCAGCCCGCGTGAGCGCGGCCGCTACATGGGCCTCTTCGGCGCCGTCATGGCCGTCGCGACCGTCGGCGGCCCGCTGCTCGGCGGCTGGATCACGGATGTCGCGAACTGGCGCTGGAACTTCTTCGTCGCACTCCCCTTCGCGATCGCCGCACTGATCATCCTGCAGAAGACGCTGCACATCAGCACCGCACGCACGCGCAAGGCATCGATCGATTACACCGGCATCGTGCTGCTCTCCGCCGCCGTCTCGCTGATCCTCATCTGGATCACGAACGCCGGGTCCACCTTCGACTGGTGGAGCACCGAGACCGTGCTGATGGTCGGCGGCTCGATCATCGCCGCCGTCGCGTTCATCATCGTCGAGAACAAGGTGCGCGAGCCGCTCATCCCCCTCTCGCTCTTCAAGGGCCGCACCTTCACCCTCTCGGTGATCGCGTCGATCTCGATCGGTGTCGCGATGTTCGGCACCTCGGTCTACCTCGCCCAGTACATGCAGCTGTCCCGCGGCGCCTCGCCGACGGAGGCCGGCCTCATGACGCTGCCGATGATGGCCGGACTCCTGCTCTCATCGATGATCGTGGGCCAGCTCGTCACCCGCTTCGGCAAGTGGAAGGGCTACCTGATCCTCGGCTCCGTGCTGCTGATCGCCGGTTCCACGCTGCTGTCGACGCTGCACTACGACACGAACTTCGCGCTCGTCTCGCTGTACATGTTCTTCACCGGAGCCGGCGTCGGCATGACGATGCAGAACCTCGTGCTGATCGTGCAGAACGTCGCGAAGCCGAGCGAGATGGGCGTCGCCAGCTCCGGCGTCACGTTCTTCCGCAGCCTCGGCGGCACGGTCGGCGTCTCCGTCATGGGCGCCGTGCTGGCGAACTCCCTGACGACCCTGTTCGCCGACGGCAAGGAGCGCATCGGCACAGCGATCGCGCAACTGGGCGACAAGGGTGCCGAAGTCGCAGCGCAGCTCTCGAGCGGCACGCTCCCCGAGGTGCGTCTGCTCCCGGAGCCGGTGCGCTCGATCATCGAGGACTTCTACGCGCAGGCGATCTCGCACGCGTTCCTCATCGGCATCCCGCTGGCCGTCATCAGCCTGATCGCGATCCTGTTCCTGCCGAACAAGCCGCTGACCACGATGACGACGAGCGAGCGGGCCCACGCCGACGCCACGAAGACGGATGCCGCCGACGGCGGTGTCGTCGACGACGCAGCCGATGTCGCGATCGCGGACGCGACCGCGCTCTCGGGTGCGACGACCGGAACGGTCACGGTGGTCTCAGGACGCTCCAGCGACCGGAACGCCGATGACCGAGACTGACCGCCAGGCCGAATCCCCCGAGGCGCGGACCGCTGCGGTCCGCGCCCTCGAGGCGGAGTTCAGCGAGCTGATCACGCACTTCCGTCGGCTGATCATGGAGAACGCGAACCGCGTCAGCCCCGGCATGCTCCCCGGTGCGTACAAGGCGCTCACCACCATCGCGCGATGCGAGCAGGTCACGGCATCCGCGCTGGCGGAGCGGATGCTGATGGACAAGGGCCAGGTCAGCCGCACCGTCAGAGAGCTCGAGGACCTCGGACTCATCGTGCGCACGCCTGATCCCAGCGACGGCCGCTCCTCGCTGCTGCGGCTCACCCCGCTCGGCGCCGAGCGGCTCGCGGCTGCCCGCGCGCCGCAGGAGGGGATGCTGATGAGCACCCTGCACGACTGGGACCTCACCGACATCGGCAACCTCACCCGGTTGCTGCACGCGCTGGCGTCGGGCGTGAACCCCGGCGCCGGCGAGCAGGAGTCCGCCGGCTAGTCGACCTGTCCTCGCGGCTGCAGCACGGCCCGAGCCTCGGCGGCGACCTCGGCCGCGATCGTGTCGAGGAGCTCCGAACGCAGGTTCCACTGCTGCCAGAACAGCGCGACGCGCAACGTCGGTCCACCGAGTCGGACCAGCCCGTCCGATCCCTGCGGCAGCGGCAGCATGCCCCAGCCGAGTCCGAGCTCGACCGCGAGCGCGTAGTCATGGGACGCCGGAACGTAGTGCCGCGGCACGCCCTGCTGTGCCACGCCGCGCTCGCGCAGCCACTCGTGCTGCAGCGTGTCACGGCGGTCGAAGTCGACGAACGGTGCTGCCCCGAGCGCGGTCGGCGTGGCCCCGTCGGCGAACCACCGTTCGGCGAACGCCGGCGCCGCGACCGCCTCGTATTCGAGCACGCCGAGCGGCGTGACCGAGCAGCCGGCGACGGGCACGTTCTCACTCGTGACGGCGGCCATGACCGTGCCTGACTCGAGCAGACGAGCGGTGAAGTTCTGGTCGTCGCGGTGCAGATCGAAGTCGATGTCGTGCCGGGCCGACAGCCGCGCCAACGGAGCGAGGAACCACGTCGCCATGGAGTCGGCGTTCACGGCGAGCGGCACCGTGGTCCGCCGGGCGCCGCTCTCGGCATCCAGCCCGACCCCGGCCAGCGCATCGTGTTCGAGCAGGGCGATCTGACGAGCGAGCCGCACGACCGCCTCCCCCGCCTGGGTCAGTCGCGCGGGCTTCGAACGCACGATGAGGATGCGGCCGAGCTGCTGTTCGAGTGTCTTGAGTCGCTGACTCACGGCGGACGGTGTGATGCGCAGTCGGCGGGATGCGGCATCCAGCGTTCCCTCGTCGGCGACCGCAGCGACGGTGGCAGCCAGTTCCGGATCGATTCTCACATAAGCGATGCTAATGGTTCGGTAGGAATCCTCGCTGGTGGTGATGTTGCCGCGTTCGTAGGCTGATCGCATGCTCTCCGTCCTCGCCGGCCTCGGCCTCGGCCTCTCGCTGATCGTCGCGATCGGCGCCCAGAACGTGTTCGTGCTCCGCCAGGGCATCCGTCGGCAGCACGTGCTCGCGGTCGTGATCGTGTGCGCGCTCTCGGATGCCGCGCTGATTATCGCCGGGGTCGCTGGCCTCGGGTCGGTGATCGCCGCAGCACCCTGGCTCATCGTGGTGGCCCGGTGGGCGGGGGCCGCCTTCTTGCTCGTCTACGGACTGCTGGCTGCGCGCCGCGCCTGGCGCGGCACCGGCGACGCTCTGCAGGTGGACAGCGCCGAGGACTCGATGTCGACGGCGTCCGGCGGTACGCGCACCGCGACCCGCACCCGCACGCCGCTGGCGCCGGTGCTGACCACGGTGCTCGCCCTCACCTGGCTGAACCCGCACGTCTATCTCGACACGGTGCTGATGCTCGGCTCCATCGCGGCGACGCATGGCGAGGAGCGCTGGCTGTTCGCCGCCGGAGCCGTCACCGCCAGCATCCTCTGGTTCACCGCGCTCGGCTTCGGCGCGCGCTACGTCGGCCGCTGGTTGCGGACCCCGCTGTCATGGCGCATCCTCGACGCGGTGATCGCGGTCGTGATGGTGTCGATCGCCGTGAGCCTGGTGCTGCCGGTGCTCGGCGGCTGATCCGCGGCAAGGCGTCGAGTCTGCGCGCTATCCGTCGATCTGCGCCATACGCGCATGGACGAGCGCAGTGATCGCGCTCACCGGCAGCGGATGCTCGGGCTGGAACCGGATGGTGCCCTTCTCGACGCTGACTCCGGGGTGATCCGCGAGCAGGTCCGCGACCTCCGCCACCGCCGCAGGGCTGAACGGATAGACGCCGATGTGCTTCTTCGCGCGCATCACGGAGAGCAGCGACTTCCCACGGTAGACGAGCGCCGGCATCCCGTAGCCCTTCCCCTGCTCCGCATCCGGGGCGAGCGTCTTCGCGACGGCGTATACCCGCTGGATGCTGTCACGATCGGCCGGATCGAGGTCGGCCACGTAGTCGTCGATGGTGCCCATCACGGCATCCTGCCACCTGGAACAGCCACCCGCGAGTCCGGGTCAGGTTCCGATCCGCCGGTTCCGGTCCCCATCTGCGAATATCGAATTCATGACCGCCCTTCGTCGAGTCCGACACGATGCGCTCACCACGCAGGACGTTGCGGAACTGCGGACGCTCTTCGATGCCGAATACGGCGCCGCCCACGGCGACTGGGATCCGGATGCTCCATACGGGTATGCCCCCGCCGACGTGCACATCATCGCCGGCGACGGCCGGGCGCTCGGACACGTCGGATATCAGCGCCGCACCATCCGAGTCGGGGACCGTATGGTCACCGTCGCCGGCACCGGAGGGATGCTGGTCGGCCCACAGGCGCGCGGCAGCGGCCTCGGAATGCGCCTCCTCGCTGAGTTGCAGGCGGCGATGCGTGCGAGCAGGGACATCGAGTTCGGGTATCTGGGCTGCGCCCCCGCTGCCGCGCCGTTCTACGTGCGCGCCGGCTGGGTCAGAGTCCACGTCGCCGAACGCCACGTCTCCAGGAGCGACGGCACACACGTGTGGGAAGCTCCGGGAGCCCCCATACTGGTCTGCGCGGCCGCACGCGAGGTCGATGAATGGCCCTCCGGCGATGTCGACCTCCAGGGGCGCCCCTGGTAGTCGACGACCCGCCCCGCCCAGCGGGCGATACTCGCGCTCAGATCCCGTCGAGCGGGCGGAGGATGCGGGTGAGGAAGCGCTGCGTCCGCTCATGCTGCGGCGCGGTGAAGACCCGCTCCGGAGTCCCCTGCTCGACCACGACGCCGCCGTCCATGAAGAGCACATGATCCGCGGCCTCGCGTGCGAAGCTCAGCTCGTGCGTGACCACAGCCATCGTCCAGCCCTCGTCGGCGAGCTCCTTGATGACGACGAGCACGTCCCCCACGAGCTCTGGGTCGAGCGCGCTGGTCGGCTCGTCGAACAGCAGCAGATCCGGCTTCAGCGCGAGCGCGCGGACGATGCCGACGCGCTGCTGCTGGCCGCCCGAGAGCTGGTGCGGACGAGCATCCGCCTTGTCGCTCAGGCCGACGCGGTCGAGCAGCGCCAGCGCCTCGGCGACGACCTCGTCCTTCGGACGGCGCTGCACCCGCCACGGCCCCTCGATCACGTTCTCGAGCACCGTGAAGTGCGGGAAGAGGTTGTGATGCTGGAAGACCATCGCCGATCGGTCACGCAGCGCCAGCCGTGTCTGCGCACGCTGGCGCGTCGGCGTCTTCGCCGCCGCGGCGAAGTCGATGTCGGGACCACCATCGACGACGATCGTGCCGGCATCCGGCGTCTCGAGTCCGTTCAGGGCGCGCAGCACCGTCGTCTTGCCCGAACCGCTGGGGCCGATGAGCACGACCACCTCACCCCGGTGCAGTGTCAGGTCGATGCCGCGGAGCACCTCGTTGTCGCCGAAGCTCTTGCGCAGTCCTCTGGCGGTGAGCAGGGGCTCGCCCGGTTCAGTTCGCGACATTGCGGTCCAACCTTCTCTCCAGCGCGCTCTGGCCGAACGACAGCACCAGGCAGATCACCCAGTAGACCAGCGCAGCTGCGAGGTAGAGCACCATGAACTCCAGCGTGGCCGACGCGATCTGCTGCGCCACCTTGAACAGCTCGGTCACCAGGATCAGCGATGCGAGCGATGTGTCCTTCACGAGCGAGATGAACGTGTTCGACAGCGGCGGCACCGACACCCGCGCGGCCTGCGGCAGGATCACGCGGGTGAGCGTACGCGTGCGATTCATCCCGACCGTGTACGCGGCCTCCCACTGCCCCTTCGGCACCGACAGGATCGCCGCCCGAACCACCTCGGCCCCGTACCCGCCGACGTTCAACGACAGGGCGATGATCGCGCTCGGCCACGGATCGATCTTGAGCCCGATCGACCCGAGGCCGTAGAAGATCACGAACAGCTGCACGATCATCGGCGTCCCACGGATCACCGAGATGTAGAACCGGGCGATGCCCGACACAACCGGCTGCACCGAGATTCGCATCAGAGCGACGCCCACCGCGATCACCAGTCCGATGGCGAACGAGACGAGCGCGAGCGGCACGGTCACCGTCACGCCGGCCAGCGCGATGGGGCCGAGCGAGTCGAGGAACAGCTGCCAGGGGTTCTCCATGCGTTACTGCGTGACGTCTTCGCCGAAGTACTTGTCGCTGATCTCCGCGAGCGTGCCGTCGGCGCGCAGCTCGTCGAGGGCCTTGTCGACTGCTTCGACGAGCGTCGTCTTGTCCTTCGTGAACACGAACGCCTGCGTACCGGCATCCTCGGTCTCGGCCGCGATCTTCAGACCGGAGGGGCTGTTGGTCTTCTCGTAGTCGAGGAAGGTGAGCTTGTCGTTGATGGTCGCATCGACCCGGCCCTGGCGCAGCAGCTCGACCGCCTGCGCCCACCCTTCGACGCCCTCGACCGTGGCACCGGAGTCGGTGGCCAGCTCGTACCAGTTGCTGGTCAGCGACTGGGCCGTGGTCTTGCCGTCGAGATCGGCGAAGGAGGAGATCGAGTCGTCGTCTTCGGCGACCACGATGACTCCTGGCGAGACCGTATACGGCTCGCTGAAGAGGTACTTGGCCTCACGCTCGTCATTGATGCTGACCTGGTTCGCGATCACGTCGAAACGGTCGGCATCGAGACCCGCGAAGATCGAGTCCCACTGGGTCTCCTCGAACTTCACCTCGAGGTCGAGCTTGTCGGCGACGGCCTGGATGATCTCGACGTCGAAGCCGGTCAGGTCGCCGGTACCGCCATCGGCGTGGAAGCTGAACGGGCGGTAGGTGCCCTCGGTCGCGACCGTGAGGGTACCGTCGCTCACCAGGCCGAAGCCGGAGGATGCCGAGCTTTCGCCGCCGCTCGTCGACTCCGGGGCACTGGTGCCGCTGCACGCGGTGAGTGCCGCTGCGGTGAGGACGAGAGCCGTGACGGCGATGAGACGACGGGACATGAGGGAACCCTCCTGGGGTAGGTGCAGTGCGCGGATGCTGTGGCGCGCGGTTGTTGGACTCATCACAGTATGCGGTGCGCCAGGGGACTCCGCATCGCATGACGCTGGATTTCTGCATCCGCTGGCCATGGATGCAGAAATGCCCCCGGGCGGACCCGGGGGCATTTCAGAGAGTCAGACTCAGATGGCGTTGACGTCCAGCGGGATGCCGGGGCCGAACGTGGTCGACACCGCACCCTTCTGGATGTAACGGCCCTTCGAGCTCGACGGCTTGAGGCGGACGATCTCCTCGAGCGCTGCGCCGATGTTCTCGTTCAGCTGCTCGGCGGTGAAGGATGCCTTGCCGACGACGAAGTGCACGTTCGCGTGCTTGTCGACGCGGAACTCGATCTTTCCGCCCTTGATCTCCTCGACGGCCTTGGCCGTGTTCGGGGTCACGGTACCGGTCTTCGGGTTCGGCATCAGGCCACGCGGACCCAGGACCTTTCCGAGACGACCGACCTGGCCCATGAGCTCAGGGGTGGAGACGGCTGCATCGAAGTTGGTCCAGCCATCGGCGACCTTCTGGATGAGCTCGGCGCCACCGACCTCGTCGGCGCCTGCGGCGATCGCGGCCTCAGCGGCCGGACCCGTCGCGAACACGATGACGCGGGCGGTCTTACCGGTGCCGTGGGGCAGGATGACGGTGCCGCGCACCATCTGGTCCGCCTTGCGGGGGTCGACTGCGAGCTTCAGCGCGACCTCGACGGTCGAGTCGAACTTCGCCGAGCCGGTCTCCTTCGCGAGGGCGACTGCCTCGGACGGGGTGTAGAAACGGTCTGCCTCGATCTTCTCGGCGGCAGCGTTGTAAGCCTTGGACTTAGCCATGATTATTCTCCTCAGCCCTCGACCGTGATGCCCATGGAACGGGCGGTACCGGCGATGATCTTCGAGGCGGCCTCGATGTCGTTTGCGTTCAGGTCGGACTGCTTGGTCTCAGCGATCTCGCGAACCTGAGCCTTGGTGATCTTCGCGACCTTGACCGTGTGCGGGGTCGCAGAGCCCTTGGCGATGCCTGCGGCCTTCTTGATGAGCTCCGCTGCGGGCGGGGTCTTCAGGATGAACGTGAAGCTGCGGTCCTCGTAGACGGTGATCTCGACGGGGATGACGTTGCCGCGCTGCGACTCGGTCGCGGCGTTGTACGCCTTGCAGAACTCCATGATGTTGACGCCATGCTGACCGAGCGCGGGGCCGATCGGCGGCGCCGGGTTGGCTGCACCTGCCTTGATCTGCAGCTTGATCAGGCCGGTCACCTTCTTCTTCGGTGCCATTCTCTTTCCTTTCATCGAATCGGATGCCGGAGCATCCGTTTCTCCCACTGGTCCGGCATCTCCGGCCCGTGGTCGTCTGCGCGCCCCTTCGACAAGCTCAGGGACCATCGCACAAACCACATAAGTCTACCCGATCCCGCCGTGCGCGACGACCGCCGCATCCCCCGAGCTGAGGAGCCAGCACACGCCGCATCCGCCCGACGCGCTGCGGCGCGTTCTGACCCCTCACGAGCAGGGGGCGGGGACGCGAAAACGGCCGCCCCCGAGGGGACGGCCGTTTCGGGAAAACGTGTCAGACCATCTTCGTGACCTGGTCGAACGACAGCTCGACCGGGGTCTCACGCTCGAAGAGCGAGACGAGGACGGTGAGCTTGCCGCTCTCCGGCTTGATCTCGCTGATCGAACCGGGCAGACCCGCGAACGAGCCCTCCTTGATCGTGATGGTCTCGCCGACCTCGAAGTCGACCTCGGCCGGCAGCGGACGAGCGACGGCGACGCCGCCCTTCGACGCGATGTTCTTGGCGGTCGGGACGTCCTTGACCTCGACGAGCGACTTCAGCATGTTGAAGGCCTCTTCGAAGCGCAGCGGCGTCGGGTTGTGGGCGTTGCCCACGAAGCCGGTGACGCCAGGCGTGTGGCGGACGACCGACCAGGTGTCCTCCGTGAGCTCCATGCGAACCAGCACGTAGCCGGGGATGCGCACGCGGGTGACCATCTTGCGCTGGCCATTCTTGATCTCGACGACGTCCTCCATCGGGACCTCGATCTGGTAGATCTCGTCCTCGACCTCGAGCGTCGACTTGCGCTGCTCGATGTTCGCCTTGACCTTGCGCTCGAAACCGGCGTACGAGTGGATGACGTACCACTTGCCCGGCAGCATGCGCAGGTCGAGACGGAAGGCCTCGTACGGGTCCTCCTCGGCGTCGTCGTCCGCATCCTGGGAGTCGTCGTCAGCGCCCTCGGCCGCGGGGCGGTCGTCCTCGCCGTTGATGTCGGGACCGTCGTAGGGGGTGACCTCGTCGGCCGCCTCGGCCTCGTGCTCGGCGGTCTCCTCTGCCACAGCGTCGTTGAGGACCTCGGCGGCGGCCTCAGCCTCAGCCGCTTCGTCCAGGTTGAGAGCGTCGTTCACAATCGCATCCGCTTCCGGGTCGTCGACCTCGATGTCACCATCGATGTCGGTGTCGTCTTCTTCGCCGTCCACGTCTTCGACGTGCAGCGCCACATGTTCTGCCGAGGTCACCGAGAGCTCTTCCGCAGCGAGGACGTTGCCCTCCTGGGCCTCGTCTTCCTCGCTCGACTGCTCTGCCGCGGTCGCCCAGTCGGCATCGTCGGAATATCGTTCAGACACGTTGTTCTTGCTCCTCGCTGCGGCCGGAGCCGCGGGCGTCATCAGCTTGGGATTCCGAATACCCAGTGCGTCACGTACGCGAACAGAGTGTCCAAGCCGTAGACGATGCCCATGACGATCAGAACGAAGACGAGCACCACACCGGTGAACTTGAACAGCTCCTTGCGAGTCGGGGTGACGACCTTGCGCAGTTCGGAGATGACCTGACGGATGAACAGGGCGATGCCCCCGAAGAACCGGCCGAAGAAGCCCTGCTTCTTCTCACGGGTGGCGCCGACTGCGACGACCTCGCCGCGCGGGTCTTCCTGATCCATCCTGAATGTACCTTTCGTGTGTCAGCGAACGCTGACGCGCAGGGCGGACAGGAATCGAACCTGCAACCTGCGGTTTTGGAGACCGCTGCTCTGCCAATTGAGCTACCGCCCTAGAGACCGGGAGGTCTCGGGGTGTCGTCTCCATCCTGTCATCATCCGGAGGTCCGTGGACCCGAGGCATGGCGAAAGAATGCAGACAACAACTGCTCGTCAAGCATACGGCATCGATCCGGCGGTGCCGAACCGGGATCGGGAACCCGTGTTCTTGTTAGGCTCGGCGAGCGGATGCAGGAGGAGGGAGCGCCGGTGAGCGCTGAAGTGCAGCAGTTCCAGGTGGATCTGCGCGGAGTCGTCGATCTGCTCAGCCGGCACATCTACTCGAGCCCCAGGGTCTACCTGCGCGAGCTCCTGCAGAACGCCCGCGATGCGATCGCGGCACGGCGTGAGGTCGACGGCGGTGGCGGGACGATCCGCATCACACCGCTGACCGCGGAGAACGGCGAGTTCGTGCTGCGCGATGACGGCGTCGGGCTCACCGCGGCCGAGGTCGCCGATCTGCTCGCGACGGTCGGACGCAGCTCGAAGCGCGACATCTTCGACCTGCCGCGCAGCGACTACCTCGGTCAGTTCGGGATCGGTCTGCTGAGCTGCTTCATGGTCGCCGACACGATCGTCATCCGTTCGCGCAGCGCCAAGGGCGGCGCCTCGGTCGAATGGACCGGCAGCGCTGACGGCACCTTCCAGGTCGCCGAGATCGACGAGGCACTGCCGATCGGCACCAGCGTGCACCTGGTGCCGCGGTTCGACGCCGACGAGCTGCTCCGCCCGGCCGCCGTGCACGAGCTCGCGACGACGTTCGGAGAGTTCCTCCCGGTCCGCGTCACGATCGACGCCCAGGGCGGCACGATCGACATCACCCGCGAGCCGCCGTTCCTCGACGCCGCCTCCGATGTCGAAGCCGCCGTGTCCTACGGGCGCGATCTGCTCGGCGCCGGCCCCCTCGACGTGATCGAGTTGAGCGAATCGGCGACCGGCACGCGCGGACTCGCCTACGTGCTGCCCTTCGCCCCGCCGCCAGGGGCCCGACAGGCCACGCGCATGTATCTGGGGCGGATGCTGCTCGCCGAGCGCGTCGACGACGTGCTGCCGGAGTGGGCGTTCTTCGTGCGGGCGGTGATCGATTCGACCGGACTCGCGCCGACCGCGAGTCGCGAATCGCTCGTGGAGGACGCCGCACTCGAACGCGTTCGCGAACAGCTCGGCGCCGGCATCCGCAGATGGGTGCTCGAGCTGGGCCTGCGCGAACCGCACCGCCTGGCGCAGTTCGTCGCGATCCACGAGGTCGGCCTGAAATCCCTCGTGCGGCACGACCCGGAGCTCGCGCAGTTCATCACGCGTTGGCTGACGGTCGAGACCACGCACGGCACCGTCACCATCGGCGACCTCGTCGAGCGCTACCCGCACGTGCGCTATGCGGCATCCGTCGACGAGTTCCGCCAGGTCGCCGGCATCTCGCCGAGCTCCGAAGTGCTCGTGAACGGCGGATACCTGTACGACGCCGACCTCATCCGGATGCTCCCGGAGCTGTACCCCGCCGTCACGGTCGAGCAGGTCGATGTGACGGGCGAGCTCGACCGGCTCGACCCGCCGCCGCTCGACGACCGGGACGCCGCGGTCGCCCTGGAGGCCCGTGCGGGGGCCGTGCTGGCGGCATCCGACTGCTCCGTCGTCGTCCGCTCGATCGATCGAGCCGACCTCGCGGGGCTGTACGTGGCCGACCCCGAGGTGCTCCGCGCGATCGACCGCACCCGCACCAAGGGCATCGCAGGGTCGCTGTGGGGCGGGGTGCTCGACCGCATCGACCAGACCCGTTCGGCAGCCCGCGACGACGACCTCAGCGCGCGGCTCTGCCTGAACTGGTCGAACCGCGTCGTCAGGGCCCTCGTGCGCGTCGACGACGACGCCGTGTTCGCCCGTACCGTGCAGCTGCTCTACATCCAGGCACTGCTGGCCGGACACCACCCGCTCAGCGATGCCGATCGGCGGCTCATGACCACCGCCCTCAGCGACCTCGTCTCCCTCTCCGCGGGGCTGGAAGGGGACACCATCCCCTTCGACGAGGCGCACTGAACCTGCCGCCGCACACCGTCCTCCCGAAGGGAACCACATCAGCATGGCTCGTCCGAAGAAGCGCTTCCAGCAGCTCATCGAGGAGATCGACCGCACCCCCTGGGGTCCAGCGGAGCAGGCACTGGTCGCCGAAGCGGTCGCACTCGCGATCGAGCTGGGCGATGAGCAGCTCGAATACCAGGCTCGGATGCGGCAGACCGCCTCGGCGAACATGACCGGTGCCACCGACGTGATGCTCAACTCGTTCGCCTGGTGCCTGGCGCATCACGACCAGGATCCGCAGCGGTTCCCCGCCGACCTCGACAACGGCGGCGCCGACCTGATGTGGCAGTTCAAGTGGATGGCGTCGTCGCTGCGCTCCTCCCCCGCGTTCTCGCAGGAGCAGATCGTCGCAGTGCTCGACGACATGGAGTCGCACTACCGTGCGGCCGGACTCGGCATGAGCGGCGTGCTCACGGCCCGGTTCGAGGACGCCTGGGACGCCGGCCGCACCGAGGATGCCGAGCAGCTGCGCGTGCAGCTCGAGGCGACGCCCCGCGACGAGCACAGCCACTGCGACGCCTGCGGACGCAGCCAGTTCGCCGGGTTCTTCGCGGAGACAGGGCGCGATGAGGATGCGATCCGCCTGGTCGAGGAGATGATCGAAGGCGGCTTCTCCTGCGGCGAGGAGCCCGAGCACGCGCTCTCCCGAGTGCTCGTGCCGTATCTGCGCGCCGGACGCGGCGAGGAGGCGAAGACCGCGCACCTGCGCAGCTACCGCCTCGCCAAGGACAACCCGGACAACCTGCGCATCGTGGCGAACAACATCGTGTTCGCCGCGCTGACCGGCAATGAGGCTCGTGCACTGGCACTCGTCGAACGGCACATCGCGTGGCTCTCGCACGACGGACTCAACGTCGACGCGCACTTCGCCGCGCTGGCGGCATTCGCCTTCGCACTCGATCGCGTCACCGCGGCAGGTCACGGCGACACCCCGGTGCGCGGCGCCGAGTCACCGGCACTCGAGCCGTTCTTCGGCGCGCACGAAGGGGTCTGGAGCGCAGCAGAGCTCGCCGCGGTCGCCTGGTCGGCAGCCGAGCACATCGGCGCGGAGTTCGACCGCCGCGACGGCACCGAAGGGCACGCCAAGAGTCTCGTGCGGATGCGGGCGCTCGCAGACGAGCACTACGACGTGCCGATCCGATCGGATGCCTTCGTGGCGACCGCACCGGCGACCACCCCGACCGACGCCGACGGCTGGTTCGAGCGTGTGATGGAGCTCGCCCAGTTCGGCGCCGAGCACGAGACCCTCGAGGCGCTCCCCCGCGCACTCGCCGTCGATGATCCGGCCAAGCGCGCACAGCTGCTGTCGATGCATGTCGGGATCCTGGTGGCACTCGACCGCGCCGACGAGGCCCTGGCGCTGCTGCCCGAGCGGGTGGCGGCGCTGCGCGAGGCCGGCCGGGTCGAGCAGGCCGACCTCGAAGAACGGCTCGGACTCGCGACGTTCGGACTGAACACGCCAGAGGCCACGGCTGACCTGGAAGACGCGCTGGCCGAGGCATCCGATCTCCCCGCCTGGTCGCGCGGAGACCTCGCGATCAGCCGCGCCGCGCTGCACCTGCAGTCCGACGAGGCGGATGCCGCCCTCGACCTGGCCGAGCAGGCTGCGCGCGCCTTCGCCGAGGCGGAGGACACTCGGCTGTCGAACACCACGACACTCATCGCGATCGCCGCGGTGCTGCAGAAGAACGACATCGAGGCGACCTCGGTGATCCTCGAACGCTTCCTCGCGCAGGACGACCTCAGCATCGGCCACCGGGCACAGGCGCTGCACACGCGAGCGCGCGTTCGTGGCGGCACGAACGAGTACCGCGAGGGTGCGACGGATGCCGACGAGGCGTGCCGCCTGCTCGCGGGCATCGGCGCGACCAAGGCCCTGGCATCGGCGCATCTGCTGGCCGGAGCGCTCTGGGAAGACGCCGGCGAGCCCGAGAAGGCGGTCGCCCGCTACCGCGTGACGGCACGCCTGACCGCGCAGGAGGGCGGCGATCTCGCGGGTGCGAACTTCCGCCTGGCGCGGGCGATGCTCGCAGTCGGGGATGCCGAGGAGGCGGCCGAACTCTTCGGATCGGTGCTCGAACAGGAGGAGCAGGCCGAGGTCGCGGCGGGCTCGCGCGCCATGACCGCATCGATGCTCGCCCGCTCGCTGAGCGCTGCCGGCGAGCACGGCCAGGCCTTCGGCGCGTTCGGCTATGCGGCAGGCCTCTACGGCGAGGCGGAGGAGCACGCCGATCAGGCGCTCTCCATGAGCGAGCAGGCGAAGATCCTCGCGCAGTTCGACGAGCACGACGACGCGCTGGAGATGCTGGAGTCGGCAGCCGAGATCGTGCGGCGGGCACCGGATGCGGTCGGCGCGATCGCGGAGGTGCTGCACAACCTCGGCCAGATCTACGGCGGACGGCAGGATGAGCGCGCGTTCGCGCTGTTCGACGAGGTCACCGCCCTCGCCACGCAGCACGAGGCCGAATGGCTGCTGGCTGACGTCACCGACTCACGAGGGCGCGCGCTCGCCCAGGTGGGTCGCATCGACGAGGCGGTCGCCGCGGTGCTCACCGCCGCCGACTCCTTCGCCGGGATCGGTGACAGCGGTTCAGCCGGCGGGTCAGAGCTGTTCGCCGCTCGACTGCTCGCCGGCAACGACCGCGCCGACGATGCGGTCGCCGTCTACCGCAGCGCCGTGGACCACGGCGAGGCCCACCCGCCGCTGCGGCAGGTCGCGGCGCTGGAACTCGGCAACACGCTCGAGGCGCTCGGTCGCCACGGCGAGGCCGCCGAGGTTCGAGCGCTCATCGAGAGCTGAGCCGGGTCGCGCGGTCGCGCGGTCGCTCTCACGCGTTCGCGGTCGCGCTCTCTCTCGCGCGGTCGCACTCGCGCTCGCGCGGTCACGGTCGCTCTCTCGGTCGCGCGCTCGCGCTCCCGCGTTCACGCTGAGGGGTCAAAACGCGCCGTTCGCATCCGCGTGCCAGCGGCGCGTCTTGGCCCCTCACGGCATCGGGGCGCTCAGAACAGCTGGCGCCAGTTCGCCCTCGCCAGGTCGAGCAGCTCGTCTCCGCGTCCCGACATGACCGTGCGGATCGCGTAGAGCGCGAAGCCCTTCACCTGCGCGGCCTCGATCGCCGGCGGCATCGACAGCTCCTGTCGCTCGGTGACGACGTCGAGCAGCGCTGGTCCGTCGTGGGCGAGCACTTCGCGCACGGCGTCCGGGAGATCCTCGCTCCGCTCGACCCGACGCGCGAAGATGCCCATGGCCTCGGCGATCGCGGCGAAGCTCGGGTTGTCGAGGCCGGTGCCGTAGGTCACGAAGCCGGCGGCCTTCATCTCGAGCTCGACGAAGTTCAACGACGAGTTGTTCACCACGATCGTCTTCACCGGCAGTCTGTTCTGCGTCAGGGTCAGCAGCTCGCCGAGCATCATCGCGAGGCCGCCATCGCCGGCGAGCGCGACGACCTGACGGTCCGGATGCGCGACCTGCGCGCCGATTCCGTGCATCAGCGCATTCGCCATGGAGCCGTGTGTGAACGACCCGATCAAGCGGCGCTGCTCGGTCATCCGCAGGTATCGGGCCGCCCAGACCGTGGGAGAGCCGACATCGGCGGTGAAGATCGCATCATCCGCCGCCTGCTCGTTCAGCAGCCGGGCGAGGTACTGCGGATGGATCGGGCGTCCCGCCTTGGTCGGCACCGCGAGATCGTCGAGCTTCGCACGGGTCTTGCGGTAGTGCGCGGTGGCGTCGTCGAGGTGGCCGCGGTCCTTCTCGGCGAGCCGCGGCAGCAGCGCCTCAGCGGTCGCACCGACGTCGCCGACGAGCCCCAGATCGAGCGGATGACGTTTGCCGAGCTGCTCGCCGCGGATGTCGACCTGGATCGTGGTCGCGCCATCCGGATAGAACTGCTCATACGGGAAGTCGCTGCCGAGCACCAGCAGCGCATCGGCCGATTCCATGGCGCGGTACCCGGAAGCGAAGCCGAGCAGTCCGGTCATGCCGACGTCGAACGGGTTGTCGTACTCGATGAACTCCTTGCCGCGGAGCGCGTGCACGATCGGCGCGCCCAGGCGGTCGGCCAGCGCGATGACCTCGTCGTGCGCGCCTTCGACACCCGCACCGGCCAGGATCGTGACACTCTTGGCCTCGTTCAGCAGCGTCGCCGCACGCTCGAGCTCGGCACCACTGGGAACGACGACCGGTCGGGTGCGCTCGATCACGACCGCACGGTCATCGGCGATGTCGGCAAGCGCGACGTCACCGGGGATCACCAGCACGGCGACGCCGCGCTTCTCGATCGCCGCGCGCATCGCGATCTCGAGCAGGCGCGGCATCTGTCGCGGGTCGGCGACGTACTCGACGTAGACACTGCACTCACGGAAGAGCTCCTGCGGGTGAGTCTCCTGGAAGTACCCCGTGCCGATCTCGTTCGTGGGGATGTGCGCCGCGATCGCGAGCACGGGCACCCGCGAACGGTTCGCGTCGTACAGGCCGTTGATCAGGTGCAGGTTGCCTGGACCACAGGACCCGGCGACGACTGCGAGCTGGCCCGTGGTCGCAGCATCCGCCGCCGCCGCGAAGGCAGCGGACTCCTCATGCCGCACATGCACCCATCGGATCGTGCCGTCCTTTCGGAGGGCGTCCGTGAAGCCGTTCAGCGAATCTCCGGGGAGACCGTAGACGCGATCGATCCCGTTGGCGTGCAGAGTCTTGACGATGTTCTCAGCGACATTGGCCATGCTTCGACCCTACGCCTGCTCCCGCACGCGGGTCCCGTCTCCGTTCTCCGACGCGAAGGGTCAGGACACGCCCCGCCGCATTCGATCCGCACGGCGCGTTCTGACCCCTCGGGAGGAACACGGCCATGCGGCAGCGCCGTTACGGTGAGGGGCCAGAACACGCCGTCACCCGTTGGCGGACGGCGGCGGGTCGTGACTCTTCAGGCGAGCAGATCACGCGGAGGCGAGCGGATCACGCGGAGGCGAGCGGATCACGCGGAGGCGAGCGGATCACGCGGAGGCGAGCATTCGACGGATGCGACGCACGAGAGCATCCGGATCGTCGATGTCACGGCGGGTGACCGTCGTGTATCGGTACCCCAGCGCCTCGAGCTCTGCCCGCCTCATCTGGTCACGGCTCCATCGATCAGGATCTCGATGATGGTCTCCGTCGTACTCGATGATCAGCTTGCGATCGCGGTAGAGCATGTCGACTCGGGCGACGAACCGGTGCTCGTCCCAGATCTCGACGTTGCACTCCGGGGCCGCCAGGCCAGCATCGATGAGGATCAGGCGCACCATCGACTCCCGCGGAGACTCAGCCCGGTCATCAGCCAACTGCAGTGCCCGTTCGCGTGCGAGCGCACCGCGTCCGCCCGAGTACCGCTGCTGCATCTCCTCCAGCTCGACGATCGTCGCCAGCGGCCGTCTGCGAGAGATGAGCGCATCGGTGACCGCCAGCAGGCCCGATATCGGAAGGGTGCGCGAGACATCGATCCAGGTCCGGGCCGGCGAGAGGCATGGCATTCCTCGGACGAACTGCACATCGTCGTCCTCGATCGCCAGACGATGACCGAACACGTCAGCTCGTCGCACTCGCGTCGCGTGCCGCGGCACACCGATGCGCGGCCTCGCCCAGGCATCCGCTTCCACGATCCGCGAGAGCGGAAGTCCCCAGAGGGCGGCAGCAGTGACACCGCAGGCGAAGGCATGACCCGGGATCGCGTCCAAGAGAAGCTGCAGTCGCTCGACGTCCGTCAGCGTGCCGCTCGTCCTCGTCCCGTGGAACGGGCTGCTCAGGTCTTTCGCGCGCAGTCGTTTCGTGCTCACACCGTGCCCACGCGCCTCCCGGATGGTGAACGCAGCGGGGAGATGAGAAGGAAGCGGCGATGGATGCATCCGCCGATTGTGCGCGCCCGGGAACTGTCCGCCGCGAGTGATGCTCCCCACGCGCCGGCCGTTGTGCGAGATTCGCCGCAACGGTCACGCAGTGCAGACCGAGTGAGGAGCCAAGACACGCCGCAGGCCGCTCGGCCGGCACGGCGTGTTTCGACCCCTCGGCGGAGGGGCGGACCCGCGTCGCGGACGCGGCCGCGGCAGCGGCAGCGGCAGCGGCACGAGGGTAGTCCGCGATGCGGGAGCGAGAGGGCAGAACACGCCGCCGTCCCGGCCGGGACGGCGGCGTGTTCTGGCTCCTCGGCAGGGAGCGCTCAGCCGATACGGATGAGCTTCTTGTTCACGAACTCGTCCGCGGCGAGGTGGCCCAGCTCACGCGACGTGCCGCTGCGCTTGATGCCGCCGAACGGCAGCTCCGGGCTGTCGGCGAGCACGAGGTTGACGTAGACCATGCCTGCCTCGATCTTGTCGGCCACGCGCTCCGCCTGCTCCGCGTCCGTCGTGAAGACGTAGGAGCCGAGCCCGAAGGTCGTGTCGTTCGCGAGCTCGATCGCAGCGTCCTCGTCGGCGACCCGGTAGACCACCGCGGCGGGGCCGAAGAGCTCCTCGCGGTACACGTTCATCTCCGGCGTCACGTCGGCGAGCACGGTCGGTGCGAAGAACGCACCGTCGCGGGTGCCACCCGTCAGCAGCGTCGCGCCCTGCTCGACCGCCTGGTCGATCTGCTTCTGCAGGTTCTCGGCTGCGGTCTCGGACGAGACGGGTCCGAGGACCGTGTCGTCGAGTGTCGGGTCGGTCGCCTCGACGGCTGCCATCGCGGCCGTGAACTTCTCGACGAAGGTGTCGTACAGGTCGTCGACGATGATGAAGCGCTTGGCGCCGTTGCAGGCCTGTCCGTTGTTGTCGAGGCGGGCATCCACGCCCGCACGGACGGTCGCGTCGAGGTCATCCGTCGAGAGCACGATGAACGGGTCGGACCCGCCCAGCTCGAGCGCGACCTTCTTGAGGTTGCGGCCGGCGATCTCGGCGACCGCAGCGCCGGCGCGCTCCGAACCGGTCAGCGACACGCCCTGCACGCGCGGGTCGGCGATCATCGTCGCGATCTGCTCGTTCGTGGCGAGCACGTTCTGGTACGCGCCCTTCGGGAATCCGGCGTCGTGGTAGATCGCCTCGATCGCCGTCGACGACTCGGGGCACTGCGGCGCTGGCTTCAGCAGGATCGTGTTGCCGACGATCAGGTTGGGAGCCGCGAACCGCACGATCTGGTACGCCGGGAAGTTCCACGGCATGATGCCGACGAGCGGCCCCAGCGAGGACCGGCGGATGATGGCGGTGCCGTCGCCGAGGATCGCGATCGGCTGATCGGCCATGATGGCCTCGGCCTGGTCGGCGTAGTACTCGGCGATGTCGGCGGCGAAGTCGACCTCGCCGAGGGCGGCCTCGCGAGGCTTGCCCATCTCGCGCACGAAGACGTCGGCGAGCTCCTCGCGGCGCTCGCGGTGCAGCTCTGCCGCGCGACGCAGCAACGCTGCACGCTCGGCGACGGTGGTCGAGCGCGACCACTCGCGGTGTGCGCTGTCCGCCGCTGCGACGGCGTCGTCGATCTGCGCGTCCGTGAAGGTGTCGAAGGATGCCAGCGTCTCGCCGGTGGCGGGATTGATGACGGCGTAGTCGGTCATGGTTCGTCCTCTCAGGTGGGGGAAGCGGTGGGGCCCTTCGACAGGCTCAGGGCCCCACCCGGGTGTTCAGGAGACCGGGATCAGCGTGTACTTGGTCGACAGGTACTCGTGGATGCCCTCGAAGCCGCCCTCGCGACCGACGCCCGACTGCTTGACGCCGCCGAAGGGAGCCGCGGCGTTCGACACCACGCCCACGTTGAGTCCCATCATGCCGGTCTCGAGCGCATCGATCATCCGCTGCCCGCGCTGCAGGCTCTCGGTGAACACGTACGAGACGAGTCCGTACTCGGTGTCGTTGGCGAGGCGCACGGCTTCTTCCTCGGACTCGAAGGTCGCGATCGCGAGCACCGGTCCGAAGATCTCCTCGCGGAGGATGGCGCTGCCGGCGACGACGTCGGTGAGCACGGTCGGCTCGTAGAACGTGCCGACGCCCTCGAGCGCCTTGCCACCGGCGAGCAGCGTCGCGCCACGGCCGACCGCCTCGTCGACGAGTTCGCCCGCCTTGGCGACGGCATCCTCGTCGATGAGCGGTCCGATCGCGACGCCGTCCTCGGTGCCGCGGCCGATCTTCATGCCGTTCACACGCGCGGTGATGCGCTTGGCGAACTCGCCGGCGACGTCCTTGTGCACGATGAAGCGGTTGGCTGCCGTGCAGGCCTGACCGATGTTGCGGAACTTCGCCGCGAGCGCGCCGTCGACGGCCTTGTCGAGATCGGCGTCCTCGAACACCACGAACGGCGCGTTGCCGCCGAGCTCCATCGAGACCCGGAGCACGCCTTCGGCTGCCTGGGCGATGAGCTTGCGGCCGACCTCGGTCGAGCCGGTGAACGAGAGCTTGCGCAGCCGCGGGTCGGCGATGATCGGCGCGGACAGCGCGCTCGACTTCGACGTCTGCACGACGTTCACGACACCCTCGGGGAGCCCTGCCTGCTCGAGGAGCGACACGAAGTACATCGTGGTGAGCGGCGTGAGTGCCGGGGGCTTGATGACCACGGTGCAGCCGGCGGCGAGTGCTGGTGCGATCTTGCGCGTCGCCATCGCGAAAGGGAAGTTCCACGGCGTCACGAAGAACGACGGGCCGACCGGGCGCTGCGAGACGACCATGTGGCCGGTGCCCTCGGGGTTCAGGCCGTAGCGGCCGTTGATGCGCACTGCCTCCTCGCTGAACCAGCGGAGGAACTCGCCGCCGTAGACGACCTCGCCACGAGCCTCGGCGAGGGGCTTGCCCATCTCGAGGGTCATCAGCAGCGCGAGGTCCTCCTTGTGCTCCTGCACGAGGTCGAACGCGCGACGGAGGATGTCGCTGCGCTTCCGGGGTGCGGTCGCCGCCCAGGCGTCCTGCGCCGCGACGGCCGCATCGAGCGCGCGGATGCCGTCGCCTGGCGTCGCATCGGCGATCGTGCGGATGACCGCGCCGGTGGCCGGGTCCTTCACGTCGAAGGTCTTGCCGGTTTCACCATCCGTCCACTGTCCGCCGATGAAGAGGCCGGTGGGGACGCTGTCGAGCAGTGCCTGCTCGGCCGGTGCGATCTGAGTGCTCATGGGTTCTCTTTCTGTGAGGAGTGGGGGTCAGCGGCGGCGACGGCTCGGCGGCGCATCGATGCCGAGGGTCTCGCCGCGGAAGAAGGCCGGGCGCTTGACGGCGTTCCAGATCATCACCGCGATGCCGACCACGATGATCAGCATCCCGAGGATGAAGACGATGCCGACACCGCCGATCTGCGTGCCGGATCCGTATGCCGGGTCCATCGAGTCGATCAGCGTCGTGAAGAACAGCACCGCGAGGATCAGACCGCCGACGAGCGGGAACAGGAACGTGAAGAAGACGTTCCGCGCCGAGTCGAACCACTGCTTGCGGAAGTACCAGACGCAGGCGAAGGCGGTGAGTCCGTAGTAGAAGCAGATCATCATGCCGAGCGTGAGGATCGTGTCCCACAGGGTGTCTTCGCTGACCAGGCGCATCACGGCGTAGAAGGCGGATGCCACGACCGCCGAGACGATCGTCGCGTACCCGGGCGTGAAGAACCGCGGGCTGACCTTCGCGAAGGACTTCGGCAGTGCGCCGTAGTGTCCCATCGCCAGCAGCGTTCTCGCGGGTCCGACGAACGTCGACTGCAGCGAGGATGCGGAGCTGGTGAGCACAGCCAGCGAGACGAGGAATGCGAGCGGGCCGAGGATCGGGCCGGAGAGGTGGAAGAACACGTTCTCCTGGATGTCCTCGTTGCCGAGCCCGAGCGCGCCGCTGCCGACGCCGGCGAACATGATCATCGCGACCGCGAGCAGCAGGTAGAGCGAGACGATCGTGAGCACCGTCGCGGTGGCGGCACGGCCCGGCGTCTTCTCCGGGTCCTTGGTCTCCTCGTTCATCGTGAGCGTGACGTCCCAGCCCCAGAAGATGAAGATCGACAGTGAGAGGCCGGCGGCGACCGCGCTGAACGACGAGATCGCGAAGGGGTTGAACCAGTTGAGGTCGAACGGCTGGTAGTCGAAGCCGTTACCGTTCACGGCCTGCACGATCGCGGCCCCGGCGAAGAACACCAGCACCAGGATCTGGAAGCTCACGAGCCAGTACTGCAGCTTCTGCGTCGTCTGCATGTCGCGGTACGACACCCAGGTCGCGCCGAGCATGAACAGCAGGCACACGCCGATGTTGATCCAGGTGTTGCTGGCGAGTCCGGCGATGTCGGCGTTGCCGGAGATCTGCGAGATCAGGAGGAAGAGGAAGTCGACCGCGATGCCGGCGAGGTTGGAGAGCACCAGGATCGTCGCGACGACGAGCCCCCACCCCGCCATCCAGCCGATCCAGGGTCCGAACGCCCTCGTCGCCCAGGTGAAGGAGGTGCCGGAGTCCGGCATCCGGTTGTTCAGCTCGCGATAGCCGAAGGCGACCAGCAGCATCGGGATGAAGCCGATCAGGATGATCGCGGGGATCTGCGATCCGACGGTGGAAGCGACCGGACCGACCGCAGCCGTGAACGTGTACGCAGGGGCGATGCACGAGATGCCGATCACGATGGCGCCGATCAGACCCACCGTTCCTGCGCTCAGCCCCTTGCTCGAGATGCCGGTGGTGACTGCTGCGGGCTCCGTCGCCCGTTTCGAGCTGCTCATCAGCGGACTCCTGCTTCGGCGCGCGTGCGCGGGACGACGATCATCGGGACGGGCAGCTCGTGCAGCATCTTCGCCGCCGTGGAGCCCAGGAACAGCCGCCGAGGCTGTGCGAGTCGGCTGGAACCGACGAGGACGACCTCGCCGGGGAGCCAGGACAGGTGGGCGACGGCATCCTCGACGCTGTCGCCCGGTGCTTCCTCGACCACCGCTTCGAGTCCCTCGGGCAGCAGCTCCTTGGCCATCGCCAGCACCTCATGCGCGTGCGCGTCGCCGACGAGCCGGATCGCTCCGGTGTCGAGGCCGGGCGGCACATCGAACGGCACGAGTGACACGAGGCGCAGCCCGACCTTGCTCGTCGCCGCGACCGACGCGGCCTCGTCGAGCAGGTTCTCGGCGCCCGGACGGGTGCCGACGGCGACGGTGACCCGCGGGATGACGTGGTCGTCCTCATCTGCGGTGCCCCTGGGCGCGAGCGCGACCGGGATGCTCGACGAGTGCAGCAGTTCGGACGCCACGCTGCCGAGCCGGTGGCGGCCGAACAGCCCGCCGCCGGCCGCACCGACGACGATCAGCCGAGCGCCGAACTCCTCGCCGGCCGCGATCAGCCCTTCCGCGAACGACTCGGCGAAGCGCACGTGCCCGCTGCGGGTCAGCTCCTGCGGCAGTCGGACGATCGCGGCTTCCAGCCACTTCTTGGCCTGTCCCCTGATGTGGTCCTCGTATGCGCGCTCCGGCGGCACCGCGGCGCTCCGGGTGCCCTCGGTCGGCAGCACGATCACCAGATGGACGGTGGCACCCAGGCTGCGCGCGAGGCGCGCGCCGAGGGCCGCGGCGTCAGCGCCGGCATCCGTCGCCGTATACCCGACGACGATGGCACCGGTCATTCCGCGCCCGCTGCCGTCTCGCTCGCCGTGCGGCTCGAGTCCACGATGTTCGAGGCGACGAGGTGCCCCATGCGGATCGCACCGTCGACGTGCTGGTAGCCGGCGCCGGCGAGGTCGCTGCACGCGAAGTGGATCGGGCCGACCGCCGAACGGAGGTCTGCGCCGTAGCGGTGCAGGCCACCCATGTCGAAGCTCGCGGCGTACGCACCGCGGGTCCACTCCTCGGTGCCCCAGTCGCTCTCGTAGTAGACGACCGGGTTCTTGGCCTCGGGGCCGTAGTAGTGCGAGAGCGATTCGAGGATGCGCTCCTTGCGCTCCTCGGCCGAGAGCGCGAACACGTCGTCCGCGTTCCGGTCGCTCACGAAGCCGACGAGCGTTCCCCGCTCATCACCGTGGTTCGTGTTGTCGTATGCCTCGTGCGACAGCTCGTACGGGCTGAACGCGGTGCCGCTGAGTCCCTGCTCGCGCCAGAACGGACGGTCGTAGACCGCGTGCACCTTGATCACGAAGCCCATCGAGATGTGCTGGTGCATCTGGTGCTGTCGTCGCGGCAGCGGCGGCACGAAGGAGATGCGGCTGTACAGCACCGGTGCGTGCGCGAGGATCGCGTAGCGCGCCTTCACCGTGAGTTCATCCGTCGTCGCGACGACGAACTGCGTCCCTGAGCCCGTCGACGGGTCGCTCCACTCGAGCGAGCGGACCGGCTGGTTCAGCAGCACGTCGTCGCCGAGGCGCTCGGCGAGCAGCTGCGGCACCTGCTGCAGACCGCCGACGACGCGCTTGTCGAGGATGAAGTCGGCGTCGACGAGGTGGGAGTACGAGCCGGCGGATGCTGCCATCAGCAGCGACTGCAGCAGCGAGAACGAGTGCGTGGGCTTCGTGAGCATCGCAGAGCCGGTCGCGAACGCGAGGTTCAGCACTGCCTCGTCGTCGTCGGTCTGCTGGCGGAGCCAGGCATCCCACGTGATCGAGTCCCACTCGGCGGCGTTCGGGTGCTCCCACGGACGATCGGGGTCGATCTCGGCGACCATCGCATCGAGGCGCTCGGTGATCTCGGCGATGACCCGCTCGGTCTCGGCCGACACCGGGAACATCTCGCCGGTGAAGCGCGAGGCGACGCCGTCAGGTCCGACGTACACGCTGTCGCCCTCGCGGTAGCGGCTGAAGGTCTCGAGGCCCAGCTCGGCGACCGTGTCGATCAGCGCGTCCTGGTCGGGCGAGACCCACTGTCCGCCGAGCTCGAGCATGGCGCCGTCGATGACGTCGGTCCACAGACGTCCTCCGACGCGATCGCGCGCCTCGAGGACGGCGACCGAGAGGCCGGCCTTCCGCAGGTCGTTCGCCGCCGTGAGCCCTGCGGCTCCGGCGCCCACGATGAGCACGTCCCGGGTGATCTCAGCCATCTGCATCTCCTTCGTTGAAAAATGCCGGTCGCGACCCGCAATCCCCCGATCAGGGTCGCGACCGGACGCTTGTGTGCGACTACTTCGCGGTGGCGGCGAGCGCCGCTGCGACGACGTCGAGTCCCTCGTTCAGCAGCGCGTCGCCGATCGACAGCGGCGGCAGGAATCGGATGACGTTGCCGTAGGTGCCGCAGGTCAGCACGATGACGCCCTGCGCGATGCAGGCCTTCGCGACGGCCGCGGTGAGCGCGGCATCCGGTGCCTTGGTCTCGGGGTCGACGAACTCGGCGGCGATCATCGCACCGTGGCCGCGGATGTCGCCGACGCGGGCGTCGTGCTCCTGGATCTCGGTGAGGCGCTGCGTGAGGATCGTGCCGATCTCGCGGGCCCGCTCGATGACGCCGTCGTTCTCGAAGACGTCGATCGCGGCGAGCGCTGCGGCGCAGGCGATCGGGTTGCCGCCGTAGGTGCCGCCGAGGCCGCCGGCGTGCGAGGCGTCCATGATCTCGGCGCGACCGGTGACGGCGGCGAGCGGGAGGCCGCCGGCGATGCCCTTGGCTGTCGTGATGAGGTCGGGCTCGATGCCGAAGATCTCGCTCGCGAACATGTGTCCGGTGCGGGCGAAGCCGGTCTGCACCTCGTCGGCGATGAAGACGACGCCGTTCGCGCGGCACCAGTCGAGGATCGCGGGCAGGAAGCCGTCAGCGGGGACGATGAAGCCGCCCTCGCCCTGGATGGGCTCGATGATGACGGCGGCCAGGTTGTCGGCGCCGATCTGCTTCTCGAGCTGCAGGATGACGCGCGCTGCCGCCTCGTTGCCCTCGAGGCCGTCGCGGAACGGGTACGACATCGGAGCGCGGTAGACCTCGGGGGCGAACGGACCGAATCCGCTCTTGTACGGCATCGACTTGGCCGTGAGCGCCATGGTCAGGTTCGTGCGGCCGTGGTAGCCGTGGTCGAAGGCGACGACGGCCTGACGGCCGGTGTGCTTGCGGGCGATCTTGATCGCGTTCTCGACGGCCTCTGCACCGGAGTTGAACAGCGCGCTCTTCTTCGCGAAGTCACCGGGGGTGACCCGGTTGAGCGCCTCGGCGACCTCGATGTACGACTCGTACGGCGAGATCATGAAGCAGGTGTGGGTGAACTGCGCCGCCTGGGCGGCGACGGCGGCGGCGACCTTCGGGTGCGCGTTGCCGACCGTGGTGACCGCGATGCCGGAGCCGAGGTCGATGAGCGAGTTGCCGTCGGCGTCCACGACGACGCCGCCGCCTGCTGCCACGGTCGCGACGGGCACGGTGTGTCCGACGCCGGCGGCGACGGCATCCGCCTTGCGGGCGAGGATCTCGGCCGAGCGGGGGCCAGGAAGCTCGGTGACCAGGCGACGCTCCTGGGGGAGGTCGGGTCCGCCGAGAGGAACAGCAACAGCAGTGGTGTCGAGGAGTGCCATGTTCGCGAGCGTACGGGCGTCGCGAGGACCCACGCATTCGCCGACCTGTACAATCTGGATCACGGATCTGCCAGCGCGTACAAGCCCCTGATCGCGCCGGTCCGCTCGGAGAGGAGTCGTCGTGGACCAGCCGACGCTGCGCGCACTGCTCGCCCGTCGAGATCTCGGGCTGCGCCTCGTCTCCCCCGATGCGTCGCTGTCCGACGGCGCACTCGACCGACCGCTGCGCTGGGTGCACAGTTCCGACCTCGCCGATCCCACCCCCTTCCTCGCCGAGGATCTCGTACTGCTCACGACCGGCACGCAGTTCGACGACCCGGATGCTGCCGACACGTACGTCGCACGGCTGATCGACCGCGGCGTGCTCGGGCTGGGCTTCGGCACCGAGGTGCATCGCGCCGGCATCCCAGACGAACTGCTCGCCGCCTGCACGACCAGGGGGATGCCGCTCTTCGAGGTGCCCTACCGCACACCGTTCATCGCCGTCGCCAGGGCGCACTCCGAGGCGATCGCCGCCCAGGCGTACGCGCGCCGCTCGTGGGCCCTCGACACGCAGCGAGCGCTCGCCCTCGCCGCGCTGCGTCCGCACGGGCTCGACGCCACCCTCGCCGAGCTCGGCCGTCGTCTCGGCGTGTGGGCCGGGATGTTCGATGCCGCCGGTGCGCTGCTGCTCTCGCATCCCCGCGAGTCGGTCGATCCTGTGGTGCTGGCAGAGCTCGGCGATCGGGTGATGGAGATCCTCGCCCGCGGGCTCGAAGCCGGGCAGTCGCTGACGATCGGCGACGACACCTTCATGCTCTTCACGATCGGACGCGGCGGGCACCTGCGCGGCGTGATCGCGATCGCGACCGATGCCCTGGATCAGGAGGCGAGGTCGGTCGTGACCTCGGTGATCGCGATGTCAGGACTCGCGCTGGAGCAGAGCGAGCAGCTGGCGCGCAGCCGCCGTCGCCTGCACACGCAGCTCCTCGAGTCGCTGCTCGCCGACGATCCGACCCTGACACGGCGGGTGATCGGCGGACTCCCTGCGGCTCCGGTGGTGGTCGCCGTCGCCTCCGACGCCCCGGCCGGTCCGATCGCCGACTGGTGGGAGCGCCAGCGGGCGGACCACGGCACCGCGTTCTTCCTCGCCGAATCGGACGAGGGCGTCACGGTCTGCGTCTCGGCCACGGACGACGATCTCCTCGACGAGCTCGCGACGCGCTTCGGCATCCGGCTCGGCGTCTCGGAGCCGGAAGGCTACGACGCCTTCTCGCGAGCGCACGCCCAGGCGCTCACGGCACTGCGGCAGCGGTCGGGCACCGGCGCCGAGCGCTATGCGGACACGGTCGGCTCGAGCATCCTCAGCGCTCTCGCCACGGACGAGGCGAGACTCGTGGCCGAATCGCGCCTCGCCCCGCTGCGTGCACACGACGAGTCCGGCTCCGCTGAGCTCGAGCATTCGCTGCGCTGCTGGCTGCGCAACGATGCGCGCGCCGAGCCGGCTGCCCTCGAGCTCGGGATCCACCGGCACACGCTGCGGGCGCGCATCGCGCAGGCGGGGACGCTGCTGGGGATCGACCTGTCGTCGTTCCCCGCGCGTGCCGAGCTCTGGGCGCTGCTGCAGACGGCGAGGGACTGACCGCTGCTGCCGTCAGCTGCCGACACCCGCGGCTGCGTCGAGCAGCGCCCGGCAGCGCGCCACGTCATCCGCCGTCTGCTCGATCAGATCGTCGACCGCGTCGAACCGCAGGGTCGGCCGAAGCCTCGCCACCAGGTCGACCGTCAGCATCCGGCCGTAGAGGTCGATCTCGACGTCGTGCAGATGCACCTCGATCCGTCGCTCGCGCGCACCGGCGAACGTGGGATTCGTGCCGACGCTCACGCTCGCCGCCCATGGGTGCGGATCATCGTCGACCCGCACCCATGCCGCGTAGATGCCGTCGTCAGGCAGCGCCGGCGGCTCGCACTCGAGGTTCGCGGTCGGGAAGCCGAGCACCCGACCGCGGCCGTCGCCCGGGACCACCACGCCGGTGATCACCGCGAGCGGCGATGTGATCACGACGTCTCGGCGGTCGCGATCGAGCGGTAGCGGCTCTGCTGGAAGACCAGCGGCTCGACATCGTCGAAGACCGTGATGTCTGCGATCTCGAAGAGCGCGATCTCGTGGTCGCCGCCGTCGAAGGTGCTGTGCAGGCGGCACGTGAGCCAGAGCGCGGCGTCCGCGATCAGCACCGCGCCGGCATCCGTGCGCTGCCAGCCGTGCGTGCCGAAGCGGTCGCCTTCTCGCGACGACAGCGAGCGGCTGAGCGGCTCGTGATGCGCCGCGAGCACGCTCATGCCCAGTTCGGGCACGGCGCGCAGGATCGGCCACGTCTTCGAGGAACGAGCGGCGCTCACCGCGACGAGCGCCGGCTCGAGCGAGATCGAGGTGAACGAGTTGACCGCCATGCCGACGGCACGGTCGTCGACGTGGGCCGCGAGGGCGACCACACCGGTGGGATACACCGAGAATGCCCGGCGGAGGGCGAGGTCCCGCGGCAGAGCGTCGGTCGCGACAGTCGTCATTTCGGGTTCCTTTCGTTAGTCAACTTTGACTAGTTCTGATCATAGGCAACTTTGATCATGCAAACAACAGGAGATTCGAGTCGCAGCCGTTAGCATGAGGGGCATGTCGACCACCCGCCTCGTCGTCCTCGGCGCCGTGAAGCAGTTCCAGCCGGTGCACGGATACTTCCTCCGTCGAGAGCTGATGACCTGGCACGTCGACGAATGGGCGCACATCCAGCCCGGCTCGATCTACAACGCCCTGCGCGCACTCGAGGTCGACGGCTACATCGCCGAGAGCGGCACCGAGGCCGAGGGCAAGCGCCCAGCCCGCACCACGTACCGGATCACGCCGGCCGGAGAGGTGGAACTGCAGCGGATGCTGCGCGAGAACCTCTGGAACGTCGCCGCCTTCGACACCCAGGCGATCATGACCGTCGCCTCGTTCATGTTCGTGCTGAGCCGGCAGGAGGTCATCGCCGGCCTCGAGCATCGACTCATCAAGAGCGACGCGATCATCACGCAGAACGGCTTCGACGTGCAGGACACACTGCGTTCGGAGACCACACCGAAGTACGTGCGCGAGATCTTCGACCTCTCCACCGCCCGGCTCGCCGCGGAGAAGCAGTGGCTGATGGATCTGCTCGACCGCCTGCGCTCCGGCGAGTACGTCTTCGCCGGCGAGACGGTACCCGCCGACGCCGCCGCCGAGTAGCCCGGAGGCCGAGCAGCCCAGCGCGAGCAGCCCGCCCCCGGCTATCGACGCGATGCGATGAGCGCCGCGATCGAGGCGGGCGAGAGCGCGGCGGTCGTCGCCCCTCGGTGCTGCGAGACGATCGCGCCGGCCGCGCACGCGCGCACCAGGGCGTCTTCGATCCGCTCCCCCACGGCGAGCGCGGCAGCCAGCGCACCGCAGAAGGCGTCACCGGCACCGGTCGTGTCGACGGGATCGATCCGGAAGGCGCCGATGTCCAGCGCCTCCTGCCCTGAGCGGTGCAGCGTCACCCCGGCTGCGCCGCGGGTCAGCACCACGGCACCCGCACCGGCGGCCCGCAGCCGATCGACCCCGCCGAGCTCCTCGCATTCGGTCTCGTTCACGATGAGCACGTCCACGTCGTCGAGCATGTCGATCGCGGCATCCTGGGCCGGGGCGGCGTTCAGCAGAGTACGCGCGCCGGCAGCGCGACCGGCGCTCAGGGCTGCGGCGACCGCGGCCGCCGGGATCTCGAGCTGCACCAGCACGACCGCCGCGCCCTCGACCCCGGCGACGGCATCCGACACGTCCAGCTCGGCGTTGGCGCCGGCCGCGACGATGATGCTGTTGTCGCCGCCGTCCAACGCGAGCACGTGCGCGACGCCGGTCGGCGCATCGGCGCTGCGTCGCAGGACCGCCCTCACGCCGGCATCCGTCAGCGTCTGCTGCAGCAGCTCGGCTCCGTCATCACGACCGACGACCGCGCAGAAGCGTGTCGGGGCGCCGCTGCGAGCCGAGGCGACGGCCTGATTCAATCCCTTGCCGCCCGCGAAGCGCCCGCCGGCGCTGCCCAGGAGCGTCTCGCCGACCAGTGGAGGGCGCGAGACCTCGACCACGAGGTCGACGTTCGCGCTCCCCACCACGGCGACACCGGTGAGCGTGTCAGACACGCGACATCGACCGCCGGTACTGCGCTCCGGTGTGCGAATCGGCGAGCGCCGGCGTCGGGGTGCCCATCAGGCGCTCGCGCAGCGACTGCGGCTCGTCCGACTGGTCGGCGATCGCACCGCGCTCCTTGAGGATCGGCAGCACGTGCTCGATGAAATCGACCGTGGATGCCGGCGGGATGACCGGGGCGAACAGGTACCCGTCGAGGTCTGCGCCGTCGGCGAGCTCGATCATCCGGTCGGCGATCTGCTCAGGCGTCCCCACGATCGGGCGGGCACCGACGCCGTGCGCGTGCCAGTCGCCGAGCACATCGCCGACGGTCTTGTCCGCGAAGCGCGCGACCTGCGTCTGGGAGAGCTCGGTGCGCAGATCCGACATCGGGGTGCTCGGCGCGTACGCCGAGAGGTCGAGGCCGGTGAACCAGGCGTAGGAGGCGACCGTGACGTCGGGGTTCTGCGCGTCGGCGAGTTCGGCGTACTTGCGCTTCGCCTCGGCCTCGGTGCTGCCGACGACCGCGGCGAACGCCGACATGATCTTCACCTCGTCGGCCGCGCGACCGTTCTTGACGGCCTCCTCGCGGATCGCGCTCGAGTGCGCCCTGAGCTGGTCGACCGAGCCGCTGCCGACGAAGATCGCCTCGCCGTGCTTGCCGCCGAACTCGCGGCCGGCAGGTGACGCCCCCGCCTGGAACAGCACCGGCGTGCCCTGCGGCGAGCGCGAGGTGTTGCCGTAGCCGTGCGAGCGGAAGTACGGGCCGTCGTGTGCGATGCGGTGCACCTTCGACGGGTCTGCGAATCGACCGGACTTGTCGCGCTCGAGCGCGCCCTCCTCCCAGGCCTGCTCCCACAGCTTGTAGACCACCTGCATGAAGTCGTCGGCCATCAGGTAGCGCTCGTCGTGGCCGACCATCGGCACGCCGAATCCCTGCACGGCGGTGTCGGCTGTGCCGGTGGTGACGACGTTCCAGCCGATGCGCCCGCCGGAGAGGATGTCGAGCGTGGCCATCCGGCGCGCGAAGGAGTACGGCGGCTCGAGCAGCGTCGAACCGGTGGCGACGAGTCCGAGCCTGGTGGTCTCTGGGATCAGCGCCGCGAGGATGATCGCCGGGTCGAGACGCGGCAGGTCCAGCCCCTCGATCGAGCAGATGTCCGGGCGCTCACCCGCGACATCGGCCCAGCCCCACGCGTCGGCGAGGAAGAGGAAGTCGAACCCGGCATCCTCGACCATGCGCGCGGTGTCGCGCCAGTACTCCAGCTTGTCGAAGAGGTACCGCTTGTTGTCCGGGTGGCGCCAGGTCGCGGTGCCGGAGTCGTTCGCCTGGGCGTTCTCGAAGAGGCCGAGGCGCAGCTGCTTCACGCTGTTCTGATCGGTCATGTGCTGGTGCCTTCCTTGTGGGTGGTTCGTGTCGATTCGGGGTTCCAGGGCATGCCGATGGAACCCCGGGGCGGGTGGGGCCCCGCCCCGGGATGGGATGCCGCGTCAGCCTTTCGCAGTGACCTCGCCGTCGCTCCACCAGAGCACGCGCTTGCGCACCAGGGCGAGGACGATGATGAGCAGCACGCCGAGCAGGCAGAGGAGGGCGATGCTGGCCCAGGTGACGGCGAGGTTGGCCTGTGCCGCGGAGGTCGTGACGAGCGAGCCGAGGCCTGCCTGCTGACCGGCGGCGACGAACTCGGCGACCGCCGCGCCGACCACGGCGAGCGGCAGGGCGATGCGGAGACCGGCGAACACGTAGGGCATGCTGCCGGGGAACCGCAGCTCGCGAAATATCTCCCAGCGCGAGGCGTGCAGCGTCTTGAAGACGTCGAGCGCTCGGTGATCCACGTCGCGGAGCCCGGCGAGCGAGTTCACGAGCATCGGGAAGAACACCACGAGCCCGGTCACGATGAACTTGGGCACCATGCCGAACCCGAAGGCCACGACGAGCGCGGGAGCGATCGCCACGATCGGCGTCACCATGACGATGATCACGAGCGGCATCACGGCCCGTTCGATGAGCTGGAACTCCGCCATCACCACCGCGAGCAGGAAGCCTGCGAGGATGCCGGCCGCGGCGCCGACCACGACCTCGAGCAGCGTCACGAGGAAGTTCGACCAGTACATGCCTGCGTCGTCGACGAGGCTGGCGCCGACCGCCTCGAGGGTCGGGAGCACGTACGGGTTGGTCCATGCCACGATCTGCCAGAGCAGCGCTGCGATCACGAACGTGATCAGGGTCGGCACCCACGATCCCCACCGCAGCCAGGGTGGGATGCCTCGTCGCGGCTGAGCCTGCAGTCGGGCGGTGGCGAGGGTCGCTGTCGTATCGCGGATCGTCATCTCAGACATGGGCGTTCTCCGTCTGCGCGCGCAGCGCACCGCGCACGACTGCTTCCAGTTCGCGGAACTCGTCCGTCGCATAGGCGTGCTCGTCACGCGGACGCGGCAGGTTCACGTCGATCACCTGCGCGATGCGCCCGGGGTGGGCGGCCATCACGACGATCCGGTCGGAGAGCATGATCGCCTCCGGCACGGAGTGCGTGACGAACATCACGGCCTTGCGGTTGGACTGCCAGAACTCCAGCAGGGCGATGCGCTGCAGGTCGCGGTTCATCTCGTCGAGCGCCGAGAACGGCTCATCCATCAGCATGATGGCCGGATCGAACACGAACGCCCTGGCGATCGCCGCACGCTGCTGCATGCCGCCGGACAGCTGGCCAGGGTACTTCGTCATGGCGTTGCCGAGCCCGAAGGTCGCGAGCAGCTCAGCCGGGTCGCGGAGCGCTCGCCCGGCATTCGCCTTGGCATTGATGCGCACCGGCAGCTCGACGTTCTCGCGCACCGTCTTCCAGGGCAGCAGTGCGGGCGACTGCGGCACGAGACCGATCTTCTTGTCACGGGACGCCGCGGTCACGCTCTCGCCATCGATCGTGACGGTGCCGGAATCGGCGTCGATGAGCCCGGCGACCACCTTGAGCAGCGTCGACTTGCCGCAGCCGCTGGGGCCGATCACCGAAACGAACTCACCCATGCCGATCGTCAGGCTGACGTCATCGAGCACCGTGACCTTCGCGCCGTCGACCCCGAAGGTCTTGGTGACGCCGCTGACCTCGACGCCTGCGCCCTGTGCGACCGCCATCACTTGGCCGGCCAGATCAGGGTGTCACCGTCATACAGGTCAGCGGTGAGGTCGGCATCCATCATGTCAGCGATGTCCGGGAGGTCCTTGACCCCGCCGTACTGCTCGACGAGCGCGTACTCGGGCTTCCACATGTCGGCCGTCTGCACGCCGGGGTTGCCGCCGGCGCTCTCGCGCACCCAGGCGGATTCGACCTCCCACGTGCGGGCGAGCTGGTCGCGGGGGAAGGCCGCACCCTGGTTGTTCTCCTCAGCGAGGGCGGCGAGCGTGTCGATGCAGGCGTCCGACTCGTCGAGGCAGTACTGCAGCGCCTTCAGCGTCGCGCGCATGAAGTCGGCGGCGACCTCGCGGTGCTCGTCGAGGAAGCGGGAGTTGACCTCCATCACGTTGTACGTGCCCTCGACGCCCAGGTCGGACGGGAGGAACTCGCTGAACGGCATGTCCTGCGCCTTGAGCGACTGCGGCTGGTTCGAGGCGTAGCCGACGATCGCGTCGACCTGGTCGCGAACCACGACGGTCGGGTCGTAGTTGGTCATCTTCACCATCTCGACCTTCGAGACGTCGACGCCTGCTTCGTCGAGCATCGCCGAAGCGATCGGGGTGAGGTTGATGAAGTAGCCCAGCGAGCCGCCCTCGAGATCCTTCAGGCTCTGCAGCTTCTCGTTGCCGAAGATCGAGAACGGCGGGGTGGTGCCGTAGGTCGCGACGGCGGTGAGGTTCTTGCTGTTGGCGGCTGCCAGCATCACATCGGATGCCGAGCCGAGCGCCGTGAACTGCGCCTGGCCTGATGCGACGAGCTGCTGCCCGTTCGCGCCGGATGCGTTGATCTCGACGTCGAGGCAGAGCTCATCGAAGTAGCCGAGCTCCTGCGCGAGGAACACGTCGAGCTGCCCAGCGCTGGCCGAGTAGCCGTAGCCGGAGATGTAGGTGATCGTGCCTGCGTCCTGATTTCGCTGGCAGGTGTCGGTGTCGACTGCTGCACTCGTGGGGGCGGTGTCGCCGCCTGGCGTCTGCGCGGAGCATGCTCCGAGCGTCAGCGTGGCGGCGAGAACGCACGTCAGGGTGGCAGTGATGCGGAATCGGGTTTCCGCAGAGGAAGTAGCCATGAGGGTCCCTTCTCGGCCGTTCGTCATTGATGGCTCGATGAAAGTAACATAGTCAAGATTGACTAAGCAAGAACAAACCAACTTTTGACGAAACAGGGCGCGCTGAACCGCCGCGAGCCCCACGGCCGCACGGCCGCACGGATCAGTCCAGGGAACGGTCTGCGGGATGCAGGTAACGGCGCACGAACTCGTCGAACAGCGGCACCATGTCGACAGACTCGTCCAGCAACCACTGCAGCTGGATGCCGTCCATGACCGCACTGATCAGACGCGCCGCGAGCACGGGATCGATGTCGTCCCGCACCTCGCCGGCATCCTGGCCGCGACGGAGGATCTCGGCGGCCTCATCAGCCCTGGCCCGATAGCGCGCAGCGAAGTCGCCGTGCGATGGGTGTTCGGCATCCGTCGCCTCCGCAGAGACGATCGCGTACAGCGAGGTCAGGCCCCTCGACGTCTGATTGTGGGCGACGACCCGCCTCGCCTGCTCGATCAGGGTGTGCTCCGCCGGGTCGCCCGCCGCAGCGCGTACCGCCTCGTCGCGCTGGTGCAGCACCTCGGCGAACAGCTCCTCCTTGTCGGCGAAGTGATGCAGCAGACCGGAGGGGGTCACTCCCACGCGCTTGGCGATCTCGCGCAGGGATCCGCCGTGGAACCCGGTGCGCGAGAACACCACGAGCGCCTCGTCCACGATGGCCTGGCGCCGCGCCTGGCCTGTGGCGTACGGGCCGCGAGACCCACGACCCGCTGCCGGCTGTCCGTCCGCACCCACTGCCTGCTCCCATCCCTCGGCGTGGGGAGCTCGCGACTCAGCCCGTGTGGCCGTGGCCCTGCGTCCCCCACGACGAGCCGAACTCCTGCTGTCGCATCGCGGGTCGCAGACGCTGCTCCATCTCGCGATCCACGAAGTAGTCCTTGAGCTTATCCCGCGTGAGCTCGTTGCCGATCGCGGCCATGATCATCGACTGGTCGAGCGACAGGTACCGCTCGGCGACCGTGTCGCTGCGCACGGCGACGGCATCGTAGAACCCTCCGGGACCGTAGGCGCCGAGGTCGTGCTCGATGCCACGGAGGTTGCGCAGCACGCCCGCGCGGTCATACGGCAGCGCGAGGAAGGATGCGTGCGGAGTCACCACGCCGTCGCCGAACTCGGGAGCGGGATTCGTGCCGGTCGCACACCCCGGTCGATCGACGTCGACGTCGGTCTTCTCGGCATCCGAGGTGTAACCGTCCGACCGCATCCCGGCGATGTCGACGCCGTACTCCGCGTATCCGCCGAAGGGATCGCTCGCCGGGGAGAAGCCCCAGTAGCCGTACCCGGCCTCGTCGAGTCCGTGCTGCTGCTGGACGGCGACCGTGATCGGGTGGTTGAGGCGCCACGACTTCGGGCCCCACTTCGTCTCGGGAACGAGGAGGTCGGGCATGAGCGACTCGAACATGCTGCCACCCCAGCTCGGGACGAACGACATCCCTTCGTAGCTGTACGTGCCCTCCCAGACCTCGAGGTCACCGTAGGTGCGGTACTCCCCCTGCGGGAGCTGCTCCTGCCAGGCCCAGTCACAGCCAGGGGGCATGGTTCGGTGCGTGCCGTACAGCGCCTCGGCCGGGATCTGGCCGTTGGCGATGCCGAGGTAGGTGGCGATTCGGCTCTCGCTCACGGTCGTGTCGTAGTGATGGCACGTGTAGTAGGCGGTGTCTCCCGAGCCGTTGTACATCGGTGCCTCGACGCTGCAGTCCGGCGGAGCCGCGTCCCAGAAGCCGCCGCGATTGGTGCCGGCTGGCAGTCCAGGAGCACCGGCGGGGTCGAAGAACGACGCGAAGTCCATCGAGTCGTAGAGCGCGTCGACTTGCGCCGCGAGCCGAGGCTCCGCCTCGCGCACGATGCGCAGCGCGGCGGCGAGCCATCCGTTGTCCACGGTGCTGAGGAACGGATGCACAGGGTCGCCGGAGTCGGGCCAGGTGGTCAGCTTCTCCCCCGTCGTCGGGGAGTACCAGTTGTAGAACATCCCGCTCGCATCATTGCGCTCGAGGCCGGCCAGCGTCTCGAGCGTCGTCGACAGGCGGTCACGTGCCTCGTGCGCGCTGATGACTCCGAGATCGCGCGCGGTCACCGTCGACCACAGGTATCCGCCGATGTTCGTCGGCGAGGTGTACGCGCTGGCCGTCGCCAGGTCACCGGTGATGTTGTCGGCCGGCAGCCCCGTCGTCTCGTCGGTCATCGCGTCGAGGGAGTGCCAGGTGTCCGTGGCCCATCGCTTGAGGTCCTGGGTGCCGGATCGGTCGTCGCCGGCCATCGCAGGACCGGCGATCGTCAGGGCGGAGACGACCAGCCCGGCCGTCACCACTGCGCTCATCCATCGCTTCATCGTGTCTCCTCGTCGAGAACGGCACCGCAGACCGCGGCGCTCCAGCACGCGAAAACCTAACACGTGTTCTATGTTCGCTCAACCCCCCCCTGCCGAGCGGACTCCCGCGGAAGCAGTCGACGTCAGCTGGGCGCGTGCGCCTCCAGGAACTCGTACACGTCCGTCGTGTCGACGCCGGGGAACGCACCGGTCGGCAGCGTCGCGAGCAGCGTGCGCGGCGTCTTCACATTCGGCCAGGAGTGCTCGCGCCAGCGGTCCTCGAGATCCGCAGGAGCACGGCGGCAGCACACCTCGACGGAGTGCTTCGAGACGCCGCGATGCTGGGTGTCTCGACCGACGAACCACTTCGTGTCGGCGAAGCGCACCCCGACGCTCACCGAATGCAGCCCCTCGCTGGACGCCTCGACCCGGGCGGTACACCAGTAGGTGCCGTTGCCGGTGTCGGTGTACTGGTAATACGGGTTGAAGCGGTCGTCCTCGTCGAACACGACGCGGCTCGTCCACTTGCGGCAGCACATCTGGCCCTCGATCGCCCCGAGACGATCGGTCGGGAAGTTCACGTCGTCGTTCTCGTACGCCTTCGTGATCGTGCCCGACTCATGCACCTTCAGGAAGTGCACCGGAATGTCGAGGTGCCGGGTCGCCAGATTCGTGAACCGGTGCGCCGCTGTCTCGTACGACACCGAATACGCGTCGCGCAGATCCTCGATCGAGATCGAACGGCGGGCCTTGGCGTCCTTCAACGCGGGCACGACGTGCGCCTCGGGGATCAGCAGCGCACCCGTGAGGTAGTTCGTCTCGACCCGCTGGCGCAGGAACTCGGCGTAGCTGCGCGGCTCGGAATGCCCGAGCATGCGGCTCGACAGCGCCTGCAGCACCGCGGTGCGGGCATCGCCCTTCGCCGGCACCCGGCTCGACAGGTACAGCCGGCCGTGCGCGAGGTCGGCGACACTGCGGGTCGTCTGCGGCAGGTCCGGTGCGTAGTGGAGGGTGAAGCCGAGGTAGGCCGCGATCTCGGATGCGGTGCGCTGCGTGAGCGGTCCGCCAGGATGCCCGACCGCACCGAGGATCTCGGATGCCGTGGTCTCGAGGTCGGCGAAGTGGTTGTCCTGCCTGCGCATCAGGTGCCGGAGCTCCACGTTCGCGCGGCGGGCCTCTTCCGGCGTCGCCGCCCGCTCGTCCTTGAGGCGATCGATCTCGCCGTGCAGCGCGAGCAGCGCCTTCAGCGCATCCGTCGGCACGCTCTTCGCGATGCGGAACGGCTCGATCCCGAGGGCTTGGAAGGTCTGCCCCTTCATCGCTCGTTCCAGCGCGATCTCCACGGCGCTGCGTTCGTCGAGCGGTTCGCCCTCGAGCAGCGCATCGATCGTGACGCCGAGCGCCCGAGCGATCGCCTGCAGCTGCGTGAGCTTGGGCTCGCGCTTGCCGGTCTCGACCATCGACATCTGGCTCGGCGCGCGATCGACCGCCGCGGCGAGGTCGTCGAGGGTCATGCCTCGTGCGGTCCGCAACTGCCGGATGCGGCGTCCGATCGTGAGCGAGTCGGCGTCTTCCGCGTCGGAGCGCAGGGTTCCTGAGCCGCGATCCTGGGTCCCTGAGCCGCGATCCTGGGTCCCTGAGCCTGTCGAAGGGGTCATGCCGGCGATTCTGTCACAGAAACAGAATTTCCTACGATCTTCTCCGCACATTCGGTCATCGGATGCTCCGAACTTCACACACAGTGGGAACACGCCACCCGCTGGATGCTTCGACAGGACCAGCGATCCACGCTCATCGAGGAGACATCATGACGAACACCGCAGGAACCAACGCACCCCGTCCAGCCGGCCTGCGCGCCGGCGACCAGGTGCAGACGGCTGCCGAGCTCCAGGAGATCTGGGAGACGGATCCTCGGTGGGACGGCGTCGAGCGCACATACACGGCCGACGACGTCATCCGCATCCGCGGCTCGGTCCGTGAGGAGTCGACGCTCGCCCACCGTGGCGCCGAGAACCTCTGGAATCTGCTGCACACCGAGGACTACGTGCGGGCCCTCGGCGCGTACACCGGCGGCCAGGCCGTGCAGCAGGTGCGCGCAGGGCTCAAGGCGATCTACCTCTCCGGCTGGCAGGTCGCGGCCGACGGCAACCTCGCCGGTCAGACCTACCCCGACCAGTCGCTGTACCCCGCGAACTCGGTGCCGGCGGTGGTCCGCCGCATCAACAACGCCCTGATCCGCCAGGACCAGCTCGAGCACGCCGAGGCCATGAGCGGCACGGGTGAGATCACCCAGGACTGGCTCGCCCCGATCGTCGCCGACGCCGAGGCCGGCTTCGGCGGACCGCTGAACGCCTACGAGCTCGCGCAGTCGCTGATCCAGGCGGGAGCTGCAGCCATCCACTGGGAGGACCAGCTGGCGAGCGAGAAGAAGTGCGGCCACCTCGGCGGCAAGGTGCTCGTGCCGACGCAGCAGCACATCCGCACCCTGAACGCGGCGCGCCTCGCAGCCGACGTCGCCGGCGTCCCCACCGTCATCATCGCCCGCACGGATGCCCTCGCCGCCGACCTGCTCACCAGCGATGTCGACGAGCGCGACCAGGCGTTCACCACCGGCGAGCGCACGACCGAGGGGTTCTACCGCATCCGCCCCGGCATCGAGTCGGTCATCAGCCGCGGGCTCGCCTTCGCCCCGTATGCAGACCTGCTGTGGGTCGAGACCGGCGAGCCGGACATCGAGCTCGCCCGGTCGTTCGCGGCGGCCATCCACGAGCAGTTCCCCGGCAAGCTCCTCGCCTACAACTGCTCACCGAGCTTCAACTGGAAGCGCCACCTCTCGGATGCCGAGATCGCGACGTTCCAGCAGGAGCTCGCCGACCTGGGCTACAAGTTCCAGTTCATCACCCTCGCCGGCTTCCACGCCCTGAACTACTCGATGTTCGACCTCGCCCGCGGCTACGCCGATCGCGCCATGAGCGCATACGTCGAGCTGCAGGAAGCCGAGTTCGCCGCTGAAGCAGACGGCTACACCGCCACCAAGCACCAGCGCGAGGCGGGCACCGGCTACTTCGACGTCATCTCCACTGCGCTCAACCCCGACAGCGCGACCCTCGCCCTCGCCGGCTCCACCGAGACCGCGCAGTTCCACTGATTTCGCAAAGGACCACGATCATGACCACTCCCACCGCTCCCCCGACCACGGCTCCGATCCAGACGACCCAGCAGGGTCCGGCGATCGAGGTCAACGGCGCTCTGCGCGACCGCTACGACGAGATCCTCACCCCCGGAGCGATCGCCTTCCTCACCGAGCTGCACCACCGCTTCGCCTCGCGTCGCCATGACCGGCTCGCCGACCGCATGCGTCGCCGCTTCGAGATCGGCAACGGTCACGACCCGCGGTTCCGCGACGACACCGCGCACATCCGCGATGACACCGAGTGGTGCGTCGCCGGAGCCGGCCCTGGACTCGAGGACCGCCGCGTCGAGATCACCGGTCCGACAGACCCGAAGATGACGATCAACGCGCTGAACTCGGGCGCGCGGGTCTGGCTCGCCGATCAGGAGGACGCCACGAGCCCCACCTGGAAGAACGTCATCGAGGGTCAGCTGTCGTTGCGCGACGCCATCCGGGGCGAACTCTCGTTCACCTCTCCCGAGGGCAAGGAGTACCGCGTCACGGCGGACCGCACGCCGACGATCGTGATGCGTCCGCGCGGCTGGCACCTGCCGGAGAAGCACATCTCCTTCATCGACCGCGCAGGGCGCCGCACCTCGGCATCCGGCTCCCTGGTCGACTTCGGGCTCTACTTCCTGCACAACGCGCAGGCGCTGATCGACGGCGGCCGCGGGCCGTACTTCTACCTCGCCAAGATCGAGTCCAGCGAAGAGGCCAAGCTCTGGGATGACGTCTTCTCGTTCAGCGAGGAGTACATCGGCATCCCGCACGGCACGGTCAGGGCGACCGTGCTGATCGAGACGCTTCCCGCCGCGTTCGAGATGGACGAGATCCTGTACGAGCTGCGCGACCATTGCGCCGGCCTGAACGCAGGGCGCTGGGACTACATCTTCTCGATCATCAAGAACTACCGCGGCCGCGGGGCACGGTTCGTGCTCCCCGACCGCAGCGAGGTCACCATGACGGTGCCGTTCATGCGGGCGTACACCGACCTGCTCGTGCAGACCTGCCACAAGCGGGGCGCATTCGCGATCGGCGGCATGAGCGCGTCGATCCCCAACCGCCGCGACCCCGAGGCGACGGCACGGGCGATCGAGAAGGTCGCCGCCGACAAGAAGCGCGAGGCCGGCGACGGCTTCGACGGCACCTGGGTCGCACACCCCGACCTGATCCCGACAGCGCTGGCCGAATTCGATGCGGTGCTCGGAGACCGGCCGAACCAGGTCGACCGCCAGCGCGACGACGTTCGCGTGCAGGCATCCGATCTGCTCGATCTGCACATCGGTCGCCCGATCACGGCGCAGGGCGTCCGCGACAACGTGTCGGTCGCGATCCGCTACCTCGAGGCCTGGTTGCGTGGTCTGGGTGCCGTCGCGATCGACAACCTGATGGAGGATGCCGCGACCGCCGAGATCAGCCGCTCGCAGGTCTGGCAGTGGATCCATCAGGACCGCAGCACGCAGGACGGCACCGCGATCACGACCGAGTACATCGAGGGACTCATCTCCCAGGTGCTCGCCCAGGCGACGCGGAGCGCCGGCGACCGGTTCGACGACGCGGCGGAGATCTTCCGCGAGGTGTCGCTGCGCGAGGAGTTCCCCGCATTCCTCACCCTCGGCGCGTACTCGAAGTACCTGATCGACGAAGACTGACACTCCCCCACGAGCCCCCGATCGCGTTCGCATCCAGCGGCGCGATCGGGGGCTCGGCGGCGTCTGCCGAACCCGGAGCCGATGGTCCGCCGCGGACGTACGCTGGACTCATGACAGACGTCTGGGGCGACATCGCCGGCGAGTTCCTGCATCTCTACCCGCGGGGCAATCGGCTCCTGGCGGTGACCGGAGTGGACGCCGAGCGCTCGCGCCGCACGGCCGACGACCTCGCCGCCGCGCTGACTGCGGCGGGCCAGCAGGTCGAGCGCGCACACACCGCGGATGGGGATGGCGAGGCGTTGCGAGCCGAGATCATCGCGCCCTTCCGTGCCGCAGCGCAGGACGGGCGCGTGCTGCTCGTCTCCGGTCCGGCCGCGTTGATGGACGAGGGAACCCGAGGCATCTGGAACTTCACCCTGTGGCAGCTCGCTGGCGATGAGCCGCCGCACAGCGTGGCATCCGCCCTCGTCGACGTCACCGATCCCGACAACCCGGTCCGCCGCTTCGCGGACTACTGCGCCCTGCCGGCATCCTTCGGGGCCTGACCGCGTCGAATCGCCGGCTGCGTGGTCGCTCCGGTCGCACTTCGTGCCGGTCGCTGGACGCCGGGGTCGTTCCGGTCGCAGTTCGTGCCGCTCCGCGACCGCCGGGGCAGCACGAAGTGCGACCGGAATGAACGCCCCGGCCGCGAACCGCTCAGGTGAACGACGCGGCCACCGAGTTGCGGTGGTAGTCGAAGACGATGCTCGTGCGCGTCGATGCGACGCTGCTCTGCGCCGATAGATGCTCGAGCACGAACTCGCGCATCTCCGACGAGTCGGCCACGGCGATGTGGAGCAGGAAGTCGTCGTCGCCGCCGAGGAAGAACACCTGGATCACCTGCGGCAGGACCCGCACACGTTCCGCGAACTCGACGATGCTCTCCCGCCGCCCGCTCGGGCGCAGCGTCACGCCGATGATCGCCTGGAGTCCGGCGCCCAGCATCCGCTCGTCCACGCTCGCGTGGAACCCCGTGATCACGCCGCGATCGATCAGCGACCGCAGGCGCGCATGCGCGGTCGACGGTGCGACGCCGAGCGTGCCGGCCAGCTCGGCGTTCGTCATCCGTCCGTCGCGACTGAGCAGCCGCACGATCTCCGCGTCGATCGGGTCGAGCGCCGGCGCCCGAAGAGTCTTCGGCCCAGCGGCCCGATCTGCCTCATCCATACGAAGTATTATTCAGCATTTCGACTGCAGCCGAATCTTCTCAAGGGAATCTGTTGAAGTACCGACGTTTCTGCGATTCTGTGTTCACGAACGCGACAGCAGTCTTCACGGACACGACACATGGAGGATCGATGAAGATCGGCGTACCGACCGAGGTCAAGAACAACGAGAACCGGGTCGCTCTGACGCCCGCCGGCGCCGACCGCCTGGTGCACGAGGGCCATCGGGTGATCGTGCAGTCCGGTGCAGGGCTGGGATCGAGCATCACGGATGACGCGTACCGCGCCGTCGGCGCAGAGATCGTCGACTCCGCCGCCGAGGTGTGGGCTGCGGCCGACCTGCTGATCAAGGTCAAGGAGCCGATCGCCCAGGAGTACGGCTTCCTGCGTCCCGACCTCACCCTCTTCACCTATCTGCACCTCGCCGCGGACCGGGCCCTCACCACCGCGCTGGTCGATGCCGGCACCACCGCGGTGGCGTACGAGACGGTGCAGCTGCCCGACCGAAGCCTGCCCCTGCTGGTGCCGATGAGCGAGATCGCCGGACGTCTGTCGGTGACGATGGGCTCGTACGCGCTGCTGCGCTCGAACGGCGGCCGCGGCACCCTGCTCGGCGGTATCGCCGGCACCCCGCGAGCGAAGACCGTCGTGATCGGCGGCGGCGTCGCCGGAGAGCACGCTGCGGCGAACGCACTCGGCCTGGGCTCGAAGGTCACCGTGATCGACATCTCCCTGCCGCGTCTGCGCGAGCTCGAGCACCGCTACGGCGGCGCACTCGAGACCCGCGCATCAAGTCGCTACGACATCGCCGAGGAGCTCGCCACCGCCGACCTCGTGATCGGCTCGGTCCTGATCCCCGGTGCCGCAGCGCCCAAGCTCGTGACCGACGACATGGTCGCCACCATGAAGCCCGGCTCGGTGCTGGTCGACATCGCGATCGACCAGGGCGGATGCTTCGAGGGCTCGCGCCCGACCACGCACGACGACCCGACGTTCGCGGTGCACGACTCGATCTACTACTGCGTCGCGAACATGCCGGGCGCCGTGCCCGAGACCGCAACGCGTGCGCTCACCAATGCGACACTGCCCTACGTCTCGGCGATCGCCGGCAAGGGCTGGGACCGTGCCGCAGCCGACGACGCCGCACTCGCGAAGGGCCTGAATGTGCACGGCGGCCGCATCATGCTCGATGCCGTCGCTCAGGCGCACGGCCTCTGACCCCCTGCGTTCCCTCGCTCCTCCCTCCCCCTCCGACCCGTGAGGGGTCAGAACACGCCGCGCCGGCTCCGCCCGGCGCGGCGTGTTCTGACTCCTCGCTCGATCGGGCGTCATTCCCTGCGCGGTGCGTGTCCACCCGGGTACGCTCGTAGTCGTGACCGAACGAGCTCCTCTCTCCCGCAAACTGTCCGCGATCGCCGAATCCGCGACCCTCAAGGTCGATGCCAAGGCGAAGGCTCTCAAGGCCGAGGGCAAGCCCGTGATCTCGTATGCGGCGGGCGAGCCGGACTTCTCGACGCCGCAGTTCATCGTGGATGCCGCCGCCGAGGCACTCGCCGACCCCGCGAGCTACCGATACACGCCGGCGGCCGGACTCCCGGCACTGCGCGAGGCGATCGCCGCGAAGACACTGCGCGACTCGGGCCTCGAGGTCTCGCCGAGCCAGGTCATCGTGACCAACGGCGGCAAGCAGTCGGTGTACCAGGCGTTCCAGGCCGTGGTGAACCCCGGCGACGAGGTGCTGCTGCCTGCGCCGTACTGGACCACCTATCCTGAGGCGATCCGTCTCGCCGACGGTACTCCGGTCGAGGTCTTCGCCGGTGCCGACCAGGACTACAAGGTCACCGTCGAACAGCTCGAGGCGGCCCGCACCGAGCGCACGACCGCGTTGGTCTTCGTCTCACCGTCGAACCCGACCGGCTCGGTCTACACCGCCGACGAGACGAAGGCGATCGGCGAGTGGGCGCTCGAGCACGGCATCTGGGTCATCAGCGACGAGATCTACCAGAACCTCACGTACCCTTCGACAGGCTCAGGGACCCCGACCAAGGCGACGTCGATCGTCGAGGCGGTCCCCGAGGTCGCGGGTCAGACGATCCTCGTCAACGGCGTCGCGAAGACCTACGCGATGACCGGCTGGCGTGTCGGCTGGATGGTCGGCCCCGCGGACGCCATCAAGATCGCCGCGAACCTGCAGTCGCACCTGTCGAGCAACGTGAACAACGTCGCGCAGAAGGCGGCGATCGCCGCGCTGAACGGTCCGCAGGACGAGGCCGAGCAGATGCGCCAGGCGTTCGACCGGCGCCGCCGCCTGATCGTGGCTGAGCTGTCGAAGATCGACGGCGTCCGGGTCCCGAACCCGCTCGGCGCGTTCTACGTGTACCCCGATGTGCAGGGCCTGCTCGGCCGCACCTGGGGCGGCGTGACGCCGACCACCTCGCTCGAGCTCGCCGACCTCATCCTGGACCAGGCCGAGGTCGCGGTCGTCCCCGGTGAGGCGTTCGGACCGAGCGGCTACCTCCGCCTCTCCTACGCCCTCGGCGACGATGCGCTCCTCGAAGGGGTGCAGCGCCTCCAGCGTCTGTTCGCCTGACCCCACGAATCGAGAAGGCCCCCTCGCGCAGTCGTCTGCGGAGGGGGCCTTCGTCGTGTCGTCAGGATTCCGGCTGATAGCCGATCAGCCAGCGGATGCCGTAGCGGTCCACGAGCATTCCGTCCCAGTCACCCCAGGGGCGCCGCTGCAGCGGATCGATCACGCGTCCACCGACCGAGAGATCGGCGAACCAGCCGGTGAGCGTCGAGGCGTCGGCGGTGCCGAGGAGTGAGAAGAACATGCCGTTCATCTGCACAGCATCCGCGTCGATGCCTGCATCCGCGCCGGAGAGGTCGACGACCCCTTCCAACATCGCGTGCGCGATCGCGTCGGCGGGGCCGTCGTGCCGGTCGAACTGGGCGTAGTCGAACATTCGCAGCTCGCCACCGAACACGGACTGGTAGTGCCGCATCGCCTCGGCCGCGTTCCCGGGGAACAGCAGGTACGGAGTCAGTCCACTCATGCGGCGAGTGTAGTCCCGGAGCTCGAACCGCGTCAGAGTTCGACGTCGACGAGCACCGGCTCCGGCTGCAGCACGAGTCCGAACTCGGCGTGCACGCGACTCTGGATGAAGCGCGCGAGCTGCGCGACCTCGGCGGCACTCGCGCCTCCTCGGTTCGTCAGCGCGAGCGCGTGCTTGGTCGACACCGATGCGCGCGACTGCGGCAGCTTGAAACCCTTGCGGATGCCGGCCTGCTCGATGAGCCAGGCGGCGCTGACCTTGACGTCTGCCGGTTGGCGTCGAGGCGCCTCGACGAGCCCCTCGTACGTCGCGAGCGGGATCACGGTCACGGCGTCGAGATCCGGCGCGACCGGCCAGCGCGGGCACTCCGGCGGCAGTGCGCGCGCCACGCCCTCCGGCACGATCGCGTTCTGGAAGAACGAGCCGACGCCATGGGTGTCCGGGTCGTTCTCGTCGAGCAGCATGCCCTTCGACGCCCTGGTCGCGAGGATGCGGTCGCGCACCCAGGCGAGCGGCACGGGAGTGTCGTCGGAGAGTCCGAGTGCCCGTCGCAGCTGTTCGCCTCGCACGATGCGCTCGCTCGCGACCACCAGGTCGACCGTGGCCGACAGGATCACGGCACGTCGCTCCGGCACGCTGCCGTAGTGGTGCTTGAGCACGGAGGTGCGGAAGCCGAGACCGAGTTCGGATGCCGGCACGGTCGAGATCTCGCCGGTGCTCTCGTCGATCAGCTCGACCTCGACCAGCGTCTCCTGGATCTCCTGACCGTAGGCACCGATGTTCTGCACCGGCGCGGCGCCGACGGTGCCCGGGATGCCTGACATCGCTTCGAGGCCCGCGTAGCCGTGCTCGACCGCGTAGGCGACGAGCGCGTCCCACCCGTGTCCTGCCTGGGCCCTGAGACGGACGCGCCCTGCGTGCGGAGAGGGCAGCTCTTCGATGCCCTCGGTCAGCACCCGGATGACGGTGCCCTCGAACGGCTCGTCGCCGACGAACAGATTCGATCCGCCGCCGAGCACGAACCAGTCGTCTCCGCGGGACCACGTGTCGCGCAGCGCTTCGACGAGGCCCTCGGTGGTGTGCGCCTCCTGCATCCGCTCGGGGGCGGCGCCGGTGCGCAACGTCGTGAGCTCGGCGAGACGGATCGGCTCGATCTCGCGCATCAGACGACGCCCATCAGACGGCGACGCGCAGCTGCGCCTTGACGAGCACAGTGGTCTCGTCGAACGTGACCTTCAGATCGATGCGAGCAGACTCGCCGTCGACCGCGCCGACGGTCGCGAGCACGTGCACGTCGGCGCCGTCGACTGGGTCGACCACGACGGGCTTGGTGAAGCGGACGCCGTAATCGAGGATCCGCGTGCCCGGCTCGAGGGCGGCCACGACGACCGATGAGGCGATGCCCATCGTCAACATGCCGTGCGCGAGCACGCCGGGAAGCCCGACGGACGCCGCGATGTCATCGCGGTAGTGGATGGGGTTGAAGTCTCCGGAGGCACCGGCGTAGCGCACGAGCGATTCCCGATCGAGGTGCACGGTGCGCGCGGCGATCGTGTCTCCGACTGCGTAGGCCATCACTCCCCCTCTCCGACCAGCAGCACGCTGGTCGCGGTCACGACATGAGCACCGTCGACGTCGGTGATCTCGGCCTCGCTGGTGATCAACGCGTTGCCACCCATCGTGCGGATGCCGGTGACCTTCAGCTGCCCGACGAGCTCGTCACCGGCCACGATCGGACGCGAATACGTGAAGCGCTGCTCGGCGTGGATCGTGCGCGCGAGCACGATGCCGGAGTCGTCGAGGGCGAGCAGCTGCTGCAGCGTCTGATCCTGGACCACCATCGCGAAGGTCGGCGGCGCGACGACGTCGGCGAATCCGGCCGCGCGGGCCGCCTCGACGTCGGTGTGCTGCGGGGCATCGGCGAAGACGGCGCGAGCGAACTCGCGGACCTTCTCTCGTCCGACGAGATACGGGGGCGTCGGCGGGAACTCCCGGCCGACCAGTTCTGGGTTCACTGCCACCCCTCGATCCTACCGAGGGCAGCCGACACCCGCGCTCCGGTCAGCCCTTCTTGCGACCGCGGATCGCCTTGAGCGCCATCTGCACTGCGATCACGACGAGGTATGCCGCGAACAGCACGTTGCCGACGGAGGGGTCGACGATGGTCGCGATCCATGCGCCAAGGGCCGTGGTCGTGCAGGCAGCGATGCCGATCATCGCGCCGGCCAGCAGGTCGACGTTGCGATGACGGATGTTGCCGATCGTTCCGGAGATCGCGGTCGGGATCATCATGAGCAGCGAGGTGCCCTTCGCGACGAGGTCGCTGGTGCCGAAGACGAGCATCAGCACCGGCACCACGATCACTCCGCCGCCGACGCCGATGAGTCCAGCCAGGACGCCGGTCCCCACACCGACCGCGACCAGGGCGACGCCGGTGAGCCAGGTGAGTTCGAACACGGCATCGCGAGAGGGGACGACGAGGAACAGCGTGACGATCACGACGACGAGGAAGCCGACGAAGCCCCATCGCAGCGCGGTCTGCGAGATCCGAGGCAGCAGGCGGGTGCCGATCTGCGCGCCGACCACTGCGCCGGCGGCGAGGATCAGCGCCGGGATCCAGGCGACCGAACCGGACGCAGCGTACGAGATCACGCCGACGCTCGCGGTCGGCACGATCGCGGCGAGCGAGGTGCCCGCGGCGAGGCGCTGATCGAAGTGCAGGAACAGGACGAGCAGGGGCACGATCACCGTGCCGCCTCCGACGCCGAACAGGCCGGAGAGGAGCCCGGCGAGAAGGCCGATCCCGATGAAGGCCGCGTATGCTCGCGGGCCCCGATGCAGACCGGTGGCGACGTCGTTCACGCTTCGTTCCTCCCACGCGACCCGACGAAGGCCGCACCGATCCCAGCCTACTCCCGCACCGCGTTCGTCCCGTCTCGCGCTCAGGCGGCGAGGCTCTGCATCCGTTCCCACACGAATCCTCGATGACCCCTGGGACGCAGTCCCCGACTATGCGACACTTGATCCCACTCCCGGGGACGACGCGGTCTCCGGCCGGATCGAAGGAGATCTCATGGTTCGCAGCACGTTCCCCGATGTGGAGATCCCCGACGTCTCCGTCTTCGACTTCCTGTTCGGCGACCTCGACGAAGCCAGACTCGACGCCGTCGCACTGATCGACGGCACCAGCGGCGCCGAGACCACGTACCGCCAGCTCATCGGCCAGATCGAGCTCTTCGCGGGCGCGCTCGCAGCGCGCGGGGTCGGCGTCGGCACCCGGGTCGGCGTGCTCTGCCCGAACATCCCCGCCTTCGCGACGGTCTTCCACGGCATCCTCCGCGCCGGCGCCACCGCAACCACCATCAACTCGCTCTACACACCCGACGAGATCGCCAACCAGCTCACCGACGCCGAGGCCGACTGGCTGGTCACCGTGTCACCACTGCTCCCAGGCGCGCAGGCGGCAGCCGAGAAGGTCGGCATCGCGGCCGACCATCTCATCGTGCTCGACGGCGCCGACGGGCATCCCTCTCTCCCCGCACTCCTCGGCGAAGGCCACCCGGCTCCGGAGGTGTCGTTCGACCCGGCCGAGCACCTCGCAGTGCTGCCGTACTCCTCCGGCACGACCGGCCGCCCGAAGGGCGTGATGCTGACGCACCGCAACCTGGTCGCCAACGTCAGCCAGTGCCGCTCGACGATCTCACTCGCCGACGACGACCGCGTGCTCGCAGTGCTCCCCTTCTTCCACATCTACGGCATGACCGTGCTGCTGAACTTCGCACTTCGCCAGCGCGCTGCGCTCGTCACCATGCCGAGGTTCGACCTCACCGACTTCCTCAGGGTCGTGGCAGAGCATCGGACGACCTGGGTGTTCATCGCACCGCCGATCGCGGTCGCCCTGGCGAAGCATCCGCTCGTCGACCAGTACGACCTGTCGTCGATCAAGGTGATCTTCTCCGGCGCCGCGCCCCTCGACGGCGCACTCGCGTCTGCGGTCGCGACACGTCTGCACTGCACGGTCTGCCAGGGCTACGGCATGACCGAGACGAGCCCGGTGACGCACGCGATCCCCGCAGACCGAGACGACCTGGACCGCTCGAGCGTCGGGCTGCTCCTCGCCGGCACCGAGGCCAGGCTGGTCGACTCCGAGACGGGCCGTGACGTCGAAGCGCCCACCGAGGGCGTCAGCGAGCCCGGCGAGATCCTGATCCGCGGCCCCCAGGTGATGAAGGGCTACCTGAACCGCCCGGACGCGACCGCCGAGATGCTCGACGGCGACGGCTGGCTGCACACGGGCGACGTCGCGACGGTGACGCACGATGGGATCTTCCGCATCGTCGACCGTCTGAAGGAGCTCATCAAGTACAAGGGCTATCAGGTCGCGCCCGCCGTGCTCGAAGCGGTGCTGCTGGAGCATCCTTCGATCGCGGATGCCGCAGTCATCGGTGCATCCGACGACGACGGTCAGGAGGTGCCGAAGGCGTTCGTCGTGGTGCAGCAGGGCGCGGAGCTCGACGCGGATGCTGTCATGGCCCATGTCGCCGCACGCGTCGCGCCGCACGAGAAGGTCCGGCAGGTGGAGTTCATCGAGGCGATCCCGAAGTCGGCGTCCGGCAAGATCCTGCGCAAGGACCTCCGCTCGCGCTGACCCCCGCGGCTCCGGAGAACGACGAAGCCCGCCACCCCGGAAGGGGCGGCGGGCTTCGTCGTGATGAGAGTGCTTACTTCTCGACAGCGTCCTCGGCGGCAGCCTCGGCTGCTTCGCCCTCGGCCTGCGACTCGGCACCGGCGTCGGCAGCGTCCTCGGCGGGAGCCTCCTCGACGGGAGCCTCCTCGGCGGGGGCTTCCTCGACCTTTGCCGGCTTCTCAGCGGCAGCGGTCTTCTTGGCCGACTTCGCCTTCGGCGTGACGGGCTCGAGAACGAGCTCGATCACTGCCATGGGGGCGTTGTCACCCTTGCGGTTGCCGACCTTCGTGATGCGGGTGTAGCCACCCTCACGGTCAGCGACCAGCGGAGCGATCTCAGCGAAGAGCGTGTGCACGACGCTCTTGTCGCCGATGACGGCGAGCACGCGACGACGCGCGTGCAGGTCGCCACGCTTGGCGAAGGTGATCAGACGCTCGGCGAGCGGACGCAGGCGCTTGGCCTTGGTCTCGGTCGTCTTGATCGACTTGTGGGTGTAGAGCGCCGCTGCGAGGTTGGCAAGCATGAGGCGCTCGTGGGCGGGGCCGCCTCCGAGGCGGGGACCCTTGGTGGGCTTGGGCATAATCGTCTAACTCCTGGTCAGAAGGTCGGGGTTCAGAAGGACTCGTCTTCGCTGCCGCCGTAGAAGTGGGCGCCGTCGAAACCGGGCACCGAATCCTTGAGCGACAGACCGAGCGAGATGAGCTTGTCGCGCACCTCGTCGACCGACTTCTGGCCGAAATTGCGGATGTTCATGAGCTGCGTCTCCGACAGGGCGACGAGCTCGGAAACGGTGTTGATGCCCTCACGCTTCAGGCAGTTGTACGAGCGGACCGACAGGTCGAGGTCTTCGATCGGCATCGACAGCTCGCTGGAGTTCACTGCCTCCACCGGCGCCGGACCGATCTCGATGCCCTCGGCCTCGACGTTCAGCTCTCGGGCGAGGCCGAACAGCTCGGTCAGCGTCTTGGCGGCCGAAGCGACGGCATCGCGCGGGACGATGCTGTTCTTGGTCTCGACGTCGAGGATGAGCTTGTCGAAGTCGGTGCGCTCACCGGCACGAGTCGCCTCGACGCGGTAGCTGACCTTCAGGACGGGCGAGTAGATCGAGTCGATCGGAATCTGACCGGCCTCGGCGTACTCGTTGCGGTTCTGCGTGCCCGAGACGTAGCCACGGCCACGCTCGATCGTGAGCTCGAGCTCGAACTTCGCGGTGTCGTTGAGCGTCGCGATGACGAGCTCGGGGTTGTGCACCTCGACACCGGCCGGAGCCGAGATGTCAGCGGCGGTCACTTCGCCGGAACCGGTCTTGCGCAGGTACGCGGTGATGGGCTCGTCGCGCTCCGAGGAGACGACCAGGCCCTTGATGTTGAGGATGATCTCGGTGACATCCTCCTTCACGCCGGGGATGGTGCTGAACTCATGCAGCACACCGTCGATGCGAACGCTGGTGACAGCGGCGCCGGGGATCGACGACAGCAGGCTGCGACGCAGCGCGTTGCCGATCGTGTATCCGAAGCCGGGCTCCAGAGGCTCGATGATGAACCGGCTCCGGTTCTCGACGATCTTTTCCTCGGTGAGTGTGGGACGCTGTGCAATAAGCACTCTGTGTTCCTTTCGATCACATGACCGCTATATGACATGTGGTTGGTGAGGTCTTGAGTTGTGGAAGTCGATGCCCGCATGCGGGCGGAGAGCCGCTCGACCCTCAGACGTCGGCTCAACGAGCCTGTCGAAGGGTGAGCGGCTCACCGAGCCGGATCAGACGCGGCGACGCTTCGGCGGACGGCAGCCGTTGTGCGCCTGCGGGGTGACATCCTGGATCGAGCCGACCTCGAGGCCTGCGGCCTGGAGCGAACGGATCGCGGTCTCGCGGCCGGAGCCCGGACCCTTCACGAGGACGTCGACCTTCTTGACACCGTGCTCCGCAGCCTGACGGGCAGCGGACTCGGCAGCCATTCCGGCGGCGTACGGGGTCGACTTGCGGGAGCCCTTGAAGCCCACGCCACCGGACGATGCCCACGCGATGACCGCGCCGGACGGGTCCGTGATCGAGACGATCGTGTTGTTGAACGTCGACTTGATGTGGGCCTGGCCCAGCGCGATGTTCTTCTTTTCCTTGCGGCGCGGCTTGCGCGCGGCGGCCTTGGGTGCAGCCATGAAAGTGTTCTCCTAGTCCCTGAGGCCGCGCTTAGCGGGCCTTCTTCTTGCCTGCGACGGTGCGCTTCGGGCCCTTGCGGGTACGGGCGTTGGTCTTGGTGCGCTGACCACGGACCGGGAGACCACGACGGTGGCGGATGCCCTCGTAGGAGCCGATCTCGACCTTGCGGCGGATGTCTGCTGCAACCTCGCGGCGCAGGTCACCCTCCACCTTGTAGTTGCCTTCGATGTGGTCGCGGAGGGCGATCAGCTGGTCGTCGCTGAGGTCCTTCACGCGGATGCTCTCGTCGATCTCAGTTGCCTTGAGGATCTCGACCGAGCGGGTACGGCCGACGCCGTAGATGTAGGTAAGGGCGATCACCACGCGCTTGTCGCGCGGGATGTCAACGCCGGCAAGACGTGCCATGCGGTTCTCCTGGATGTTGTGGAGGTGTGGAACAGGATCGGTGCCCGGGCCTCCGCCCGAGGTGTCAGCCCCGATGTGCGCAGCTCCCCCACTGGGTCGCTGTGCCTGTCGAGGCGTCTGATCCTGCCGTCTGTGTATTCAGTTGTGAGATGTGCGCGAGCAGTGCCGCGCAGCGCAGGTGCTTAGCCCTGGCGCTGCTTGTGACGCGGGTTGCTCTTGCAGATCACCATGACGCGGCCGTGACGGCGGATCACCTTGCAGTGATCGCAGATGGGCTTGACGCTGGGGTTGACCTTCATGATGTTTCCTGTTCGCTGTCTTCGTACCGCCCCGAGACCGAGGCAGGCCGTTACTTCTCGACCGGCTAGCGGTAGCGGTAGACGATACGGCCGCGAGTGAGGTCGTAGGGGCTGAGCTCCACGACCACGCGGTCTTCGGGGATGATGCGGATGTAGTTCTGCCGCATCTTGCCGGAGATCGTTGCAAGGACCTTGTGTCCGTTGCTCAGTTCAACGCGGAACATCGCGTTGGGGAGAGCCTCGGAGATCACGCCCTCGATCTCGATGACACCGTCTTTCTTAGCCATAGCCTCGCTGACGCTTCTGCAGACCGGTCGATCTGCGGTGGGTGATTGGGTTTGTGATGCTGCACCGCCGGACACGCCGAATCAAGGCACAAAGCACCAAAGATCTATCGTAGTCCCTCTGTGGCCATCGGGCAACTCAGCAGCGGTCGAGCTCGGCATCTCTGTCATGGTGCTCGGCAGGGCCGCCATCGCGCGCCACAGAGTCGAAGCGGAAGAGACTACTCCGCGCGAAGAGCAGACCTATCGAGGGTTATTGGCGGTCTTGGGCCTGATGTTCGTTCCCGAGACCGCGGCGACTTCAGCGAACCGGCATCAACCGAAGATCTTCGCGAACTCTGTCGCAATTTCTGTGTTCTCGATGCGCTTTCCATCAATCTCGATGGTCGGCGTGCCCTTGATCTCATGTTCCTTCGCCTGAGCGACGGGGAACTTGATGTACTCCTTGTCGGCAATGCAGTCCGCCGACTTCGTGGCACCTGCCTGCTCGGCGTAGGACGCGAGCTGGTTGTCGTCGAGGCCAGCCGAGCCCTCTGCGGGCTGGTTCTTGAACAGCAGGTTCATGAACGGGATCGCCGCATCAGGGTCATTCTCCGCGACGCAATACATGGCTGCCGCGGAGCGGGACGAGTACTCGGTGGTCGAGCGGAAGTCGAGGATCGCGATTGGGTGGATATTGAGTGTGATCTCGTCGTTCGCGGCTGCCGTCTGGAGCTGCTCACCGTACGCCTCTTCGAACTGGCCGCAGATCGGGCACATGAAGTCGATGTACGTGTCGATCGTCTTATCGCCCTTGCCGACGGTGATCGCGCCGGTCTCCTGGCTGATCAGAGCGCCGTCTGGCGTCGGGCCGGGAGCGGTCGCCTGGTTGTTCAGGAACACCACGAGTCCACCGAGAACCACCAGCACCACGACCACAGCGGCCGAGACACCGATCGCGAACCAGTTGGTGTTGCTCTTCGCCGCTGCCATTACTTTCCGATCTCTCGAGGCTCGACCCCGAACGGGGCGAGTCCGGCTCTTCCACCATCGGGCGCGGTCAGCACCCAGATACCCCCATCATGCAGGGCCACGCTATGTTCCCAATGTGAGCCATCAGTGCCATCGACGGTCGTGACGGTCCAGTCGTCGTCCTCGATGAACGTGGCCTCACCACCCGCCGTGACCATGGGCTCGATCGCCAGCACGAGGCCGGGCTTGATCTCGGCGCCGGGGTCGGGGGTGCGGTAGTTGAAGACGCTGGGCGCCTCGTGCATCTTGCGTCCGATGCCGTGACCGACATATTCACGGAGGATGCCGTAGGTCTCCCCCGACACCTCCGACGGGCCCTGCGCCTCGATGTACGCCTGGATGGCGGCACCGATCTCGCCGATGTGGTTCGCAGACGCCATGGCAGCGATGCCGGCCCACATGGATCCCTCAGTGACGCGGGAGAGCTCCTCGCGTCGTGCGACGAGTTCGGGACGCTCAGGGTCGGGCACGACGAAGGTCACAGCGCTGTCGCCGTTCCAGCCCTCGAACTGCGCACCGCAGTCGACTGAGACGATGTCGCCGGCCTGCAGCACGCGCTCCCCCGGGATGCCGTGCACGACCTGCTCGTTGACCGAGACGCAGATCGTGTGGTGATAGCCGCGTACCAGCTGGAAGTTCGACTCGGCGCCGCGGGCGATGATCGCGGCGTTCGCGGCCGCATCCAGCTCCAGCGTGGTGACCCCGGGACGGATCAGCGGACGCACGGCGTCGAGCGCCGCCGCCGTGATCAACCCTGGCTGCACCATGGACCGCAGCTGAGCCGGGGTCTTGTAGATCGACCGGCGGAACATCTCAGGAAGCGGAGACTGCCGGGCGCAGGCCGCGAGCGGCAAGCGCCTCGGCGATGCGCGAGGTGATCTCGTCGAGCGACCCAACCCCGTCGATGCGGTCGACGATGCCCTTGGCACCGTAGACCTCGAGGATCGGAGCGGTCTCGCGTTCGTAGATGTCGAGGCGGTGGCCGATGGCCTCCGGGGTGTCATCCGATCGTCCCTGCTCGGTGGCGCGGAGCGTCAGACGCTCCAGGCTCTCCTCGCGGGGCACGTCGAGCAGGATCACCGCGTCGAGCGCAGACCCGCGCTCGGCCAGGAACGACTCCAGGTGCGCCACCTGCGCGGTGTTGCGCGGGTACCCGTCGAGCAGGAACCCGTTCTCCGCGTCATCCTGCGACAGACGGTCGCGCACGATCTCGCTGGTCAGCTCGTCCGGCACGAGGTCGCCCTTGTCGAGGATCTGCGTGACCTGCTGGCCGAGCGGCGTCCCCTCCTTGATGTTCGCGCGGAAGATGTCGCCGGTCGAGACGACCGGGATGCCGTAGGACTCAGCGATGCGGACACCCTGCGTGCCCTTCCCGGAGCCCTGCGGGCCGACGATCAGGAGACGTGCGGATGTCGTCATCGAAGAAGCCCTTCGTAATGGCGCTGCTGCAGCTGCGCGTCGATCTGCTTGACCGTCTCGAGACCGACACCCACGATGATCAGGATGGACGCGCCGCCGAACGGGAAGTTCTGGTTGGCGCCGACCGTGGCGAGGGCGATCAGCGGGATCAACGCGATCAGACCCAGGTAGATGGATCCAGGGAGCGTGATGCGCGTCAGGACGTAGTCGAGGTACTCGGCGGTCGGTCGACCGGCACGGATGCCGGGGATGAACCCGCCGTACTTCTTCATGTTGTCGGCGACCTCGACGGGGTTGAACGTGATCGCGACGTAGAAGTAGGTGAACCCGATGATCAGCAGGAAGTACGCCAGCATGTAGATCGGGTGGTTTCCGGTGGTGAAGTTCGCGCTGACCCAGGTGACCCACGCAGCCGGCGTCGAGCCGTCCTGCGGGGTGTTGAACTGCGCGATGAGCGCAGGGATGTACAGCAGCGACGAGGCGAAGATCACGGGGATCACACCCGCCATGTTCACCTTGATCGGGATGTAGGTGTTCGTGCCGCCGTATGTGCGGCGTCCGACCATGCGCTTGGCGTACTGCACCGGGATCCGTCGCTGCGACTGCTCGACGAACACCACGAGGCCCATCACGATGATGCCGACCAGCAGCACCAACAGGAAGGTCTCGAAGCCGCGGCTCTCCCAGATCATCCACATCGCGCCGGGGAACGTGGCCGAGATCGAGGTGAAGATGAGGAGCGACATGCCGTTGCCGATACCGCGCTCGGTGACGAGCTCGGCGAACCACATGATGAGGCCGGTGCCGGCGGTCATCGCCATGATGATGAGCAACTGCGCCCACCACACATCGTTCGTGAGTAGGTTCTGGCAGGCCGCGACGTCGGATGCACCGAACAGCTGCCCGCTGCGGGCGACCGTGACGAGCGTCGTCGACTGCAGCAGCGCGAGGGCGATCGTCAGGTAGCGCGTGTACTGGGTCAGGCGGGCCTGGCCGGCCTGCCCCTCCTTGTGCAGCGCCTCGAAGTGCGGGATGACGACGCGGAGCAGCTGGGTGATGATCGTCGCGGTGATGTACGGCATCACACCGAGCGCGAAGATCGACAGCTGGAGCAGCGCACCGCCGGAGAAGAGATTGACCAGTCCCAGGAGTCCGTCAGCGCCCTGGTTCTGCGCGAGGCACTGCTCGACGTTCGGGAAGTTCACGAACGGAGCAGGGACGTTTGACCCGAGACGGTAGATGGCCACGATGGCCAGGGTGAAACCGATCTTCCGACGCAGGTCGGGCGTGCGGAAGATCCGCGCGATGGCGCTAAACAAGGACGTTCCTCCTGAAAAGGTTGCCGAATCCCGAAGGACGGCTGAATGACCAGGGTAACCTACCCCAGCCATGCCGGGAGACCGAAGCACAAGAGGGGCCGGAGAATCTCCGGCCCCTCTTGTGTGATGGTTACTTGACGGATCCGCCAGCAGCCACGATCTTCTGCTCGGCAGAACCCGAGACCTTGTCGACCGCGACGGTGAGCTTCACGGCGATGTCGCCGTTTCCGAGAACCTTGACCTTCTCGTTCTTGCGAACGGCACCCTTGGCGACCAGGTCGCTGATGGTGACATCGCCACCCTTCGGGTACAGCTCCGCGAGCTTCTCCAGGTTCACGACCTGGTACTCGACGCGGAACGGGTTCTTGAACCCGCGCAGCTTCGGGGTGCGCATGTGCAGAGGCATCTGCCCACCCTCGAAGCCGACGCGAACGGTGTTGCGAGCCTTGGTGCCCTTGGTACCACGACCAGCGGTCTTACCCTTGGAGCCTTCACCGCGACCGACACGGGTCTTCGCGGTGTTGGCGCCCGGGACGGGACGCAGGTGGTGCACCTTCAGCACGCCGGGGCGGGATGCCGGAGCATCCTTCTTCGGCGCAGCCTTCTTGGCAGCGGGCTTCTTGGCCGCAGAGTCAGCCGTTGCGTTGGAGGCGGCGGCCTTGGCCGGTGCCTTCTTCGCTGCGGGCTTCTTCTCAGCGGCAGCCTTGGGAGCGGCAGCCTTCTTCGGGGCCTTCTCGGCCTCGACGGCGTCGTTCTTCTCAGCCATTAGTCGATCTCCTCAACCTTGACGAGGTGGGCGACGGTCTTGACGTACCCGCGCGTCTGCGCGTCGTCGGGGCGAACGGTGCTGTCACCGATTCGCTTCAGACCGAGGCTGCGCAGCGTGTCCCGCTGGTTCTGCTTCTCGCTCACCTTGGACTTGACCTGTGTGACCTTGAGGCGCGCAGCCATCAGGCACCTACCTTCTGTGCGGCGATGGCGTCTGCCTCCGCGCGGACCAGACGCGCCGGAGCCACCTGGTCGAACTCGAGGCCGCGACGTGCGGCGACCGCACGGGGCTCCTCGAGCTGCTTCAGGGCAGCAACGGTCGCGTGCACGATGTTGATCGTGTTCGACGAGCCGAGCGACTTCGACAGCACGTCGTGGATGCCGGCGCACTCGAGGACGGCGCGAACCGGACCACCGGCGATAACACCGGTACCGGCAGCAGCCGGACGGAGCAGGACCACACCAGCGGCGGCCTCACCCTGCACGGGGTGCGGGATGGTGCTGCCGACGCGCGGAACGCGGAAGAAGTTGCGCTTGGCCTCTTCGACACCCTTCGAGATCGCCAGGGGGACCTCTCGTGCCTTGCCGTAGCCGACACCGACCAGACCGTTGCCGTCACCGACGACCACGAGGGCGGTGAAGCTGAAGCGACGACCACCCTTCACGACCTTCGAGACGCGGTTGATGGTGACGACGCGCTCCAGGAACTGGTTGTCGCCACGATCGCGCGAGTTGCGGTCACGTCCGCCACCCTGGTTGCGATCGCGACCGCCACCGCGGCGGCCCTCGCGAGCCGGCTCAGCCTGGGTCGTGCCGGCGGCCGTCTCAGAGACGACAGCGGCCGCCTCAGGAGCGGCAGCAGCCGTTTCGGTCACTTCGTTCTCCTTGTTGTCACTCACAGTGCCAGCCCCCCTTCACGGGCGCCATCGGCGATGGCTGCGACACGACCGGCGTAGCGGTTGCCACCACGGTCGAACACTGCCTCGGAAACGCCGGCGGCCTTCGCGCGCTCGGCGAGCAGCTCGCCGACCTTGCGTGCCTTGGCGGTCTTGTCGCCCTCGAGCGAGCGCAGGTCGGTCTCGAGCGTCGAAGCCGACGCCACGGTGTGACCCTTGCTGTCGTCGACGAGCTGCACGAAGACGTGGCGAGCCGAACGGTTGACGACGAGGCGCGGACGCACCTCGGTGCCGACGACCTTCTTGCGAAGGCGGGCGTGACGACGCGCGCGGGCGTCAGACTTTGACTTGAGAGCCATGGTTACTTACCACTCTTTCCGGCCTTGCGACGCACGTTCTCGCCGGCGTAGCGCACACCCTTGCCCTTGTACGGCTCGGGCTTGCGGATCTTGCGGATGTTGGCAGCTGCCTCGCCGACAGCCTGCTTGTCGATTCCGCTGACGGTGAGCTTGTTGTTGCCCTCGACCGTGAGCGTGATACCGGCGGGCGGGTCGATGAGGACCGGGTGCGAGAAGCCGAGGGCGAACTCGACCGAGCTGCCCTTCTGCGCCACGCGGTAACCGGTTCCGACGACCTCGAGACCCTTGGTGTAGCCCTGGGTCACGCCGATGATGTTGTTGTTGATGAGCGTGCGGGTCAGGCCGTGAAGCGACCGCGACTCACGCTCGTCGTCGGGACGGGAGACCAGAACCTGGTTCTCCTCGACCGCGACCTCGATGGGGCTGGCCACCGTCAGGGTGAGCTCACCCTTGGGGCCCTTCACCGCGACCTCACGGCCGTCGACCGAGATGGTCACGCCCGCGGGAACGTCGATGGGAAGTCGTCCAATACGCGACATTTCGGATTACCACACGTAGGCGAGAACTTCTCCGCCCACGCCCTTCTGCTCTGCCTGACGGTCGGTGAGAAGACCGGAGGAGGTGGACAGGATGGCCACGCCGAGACCGCCGAGGACCGTGGGGAGCTCGGTGGACTTCGCGTACACGCGGAGGCCGGGCTTCGAGACACGCTTGATGCCGGCGATGGAGCGCTCGCGGTTCGGGCCGTACTTCAGCGTCAGCGTCAGGTTCTTCCCGACGCGAGCGTCAGAGGTCTCCCAGCCGGCGATGTAGCCCTCCTGCTTGAGGATGTCGGCGATGTGCGTCTTCAGCTTGCTCGACGGCAGGGTCACGGAATCGTGGTGCGCCGAGTTCGCGTTGCGCAGACGGGTCAGCAGATCTGCGACCGGGTCTGTCATTGTCATTGTTGTTTTCCTTTGTTCATGAGGTTCCGGCTGCCGTTACACGACAGACGGCCTGCGATGACACGCAATCTTCAATTGTACGGCCACTTCGACATGCTCAGTGACCGAACGACAGGCTCAGAAACCGGAAGGTCTCTGAGCCTGTCGAAGGGTTACGCCTGCGCGTCTTCCGAGCGGAACGGGAAGCCGAGGTGACGGAGCAGTGCCCGACCCTCGTCATCCGTCTTCGCGGTGGTGACGACAGTGATGTCGAAACCGCGAACCCGGTCGATCTTGTCCTGATCGATCTCGTGGAACACGCTCTGCTCCTGGAGACCGAAGGTGTAGTTGCCGTTGCCGTCGAACTGCTTGCCCGAGAGGCCGCGGAAGTCGCGGATACGGGGCAGAGCGAGCGAGACGAGGCGGTCGACGAACTCCCACGCGCGGTCACCACGGAGGGTGACGTGCGCGCCGATGGCCTGGCCCTCACGCAGCTTGAACTGCGCGATGGACTTGCGAGCCTTCGTGACGATCGGCTTCTGGCCGGTGATCTTGGTGAGGTCGTCGACCGCACCATCGATCACCTTGCTGTCGCGAGCTGCCTCGCCGACACCGGTGTTCACGACGACCTTGACCAGTCCGGGGATCTGCATGACGTTCGCGTAACCGAACTCTTCCTGCATCGCCTTCTTGATCTCAGCGTTGTACTTCGCCTTCAGGCGGGGCTGGATCTTGCCAGCCACCGCGGCGTCGGTGGTTGCCATCAGAGGTCCTTACCTGACTTCTTCGCGAAGCGCACGCGGACGTTGCGCTTCACGCCGTCCTTCACCTGCTCCTCGACCCGGTGGCCGACCTTGGTCGGCTTCTTGGTCGAAGGGTCGACGAGTGCGACGTTCGAAATGTGGATGGAGGCCTCGACAGTCTCGATGCCGCCCGTCTTGGTGCCACGCTGCGTCTGTCCGACGCGGGTGTGCTTGGTGACGTAGTTCACGCCCTCAACGATGACGCGGTTCTTCTCGGCAAGGATCTCGAGGACCTTGCCCTGCTTCCCGCGGTCGCCGCCACGCTCATGCGTGGCTCCGGTGATGACCTGAACCAGGTCACCCTTCTTGATCTTCGCCATGATTAAATGACCTCCGGCGCCAGCGAGACGATCTTCATGAACTTCTTGTCGCGAAGCTCACGGCCGACCGGTCCGAAGATACGGGTGCCGCGAGGCTCCCCGTCGTTCTTCAGGATCACGGCGGCGTTCTCGTCGAACTTGATGTACGAGCCGTCGGGACGGCGCGTCTCCTTCTTGGTACGGACGATGACCGCCTTGACGACGTCGCCCTTCTTGACGTTCCCACCGGGGATCGCGTCCTTGACGGTCGCGACGATGGTGTCACCGAGGCCCGCGTAGCGGCGCTTCGAGCCACCGAGCACGCGGATGGTGAGGAGCTCCTTGGCGCCGGTGTTGTCGGCGACCTTGAGTCGGGATTCCTGCTGGATCACTTGGCCTTCTCCACAATCTCCACCAGACGCCAGCGCTTCGTGGCGCTCAGCGGGCGGGTCTCGTTGATGACGACCAGGTCGCCGATACCGGCGGAGTTGGTCTCATCGTGCGCCTTGACCTTCGAGGTGCGGCGGATGACCTTGCCGTAAAGCGGGTGCTTCACGCGGTCCTCGACCTCGACCACGATGGTCTTGTCCATCTTGTCGCTGACGACATAGCCACGACGCGACTTGCGGTACCCACGGGCATCCACATCGCGCACATCGTGAGCAGCGTGCTCAGCCTCGACGGCGGCTTCCTTCTTGGTGGCCATCACTCAGCCTCTTCCTTCACGGCGTCGTCAGCGGAGTCCGCCTTCTTCGCCTTCGACTTGGTCGCCTTCTTCGCCGGGACCTCGACCGGAGCGGGCGTCGCACGGATGCCCAGCTCGCGTTCGCGGATCACGGTGTAGAGACGCGCGATGTCGCGCTTGACGGCGCGGATGCGGCCGTGGCTCTCCAGCTGGCCGGTGGCCGACTGGAAACGGAGGTTGAACAGCTCCTCCTTGGCCTTACGCAGCTCCTCAACGAGGCGCTGGTCTTCGAACGTGTCGAGCTCTGCCGGAGCGAGCTCCTTGGTGCCGATCGCCATTACGCGTCGCCCTCCTCGCGCTTGATGATGCGTGCCTTGAGAGGCAGCTTGTGAATTGCACGGGTCAGTGCTTCGCGGGCGAGCTCTTCGCTCACACCGCCGACCTCGAAGAGGACGCGACCCGGCTTGACGTTGGCGACCCACCACTCGGGGGAACCCTTACCGGAACCCATGCGGGTTTCAGCAGGCTTCTTCGTGAGGGGACGGTCGGGGTAGATGTTGATCCACACCTTGCCGCCACGCTTGATGTGACGGGTGACCGCGATACGAGCGGACTCGATCTGACGGTTCGTGACATACGCAGGCGTGAGCGCCTGGATGCCGAACTCGCCGAAGGAGACCTTCGTGCCACCGGTCGCCTGACCCGAGCGACCCGGGTGGTGCTGCTTGCGGAACTTGACCTTACGGGGGATGAGCATTATGCCGACGCTCCTTCTGCGACAGGTGCCTCGTTGCGCGGCGCGCGGCGGCGGTCGCCACCACGGTCGTCACGACGGGCCTTGGGTGCATTGGCCTGCTCGCGAGCGAGCTCCTTTGCGGTCAGGTCGCCCTTGTAGATCCAGACCTTCACACCGATACGGCCGAAGGTGGTCTTCGCCTCGTAGAAGCCGTAGTCGATGTTCGCGCGCAGCGTGTGCAGCGGCACACGACCCTCGCGGTAGAACTCCGAACGGCTCATCTCAGCGCCGCCGAGGCGGCCGGAGACCTGGATGCGGATGCCCTTGGCGCCAGCGCGCTGCGCGCCCTGGAGACCCTTGCGCATCGCACGACGGAACGCCACACGAGCAGAGAGCTGCTCGGCGATGCCCTGTGCGACGAGCTGAGCGTCAGCCTCGGGGTTCTTGACCTCGAGGATGTTCAGCTGGATCTGCTTGCCCGAGAGCTTCTCGAGGTCGCCGCGGATGCGCTCGGCCTCGGCGCCACGACGACCGATCACGATGCCCGGACGGGCGGTGTGGATGTCGACGCGGACGCGGTCACGGGTGCGCTCGATCTCGATGTTCGAGACACCGGCGCGGTCGAGCTGCGTCTTCAGCAGGTTGCGGATCTTGATGTCCTCGGCGACGTAGTCGGCGTAACGCTGACCGGGCTTCGTCGAGTCCGAGAACCAGCGCGACACGTGGTCCGTGGTGATACCGAGACGGAAGCCGTACGGGTTTACCTTCTGTCCCATTACTTGCTCGCCTTCTTGTTGCTGTCGCCCGTGGCGGCCGGAGCAGCCTCAGGCGTCGAGAGCACGACCGTGATGTGGCTCGTGCGCTTCTTGATCTGGAAAGCGCGACCCTGTGCACGGGGCTGGAAACGCTTGAGCGTCGTGCCCTCGTCGACGTAGGCATTCGCTACGTACAGGTCCTGCTCGTCGAGGTACTCGCCGTCACGATCCGCCTTGACCTGTGCGTTGGCCATGGCCGACGCGACAAGCTTGTAGATCGGCTCACTGGCGCTCTGCTGTGCGAACTTCAAGATCGCCAGAGCCTCCTGGGCCTGCTTGCCCTTGATGAGCGCGACGACACGACGAGCCTTCTGAGGGGTCACGCGGATGTGTCGCACGCGTGCGATGGACTCCACCATTTCTCTCTCCTCTACGCCAGCGCGTTAGCGCCGGCGACCCTTCTTGTCGTCCTTCTCGTGGCCGCGGAAGGTGCGGGTGGGCGCGAACTCGCCCAGCTTGTGGCCGACCATGGTCTCGGAGACAAACACGGGGATGTGCTTGCGACCGTCGTGGACCGCGATCGTGTGACCCAGCATGGCCGGGATGATCATGGACCGGCGAGACCAGGTCTTGATGACGTTCTTCGTGCCCTTTTCGTTCTGACCGATCACCTTGCGAAGCAGGTGCTCGTCGACGAAGGGGCCCTTCTTAAGACTGCGAGGCATCTTCTCTTACTCCTACTTGCGCTTCTTGCCGGCGTTACGACGACGCACGATGTACTTGTCGCTTTCCTTGTTGGCGTGGCGGGTACGACCCTCAGCCTGACCCCAAGGGGAAACGGGGTGACGTCCACCGGAGGTCTTACCCTCACCACCACCGTGGGGGTGGTCGACCGGGTTCATCGCGACACCACGCACGGTCGGGCGGACGCCCTTCCAGCGCATGCGGCCGGCCTTACCCCAGTTGATGTTCGACTGCTCGGCGTTGCCGACCTCGCCGATGGTCGCGCGGCAGCGCGCATCGACGTTGCGGATCTCGCCCGAGGGCAGACGCAGCTGGGCGTAGGGGCCGTCCTTGGCGACGAGACGGACGGATGCTCCGGCCGAACGTGCCATCTTCGCGCCGCCACCGGGGCGGAGCTCGATCGCGTGGATGACGGTACCGGTGGGGATGTTCTTCAGCGGGAGGTTGTTTCCCGGCTTGATGTCAGCCCCGGCGCCCGACTCGACGACGTCGCCCTGCTTCAGCTTCGCCGGCGCGAGGATGTAGCGCTTCTCGCCGTCGAAGTAGTGCAGCAGCGCGATGCGCGCGGTGCGGTTGGGGTCGTACTCGATGTGAGCGACCCGAGCGTCGACGCCGTCCTTGTCATTGCGACGGAAGTCGATGACACGGTACTGGCGCTTGTGGCCACCACCGATGTGACGGGTCGTGATGCGGCCCTGGTTGTTGCGACCACCGGTCTTCGAGAGCGGGCGCAGCAGCGACTTCTCCGGCGTCGATCGAGTGATCTCGGCGAAGTCAGCCACCGACGAGCCGCGACGGCCCGGGGTCGTGGGCTTGTACTTGCGAATAGCCATGATTGTCCTTATCCCCGATCAGCCGATTGCCGTGAAGATGTCGATGGTGCCCGACTTCAGGGTGACGATGGCGCGCTTGGTGTCCTTGCGCTTGCCGGTGCCGAAGCGGGTGCGGCGAGACTTGCCGACGCGGTTGAGGGTGTTGACCCCAGCGACCTTGACGCCGAAGATCTTCTCGATGGCGAGCTTGATCTCGGTCTTCGAAGCGCGGGGGTCGACGAGGAAGGTGTACTTGCCTTCATCGATGAGCCCGTAGCTCTTCTCAGACACGACCGGCTTCAGGATGACGTCGCGCGGGTCCTTGTTCAGGGCCGTCTGGAGAACAGATGCCTGCTCGCTCATGCGGAGACCTCCTGGTTGGCGCCGGACTTGGAGGCGATGAAGCCCTCGAGCGCGGCCTGGGTGAAGACGATGTCGTCGGAGACGAGCACGTCGTAGGCGTTGAGCTGGTCGAACGTCAGCACGTGCAGGTTCGACAGGTTGCGGATGCTCTTCAGCGTCACGTCATCGTTGCGCTCGATGACGACGAGCACGTTCTTCGACGAGACGACGTTGGTGAGGAAGTTCACCGCGGTCTTCGTGGAAGGCGTGCCGTCGATCCCGAAGGACTCGATGGCGTGGATGCGGTCACCACGGAAGCGGTCGCTGAGCGCGCCCAGGAGGGCGGCGGCGATCATCTTCTTGGGGGTGCGCTGCGAGTAGTCGCGCGGCTTCGGTCCGTGGACGATGCCACCACCGGTCATGTGCGGCGCGCGGATGGAACCCTGACGGGCGTTACCCGTGCCCTTCTGCTTGAAGGGCTTGCGGCCGGCACCGGAGACCTCGCCACGACGCTTGGTCGAGTGCGTTCCCTGGCGTGCCGCCGCGAGCTGCGCGACGACGACCTGGTGGATGAGCGGGATGTTCGTCTTGGCGTCGAACAGGGCGGCGGGAAGCTCGATGGAGCCTGCCTTCTTGCCGTCTGCCTTCAGGACGTCGAGCGCGAGAGTGGAGTCAGCCATGTTCAGGCACCCTTCACTGCGTTGCGGACATAGACGATGCGGCCACGAGCACCGGGGACGGCGCCCTTGACGAGCAGCAGACCCTTCTCGATGTCGACGGCGTGCACCGTGAGGTTGAGGACGGTCACGCGCTCGCCGCCCATACGGCCGGCCATGCGCATGCCCTTGAAGACGCGGCTCGGGGTCGACGATGCGCCGATGGAGCCGGGCTTGCGGTGGTTGCGGTGCGAACCGTGCGATGCCGAGACGCCCTTGAAGTTGTGACGCTTCATGACACCGGCGAAGCCCTTGCCCTTGCTCGTGCCGACGACGTCGACGAGCTGACCGGCTTCGAACGTGCCGTCGACCGTGAGCTCCTGACCGAGTGAGTAGTCAGCAGCATCCGCGGTGCGGATCTCGGTCACGTGGCGACGCGGCGTGACGCCGGCAGCCTCGAAGTGAGCCGAGAGGGGCTTGTTCACCTTGCGGGGGTCGATCTGGCCGTACGCGATCTGCACGGCGTTGTAGCCGTCCTTCTCGGGGGTACGAACCTGGGTGACCACGTTCGGTGCGAGTTCGATGACGGTGACGGGGATGAGCTTGCCGCTCTCGTTCCACACCTGGGTCATGCCGAGCTTCGTGCCCAGCATGCCCTTGGAAATCTTTGCGTTGATGTCAGCCATGTCGATCCTCAGAGCTTGATCTCGATGTTGACGTCGGCCGGGAGGTCGAGACGCATCAGCGAGTCGACGGCCTTGGGCGTCGGGTCGACGATGTCGATCAGACGCTTGTGGGTGCGCATCTCGAAGTGCTCGCGGCTGTCCTTGTACTTGTGGGGCGACCGGATGACGCACACGACGTTCTTCTCGGTCGGAAGCGGCACGGGGCCGACGACGGTCGCGCCCGCACGGGTCACGGTGTCGACGATCTTGCGTGCCGACGAGTCGATGACCTCGTGGTCATACGACTTCAGGCGAATGCGGATTTTCTGTCCCGCCATTGTCTGCTCACTCTCTATAAGCGTCGTACCGACCTGGGCCGGGTGACCCAGGGGCATTGGACGCACGTCGGCGCTGTTCGCGCCTCGGCACTCGAACGGCTCTCGCGAGTCGATCTGCTGCACCACTGTTCTTGTATCAGCCCGCACGCCTTTCGACCTGCAGGATGCCGACCCTTCACCACGCATGGCGAAGCCCTCGATATGAAGGTTGTCGGGGATGTTCTGCTACCCGCGGCCTAGAACCCTGCGCCTTCCCGGAGGATGCGCCGTCTATGCACTGCCCTGGCAGTGATCCAGCGCGCATGACGCACACCGGAATGTCGAACCTGTCTATTCTGCCACGACCGATTTCACTTCTGCAAACCCGGGCGTGTCGCGCCTCGTCCACGAGGTGCCGGTGACGCCCCGATCAGGTCAGATCACGGGAGATAGCGGGGCGAGGCATCCCCATGCCTCGCCCCGCTTGGGGAGGGCGTTCAGTGCGAGGGGGCACACCGAACGCGAGGAATCCGGCGTGAAGGGACGCCAGGATCCTCGACCGAGGGCGCGGCGGAGAGACTCTCGCCGCGCAGGCAGGGAGACGCTGAGGCACAGAGCGTGCGCGCGTCGTACGATGATCCCCAAGATCGTCATTCCCCAGTTTGAACGCGGACAACCGCGTGTTTCGGAATGTCGAACCCCTTCGACATTCCCGACCGCAAGATCCCCAGGCGGTCATCCGACAGTCTACGGGTTCGTCGAGGCCGATGCGACCTTCACGCGCGGGATTCCCACTGCGCACACAGAACGGCGGCCCGCTCGGTTGAGCGGACCGCCGTCGTGGACTGCGGACGAGAGCTACTCGTTGCCGACCGCCTTGTCGGCGGAGTCACGGATCTCGTCGATCTTGTCGGCAGCACCCGGGGCGATCTTCTTCGCGAAGTCGGCCACGCCGTCGAGGACCTTGTCGCTGATGTCCTCCGCCTGCTCGCTCTTGACGGCCTCGGCGATCTTGTCCTTGTTCTGCTCGAAGAGATCCTTGCCCTTGTTGACGGCGTCCTCGATACCCATGGTGTTCCCCTTCAGAGGTGTGTGCTGACGACCGTTCGGCCGATCACCCTCATTGTGCATGGCGTCGGCGGTGAACGGAACCCCTGGCCGGGAATGCGACGCGCCGTGTCCGAGCGGTCTCCGGATAAAACGACAGCGGGGCCGGACCCGAAGGTCCGACCCCGCTGCGAGGAAGCAGATGCTTACTTGATGATCTTCGTGACCGTACCGGCGCCGACGGTGCGTCCACCCTCACGGATGGCGAAGCCGAGGCCCTCCTCCATGGCGATCGGCTGGATCAGCTCGACCGTCACGTCGGTGGTGTCGCCGGGCATGACCATCTCGGTGCCCTCGGGCAGCGTGATGACGCCGGTGACGTCGGTGGTGCGGAAGTAGAACTGCGGGCGGTAGTTCGTGTAGAACGGGTTGTGACGCCCACCCTCATCCTTGGAAAGGATGTACGCGGTGCCAGCGAAGTCCGTGTGCGGCGTGACCGAACCCGGCTTGACGATGACCTGACCGCGCTCGACGTCCTCACGCTTCGTGCCACGGAGCAGGAGACCGCAGTTCTCGCCGGCCCATGCCTCGTCGAGCTGCTTGTGGAACATCTCGATACCCGTGACCGTGGTCTTGACGGTCGGACGCAGTCCGACGATCTCGACCTCGGAGTTGATGGCCAGCGTGCCACGCTCGGCGCGGCCGGTGACGACGGTTCCACGACCGGTGATCGTGAAGACGTCCTCGACGGGCATCAGGAACGGCTTGTCCTTGTCGCGCACGGGGTCGGGAACGTTGTTGTCGACGGCCTCCATGAGGTCGAGGATCGACTGCGTCCACTTCTCGTCGCCCTCGAGGGCCTTGAGAGCGGAGACGCGGACGACCGGAGCGTCCTCGGCGAAGCCCTGCGATGCGAGCAGCTCGGAGACCTCGAGCTCGACGAGCTCCAGGATCTCCTCGTCGTCGACCATGTCGGACTTGTTCAGCGCGACCAGCAGGTACGGCACGCCGACCTGCTTGGCGAGCAGCACGTGCTCACGCGTCTGAGCCATCGGGCCGTCGGTGGCGGCGACCACGAGGATCGCGCCGTCCATCTGAGCCGCACCGGTGATCATGTTCTTGACGTAGTCGGCGTGGCCGGGGGCGTCAACGTGCGCGTAGTGGCGCTTCGGGGTCTCGTACTCGATGTGCGAGATGTTGATGGTGATACCACGCTGGCGCTCTTCCGGCGCCGAGTCGATGGAAGCGAAGTCGCGCTGCACGTTGGTGTCAGACGGGAACTTGTCAGCAAGCACCTTCGAGATCGCTGCGGAGAGCGTGGTCTTGCCGTGGTCAACGTGACCGATGGTTCCGATGTTGACGTGCGGCTTGGTCCGCTCGAACTTGGCCTTAGCCACTGGGTCCTCCTCAGGACGTCATGTAGAGGGTGCCGGGCACTGGTTTGCGACCGGTTCTCTACGGGTGTGAATCTCAGTTTAGTAGAGAGGGAATGTGAAGTTGTAGGGGACCTGAGAGCCGGGCCGGAACCCGGCTCTCAGAAGGACGATTACTCGCCCTGGTTCTTCTGGACGATCTCGTCGGCCACAGCGCGGGGAACCTCAGCGTAGCTGTTGAACTCCATCGAGTAGACGGCGCGACCCGAGGTCTTCGAGCGCAGGTCGCCGATGTAGCCGAACATCTCGGACAGCGGGACGTGTGCACGGACGACCTTGACGCCTGCGGCATCCTCCATGGACTGGATCTGGCCGCGACGCGAGTTCAGGTCACCGATGACGTCGCCCATGTACTCCTCAGGAGTACGCACCTCGACCGCCATGAGCGGCTCGAGGAGCACGGGGTTCGCCCGACGAAGCGCTTCCTTGAAGCCCATCGACCCTGCGATCTTGAACGCCATCTCCGAGGAGTCGACGTCGTGAGCCGCGCCATCGACGATGGTCGCCTTCACGCCGACGATCGGGTAGCCGGCGAGCACGCCGACGTTCATGCCGTCCTGGAAACCGGCATCGATCGAGCCGATGTACTCACGAGGGATGCGACCACCGGTGACGGCGTTCACGAACTCGTAGGTCTTCTCGCCGTCGAGGTCGAGCGGCTCGATGTTGAACTGGATCTTCGCGAACTGACCCGATCCACCCGTCTGCTTCTTGTGGGTGTAGTCGTACTTCTCGACGGCCTTCTTGATCGTCTCGCGGTACGCCACCTGCGGCTTGCCGACGTTGGCCTCGACGTTGAACTCGCGCTTCATGCGGTCCACGAGGATGTCGAGGTGCAGCTCGCCCATGCCCTTGATGGTCGTCTGACCGGTCTCGGGGTTGAGCTCCGTGCGGAAGGTCGGGTCCTCCTCAGCGAGCTTCTGGATGGCGACACCCAGCTTCTCCTGGTCGGCCTTGGTCTTCGGCTCGATGGCGACCTCGATGACCGGCTCCGGGAACGTCATCGACTCGAGGACGACCGGGGCGGCGGGGTCGGTCAGGGTGTCACCGGTGGTGGTGTCCTTCAGACCGATGACCGCGTAGATGTTGCCGGCGGTGACCGAGGCGACAGGGATCTCCTTGTTGGCGTGCATCTGGAAGATCTTCCCGATGCGCTCCTTCTTGCCCTTGGTCGAGTTGATGACCGCAGCGCCGGAGTCGAGGTGTCCCGAGTAGACACGGACGTAGGTCAGACGACCGAAGAACGGGTGCACGGCGACCTTGAACGCGAGGGCCGCGAACGGGTCCTTCGCGTCGGGGTGACGCTCGATGATCGTGTCGTAGTCCTTGGGGTCGTGCGCCTCGATGGAGCCCACGTCGAGCGGGTTCGGCAGGTAGTCGACGACAGCGTCCAGCATCGGCTGCACACCACGGTTCTTGAAGGCCGAGCCGCAGAGGACCGGGTAGATCTCGGAAGCGACGGTCAGCTTGCGGATCGCGCCCTTGATCTCGGCGACCGTGAGCTCCTCGCCACCGAAGAACTTCTCGAGCAGCGCGTCGTCGGTCTCGGCGACGGTCTCGAGGAGGGTCTGACGGTACTCGTCAGCCTTCTCCTTGAGGTCGGCCGGGATCTCCTGGACCTCGTAGGAGGCGCCCATGGTGACGTCACCCTTCGAGTCTCCGGCCCAGACGAGTGCACGCATCTCGACGAGGTCGATGACACCGAGGAAGTCGTTCTCCGCACCGATCGGCAGCTGGATGACCAGCGGCTTGGCACCGAGGCGGTTGATGATCGTGTCGACCGTGAAGTAGAAGTCCGCGCCGAGCTTGTCCATCTTGTTGACGAAGCAGATGCGGGGCACGTTGTACTTGTCGGCCTGACGCCACACGGTCTCGGACTGGGGCTCGACGCCCTCCTTGCCGTCGAACACGGCGACAGCACCGTCGAGAACGCGGAGCGAGCGCTCCACCTCGACCGTGAAGTCCACGTGACCGGGGGTGTCGATGATGTTGATCTGGTTCTTGTTCCAGTAGCAGGTCACGGCGGCAGACGTGATCGTGATGCCGCGCTCCTTCTCCTGTTCCATCCAGTCAGTGGTCGAGGCGCCATCGTGCGTCTCGCCGAGCTTGTGGTTGACGCCCGTGTAGAACAGGATGCGCTCGGTCGTCGTCGTCTTGCCGGCATCGATGTGCGCCATGATGCCGATGTTGCGGACCTTGCTCAGGTCGGTGAGCACGTCTTGTGCCACAGGAGTGTCCTTATCTTTCGTGCAGTCGTACTGCGAAGAGGGGGTGCCTGCCCCCGGCGAGTGGCCGGGGGCAGGCGAAGCTGTTTACCAGCGGTAGTGAGCGAACGCGCGGTTCGACTCGGCCATCTTGTGCGTGTCTTCACGGCGCTTGACCGCGGCACCCAGGCCGTTCGACGCGTCCAGGATCTCGTTCTGGAGACGCTCGGTCATCGTCTTCTCACGACGACCCTTGGCGTAGCTCACGAGCCAGCGCAGCGCGAGGGTGTTCGCACGGTGCGGCTTGACCTCGATCGGAACCTGGTAGGTCGAGCCACCGACGCGGCGGCTGCGGACCTCGAGAGTCGGGCGCACGTTGTCGAGCGCCTTCTTCAGGGTGGCGACGGCGTCCTGGCCGCCGTTCTTCGCCTCGACGCCGCGGAGGGCGCCGTAGACGATCGACTCGGCGATCGACTTCTTGCCGTCGACGAGGATCTTGTTCACCAGCGAGGTGACGATGGGAGCGCCGTATACCGGGTCGTTGACCACGGGGCGCTTGGGGGCGGGACCCTTACGAGGCATCTAACTCAACCCTTCTTCGCGCCGTAGCGGGAACGAGCCTGCTTACGGTTCTTGACTGCCTGGGTGTCCAGGGCGCCACGGACGATCTTGTAACGCACACCGGGGAGGTCCTTCACACGACCGCCGCGGACGAGCACCAGCGAGTGCTCCTGCAGGTTGTGGCCCTCACCGGGGATGTACGCGGTGACCTCGGTGCCGTTGCGGAGCTTCACACGAGCGACCTTGCGCATCGCCGAGTTCGGCTTCTTCGGGGTGGTGGTGTAGACGCGGGTGCAGACCCCGGCCTGCTGCGGGTTCGACTTCAGGGCTGGCGTCTTGGTCTTGGTGACCTTCGGCGAGCGACCCTTGCGAACCAACTGCTGAATGGTTGGCACGTTCTCTCCTCATAGTGCTGCACGGTGACAGCGTGATGGGTTTCACATCATGCCCCACCGCACGCCGGAATCGACGCGCTTTGTGTGTGGTGGGTATGCCGTGGAGGCGGACCGGCAAGGTGCCGGCGCCCGGTGCGCACGTCAAGACGTGCACACACCTGACCAAGTGTAGTGGCGCGTCACGCGGCGGTCAAATGGATGCCGGCCTCGCCCCTCAGGGGCGGTCCGGGTCGAACGGCGAGTCCAGCGACTGCGTCAGCTCAGCCAGCAGCGCTTCGATCTGCGGCTCGACATGCTGGGAGATGGCTGCCTGGATGAAGATCCGGTGACGCAGCAGCAGCCCGCAGACCTCGCGCCCGACCATGTTGGCGTACTCGTCAGCCAACCCGACCTCCTGACGGAGGGCCGCCTTCGCCTCGTCGCTCAGCGGTGGGAGCGGTGGCAGTTCTGCGGCCGCGTCATCGGCGAGCCCGGCGATCGTGAAGAGGAACGGCGCACCGGCGACCGGCTCCGGATCGAGCGGGAGCCCGTCGAACTCGGGGTCGAGGTTCTCGGTCGGGCGATAGCCGCGCGCGCGGTTGCGAGCCGACTGCTGATCCAGCTCGCCCTGCAACGTGGGGAGGTTGCGCGCCGTGTACTCGGCGACCGCGTGATCGACGATCGTCTTGATGCGCGTCGACAGTCCGTGCTGCACGCCATGCGGGACGTTGGCCCCGATGCCGGCAGCCGAGAGGATCGGCGAGCCGAGGCAGCGACGGCATGGGGCGACCCTGCCGCGATGCGTGGCCGGCTCCCAGCGGGGCACCCAACGGAGCCAGGCCTCGACGGCCTGGTCGACCTGCGTCTCCAACGAGCGCTCCACAGGAACAGCGTACGGCGCGTCGCGCCGCAGTGCGCCGATTTCCACGCCCATCGGCGGGGCGTCACTCCTCGTCGTCGCGCTCCCACGGCCATTGCGGACGCCGCGAACGCGTGCGACGGAGTGCGACACCCGCCCAACCGGCGATGGCGGCTGCGAGCAGGAGCACCGCGCTCGCCCCGCCGCGCACGAGGTCGCCGGCGACGGCAGTGGCGGTGACGAATCCGCCGGTCGCGATCAACGCAGCCATCCAGACCGCGATCAGGTGCGCGAGAGCCGAGACGAGCGCGATCGACGCCGCCGAGACGTACGACGGGCGATCCCGGCGCAGCGCTGACCACAGCGTCACGGCGAACGCCAGCAGCGCGACGATCATCCCGATGACTCCGGGCGCCTGGCCGAGCCCCTGGACCGAGATGATGTCGGCGTCGGTCATGACGCTGACCGCCCCGAGTCCGAACACGGCGAGGGCGAAGAAACCGATGGTGGCGAGGACCAGCGCCAGAGGCAGCGAAACCCCCGCGGACTCGGGTCCGCGGGGGTTCGGTGTCGTCATGTCTGCGATCAGCGCGCCAGCGTGGGGCCGGCTTCGAGCGTGCGCTCGTACTCCCGCTGCGCCTCGGCGTTCAGCTCGGTCTTGCGTGCGCCGCTGCGGGCGACCCAGGCGCCGAACCAGATCGTCAGCTCGCGGGCGAACACGAAGGCCGCGATCGCGAGCGGGGCGAGCAGCTGCTCGCCGACGAGCTCGAGTCCGGCCGAGGGGCTGATGGTCCAGAACCGGGCCTCGAACACCTGACCGAGGATGTGGCCGCCGTAGGCGATCGCGCCGACGATGATGCCGAAGACGACCCACAGGCCCCAGCGTCCGCGGTTGATGATCGCACCGAGGAACCAGAAGCCGAGGAAGAACACGACGACCGGGGTCCAGAAACCCCAGGTGGTCAGCGGTGCGACCGCCGCGGTGCCGATGTTCTCGCCGGTCACGTCGCCTGCGAGGGCACCGAGCCCGATCGTGGTGCCGAGGTAGAGCAGCGCGAACACGAGGGTCGCGAGGAGTCCGATCGCTCCCGCGGTCCCGCGGTTGCCGCGATCACGAGGAGGCTCGGGAGCCTGGACGAAGATCGGCTGCGGGACGAGCGGCGTCGCAGCTGCGGCGACCAGGGGCTCGGACGGCAGGACTCGCGTCTCGTCATCCGCGTAGGAATGCGAGTACGCGGTGTCCGCGACCGTCGGCTCCTCATCGCGGTACGAGAACGGGGTGGTCTCCTCGCGGTCGACGGCGGGCGTCGACACGACCGCGGTCTCGTCGGCATCCGTGGTGACGCGCGGGGGCGCGGCGGGAGCCGCCGGAGGCTGGAAGGTTCCGGGGTGGTCGCGCTCGGCTGCTTCGAAGGCCGCGAGGTCGGGGTCGACCGACGCATCGGCCGCCGGCTGCGCAGAGGCACCGGGGATGTCGGCACCTGCCGCGGCGGCGGCGTCGAGACCGGCGTTCGCGCTGCCGACGACGTCGTCGACGTCTTTCGGCTGCTCGGACTGGGGAACGTCGGGGTCACTCATGTGGGTGCGCCTCTCATCGGAAGTGTGCAGTGCGAGGATACCGCCGGGGAACGGGGCGCTCAGGGAGGCGTGCCGACGTGTCGTCGGACCGCCGGATCACGGGTTCCCGGCGTCAGGGAAGGATGCTCCGCAGGGTGTCGCCCGCGAGTTCCGCGAGCACCGGCAGCATCGGGAGCGAGAGCCACAGCAGCGCACCCACGATGCCGGCGCAGAAGATCCCTGCGATCCAGCTCATCGTGAGGTTGCGACCACCGACCCGCGCCATGCGACTACGGTACGACGGCGCATCGCGACCGGCCGGAAGCAACGCCGAGAGGAATCGCGTCGAGCTCAGCGAGCGGCGCGCCCGCGAAGCCGCCAGAGCAGCCAGAGACCGGATGCCGGGATGAGCAGGAACCCGAGGAGGATCAGCACGTGCCACTCTCCGATGCCGGGCACCAGCGGGTTGGCAGCCGGGCTCTCTGGGCCTGTGCCAGAGGAGCTGCCGCTGGACGCACCGGATGAGAACCCGCTCATCGTCGAGACGACGAGGAACGACAGCCCGGTCACGACGAACGGCACGAGGATCGCGACGACCTTCTCCCAGGTCTTCCAGAGTGCGCTCAGCGACACGAGGACGACGCCGACGAACCAGCCGACCACCGGCACCAGGAAGCCACCGAAGCCCAGCGTGAGCGCCGCGGTGATCGCGAATCCCCGCGTCGCCGTGACGGGACCGCGCGACGTCGGCGGCACTGCGGCCTGCGCGGGCGTCACGAACGCCTGCGCGCCAGGGGTCTCCTCCTGTGCTCCACGCGCGATCCCCGCAGGGTCGCCGAGCCTGGCGATGCGCTCCGCCGTCGCGGAGGCGTCGAGCCCCTGGAGTTCCTCCTCGATTCCGGCACGGATCTCGGTGGCGACGCCGTGCGGCAGTTGCCGCATGGCGTCGTCGAGCCGCGAGAGGTAGTTCTCGCGCAATTCCTGAGCGGCGTTCTCGGTCATGTTCATCCCTCTCCGACGATGCCCGTGACCACACGGGCGAACGGACTCCACTGCGCGCGGAAGCGCTCGAGCTGCTCGGTGCCGGCATCCGTCAGTCGGTAGTACCGGCGAACGGGTCCGCTCTCCGACGGTCGGTCGAAGGTGCTGACCCAGCCGTTGTCTCGAAGGCGTCCGAGCAGCGGATACAGCGTGCCGATGCTGGCGATGAGGCCGACGCCGGTGAGCTCCTCCGCGAGCTGCCAGCCGTACATCGGCTCGCGCGCCAGGAGGCCGAGCACGCAGTACTCGACGACTCCCTTGCGCATCTGCGCCCCGATGTCGACTGTCATGCATCACAAGCTAGCATGCGACGCACGCTAGTGCCATCGCCCATCTGCGACGACCTCGGTACACTGCCTGTATGGCTGACAGTTCCTTTGACATCGTCTCGAAAGTCGACCACCAGGAGGCCGAGAACGCCCTGAACCAGGCCCGCAAGGAGATCGAGCAGCGCTACGACTTCAAGGGCACCGGCGCCTCGATCGCATGGAGCGGCGAGAGCGTGCTCATCATCGCGGGCTCCGAGGAGCGCGCGAAGGCGGTGCTCGACGTGTTCCAGTCGAAGCTCATCAAGCGCGGCATCTCGCTCAAGAGCCTCGAGTCCGGCGACCCCTTCGCGAGCGGCAAGGAATTCCGGATCGTCTCGACGATCAAGGACGGGATCTCCTCGGAGAACGCGAAGAAGATCAACAAGATCATCCGCGACGAGGGCCCCAAGGGCGTGAAGAGCCAGATCCAGGGCGATGAGCTGCGCGTGCAGTCCAAGAGCCGCGACGACCTCCAGGCCGTGATCTCGCTCCTCAAGGGCTCCGATCTCGACGTCGACCTGCAGTTCATCAACTACCGCTGACGCCCGCGTCGGCTGCAGCATCCGACCCCCGCTCCCCCTCTGGGTGAGCGGGGGTCTTTCTTCGCTCTGCCGGCTGCCTCTCCCCCACTTTCAGGGGCTGCGCGGATTGGATATCGGTATATCGGTGCCGATGCCGAAGACTTGACCTTGACCGCCTGTCACAGGCGGCCGACGACGCGAACTTCGTGGAGTCCGGCATCCCTGGATGGCTCCTTCGAAGCGTGGGGTCCGTCCGATGGGGATCGGGCATTCAGTGGCGCCACGACTCGCGTCGAAGGCTCGGTGGGACCTCATGCGGACCCACCGATCAGAGACGAGCAGGACGTGGGCACCCGCGCCCTGCTCGTCTGTGAACACGGTTCGTCCACCGTGAGCAGCGACGGCGGGCTCCCTGTCGCCGTCGTCTCGACGCGACACGGAGCCTGGGGATCAGGATGCACGACCGGGGGCAGGATTCATGAGCAATGCAGCAACGAACACGCAGGGCGAGGCCAAACAGCCGCTCGCAGACGAGGTGTTCCAGCACATCGGACGACAGATCATCGACGGGGTTCTCCCGCCGCACTACCGCATCAGGGACGTCGAGGTGGCTGAAGAGCTGCACGTCTCGCGAACGCCGGTTCGCGAAGCGCTGCAGCGGCTCGAGCGCCACGGACTGGTCGTGATGTACCCGAGTCGGTACACCGAGGTCACCGATGTCACGCCGGAGATCGTCGAGCAGTCCCTGGAATTCGTCGGCTATCAGACCGGCTTCGCCGCCCGGACGGGTGTGCTCCGGCTCACGCTCCGACAGCGTGAGCGGGTCGCGACCCTCGTCGATCGGATGTCCGCCGCACTCGATGACGGGATCCCGGTCACCGAGGCTCGGTGGCCGGTGTTCTCGTTCCTCGGTGAGCACAGCGGCAACGCCTCGCTCGCCGCGCTGCTCGACGATGCGGCCGTGGCGCTGTTCCGCAATCTGCGTGACTGGCGAGTCCCGACCGAGGACCACGACCGCATGCGCGGGATCTACGCCGACTTCCGGGATGCGGTGCTGGCGGGTGACGGCGACGAGGCCGAGCGCCTCACCCGCGAGATGCACTACGTGTGACGGACGGTCACCAGGTCGCACGCCAGGCTGTCGCCCACAGGCCGAGCCGCCGATAGGCATCCTCACGCGCCGCATGCCGCGACAGGAACACATCGTGGAGCGCGCCGTCGATCCGATCGACGGTCACCGAGGATCCGAGACGCAGCGACGCGCGCGCGATGTCGTCGACGACCAGCACGGAGTCGGTCCTGGTCAGGTCCTCCGTCCACTTGGTCGGCGTCGAGGAGCGTGCGGAGAGCATCACGAAGACCGGTGCGGTGATCGACAGCCCCGCCGCCACCGTGGCGTGCCCGGAGAGGATCGCGTTCAACCACCCCGCGTACACCGCCATGCTCTGCACCGGCCGCCACGTCGTGTTCACCTCCACCGGGTCGTCAGGGTCGGCCGCCTCCTGCTGAGCGCGCGTATAGAACCCGAGGTCGACCTGCGGCGCGACCTCGAGCGGCCTGATCCGCGCCGTGAGTTCGACCACCGGCGCGATGGCGGAGCGGACGGAGGCGAACTGGAACTCCAGCCACGGACTGTTCAGGATCAGGGCATCCGCGGCATCCGGATGCCGTGCAGCCCACAGGCTCAGCGTCAGTCCACCGGTGGAATGCCCGAGCAGCACGAGTTTCCGAGTGGATGCCTCACCCTCGCCCCCGCGCCCCATCGCTTCGAGCGCCGCGGCGATGTCCTCGTCGTAGGTCTTCAGGTCGCTGATGAAGCCCGGGATCTGCCCCTCGCGCAAGCTGCGGCCATAGCGACGCAGGTCGAGGGCGTGGAATCGCGCACCCCGTGCCGTCCAGAAGCGTGCGAGCCGTTTCTGGAAGAAGTAGTCCGACCAGCCGTGCACGTACAGCACGTCGACACCCTCGAGCGGACGCCGGATGCCGCGAATGCGCTCCCACCAGCCCTGCTCCGTCGGCAGCGCCCGCACCAGCGTCGCGACGACCGGTCCGTGGTCGTCATCGTCCAGTTCGAGCGTGAGCTGCTCGAACTCGTCTCCGAGGACGTCGGGAATCCAGTCAGCCATGTCGCCAGGCTAGCCGAGCGCACTCGGGCCCACCGGACGCCTCACGCAAGAGTGGCGGAGGTCACTCCCTGCGAGAGACGCGAACCATCTCGTCGCGCGGAACCACCTTGACGCGTGCACGCTCGTCGGGAGCACCGAGCGAGATCTCGTGCTCGTCGAGACGGTGCCATCCGTCGAGGTCGGTCCACTTCACGCCGCGTTCCTGCAGGAGATCGACGATCGCCTGCTCGGACGGGTCCTCCGGGTGCCACCACGAGCCCTGGTCGTTGATGATGTGACGGACCGTCTCCATGGCGTCGGACTTGGTGTGTCCGATCAGCCCGACCGGACCGCGCTTGATCCAGCCGGTGGCGTAGACGCCGGGGAGCTGCTGGTTCGAGTCCTTCGCGAGCACCTGGCCCTCGCGGTTCGGGATCACGCCGTGCTTCTTGTCGAACGGCACGTCGGGCAGCGGCGAACCGAAGTACCCGATCGCACGGTAGAGCGCCTGCAGCGGCACCTCGCGGAGCTCCCCGGTGCCGACAGCACCACCCTGGCCGTCCGGCTTGGTCCGCTCGTACACGAGGGCGGCGACACGGCCGCTCTCGTCCTTGCGCACCTCGACGGGGCGAGCCCAGAAGTGCAGGTGCAGACGGCGGGATGCCGTGCCTCCGGCGTTGTTGACCGAGTCGCGCTTGCGCCACGACTGCAGCACGCGGTCGATCACCATGACCTGCTTGTTGCTGGCGACGGCATCCTTCGACGCATCGTCGTAGTCGAAGTCCTCGTCGTAGACGACCATGTCGACGTCGCGCAGCTCACCGAGCTCGCGCAGCTCCAGCGGGGTGAACTTCACCTGCGCCGGCCCACGGCGCCCGAAGACGTGGACGTCGGTGATCTCGCTCGCCTTGAGTCCCTCGTACACGTTCGCCGGGACCTCGGTGACGAGCAGATCCTCAGCGTGCTTCGCGAGCATGCGGGCGACGTCGAGCGCGACGTTGCCGTTGCCGAGCACGCCGACGGATGCCGCGTCCAGCGGCCATTCGCGAGGCACATCGGGGTGGCCGTCGAACCAGCTGACGTAGTCCGCGGCACCGTAGGAGGCGACCGCGTCGATGCCGGGAAGGTCGAGCGACGTGTCACGGATCGCACCGGTCGCGAAGATCACCGCGTTGTAGTGCTTCTTGAGGTCGTCGAGGGTGATGTCCTCGCCGAAGCGGACGTTGCCGAACAGGCGGATGTCGCCGCGGTCGAGCACGTCGCGCAGCGCACCGATGATCCCCTTGATGCGGGGGTGGTCGGGGGCGACCCCGTACCGGACCAGACCGTAGGGCGCCGGGAGCTGCTCGAACAGATCGATCGAGACGTCGAACTTCCGCTCGGCCTTCAGCAGGATGTCGGCGGCGTAGATGCCGGCGGGCCCTGCTCCGACGATGGCAAGTCTGAGCTTGGTCATGGGGTCCTTTCTGGTGCCGCAGCGAGCCACGCGACCGACGAGGGCCGCGCCGGGTTCAGCTGGAGCGTTCGACGAGGGTCTCTGCGAATCGGGTCAGCGCCTCACGCACCGTCCCGCGAGGAAGCGGTTCGAGCGCGTCGATCGCGTCCTTGGTCCAGGTGTGCGCGAGCGCGAGCGTGTTCTGCGTTCCGACGTGGTCGCGCAGCTCGGTGAGCGGCCCGTCCAGGATGGCCGGGTCAGCACCCTCAGCGATACGTGCGACGCCGTCGTCGATGCGCGCGGCCAGATCGACGGACGCGTCGTCCGTCTCGGCCTTCAGCAGCAGGTAGGGCATGGTCGGCACGCCGGCGCGCAGGTCTGTGCCGGGCACCTTGCCGGTGTCTTCCGGCTTCGCTGACAGGTCGATCACGTCGTCGAGCAGCTGGAACGCGACGCCGATCTTCTCGCCGTACACGCGAAGCGGCTCTTCGTACTCGCTGGGCGCGTTGGAGAAGATGACACCGCCCTGCGTCGCGGCAGCGATCAGCGAACCCGTCTTGTCGGCGAGCACCTGGATGTAGAACTCGATCGGGTCGTCATCCGGCTGCGCACCGAGGGTCTCGTGCATCTGACCGAGGACGAGACGCTCGAAGGTGTCGGCCTGCAGGCGGATGGCACGCTCGCCGAGCCGCGACATGAGCTGGCTCGCGCGGGAGAACAGGATGTCGCCCGTGAGGATGGCGATGTTGTTGCCCCACACCGCGTGCGCGGCAGGGACGCCGCGACGACGGTCGGCACCGTCCATGACATCGTCGTGGTAGAGCGAGCCGAGGTGCGTGATCTCGAGCGCCTTGGCGACGTCGATCACCGCGGTGGTGTTGCCATCGCCGAGCTGCGCGGCCAACAGCGTCAGCACCGGACGGATGCGCTTGCCTCCGGCCTCGTACAGGTAGCGGCTCGCGGCATCCGCCAGCGGGTCGGCGACACGCACGTCGTCCGCGAGTCCCGTCTCGACGAGCTCGAGGCCGTCTTCGATGGCACGGGCGACCCGTCGTGCGGCAGGACCGATGAAAACACGGTCGCTGAAGCCGAGACGGCTCGCCAGTCGCGAACCAGGGGCAACGCGGCTCGAAGTCACGTTCCCAGCCTAGCGTCGTCGCGCATGCGTGCAGCGTCCACAGGACTACTCCGGCTTGCGGGCGCGGTGCAGGGCGACGATGCCGAAGGTGAGGTTGCGGTACGCGACGTCGGTCCACCCCGCCTCGCGGATCCAGGCCGACAGCTTCTTCTGGTCCGGCCAGGCGCGGATCGACTCGTTCAGGTAGTCGTAGGCGTCGCCGTTCGTGCCGGCGACGCGGGCGACGCGCGGCAGCACCCGGTCGTTGTAGAAGCGGTAGACGCCGCGGAACAGCGCGCCGGGAGGGGTGGAGAACTCGTTGATCACGAGCCGGCCGCCCGGCTTGGTCACGCGGAACAGCTCGCGGAGCCCCTGCTTCGGGTCGCTCACATTGCGCAGCGCGTACGACATCGTGACGGCGTCGAACTCGGCATCTCCGAACGGCAGGTCGGTCGCATCGGCCTCGACGAAGGAGAGATTGCGGATGCTGCCGTGGCGGCGCTGCCCCTCGGCGAGCATGCCGGGCGAGAAGTCTGCTGCGACGACCTGCGCACCGCTGCGCGCGAGCGATGCGGACGACGAAGCGGTGCCGGCGCCGAGGTCGAGGATGCGCTCCCCCGGCTTCGGTGCGACCGCGCGGGTGGTGGCCGCGCGCCAGATCGCGTCGTTGCCGAAGGTCATCGCCGTATTGGTGCGGTCGTATCCGGCCGCGACCTGGTCGAACATGCCGCTGACGCGGGCGGGGTCCTTGCCGAGATCGGCGCGGTTGGGCTCGTTCGGGGTCACCTGACCCAGTGTAGGTGTCACGGCCTTGGAGCGAGCCGCAGGGCGTCGAGTCGATCGAGCCACGCATCGGCCGTCGCATCGTCGAACGGGGCGACCTGCCTGCGCACCCGGTCTTCGAGGTCGAGCGCGAGCGGCTCGAGCACCGCCTTCACCTCGTCGGGATAGCCGTAGCGGATGCTGTGCTCCGCCCATTCGTCGCGGTCGTCGACCCAGGTGCCGCGCGCCCCCACCACCCGCACCACGTCGAGGTCCATATCGATGCCGGTCGCGAGCAGCGGGTCGTCGGACCAGCGCACGTCCCACCCGAGGTCGATGTAGATGCGCATGCCCTTCGGGTGATCGCGGTTCACGGTGAGCGCGTAGTCCGTCTGCCTGGGGACGAGCGTGACGTTCGGACCGGCGGCGATGAACGCGGCGCCTGGTCGCTCGCTGCGCCAGCCGACCGGCTGTCCGATCCAGTCGCCCCACTCGTCGGCACCGAGATACACGCACTCATGACGCCAGTGCGGGGAGCCGTCCCACTTGCGCCACTGGAAGATCATCTCGGTGCCCGGTGCGGGCCGTGCGTCGCTCATCCGCTCAGCCTAGGAGCGTGCGGTGACACCCGGCTGAACGCGCCGGTTTCTCGCGCACAGGCCCGCGTCATAGGCTGGACCGGTGAGCAGCGCGCTGGTCGTGGAGACCCGAGAGATCGATCCGATCGAGGACCTCCTGGCTGCGGCCGACCCAGCCCGCCCGTTGGCCTGGCTGCGACGCGGAGACGGCATCGTCGCGGTCGGCGAGCCGCTGCGCGAGCTGCGTGCCAGGGCCGGCGCCCCGATGCAGCGCAGCGCCGCACTCGCGACAGCCTGGCGCCGCCTCACGACGGATGCGCGGATCGACGACCCGGTCGGCCTTCCGGGGACCGGGCTCATCGCCTTCGGCGCGCTCGCATTCGACGAGCGCTCGGCCGCAGACAGCGTGCTCGTGATCCCCTCCGAGGTGCTCGGGCGACACGGCGATCGGTTCTGGCGCACCACGATCAGGTACCCGGATGCCGACACCCCGGCCGCGGCCGTCGAGCAGCCGTACGGGCCGCACTGGGCCGGCACCGTCGGCCCCGGCGCACAGAGCCCACAGGGCTACCAGAACTCGGTGCGCGAAGCCCTCGGCCGTATCGCCCAGGGTGAGCTGAGCAAAGTCGTCCTCGCGCGCGACCTCACCGGCAGCATCCCCGCAGGATCCGATCTGCGTCGGCTCGTCAGGGCACTCTCGACCGGCTACCCCGACACCTGGGCGTTCTCGGTGGACGGGCTGATCGGCGCGAGCCCTGAGACGCTCGTCACCGTCCAGAACCGCACGGTCACCGCCCGCGTGCTCGCCGGCACCATCGGCCGCGGCCCCGACGCGGATGCGGACACCGCGGCATCCGCATCGCTCGCCTCCAGCACGAAGGATCTCGACGAGCACCAGTACGCGGTGCAGAGCGTGCTCGCATCGCTGCGCCCGCACACCCGGGTCCTCGCGGCGAGCGAGCAGCCCTTCCTGCTCAAGCTGCCGAACCTGTTCCACCTCGCGACCGATGTCGAGGGTGAGCTGGACGAGGGGGAATCCGCCCTCGATCTCGTCGGTGCACTGCATCCGACCGCCGCCGTCGCCGGCACCCCGACCACCATCGCGATCGGGGTGATCCGCGAACTCGAGCCCTTCGACCGCGGGCGGTATGCCGGCCCGGTCGGCTGGGTCGACGCAGCAGGCAACGGGGAATGGGCGATCGCGTTGCGCTGCGCGCAGTTCGAGGACGGCGACGGCGACATCCGCGTCACCGCCTATGCGGGCGCTGGCATCGTCGCGGGCTCCGACCCCGAGTCGGAACTGCTCGAGACCAGGGTGAAGTTCCGCCCGCTGGTCGACGCGCTCGCCTGAGGCGCCGACCGTCTCGGTTCAGAATTCAGCAAGAACGTCGCCGACGCTCGTGTCGGAACGATCCAGGTCGGGGTCTCCGTGCGGTCTTGCTGAATTGTGAACCGGCGTCGCGGCGATCAGCTCGCGTCGAGGCGCTGCTTCTCGGCCTCGACGTCGAAATCGGCGACCGGCCACTGCGGGTCGATGTCCTCGAGTGCGGCGAGCAGCAGCTCCTGCACGGCGAGCCTCGCGTACCACTTGCTGTTCGCCGGGATCACGTACCACGGAGCCGCCTCGGTCGAGGTGCGCTCGAACACCGTCTGGTACGCCTGCATGTACTGGTCCCACAGCATCCGCTCGTCGACGTCGCCGGGGTTGTACTTCCAGTGCTTGTCGGGGCGTTCGAGCCGCTCGCGCAGGCGCTCCTTCTGCTCGTCGCGCGAGATGTGCAGCATGACCTTGACGATGCGGACACCGGATGCCGCGACGCCGGCCTCGAACTGATTGATGGCGTCGTAGCGGCGCTCGATCTCGGACGGATCGGCGAGCTCGCGGACCTTGCCGATCAGCACGTCCTCGTAGTGCGAGCGGTCGAAGACGCCGATGAACCCCGGCTCGGGCAGCCGCTTCTCGATGCGCCACAGGAAGTCGTGCTCCCGCTCCTCGGCGGTCGGCGCCTTGAACGCAGCGAGCTCGACGCCCTGCGGGTCGACGCCGCCGACGACGTGGCGGACGATGCCGCCCTTGCCGGCGGAATCCATCGCCTGCAGCACGAGCAGCACGGCGTTCTTCGCGACCCCCACCCGGCTCTCGGCGAACAGGCGCTCCTGCAGTCCGCTCAGCGACGCGAGCCCGGTCTCGAGGTCGCGCGTGCCGTGCGCCTTGCCGTGGTCGTACCCTGGCCTGCTGCCCGGATCGACATCGGCGAGACGGAAGCCGTCGCCGACGCGGAGGATGTCTGCCCAGCTGTGTGCGTTCATGTGCTCATCCTGCCGAGTCCCGGCACGAAGTGCACGCCCCGTGTTCAGCGGGGCAGCGGCACTTCGATCAGCTGACGCCCGCCGAACGGACTCGTGAGCACCTGATCGAGCGCCGTACGGGTCGTCACGCGGCGGTACTCCCACCCGTACGCGATCGCCAGCTGCTCCAGTCGCACGGCGTGCGGCGTGTAGAACGCGCGGTCGAGGTCGGCCTTCGCGGCGGAACCCGCGACCTCGAGTCCGTCGAAGATCGTGCCGCCGCCGTCATTGCCGACGATGACCTGCAGGCGAGGCTCCGGTTCGTCGGGCGGCAGCAGCAGGGCGCCGACGTCGTGCAGGAAGGCGAGATCGCCGAGCAGCACCCGCGTGATGCCGGGGGTGCCGCTCGCCTGGCTCGCGAGGGCGATGCCGGTGGCGGTCGCGATCGTGCCGTCGATGCCGGCGAGTCCGCGGTTCGCGTGCACCGGCACCTTCTTGCCGCCGAGCACGCCGTCAGCCACGCGCACGAGTCTCGAGGAGCCGAACATCAGCCGGTCGTGCGGCCAGGTGGCGCGCCAGACGGAGTCGACCAGCAGCGCGCGATCGAGGGGGCGTCGCACCGCGTCGAGCTCGGCCTTCACGGCATCCCGCCGGGCCGCGAAGTGCGTCGACGCGAGTCCGTCCTGATCCGGGGCGTGCTCGCTGAGGTCGACGGCCAGCTGGGCGGATACTCCGAGCCAGGCGCCGAGCCACTCCCGGTCAGCTGCGCCCTCGGCGACGGCGACGGATGCCACGGCACGAGTGCGGTGGTTGAGGTTCAGCTCCTCGCCGCCGTGCCGGACTGCGACGACCTCGACGGCCGCGTTCGACAGCAGCGCCGTGACCTCACGGCTGAGCGTCGGATGCCCGAGCACCACGGCACGCTCCACGCGACCGCCCAGCTCGTCGCGGCGCAGCAGCTCGCGGTAGCCGTGCACGATCTGTCGTCCGAACCGGGCGCCGCTGACGATCTCCGCGATCAGCGGCCAGGAGCCGGCATGGGCGATCTCCTCGGCGATCGGCCCGGCATCCGCACCGGCGATCACGACGGTGCGCGGTCCGCGCTCGAGTATGAACGCCTCCTGCGCGTCGATCCGCGGGGTGGGGCCGGGCACCAGCGGAACCTCGGCCGCGGTGCCTGACAGCGGCTCACGAGAGGGAAGGTTGAGGTGCACCGGTCCGGCGACGCCGGGCACTCCGCGTTCGGCGTCAGCGCCCAGCGCGACGGCCACCGACTGCGCACCGAGCCCGGCCCAGGCGTCAGGGGCATCCGCATCAGGGACCGGCGCATCGAGTTCTGCGCGCACCCAGGCGGCGAACATGCCCGGCTGCACGGTCGCCTGATTCGCACCGACGCCGCGGAGCTCCGGCGGGCGGTCTGCGGTGAGCAGCAGCAACGGGATGCCGGAGTGGAAGGCCTCCATCGTGGCAGGCAGCAGGTTCGCGACAGCCGTGCCGGAGGTGCAGAGCACGGCGGTCGGCACGCCCGTCTCCCTGGAGAGACCGAGCGCGGTGAAGCCGGCGACCCGCTCGTCGATGCGCACGTGCACGCGCAGCGCGCCGGTGTCGGCCGCGTGCACCGCGGCGAGCGCGAGCGCCTGCGACCTCGACCCCGGCGAGAGCACGAGATCGCGCACACCGTGTGCGATGAGTTCCGCGATCAGGGATGCAGCGGCATCCGATGCGGCGGAGTCGGTCACGCCCGAGGTTCCGCGGCAGGGGGCTCGTCGGTCTCGTCGTCGAGCCGTGCGAGCTCCTCCTCCATGCGACGGATGCGGGCGTCCTGCTCGGTCTTGCTGATGCTGCGGAGGAATGCAGGATCGTCGTCAGGGGCGACCAGCCGGATCGTGTCCTTGTCGTTCGCGCGACGACGTCCGAGGACGAACCACAGGATCCCGCCGATGACGGGGATGAGGACCACGATCGCGAGCCAGACCGGCTTGGGCACGCCACGGTGCCGCGTCGCCGGCTGCACTGCGCAGTCGACGATGCTGAACACCCAGAACACGGCGGCCAGGAAACCGCCGACGATCAGTAGTCTTGCCACCCTTCCAGTGTATGCACGTTCATGGAAGGCGGCGCCCGGACTGGGCAGCCATACCAGCCGTTGTTAGACTTCGCGGGTCATGTCGCCCCGGTCATCGCTCCCCGCCCCACGCAGGCGGGTCGAGCGGGCGCTGGCGGCCAGGATCGTGACGGCGCTCGGCCTCGCGCTGCTGCTCGTCGTCGGCGCGTGGTCGACCTCGCACGGCGACGCCCAGTCGCCTGCGACGATCTGCCTCGGGTCGGGCGCATCCGCCTCCGCAGCCGATACGACGGATGCCGGGCACCATGACGAGATCAGTGCGATCGACGTGCTGTCATCGGATGCCGCGGTCTGCGCGGTCGCTGCCCTCTGCTGCATCGCTCTCGTCCTGCTGCTGCGGCGGCTGCGCACGGCGCGTGGATCCGCGCTGCTCGGCAGGACCCCGCGGCTGCGTCCCATCACCCGTGCGGGGCCGGTGCACCGCATCCCCGCTCTGACCCTCACCCAGCTCTCCGTCTCCCGCACCTGAACCGACAGCGCGTCTATCGAGCCGCCATGCGCGGCATCCACCCCTGTCGTTGCACCATCCTCTGGAGACCCCCATGAAGACCTCTGTCAAGGCGACCCTGATCGCCATCGCCGTCGCCGTCGTCCTGCTCATCGCCGGCATCGTGTTCGCGATCAGCCAACGCGCCGCCACCCCCGAGCCGCCTGCCGACGGCGAACGGCTGCAGACCACCCGCACCGACTCGCACGTGCTCGATCAGGGTGGGCCGGATGCCGTGACCGTCGTCGAGTTCCTCGACTTCGAGTGCGAGGCGTGCGGCGCGTTCTACCCGATCGTCGAAGAACTCCGCGCGACGTACGCGGGAGACATCACGTACGTCGTCCGCTACTTCCCGCTGCCAGGGCACATCAACTCGACGCAGGCCGCGCTCGCCGCCGAGGCCGCAGCACAGCAGGACCGGTTCGAGGACATGTACCACCGGCTGTTCGAGACCCAGGCGCAGTGGGGCGAGGGCGCGGAGGAGACCCCTGAGGTCTTCCGGACGTTCGCGCAGGAGCTCGGACTCGAGATGGATGCCTACGACGCCGCGATCGCCGACCCGGCCACGCTGCAGCGCGTGGAGTCGGACAAGGCGGACGGCGAGCGCCTCGGGGTCAGCAGCACCCCGTCGTTCTTCATCGACGGCACGGCCGTCGAGCTGCAGGAGTGGGACGACCTCGAGCAGGCGATCGAGAAAGCCGTGAACGGCTGAACGCGGCGGGGGCCGGCCCGCTCCCCCACCGCACCGGCTCACGGGGAAGGGCGAGGCGGATCCGCCACGGTGATATCCCGGTCGCTACGCTGAGCGCATGAGCGAGCCCCGACACCGCACGCCCGCCGTGCTCAGCGTCATCCGCCGCATCCCGGCGACGTTGACGATGATCGCGTTGATCCTCGTGGTCGGTGTGACCTGGCACGGGCTGTGGGCGCCGTTCGAAGACACCGCGCTGTTCCGCTCCGTCGCCTACGGGCTGCCGAACCTCGCGGACGGCAAGTGGTGGACGCCGATCACCGGCACGTTCTTCGTGAACCAGCCGTGGGTGTACCTGTTCACGATCGCCGGGTTCTGGGGCATGGCGTACCTGGAGTTCCGTCGAGGGACCCGCGTCGCCCTCGCCTACTACTGGGTCGGGCAGCTGTTCGCGATCTTCGCCACCGCGCTCGTGCTCTTCGCGCTCTCGCAGTTCCCCTGGGCGTGGGCGATGACCCAGTCGCAGGCGCTCGATGTCGGCGCATCCGGCGGCACGATGGCCTGCATGGCCGCGGCCGTCGGCCTGTTCCGGCCGCCGTGGCGGGTGCGCGGCTGGCTGATCCTGCTCGGCTTCGTCTTCATCTCGATGCTGTTCTGGGGCAAGATCGCCGACCTCGAGCACCTGCTCGCCGTGCTGCTGATCCTCGTCGTCGACCGGTCGCTGCGCGTGCGGCACACCACCGTGCGGGAACAGCGGCTCATCGCGGTGGTGGCGATCCTCGTGCTCGGCGCGGTCGAGATCATCACGACGTTCGTGGCGACCGACGGTCCGTTCGGGCCGACCGACCCGGCATCCGGCGGGTTCATCGATCTCGCGATCGACCTCGTCGTGATCCTCGTGCTCGTGAACGGTCTGCGGCGAGGGCGACGCTTCGCGTGGGTGCTGGCGATCCTGCTCGGGCTGTTCAACCTGGCCGGTGCAGCGCTGGTGCTCGCACTCATCATCCTGACCAGTCAGGCCGAGCTCGATGTGCGCTGGGACGGCGAGACCGAGCTCGTGATGGCGAACGGCTTCCTCTGGCTGATCATGCTCGTGTATCTGATCTGGGTGCGCCGCGCGTTCCGCGCCAAGCGCAAGTCGACCATCGGCGCACAGCCCGCGCCGACGGTCGACGACGTGAAGACCGAACTCCGCGCGCACGGCGGTGGCACGCTGTCGTGGATGACCACCTGGGACGGCAACAGCTACGCGCGGGTCGACGGCGGCATCGTCGCGTACCAGCGCCGCAACGGCGTCGCCCTCGCGCTCGCCGATCCGATCGGCCCGAGCGCGCTGCGAGCACAGGCCGTGACCGGGTTCATCAGCGCCGCCGAGAACGCCGGGCTGGTGCCCTGCTTCTTCAGCGCGGATGCCGCGACACGCGACGCTGTGCCCTCGACCTGGCGGAGCATCGTGGTGGCGGACGACACGATCGTCGACCTGCCAGGACTCGAGTTCACCGGCAAGCGCTGGAACTCCGTGCGGACCTCGCTGAACAAGGCCGGCCGCGAGGAGATGATGTTCCGCATGACGCACCTGAAGGCCGAATCGTGGGGCGTGCAGCAGCAGTTGCGAGCGATCTCGGAGGCCTGGGTCGGCGACAAGGACCTGCCCGAGATGCGCTTCACGCTCGGCACCCTGGAGGAGGCCGAGGATCCGGAGGTCAGGCTCGCACTCGCGCTCGCCCCGAACGGCGATGTCGACGGGTTCCTCTCGTGGCTGCCGGTGCACGGCGAGGGCGACACGGTGCACGGCTGGACGCTCGACCTGATGCGTCGCCGAGAGGGCGGCTTCGGCCCGGTCATGGAGTATCTGATCGGCATGTCGGCGAGGCAGTTCTCGGATGAGGGCGCCCAGATCATGTCGCTGTCCGGTGCGCCGCTCGCGCACGACTATCCGCCGGATGCCGGAGTGATCGCCGCGCTGAGCGACCGCCTCGCCGAAGCGCTCGAGCCTGTCTACGGATTCGGCTCGCTGCACCGCTTCAAGCAGAAGTTCCACCCGCGGTACGAGACCATGTACCTCCTGTTCCGCGATGAGAGCGACCTCACCCGCATCGGCGGGGCGCTGACGCGGGCGTTCCTGCCGGATGCGACGATCCGTCAGTTCGCGGGTGCCGGGCTGGAACTCGTGCGGGGCGGGAACGACTGACCGGTGCGGCCTGCGTGCGTGCGTGTGGGCGCGCGACGTGCAGGAAGAAGTGCGGGGTGCAGGAGCATCCGCCGGCGTTTCTCCCTGCAGGTCGCACATGGCCCTGCAGGTCGCACGGGTGAGGGTACCCGGCGGGTGAGGGGACCCGACGGATGCCGTCGGCCGGTCAGGAGTCGTTCGGGCGCCGCCGCAGCTGCTTGACGTCGGTGCGGCGCTGCTTCGCCTTGAGTCGACGTTCCTTCGAGCCTCGGCTCGGTTTCGTCGGGCGCCGCGGCGGGGCCGGCGGACTGATGGCGTCGGCCACCAGCGTCACGAGGCGAGCACGCGCGGCATCCCGATTGCGCAGCTGGGCGCGATGCTCGGATGCCGCGATCGTGAGCACCCCGTCGATGAGGCGCCCGGCCAGTCGTTCGAGCAGCCGCTCGCGCTGCACCGGCGACAGCACGGCGGAGTTCGCGGCATCCCAGATGAGTTCGACGCGGGAGTCGGCGGTGTTCACGCCCTGCCCGCCTGGACCGGATGACCGCGAGAACCGCCACGACAGCTCGGCCTCGGGGATCGTGAGACCCGACGAGACCCGGAGACCGGGGCGGAGCGGTGCGGACATGACATCCATCATCCCTCTGCTCCGGGGTCTCCGGGTGCCGCGCGCTGGCTGAGGCTCAGTCGCGGGCGTCGAGGAGCTCGAGCGGAGCATCCGTCGCCGTGACCTTCGCGCTGCCGACCTTCGCGGTGTTGACGATGTGCGCGCGGGCGACCACGATCACCGCGACGACCATGAGTGCGGCTCCGAGCCAGTACGGCGCGGAGTGGCTGACCGCGACGTAGAGCGCGCCGGCGATCAACGGTGCGATGGTGCCCATCGCGGCGTTGAGCGACTGGGTCGCGCCGCCCAGCCAGCCCTGCTCGTCATCGCCGACCGCGTTCGACATGGCACCGTCCATGGCGGCCTGCGAGGCGCCCTGGCCGGCCGCGAGCATGAGCGCTCCGACGATGAACAGCCACGGCTGGGCGAAGATCGACGCCACCACGGCGAGTCCGATCAGGCCGACCATCTGCGCGACGATGCCGCTCACGATCACGCCGCGCTCGCCGATGCGAGGCAGCAGGATGCCGAGCAGCACGCCCTGGATGAGGATGTCGATGATGCCGACGGCGGCCGTCATCAGTCCGATCTGGGTCGGTCCCCACTGGATGGAGTCGAGCGCGAGCACGCTGAAGTTGTTCACGAAGAAGCCGAAGGGCAGCGCGAGGAGCCCGAAGCCGATCATGAGACCGCGGAGCTCCTTGCGGCCGAAGGCGTTCTTGAAGACGGCGAAGGGCTGCACGTCGCGCACCGAGATCGAGGTGATGCGGTTCTCGGGCTTGAGGCTCTCCGGGAGCAGGAAGATGCTGAGGATCGCGATCGTGAGGCCGACCGCGGCGGTGAGGAACACCGGAAGCTGCAGGCTCACGGATGCCAGGAGACCGCCGATCGCCGGGCCGATCATCATGCCGATGCCGGAGAGCGCACCGAGGAGGCCGAAGCGCTGTGCGCGCTTCTCGGGCGGGGTGATGTCGGCGAGGTAGGCGAAGAGCGCTGGCAGGTCGCCGGCGGTGAGGCCTTGGATGACACGTGCGAGGACGAGCACCCAGAGCGCGCAGCCGATGCCGAACAGGGCCATCGCGAACGCGGCACCGAAGGCGGCCGCGATGATGACGGGTCTGCGACCGAAGCGATCGGACAGGCGGCCGAGGAACGGGGCGATGAGGAAGGCGCAGAGGCCGTTGACCGCTTCGAGGACGCCGACCCAGAGCGCGAGGTCCTTCTCCTCGGACACGTACTGGAGGACGACGAAGGGGAGGACGGGCAGGACGACCGTCATGCCGATGACGGTGAGCATCGTCAGGACGACGAGCATGATCCACGCGCGATTCGCGTTTCGGATCGAGGATGTGAGTGAAGTCATACCGAAAGTGTATCCGTACCAGTTTTGGTGTAAAGCCAGTTTTGTATCGGCTTCGCGATACGCTGGAGGCATGACGACCCCCGAGCCGAAATCCTCCGAGCCGATGGGACGCCGCGAGCGCAAGAAGGCGGCGACCCGCAAGACGATCTCCGACGTCGCGACGATGATGTTCCTGGAGCGAGGCTTCGACAACGTGAGCATCCGGGAAGTGGCGGATGCCGCCGACGTCTCCCCCACGACCGTCTTCGCGCACTTCCCGCAGAAGGAGGCGCTCGTCTTCGACGAAGACGACGAGCAGCGGGAGCGGCTCGTCTCCGCCGTGCGCGATCGACCGGCCGGCACCGAGATCCACCGTGCGATCCACGACTTCTACGCGACCGAGATCGCCACGAACATCGACGAGCACGGGAACGATGTGACGCGCATCTTCGCGCAGTTCCTGAACGAGACCCCCGCACTTCGCGAGTACGGGGCCAAGATGTGGCTGCGCCATGAGGATGCGCTGGCGCAGGCGATCGCCGAGGAGTTCGGGCTGGGTGCGCCGACCGCCGAGATCCGCGTCTACTCGCGGTTCATCCTGCAGATCCAGCTGCTCGTGAACGACACCGATGACCAGCTCGGCACGCTCGAAGCGGGATTCGCGGTGCTCGAAAGCGGATGGGCGCCGATCGAAGCACGGCTCGGCGGGACGGGTGATGCGCCGGCGGTCACCACGCGCCGCACGCGATGAACGCATATCGGCAGGATGACTGGGCGGCGAGCCCGGAGCATCCGTCGACCGTCGCCGCGCCGTATCTGATGGGCACCGGGGTCGTGACCGGCGAGGACACCGGCACCCGCCCCCTCTCTCCGCCGCACTCGCATGCCGACGCGATGCTCGCGTGGTGCTACCGCGGCACCGTCTGGGTGCACCTGCAGGACGCGATGTGGCGTCTCGCACCAGGGCAGGGAATCTGGGTACCGGCGCGCACCCCGCACACCGCCCGTCACGAGCGCGATTCGGTCGGCTGCTACACCTACCTCCCTGCGGCGTCGGCGATCGCCCCGATCGAGACGGTCACCCGCGTGCTCGTGCCGCGCGCCGTGCAGGAGATGCTCCTGCACCTCGGAATCAACGACATGCCGACGGACCTCCGTGTGCGCATCCAGTCCACGCTGATCGAGATGCTGCAGCAGCCGACTCCCGAAGCGCTCGAGGAATGGGGCGAGGTGCCGCTGCCCGCCGATGAGCGCGTGCGCGCGCTCGTGCAGGCGGTCCTCGACGAGCCCGGCGATCCGCGCAGCGCCGTCGAGCTCTTCCTCGCGCACGGCCTGCACGAGCGCACCGTGTTGCGCATCTTCCAGCACGACATCGGCATGACGTTCGGGCGCTGGCGCACCGGAGTGCGCATGACGCTCGGGGCCAGGCTCATCGTCGACGGCACGCCGATCGGAACGGCAGCGCGTCGGTGCGGGTACGGCAGCACGAGCGCATTCTCCGCGAGCTTCAAGGATCGCTTCGGCCTCACACCGAGGCAGTACATCGCGCGCGTGCAGGCGGATGCCGCGCACCAGTCGTACTGGCGCTGACGAGGCCCGACACGCCTGGCCCGTGAGCCGGAGGAGTACGCCGAGTCGGTCTGACGATACAAGTCGTCGTTCCATCGACACTTCGCGCGCGATGACCGTCCTACGATCGATGTGTTAGGGCATGCTTACCTAACTCTCGCCGCGTGGACGCGGCACTCCCCTCCCCCCTTTCTCTGAAGGAGAATCATGACGCACGCTCTCGCGCGCCCGAACACACGTCGAGGTGCCGCGCTCGTCGCAGCCGCCATCGCCGCCGCTCTCACCCTCGCCGGGTGCACGGCATCAGCCGACACCGCCGAATCGGCGCCGACGTCGACCGACGGCGTGGTCATCGAGCACGCACACGGCGAGACCGTGATCGCCGAGAAGCCGCAGCGCGTCGTGACCCTCGGCTGGATGACCTCCGACATCGTCGCCGCGCTCGGCACCAACCCGGTCGGCATGGAAGAGGTCTGGGGCGCCGGCGAGAGCGGCTTCCAGCCGTGGTTCGAGGACTACGTCACCGAGGAGTACGGCGAGCTGCCCGAGATCATCCCCTTCACCGACGACGGCCCCAACTACGAGGCCATCAAGGCGCTGAAGCCCGACCTCATCCTGAGCCTGTACTCGGGCATCACCGACGTGCAGTACGAGCGCCTCACCGAGATCGCACCGACCGTTCCCTACATCGAGCGCGCGTGGGACCCGAGCACGTGGGAGGACATGACGCGCACGATCGGCACGGCACTGTCCGAAGACGCGAAGGCCGAGGAGCTGATCGCCGAGACCGAGGAGCAGATCACCACCCTCGCCGACGCGCACCCCGAGTTCGACGGCAAGACGTTCGTCTGGGGGCTGACGTTGAACGAGGGCGGCACCGACCTCGGCGTCTACCTCGAATACGACCCGCGCGTGCGCATCACCGAAGCCCTCGGCTTCACCTCGACGTCTGCCATGGACGACTTCCTCTCGACCGCCGAGGGCGACAACTGGTACACCGGCGTCAGCCTGGAGAAGCTCTACGACGTGCAGGCCGACCTGTTCGCCGCATGGGGCAGCAGCGCGGATGAGGGCACCTACACCGTCGAGAACAAGGTCGTCTCCCGCTGGGAGCCGATCGAGGCCGGCTCGTACGTGATCTACGCCGACGACGCCCAGGCGTCTGCGATCAGCGCGCCCACCGTGCTCTCGCTGAAGTACATCCTCCCCACCTACGTCGACGACCTCGCAGCCGCGCTGCAGGGCGAGCCGACGATCGCGGGAGAGTGATCCCGGAGATGTCGCGGCCGACGTCACCTCCGGCTCCGCTGGCGACGGAAGACGGCACCGACGTCTCGAACACGGGCGCGGGGGGTCGTGCAGACGACTCCCCGCGCCGCACCGCCGCGCTCGCAATCGGCCTCGTCGTGGCCACCGGCGTGCTGGTGCTCGCCACCATCGCCTCGCTCGCGATCGGCAACCGGGCGATCGACCCGGCGACCGTGCTGAGTGCGGTCTTCTCGTACGACGATGAGAACCCGCTGCACCTGATGGTCCAGGAGCTGCGCGTGCCGCGGACACTCCTCGGCATCGTCGTCGGCGCCGCGCTCGCCGTGTGCGGTGGCCTGATCCAGGCCTTCACCCGCAACCCGCTCGCCGACCCCGGCATCCTCGGCGTGAACGCCGGAGCATCCTTCGCCGTGACCTTCGCGGTCGGCGTGCTCGGCCTGACGACCCCGGGGGCATATGTGCCCTTCGCCCTCGGCGGCGCTCTCGTGCTGACGCTGCTCGTCTACACGTTGGGGTCATTCGGAGCATCCGGAGCCACCCCCATGAAACTCACCCTCGCCGGCGTCGCCCTCGGTGCGGCGTTCACCGGCTTCACGACCGCGATCGTGCTGCGCGACGCAGGCACGCTGCAGGTCATGCGGTTCTGGGGCGTCGGCTCGATCGGCGGACGCACGCTCGACCAGCTCGCCTGGGCCGCACCCCTGATCGTGGCGGGCCTCGTCATCGGCCTGCTCTGCGCACGGTCCCTGAACGTGCTGGCCCTCGGCGACGATCTGGCTCAGGCGCTCGGCGCCCGCATTCGCGTCACCCGGGTCCTCGTCATCATCGCCGTCACCCTGCTGGCAGGCACGAGCGTCGCCGCGGCCGGCCCCATCGCCTTCGTCGGACTCATGATCCCGCACATCGTCCGCTGGTTCACCGGCCCCGATCAGCGCTGGGTGCTCACCTACTCGATGATCATCGGCCCGGCATTCCTGCTGCTCGCCGACATCCTCGGCCGCATCGTGCTCCCGAACGGCGAGCTGCGCGTCGGCATCGTGACGGCCCTGCTCGGCGCCCCGATCCTGATCCTCCTCGTGCGTCGCAAGCGGGTGAGCGGACTGTGAGCATCGACCAGCGCCCGGCGACCGAGCCGATCAGCGACGACCGACCTGCCGCGTTCACCCCCGTCGACTTCGGTCGGCGTCTGCTCCGCATCGAGACGAGCAGGCTCGCGACGCTGATCCCGGTGCGCTCGATCATCGTGTGCGCCGTGCTCGTCGTCGTGATCATCGCCGCCGGGATCTTCTCCATGACGATCGGTGCATACGAGGTGGACTTCCCGTCCGTGCTCCGCGCGATCGTCGACCCCGCGCCGGACCCGGACATCCGCCAGGTCGTGTTCGAGTGGCGGCTGCCACGGGTACTGTTCGCCATCCTGTGCGGAGCCGCGCTCGCACTCGCCGGTGGCATCTTCCAATCGCTCACCCGCAACCCGCTCGGTTCGCCCGACATCATCGGCTTCGGCATCGGCGCCCAGTTCGGCGTCACGCTCACCATGATCGTTCTCGAGCTGAACACGTACATGTTCAAAGCTGCCGGCGCGCTGGTCGGCGGCCTGATCACGGCGCTGCTCGTGTACCTGCTGGCGAACAGGCACACCATGTCGTCGTTCCGACTGATCATCGTCGGCATCGGCGTCTCGGCCGGCCTCGGCTCGCTCACATCGTGGATCATGATCTCGGTCAGCATCGAGAAGGCGATGATGGCGGCGACCTGGGGCACAGGCTCCCTCGCGTCGCTCGGCTTCGACCAGCTCATCCCTGCAGCGATCGTGTTCGCCGTGGTCACGCTCGCCGCCCTGCCGCTCAACCGCACCCTGCCGGTGCTCGAGATGGGCGACGATGCGGCGACGGCCCTCGGCATCCGTCCAGGACGCACCCGACTCGCAGCGATGGTCTTCGGCGTGGCACTGGTCGCCCTCGTCACCGCCGCTGCCGGCCCGATCTCGTTCATCGCGCTCGCCGCCCCGCAGATCTCACAGCGCCTCACCCGCTCGAACACCCCGATGGGCACCGCTCCGGTGATGCTGACCGGCGCCGCACTCGTCGTGGTCTCCGACGCCGTCGCCCAGCTCGTCGCCGTGCCCGTCGGCGTCGTGACCGTGTCTGTCGGCGGCATCTACCTCGCCTGGCTGCTGGCCGCCCAGTACGCGCGCCGCACCTGAAAGGAACACCCATGACCACTTCGCTGCTGGCCCGCGACATCAGCCTGGGCTACGGGGACACCCCCATCATCTCGACGCTCACGCTCGAGGTGCCCGACGACTCGTTCACGATCATCATCGGGCCGAACGCCTGCGGGAAGTCGACCCTGCTGCGCGGATTCGCACGGCTGCTGCGTCCGACGACCGGAGCCGTGCTCCTCGACGGCGCGGAGCTGAAGACGTACAAGCCGAAGGAGGCAGCCCGGCGGCTCGGCCTCCTCCCCCAGTCGTCGATCGCACCGGACGGCATCACCGTCGCGGATCTCGTCGGCCGAGGTCGGTTCCCGCACCAGAACGCGATGCGCACCTGGAGCAGCGCAGACGAACGAGCGGTCGCCGATGCCTTGGCGGCCACCGGGGTCACCGAGCTGTCCCGCCGCCTCGTCGACGAGCTCTCCGGCGGACAGCGCCAGCGCGTCTGGGTGGCGATGGCACTCGCCCAGCAGACCAAGCACCTGCTGCTCGATGAGCCGACGACCTTCCTCGACATCGCCCACCAGATCGACCTGATGGAGCTCTTCGCCGACCTGCACCGCAACGGCACCACGCTGGTCGCGGTGCTGCACGATCTGAACCACGCCGCCCGCTACGCGACCCACCTCGTCGCGATGCGCGACGGCGCGGTCGTGGCCCAGGGCGACCCGCGGGAGATCATCACCGCAGAGATCGTCGAGGCCGTGTACGACCTGCCGTGCACCGTGATCACCGACCCGGTGTCCGGCACCCCGCTGGTGCTGCCGCTCGGCCGGCGCACGTCATGACCGGCACACCAAGGCGGCTGTTCGCGATCGCACTCGCCGCAGACGGGCGAGGCCTCGCGTTGACCGCCGCGACCGCCCTGCTCGTCGTCCACTCGCTCGCCGAGGCCGCGATCCCGGTCATCATCGGCGCCACGATCGACCGCGCCGTGCTCCCGGCCGACCCCGCAGCGCTCGCGCTCTGGCTCGGTGTGCTGGTCGGCACGTTCCTGGTGCTGACCGTGAGCTACCAGTCGGCATCCCGCTTCATGGTGACGATCTACGGGTACGGCGAGCAGGCGCTGCGTCACCTGACGCTGTCGCGGATGCTGCGCCCCCGCCTCTCGCGACGCGCGGTGAGCCCCGGTGAGGCACTGACTTTCGTGACCTCCGACACGTACCGCGTCGCCGGTGTCGCCTGGTCGGTCGCGCAGCAGTGCTCGACGATCGCGGCGATCATCGGGGCGGCGCTGGCCATGTCGGTGATCTCGCCCATCGCGACGCTCGTGGTGTTCGGCTCCACGATCGCGATGATGCTCGTGATGCGGGTCGTCTCGCGCCCGCTCGAGCGCCGCGGATTCGCCGAGCAGCACGCCGCGACCGAAGCAGGAGCGGTCGCTGCCGACTTCATGAGCGGGTTCCGCGTGCTGGTCGGCATCGGCGCCCGTGAGGAAGCCGTGCGCAGATATGTCGCCGCGAGTGACGTCTCGCGGCGTGCGGCGACCGCGGCAGGTCGTTCGCTGGCTGCCTCCGAGGCGGTCAGCGGCACGCTCGCCGCCGTGGTCACCACCGCGCTCGCCGGCATGTCGGCATGGTTCGCCGCCGAGGGACGCATCAGCATCGGCGAGCTGGTGACGGTGCTCGGACTCGCGCAGTTCATCAGCGGCTACCTCGCGTACGCGGGGTCGTTCCCCTCGAACTGGATCCACAAGCTGGCCTCGGCCAAACGTCTCGCCGAGGTCATCGACGCGGAAGACCTGCTCGACGAGCCTGCTGCCGGTGGCGCGCACCTCGCGGCATCCGCCGACGATGTCGTGCTGACCTTCCGCGCAGGACCGGCGGACTCGCCGCACGTCGAGGTGCGCGACGGCGAGCTGCTCGGCATCCGCCCGGCCGACAGCGACACCGCGCGCGAGCTGTCGCGCCTGCTCGGTCTGCGCACGCGCCCGGCCCCCGGTACAGTCTCGATCACAGTCGACGGCGCGTTCCGCGATCTCACCCACCTGGACCCGGTGGAGTACCGTCGCCGCGTCGTCGCCCCGCCGCACGGCCAGACGATCGTGAGCGGCACGCTGCTCGAAGCCGTCCGCGGCCACGGTGCGGCCGCAGCCCCTGAGCCCGACCTCATCGAGATGGCCGCACTGCACGACACCGTCGCACAGGTCGGCGGGTGGGAGGCGCAGGTCGGCGAAGCGGGCCGGCGGCTCTCGGGCGGGCAGCGCCAGCGCATCGGCATCGCGAGAGGCCTGCACTCGGATGCCGAGGTGCTCGTGCTCGATGAGCCGACCTCTGCGGTGGACGCCATCACCGAGGCGCACATCGCCAGCGCCCTCGCGAACCACACCGCGACCACGATCGTGATCACGACCTCACCGCTGCTGCTCGGCGCCTGCGACCGGGTCATCGACCTCCCCTCGGCCGGATCGGATGCTCGACATGACTGACCCCTCGCGCAGCGCCCTGCTGCCGGTCGCCTCGAGTGCCCGCGTGCGCGCGGCCGTCGGCGCGCTGCTGCGGCAGCATCCCGGCCGGACGGCGGCGGTCGCGGTGCTGTTCCTCGCGGCATCCGCCCTCGGCATCGTGATGCCGGCCTGCCTCGGACGCATCGTCGACGCCGTCTCGACCGATGCGGGCATCCCCACCATCGCCGGCTGGGTCGCCGGGGCCGGCGCGGGAGCGATCGGTGCCGCCGTCATGATGCTGTGGGCCACGCGCGTGCTCACCGGGCTCGTCCAGGACATGCTCGCGAGCCTCCGTGAGGATGTGTTCGCCTCGGCCATGCGGCTGCCGGTCAGCTCGGTCGACGACGGCGAGAGCGCCGATCTGCTGTCGCGCGTGACGGGCGACGTGGATGCCGTCGCGGAAGCCGGCGGGAACGTGGCGCCGACCCTGCTGTCGGCCGGATTCGCGATCGCGGTCTCGGTGGCTGCGCTCACGGCGCTCGACCCCTGGCTCGCCCTCGCCGGCCTGGCGTCGGCCCCCTGCTACATCCTCGGCACCCGAGCGTTCCTGCGCCGTTCGCGCATCGTGTTCCGAGAGGTGCGGGTGCGCGAGGCCGCCCGCAGCCAGGCGGTGTTGGAAGCCGTCGAGGGCATCGAGACCCTCACCGCCTTCAACGAGCAGGAGCACGCGCTCGATCGGGTGCGGGAGCGCGCCGAGGGGTCGATCGCCATGCAGATCGAGGGCGTGCGACTGACGAACCGGCTGTTCCGCTGGATCAACGGCGGCGAGCTCGTCGGGCTGGCTGCGATCCTCGCGACCGGATTCCTGCTGCAGTCGGCAGGCGCGATCACGGTCGGCATGGTCACGACCGCTGCACTGCTGTTCCACCGTCTGTTCGGTCCGGTCGGGCAGCTGATCTTCGGACTCGACGACATCCAGCGCGCGACGATCGGTCTCGCTCGTCTCGTCGGCGTGATCGATCTCGCCCCGCAGCAGTCCGAGCCGGTGACAGCGGATGCCGCCCCGGCGACGACGACCGGCATCGAGGTGCGCGATGTGACGTTCCGCTATCCGACGACGGGCCGCGGGATCAGCGAGGTCTCGCTCAGCGTCGACGCTGGGACGACCGTCGCACTCGTCGGCAGCTCCGGATCGGGCAAGAGCACCCTCGCACGCGTGATCGCCGGGCATCACCCGCCGACCTCCGGCAGCGTGCACTTCGCCGCAGGCACGGCCGACCCGTACTACCTCTCGCAGGAGCTGCACCAGTTCCGCGGCACGATCGCCGACAACCTGCGGCTGGTCGCGCCGGAGGCGAGCGACGACGAGATGATCGCGGTGCTGCGCGCCGTCGGCGCCGATTGGGCGGTCGAGGCGATGGCCGCGACTGTCGCACTCGACGAAGGGCGCATCCAGCAGCTCGCCGTCGCACGAGCACTGCTCGCCGATCCGGCGATCGTGATCCTCGACGAGGCCACCGCCGATGTCGGCCTGCATCACCGCGATGCCGTGGAAGACGCCATCACCGCGCTGCGCGATGGCCGCACCGCCCTGCTCATCGCGCACCGGCTGCAGCAGGCGTCCACCGCCGATCAGATCGTCGTCTTCGCCGACGGCAGGGCGACGCAGCGCGGCACGCACGACGAGCTCCTCGCGACCGACGGCCCGTACCGCCGCTCCTGGCTCGCCCAGACGCAGAGCGCACCAGAGCACCCGAACCAGCACCCGAACCAGACTCGGACTCAGCACGAGTCCGGAGAGACGGAGACCCCGTGAACATCCACCGCGGCATCGTCAGCAGTACGACCACCCTCGCCCCGACCCTGACCCGCGTCACCCTCGCGGGGCCAGGCATCGAGGACTTCCTCAGCACCGGCATCGGCGACGAGTACGTCCGCGTGTTCTTCCCGCACGGCGACGACCCCACCGACGTCTCGCTGCCGGTGCCTGCCGGCGACTGGTGGGAGACGCCGGAAGGAGCACCCGAGGCACCGATGCGCACCTACACGATCAGCGGCGTGCGACCGGATGCCGGCGAGCTCGACATCGACTTCGTGCTGCACGAGGCCGGGATCGCGGGTCCGTGGGCCGCGCGCGCCGAGCCCGGCCACGTGCTCGGGCTGAACTCGCCGACCGGTCTGTACTCCCCGCCGGCCGACATCACATGGCAGGTGCTGGTCGCCGACCTCACCGGTCTGCCGGCCGTCGCACGGATCGCCGCGGATGCTCCGGCAGGTGTGCGCACCCGCGTCGTGCTCGAGGTGCCGCACGAAGACGACCGGGTGCCGTTCGACGTCGGCCCCGATGTGGACGTCACCTGGGTCATCGGCGGCAACGGCCACGCCCCGAGCGCGCTCGGACACCTGGTGCGGGGCATCGTCGACGACCGCCTGCCGCTCGACGAGGGCTACGTCTGGGTCGCCGGAGAGACCGTCGCACTGCGCGATGTGCGCAAGTACCTGCGCAAGGAACTCGCGCTGCCGGCGACCCGGTTCAAGGTCGTGGGCTACTGGACGCCGATCGCCGCGTGGGACGAGAAGTTCGCCGCGCTCCCCGAGTCGGTGCAGAAGGAGCTCGACGCGATCTGGACCGAGTTCGAGGACGTGGAGCCGGAGGACGTGCAGGTGCGGTTCGAGGAACGGCTGGATCAGCTCGGGCTCTGACACACGGCGGAGGCCGGGCTCCGGCCACCGATATGCTGGCGTCGCTCAGCCTTCTGAACCGGAGAACACATGCCAGACGAGACGCGATCACGCCGTTCCATGCCCGACGTCTCACGACGCACCCTGCTGCAGGCGTCCGCCTGGTCCGTACCGGTGCTCGCCGTCGCTGTCAGCGCCCCGAACGCTGCAGCCAGCGTGGCCGGCGCGACGCTCACGCCGACGGTCAACCGCAATTCCGACGACGGGAGCTTCCGGGACTACCGCGTGGACTTCGTGCTCACGGGCCCTGACCTTCCCGCCGTCGTCAACATCGAGTGGATCCCCGCCGACACGACCACCTGGGGACTCTTCGACCAGAGCGTCAACCTCGCCTACCTGTCCGGTGATTTCACCTCCGGTGCGATCTACCAGCTCGCCACCCCGACGGCGAGCTTCTGGCTGCAGACGACGACCCCTGTCCTGTCGGGCATCACGCCGTACACGGTTCGTGCCGTCGACCCCGCGACATCCACCGTGATCGCCACCGTCACGCTGACCTTCACCGGCAACGAGCCCGTCGACGCCGACTGACCCGACGCTGCTGCGGCGGCAACACCGGAAGCGGCTCGTGTCCGCATGTGAACCCAAGAGTCGTCCACCCTCGCCCGCATGTGGGAGCGGCCCTACGCTTCCGGCATGACTGATGACGCTCTGCTGATGGGACCGGATCATCGGGGTGCCGCACTCGACGAGCAGCCTCCGCTACTCGAGCATGTCTGGGCGACGTCCTTTCCGGAGCTGTCCCGTCAGGTATCCCCTGTCCGACCCCCGAAGCCGCAGCTGCTGGTGCTGAATGAGGACGTCGCGCGCGGCCTCGACCTCGACCCCGCGTTCCTGCGGTCGGCTTCGGGCGTGCAGTTCCTCACCGGTGCGTCGCCGGGAACGGATGCCGCGGCGGTCGCCCAGGTGTATGCGGGCCACCAATGGGGTGTCTTCCAGCCGATCCTCGGCGACGGGCGTGCAGCGTTGCTCGGCGAGCGCCGCGGACGCGATGGACGACTCCACGACGTGCACCTGAAGGGCATCGGCCCCACCTCGATGTCTCGCGTCGACGGCTTCGCCGCGCTCGGACCGATGCTGCGGGAACTTCTGATGGGCGAGGCGATGCATGCGCTCGGCGTTCCGACGACCAGGGCGCTGGCTGTCGTCGGCACGGGTGCTCCTCGCGCCCATGGCGGTCAGGTGCTGCCCGGTGCCGTGCTGGCCCGCACGGCCACCAGCCATGTGCGATTCGGCTCCTTCGAGTACGCACGAGCACAGGACGACCAGGCACTGCTCCGCCGTATCGCTGATCACGTCATCGCCCGCCACTATCCGCACGCGGCGGACGCCGAGCATCCGTACCGAGCGTTCCTCAGCGAGATCGTGGATGCCGTTGCCGCCCTCACCGCAGACTGGATGCGCACCGGTTTCGTGCACGGTGTGCTCAGCACCGACAACGTCCTGGTGTCGGCTGAGACCATCGACTACGGCCCGTGCGCCTTCGTGGACGAGTACGACCCGCGCGCCTCGTTCAGCTCCCTCGACACGAGCGGCCGCTACGCCTACGAACGGCAGCCGTCGATCATGCGGTGGAACCTCGGGCGGCTCGGCCATGCGCTCGCACCGCTGCTGGCGGATGACCCCGTCGTCGGCGCGACGGTCGCGGACGAACTCGTCGACACCTTCGACGCGCGTTACCGGGTGCGCTGGGCGGCGGTGTTCCGCGCCAAGCTCGGCCTGCACGATCAGGTCGATGCGCTGCTCACCGCCACGCTGGCAGAGGACGCGCTGCGCCTGCTCGCCGCGCACAGGGTCGACTTCACCGGGTTCTGGCGTGACCTCGCCGCAGCCGCCGACGGCGACGAGCGGCCGGTCCGCGGACGGTTCCTCGGCGCGGTCGCCGAGCTCGATGCCTGGCTGGCGAGGTGGAGCACGCTGGCGCCCGACCCGGCACGCATCCGCCGCAGCAACCCGCTGTACATCGCTCGTAACCACGTCGTCGAGGAGGTGCTGCAGGCCGCGACCGAGGGCGACCTCGGTCCCTTCGAGCGACTGCTCGATCTGCTGCGCGATCCCTACACGGAGCGGGAGGGCCGCGAGTACGAGCGCTTCACCTGGCCGGCGCCCGAGGGCGCACCACGGCACCAGACGTTCTGCGGCACCTGACTCCCGGGCCGCGACTCAGCGAAGCACGAGCCGGCTTCCCGCATCAGCAGCCGCGGCAGACCGGAGCTGTGCGGCGATCGCACCGGCGACGCGATCCGTATGCCGCAAAGAGAGCGAGTCCGACCGCGGCCTGGTGAACGCTCCGGCCTCGGTCGACGAGGTGAACGGCCCGATGCCGAAGAGCGCGGCCGAGGCTGAGCCGTCCGGCGCGATCAGGCGACCGTCCGCATCCACTTCGATCCGCCCGAGCGACCCCTCGAACACGGCATCCGCGACCCACAGCTCTCGTCCGTGCGTCGTGGCGAGCTCGCGGAGCACCGCGTTCTCGCTCACCGCCGCCCCAGAGCCGGGCAACCACGCATCGACCAGCGCCAGGGCGACGGTCTCGCCGGGAACCCGCGGGCTCGACGCGACATAGCCGCGGTCGGGGTCGATCCGCACCTCGACATCTGGGCCGAGGAAGCGGACGATGCCGGCGCGCGCGAGCGCGAGCAGCTCGTCGAGCCGGTGCGCGGGCGGCCCACTGGCGACGTAGCTGAAGAAGGTGTGCCAGGTGACCGGCAGGTCGACGATCCGGGAACGCGCACTCCAGCGCGCCGGCGGCACATCGGCGAGCGACATGAACGAGAGCAGGATCGCGATGAACAGCGCCTGGGAACTGCTGTGCTCCTGCCGGGTGCGCAGGAGCACGTCGTCGGCGATGTGTCGACGGACGCGCTCCTGCAGCTCGTCATCGGTCGCGAAGACCTCATCGCCGAACGGTCGGTCGAGGGCTGGAACGTCGAAGCGGTCGAGCGGATCCGGCACGAACCGCTCGACAGCCAGCCGCAGCGCGCCGACATCGGCCGCGTGCGCGCGCAGGACCTCGCGGAACTCCGCCCATGTCCCGACGACGCGCTCCGGATGCCCCGTGAAGAGTTCGCGATAGTGCCCCCAGGCCAGTTCCTCGGTGATGAGCGGCCAGATGTCCTGGGCGAAGTCGACGGGCCCCGGCCGGGCGAGCAGCCGTGCGATCGTCTCCTTCGTCACCACCTCGAGCCGGGGTGCATCACCCTGGATCACGGATGACACCTTCGAGCGATACGGCACACCGCGGCGCGAGCCGATGTGCAGCCGCGGTTCGGCCCCTGAGGGCTCGTACCGGAGGGATCCGTCGACCTCGCGCACGAACCGACCGCCGCGCCCCTCGGCGAGGAGCACGACCAGGTCGACGGCGGCGAGGCCCATTCCGCGCACGATGACATCCTGCCCCGGCGCCAACGCGGAGAGATCGGCATCGGCGGTGAAGGCCGGTGGCACGTAGGTCAGACCCGCACGACCAGCGGCATCGATCAGGGCAGCGGTCTGCCCGGCAGGCTGGCGTCCGGTGTGGCCGAGCGCGTAGACGACGAGATCGGCCGACAGCTCGTCGCCGGAGACGAGCGAGACGACGTGTCCGCCACCGCCATCACGGACCCCGACGACGGTGTCTTCGACCCAGCGCACCGTGACCCCCGATGGGGCGTCCGCGACCGTGCTCCGCCAGAACCAGTCGAGGTAGTGGCTCTGCAGCCGCCTGGTCGGGAAGCTCGTGCCCTGCAACGCCCGCAGCTCATCCGAGACCTGCGGATCCTCGATCCCGACCTCCGGCAGCCGTCCATCTCGCACCAGCTCAGCCCATTCGATCAGCGAAGGACCAGGGCGGACGGGACCGTCGATCGTGCAGGTGTCGTCGGTGAACACCGTGACGTCCTGCGCCATCGAGTTGAGCTTCAGCAGCGCCGACTGATCGCGCCGCCAGATGCGGCCGGCGCCGGGCGGATGCGGGTCGACGAGGGTCACGTCGAGCGCCGGCGCGTGCTCGCCGAACCGCGCGAACAGTCGCTCGAGCAGCATGACGGCCCGCGGACCGGCGCCGACGAACACGACCCGCTGCGGGGCATCCGACACGGTCATCCGCCCACGGGGAGCGGCACCGCCGGTGTGACCGGCGGCAGACCCAGCAGATCGTGCAGCGTCGCGCCATCCTCGTAGGACTCCCGGTACGTGCCCCGCTCCTGCAGCAACGGGATCACCCGGTCGGTGAATTCGTCGAGGCCGTGCGGGGTCACGTGACCGACCACGGTGAACCCGTCGGTCGCGCGCTCCTGCACGTATCGGTCGATCTCGGACGCGATGACGTCGGGGGTCCCCACGAACGTGTGGTTCGCCGTCAGCCGGATGACCAGCTCGCGGATGCTGAGGTTCTCGGCCACCGCGGTCTCGCGCAGCTTCGTGATGCGCGAGCGCACCGCCGCATGGCGGTTCGCGAAGCCCTGCGCCGACTCGGGGCCGGTGTCTGGCTCGACGTCGGGCAACGGCCCGTCGGGGTCGTAGCCGCTGAAGTCGCGATTCCACACCTGCTCGAGGTAGGTGATCGCGGTCTCCGGCCGCACCTGCGCGAGCGCGATCTCCCGCGAGCGCTCCTGCGCCTCGGCAAGGGTGTCGCCGAGCACGAAGGTCGCGGCGGGCAGGATCTTCAGCGACTCCTCCGTGCGACCGTGCGCTGCGAGCCGCCCCTTCACGTCGCGGTAGAACTCCTGGGCATCCTCGAACTCGGTGTGCAGCGAGAAGATCACGTCGGCATGCGCTGTCGCGAAGTCCCGGCCGTCGGCCGAGTCGCCCGCCTGCACGATGACCGGCCGCCCCTGCGGCGAAGCCGGCACGTCGAACAGCGCATCGACGTCGAACAGCCGGGTGTCGTGCCTCACGCGGGAGACACCTCGCTCGTCGAGGAAGACGCCGGTGTCGGCATCCGCCACGATCGCGTCCGGCCGCCAGGACGCCCACAGCTGCTTGGAGAGCTCGGCGAACTCCGACGCCCTCGTGTAGCGGTCGGCATGGTCGAGGTAGCCGCCCCGGCGGAAGTTCGCTCCGTGGAACGCATCCGAGCTCGTGACCGCGTTCCAGCCGGCACGGCCGCCCGACAGCAGATCGAGCGTGCCCAGCTGACGAGCCAGCTCGAAGGGTTCGTTGAACGTGGTGCTCAACGTGCCGACCAGGCCGATGTGCTCGGTGACCGCTGCGAGCGCCGCCAGGATCGCGAGCGTGTTCGGGCGTCCGAGCACGTCGAGCTCGTGGATCTGACCCCGGTGCTCGCGCAGCCGCAGCCCCTCGGCGAGGAAGAGGTAGTCGAACACCCCGCGCTCGGCCGTGCGGGCGAAGTACTCGAACGAGGAGAAGTCGATCTGGCTGCCGGCGGCCGGGTCGGTCCAGACGGTCGTGTTGTTCACGCCGGGGAAGTGCGCAGCGAGATGGATCTGCCTGGTCATGCCGAGACCTCCTGTCGGGCGTAGCGACTCGCGCGCAGCGGCAGCCCGAGTCGTTCGCGGAGTGTGGATGCGCCGTTGTCCTCGTGGAGCACGCCCGCCGCGGTCGCGCGCGGCACGACGCCGTCGACGATCGCGTCGAGGTCGGCCGGCAATCGAGCCGGACGCAGGCGGATGCCGTCGACACCGGCCTCGGCGAATGCGCGCAACTCGTCCACCACGTCGTCAGCGGTGCCGACGACGACACGGGCATCGGTGCTCAGCGCGTCGCGCGCCTCGAGTCGAGCCCACGCGGCGCGCGCGGCATCCGCCGTGTCCTCGATGAGCACCACGAGATCGACGAACACGCGCAGTGGCTCAGACTCGCTGCGCACCTCGTCGATCGCCGTCCCGATCTCGGACAGGATGCCGGTGGTCTCGGCAGCGTCGGACGGCGTGATGAAGACGAGGTCGGCGTGCTCGGCGGCGAACCGGTACGGGATCGTCTGGTGGGCGAGCGCGGTGATGAGCGGCTGCCCCTGCGGCGAGCGCGGCACGATCGATGCACCGGTGATCGAGAAGAACTCGCCCTCGAACTCGATGTTGTGCACGCGCTCGCGGTCGAGGAAGCGCCCGGTCGCGAGGTCGCGGATGATCGCGTCGTCCTCCCAGGAGTCGGTGAGTCTGCGGATGGCCTCGACGACCTCGCCGGCTTCGCGGAAGGCGGCGGTCCAAGCAGCGTCGTCCTCGACACGACCGGATGCCGGGAACCCGTCCGGTCCGTCGCTGCGACGACCGAAGTTCGCACGCTCGGCAGCGGATGATCCGGCGACGATGCGTGCGCCCGCTCGCCCGCCGCTGGCGTGATCGAGCGTCTGGAGGCCGGTGGCGAGATGGAACGGCTCCGGATGCGTCGTCGTCACGGTCGGCACCAGTCCGATGCGGCGCGTGAGCGGTGCCAGGTACGAGGCCAGCAGCACCGCGTCGAGGCGGCCGCGCACGCGATCCGTGCGGGGCTCGGCGTCATCACTCCCCCGGTCACCGAACGAGAGCGCGTCCTCGATCGTGACGAAGGTGATCCCCGCGTCGTCAGCGGCTCGGACGAGGTCGCGCCAGTACCTGGCGGAGGTGAGCTCGCCCGGCCGTGCGGTGGGCTCGCGCCACGCGGCCGGGTGCCAGCCGGCTCCGGCCAACGCGACGGAGAGGTGCAGTCGATCGGTCATCTCAGGCTCCTTCCACCGGCGTGCGCACTGACGAGAACGTCGTGTGGCGACGCAGCGTGAAGCCCAGTCGCTCGTACACGGCGATCGCGCCGACGTTCGTGGCGGCCGCGTGCAGGAGCGCCCGGTCGCCGCGCTCCTGGATGTGGAAGGCAACATCGAGCACGAGTCGAGACGCCAGTCCCTGCCCGCGGAAGGCGGCATCGGTCGCGACAGCGCTGATCTCGGTCCAGCCTTCCGGATGCAGACGCTCACCGGCCATCGCGATCAGCGCGCCGTCCCGGCGGATGCCGATGTAGCGTCCCAGCTGGTAGGTGCGCGGGCGGAAGGGGCCCGGCTGATTCCGCTCCACGAGCGCGAGCATCTCGGGCACGTCATCGGCGCCGAGCACGATCGCCTCGTCGTCCGGGCGCGGCCGCAGCGCATCCGTCTCGACCAGTTGCACCCCGTCACCGCGTCCGAGCGTCTCCCAGCCCTCAGGCGGCAGCTCCTCCGTGCTGGAGAGCCCGACCTCGGCACCGGGACCGACGAGTTCGGCCAGCGCATCCCACACGCGAGGGTCGTCCCACGTGCGGACGGCGACGAACGGTGCGACATCGGCCGGGTACTGCCGCACGAGGTCGTCCCCGATCGCGAACCCGGCGTGCGGGCCCGTCAGCGCGTGCCACGCCGGGTTGTCGAGGACGGCAGCATCCTGATGCGCGGAGATGGTCTGGCTCATTCTTCAATCCTTCGTGAGTGTGCTCTCGACGAGCTTGCGCCACCGCGAACCCCCGCAGGGCCGATGCCGTCATCGGAGTTCACATTCGCGGTTCACACCGGGGCTGACGGCCGCTGACCCGGCCCCGTATGACGCCCGGTGACATCGGATGAACGTCGGTGACCCGCACCCTTCGCACTGTTTCCGGAACTGCGAACGTAGCCGTCTGCCGCGACCTGCGGCGATCGACGACGGGACGGGAATCGACATGAAGCGCTACATCGGCAGACGTCTGCTGCAGGCTGTCGCGGTGCTGTGGGCCGCGTACACCGTGTCCTTCCTCGTGCTCTACGCCCTGCCTGCCGACCCGGTCCGCCTGCTCGCCGGCGGCGACGCGACCGATGTGTCCGCCGAGCAGCTGGACGCGCTGCGCGAGCGACTCGGGCTCGATCAGCCGCTCGTGGTGCAGTACATCCAGAAGCTGGGCGAGGTGCTCCGCGGCGATCTCGGCGCCTCGATCGGCACCGGCCGACCAGTGACGACCATCCTCGCCGAAGCGATTCCGCCGACGGTCCAGATCGCCGCCGTCGGGTTCGTCATCGCGCTCGTCGTCGGCGGGGCGATCGCCTTCTTCGCCACCTTCACCAGAAGTCGCGCCCTGGCCGATGTCCTGATCGGGCTGCCGCCGCTGGGCGTCGCGGTTCCATCGTTCTGGCTCGGACTGCTGCTCATCCAGTGGTTCTCATTCGCGATCCCGATCTTCCCTGCGGTCGGCGATGGCGGGGCGATCTCGATCGTGCTGCCGGCGATCACACTGGCGGTACCGACGTCGGCCACGATCGCCCAGCTGCTGGCCAAGAGCCTCGACACGACACTGCGCGAGCCGTACATCGACACCGCGTGGGCGAAAGGGGCGTCTCGCACGCGAGTCCATGTGCGTCACGGACTCCGCAATGCGGCGCTGCCTGCGCTGACGATGACCGGACTCATCGTCGGGCAACTGCTCTCCGGCACGGTCGTCACCGAGACCGTCTTCTCCCGCCCAGGCGTCGGCAGGGTCACCGCGACGGCGGTGCAGCAGCAGGACATCCCCGTCGTGCAGGGCGTGGTGCTGTTCGCCGCCGCGGTCTTCGTGCTCGCGAACCTCGTCGTCGACCTGATCTATCCGCTGCTCGACCCTCGGATCGTGCTCGCCGGTGCCCGACAGCGGCGGGGCCCGGCATCCACGGGCGCCGACCCGGCATCCGAGGCCACGTCTCTTCCCGATCAGCAGACCCTCGAACCGACCGGAGGCGCACGATGAGCGAGACGACCGCCCTGCTGCCGGACGCCGCCGAACGCGCCGTCGACACCTTCGCCCTGACCTCCGCCGACCGCTTCGAAGACGCAGTCGCCGACCGGGCGCACCGACCCCGCGCGCGCCGTCTGATCGGACTGCTGCGTCGTCCGGTGGTGCTGCTCGCGACGGTGTGGCTCGCCCTCATCGTGATCGCGGCGCTCTGGCCGGGGCTCCTCGCCCCCGGCGATCCGTTGCTCGGTGTTCCCGCCGACAAGCTGCAGGCCCCGTCGGCCGCACACCTGTTCGGCACCGACCAGATCGGCCGTGACCTCTACACGCGCGTCGTGCACGGCACGCAGCTCACACTGTCGGCCGCCGCGATCGCGGTCGGCGGCGGGATGCTGGTCGGCGCACTGCTCGGCGTGATCGCCGGCTTCGCCGGAGGTCGGATCGACGAGCTGATCATGCGCGGCGCGGACGTGCTCCTGGCGATCCCCGGCCTGCTCCTCTCACTCGCGATCATCACGGCGCTCGGCTTCGGCACCGTGAACGTCGCGATCGCGGTCGGCGCGGCCAGCGTGGCATCCGTCGCCCGGATCATGCGCTCCGAGGTCCTCCGCGTGCGCTCCGCGCCATACGTCGAGGCAGCGCAGGCGTCGGGCAACCGATGGCTGCGGGTACTCGGTCGGCACGTGCTGCCGAACTCGCTCGGACCGGTGGTCGTGCTCTCGGTGCTGGAGCTCGGCGGCGCGATCCTCGCCGTCTCCTCGCTGAGCTTCCTCGGGTACGGCGCGCAGCCGCCGCTCGCCGAGTGGGGATCGCTCGTCTCCGGCGGTCGGGACTACCTGCGCTCTGCCTGGTGGCTGACGACCTTCCCCGGCATCGCGATCGCGCTCACCGTGCTGTCGGCGAACCGATTGTCGCGAGCGCTCGACTCGGATCGAGGTGTGCGATGAGCCGCGAGCAGGCGGCCGGGACCGCACCCGTGCTGCGCGTCGAGGGGTTGTCCGTGCGCTATCGCACGGCTCGCGGCCCGGTGGATGCCGTGCAGGACGTGTCGTTCGAGGTGGGCGCAGGCGAGACCGTCGCGATCGTCGGCGAGTCCGGCTCGGGCAAGTCCACGACGGCGCACGCGATCGTGCGGCTGCTGCCGGCGGCATCCGAGATCCCGAACGGCCGGGTGCGGCTCGGCGACGACGACCTCGTGACGGCGACCGGCGCTGAGCTCGCCGCGATCCGTGGCCGCCGGATCGGACTGGTCCCCCAGGATCCGACCGTGAGCCTCAACCCGGTGATGCGGATCGGCGCGCAGGTCGCGGAGGTGCTCGTCGTGCACGGGCTCGCCGACCGGCATGCGGCCGCCGATCGTGCGATCGAGGCGCTCGCGCTCGCCGGTCTCTCCGACCCGGAAGCGCGGGCCCAGCAGTATCCGCACGAGCTGTCGGGCGGGATGCGGCAGCGCGTGCTGATCGCTATCGCCATGATCGCCGCGCCGCAGCTGATCGTCGCCGACGAACCGACGAGCGCCCTCGACGTGACGGTGCAGCGTCAGATCCTCGATCAGCTCGATGCTCTCCGCGAGCGCACCGGCACCAGCATCCTGCTCATCACGCACGATCTCGGCGTCGCCGCGGACCGCGCCGATCGCATCGTCGTCATGAATCGAGGGCGCATCGTCGAGACCGGGACCCCGGCGCAGGTGCTCACGGATCCCCGCGACCCGTACACCCAGCGCCTCATCGCAGCTGCGCCGAGCCTCAGCATCCGGCGCGATGCGGCATCCGATTCCCCGGTACTGCCGGCGGATGCTCCGCGGCTGCGGCTGAGCGGCCGACCGGGTGACCCGTTCGCCTCAGGGCAGGAGCAGCCGTCCGAGCCGAAGACGCCGCACGTGCTCGAGGTCGTCGACCTGGTGAAGGAGTTCGCGCTCCCCCGAGGCTCGGGGGCGGGAAGCCAGCGCGCCGTGGACGGCGTCTCCTTCACGATCCCCCGGGCGCAGACGCTCGCCCTGGTCGGCGAGTCAGGCTCCGGGAAGACGACGACGGCGCGACTCGCGCTGCGGCTGACCGACCCCACTGCCGGATCCATCCGACTCGACGGCGAGGACATCACGACGGCGCGCGGATCACAGCTGCGGGAGTTGCGGCGTCGCCTCCAGCTCGTGCATCAGAACCCCTACGCGACGCTCAATCCGAGGCAGACGATCGAGCAGATCGTCACCGATCCCCTTCGCGCCTTCGGTCTCGGGGATCGGAGGCAGCGGTCGGCGAGGGCTGCAGAGCTGCTCGACGTCGTGGCGCTCCCGCTCTCGGCGCTGCGCCGGAAACCGGCAGAGCTGTCCGGCGGGCAGCGCCAACGCGTGGCGATCGCACGTGCACTGGCGATCTCCCCCGAGCTGATCGTGCTCGACGAACCGGTATCGGCGCTCGACGTGCTCATCCAGGACCAGATCCTGACGCTGCTGACCGGACTGCAACGCGAACTCGGCGTGACCTACCTGTTCATCTCCCACGACCTGGCCGTCGTGCGGCAGATCGCGCACCGGGTCGCCGTCATGCGCCGCGGTCGCATCGTCGAATCCGGCGCAGCCGACGAGGTCTTCGACCGCCCGCGGCACGAGTACACACAGGCACTGATCGACGCGATCCCCGGTCGCGCCGCGGCCGAGCTCCCCCTGACATCCCTCCACCCCTGACACCCGCCCGCTCCACAGCAAGGAACCCATCATGCGAACCCGCTCCGTCCTCTCCGCCGCGGCAGTGCTCAGCGCTGCCCTCGTCCTGGCCTCCTGCGCGAGCAGTGCACCCCAGGGATCGACGCCGACCGATACCGACGCGAGTCCCGTCGACGGCGGCGACCTCGTGCTCGCGATCGCGAACGACCCGATCTCGCTCAACCCCTCCGGCATCGGCTCCGGCAACGACACCCTGTACGTCACGCGGCAGCTCGTCGACTCGCTGCTCTACCAGAACCCGGAGACGAGCGAACTGGAGCCGTGGCTGGCCGAGTCGTACACGGCGAACGCCGACGCGACCGTGTTCACCTTCGAGCTCCGCGACGACGTCACGTTCTCTGACGGCACCCCGTTCACGGCTGAGTCGGTCAAGGCGACGTTCGACGACATCATCGCGGCCGGTGCGCTGAGCCAGTCGGTGAGCTCGTTCATCGGGTACGACCAGACGGTCGTGGTCGACGACGACACCGTCGAGGTGCGGTTCTCCTCGCCGAACGCGGCGTTCCCGAACGCGACCGCCGCCGTCGGTCTCGGTATCGTGAGTGCCTCGACGCTCGCGGTGCCGTTCGAGAAGCGGGCGGACGGCGAGTCGGTGATCGGCACCGGCCCCTTCACGCTCGACACCTACACGAAGGACGTGTCGACCGTGCTCGCGCAGCGCGACGACTACGCCTGGGCCCCGGCATCGCGGGACAACGACGGCGCCGCGCATCTCGACAGCGTGACCTTCCAGGTCGTGCCGGAGGCGAGCGTGCGCACCGGTGGGCTCGAGTCCGATCAGTTCGATGCGATCGGCGGCGTGCAGCCGACCGACGTCGCCGTGCTCGAAGCCGCCGGCATTCCGCTGGTGCACAGGGCGAACCCTGGACTGAGCTTCGGACTGACCTTCAACGAGGCGAGCCCCATCGCGTCCGACATCGCGGTGCGCGAAGCCATCGCCGCCGGCATCAACGCCGAGGAGGTGCGCGACACCTCCCTGAACGACCTCTTCAACGTCGGCACCAGCGCCCTCGCCAAGAACACCCCGTCGTGGGCCGATCAGAGCGCCTTCTTCGAATTCGACCCCGACCGGGCGGGCGAGCTGCTCGACGACGCCGGCTGGGTCACCGGCGACGACGGCATCCGCGCGAAGGATGGCCAGCGCCTCGCGCTCGACCTGATCTGGATCACCAACTTCGGTCCGAATCAGACGAGTCTCGAACTCATCCAGCAGCAGCTCAAGCAGATCGGTGTCGAGCTGAACCTCTCGGGAAGCGTCGTGCCCGACTTCCTCGAGAAGCAGACTGCCGGCGACTTCGACATCGCGTGGGGCAACCTCTCCCGCGCCGACGGCGACGTGCTGCGCACCCAGTTCTCGAAGGCGACCACGACCGCCAGGATCGACGATCCGGAGCTGGAGTCGCTGCTGCAGGGGCAGCTCGCAGCCGGTGATCCCGCTGCCCGCACCGAGATCCTCGCCGAGGCGCAGGCACGCATCGCGAGCCGGTACTACCAGATCCCGGTGCACGAGCTCACCTCGATCCTCGGCATCGGCGCAGGCGTCCACGGCATCACCCTCGGTGCGGACTCCCGCCTCGAATCGCTCGTGACCGCATGGAAGGACGCAGAATAATGGCTGATCAGCTCATCCCCAACGCCGGACTCATCCTCGCCGGGAGTCATCCCGAAGGCGACCCGAGGGCGGGACTCGAGCAGACGCTGCGCCTGTTCTCCTTCGCAGAGGATCTCGGCTACGACGTCGCCGGCATCCGGCAGCGCCACCTCGAACGAGGGATCTCCTCCGCCCTGCCGTTCCTGGCTGCGGCGAGCCAGCGAACGCAGCGGATCCGCCTCGAGACGGGGGTCGTGCCGCTGGGCTACGAGACGCCGTTCCGACTGGCCGAGGACTTCGGCACGGTCGATGCGCTCTCCGGCGGCCGGATCAACGTCGGGATCAGCACCTCGTCCCCGCACGGCGATCTGCTCGGCGATCTCGGCCGCGGTGACGCCGCCGCCGAACCGTACGTGCTGGTCGGGCGATTCCTCGAGGCGCTGGAAGGGCACGCACTCGCCGCGGAGCCGCTCTCGACGCCCTACGGTCCGCAGATCCCTCGTATCGAGCCGCACATCCCCGGCCTGCGTGATCGCGTGTGGCTGGGCGGCGGCTCGGAGCGATCAGTGCGCTGGGCCGCACAGCACGGTCTCAAGCTGCTCCTCGGCAACCTGAGCGACGCCGGCGGACACGACCGGTTCGAACCGGCTCAGCGGGTGCACCTCGATCTCTACCACTCCGAGTTCGTCGGCGACGGTGTCCCGACGGTCGGCGTCGAGCGCGTGATCGTGCCGACGACCAGCGCGACCGCCGAGCAGCGCGAGCACTACCGGGCCTATGCCGAGGCGCGCGAAGCCAGGACGGCGAGACCCGCCGAGCTCGGCACGCGTCGGGTCGTGTTCCAGCGGGATCTCGTCGGCAGCGCCGAGGAGATCGTCGACAGGCTGCGCGACGACCCCTCCATCGACGGTCGCACGGAGGTGCGCGTTGCGCTGCCCTACGGCTTCTCGGAGGACGAGTACCGCCAGATCTTCTCCGACATCAGGTACGCGATCCTCCCCGAACTCGGCTGGACGCCCGCAGATGCACGCGTCGACGAGCCGCTCATTACCTCGCGTGAAGTCGCATGACTTCCGCTGACGCACGGGCAGACGGATCGGCCGAAGCACCGCGAAGCTGGCGACACACCCCGACGAACAGGAGCACTCATGACCGACACTGACCGACTGCATCTCGGCGTGGCGCTCGAGGGGGCCGGCTGGCACCCCTCAGCGTGGCGCGAGGAGTCCTCACGTCCGAAGGACCTCTTCACCCCGCAGTACTGGGTCGACGTCGTGCAGCAGGCCGAGGCCGCCGGCATCGACTTCGCCACGATCGAGGACTCGTTCGCGGTGCAGTCCGGCCGCCCGTTCGGGCCGGACGAGCGCACCGACGAGGTGCGCGGCCGCCTGGACGCCCTGCTGATCGCGTCGCGCGTGGCTCCGGTCACCCGACGCATCGGGCTGATCCCCACGGTGACCACGACGCACACCGAGCCGTTCCACATCTCCAAGGCGGTCGCCACGCTCGACCACGCCAGCCTCGGCCGCGCCGGGTGGCAGCCCAAGGTCTCTGGACGCTCCGACGAGGCGCGCCACTTCGGGCGCCGCGACGTCCCCGCGTTCGACGACCTGCAGGACCCGCGCGTGCAGGAAGCCATCTCGACGCTGTTCGCCGAGGCGGATGACGTCGTGGAGGTCGTCCGGCGGCTCTGGGACAGCTGGCAGGACGACGCCGAGATCCGGGATGCCGCGACCGATCGGTTCCTGGATGCGGACAAGGTGCACACGATCGACTTCGATGGCCGGTGGTTCGGGGTGCGCGGCCCGTCGATCACGCCTCGCCCGCCGCAGGGCCAGCCGGTGGTCGCCGCTCTCGCCCACGCCGAGGTGCCGTACCGGTTCGCCGCGGCATCCGCCGATCTGGTCTTCATCACCCCGCTGCGCATCGAGGACGCCGCCGGCATCCTCACCGAGGTGCGCGCGGCCGAGACCGCAGTGGGCCGCGAGGGCGAGCCGCTGCAGGTGTATGCCGACATCGTCGTGTTCCTCGACGGCACCGGTGAGACGGGCACTGCCCGGCTCGAGCGGCTCGACGGACTCGCGCGTCAGTTGCACTCCGACGCCCGGATCTTCGCCGGCTCGGCCTCGGCCCTGGCCGACGAGATCGCGGCACTCGGTGAGCTCGGCTACGCGGGCGTGCGGCTGCGACCAGGCGTCGTGACCGACGATCTCCCGCGCATCGCCGACGACCTCGTGCCAGAGCTGCGGCGTCGTGGACTGCTCGCCGACAGCGACGCCGATTCCCTGCGCGGGGTGCTCGGCCTCCCCACCACCGTCCCCAACCGCTACGCCCCGGCACTCGCCGGCTGAGTCACATCGGAGCCGACCATGAGTACGACACCTCGCAAGCAGATCATCCTCGCCGCGTACGTCGGCGGGGTCAACGAGCACACGGCCTGGGAGCATCCGGATGCCGGCAGCCAGATCGCGTTCGACACGTTCCGCCACGTCGCCCAGACCGCCGAGCGCGGACGGTTCGACTACTTCTTCCTCGCGGAAGGACTCGCGTTGCGCGAGCGCGCAGGTCGGGTGTTCGAGCACGACATCGCCGGCCGGCCCGACACGCTGCCGGTGCTCGCCGCCCTCGCAGCCGTCACCTCGCACATCGGCCTGGTCGGCACGCTGAACGCGACCTTCAACGAGCCGTATGAGCTCGCGCGTCAGATCGCGAGCCTCGACCACCTCTCCGGCGGACGCGCAGGCTGGAACGTCGTCACCAGCTGGGATGCATTCACGGGGCAGAACTTCCGTCGAGGCGGATTCCTGTCACGCGAGGAGCGCTACGCACGGGCTGAGGAATTCGTCGATACCGTCCGTGAGCTGTGGGACTCGTGGGCGGATGACGCCATCCTCGCCGACAAGGCGAGCGGACGATTCCTCCTCGACGACAACGCCGGCGAGTTCGCGCACACGGGTGCCCAGTTCGACATCGACGGCACCTTCACCGTCCCGCGCAGCCCGCAGGGGCGCCCGGTGATCGTGCAGGCGGGAGTCTCACCGCAGGGCCGCGACTTCGCGGCGGCGAACTCCGACCTGATCTTCTCGCCGTTCTCGCGGCTGGCCGAGGCTCAGGAGTTCTACATCGACGTGAAGGCGCGAGCGCGCGGGTTCGGGCGCAACCCCGACGACCTGAAGATCATCCCTGGGGCGGGCTTCGTGCTCGGAGATTCCCGAGCGGATGCCGAGGAGAAGGCCAGGTTCATCCAGGAGCAGCAGCTCAGCGACCGTGCAGTGCAGGTGCAGTTCGAGCAGCTGTGGAACCGCGATCTGTCGGCCTATGACCTCGACGGCCCGCTGCCGGAGATCGAGCCGGATCCCGACGCACCGCCCATCATCCAGGGCAGGGCGTTCATCCACCAGGATCGGTTCGAGACCGTGCGGCGCTGGCGCGCACTGGCTGAAGCCAAAGGGCTCAGCATCCGCGGTGTCGCAGCCGAGGTCTCCACCAGGACCGACTACATCGGCACGCCGCAGCAGGTGGCGGACGCGCTCGACGACTTCATCCAGAACGATGGAGCGGACGGCGTCGTGCTGGGCGGGCACATCACCCCCGGCGGCATCGACGAGTTCGTCGACAAGGTGGTGCCGTTGCTGCAGGAACGCGGTTCGCTGCGCACCGAGTACACGGGCAGCACGTTGCGCGAGAACCTCGGCCTTCCGATCCCCGAGCGCCGCGGTGCACTCGCGGCGACGGCGTGAGGGGTCGACCATGTCCGGGACGACAGACGTATCAGCGCTCGACCAGGCCGATCAGGCCGAGTTCGATCGCGAGTGGCAGGAGTGGCATCGCGCTCACGAGGCGCGCCGCGCCGATCCGCACGGATTCCTGGCGGTCACCGGACTGCACTGGCTGAGCGGCGACCCCCAGCGGATCACCGGCGTGCCCGGGTGGTGGACGACGGGTCCGGGGGGTCCTGTCGTCCACCTGGCGGGCGATGAGCGGTTGTCGTCGAACGGCCAGCCCCTCAGCGGCCGCCACGAGTTCGGGCCGATCGTCGAGCGCGGCGGGCTGACCGTCGCCTTCGACGGCGGTGTCGCCGAGGTCGCCAAGCGCGGCGGTCACGACATCGTGCGTCCGCGTCGACCCGACCATCCGTATCTCGCCGGATACGAGGGCACGCCGTCGTATCCCGCAGACTCCCGCTGGCGCGTGCCGGCGAGGTTCGTCGAGTACGTCGCGCCGCGGCCCACCGAGGTCGGCGCGGCCGTCGACGGGCTCACCCACGTGTACGACGCACCCGGATACCTCGAACTCAGCCTCGACGACGAGACCCTGCGCCTCGTGGCGTTCCCAGCGCATGCACCGGGCGAGCTGCTGCTGCTCTTCTCGGATGCCACGAGCGGCGTCACCACCTATGCGGCGAACCGCAGCCTGATCGTGCCGGCACCGGGCCAGGACGGTCAGACCGTCGTCGACTTCAACCGTGCGGTCAACCTGCCATGTGCGTACACGGACTTCGCGACGTGCCCGCTGCCTCCGGCGGAGAACCGGCTGCGGATCGCGATCGAGGCCGGCGAGCAGACGCCGCTCGCACGCGTGCAGGCGGAGGAAGCGGTGGCCGCGCCGGCGTAGCGCCCGGCTGCACGTGGGTGGCGCAGCGGGGAGGTGGCGCAGCGGGGAGGTGGCACAGGTGGCCGCATCCCCAGCGCCGAGGCGGCTGTTCGCGCCCCCTCCTGTCGAGCAGGGGGCGCAGATGGCCGCGTCGCGACGAGGGACGCGGCCATCTGCGACACCTCCCGCGCTGCCGGGAGCGCCAGAGCCGCGGGGGTTACGCCGTGTTGCCGCATCCGCGTCCACCCGACCGTCCCCCGGGCGATACTGACACCATGCCCGACACTGTCACCGAATGGATCGTCGAAGCCGTCTCGTGGGACGACCCGCGTGCCGAAGCGCTGCGCGCCGACATGGATGCCGAGATCGGCCCGCGATACGCCGACAAGCTCGATGGCGTCGCCGCCGAGACGGCCGCTCGGATCGGAACGGCACTCTCGGTGGTCCCGGACTCGATCGTCGCGACGATCATCGTGACGGATGCCGCGGGCATGCCGGTCGGTCATGCGGCGCTCCGCACCCTCGGCGGCGCCCTCGCGGATGCGCTCGAGGTCAAGCGCGTGTTCGTCGCTCCCGGCGCGCGAGGAACCGGTGTGAGCCGTCTGCTGATGGCCGAGCTGGAGCGCATCGCGGCAGACCTCGGGGCTGAGCGTCTGATCCTGCAGACCGGCGATCGGCAGCCCGAGGCCGTCGCGCTGTATGAGCGGATCGGCTACACGCGGATCCCGATCTATCCGCCGTACCTCGAGATCACCTTCTCGCAGTGCTTCGAGAAGCCGCTCACGATCACGGCCCTCGGCTGACGAGCGCCGCAGTCAGGCCGAGGCAGGATCGAGGTCGAGGCCGAACGCGAGCAGGTCGATCCATCGACCTGGTTCGACCTCGATCGGGTGTTCCCGTTCGGGCAGCCGGCGGAAGCCGATCTTGGCGTACAGCGCGTGCGCACCGGTCATCTGCGGGCCGCTGTTCATGAAGACGCGGTGCGAGCCGCGCGTTGAGGCGACCGCGATCACGTGACGGGTGAGCGCCTCACCGACGCCGCGTCCACGCGCGGTGGGTGCGACGGCCAGCTGGCGGAAGTCGGTCTCGCCGGGTTGCGCATCGATCGAGAGCGGTCGGCCGTCGGCCGCCACCCACACGCTGCCGAGGATCGCCCCGCCCTGATCGGTCGCCACCAGCACGTCGCCCTCGCGGAGGCGTCCCTCGACATCGCGGAGCGACGACAGGTAGGACTCCGACAGGTCGCCGTAGCTGGCCAGGTAGGCGTCGGCGGTGACCCTCCCGGCCTCCTCGTATTCCTCCGGGCGCACCGGACGGATGATCAGCGCTGCGCTCACGCGAACGCCGCCTCGGTCGAGCGCGCCGCGTCGAGGGAATCGGCGCGCGGCGTCACACCCCAGACATCGGCGAGGAGTTCATACGAGCGCTCCCGATCGCGCGGGTCGTGGGTGATCGTCGTCACCAGCAGCTCATCGGCCCCGGTCGCTCGTCGGAGCACGTCGAGTCGCTCGGCCACGGCCTCGGGCGCGCCGACGAAGCGCGTCGCGAGTCGATCTCGCACCACCTCGAGCTGGTCGGCATCCAGCGGGTTCGCGATCGCATCGGCCGGGGTCGGGTACGGGATGGCGCCGTCTCCGGCGCGGATGCTGTGCACCCAAGGAGCGTATCCCTCGGCGAGGCGGTGTGCCTCGGCATCCGTCTCCGCGACGAGCACGTCCACCGAGACCGTCACGGACGGTGCCGTGCGCACGCCGGGCCGGAACGCCTCGCGATACGCGGCCACAGCGTCGAGAACGAAGCTCGGCGCCACATGGTAGTTCGCGCCGAAGGGCAGACCGAGTCGACCTGCGAGCGCAGCGCTCGCTCCAGCGGTGCTGCCGTGGATCCAGACATCGATGTCCTGGCCCTCGGCGGGTATCGCGTGGATGGGCACGCCCTCCGGGGCGCGGTAGCTGCCGGAGATGAGGTCGAGGATGTCGAGGACATCCTGCTCGAATCGGTCGGCGTCGCCGGGCGTGCGTCCGAGCAGGCGGGCCTGCGCGGCGAAACGTGCGGCGTCGAAGGCGACGGTTCGCGAGGCGGGAAGCAGGAGTCCGTCGACCTCGCGGTCCTCCGGCCGGCTCGGGAACACCGGCGTCTGCGCCGAGCTCGTCGCGCCCGACCGCCCGATGCCGAGGTCGAGGCGGCCCGGATGCAGGGCGGCGACGACTCCGGCGGCCTCGACGACCTGGAGCGGTGTGGAGTTGCCGATGATGGTGGCGGCCGTGCCGATGCGGATGCGTGAGGTGGCCGCCGCGATGGCGGCGAGCAGCACGTGCGGAGCCGCGCCGGCCACACCCGGATTCAGATGGTGCTCGGCGAGCCAGTACCGCGCGTAGCCCAACTGCTCCGCGCGCTGAGCGAGCGCGATGCTGGCTCGGAGTCCCTCGGCCGGTGTCTGACCCTGGCCGAACGGGGAGAGGTCGAGGATGGCGAGCGGGATGGTCATGGTGTCTCGTTCTGTGGAGTCGAACAGGGTCGCGTGGGCGGAACCCGGAGTGTCGGGTCCCACCCACGCGATGGATGCTCAGGGCTTGGGCAGCCCGGCCGGGTTGACCTGCGACTCGGTCACGGCCTCCGACTCCAGGCCCCATTCCTTGAGCAGGTCGCCGTAGGTGCCGTCTTCGATCAGCGAGTTGATCACGATCGAGACCGCCTCGATCAGGCCGTTGCCCTTGGCCGTGCCTGCCGCGATGCTGGCCGTCTCGGGCCACCCGCCCGGCACGATGCCGACCAGCTTGGTGTCGCCCGTCTCGAGCGCTGCCCACGCAGCGGTCGCGTTCGGTCCGAAGCTCGCGTCGGCACGACCGGACTGCAGCGCGAGCGTCGCCGCCGCGGTGTCGTCGTAGTACTGCAGCTCGGCCGGCGCCTTTCCGTCGGCTTCCAGCTCTTCGTTCCAGCGCAGCAGCACCTGCTCCTGGTTCGTGCCGGAGCCGACGATGATCTTGAGGCCCGAGATGTCGGCTGCCTCAGTGATCGAGTCGATGTCGCTGTCGGCCTTCACGGCGAACCCGAGCAGGTCTTCGCGGTAGCTGGCGAAGTCGTAGAGCTCCTTGCGCTCCTCGGTGACCGTCACGTTCGAGGTGATCAGGTCGTACTTGCCGGACTGGATGCCGAGCGGCCAGTCAGCCCACGCCACGACCTGCGGCTTGTACTCGAGGCCGAGTCCCTCGGCGATGAGCGAGCCGAGGTTCGGCTCGGTGCCGGCGACGTCGGTGGCAGCCGAGGTGCCGTCGGGCTGATAGCTCAGCGGCGGCACGAAGGCGCCGATCGCGACGGTCAGCTTGCCCGCTTCGATGGGCTCGAAACCGCTCGCCTTCAGCGCCTCGATGGCCTCCGGCACCGGGTCGGTGTGGAACCAGGTGATCTCGTCGGTCGTCGTGTTGCCCTCGGCCGGCTTCTCGGTGGATGCCGGAGCCGCTTCGGCGGAGGCGCTGTTGAGGTTGACGGCCGCGAACACGCCGCCGACGATCGCCGCGACCGCGACCACCCCGACGCCGATCGTGATGCCCTGCTTCTTGCTGAGTGCCATGCTGTGGTGTCTCTTTCTCTTGGAGTGATGCTGGTCGGATCCGACGCGGGGCGTCAGGCCAGGACCTTGGCGAGGAACTCCCGCGTGCGCGGATGCTCCGGGTTGGTGAGGACGACATCTGGTGTGCCCTGTTCGATGACGACACCGCCGTCGATGAACACGACGCGGTCGGCGACTTCGCGGGCGAAGCCGATCTCGTGCGTGACGATGATGAGCGTCGTGCCGCTGCGGGCCAGGTCGCGGATCACATCGAGCACCTCCCCGACGAGCTCGGGGTCGAGCGCGCTGGTCGGTTCGTCGAACAGCAGCACCTTCGGCTGCAATGCGAGCGCTCGGGCGATCGCGACGCGCTGCTGCTGCCCTCCGGACAGCTGCCGCGGATAATGCCCTGCCTTGTCGCTGAGCCCGACGCGCTCCAACAGCGACAGCGCGAGTTCGCGCGCAGCATCCTTGTTCAGCAGACCGAGATCGATCGGCGCCTCGGTGACGTTCTCGAGCGCGGTCAGGTGCGGGAACAGGTTGAAGTTCTGGAAGACGATGCCGATCTGGGTGCGGCGCTTGAGGATCTCCTTCTCGCGCAGCTCGTAGAGTCGGTCGCCTCTCCGTTCGTAGCCGATCAGCTGGCCGTCGACCGTGACCGAGCCGCGATCGACGGACTCGAGGTGGTTGATCGTGCGCAGCAGCGTCGACTTGCCTGAGCCGCTGGGGCCGAGGATCGCCACGACCTCGCCTGGTGCGATCGTGAGGTCGATGCCGCTCAGCACCTCGACGCCGCCGTAGGCCTTGTGGACGTTGTGGATCTCGACGAGACCAGTGGTGGTCTCGGATGCGACGGCGCTCATGCGTTTCCTCCGAATTTCGCGTCGTTGCGTGAGCCCTGCTGGGTCACGCCCAGCGTGGGCGCGACCTCGGCCCCGTGCAGGGGCGGCGGTGCGGGTGCGCCGTCACCCAGTCGGTTCCACTGCACGGCGACCCAGTGGCGGGCGCGCTGCAGGGGTGTCGGCGGCAGCGTGCGCACGGATCCGCGGGCGTAGTACCGCTCGATGTAGTACTGGGCGATGCTGAGGATCGTGGTGATGATCGTGTACCAGACCACCGCCACGAGCAGCAGCGGGATCACCCGGCTGTTGCGGTTGTAGATCACCTGCACCGCGTAGAACAGCTCGGGGATCGCGATCACGAACACCACGGAGGCGCCCTTCACGAGACCGATCACCTCGTTCGTCGCGTTCGGGACGATCGACCGCATTGCCTGCGGGAGGATGATGCGGAACAGGCGCTTGTGCGCCGGGATGCCGAGGGCGGCAGCGGCCTCCTGCTGGCCCTGGTCGACCGCGATGAGCCCACCGCGGATGATCTCGGCCGAGTACGCCGCCTGGTGCAGGCCGAGTCCGAGGATCGCGGCGGCGACGGCGCTGATGAGCTGCACGGTCGGGAACTCCACGATCCAGAAGTCGGTCGTGAACGGCGTGCCGAGACCGAGCGTCGGATACAGGTAGCCGAGGTTGTACCAGACGATGATCTGGACGACCAGCGGCACCGAGCGGAAGAACCAGATGTACGACCACGAGATGGCGTTCAGCAGCGGGGACTTCGACAGCCGGCCGAGCGCGAGGACCGTGCCGAGGATGAAGCCGACCGAGGCGGAGATGGCGCTGAGCGACAGCGTGTAGCCGATACCGGCGAGCACCGGCTCGGAGAAGAAGTACGTCGCGAAGACGTTCCACTCGTAGTTCTCGTTCGTGAACAGCGACCACACGAACTGCGCGATCGCGAAGATCAGGATCGCGCTCAGCGCCCACCGGAACCAGTGCCGCGTGTGCACGACCCGGATGCTGGCGAGGTCGACGCGATCGCGCTCCGGTGCGCCGTCGAGGCCGGTGTGCGCTGGATCGCGCACTGCGACCGGCGCGGTGGTTGTCGTCGTGCTCATGATCTGCTGCTCTCTTCGGTCCGAGCCCGTGGACGGATGACCACGGATGATCAGCAAACCTAGAAAGCGACGACGGCGAGCGCCTCTCGCTCAACACACGGCGCAACGGCCGGTCACGGGCCGTAACACTGCGGGGAGCAGGATGCCTCACGCCTCCCGGAGGACGCGTTCGGTGACCCGGGCGGAGAACTCGAGACTCTCGACGGGGATCCGTTCATCGGCGCTGTGGAACTGTCCGAAGACGTCGAATCCCTCCGGTACTCGCAGCGGCACGAAACCGTAGCCGGCGATGCCGAGGCGCGCGAAGTGCTTGTTGTCGGTGCTGGCCGGCAGCAGGTACGGCACCACGAGTCCGTCGGGATCCTGCTCGGTGATCGCCGACTGCAGCACCGCGAGCAACGGCGCATCGACGGCAGCCTCGGTTGCGGACCACCACCGGCCCCAGCGGATGTCGATGTCGTCGCCGACGACCTCGCGCAGCCCCTCTTTGAGGGCCTCGTCCTGCCCCGGCAGCACCCGGATATCGAGCCACGCCGTCGCCTCGCCGGGGATGATGTTGGTCTTCGAGCCCGCCGACAGGACCGTCGGGGTTGCGGTGTTGCGCAGGCTCGCGCCGATCAGTGACGACACGAACCCGAGCTGGGAGAGGTCGTGTTCCAGGCTGTCATTCGAGAATGCGAGCCCGCGCGCCGCACCGAACCGGTCGAGGAAGGCCTGCAGCGCTGGCGTGCGCACGACCGGGAAGGAGTGCTCGCCGACCGCGGCCACCGCCTTCGCGAGACGCACCACCGCGTTGTCCTCCGTCGGCCGTGAGCCATGCGCTGCGCGGCCGCGCGCCGTCAGCGTGGCCCAGGCCACGCCTTTCTCGCTGGTGGCCGCGAGATACGCGCGCCGTCCTTCGTCGAGTGGGATCGAGAAGCCGCCGACCTCGCTCAGCGCCTCGGTCGCACCCGCGAACAGCTCGGGACGGTTGTCGACGAGCCAGCTCGCACCCCACACGCCACCGGCCTCCTCATCGGCGAGGAACGCGAAGATCAGGTCGCGACGCGGGGTGATCGAGTGCCTGGCGAAGTGCCGCGCGACGGCGAGGATCGTGCCCGCGAAGTTCTTCATGTCGACGGCGCCGCGGCCGTACAGCCAGCCGTCGTGCACCTCGCCGCCGAAGGGCGGATGCGTCCACTCCTGCCCCTCGACCGGCACCACGTCGAGGTGCGCATGGACCACCAGGGCGCCCGCCGACGGGTCGGAGCCGCGCAGTCGGGCCACGACCGAACCGCGGCCGGATCGGGGCTCGATCAGCTCGGACTCGATCCCGACCTCGGTCAACCGTTCCTGCACGAATCGCGCGGCACGGGTCTCGCCATCACCGATCGTCTCAGCGATCCCGGTGTTGACGCTGTCGATGCGGAGGAGGCTGCGGGTGAGCTCGACCGCCTCGTGCTGCAGGGTCTCGAACGCGGAGGAGGAATGTGCGGAATCCGATGTCGACGTCATGCGAACGACGGTACGGCGGCCCCGTGTTGCTCTGCGCGGCCGCCGTCATCGTCGGCAATCTTGCGGAGACGGACGGTGCGTCCGAAGTGGACGCGACGGCGGGAGTCGAACCCGCAACGCCATCAGGTATGAGCTGAGGCCCGGGACCGCCCGGATCGCCGCGATGTGCACGACGCTACCCGGCCCTGGCTTCCCTGGCCAGCAGGTTCCCCGGGATAACCGTTTGCGTCACAGGATGACGACGCATCCCGGTGGCGGTACCGTGGCGAGACGCCAGGAAGGGGACGACGATGACCGTCGCTGCCGTTGATCCCGCCACCACAGGGCAGAAGACGCACCGGTACCTGCGCCTGTCGCTGGTGTTCGTGGTCGTCGCGCTATTGGCGAGCGTCGCGATCGAGATGGTCGTCGTGTCGTGGGACCCGTTCATGCTGGGGTGGAACCCGCTCCCCTCGATCAGCCATGCCTTCTACACGCCGGTGCGGTCGGTGTTCGTCGGTGCGCTGATCGCCACGTCGCTCGCCATGCTCGCCCTCTCCGGTCGCGGTCGCGAAGCCATCCTGCTCGACATCGCCGCCGTCTTCGCGCCGCTGATCGCGATCGTGCCGACCGGCATCGCTCCGGAGCATCCGATCGGCGACCTGCGGTGCCCCGGCACCGACGACTGCATCCCGACCGGGTATATCGGCGAGGTGCGCGCCGGGGTCGCGATCTACGTCGTCGTCGTGCTCCTGGTCGTCGTCACGATGGCCGCGGTCCGTGCGAAGAAGCAGATCGTGACGCCGGGCGCGGCGCTCGTCTCGGGCATCGCGGTGCTGGCGGCGGTCGTAGTGGCAGCGCTCGCCTTCATCCCTGGGCTGAACGCCGACTTCCCGTTCAATTTCTGGCCGTATCCTCCGAGCATCCACTTCCTCGTGACGCTGCTGTTCTTCGGCACCTTCGTCGCCGTGCCGGTCCTGCATTCGCGCGGGCCGGTCGACGAGACCGAGACGCCACCGACCCCGCGGCAGCGCAGCATCTATCGCTGGGTCGCCCGCCTGTTGATCGCCGACCTCCTGCTCCTGCTGGCCGCCTTCATCTTCCGCGACGAGCTCGGCACCTTCCCGCTCGTGCTGATCGGCGAGGCGGTGGCGCTCAGCCTGTTCGCCTGGTTCTGGTGGGTGCAGACGTTCCAGCGGTGGGACGACGCGAACCCGCCGACCCTCCTCTGACGGTCGGCGGGCTGGGGCGAGTGGGATCACTCAGTCGTCGAGCGTCACCACGAGCTTCCCCCGGTGTCCCCCGCCGGCGAGATCGGCAAGGGCATCCGGCAGCCGATCGAAGGGGTACGTCTTCGCGACCACCGGCCGGATGATGCCGGCGTCGACGAGGGCCGCGACCTCGGCGAGCTGCTCGCCGTCCGCGCGCATGAACAGGAACTCGTAGGTGACGCCGAGCTTGTTCGCCTGCGCGCGGATCCTGCGACTGAGAGCGGCGATCGCGAGACGCAGCACGGGGTTCATCCCCTGCCGCCTGGCGAACGCCGGATCGGGCGGCCCGGAGATGCCGATCGCCTTTCCACCCGGTCGCAGCACCCGCAGCGACTTCTTCAGATTCTCGCCGCCGAGGCTGTCGAGCACGAGATCGTAGCCGGACAGCACCGCCGCGAAGTCCTCGCTGCGGTAGTCGATCACGATGTCGGCGCCGAGCTCGCGCACGAAGTCGGAATTCGCAGCGCTCGCGGTGGTGGCGACCGTCGCGCCGAGATGCCGAGCGAGCTGGATCGCGATCGCACCGACGCCACCGGCGCCCGCATGGATCAGCACCCTGTGCCCAGGCTGCACGTTCCCGCGTTCGACGAGTGCCTGCCAGGTCGTGAGTGCGACGAGCGGCAGCGATCCGGCCTCCACCATCGAGATGCGCTCCGGCACGATCGCGAGGTCGCTCTCGGCGACCGCGATGCGCTCCGCGAACGTGCCGATCCGAGCCGCGTCCGGCCGCGCGAAGACACGGTCACCAGGCCGGAACCGCTGCACGAGTCGTCCGACGCGAATGACCGTCCCCGCCACATCGTTCCCCAGGACGAGGGGCAGTCGGTAGGGCAGGATCTGAGCGAACTCCCCCAGACGGATCTTCTCGTCCAGCTGGTTGAGGCCGGCCGCCTCCACCCGCACCAGCACGTCTCCCTCCCCTACCTCCGGCTCCGGAACCTCCTGCTGCACCAGGGGCTGGGCGTACTTCTCGACGACGAACGCTCGCATGCCGCTTCCCTTTCGGATGCTCGGTGCGTCAGGCCGTCGCGGTCCGCAGCTGCGGGTAGAGCGCTTCCAGCGGCGCGCTGAGCCCGGCCTTGACCTGCACCGAGACATCATCCGCGAGCACCTCGTACTCGTCCCGCTCGGTCGCATCCAGGACGGCGCGCACGAGATCGGCCGGGTCGGTCTTCGGGTCGTCGACGTGCTGGGCCATCGCGGTGTCGACGTATCCGACGTGCACGCCGACGACGTGCACTCCCGCGGGCGCGAGCTCGAGGCGCAGTGAGTTCGTGACCGACCACAGGGCCGCCTTGGTGGCGCTGTAGATGCCGCCGACCGCGAACCAGGCGAGCGCTGAGTGGATGTCGATGATCGTCGCACCCGCGCGCCCGGACAGGAGCGGGGCGTATGCCCTCGTCAAGAACAGCGGTCCGAGGAAGTTCGTCTCGACGTTCCGCCGGATGTCCTCATCCGAGTGGGTCAGGATCCCAGCCGTCGGCACGGATGCGCCGGCGTTGTTGATCAGCACGGTCACGTCGGGCGCTGCCTCGACGACGGCGCTGATCGACGCGGGGTCGGTGACGTCGAGGGCGAGCGGCACGACGCGCTCGTCATCCCAGGTGCGCGGCGTTCGGGCGGTGGCGTAGACCTTGGCCGCGCCGCGCGCGAGTGCCTCGGCGACGAACGCCGAGCCGATGCCTCCGTTCGCTCCGGTGATCAGGACGACGGCTCCGGTGAGTGCAGGCATGGACTGTTCTCTCTTCTTTGCGACAATGGATACTGAGCGTGCGCATAAGCGACTTCACTCATAACTGAGGCCGCTCAGTTTCTATTCCCGGAGGATGCCATGTCGACCGAAGTCTCAGTCGGCCGCCGCGAGCGGAACAAGCAGCAGAAGCTCGAGCGCATCACCGCCGCCGCGTCGGAGCTCTTCGCCGAGCACGGCATCGACGACGTCACGACCCAGCAGATCGCCGAGCGGGCGGATGTCGGCACCGGCACGCTCTTCCTCTACGCGAAGACCAAGGGCGAGCTGCTCCTGCTCGTGCAGAACGCGCACTATGCGGTCGCCCTGCAGGATGGGATCGCTGCGAGCGCGCGGATCGCCGACACCCTCGACGCGATCATGGCGCTGCTGCGACCGATCATCGAGTGCAACCGGGTGCAGATCGAGAACGGCCGTGTGTACCTGCGCGAGATGGTGTTCGGGGATCCGTCCGACGCGAACCATGCCGAAGCGCTCCGCATCGTCGGCGGCACCGAGCACGCGGCGACCGCCATCCTGCAGCGCGACCCGGACATCGGCGAGGAGCAGGCGGCGACCAGCGCCCGCATCCTGTCGGCCATCATGTTCCTGACGATGGCGGCGAGCATCAACGCGACCATGACCGTCGACGAGATCGCGCAGGACGTCCGCGCGCAGGTGGCAACGCTGCTCGGACGCTAGCTCGGCTCAGCGCCGGATCGAGTCGTTGAACGGGTTCGCCTCGAGCGTGAAGTCGGTCGTCGCATCAGCCCAGGTACCGCCTGCAGTCGGCTGACGGCGGCGGCGCAGCGCGGCGAGCGCGGCGGTCGCCGGGACACCGAGCGCGAGGGCGAGCCCGCCCTGCAGGCTCCGGTCCTCGGCGCCGAGCACGCTCGCACGGTGCCAGGCCTCGTGCATCGAGCCACCGCGAGCGGCGGGCACACGTTTCGGCGGCAGTGCGCCGGCCCTGCGGAGCGCGACGAGCTGCTCGACCCGATCCCACCACGTCGACTCCGCCTCCGGGTGGAAGTAGTTGTCGCGCAGCCAGTCGGGATGCGGATGCCGGAACCGGCCGGCTACGACCTCGCTGCGACCGCCGAGCAGACCGCTGCCGACGAACACGGTGTTCAGCAGGCTCTTGCTCACGCCGAACGAGTCGAGCGCGATCACCGGGATGCCGAGGGCCGTCGCCTCGATCGCGGCCGTCGAGCTCACCGTCACGAGACCGGCCGCACTGTCGAGGGCGGTGGCCATCGACTCGTACGAGAACACGAGGTTGTCCGGGCGCCTGGTCGGCAGCAGCTCCGCGTAGGGCGCGCGTTCGAGGTGGGTCTCCGCCTCCCCCGGCCTCGACCGCAGCTTCACGACGATCCGTCGACCCGGGTCGACCTCGGCGGCGCGCACCAGCATCGCCGCGATCTCGGCACGCTCGTCCACCCCGACGGGCACGAGCGCCTGCGCCGCGAACACGATGTCGGTCGCGGGCGGTCGCACCGGCGTCAGGGGTTCGGGTCGTTCGGCCACCGCCACGGCGTTCCGGCCACCGGAGACGGCATCGACCCGGATGTGCTCGGGGCGCAGCATCCGCTGTCGACGCCTCGCGAAGGGGAGCGTCGCGAGGGCCGTCGGCAGCTGCACGCCGATACGGTGTCCGAGCTCGTCGAAGGCGCGCGCCTCGCGGTGCGAGTGGACGATCATGAGGTCGGTGTGCCGGCGGGAATCCAGTGCCCCGCGCTGGGCAGGGATGGCCATGCCTGGCAGACCCGAGACCGTGACCGGTCGGTGCGAGAGCGCGTCGATCACGCGCCCCATCAGTCGCACGAACGGTCCGCGGCCGGCGAGCAGCGCGACGTCGGGCCGCTGCCCCTCCAGCCACGCCAACGTCTCGGCGAACCGCACCCTGGTCACCTGCTCCGGCAGCATCCCTGTTCCGGCGAGCGCCGTGCGCTGCTGCTCGATGCTCGCCGTGAGCGGCGTGCGCACCAGCAGCAGGTGCGATCGGATGCCGGGCACGCCGCCGAGCAGCGACGCGGCCCACTTCACGAACGAGTCGGCGTCGGCGATCGCGACGACCCGTAGGCCGTCCCGACCCGTTGGCATGGGGTCTCCTGCCACACGGTCTCGTGTCATGCGGAGACGCGGCGCAGCTTCGCCATCGGTGCGCGCTCGCTGTCGAACACGCGCTTGACGCCGTCGCCGAGCGCCGACTCGATCACCCGGATATCGCGCACGAGGTGCTCCAGCCCGCCCGGCTCGAGGGATGCCGCGTGGTCGGAGCCCCACATCGTGCGATCGAGCGTGATGTGGCGCTCGACCGCGACCGCGCCGATCGCGACGGCGGCGAGCGAGATCTGCAGACCGCGCTCGTGGCCGGAGTAGCCGACCGGGATGCCGGGGTACCGGTCGCGCAGGGTGGCGATCGCGCGGAGGTTCGCCTCTTCGGGGTCCAGCGGGTACGTCGAGGTCGCGTGCATGAGCACGACACGGTCGGTGCCGAGCGTGTCGAGGGCGCGGTCGATCTGCGCGATGGTCGACATGCCGGTGGAGAGGATGACGGGCTTCCCGGTCGCGCGGAGCGCCTGCAGCAGTTCGGTGTCGGTGAGGCTCGCAGAGGCGACCTTGTGCGCCACCACGTGCAGCTCTTCCAGGAAGTCGACGCTCGGCACATCCCACGGCGAGGCGAACCAGTCGAGGCCGAGCAGCGTGGCGTGATCGCCGATCTCGACGTACTCATCGCGGCCGAACTCGACCCGGCGGCGGTAGTCGAGGTAGCTCATGGTGCCCCAAGGCGTCTCCCGGGGGACGTCGCGCATGTGCTCCGGCGTGGAGATCTCCGGCGTGCGCTTCTGGAACTTCACCGCGTCGGCGCCGGCCCGCGCCGCGACGTCGATGAGGCGTTTCGCGATCTCGACGTCGCCGTTGTGGTTCAGGCCGATCTCCGCGATCACATAGGCGGGGTGACCGCCTCCGATCACGTGCGATCCGATGCTGACAGTCATGAATCCTCCGGTCGTCGAGCGGTCAGGAAGTCCCCTCCCCTCCTGAGTACGCCTCGACGGTGAACATCGTGCGACCGGCGGGTGACCGGCATCGGTCAGCTCGACAACACCCGTTCGATCAGCTCCCGCACCGCACCATCGCCCCCCGATCGCGACAGGATGACGCGGGCCTGCTCCAACACTTTCGGGTGCGCGTTCGCCACGGCGACCGGCCACCCGACGATGCGCATCGCCGGCAGATCGTTGACGTCGTTCCCGAGGTACGCGATGTCGTCGAGGGCCACGCCGGTCGTCTCGGCCCAGGCCCGCAGCGCCGACTCCTTGTCGTCGATGCCGTGCAGCACCGGCACGCGCAGCTTCTCGGCCCGCGCCCGGACGACCGGGTTCACCTCGGTCGAGAGGATCAGCATCGGTACACCCGCTCTGCGGAGCATCGCGACGCCCATGCCGTCCTCACGACTGACGCGGACCTGCTCGCGTCCGTCTGCGTCGACGATCGCCGTGTCATCCGTGTGCACGCCGTCGAAGTCGGTCACGACTGCGTTCGCCGGTATCGGATGCGGCTGCTCCTGCCGTGCGGCGAGCGCCCTCGCGATGCCGAGCTGCTGTTCGTCGTCGATCTCGATCGCCGTCCACTCCGGCACCTCGGCGATCCGGATGCGGCCGAAGAACCGATGGCGGCTCTCGCGGAAACCCTCGGTGCGGAACACGTAGAAGGCACCCGACTCGAGGTGATGCGGCTCCCGGTCCTGTCGACGCGGTCGGAACGAGGCGTCGTGGTTGATCGCGATCCCCTCGCCGTCGGCGCCGCGGCGCCAGAGGAATCCGTAGGTCTCGAACGCCGAGAACACGCTGTCGGCGCGGCCGGCGCGGATGTCGCTCACGGCCGTCGCGAGCGCCGCACTGGGGATGAATGGCGAGGTCGCCTGCAGGAACGCGACGATCTGCGGCGTCACCCCCTCGAGCTCGAGGTGGTCGAGTGCGTGCAGGATCGCGCTCTCGGACGAGGCCGTGTCGCCGGAGAGCTCGGCCGGTCGGTGCACCACCCTGGCCCCGGCCGCCTCGCTCACGGCGGCGATCTCGGCATCGTCGGTGGAGACCACGACCAGGTCGATGCCCTCAGCTGCCTGCGCGGCATGGATCGCCCGCTGCACGAGCGGCACACCGCCGACCGGTTGCAGGTTCTTGCGAGGCACGCCCTTCGATCCGCCCCTCGCAGGGATGATCGCCACCGCGGTCACCGTCGTCGTGTCCGTCATCATCGTCCTCGAATCGCTCGCCATGCGCGTCCGGCGCGACGCTTGGCACCCAGCGCCGTGAGTCGCAGTTCCTCGACGCGTCCGGTGCCACCGCCTGGTCGCAGCGCCCGCTGCAGTCGCCCCGCCACCGGTGCTCCAGGCAGCCGCAGGGCCGCGAGCCGGGCCGGCGCGAAGTACCGGTCGCGTTCCTCAGCATCCGCTGCCGTGAGCCACTGCTCCGCACGCTCGCGGAGGTGCCCGGCGATCTCCGGCTGCATGGCGTAGCCGACCGCATCGATCAGCAGCTGCAGGTGATCCGGGTCGACGTCAGGCGTCTCCACGCGGGTGAGCGCGTCGACGATGGTCATCGGCACGCGATTGCTGTTCTCGTACGGCGTCAGGCGTGCGAGCATCGCCGCGGTGCCGCTCGACCCGATGGCCGTGCCGAACAGCGCGTGCACGGTCGGCAGCGCGGTCGAGAATCCCGCCACCACGGCCAGGGCATCGAGCCGGCTGGCGAGGAGCTCGGCGGCGAGCGCGCCGCGGTACTCGACGAACTCGCACCCGTGGGACAGCGCGCGTTCGCGCACCGCATGGGTGAGCAGGGGCGGGGCGGCCGGATGCGGCTTGAAGACGATCCGCTCCGGCGACCACTGCGCAGCACGGTCGATCAGGTCGCGTTGCAGCGCGATCTCCTCGCGCTGCGTCATCAGCCCCAGCGCCGAGAGGTACTGACCGAGCACGAGCACGGTCGATGCGCCGTCGTCGAGCGGTGCGCCGGCGGCATCCGTCACCGCTTCGCCATGGTCGGTCTCGAGCAGCACACGACGGAAGGCGTCGGACGACAGCGGCACGGATGCCGCGGCGGTCCCGCCGACGAGCGGCCGCACCCCCGGCACCACATCCACGTGCACCACACGATGGATGCGCGCCGAGACCGGGTGCCCGAGGGCGACGCGCATCGGCGAGTAGGTCATCAACCCGTCACCCACGATCGTGATGCGCGCGCGGGGGAAGATCGACAGCAGCGTGCGGGCCGGCGCCACCTGCGGGCTCTGCACCAGCAGCTCCAGGTCGTCCGGGTCGAGTCCCCAGGCGCGCGTGAGCAGCCGTTCGAGCAGGGGAAGGTCGACCGGCTCTGGCTCCCAGGAACTCGGATGCAGCGGCCCGAGCAGCGCACCGAGGTCTTCGATGCGGTCGAAGCGCGCTCGGAGCGTCCGCAGCGCGGGATCAACGGCGATCCCGACGACCGTCTCCGGCACCGACGAGGAGACGAACGGCACGAGGATGCGGTCGACGGATGCCCCGAGGAGCCCCTCGTCGATCGCGGCGGCCGCGGTCGCGAGCCCATAGGCGCTGTGCAGCGCGAACAGCTGGGTCATCCGTCATACCCCGCCCGGCGAAGCGAGCGTGCGAGCACGCGTCGACGCGGTCCGTCCATCCGACGCACCGCGTCGGTCACCTGCGCCTCCGGGAGTCGTCGGAGCAGGTCGCGGATCGCGGTGCGCATCTCACCGCGCAGCCCCGGCTGCATCCGCCGGGAACGGACGACGTGATGCGAGCTGAGCGCCAGCGCCGTCCACACCGCCTTGGGCAGGAACCGCTCGGCCTCGGCATCCTGCTCCACGATCTCGACGACCTCGGTCATCGCGCGGGCGAAATCGAGCTGACGGCGATCACGCACCTGCGTGAGCGAGGTCGTCACCCCGCGCCGGTACAGCAGCGCCGGCGCATCGACCACCGCGAACGATGCCGCCTGCAGGTGCAGCCGCCAGATCCACGGCCGGTCCTCAGCGGTGAAGAGTCCTGGCGTGAACTCGGCGAGGCCGCGGTCGAGCATCCGTCGGTGCAGGATGCCGGCCCACGCGAAGGGGTAGTCGACCATGGTGCTCTCGGTCTCGGGCAGGATCGCCTCGCGGGGGCTGCCCGGCTGCTCGCGCCACGGATGCGGGGCCCGCACCAGCGTCCGCACGCCGCCGCGCACCGTCACGTGATCGGTGCGGAGGAAGTCGGCGTCCAGCTCGCGAAGGCGCGTGGCAAGCACCTGCAGGCGCTGCGGCTGCATCCAGTCATCGCCGTCGAGGAAGCAGAACGCCTCCCCCTCCACACGCGCGAGCCCCTGGTTGCGGGCCGTCGCGAGTCCCTGCGGCTCGGCGTTCACGAGCAGCTCGGCGTGCGGGAACCGGTCGGCGTAGCGACGCATCAGCGCACCGGTGTCATCGCGCGAGCCGTCGTCGATCGCGACGAGCTTGAGCGCGGCCGGGTCATCGAACTGGCGGGTCAGCGTCTCGAGCGCGGTCGCAAGGTACGGCCCCGCGTCCTTCGCGGGAAGGATGACGGTGACGAGGGGACTGCGCACGGATCTCCCGGGGGTGGACGACGTCATGCATGGTCGCAGGCGATCCTTGCGCGTCGGCGACCCCGAGGTGAACGCGGGGTGTCTTCGCACACGAGCACGCCGGGATCGGCGACGATGGTCAGATGCTCTGGTTCGGTGGATCGCACTGGCGACCGATGCGACGGCGGATGCGCGACACCGCCGACCTCCGGTGGCTCACCGCGCGCGCCTGGACCACGAAGTGGTACCCGCAGGGCATCGACATCGGGTCCTGGCGCGGCCGCCGCACGCTCGCCGTCAGCTGGTTCCGACAGGACAAGACCGGCACGCACCTCGCGTCCCGGGTGGTGCTGATCGACCCGGAACGGTCACGGCACCTCGACGTCGCGCTCGCGTTCACGGACGACGACGGCGAGCTGCAGCCGGCCCGCATCCACACCGGCGGACTCGCGTGGTTCGAGGATCGGCTGTTCGTCGCGGCGACCGGCCAGGGCATCTGGGAGTTCGATCTCGGCGACACCCGCCAGGTGCGCGGAGCGGTCGCCCGTCGGCTCCGTGGTGTCGCAGGTCGCTGGCGTCCGACGACCGCGCTGGTCGCGGTGCGCTCGAAGGTGCATCCGGTCGCACTGCGCTGCTCGTTCCTCGGCCGGGCCTTCGACGACGACGGGACCCCGCTGCGGCGCGTGCTGATCGGCGAGTACCGACGAGACGACCAGGGCCGCATCGCGGAGTTCTCGATCCCCGAGGGGGCGGACGACTCGTTCGAGGAGCACGCGCGGGTCATGCCGGGGATCGCCCGCATGCAGGGCGTCGTGCGCTGGGGCGAGCAGCATTTCGTGTCGCAGTCGAACCTGATGAAACCCGGTCGGCTGTGGAGCGGCACCCGCGACGACCTCACGAGGCACTCGTATCCGCTGCCCGTCGGATGCGAGGACCTCGCGCTCGATCCGGATGCCGAGATGCTGTGGTCGCTGGGCGAGCATCCGCGTCGGCGGGTGGTGCGCGGCATCCCCTTCGCCCTGATCGGACTCGGACGTGGCCGACAGGAGGCGCGTTTAGACTGAGGGGGTGAAGCCTGCGCCCCTCCTCGTCTACACCGTGCTGCGGCTGCTGGCGTTCCTCGTCCCCCTCGCGATCCTCTGGTTCTTCTTCCCGATCTTCCGGGAGTTCTGGTGGCTGGCCGCGATCTTCGCCGCACTGATCGGCACCAGCATCTCGATGCTCTTCCTGCGGCGCCCGCTGTCAGAGGCCTCGACCGTGATCCACGAACGCCGCGAGGGCCGCGGCGAGTCGGCACGTCAGGCGGATGCCGATGCCGAGGACTCCGTGCTCGACGGCGCCGAGGATGCTGCGGGTGCTGCTTCGGCTGAGGCTGCTGAGCCCGACACCAAGGCCTGAGGGCTGGGCTGGGGCCCAGGGGCTGGGCTAGGGCCTGGGGCCTGGGGCCTGGTTCACCATCTGAGCCCTGCTCTGCGAGCTGCCCCCAGCTCGGCGGGATGCCCCCTGCTCGGCGGTCCCGCAGGTGTCGCAGATGGCCGCATCCTCCGCCCTGAGCCGACCATTCGCGTCCCCTCCCTTGGCGCAGGTGTCGCAGATGGCCGCAACCAGCTGGAGGTCGCGGCCAGATGCGACCCCTCCCCGCCGGAAGAGGATGCTCAGACGCGAGGGATTCCCCGAGGCAGGGCGCTCAGAGGCAGCCTGCACCTATGCACAGAGGCTGGGAGGGACTGTCCGACTCAGCCGACGAAGGCCCAGAACAGCGCCCCCGCGTACAGCAGCGCGGTGAGCGAGGTCAGCGCGAGCGCGATCACGAGCTCGCGCGGCTGCCGGTAGGTCCAGACGATGAGCACCGCCGGCAGACCGGCCAGGAGTGCGAGCAGCGCGATCCAGGCGATCGGGAACAGCAGGGCGAGGACCACGGCGATCCCGAACGGCGCGAGCAGGAACACCGTGAACAGCACCTGCGTCGCACGGCGTCCGATCAGCACGGTCAGCGTTCGCTTGCCGACGGCGCGGTCCTGATCGATGTCGCGGAGGTTGTTCGCGAGCAGCACCGCGCACGCGAACAGTCCGGCGGCGATCGCGCCGAGCCACGCCTGCTGCGGCAGATCGAAGATCTGCACCCAGGTCGTACCGAGGGTCGCGACGAGGCCGAAGAAGATGAAGACGAAGACCTCACCGAGGCCCGCATACCCGTACGGGCGCTTGCCGCCGGTGTAGAACCAGGCTGCGACGATGCAGGCGGCGCCGACCGCCAGCATCCACCACTGCTCCGTACGGATCACGATCGCGAGGCCGACGGCCGCGGCGAGCGCGAAGAAGACCAACGCGATGATCAGGACGGTGCGGGCCCGCACCCGACCGGATGCCGTGAGGCGAGCCGGACCGACGCGCACGGCGTCGGTGCCGCGGATGCCGTCGCTGTAGTCGTTCGCGAAGTTCACACCGATCTGCAGCAGCACCGCGACCGCGAGGCACGCGAGCGCGATGACCCAGTGGAACTCCGGCTGCGTGCTGCGCGCGGCGCCAGTGCCGATCAGCACCGGGGCGATCGCAAGGGGCAGCGTGCGCAGGCGGGCGGCACCGATCCAGTCGCCGGCCGTCACCGGACCGGCCTCGATCACCGGCCGCTTGGCGGGGTTGCCGCTCGAACGACTCGGGGTGCGCTGGGGGCTCTTGGTGCGCGCTGTGCTCTTGCGCTTCGACGATGCTGCCACGCTGGGAATCCTACTGGGCGTGGCGATGAGGGCCCTTCGACAAGCTCAGGGACCCAGGACGCGCCGGGCCCTTCGACAAGCTCAGGGACCCAGGACGCGCCGGGCCCTTCGACAGGCTCAGGGACCCAGGACGCGCCGGGCCCTTCGACAGGCTCAGGGACCCAGGACGCGCCGGGCCCTTCGACAGGCTCAGGGACCCAGGACGCGCGAGGCGTCAGGGATTCGGGTTCGAGTCCTTGCCGTCGAGCCACAGCGTGTCGGATGCATCGCCGTGCGAACCGCTCTTGCCGACGTGCTTGTCGCTGATCTTCGGTCCCTTCAGGATCACGTGCACCATGGCCTGCGCGTGACCGTGCCCGAGGCTGTACTCCTCCTTGAGCCAGTTCAGGACGACCGTGGACTTCGTCGTCTCGTCGAAGCCCTGCTCCTTCGCGAGTGCGATGAACTGTCGCGGGGTGAGTCCGGTCTGGGTCTCGACCTTGTCGAGGTACGCCTGGAACGACATGCTGTCTCCTGCCGAGGGTGAGTGCTGCGCGGTGCTCGCGAGATTACTCCACCGGGAGGATCGGCCGGTGCTCGTAGTAGGTCTGCAGCACGACCGTCGTGCGGGTGCTGACGTTCGCCGCGGTCCGGATGTCTCGCACGAGCTCCTCGAGCGCGCGCGGCGAGGCGACCCGCACGAACAGCATGTAGCTGGCGTCGCCGGCGATCGAGTGGCAGGCCTCGATCGCGTCGAGGTGCTCAAGCAGCTCGGGGGCGTTGTCGGGCTGCGCTGGATCGAGAGGGGTGATCTCGATGAACGCCGACAGCGGCGTGCCGACGAGTTCGGGGTCGAGGATGGCGCGGTAGCCCGTGATCACGCCGCGCGTCTCGAGCCGCCGCAACCGTGACTGCACTGCCGAGACCGAGAGCCCGACGGCATCCGAGAGGTGGGAGAGCGTGGCACGCCCGTCGCGCGCGATCTCCGCGACGATCGCGCGGTCGACAGAGTCATCCATGGATGTAAGATTATCGTGAGTATTCCGTTATGACCGGAAAATTTCCGGCATGCCGCACGATCGGAGGTCCCGATGTCCATCATTTCCGCCAACAGCACCGCTGCACAGGCTATCGTCGGCGAACCCGAGGTCGTCGAGGATGACTCCCTGAGCCTGTCGAAGGGCGCCGAGCAGTCGCCTGCCTGGGCGCAGCTGAAGGATGCGGCGATCGCGATCCGCGAGCTGCAGGTCAAGGACGGTTCCATTCCGGAGGCCGGGCACCACGCGAAGGCCACCGAGCTCGTCGCCGCGATCACAGCAAGCATCCGGGCACTCGCCCCCGCCTTCCCGCACGACGCCGAGTATCTCGCTGCCTCCGTCGTCGACTTCGACCGCTGGGCGGCGTCGGACTTCGGCGTGCCGGACTTCCTCGACTCGCTCATGGCCTTCCAGCCGCAGCAGCACCGCATCGACGGCATCCGTCACCTCGTCGTGTTCCCGATGTACACGCAGAACGGTTCCAGCGACCGTCTCGTCGAGGCACTCATCGTCGAGACGATCTGGCCGGAGTTCATCGGCGCCCTCGAAGCCGGCGACTACGGCAACAAGCTGTTCGTCTCGCTGCGCCTGGTCGACTTCACGCCCGGCTACGACACGAACTCGGCCGTGCTGTTCCCTGAGACCGTCGCGATGCGCGAGATCCCGAGCTTCACCTGGGGCGCGATCTTCCAGGACCGCGAAGCCGCTCGGTACCGTCGTGTCACCCGCGCGGCCGCCGAGATCACGAAGCTCGAACTGCCGGAGCGCGCCGCGGCGATGCTCGATGACCAGGCGCTCACCGAGCGCGCGTTCGTGATGTGGGACATCATCCACGACCGCACGCACATGCGCGGCGACCTGCCGTTCGACCCGTTCATGATCAAGCAGCGGATGCCGTTCTTCCTGTACTCGCTGGAAGAGCTGCGCTGCGACCTGACCGCGTTCCGCGAGTCGGTCAAGATCCAGCGCTCGCTGTCTGCGCGGTCCGAGGCCGGCGAAGACCTCACCACCTCGGAGCAGGAGATGCTCGAGCACGCACCGCTCGTGCAGTACGCGGTGATCTTCGACCGGATCTTCCGTTTCGCGATCACGGGCTCCCGCGTGCGCAACTACGACGGCCTCGGCGGACAACTGCTGTTCGCCTGGCTGCACCAGCGCGGCGTGCTGCACTGGACCGACACGGCGCTGGCCTTCGACTGGGACGGCGTGCCGGATGCGGTCGTCGCCCTGGGCGATGCGATCGACGAGCTCTACTGGCGTTCGATCGACCGCCCGAAGACCGCGCACTGGCTCGCCGCCTACGACCTGGTCCGCAGCGTGCTGACGCCGCACCCGGCCTCGAACTGGGCTCGCGGTCTGTCGGACGAGATCCTCTCCGGCGCCCCGAAGGGGTACACCGACGCCGTGCTGGACGACGAGTTCCCGCTGTCGATGTTCTTCGAGGCGCTCGACAAGAAGATGAAGCCGGTCATCGAGTCGACCGTCGGCATCCGCGGCGATGACGACTGAGGTGACCCGCCTCCCCTCCGCCGAACCACCCCTCTTCGGTCGAGCCACCCTCTTCTGTGCGCGCACAGAGGGGTGGCTCGCGCAGAAGGGGGTGGCTCGGCGATGAGTGCAGGACGGACCATCGTGCTCGCCGGGGCCACCAGCGCATCCGGCCTCGCTGTCGCACGGACGCTGCTCGACGCCGGCGCCCACGTCGTCGCGACCGGACGCTCCGCGGAGCGGTTGCAGGAGCTGGCGGATGCCGGAGCGCAGGTCGAGGTCGCGGACGCGACCTCGCTCGCCGACATGACCGCACTCGCCGCCCGGCTCGGGTCAGTGGATGCCGTCATGCCGCTCGTCGGCGGTTGGCGCGGTGGCGGCGGCCTCGCCGGGCAGTCGGATGCGGACTTCGCCGCGTTGCTCCCCGCGCTCGAAGCGGTGCGCGCGACGAGCCGCGCGTTCGATGCGGCGCTGCAGGCATCGGATGCCGGACGCTTCGCGATCGTGTCATCGACCGCGGTCGCGCGTCCGCTCGCCGGCGGTGCGAACTACGCGGCGGTGAAGGCCGCGAGCGAGGCGTGGGCCAGGGCGGTGGCGCAGGGCTTCGCGAAGGCCGCGCGCGAGTCCGGCGAACCGCTGCGCGCGGCATCCGTCGTCTTCCGCGCCAAGGCCCTCGATCCGGGGGCGCTGGCCGCACGCATCGGAGCGCTCTGGAACACCGAAGCAGCCGACCTCAACGACCGGGTCTTCGACCTCGACTGAGCAGCGCCGCCGTCAGAGCTGCGACGCCCCCGGAACGATCGGTGGCGCGTCGGCAGTCCTGCTGCCGCGTGCCTCGTGCCCGTCCGCGTTCGACCCCGCCGGGTCGTCCTGCCCCGCCGCGTCGTCCTGCCCCTCGATGTGCTGCTCCGGCGCGTGCGCGTAGAGGTCGGTCAGCTGCCGGTACGACTTCGTGAAGAACGCGAGCGTGCCGACGACCACCATGATGAGTCCGGCGAACAGACAGATCAGAGCGATGCCGCGGGCATCCCCCTCGCCGAGCAACCAGCCCCACTGCCGCTGACCGTCTGCCGTCTTCATGTACGGGATGATCAGGAACTCGGCGATCGGCGCGATCAGGAACGCTGTGATCGGTGCGGCAGCCGCTTCCATCGCAACAGCGACGCCGAACACCCGCCCCTGCCGGTCGAACGGCACGACCTTCTGGATCACGGTCTGCTCCGCCGCCTCGACCGGAGGCACCAGCGCCATGTACACCCACATGCCGAGCACGTACAGCGGCCACCACTCGCGCAGCATGAAGACCGAGCCGAGCAGGCCCATCGCGATCACGACGAGCAGCATGGTGCGCATCGGCTTCCTGCCGAGCCCGAACTTCGCGACGAGCCCGCCGCCGATCAGGAAGCCGGTCGACGCGAACGCCAGCGCGAATCCCCACATCTGAGCGTCGAAGAGCGTCAGGCCGTACGGATCCATCAGCGCCATGTAGACGCCGCCGATCAGGTTGTTGAACGTCGAGAAGATGATCAGCGCGAATAGTCCGGGCGCGAGCCGGATCGCGCGGACGCTCCCTCGGAAGTCGAGTGCGCTCGTGGCATCGGGGTCGGCCTTCGGCGTGCCCTCCGGGATGCGGATGAACAGCAGATGCACGAAGGTCAGCACCATCGCGACGATTGCGATAGCGAGCGTCCATCCCATGCCGAGGAACCCGATGGAGAGGCCGGAGAACACGCTCGTCACGAGGAAGGCGAGGCCCTGCACGGTGCCGACGAGGCCGTTCGCGTTCGCGCGTTTCTCGTCAGAGACGAGCAGCGTGACCGTCGTCGAGAGCGCGATGTTGCGAAGCTGCTCGATCACCCCGCCGAACAGGATGACCGCCGAGAACAGCCAGAACCAGGGGCCACCGAGATCGAGCAGCGCGCTCTCCGGCTGCGAGACGTAGACGACGCCGGCGAGCAGGAAGGCGACCGCCGAGATCACGCTCGAGAGCAGCATGACCGTGTGCTTGCGGTGGCGGGTCGACGATCGTGCCGAACAGCATCGCGAAGAACGCCACCATCAACATGTAGGCGCCGCCGATGATCCCGGTGGCGAGCACCGACTGGGTCTCGATGTACACCCAGAACGTGAGCGCGAACCAGAGAAAGCTCGTCGTCACGTTGGCGATCAACGTGTTGACGAGCACATTCGCGAAGGCCGTCTTCGCCGCGGTGCGCTGCATGATCCGAGGGTAGAGCGCCCCTCCGACATCCGGAAGCCCCTCCGCCGGGCCGTAGGCTTGGGAGGTGAGCATTCAGCATGACCCCGCGATCCGGGGCTTCGCCAGTGACAACTACTCCGGCATCCACCCCGAGGTCCTCGCGGCCATCGCCAGGGCGAACGACGGGCACCAGGGCGCATACGGCAGCGACGCCTACACGGCACGCCTGCAGGAGGTCATCCAGCTGCATTTCGGCGAAGGCGCTGAGGCGTTCCCGGTGTTCAACGGCACCGGGGCGAACGTCACCGGCCTGCAGTCGATGCTGCCGCGCTGGGGCGCCGTGATCGCGGCATCCTCCGCGCACATCAACGTCGACGAGGGCGGTGCCCCGGAGAAGATCGGCGGGTTCAAGCTGCTGACCGTTCCGACCGACGACGGCAAGCTCACCCCCGAACTCATCGACCGCGAAGCGTGGGGCTGGGGCGATGAGCACCGCGCCCAGCCGCTGGTCGTGTCGATCACCCAGTCCACCGAGCTCGGCACGCTCTACACGGCCGAGGAGATCCGCACGATCGCCGATCACGCGCACGAGCGCGGCATGAAGCTGCACCTCGACGGCGCACGCCTGTCGAACGCGGCGGCTGCGCTCGACCTGCCGCTGCGCGCATTCACGACGGATGCCGGCGTCGACGTGCTCAGCTTCGGCGGCACCAAGAACGGTGCCATGCTCGGCGAGGCCGTCGTGGTGCTGAACCCCGCGGCATCCGATGGGCTCATCTACTCCCGCAAGTTCAACATGCAGCTCTCGTCGAAGATGCGCTTCGTGTCGGCCCAGCTGATCGCGCTGCTCGACGGCGACCTGTGGCTGCGCAACGCCCGCCACGCCAACGCCATGGCCGCCCGCCTGCGGGCAGCGGTCGAGGCCGGCATCGCCGACGGCTCGATCGACGGCGTCACCTTCACGCAGCCGACGCAGTCGAACGGACTCTTCGCGACCCTGCCGGACGGCGTCGCCGACAGCCTGCGCGAATCGTTCCGGTTCTACGACTGGGATGCGGCGCGCAACGAGGTCCGCTGGATGTGCAGCTTCGACACCCACGAAGACGACGTCGACGCGTTCGTCGCCGAGCTCTCACGCCTCACCGGCGCCTGAGCCGCACGCCCACGTCGCCGAATGCGGCGTGGGCTCGGCCCGGATTCAGCGCAGCAGACCCAGGTTCGCCAGGGCCAGACGGATGAGGGTGCCCCGACCGCCCTCCATCTCAGCCGCGACCGCGTCGGACCCTGCGGCTTCCGCCGAGAACCAGGTGACCTCGAGCGCATCCTGACGCGGCTCGCAGGTGCCGGTGACCGGAACCACGAACGCCAGTGACACCGCGTGCTGCCGGTCGTCGTGGTACGCGCTGAGTCCCGGCATCGGGAAGTACTCGGCCACCGTGAACGGCAGCGGCTGCGGCGGCAGCAGCGGGAAGGCCATCGGTCCGAGATCGTTCTCGACGTGACGGAACAGGGCGTCGCGGATCGTCTCGCCGAAGCGCACGCGACCCGACACGATCGTGCGCGTCATCTCGCCCATCGGCGTGGAGCGGAGCAGGATGCCGATCTCGGTCACCACGCCTGAGCCATCGACGCGCACCGGGATCGCCTCGACGTAGAGCATCGGCAGGTGACGCCGCGCCTCTTCCAGCTCGAAGTCGCTCAGCCAGCCGGGATTCGCGTCGCGGGACGGCGGCTGCGCATCGCCGAAACCGCCGAGGCCGTCGTCGGGCTCAGGATCGGGATCAGGTGTGCGAACGGCCATGTGTCCTTTCTACCAGCCGCGCTCGCTCGCCGGCACCGGGCCCGCGTCGGCGGCCACTGGCAGACTGGTCCGCATGAGCGAGCACCTGACGATCGACGACGCCGCGACACGGTGGTCCACCGACCAGCGCGACGGGATGCCGCTGCTCGTCCTGCTGCACGGATACGGTGCCGACGAGCACGACCTGTTCGGACTCGTGCCGTACCTGCCGAGCGAGGTGGCGGTGGCCTCCGTCGCCGCACCGCTCGCGCCGCCGTGGCCGATGCCTGGCCGCTCCTGGTACGCGATCGAGGGACTCGACGGTCGCAGCCCTGAAGCCGTGACGACCGCAGCCGAGGCGTTCCTGCGCTGGCTCGACGCCGCATCCGTGGGGGCATCCTCCGTGGCACTGCTCGGTTTCTCGCAGGGTGCGGCCGTCGCGCTGCAGGCCCTTCGACTCGACCCCGAGCGGTTCGGTTCCGTGGTCGCGCTGAGCGGCTATGCGGCCACGGGCGAACTGCCGAGAGACGACGACCTGCGCGAGTTGCGACCGGCCGTGTTCTGGGGCCGCGGCTCGCACGACGATGTGATCCCGCCCGCGCTGATCGATCACACCGCGCAATGGCTGCCCGACCACTCTGAGCTCTCCGGCCGGGTGTACCCCGGCCTCACGCACAGCATCTCGGAAGACGAGCTCGCCGACGTGCGGCTGTTCCTGACGAAATGGGTCGACGGGATCGAGCAGGCGTAGGCGACACGCCCGGGGTTGCGACGCACGACACGCCCGGGTATCGTCGTGGAGTCCTGTCCGCCGTGTCTGGAAGTCCTTTGATCTGATCCGTCGCCTCCGCGCCCATTCTTCAGCGCGCTGACCCGACGACCCTTCGACAGGCTCAGGGACCCATCCCATTCCAGGGAACGCCCTGTCAGGGACCATCCCATTCCAGGGAACGCCCTGTCAGGGACCAATCCCGTTCTGGGACCGTCCCGCTTCTCGTGGACAATCCGCCTCCGCTCCGACCCTTCGCGGCTCGTGACCGAGGTCCGGTGTCAGTGCACCCCACGCACTCGACAGGAGACCCCATGTCAACCCCGACCCCGCACGCATCGGTCACACTCGACCGTCTCACCTTCACCTGGCCCGACGGGTCGACCGCGCTCAGCGAGGTGTCCGGTTCCTTCGGCGCCGGCCGCACCGGGCTGGTCGGCCGCAACGGTTCAGGCAAGTCCACGCTGCTGCGCCTGATCGCCGGAGCGCTCGAGCCCACCTCGGGCGTCATGCATGCGACCGGCGATGTCGCGTACCTGCCGCAGCAGCTCACGCTCGACGTCGATCGTCGGGTCGCCGAGCTGCTCGGCGTCGCGACGGCGCTCGATGCCGTCCGGGCGATCGCCCGAGGCGACGTCGACCCGGCGCACTTCGACGCGGTCGGCGACGACTGGGACATCGAGGCGAGAGCCGAGGCGTCCCTCGCCGAAGCGGGCCTCGCGCCCGAGTTCCTCGACCGTCGAGTCGGTGAGCTGTCCGGCGGCGAGGCCGTGCTGGTGGCGATCGCCGGCATCCGCCTTCGTCGCGCACCGATCACGCTGCTCGACGAGCCCACGAACAACCTCGACCGTGACGCCAGAGCGCGGCTCGCCGCGATGATCACCGCCTGGAAGGGGGCGCTCATCGTGGTCAGCCATGACGTGTCGCTGCTCGAGCTGATGGACGACACTGCCGAGCTCTACGCGCACAGCCTGAGCGTGTTCGGTGGTCCGTACTCCGAGTGGCGGACCTGGCTGGATGCCGAACAGGATGCCGCGAAACAGGCCGAGGTCACCGCAGCGCAGGCGCTCCGCAAGGAGAAGCGGCAGCGGATCGAGGCCGAGACCAAGCTCGCCCATCGCTCTCGAACGGCGAAGAAGGCCGAGATCGAGAAGCGCGTGCCTCGGATCATCGCGCACGGCCGCAAGATGGCTGCCGAGGTGTCGGCCGGCAAGCTGCGCACCGAGGTCGGGGCGAAGGAGGATGCCGCGCGCATCGCCCGCGAGGAGGCCGGCCGCCGCATCCGCTCCGACTCCTCGATGAAGATCGAGCTGCCGGATCCGCAGGTCTCGCGGAGCCGTCGCATCGCCACGATCGGCGACGGCGAACGGTCGTGGACGCTCCAGGGACCGGAGCGCGTCGCCCTGATCGGGCGCAACGGCGTCGGGAAGACGACGCTGCTGCAGCGCCTGGTGGCGAGTGCTGCGGAGGTCGGCGTTCACAATTCAGCAAGAATCGAGCCCAGCGGCCCGGAACCCGAGCGTTCGGCCGGATCCGACGAGTTCTTGCTGAATTGCGCACGGCTCCCACTGCAGGCCGTGGCCCACACCGACCTGGTCGGGTACCTGCCGCAGCGCGTCGACGGGCTCGATGAGCGCCGATCGGTGTTCGAGAACATCGCCGACGCTGCGCCGCACGTCCCCGAGAAGGAGCTGCGCAATCGACTCGCCCGCTTCCTGATCCGCGGCACGACTGCTGATCGTCCGGTGGCGGCACTGTCGGGCGGCGAGCGGTTCAGGGTGGCACTTGCGACGCTGCTGCTCTCCGATCCGGCACCGCACCTCGTGGTGCTCGACGAGCCGACCAACAACCTCGACCTCGACACGGTCGATCAGCTGGTCGAGGCGCTGCGGGCGTATCGCGGAGCGGTGCTCATCGTCAGCCACGACGATGCGTTCCTCGCGCGGCTCGACCTCGATCTGACGCTCGAGATCGGCGCGGACGGCGCGCTGCAGGAGGTGGGGTGAGAATGCGGCGCGCCTGGTCCTCGGATCAGGCGCGCCGGCTCCGCATCGCTCGCGTGTGGGTGAGCTGCGGGTCTGCCGCGAGCGCTGCGTACTCGGTGGAACCGCGAGGCACCAGCGCCACCCGGCCATCGGCGTCGTGGTGCAGCCCCCAGCCGTAGCGTTTGCCGAGGGGTGACGACCGCAGGCACGGCTGCCCCTTCGAGAAGAAGGCCGCACGTGCAGCCTCGTCGTCGACGGCGATGCCGTGACGCAGCGCGTAGGTCTCGAACACGACCTCGTCGGACGTGCGGGCATACGGATGCTCCGCGATGAGCCGGTAGTGCAGCGCCGCGATCGTCGGCTCGTCGGTCAGCGGCGGCTCGACCGCATCATCGGCCGGACAGTCCTCAGCGACCTCGATGAAGGTGTCGACGTAGTTCGTGGTGTGCGCCGTCATGCCTACAGCATGCTCCTCCCCGCGGACAACGGTGGCCCCGATGTCCGTGGCCTCGACCAAGATGGAGGGATGAGCGACGTGCTCGACCGATTCACCCCCGCGACGCAGGACTGGTTCCGGGGTGCGTTCCCCGCGCCCACCCCGGCGCAGGCCGGAGCATGGAACGCCATCTCGGCGGGCAAGCACGCGCTGGTCGTGGCGCCGACCGGATCGGGCAAGACGCTGTCGGCCTTCCTCTGGGCGATCGACCGGGTGTTCCGCGAGCGTCTGGACGCTTCGACAAGCTCAGCGACCCAGCAGTCGAGCTCAGCGACCCAGCAGTCGAGCTCAGCGACCCAGCAGTCGAGCTCAGCGACCCAGCAGTCGAGCTCAGCGACTCAGCAGTCGAAGTCAGCGACCCAGCAGACGAAGAAGGATGCTTCGCGCACCCGCATCCTCTACATCTCCCCGCTCAAGGCGCTCGGCGTCGACGTCGAGCGCAACCTCCGCTCGCCGCTCATCGGCATCGGCCAGTCCGCCAGACGCCTCGGGCTCCCCGCCCCCTCCGTCACGGTGGGCGTGCGCTCCGGCGACACCACCTCGAGCGATCGGCGCAAACTCGTCTCCGATCCGCCCGACATCCTCATCACGACGCCCGAGTCGCTGTACCTGATGCTCACCAGTCGTGCGGGTGAGACCCTGCGCGACGTGCACACCGTGATCATCGACGAGGTCCACGCGGTCGCGGCCACCAAGCGCGGCGCGCATCTCGCGGTGAGCCTGGAACGACTCGACGCCCTGCGCGCCTCGTACGCCCTCCAACAGGGTCAGAACCCCAGCGACGTCACTGCCGCGCAGCGCATCGGTCTCTCGGCCACCGTGCGCCCGATCGACGAGGTGGCCCGGTTCCTCGGCGGCTCCGCGCCGGTCGAGATCGTGGCACCGCCGGCATCCAAGACCTTCGAACTCTCGGTCGTCGTGCCGATGGACGACATGACGAATCCGCCACCGCCGCCCGGCGCACCGGCGGAGACATCGGGCGATGACGCCGAGTACACGGAGGTCACCGGTTCCGTCTGGCCGCATGTCGAGGAGGCGATCGTCGACCGCATCCTGCAGAACAACTCGACGATCGTGTTCTCGAACTCCCGCCGCCTCGCCGAGCGCCTCACCGGTCGGCTCAACGAGATCTACTCCGAGCGCATCGGGGTGCCCGTCCCGGATGCCGCTGTGCCGGCCGCGATGATGGCCCAGGCCGGCTCCACAGCGGGTGCCGATCCGGTGCTCGCGAAGGCGCACCACGGGTCGGTGTCGAAGGAGCAGCGGGCGCTCGTCGAGGAGGAGCTCAAGTCGGGTGTGCTGCGCTGCGTCGTCGCGACGAGCAGCCTCGAGCTCGGCATCGACATGGGCGCGGTCGATCTCGTGATCCAGGTCGAGGCTCCGCCCTCGGCCGCATCCGGTCTGCAGCGCGTCGGTCGCGCCGGTCACCAGGTCGGCGAGATCAGCCGCGCGGCGCTCTTCCCCAAGCACCGGGGCGACGTGCTGCACACGGCGATCGTCACGGAGCGGATGCTGGCCGGCAAGATCGAGGCGATCCAGGTGCCCCGCAACCCGCTCGACATCCTGGCGCAGCAGACGGTCGCGGCGAGTGCGCTCGGTGCGATCAGCGTCGAGGAGTGGTTCGAGACCGTGCGGCGGTCGGCACCGTTCCAGGCGCTCCCCCGATCGGCGTACGAGGCGACGCTCGATCTGCTCGCCGGTCGCTACCCGTCCGACGAGTTCGCCGAGCTGCGCCCTCGCCTCGTGTGGGACCGCGACGCCGGCACCCTGACTGGTCGCCCCGGCGCGCAGCGCATCGCGGTGACGAGCGGAGGCACGATCCCCGACCGCGGCCTGTTCGGCGTCTTCGTCGCCGGTGAGGGCGCCGGCCGCCGGGTCGGCGAGCTCGATGAGGAGATGGTCTACGAGTCCCGAGTGGGCGACGTGTTCACGCTCGGCACCACGAGCTGGCGGATCGCCGAGATCACGCACGACCGCGTGAACGTGCTCCCCGCGTACGGACAGCCCGGCAAGGTGCCGTTCTGGCACGGCGACGGCATCGGCCGCCCGTTCGAGCTGGGTGAGGCGCTCGGGAAGTTCTCCCGCGAGGTGTCGACCGCGACCCCCGAGAAGGCCACGCAGCGATTGATCGAAGCCGGGCTCGACGAGCAGGCCAGAGGCAACCTGATGGCCCACCTCACCGAGCAGCGCGAGGCCACCGGCACCCTCCCGACCGACCGGACGCTGACCGTCGAACGGGGTCGCGACGAGGTCGGCGACTGGCGCGTCATCCTGCATTCCCCATACGGCATGAAAGTGCACGCACCGTGGGCGCTCGCGATCAACGCGCGGGTGCGCGAGCGGCTCGGCGTCGAGGGCTCCGCTGTCGCGAGCGATGACGGCATCATCGTGCGCATCCCGGATGCCGATGCAGAGCCGCCTGGCGCTGAGCTGTTCGTGTTCGACCCTGACGAGCTCGAGCGCCTCGTCACGGAGGAGGTCGGCGGCTCTGCGCTGTTCGCCTCACGCTTCCGCGAGTGCGCGGCGCGGGCGCTCCTCATGCCCCGCACGAACCCGAATCGGCGGTCTCCGCTGTGGCAGCAGCGCCAACGCTCGGCGCAGCTGCTCGAGGTGGCCCGGCGGCATCCGACCTTCCCGGTGATCCTCGAGACGCTCCGCGAAGTGCTGCAGGACGTCTACGACCTGCCGTCCCTCCGCCGGCTCGCGACGTCGATCGCCGACCGACGCATCAGGCTCGTCGAGACCCAGCCGGGCCAGCCATCGCCGTACGCCCGCGATCTGCTCTTCGGGTACGTCGGCGCATTCATGTACGAAGGCGACTCGCCGTTGGCCGAGCGCCGTGCCGCCGCGCTGTCGGTCGATCCCGCGCTGCTCGGCGAGCTGCTCGGCACGGTCGAGCTGCGCGAGCTCCTCGATCCGGCGATCATCGCCCAGTTCGAGCGCGAGGCCCAGCGGCTCGATCCGGAGCGGCGTGCTCGCGGTCTCGAAGGCGTCGCAGATCTGCTGCGGATGCTCGGCCCGCTCGACGCCGCAGAGGTCGCCGCGCGGCTGTCCGCGGACGCCGAGACCGATGCGGATACGGATGCCCCGGCTGCGCCCACCACCGAGGCGGCAGCTGCCGCCCACCTCGACGCGCTCGTGACCGCCCGCCGTGCGATCCCCGTGACGATCGCCGGCGTCACGCGCATCGCCGCGATCGAAGACGCGGGCCGCCTGCGCGATGCGCTCGGCGCTGCACTGCCCACGGGCATCCCGGTCGCGTTCCTCGAACCGCTCGCCGATCCGCTCGGCGACCTGGTCGCCCGATACGCCCGCACGCACGGTCCGTTCACGACGGACGCGATCGCCACCCGCTTCGGCATCGGCGCGGCGGTCGCGCGCCACACCCTGCAGCGACTCGACAACGCCGGTCGCCTCACGAGCGGCTACTTCCTGCCCGAAGCCGCCGGTTCCGCCGACGACATCGAGTGGTGCGACACCGAGGTGCTCAGACGCCTGCGCATGCGCTCGCTCGCCGCGATCCGCGGCAGCGTCGAGCCGGTCTCCCCCGAGGCGTATGCGCGGTTCCTGCCGGACTGGCAGCACCTGCGACGGCCGCTCGAAGGACTCGACGGGGTCATGAGCGTGATCGAGCAGTTCGCCGGGGTGCCGATCCCCGCGAGCGCATGGGAATCGTTGGTGCTGCCGTCGCGGGTGCGCGACTACGCCCCCGGAATGCTGGATGAGCTCACGGCCGCCGGCGAGGTCATCTGGTCGGGCCACGGCACACTCCCCGGTCGCGACGGATGGGTCTCACTGCATCCCGCAGACCTCGCGCCGTTCACGCTCCCCGATCCGGATGCCGAGATCGGCGCCGACTCGCTCGAGGCGAAGATCATCGCCGCGCTGCAGGTCGGCGGCGCGTTCTTCGCCGGACAGCTCAAGGAGATGACGGCGGCCGAGAACGAGCAGTCCGTGCTCGAGGCCCTCTGGTCGTTGACCTGGTCGGGGCACGTCACGAACGACACGTTCGCGCCGATCCGCTCGCTCCTGGCCGGTGGCTCACAGGCGCACCGGGTGAAGCGCAAGGCGCCGCGCACGCGCACCTACCGCGGCATGTCACTCACACGCACGGCACCGCGGCCCACCGCGATCGGCGGACGCTGGTCGCTGCTGCCTGAGGTCGAGTCCGACCCCGCGCGTCGGGCCACGGTGACCGCTGGATTGCTGCTCGATCGCTACGGCGTCGTGACCCGAGGCGCGGTGCAGTCGGAAGGCGTGCCAGGCGGCTTCGCGCAGGCGTACCGGGTGCTCGCCGGTTTCGAAGAGGCCGGACACTGCCGTCGCGGCTACGTGATCGAGAAGCTCGGTGCTGCGCAGTTCGCGGCATCCGCCACCGTCGACCGGCTCCGCACCTTCGCCGGGCTGGCCGACCCGCCGCCGCGGCACGCCGTGACGCTCGCGGCCACCGACCCGGCGAACCCGTACGGTGCCGCGCTCGCGTGGCCCAAGCTCGACGTCCCGCACCGCCCCGGTCGCAAGGCCGGCGGGCTGGTCGTGCTCGTCGACGGCTCCCTCGTCCTCTCCCTCGAACGCGGCGGACGAACCGTGCTGTCGTTCAGTGACGACGGCGACGTCCTCCGCGCCGCAGCGACCGACCTCGCTGCGACCGCACGCGCCCGCCGGCTCGACACGCTCACGGTCGAGAAGGTCAACGGCGAGGGCGTGTACGGCACCGAGCTCGCCCTCGCGCTGCAGGAGGCAGGGTTCGTGGCCACGCCGCGCGGGTACACGATACGGAAGGCGGTGTGATGCCGAACCGCATCCGCGCACCCCACCGCCCATCGCGCCGCCGTCTCCTCCGGTGGGAGGCATGATCCGAGAGTTCGGCGCCGGCATCCGCCTCCTGCTGCGCGGATTCGCCCTGTGGCGCACCCGACCCGGCCTCATGAACCTCGGACTGGTGCCGGCGATCATCGCCGTGCTGCTCCTGGCGGCAGCCCTGGTGCCGGTGTTCCTCGGCATGACATCGATCTCGACGTGGCTCACACCCTTCGCGGAAGGGTGGCTCGAGCCGTGGCGCGGGCTGTTCCGCAGCCTGGTCGGATTCGTGGTGATCGCCGCCTCCCTCGCGCTCGCGAGCGCCGTGTTCAGCGCGCTCACCCTGACGATCGGCGACCCGTTCTACCAGCGGATCTGGCGCGCCGTCGAAGCCGACCTGGGCGACGCACCTCCTGCCGACGGCGGCAGCTTCTGGACCTCGGTCGGCGAAGGTCTGAGGCTCGTGCTGCTGGGCATCCTGATCGCGATCGCAGTGCTGCTGCTCGGGCTGCTCCCACTGATCGGCGGCATCCTCGCGCCGATCGCCGGTGTGTTCCTCTCCGGGCGGATGCTGGCACGAGAGCTCACCGGACGCGCCTTCGATGCCCGCGACCTCACGCCGGCCGACCGTGCCGTCCTGTTCCGCGGCAGCCGCGCGAGGGTGCTCGGCTTCGGGGTCGCGACGCAGCTGTGCTTCCTGATCCCCGGCGGCGCGGTCGCGGTGATGCCGGCCGCCGTCGCAGGGGCCACGATGCTCGCGCGCACGATGCTGGAGCGGATGCCGGGGGTGCCGTCGGGCCCTTCGACAAGCTCAGGGACCCAGGGAGGGGTGCCCCGCTCAGGGACCCAAGGAGGGGTGCCCCGCTCAGGGACCCGACGCTCAGACCGGACCCGCTGATGCCCGAGGGTGACACCGTCTTCCGCACCGCACGTCGTCTCGACGAGGCGCTGGCCGGCGCGGACGCCACCCGCTTCGACCTCCGCGTGCCGCAGGCAGCGACGATCGATCTGACCGGCCAGCCGATCCACGGCGCCGTGTCCCGCGGCAAGCATCTGCTGCTGCGCGTCGGCGACAGCACGCTTCATTCGCATCTGCGCATGGACGGCGCGTGGTTCATCTACCGCCCTGGCGAGAAGTGGCGGCACCCGGCCTTCAAGGTGCGCGCGATCGTCGGTACCGCCGAGCGCGATGCGGTCGGCGTCGACCTCGCCGAGATCGAGGTCGTGCCCACGCGCGACGAAGCGCAGCTGGTCGGCTATCTCGGCCCGGATCCGCTCGCCGAGGACTGGGACCCCGCTGAGGCCGTCCGCCGTCTCTCTGCCGACACCCGCAGCATCCACGTCGCCCTGCTCGATCAGCGCAACGTCGCTGGCTTCGGCAACGAATACGCCGCAGAACTCCTGTTCCTGCGCGGAATCCTCCCGACCAGGCCGACGCCTGAGGTCGATGCCGCCGCCCTCATCGAACTCGGCGTGCGCACCATCCGAGCCAACCGCGATCGCTCTCGGCGCACGTTCACGGGCGTCGATCGACCCGGCCAGGCGACCTGGGTCTACGGCCGTGCCGGCAAGCCGTGCCGACGCTGCGGAACGCTGATCCGGAGGGGCGAACAGGGTGCCGATCCGACCCGCGAACGCATCACGTTCTGGTGCCCGTCGTGCCAGCGGTGAACTGCATCCATCCGAGGGAATGAATCCACCCACCTCCTGGTTGTCCATATATCCGGGGAATCTCCGGGACACGGGAGGAATCGTGGGAAAGAACTACGTCGACATCGAGAACGACCAGGGAGCGACGCTGCGGTACCGCAAGCACGCGAACGGTCGAGGTCTCGTCGCGCACGGCGCGAAGGTGCATCCGAAAGCGCACATCGAAGCAGGTGCGTACATCGAACCCGGGGCCCGCATCGGCGCCGGGGCGACGATCGCACGCGGCGCATGGATCGAACCTGATGCTGTGATCGGCGAAGGTGCGCACATCGAAGCGCACGCGCACATCGGCCAGGGAGCCGCAGTCGGCGACAACGCCTACATCGGCGTCCGCACCGAGGTCGGCGCCGGCGCGCGCATCGTCCGCGGTGCTCGCATCGGCGATGACGAGACGGTTGCAGCCGGCCTCACCATCGCGACCAACCCGAAGGGCCTCTGGCTCGCCGCCTGAGGTCTGAGGCCGCTCGGCCCGGCACCCTCCGGTCGCCCTGCTACAGGAGCCTGCGCTCCGATGCCCACACGGTCAGCTCGTGCCGTGACGACAGCTGGAGCTTCCGCAGCACCGCCGAGACATGGGTCTCGACGGTCTTGATCGAGATGAACAGCTCGGCGGCGACCTCCTTGTACGCGTACCCTCGGGCGATCAGGCGCATGACTTCCTGCTCGCGCGCCGAGAGCCGGTCGAGTTCGTCGCTGGCGGTGGCCGTCTCACCCGACACCGCCCCGAAGGCGTCGAGCACGAACCCGGCCAGACGCGGCGAGAACACGGCGTCGCCACCGGCCACCGCATGCACCGCGCGACTCACCTCGCCCCCGGACGAGCCCTTCGTGATGTAGCCACGCGCTCCGGCGCGGATCACGCGCACGACGTCGGCAGCGGCATCCGACACACTCAATGCGAGGAACCGTGAAGCCGTCGGTGCAGAGCCGCGGATGACCGACTCCCCGCCGCTCGCATCATCGCCCGCACCGCCTGGCAGGTGCACGTCGAGCAGCACGATGTCAGGCGCCGTCTCGCGGATCACGGCGATCGCCGATGGCACGTCGTCGGCCTCGCCGACCACGTCGACGCTCTCGTCGAGATCGGCGCGCAGACCGGAGCGGAAGATCGAGTGATCGTCGACGATCACCACGCGGATGCGGTCAGCCACGGCTGTCTCCTGTCGTCGCGATGCTGAGATGCACCTCTGTGCCGTTCTCGTCGCTGCGGACGCTGCCTGATCCGCCGGCACGTCGCATCCGTCCGATGATCGACTGTCGCACACCGAGCCGATCGTCGGGCACCTCGGCCAGATCGAAGCCCGTCCCGCGGTCGCGGATGAAGACATCGACCCCGGCGACGCTGCCCTCGATGTACACCGAGATCTCGCCGCCCGCATGCCGGGCCGCGTTCAGCATCGCCTCGCGGGCGGCGGCGGCGAGCTCACCGCTCGCGCGTTCGGCCGAGAGCCCGGCGGAGACCACCTCGATCCGCACGGGGTAGTCGAGCTCGAGCGCTCCGGCGAGGTCGCGCAGGTCGGTCGGCAGATCACTGTCGGCCGGCGCATCGCCGTCGTACAGCCACGCGCGCAGCTCGCGCTCCTGCGCGCGGGCGAGCCGAGCGGCCTCGCTCGACGCTCCCGCCCTGTTCTGGATCAGCGCGAGCGTCTGCAGCACCGAGTCGTGCAGATGCGCCGCCATCTCACTGCGCTGCTCCTCGCGGATGCGACGGGTGCGCTCACCGGCGAGCTCCCGCCAGCGGTGGATGAGCGTCGACGAGGTGACCGCGAGCACGCCAGCCAGCGGCAGCAGGGCGAGCAGGAACTCGACGCCACCGACCGCACGCGCCAGCAGCACCGCGAAGAGCGCGACCAGCAGTGCCACCGAGAGGATGCGCACGATGGTCGTGTGCCGCGGGCCGCGGGCCGTGTCGGTGCGATCGATCAACGTCGCCCACAGTCCTGCGGCGGTGGCGAGCACGACGGCTCCCACCGCGCCGATCACGGCAGGGGGTTGCGACAGCACGCTGCCAGGAGTGTTGCCGAGCGTCAACGAACTCACGACGAGCGCAGCGACCGCGGCCGGCGCGAGCAGCATCCATGCGACCGGCACCCGGCGCGAGGGCGCCGTCTCGGCATCCGCCCACGGTGTGAAGACCCAGCACCAGGCGTACAGGAGCACACCGGCACCCCCGCAGAGCGTGAGCGCGATGAACAGGGCGCGGATCATCCAGACCGGCACGCCCAGGTGCCTGGCGAGGCCCGCACTCACACCGGACACCAAACATTCGCGGTCCCGCACGAGCGCAGGCCGTGGCGGCGGCGCGACACGGGTCGGGCGCGCGGAGACCGATGGCGCGGAGGAGGACATGTCGCAATCCAATCACCCACGGCACCGCTGAGGGGATTCCCGCGGACAAGATCAGGGGTCGCTCAGGGGTTCACCCCATGGTCGACGGCACCGCCGGGCGGACAGTATCGAAGCATGACGATTCCGACAGCGCCTCCGCCTGCCGCCGATGCGACCGATCCGGCCGCCTCCGCCACGACGACGACCGCCCCCTCCCTTCCGGCAGAACGTTTCTTCCTGTGGGTCTCCGGCCTCGGCGTCGCACGCTCCGACGGCTGGCTCGGCGGTGTCGCCGCCGGCATCGCCGCCCGCCTGCGCATCGACCCGCTGATCGTGCGCGGTGTGCTCGTGATCGCCGCCCTGTTCGGACTCCCCGCGATCTTCCTCTACGCCGCCGCCTGGGCGCTCCTGCCCGACGCGGACGGACGGATCCACGCCCGCGACCTGCTCAACCGCGACTACGAGCCGGTGCAGCTCGGCATCCTCGCGATGGCCGCGATCGGACTGATCCCCACCGCCCCGCTGACCGGTCGACTCTTCGGCCTCGGCTACGAGAGCTGGTCGGCGCTGTCGGTCTTCAGCTGGATCGTCGGCCTGATCCTGGTGGGCGGACTGCTCTTCCTCATCGTGCGCGCTGCGAGCCGCACCCCGGGCGCCTCAGCGTCGAGCGTGTCGGTGGCTCCGACCGGCTCCGCGGCCCCGGATGCATCCGCGACCCTCGGCGGTTCGGGTACCGCCGAGGGCGCGGATGCGACAACTCCGACCGCCTTCTCCGCCGACGGGGTCTCCGGCTACCGCCCGTTCCCCACGGCTTCACCGTTCCCCGCCACTGAGCCGTTCGCACCCGACGCCCGACCCGCCGCACCGACGCCGCTGCCCTCCGGCACCACCGACCCCGCGGAGCTCGCGGCCTGGCGTGCCCAGCATGCGGCCTGGCGCGAGCAGGACCAGGCCTGGCGTCGACAGCAGCAGGATGCAGAGCGCGCGGCCCGCGAACAGGCTCGCCGCGAGCGGCAGGCGGTCGGGGCGACCTTCGCCGCCGAGGCTGCAGAGCGTCGCCGCGTGCGCCGGGCGTCGAAGCCCCGCGCGAGCTTCGCACTCGTGGCATCCGTCATGGGGCTCGCACTCGCCGTCGGCGCCGGCGTCGGCCTGACCGGCGGCCCCACGTCTGCGGCACTCGGACTCCTCTGCGCAGCACTCGTGCTCGCCCTCGGCATGATCATCGCTGGTCTCCTGCGCCGCCGCAGCGGCTTCCTCGCCTTCCTCACCGCGATCACCCTCGCCGGCGGGCTGACGGCCGGGTACGTCGCGACCTTCGATGACCTCACCTTCGGATGGGCGTCGGTGTCGAACAACGAGCCCCAGCATGTGCAGCAGCCGTTCGGCGATCTGAGCATCACGCTCACCCCGCACGACGGCGGGCAGCGCCCGATCGTGATCGACAAGGGCACCGGTCAGACCCGGATCGACGTGCAGCCGGGGGTCGAGCTCCAGCTGGACGCGACGATCACCTCGGGAACCGTGAGCTGGATCCGCATCGAGCCGGACACGGGGAACATCCTCGACTCCGGCACCTGGCCGCTCGTCGCCGAACAGGGCGGGGCGCCCAGAGCGACCGAGAGCGCAGCGGCTGAGAACGCACCGGTCACCACTCGCCAGCCGGTCACGGTCACCCAGACCTCCGGCGACGTCTACGTCACGATCTACGAAGCAGCGGAGGACGCACGATGAGCACCGAGATGACGCCCCCGGCGGCACCCGCCGACCGGAACGACGAGACGACGCCGATCACGGAGACGCCGCTCGACGAGACCGCGCCCACCGACGTCGCCGAAGCGCAGCCGGCCCCGCCTGCTCCCCCGGCTTCGCCTGCAGCATCCGCCGCGGTCGCCGTGGAACCCACCGCGCCGCGGGTGCGCGGTGCGGCGATCATCTGGGGTCTGCTGTTCGCGGTGATCGCGTTCGCCGGCATCTGGACGCTCACCGGCGACGACCGGCGTTCGGCGGCCGCCGATGCCATCACGACGCTCACGCCCGGGACGGTCGTGGCCCTCGGGCTGCTCGCGCTCGGCGTGCTCGTGCTCGTCTCCGGAGCTGTCGGACTCGTCCGCCACGCCCAGCGCCGCGCCGCCGCCTCGCGGCCCTGACGCAGGTGCGCCGCCCGGCGCCGGATACCCTGGATCACATGGCGACTCAGGGACGGCGACCGGCGCGGCGCACCACCGGCGGCCCTGCACGCCAGGGCAAGCAGCAGGGCAAGGGGGCGCAGCCCAAGGGCAAGCGGACACCGGCCAAGGCCAAGGTCGTCTTCGACGCCCCGCGCGACGCTCCAGAAGAACCCCGCGTGTTCCGGCTCGCCACGGTCCCCGGCACGACCCCGGGCAAGTGGGTCGACGCCTGGAAGCAGCGGATGCCGCATGTGCGGCTCGAGCTCGTCCCCGTCGAAGCGGGAGCCGAAGCGGGAGTCGAGGCCGGTGACCGGCACAGCATCCTCGCCGACGTCGACGCGGCGCTGCTCCGCCTCCCGCTCGAAGACGACAGCCTGCACATCATCGCGCTGTACGACGAGGTGCCGGTCGTGGTCGCCGCGGCGGACTCGCACCTGCTCGCGGTCGACGAGCTCTCGATCGCCGACCTCTCCGGCGAGGTCGTGATCGTGCCGTCCGACGACGTGCTCGGGCCGATCGACCTGCCGGGCACCACGCCTGCCACCTTCGAGCCGTTGCCCACCGCCGAGGCGATCGTGACCGCGGCATCCGGTGTCGGCATCGTGATCGTGCCGATGTCGCTCGCACGCCTGCACCACCGGAAAGACGCAGGACACCGTCGACTGCTCGACGGTCCGACCTCCACGGTCGCCCTGGTCTGGCCGCGCGATCGCACCACGCCCGACGTCGAGACCTTCGTCGGGATCGTGCGCGGCCGCACCTCGAACTCCTCGCGCTGAGACCGCGCACCTCGGGCGTCACGGGGCGTCACCCGCTTTCTCGGCGACCTCCGAGCCTCGATAGGATCGCCTGATGGGTTCGCTTCTCTACGTCTGCGTGCGCCCGGAGCGCGGCGCGGCCGACGCGGAGCACGCGTCCTTCCGCCGGGCACTCGGTGCCGACGTCGTCGACCGACTCGACCTCCTCGACGGACCGCTCGATCCGGCCCGCCTGCGCGGCTACCGCGGCATCGTCGTCGGCGGCTCGCCGTTCAACGTCAGCGACGTCGAGAAGATCCCGGAGCAGTTGCGGGTCGAGGCCGACCTGCGCACGATCGCTCAGCGCGCGATCGACGCCGAGGTCGCCGTCTTCTTCACCTGCTTCAGCATCGGTGTGGTGACACGGATGCTCGGCGGCGACGTGACCACCGAGACACCGGAGGCCGCGAGCGCCACCGTGATCCGCACGACACCGGTCGGCGCATCCGACCCGGTCTTCGGCCCCAGCTCGCCCGCGCTCACGGTGTTCACGGCGCACAAGGAGAGCTCGGTGGCGCTGCCGGCCGGTGCCGAACTGCTCGCGACGAACGAGGACTGCCCCGTGCAGGCCTACCGCGTCGGCACGCACCTGTACGCGGCCCAGTTCCACCCGGAGCCCACGCCGCGCGACTTCGCCGATCGGATGACGTTCTACCGCACGACCGGGTACTTCGACCCCGACGAGTTCGACCACGTGCAGGATCAGGTGCTGTCGGCATCCGTCACCGAGGGCACCGCGCTGCTGCGCCGCTTCGCCGAGACCTTCGTCTGAGCGTCCGGCTCGGTCAGTCCGATGCACGCAGCAGCTCGACGCGTTCCCGCAGATACGACTCCAGCGGCATGAACCCGCCGGCCGCGCTCCAGCGCACCGAGGGCACGCCGTCGATCGACGCGAGCGGACCGGATGCACCACCGGCATCCACCGCATCGACGTCGATCACACTCCACCCGACGTGCACGACCTCGCCCTCGTCGAATCCGCCGCGCAGCGCCTCCTCGCGTCGAGCCGCCCGCTCACGCGCTGATTCGGCGGTGTAGCCGCGGCGACCAGGATCCGCCGCACGCAGCACCTCGGCGGTCGCGAGCGCATGGGTGTCGGTCAGCAGCAGCACGCCGAGGTGCCAGGCCGCCCCGACCCGCACGATGCGCCGACCCCGCCACTGGGAGTCCCGCTGCTCGCCCAGCCCCTCCTTCGGGGCGCCGGCGAGATCCTGCACGGCCTGCGTCAGCAGAGCGGATGCTGTCATGGCAGTCCTCCTCGCGGCGCTTCGCGCCACCAGTCAGCGTATCCACTCGCCGCGGCGATTCGTCCGTCGGAGCGCTGGCACGGCAGAATCGAGGAACACCCCCGAGGAGCATCCATGTCTCAGCCCGACACCGCCCGTCTTCTGATCGCCTGCGACGACCAACCAGGCATCGTCGCGGCAGTCGCAGGGGTGCTCGCCGCCCATGACGCGAACATCATCTCGCTGGACCAGCACTCGACGGACTCCGAGGGCGGCCGGTTCTTCCAGCGCACGGTGATCCATCTCGACGGACTCGCGGCAGCGCGCCCCGCTCTGGAGGCCGACCTCGACGCCGTGGCGCAGCGCTTCGGCATGGAGTGGTCGCTGCACGACACCGCCCGTCGCAAGCGCGTCGCGATCTTCGTGTCGAAGTACGACCACTGCCTGATGGAGCTGCTGTGGCGCACGCAGCGCGGCCAGCTCGACATCGACATCACGATGGTCGTGTCGAACCACCCCGATCTCGCCGAGTCGGTGCGCTCGTTCGGCGTGCCGTTCGTGCACATCCCCTCCGGCGACAAGCAGCTCATGGAGCAGCGCCAGCTCGACCTGCTGCGCGGCAACGTCGACCTGGTCGTGCTCGCCCGCTACATGCAGATCCTCACCGACGACTTCATCGAGCGCGTCGAGGCGCCGGTCATCAACATCCACCACTCGTTCCTGCCGGCATTCATCGGCGCGAACCCGTACGCCAGGGCCAAGGACCGCGGCGTGAAGCTCATCGGGGCGACCGCGCACTATGCGACGGCCGACCTCGACGAGGGGCCGATCATCGAGCAGGACGTCACGCGCGTGACGCACGCCGACTCGGCCGCCCAGCTGCAGAGCCGCGGTGCCGACGTCGAGCGTCAGGTCCTCGCGCGCGCCGTGCAGTGGCATGCCGAGGACCGCGTGATCGTGCACGGCCGCTCGACCGTCATCCTGTAGCCGGACGCGCTCGGGTCGGGTCGCTCAGGCCGAGACCACGTCGACCGCGAGGCCACGGGAGGCCGTGACCAGGCGGGCATCGTTCGTCCAGAACTCGCGGCAGCCGCTGAGCTGCGCGGCGGCGAGGTGCAGCGCATCCGGAGTCTTCAGCCCGTGCCGCGCCCGCAGTTCGGCGGCGTGCAGGAAGACGGTCTCGTCGAGCTCGAGGTGCACCATACGTGCGTATGCGGACAGGAGTCTCGAACGCGTCTCGAGATCTCCGTCGCGCAGCGGCTTGATGAGGCACTCGTGCAGCACGAGCGGACTCACCGCGATCCGGTCGTCGGTCCGCGCCAGCGCCTGTCGAACGCGATCGCCCGCCTCCCCTCGGTCCTCGAGGGCGTAGATGAGGATGCAGGCGTCGAGGGAGATCACTCCCAGGCGTCCCTGAGCTCGCGGATCTGCGCTTCGATGTCGTCGGCGGAGCGGGCGAGGCGATCCGGGAGCGGGTTCGCGTCGATCCACTCCACGAGGGCCGGTCCGGTGAGCGGCACGTCGACTGCGGTGATGGGTGTGATCTGCGCCACGGGAACTCCCCTGTTCGTGATGACGACCTCGATCCCCGAGCGCGCATCGGCGATCAGACGGGACAGATTGTTCCGCGCATCCAACACGCTGTAGGTCGACATGACGCCATCCTAGCCAGATACCTGGCTAACCGGATGGTTCATTCCACAGGCACCCCGGCGACCAGCTCGGCGAACGCCTCAGCGGCCGAGCCCGCGCGCGCGAGCGGGGCAGCCTGCCCCATCCACAGCGACTGCAGCTCGCCGAGCTCCTGTCGGCCGGCAGCCGTGCGGAACAGCCCGGTGAGCCAGTTCTGCATCGGGAACGGCGCGATCGTGCCGCTCGCCTCGATGGCCCGGACCGCACGGTTGCGCACGCCGCGTGCGAGCCGACCGCTCATCGCCTTGGTGAGCACCGTGCCGTCAGCCGGGGTCCGCCGGATCGCCTCGCGGTGCGCGTCGTTCACGGCCGACTCCGGGGTGACGAGAAAGGCGGTGCCGACCTGTACCGCCTCGGCGCCGAGCGCGAACGCGGCGGCGACCCCGCGGCGATCCGCGATGCCGCCGGCGGCGATCACCGGCACGTCGACCGCATCGACGACCTGCGGCACGAGCGCGAAGGTGCCGACCAGCGAATCCTCGGCGGGACGCACGAACGACACACGGTGTCCGCCGGCCTCGAACCCGGTCGCCACGACCGCATCGACGCCGCCGTCTGCCAGTGCCACGGCCTCTGCCACCGTCGTGGCGGTGCCGACGACGCGGATGCCACGGCGATGCGCCTCCTCGACGACCGCACCGGAGGGCACACCGAACACGACGCTGAGCACAGCCGGCGCGACGTCCCAGATCGCGTCCAGCTGCTCCTCGTGCGATGGGATGTACTGCTCGGGCCTGGCCGGCATCTCGACACCGACCGCGTCGTAGAACGGCTGCAGTGCCTGCGCGAAGATCATGTGCTGTGCGTTCGGAACGACCTCGTCGCCGGTCGGCACCCAGATGTTGAGTGCGAACGGCCGCGAGGTGGCTGCGCGCAGCTCGGCGCCGGTCCGGCGGATCCGATCGCCGTCGTAGCCATAGAGCCCGAACGATCCGAGGCCGCCTGCGTCGCTCACCGCCGCAGTGAGCGGCACGGAGGACAAGCCGCCGAAGGGGCCGAGGACGATCGGATGCTCGATGCCGAACAGCGCACGCAGATCACTCATGCTTCGAGGCTACGCCCGGCCGCGGGCCCAGCGGCCGGTGCTACCCTCGCAGGAGAGAGGGAGACGCACATGAGCGAGTGGTTCGGGCAGATGCTGAGCATCGTGCTGACCGCGCTCGGTCTCGTCTCCGTCCCCGACGCCGCGGCCCTGGGCCTCGCGATCGCCCTGCTGGCGGTGACGGCCCTCACGCTCGCGCTGGTGCTGAGTCTGCACTCCGCCACCGCCAGCAGCGCGCCGCATCCCTGGCGCGCGATCGACGCCTCCACCCTCCTCTCGCAGAGTGATCCGGATGCCGCAGGGCACCCGCGTCCGCGAGCGCCGGGAGTCGCGACCGCCGCGTAGTCCTGTCGACGGAACCTCCGTTCCGACCGGGATCGCGCGGCATTCGCCGACCCATCCCGACCTCTCGAACGGACACCCAATGGACCCCTTTGCCCTCCCACCGCTGACCGCCCTGCTCGACGCCGCCTACGGCGCCCTGGCCGGCCTCTCCACCCTGCTCGAACCCTTCGCCGGCGGCGCGGCATCTGCTGCGGCCGTCATCCTCGTGACGCTCCTCGTGCGCGCACTACTCATCCCCGTCGGCTTCTCGCAGGCCAAGGCAGAGCAGACCAGAGCCCGTCTCGCTCCTCGCCTGCGCGAACTGCAGCGCCGACACAAGAAGAACCCGGAGCGGTTGCAGCGCGAGACGCTCGAGCTGTACCGGTCGGAGAACACCTCGCCCTTCGCCGGGATGCTGCCGGTGCTCGCGCAGGCGCCGGTGGTCGGCATCCTCTACACGCTGTTCATCCGTCCCGAGATCGCCGGGCATCCGAACGACCTGCTCACCCATGACCTGTTCGGCGCACCATTGGGCACGAGCCTGGTGTCGGCGCTGTTCGGCGGTACGGCGACGCCGGCCACGTTCCTGGTCTTCGGTGTGCTGCTCGTCATCATGCTCGTCGTCGCCGAGATCACGCGTCGCGTGTTCCGTCCGGCGCCGGTCGAGGGCGACTCGCCGCTGAACTCGCCGACGATGCTGCGGGTGATGAGCGCGATGCACTACGTGACCGCCGTGTTCGCGGCGTTCGTGCCGCTCGCCGCCGCGCTCTACCTCACGGTCACCGTGATCTGGACGCTCGTGCAGCGCGCGCTGCTGCGCCGCCGCTACCCGCTGCCGACGACCGCGGTCGCCGCGAACCGAACCCCTGCGCCGAAGCGCGTGGCAGCCTGATCACTCCGGCAGTGGGATCGGCGCGGTGAAGACCCCTGGCGGATCCTCGTCGTCGTCGCGTGCGGCATCCGCGCGGCGACGACGACGGATGCCGAGGGTCGTGCCGACGCTGGCGGCGACGACCAGGGCGATAGCCAGCATCCGCAGCGGTGTCGCGCTCTGGCCGAGCACGAGCCATCCGGCCAGCGTCGCAAATGCCGGCTCGAGGCTCAGCAGCACACCGAACACGCGCTCGGGCAGACGGCGCAGCGCCGCGAGCTCGAAGCTGTACGGGATCACCGACGACAGCACCGCGGTGATCGCGGCGAGCAGGAGGAGCTGTGTGTCGCCCGCGACCGTGATCGCTGCCGGCACGCCAACCGGGATGAGCAGCACCGCCGCGATGACGAGTCCCATCGCGAGTCCGCCGGCGCCGGGGATCAGTGTGCCGACGCGTGCGCTCATCCGGATGTACATGGCCCAGAAGGCCGCGGCGATCAGGATGAAGACGACACCGAGCGGATCCAGCGGCGCAGCCCCGAGCAGCCCGTCGACCGCGAGCAACGCCATGCCGATCAGCGCGACGCCGACCCACACCGCATCGGCCACGCGACGCGTGAGCAGGGCGGCCAGCACGAGCGGCCCGAGGAACTCGATCGCGACGGCCGGGCCGAGCGGGATGCGGTCGATCGCGGCGTAGAAGGAGCCGTTCATGGCGGCGAGCGAGACGCCGAACAGGACCGCCGCGATCCACTGCTGCCTGGTCCACCGGCCGGGGCGCGGGCGCACGATCACGACGAGCAGCATCGCCGCGATCGCGACACGCAGCGAGGTCACGCCCCACGGCCCGAGCACCGGGAACAGCTGCGCCGCGACGGCCGCCCCGAAGGGCAGCGACAGGCAGGAGCCGATGACGAGCGCGACGCCCGTGAGGGAACGGGACGACGGGGACTGCTGCACGCCTCTCAGCGTGAGGCATCAGCCCCTGCCGCGTCCAGTCGACACACCCCGGACGCGGCAGGGGTCGTGCCGCTCAGAGGTGCTTGCCGCCGGTCACCGGCAGGATCGCTCCAGAGGTGTACGAGGACTCGTTCGAGGCCAGGTACACGTAGGCACCGGCGAGCTCGGCCGGCTGGCCCGCTCGCTCGAGCGGCGTGTCCTGTCCGAAGGTCGCGAGGCGCTCGGCATCCCAACCCGCCGCCGGGATGAGCGGCGTCCAGATCGGGCCCGGTGCGACCGCATTGACCCGGATGCCGCGCGGGCCGGCCTCCTCTGCGAGCGCCTGCACGAAGGCGACCTGCGCGGCCTTCGTCATGGCGTAGTCGATCAGGCCGGGCGAGGGGTTGTACGCCTGCACGGAGGAGGTGACGATGATGCTCGCGCCCGGCTCCAGGAGCGGATAGGCGGCACGCGCCGAGTGCACCATGCCGACCAGGTTCGTGTCGAACACGCGCCGCATGTCGTCGGTGCGGAGGTTCTCGAAGCCGTCGATGTCGTGCTGGTACGCGGCGTTGAGCACGAGCACATCGAGTCCGCCCAGCGCACGTCGCGTCTCGGCGACCACGGCTTCGGCGAAGTCCTCGTCGCGCAGGTCACCGGCGAGGCTCACCGCGGTGCGCCCTGCCTCTCGCACGAGTTCGACCGTGGCATCCGCATCCTGCTGCTCCTCCGGGAGGTGCGCGATCGCGACATCCGCCCCCTCACGGGCGAAGGCGATCGCGACGGCCCGGCCGATGCCGGAGTCACCACCCGTGATCAAGGCCTTCCGGCCCTCGAGCCGACCACTGCCGACATAGCTGGACTCGCCGTGGTCCGGCCGTGGCGTGGTCCGCTCGGTGAGACCGGGCTGATCCTGCTGCTGGTCGGGAAAACCCTCCGTGCGGTGGGCCGTGCGGGGGTCGGGAGCGGTGTCGGTCATCGGTTCGCCTCTCTTCGCGTCGGAGAGGCCGACGATGCCGCACCCGCCTCGACCTGCGAAGGGGGTTGACAGCCGTGCGGGCCGTTCCCGGGTCAGCTCGGAACGGCGACGTGCACGTCGGCGGCGCCGGCCGAGTCGCTGCTCTCGGCAGGCTCTGGCACGAGATACAGGCCGCTCGGGGCGTTGGCGGTGAAGGCCAGGGCCTCGATCCACGCACGGTTGATCGCCGGCTGGCGGCTGCCGAAGTACTTGAAGACGAGCGAACTGCCCGGCTGCACCCAGACGGTGACGCGTCCGCCGCCGACGCTGGCGTCTTCGCGCCAGCTGAACGGGAACGGCTCACCGCGACGGAGCTTGGCCGTGATCACGAGCTGGAGGTGCGTGAGTGCGCGGTCCTCGATCTCGGTCTTGACGCCGCCTTCGTAGACGAACTTTCCCATGTGTCCCACTCCTCGGATCGATTCAGTCCTGGTCCGACAGGGCTGTCGGAATCGTCCCTCTCCCTAGAGTATTCCTCCGTTCCCCCGATTCGGGTACTCCCGCAGCTGTGCGCGCTCACCTGTGCGCGCCACGTCATCGGTTTCTCCGGTGACGCAGCACGGAAGTCAACCCCTTCCTCGGCACCCACGAACGCACCTAGGCTCGGAGCCACACGTTCTGGGAGGCGAGCAGCATGACTGAAGAGACGACTGAGGGGTACACCCCCACCACGACCCACGCCGAGTTCGGCGCTGGCAACCCCCGCCTGCGCATCACGCGCGACGACGACCGCACCGAGTTCGCGCTCGACGTCGACCTCGTGCGCATCGGATCGGCAGAGGGCAACGAGCTGCGCATCGCGGACACCGATCCGCTGCACGCGACGATCCAGCACGACGACCGCGACGAGTACGTGCTGACGCTGCACGGCGAGGGCGAGCGCAGTGCGGCAGGCAGCGCAGACGCCACGCACCCGGGCGAGGACACTCAGACGCTCCGCACCGGCGCGCAGTTCACGGCCGGCCCCTGGAGCTTCGTGTTCGCCCGCGACGAGTCGGCTGACCACGGCCGCCCGTTCGGCGGACGCAAGGGCGGCGAGTTCAACGACCAGCGCCTGCAGCCGCCGCGTCCGGACTACACGGCCGAGGCAGCGGCATCCGAGACCGCCGAATCCGGAGCCCCGCAGGCCGAGCCGGCGCCGGACGACTTCGAGCGCTGAGCCACCGCCGGACCTCGTTCCGGTCGCGATTCGTGCCGCCTGCAGAGGATGCAGGCGGCACGAACTGCGACCGGAAGAGGATGCCGGCAGCACGAACTGCGACCGGAACAGGATGCCGCGTCAGACCTCGTGCGAGGGGAACACCGGAGGGCGACGCGCGGCGAATGCGGCGAGGCCCTCGCGGGCATCGTCGCTGTCGAACGCCAGCTGGCCGAGCTCGGCCTCACGCACGAACGCCTCGCCTTTGGGAAGATCGGCGAGCTCGCGCACCGCGCGCTTGACCGTCGCGATCGCGGTACGGCTGCGTGACAGCAGCTCCTCGGCCACCGACACGGCGGTCGACTGCAGCTCGACGGCCGGGACGACCTGGTTCAGGATGCCGTAGCGCAGCGCCGTCGCGGCATCGATCCTCGTGCCGCGCAGCATCAGGTCCATGGCCCAGGCGTAGGGGATCTGTCGGATCAGGCGAACGAGCGTGCCGCCGGCCGGCACGACGCCGACACCCGTCTCCGGCAGCGCGAACTGCGCCTCGTCCGACGCGATGCGGATGTCGGTCGACAGCAGGATCTCGAAGCCGCCGCCGAGGCACAGGCCGTTGACCGCTGCGACCACCGGCTTGTCGAGCGTCGAGTGCTTCTGGTGGGCGGCGTCCCACTCGCTGATGTCGAAGCGGCCCTCCGTGAGCGCTGGGATCGACTCGCCGAGGTCGGCACCGACGCAGAACGCCCGCTCCCCTGCGCCGGTGAGGATCGCCGCACCGATGCGCGCGTCGTCGCGCACCTCCGCGAACGCCTCGCCGAGCTGCTCGTACATCGCGAGCGTGAGTGCGTTGAGCTTCTCGGGTCGATCGATCGTGATGACGGCGAGTGCGCCGTCGCGGTCGAGACGGATGCCCGCCATCAGATCGTCCCGGCGGTGCGCAGCGCCTCGATCTCGTCGGTCGCATAGCCGAGCAGGTCGCGGAAGACCGCGTCGGTGTGCTCGCCGGTGTCCGGCGCAAGACCGCGAGCGCGCGGCGGCGTGCGGTCGAGCTTCACCGGCGAACCGAAGGTGCGCAGCGGGCCGTAGCCCTCGTACTCCGCCTCGACGACCATGTCGCGCGCCGCGATCTGCGGGTCGGCGACGACCTCGGCGATGTCCTTCACAGCGCTCAGCGGCACGAGGTCTCCCGCGAGCGCCTCGAGCTCGGCCTTGGTGCGTCCGGCGAACCAGCGCTCGACCATCGGCTTCACCTGCTGCGCGTAGACGACGGCGTCGAAGCGGTCAGCCATCCGGTGCAGGTCTGGATTGGCCGCGTAGTCGTCGGCCGAACCGAACGTCTCGCAGGAGATCTTCCAGAACTTGTCGGTGTACCCGCCGAAGAACACGTAGCCGTCCTGGCAGGCGAACAGCTCATAGGGGCGGACGAACGGATGCTGGTTGCCGAGCGGCACCGGTACGACACCCTCGGTCGTGTACGAGACCACCGCGTTCTCGGTGAGGGTGAGCACGGAGTCCTGCTGCGACACGTCGACGAGCTGACCCTCCCCCGTGCGCTCGGCGTGACGCACGGCGGCGAGGACGCCGATCACGCCGTACAGGCTGGCGGCGAGATCGCCGATGATCGTGCCGACGCGCGTGGGCGGACCGCCGGCCGGGCCGTTCATCGACCAGAGGCCACCGGTCGCCTGGGCACTGTTGTCGTAGGCGGGGCGCCCCCGGTACGGACCCGTCTGCCCGTAGCCGCTGAGCGCCGCGTAGACGAGGCGCGGGTTGATCGAGCCCAGGTGCTCGTGGCCGAGGCCCAGGCGGTCCATGGTGCCGGGGCGGAAGTTCTCGACGAGCACGTCGGCCTTCGCGACCAACCGCTCGAGCGCCGTCTTCCCCTCGGGGTGGCGCAGGTTCAGCGAGACGCCGAGCTTGTTGCGGTTGTACTGCGCGAAGAATCCGCTGAAGCCCTCGCCGCCCTCGCGCTCGAGGAGCGGCGGGAAGGTGCGCGTGTAGTCGGGGTCGTCGGGGTGCTCGACCTTGATGACGGTCGCGCCGAGGTCGGCCAGGATCATCGAGCAGTAGGGACCCGCGACGACGCGAGTGACGTCCACCACCACGACGCCGGCGAGGGAGCCTGGACCGGCATCCATCCCGCCCAGTGCTTCCAGTCGGGCGCGGAGCTCGTCATCGATCATCGTGGGGTCCCTTCTGCGACGCGCGCTCCGGCGTCGATGGTGGAGCGGCGATGTGGTCGTCGATCCAGCTTTCCAGCGCAGCCATCGCAGGGATATGTGCCCAGGACACATATGAACGGGGGCGTTCCGGGTCGATGCGACCATATCGCGAGTGCAACCGCACCCCAGGACGGGTCAGCGCCCCGGCACGAGTCCGATCCGCAGCGGTGCGTCCCGCTCGGATGCCGCGGCGAGCGCCGCATCGATGTCGGTGAGCGGGCGCACGGCGCCGACGGCATCCGCGAAGGGATACGCCCGACCGCGACCGGCGAGGAAGGCGACCGCCTCGACGAGTTCGGCGCCGGTGTAGTTGTGGACGCCGGCGATCGTGACGAGCCGTCGCACGATGCTCTCGGCGTCGAACGGCACCGGGTCGGCCGGGAACACGCTGCCGACGAGCACCACCATGCCGCCGACCGCGACACCCTCCAGCGCATCGGCCACCGCATGCCCTGATGCCTCGATCACCACATCGGGCTCGCGATCCAGGCCCTCGGCACCGAACCTGGCGGCGAGCGCCTGGCGCTGCGGGTTCGGGTCGCGCACCTCGACGTCGGCACCGAACTCGGCAGCGATCGCCGCCGCCGAGAGTCCGACGAGTCCGGCGCCGTGAATCCGCACCGCAGCGCCCTCGAGGTCTCGCCACCGCGCTGCGCGGGCGACGGCGGCCCAGGCAGTGGCCGTCGCGCAGGACGCCGGGGCGAGCACGGCGGCGGGCAGCGCCTCAGGCACCCGGACGATCGCGGTGCCGGCGCGCAGCTGCATGTGGCTGCCGAACGCACCGGTCAGGTCGCCGTGCGCGCCGACGCGGTCGTGGCCGTACTTGCCGAGCGTGCGGCACTTCTGCGGCATCCCGCGCAGGCACCGGTCGCAGCTCGCACACGAGATCGTGATCGACCACACGACACGGTCGCCGATGCGCAGGGGGCTCCCGTCGACGGCGAGCGCACCCTCGTCGCCGACCGCGATCACGCGGCCGACGCTCTCGTGGCCGAGCACGAGCGGCGTCGGCGCGGACCGGCGCCCCCGCACCGTGTGCACGTCGGAGCCGCAGATCGTCGACATCTCGATCGCGACCAGCACGTCGCGGTCGCCGAGCGCGACGCCGGGCACCGCGATCGTCTCGTGCGGGTGATCGACGCCGGTCCACACCATCGCCGTGGCTGCCGGCCGCAGCGTGACGTCACGTCGATGGCCTGGGGGACGGATCAGCAGCGTGCCCATGTCGTCGACCGGTTCAGGCGGTCGCGGCGGCGCCGGCCACCACGGTGCCGAGCAGTCCGCGCTCGGCGAGGGCGGACCGGAGACCCGTGATGTCGCTGAGCACGGCGTCCGCACCGGCTGCGGTCAACGCGGCACGATCGTGTGCACCCGTGAGCACGCCGGCGACGAAGCCTGCACCGGCGCGGCGACCGGATTCGACGTCGCTCGTGGTGTCACCGGCGACCGCGACTGCACCGACCGACGAGGTCCGCGTGCGCAGCAACGCCGTCAGCACCAGGTCGGGGGCGGGGCGACCGCGTCCGGCATCCACCGGAGAGAGGACGAGGTCGACCAGGTCGTGCCAGCCGAGCCCGTCGATGAGCGCGTCCCGGGTGACCGGAGCGAACCCGGTGGTCAGGGCGACCGTGAGACCGGCATCCTTCAACCCCTGGATCGCGTCGGCCGCACCGGGGATCTCGGCGACCCCCTGCTCGGCGACGATCTCGGCGTACGCGTCTTCGAACGCGGCGGTCGCCCTGGTGGCCGCTGCGACATCGCCGCCGGCGAGGTGCGTGAAGACGTCGATCTTCGACTGCCCCATGGTGACGCGCACGTGGTCGAGCGCCTCGTCCCACGGCATCCGATCCGCGACGCCGGTGCGTGCTGCTGCACGCTGGAACGCCTGCTCCACGACACCGTCGTCGAGCACACTGGTTCCGGCCATGTCGAGCACGACGAGTTCGATCGGGGCGAGGTCGAGCGGAGTGGTCATGATGTTCCTTCCAGTGCGGGTGCCCACCCGAAGGCGGCGGTGAGATTCTCTTCTGCGAGCCCCAGACCCGTGGTCATTCCGATGCCGGTGGTCGCGGCGAGCACCAGCGCCCCGTCGTCACCCCGTTCGACGAGGAACTCCGTGGAGCCCTTCGCGTAGACGCCCTGCCACCGCTCCAGCACGCGCGGAGCCGGCATGTCGAACAGCGCCTCCGCCTCGGCGAGGAAGGCGCTGAACGCCGCCTCGGGCTGGAACGGCGACGTCGTCGTCGCTGTCGCGTGCGAGTCGCCGATGATGAGCGAGCCGTCCGGCAGCTGCGTGTACATCTGGTTGAGGTCGAGGGCCGCGAGGTCCGGCCGCTCGGCATGCAGGCGCTCGCGCAGACGCGCGGTCGGCTGCGCCGTCTCGGGCGCATCGGCGAAGCGGCCGTAGCGCACCAGCGACCAGCCGGTCAGCAGCGGGGCAGGCAGCGAATGCCGCAGGCTCACCGCGGCACGTATCATGTCGAGCGCGCAGCGTTGGATGCCGCGGCGCTCGGCGATCTCGGGCAGCAGCTGGTCGATGTCGTGGTTCACGGCGACGACCGTGTGCTCGGTCGAGATCGCACCGCGCGTGGTGTCGACCCGGCCTGCGGCGAGCGCGGTGACCGCGGTGCGGAACCGGAATTCGACGCCGAGCGCCGCGAGGTGAGTGACGATCGCTCCGGCGGCGGCACGCGGATCTGTCTGCAGGTCGGTCGCGATGTGCGCGCCGCCGACGATGCCCTCGCGCCGCAGCGGGGCGAGGCGCAGCAGCTCGTCTGCATCCAGCATCCGGATGCCGCCGCGGGGGTCCTCGTGGAGCGAGGCAGCCTCGAGCACGGCGAGCTCATCGTCGTGCCGTGCCGCGACGAGCGTGCCCGATTCGCGCAGCCAGAACCCGGCATCGGCGGAGAGCCGCAGCCAGAGCTCGCGGGAGAGGTCGGCGTAGCGGCGGGCCTCGCCGGTCTGCGCACCGATGCAGAGGTGGCCGAAGTTGCGGATCGTCGCGCCGCTCGGCCCGTCCGTGCGGTCGACCACGATCACGCGGAGTCCGCGGCGCACCGCCGCATAGGCCGCGCCGAGTCCGACGATGCCGGAGCCGACCACGACGACATCAGCCGTGGCGGCGCGTGCGTCCGGTGCAGGGTTCATCGGAACACCTTCCGCATCCACATCGCGAGGCCCTCGACCACCAGGACCGTGACCAGGATCATCAGCACGATCGCGGTGACCGTCTCGTAGCGCGACCCCTGGCTGGCGTTGAGCAGGTAGTAGCCGACGCCGCCACCGCCGACGATGCCGAGGATCGTCGCCGCACGGATGTTCGTGTCGAGCATGTAGAAGCTGTGCCCGATCAGCGCCTGCATCCCCTGCGGCACCGTCGCCGAGGCGTAGGTCTGCAGCCGAGTGGCGCCGACGGCGCGGAGCGCACGCTCGGGCCCGCGGTCGACTTCTTCGAAGGAGTCGGCGATGAGCTTGCCGAGGAGTCCGATGCCGCCGATCGCGAGTGCGATGACGCCCGCCTGCGGTCCGAGACCGGTGATCACGACGAGCACGATCGCGAGGATCAGCTCGGGGATGCCACGGATGCCGACGAGCAGGAACCGGGCGATGCCGCGGGCTCCCCTGCTCGGTGCGACGTTGCTCGCGGCGAGCGAGCCGAGCACCAACGACGGCAGCAGGGTCAGCACGGTCGCGGCGAGCGCGATCGCGACCGTGTCGCGCATGGCGGTGAACATCGCCGAGGCGTCGTAGTTGCCGAAGGAGGGCGGCCAGAACTTCGCCGCGGTCTCCGGGAGCTTGGCCCAGAACGTGACGAAGTCCATCCAGTTGATGTCGCTCACCACGACGCTGCCGAGCACGACGAGCACGGCGATGCCGCCGGCCGTGGTGTTCCGGACGCGCTGGGCGGTCCACGGGCGGCGCACTGCGGACTGCGGACTCGCGGCCCAGGCCACACGGTCCGTTGCGGCGTCGCGCTTCGCCCGCAGTCGCGGGTGCACGATGCGGTCCATCCACGACCGCGTCTGCCGTTCCTGGCCGAGCATCGCACCACGCACCAGGCTCGACACGATCTCCATGACGACGCACAGGACGAAGATGACGAGCGCGATGCCGAGACCCTTGCCGTAGTTCAGCGCCTTGAAGGCGTACGACATCTCGAGGCCGAGGCCGGCGACGCCGACGTAGCCGAGCACGACGCTGCCTCGCAGGTTGATGTCATTGCGGTGCAGCACGGTCGCGACCCAACTGGGCAGCACCTGCGGCAGGATGCCGGCGCTGAACTCCTGCATCTTCGAGCCGCCGGCTGCGCGGATCGCGAGGCGAGGACCTTCGTCGATCTGCTCGATGGCGTCGGCGAACATCTTCGAGATCATGCCGATCGAGTGGATGCCGATCGCCAGGATGCCGGGGAGCGTGCCGAGCGAGAACATCAGCACGAAGGCCATCGCGAGCACGACGTCAGGGAGGGCGCGGGTGAGCACGCCGATGAACCGTGCCGCCGCGCGCCAGCCGTTGCCCGGTGCGGTGTTGGAGGCGGCGAGATAGGCGATCGGCACCGAGAGCACGGCGGCGAGCAGGGTGCCCACCAGCACGAGGCCGACGGTCAGGGCGATCAGCCACAGCAGGTCGCCGGGCTCGGGGAACGAGAGCCCGCCGACGCGGACCATGAAGTTCTCGGCGTTGCCCCAGCTCTGCACCATCGCGGGGATCGAGATGCCGACTTCGCCGACGGCGAGGATGCCGAGCACGACCAGTGCGACGAGGGTGAGGGCTGCCGCGATGCGCTCGGGCGAGATCGGACGCTTCGGCACCCGACCCCTCTGGGTCGCCGAGCCACCCCCGTGGGTCGCTGAGCCACCCCCTTGGGTCGCTGAGCCACCCCCTTGGGTCGCCGAGCCACCACCCTGGGTCGCTGAGCCACCCCCCTGGGTCGCTGAGCCACCCCCTTGGGTCGCTGAGCCTGTCGAAGCGCCACCACCCTGGGTCGAAGCGCCACTCCCCTGGGTCGCTGAGCCTGTCGAAGCGCCGCCGATGACCGTCATGAGGCGTGCACCTGCGTCGACGCATCCGCCAACTCCATCGCGACCGCCGTGATCTCGGCGGTGGTGGTGGCGACGCGGCCGTAGATCTCCATGACTTCGGCCTTGGTGAGGTCGCCGGTCGGGGTGTCGAGCACGACCGCGCCGTGGCGGAGGCCGACGATGCGGTCGGCCCACGAGATCGCGAGGTCGACCTGGTGCAGGCTGCACACGACCGTCAGCCCCTCGTCGGCCGCGATCTCGCGGATGAGAGCCATGACCTGGTCGCTGGACTCCGGGTCGAGTGAGGCGACCGGCTCGTCGGCGAGCAGGATGTCGGGCTTCTGCATGAGCGCGCGGGCGATCGCGACGCGCTGCTGCTGTCCGCCCGAGAGCGTGTCGCTGCGCTGGTAGGCCCGGTCGAGCAGGCCGACGCGGTCGAGGTGTTCGAGCGCCTGCAGCTTCGCGGACCTCGAGTAGCCCCAGAGGCCGAGGCGCGGGCCCCGCACTCGGGACAGCGAGCCGGTGAGCACGTTCTCGAGCACCGTGAGCGATGGCACGAGCTCGAACTGCTGGAAGATGAACCCGACGCGGCTGCGCAGCGAACGCAGTGCGCGTCCGCGCAGGGCCGGCACCGGGGAGCCGAGCACCTCGACCTCGCCCGAGGTGGGGAGCTCCAGGCCGTCGAGGTGACGCAGCAGGGTCGATTTGCCCGACCCGGAGAGTCCGAGCAGCACGACGATCTCGCCGCGTGACACCTCGAGCGAGACGTCGTCGAGGGCGGTCGTGGAGCCGAAGGTCTTCGTCACTCCGCTCAGGCGGACGAGGGCGTCAGGGGCTGGCGTGGTCATGTCGGGCTCCTACGGGGTGGTGGAGTGCGGAATCGGGGGCCCTTCGACAGGCTCAGGGACCCGGGGGCCCTTCGACAGGCTCAGGGACCCAAGGGCGGAACCGGGGGCCATTCGACAGGCTCAGGGACCCAAGGGCGGCTCAGGGACCCAGGTGCGGATCAGGGACCCGAGTGCGGGACCCAGGTCTGGGTCACTGAGCCTGTCGAAGTGCCGGGTGAAGCGGTGGTGCTCAGGCCGTCAGGCCTTGCACTGCTCCGCTTCGGTCTCCTTGCAGATGTCGCGGATGACGTCGTAGTAGGCGTCGTCGACCGGCTTCGTGGCATAGAAGACGCTGCGGAACGCGTCGGTGTCGGCGCCGTCGATACCGGCGGCGATGATGTCGTCGATCGTGATCTCGGCGAGGCCGTCGATCAGCTTCTTCGAGACGTCGTCGGGAAGCGTCGATGAGTACACCAGCGGAGCACCGGGGACCATCGTCTCGTCGATGACCTTCACGGCATCCGACTTCTCGACCTCGGAGTCCTCGGCGAAGCCGACCTCGCACTCGACGCCTTCGCCGACCTTCTGCACGCTCACGTCGTGCTTGCCCGCGAACACGGGGGTGATGTCGGTCTTCGGGTCGATGCCGGCCTCGAGCAGGTTGTACGACGGGAAGAGGTAGCCGGAGGTGGAGGACGGATCCACGAAGCAGACCTTCTTGCCCTTGAAGTCCTCGATGCTGGAAATGTCGCTGTCCTTGGGCACGATCGCCTGCGAGAAGTAGCCGGGTTCCTGGCCTTCGTCGGTGACGATCGAGGAGATGGGGGTGAGCTTCGCGCCGTTGTTGGTCGCGGTCACGTAGGTGAAGCCGGAGAACGAGGCGACGTCGACCTTGCCGGCGACGGCTGCCTCGATGAGGGCCGCGTAGTCGGTGGACTCGTGGTACTCGACGGTCTTGCCGGTGATCTCGGCGATGTAGTCCATGAGCGGCTGGTAGTTGGTCTCGGTGTCGACCGAGTCCGGCACGACGCCGAAGACGAGCGTGTTCTCGTCGACCGCGAAGCCGCCGGCTGCCGACGACGACTCGTCGGAGCCGGGGGTGCTGGTGGCATCGGCTGCGCCGGAACAGGCGGCGAGGCCGAGGGCGAGGAGCGCGACACCCGCGAGGGCGGGCAGAGCACGAAGCTTCATGAGGACCTTTCAGAGGTGGGAGGGGCGATCCACGGAAGACTCTCTCAGGCGGAAGGCCGAGAAATATACCTAACTCGGAAGAGTTCAGGGCGCGTTCACCAAGCATTTCCTTGGATGAACGCTGCGCGAATGCGAGCCCGCAGCCCGAGCTGATCAAGTAATGTACCTATGTGACCGAAGCTGTCTACACTCAGATCGCCGACGACCTGCGGCGCGAGATCGCGGACGGGGCGCTGCGTCCGGGCGACGACGTGCCGACGGAAGCGGAACTGGCCGCGCGCTGGCAGACCTCTCGCGGACCGATCCGCAACGCCCTGGCTGCGCTTCGCGCCGAGGGTCTGATCGAGACCAGTCGCGGCAGGCCGGCGCGCGTCGTCGCCCGCAAGGCGAGTCAGGCGGTCGATGTGTCGGTGCCGTTCACGCGCTGGGCGCGCGACATCGGCGTGACCCCGGGGGCGCAGACGCAGGAGTTGAGCCTGCGGCGGGCCGGCGATCATGGCGCGGCACTCGGCGTCGGGCCTGACGACACGATCGTCAGCGTGGTGCGGCTCCGGCTGCTCGACGGGCGTCCGACCATGCTCGAGCGGCTCTTCTACACCGAGGCCGTCGGACGGCGACTGTTCGAGGTCGATCTCGATGCGGTGTCGATCACGGAGTACCTGGGTTCGCAGGGGCATCCGATCGTCGGCCTGCAGCACGTGATCGACGCGGTTGCCGCGGATGAGCAGGATGCCGCCCTGCTGCGTGTGCCGCAGGGCACGCCGATCCTGCGGCTGAGTCGCACATCGCGCGACGCGGACGGCGTGATCTTCGAGGCTTCGGAGGACCGCTACCTCAGTGAGGTCGTGCGGTTCACGGTGGCGGCATCCGGCATCTCGACCGATGGACATTACATGCGAGCGGTCGGCACGTGACGGCCGGATTCGAGCGTGCGGAGTCGTGCGCCTAAAATCGAATCGATCGACAATGCACTCCGGGGGGTCTGCTGATGGGCATGCGTGCGGCGTACACGCTCGTGGATGAGCTGACGCTCGACCGACTCGTGTCGCTCGCGCCGGAGGTGCTGGTGTCGACGCTCGAGGATCTCGAGTCCGGTGGGGCGCCGACCGTGTACCTCGACAAGATGTGGGACGGGCTGCACTTCCTGCTCGCCGGCGCACCTGCGGCGTCTCCTCTGGATGACGACCCGCTGAGCGAATCGATCGTCGGCGTGCACGTGTTCGGCGGCGACGACTTCGTCGGATGCACCGAGAACGATGAGCTGCTCCCGATCATCGAGGCGCTCGATGCGCTGGATCGGGATGCTGTGATCGCTGCGGCGGACTTCACGGCCTTCTCGGATGCCGGCATCTACCCGAACATCTGGCGCGACGACCCCGCGGTGCTGCGTGCCGAGCTGGCCGCGGCCTGGGATGCCTTGGACGGCGTGCACCGTCGCGCAGTCGACGAGGGCAAGCACCTCGTGATCAGCATCTTCTAGCACCGCGCAACTCCGACCATCGGGGTTCAGCCGGTGAGTGCGTGGGTGAGGGCGGGTTGTGGGGTGCGCCATCGTCGGGCGGGGTCCCACCAGGCCGGTCCGCGAACCTGGGGTGTCCCGTTGCCCATACGGATCTCCCACCCGCTCGTGTCGAGGGTGCGGTGATGATGCCAACACAACGCGACACCATTGTCCGTATGGGTGGGTCCGCCTCTGGCGTGTTCGTGCACGTGGTGGATCTCGCACCACGACGCGCGCACGTGGCACCCGGGGATCAAGCATTCCTTGTCACGGAGAGCGATCGCCCGCCGTTGGTGGGTGGTGAAGATGCGGTCGGTGGTCCCGATGCCGATGATGCGTCCTTCGGGGTCGAACAGCACCCGCTGCACCGTCCCCCCGCAGGCGGTGTGCCGGGCGGTCGCGACGGAGACGGGGGTGTCGATGCCGTCGACATACGCCCATCCGCGGCCGGTCGCATAGTCGTCCGCGGTGACGGACACGAGCAATGTCGGCGCCGCACCACCCAGTTTCGGCGTCTCATCGTGACGGGCGGCGATGCCGAGGATCGCCGCGAACGCATCATGCTGCTTCTGTGGCCGGGTGCGGGTGTCGACCATCCCGCCCGGATCCCCCGACGGCAACACGTCATCATCACGCCGCTCGTCACTGCCTCGCACATACCCGCCACTGTCGGCACCAGCACCCGCACCCGCTGTGGTGGCATCGGCGGTGTCGCCGGATGGCACGAACCGCACCCCGGGCACCGGTGGCCCGTCGACTTTCGGGTTCAAGTACGCGTCGAACTGCCGCTGCAACGCCCCCGCGGTCTCCGGGAGCAGGTCACCGTGGATCGGGACCAGGCCGTGCTTGGCACGCCCGAACCGGATCCCCCGCCCACGCATCGCGAGCTCTTCCGCGGGCTCTGCCCCGTCGGGGTCGAGGTACGCCATGATCACCCGGGCATACGCCCGCAGGTCTTCCGGCGTCGCCGGCGGCCCACCCCCCGCAGCACCCGGATCGCCCGCGACATCAGCGTCGCCAACCGCAGCATCCGGGTCCGCGACATCTTCCCCGTCATCCACTGCGACCATCCCCCGTGCAAGTGCCGCGAGCTGGGCATCCGCCCGCCACCGCAACTGCTCACTCACCCGCCGTTGCGCGGCATCCACCGGGCCCACCGCCGCCAACAACCCCGACACCCCGATCGTCCCGTCCAGCAACGCCTCCCGCAGGCGCGGCCACCTGGCTGCCTGCCATCCGCCCGATGAGAGGTCCACCTCCCGGAACACCGACGACGCGGCCTTCACCACCCGCCCAGCCCCAGACGCGTCCACCCGCAACACCCGCTGCAACAACTCGCTCATCGTCCGACATCCGAACAGCCCACAGAACGCCAGATCGCCCGATCCCGAAGGGCGAGCGGGCACCGATGCGACCGTCTCAACGACCACCGCGTCCACCCGCCGCTGCGCCGCACCAGCGAGCCGCAACACGCGCATCTTCGCGTCATCCGACAGGAGGCCGAACGCAGCCTCGGACAGCACCAGATCCAGGTCGGCGACGACCCGCTCCAAGGCTTCCTCAGTGCTGTTCATACCTCCGATTCAACCCGGGGCCACCGACATTCAGACCCTGAAAACCCCAGACCAAACCGATATTCCGGAATACGATCAGCGAACAGTTGATACCCACCTCACACAGCCAGCAGCACGATCCCACCGACCACGACCAGCGACGCCGCAATCCGCCACCCCGGCCGGGACTCGCGCAGCACGACGACGCCGAAGAGGCTCACGAGCACGACGCTCACCTCTCGCAGCGGCGCGACGAGCGCGACCGGAGCGATCTGGATCGCGGTCAGCACCAGGATGTACGACAGCGGAGACAGCACCCCGAACACGACGATCCGCCGCCACTGCGTTCGACCCAGCGCCCACACGGCATCCCATCGCTGTCGCACCGCGATCGAGTAGAACGGCACCTGCAGCAGCGTCGTCCCCACCATGAAGGCGACGGGCGACAGCTCCCAGGTGCGCACGACGTGCGCATCCCAGATCGTGTAGGTCGCGATCGCGACGCCGGTGAGCAGACCGAACACGAGGCCGAGGTCGAGACCGCGCCTCGTGCCGTCGCCCCGACCACGGTCGACCAGACCGATCGCGACCACCCCGGCGATCACCGCGGCGACGCCGATCAGCGCGACCCCCGAGGGCCGCTCCCCCAGGATCAGCACGGCGACGATCACCGAGAGGAACGGCCCGGTCCCGCGGGCGGTCGCGTAGACGGTCGAGAGGTTGCCCTCGCGGTAGCCGCGCTGCAGCACAGCCATGTACGCCACGTGCAGCACCGCCGACACCGAGACGCCCAGAGCGAATGACCCGAGGTCGTCCGTGCCGAGTCCGCCGGTCAAGGGCACCGCGCCGATCCAGACGACCGTGCTCGCGACGGCTCCCCACCAGAGGAACGCGGCCCCCGCCCTGCTGATGCCGTGGGCGACGATGTTCCACGCCGCGTGCGACAGCGCGGCACCGAACACGAGGACGAAGGCGAGAGGAGACACGGTGCAGACCCTTCCATCCGACGCGGGGCGCGACGAACAGGGTCCTCCGGGCTTTTGTCCTGTCAGATGACGGCTCCCCTGCGGAGGAGAACCGTGGCGCCGCTCGGACCAGTCGGGCGCGAACCCCGGAACCCTAGGCGCTATCGGGATCACCATACCCCCGGGATGTGAACGCGAGGCAAACGCCCTCGGCGCGCGCCGCTCGGCACGGATCGCACAGCCTCCGCGACTACGCTCGAAGCACGCCCGAACTCCAGGAAGGCACCCATGCCAGTCACCCCGGTCGCCCTCGCCCACGCAGAGAACCTCGCCGACTTCGTCGCCGCCTCACCATCGAGTTACCACGCCGCAGCCGAGGTCGCCCGCCGTCTCGAAGCGGCCGGCTTCACCCGACTGCAGGAGGAGGAGGCCTGGCCCGCGCAGGCCGGTGGACGATTCGTCGTCGTCCGCGACGGAGCGACGATCGCCTGGGTCGTGCCGACGGATGCCGCGGCCACCACGCCGTCGCACATCTTCGGCGCGCACACGGACTCCCCCGGCTTCAAGCTCAAGCCGCAGCCGACGACCGGTTCGCGAGGCTGGCTGCAGGCAGCCGTCGAGGTCTACGGCGGTCCGCTGTTGAACTCCTGGCTCGACCGTGAATTGCGGCTGTCCGGCCGCCTCGCTCTCGCCGACGGCCGCGTCGTGCTCGCCGACACCGGCCCCCTGCTCCGCCTGCCGCAGCTCGCGATCCACCTCGACCGCGGGGTCAACAACGGCCTCTCCCTCGACAAGCAGAACGAGACGCAGCCCGTCTGGGGCCTCGGCGACCCGACGCAGGCCGACATCCTCGCCGAGCTCGCGTCCTCGGCAGACGTCTCGGCATCCGATATCCGCGGCTACGACGTCGTGATCGCCGACTCCGCCAGGGGCGCCGTGTTCGGCAAGGACGACGCCTTCTTCGCGTCCGGCCGCCTCGACGATCTCGCGTCGGTGCATGCCGGCGTGGTCGCGATGGTCGAGATCGCCGATCGGACGCCCCGCACGAAGGCTCCGATCGCGGTGCTCGCCGCCTTCGACCACGAGGAACTCGGGTCGGGGTCGCGCTCGGGCGCGGCCGGCCCGTTCCTCGAAGACGTGCTCGAGCGGATGTACGCCGGGCTGGGCGCCGACGCATCGGCACGCCGGCAGGCCTACGCCTCGTCGTGGTGCCTGTCGAGCGACGTCGGACACTCGGTGCACCCGAACTACGCTGCGAAGCACGACCCGGTCGTGCAGCCGGTGCTCGGGTCGGGGCCGATCCTCAAGATCAACGCCAACCAGCGCTATGCGACGGATGCCGTCGGCACCGCAGCCTGGCGCACCTGGTGCGACCGCGTCGGCGTGAACGCGCAGGAGTTCGTGTCGAACAACGCGGTGCCCTGCGGCTCGACGATCGGCCCGATCACCGCGACGCGCCTCGGCATCCGCACGGTCGATGTCGGCATCCCGATCCTGTCGATGCACTCCGCCCGCGAGCTCGCCGGCGTCTCAGACCTGTACGACCTCGCCAGGACAGCGGAGTCGTTCTTCACCGCCTGACGCCGGCGAGAGGTCAGAACACGCCGCCGCCCGGCCGGGATCAGCGGCGTGTTCTGACCTCTCACGCGCTCCGGCCACCCCGCGCAGTGCCAAGATATTGCTCATGACGGACATCAAGCCGGCTCTCATCGAGCGTGCGGGCATCGAGATCATCCCCGAATCCGAGCGCACCGCGAAGCCGCGCGACCTCTTCTGGCCGTGGTTCGCCGCGAACGTCTCGGTGTTCGGCATGTCGTACGGGTCGTTCGTGCTCGGCTTCGGCATCTCGTTCTGGCAGGCGACGGTGGTGTCGATCATCGGCATCGTGGTGTCGTTCCTGCTCTGCGGGCTCATCGCGATCGCCGGCAAGCGCGGCTCGGCACCCACCATGGTGCTGTCGCGTGCGGCGTTCGGCGTGCAGGGGCAGAAGGTGCCCGGCATCGTCTCGTGGCTGACGTCGATCGGCTGGGAGACCTTCCTCGCGATCCTCGCCGTGCTCGCGACCGCGACCGTGATCACGCAGCTCGGCGGCGACGGCGACAGCGTCGTGGTGAAGATCATCGCCACCATGATCGTCGCGGCGCTGATCGTCGCAGCATCCGTGCTCGGGTATCACACGATCATGCGGATGCAGTCGGTGCTGACCTGGATCACCGGCGCCGTGACCGTGCTCTACATCATCCTCGCGGCACCGCAGATCGACCTCGCAGCAGTCCTGGCGCGCCCCGACGGCGGCATCGGCCAGGTGATCGGCGCCCTCGTCATGGTGATGACCGGCTTCGGGCTCGGCTGGATCAACATCGCAGCCGACTGGTCGCGGTACCAGAAGCGCACCGCATCCGACGGAGCGATCGTCGCCTGGAACACCATCGGCGGCTCGGTCGCCCCCGTGATCCTCGTGGTGTTCGGCCTGCTGCTCGGTGGCTCGAACGACGACCTCATGAACGCGATCGCCGCCGATCCGATCGGTGCACTCGCCTCGATCCTGCCGGTCTGGGTGCTCGTGCCGTTCCTGCTGACTGCCGTGCTCGCGCTCGTCTCGGGCGCCGTGCTGGGCATCTACTCCTCGGGGCTCACCCTGCTGAGCCTCGGCATCCGCATCCCCCGCCCGTCGGCGGCCGCGATCGACGGCGTCATCCTCACGATCGGCACGATCTTCGTCGTGTTCTTCGCGACCGACTTCCTCGGACCCTTCCAGAGCTTCCTGATCACCCTCGGCGTGCCGCTCGCCTCGTGGGCAGGGATCCTGATCGCCGACATCCTGCGCCGGAAGAAGGACTACGACGAGGAAGCCCTCTTCGACAGTCGGGGCCGATACGGCGCCTGGGACTGGACCTCGATCGGCACCATGGTCGTCACCAGCGTGATCGGGTGGGGTCTCGTCGTCAACAACTTCGCCGCGGACGCCCCGTGGAACAACTGGCAGGGCTACCTGCTGTTCCTGATCGGCGGCAAGGACGGCGAGTGGGCGTATGCGAACCTCGGCGTCTTCTTCGCACTCGTGCTGTCGTTCATCGTGACGTACGTCGCGCGGGCCGGGAAGATCCGGCGGCAGGAGCAGGTGTGACCGGCCCTTCGACAGGCTCAGGGACCCAAGGGTCGGACCCTTCGACGGGCTCAGGGACCCAAGGGTCGGGCCCTTCGACCCAAGGGGCCGGGGCGGGCCCTTCGACAAGCTCAGGGACCCAAGAGGCGGGCCCTTCGACCCAGGGGGCGGGGTGGCTCGTGGTGATCGACCCGCAGGCGATCTTCGCCTCGCCCGACTCCGCGTGGGGATCACCGTTCTTCGCGGAAGCCATGCCGCGCATCACCGCACTCGCCGAGAGCTTCGGCGAGCGCGTGCTCGTGACCAGGTGGATGCCGACGGCCGACCGCTCCACCTCGTGGGGCGAGTACTTCGCCGCATGGCCGTTCGCGGACCAGCCTCCCACTGATGCGCTGTTCGACCTGGTTCCCGATGCGGTCGCGCTGTCGCAGCATCCGACCCTCGATCTGCCGACCTTCGGCAAGTGGGGCTCCGAGATCGAGGCGATCGTCGGGCATGGCGCGCACGTCGTGCTGGCCGGTGTCTCGACCGACTGCTGCGTGATCTCCACGGCGCTGGCCGCAGCAGACGCCGGCGCACACGTCACCATCGCCGCCGATGCCTGCGCGGGGTCGAGCGCCGAGAACCACGCAGCCGCCCTGCACGTGATGGGGCTGTACCCGCCGCAGATCACGGTCACCGACACGGCTGCGGTACTCGCCGGGCGTTGAGCCATCCCCCGCGTTCGTCAGCCCGCTGCGCGCACCGCGGCCGCGATATCGGCTGGCGTTCCGTGCCACGGCGCCCCATGCCCCGGCAGCACCCATGACGCGGAGACCTCGGCCAGCCGATCGAGGGATGCCAGGGCGTCGGCAGGCTCGTCGGTGAACGGTGCGGGCTGAGCGCCTGTCCGCCCGGTGAGCACGTGACGAGTCGTGAGCGCATCACCGACGAACACGGCATCCGCGGCCGGCACGTGCACCGCGATGCTCCCCGGCGAGTGTCCGGGCATCCCGATCACGACGGGTGCGCCCGGCAGATCCAGCACGTCCCCGTCGGCGACCTCGGTCACCTCGGACACGTGCGGCGTACGCAGTGCGTTCTTGCGGATGCTGTAGGCGAAGAACCCGAGCGTCGGCCCGAGCCGCGCGGGCCCCATCGGCGTCTTCGGCTTCTCTCCGGTGCGGACCCGGTGGGCATCGGCGGCGTGGATGAACACCGGCACCCCCGCCTCTCGGCGCAGGCGTTCGGCGAACCCGATGTGGTCGCCGTCGCCGTGCGTCAGCACCACCCCGCGGATGTCGGACATCGGGCGCCCGAGCTCGGCGAGCTCGCGGGTGAGGTCGTTCCAGTGGCCGGGCAACCCGGCGTCGATCAGGGTGACGCCCTCGGGGAGATCGATGAGGTACGAGGCGACGATGTCGTTGCCGAGACGGTGCAGGTGCGGTGCGAGCTTCATGACGGATCCTCTCAGGATGATTGCGATGGCTACGTTACGTAGCTATCATGGCTATTGTCAATAGCTATCAAGGAGACGTCATGCCGACACCCGACCGCACCTCGCTCGATGCGATCATCGCCGCCGGCCGCGAGATCCTCGACGCCAACGGACCAGCGAGCGTCACGATGCAGGCCGTCGCCACGAAGGTGGGCGTGCGTGCGCCCTCGCTCTACAAGCGCGTTCGCGACCGCGATGCCCTGCTCACCGCGATCGCCGAGTCCGCGATCGACGAACTGACCGCTCGCCTCGATGCCACGGATGCCGACATCACCGAGATCGCCCGGGCGTACCGCGGCTTCGCGCAGCAGCATCCGGAGGCGTTCCGCCTCATGTTCAGCGCTGCCGCTCCGCACGACGCACTGCAGCGCTCAGCCGCACCGCTCATCCGCGCGGCCACCGCCGTCGTCGGCGAGGACGACGCCCTCGACGCCGCCCGTCTCTTCACCGCGTGGGCGACGGGGTTCCTGCAGATGGAGCTGTCCGGCGCCTTCCGGCTCGGCGGCGACGTCGACCGCGCATTCGACTACGGCCTGCGGCGGCTCATCGCAGGGCTCGCAGGCTGAGACGGCTTCGGCCCCGCCCACCGGAGTGAGCGGAGCCGAAGGCGTCAGCGGAGACGGATGCCGTCAGCGATCCGTCCGTTCGGGGCCGCCGTCGTGGTCGCTCCGCTCGGTCGCCGCATCCGGCCGTGTGGCCGTCAGCGTCGAGCCAGCGCCCGAACCCGACCGCTGCTCGGCCTCGAGGCGCTCCGCCTCTTCACCCGAGATCGCCTCGCCGCGGGCCACGAGACCCGCCTGGTCGGAGAGCGGGATCTGCTTCAGGAACAGCGAGAGCACGAGCGCCAGGCCGATGAACGGCACGAGGTACCAGAACACGGGGGCCAGCGCATCCGCATATGCCGTCACGATGCCGTCGCGCACCTCGTCGGGGAGGGCGTTGAGCGTGGCCGGGTCGATCGTCGCGGCCGACTGGGCTGCGTCATCGGCGGATGCTCCGGCGCCCGCGAACACCCCCACGAGGTTCTCGGTCAGACGCGTCGTGAAGAGCGTGCCGAACACCGCAGTGCCGAGCGATGCACCGACCTCGCGGAAGTAGTTGTTCGTGCTCGTCGCGGTGCCGATCTCGTTCGACGGGACCGCGTTCTGCACCACCAGCACGACGACCTGCATGATCAGGCCGAGGCCGGCGCCGAACACGAACAGGAAGACGCAGATCAACCAGATGGGCGTCTCGGCCGAGAGCGTGGTCATCGAGACCATCGCGATGCCGGTGAGGATCGTGCCGACGATCGGGTAGATCTTGTACTTCCCGGTCTTCGAGATCGCGATGCCCGAGAAGATCGACGTGCCGATCAGGCCCACCATCATCGGGATCATCAGCAGGCCGGACTCGGCGGCCGAGGTGCCCGACGACATCTGCAGGAAGGTGGGCACGAAGCCGATCGCAGCGAACATCCCGATGCCGAGCACGAGTCCGATCGCCGTCGCGTTGATGAAGATCGGGTTGCGGAACAGGCTCAGCGGGATGATCGGGTCCTGTACACGCGACTCGGTGATCACGAAGGCGGTGGCGGCGACGACCAGGCCGGCACCCCACGCCCAGGTGGCCATCGACGCCCAGCCGAACTCCTTGTCGCCACCGAAGTCGGTGAAGAAGATGAGGCAGGTCGTGGCGATCGAGAGGAAGATCACGCCGAAGATGTCGATCGGCTTCTGGGCCTTCTTGCTCGGCAGCTTCAGGGCGACGAGCGCGATGATGAACGCCGCGATGCCGACCGGGATGTTGATGTAGAACGCCCACTGCCAGGTCAGGTGGTCGACGAAGAATCCGCCGAGCAACGGGCCGGCGACGGCGGAGAGGCCGAAGACCGCACCGAGCGGACCCATGTACTTGCCGCGCTCGTTGGCCGGCACGATGTCGGCGATGATCGCCTGCGAGAGGATCATCAGACCGCCACCGCCGAGTCCCTGCAGGGCGCGGAAGACGACGAACATCCAGAAGTCGCCAGCGAAGGCGCAGCCGACCGAGGCGAGCGTGAAGAGCGCGATCGCGATGAGGAACAGGTTGCGACGCCCGAGCACATCACCGAACTTGCCGTAGATCGGCATGACGATCGTGGTCGCGAGCAGGTAGGCGGTGGTGATCCAGACCTGGTGGTCGACGCCGCCGAGCTCGCCGACGATGGTCGGCATGGCGGTCGAGACGATCGTCTGGTCGAGGCTGGAGAGCAGCATCCCGGCGATCAGGGCGCTGAAGATGATCCAGATGCGGCGCTTGGTGAGCAGGAACGGCGCATCCTTGGTTGCGGTGGCGGACATTCAGTCTTCTTTCGGGGCGGAGGTCGGCGCGGAGCGCTGAGGGGATCTCGGTGCGGATGCTGGAACGGATGAGGCGGCGGATGCTGCCGCGAAGGCTGCTCGCGCGACGTCGAGGCGCCGCACGATGAGGTCTTCGATGGACTCGGTGGAGTGGTGGTGGAGGAGCTGGTCGACGCACATGCGCACCAGGGCGCCTGTCACGTGCACGACGACCTCGGCGCGCAGCGCTTCGTCCTCCCCCTCGCGACGGACGATGAGCGCGACGTCTCGCCGCTCGGTCTCGGCCAGGCGATCGAAGGCGCCTCGGAGCAGCCGCGGTTCGTTCTCGATCACCGACATCAGCGCCGGAGCATCCGACAGCGGATCGATCAGGGCCCACCGGCGGAGCATGAGCGCGACGAAGTCGTCGAGCAGATCGCCCTCCATCGCCACGAACTCCTCATCGAGTTCGAGCAGGCGCGGATCGATCTCGGTGAAGCCGAAGACCGCGTTCTCCTTGCTCTCGAAATAGTTGAAGAAGGTGCGGCGCGAGATCCCGGCCTCGGCGCAGAGGTCTTCGACGGTGAAGCCCGAGAAGCCGTGCTCGATCGTCAGCCGTCGCGCGATATCGGTGAGTGAGCGGATCGTCTCGCGCTTGCGGATGTCCCGCAGTGAACCTGCACTGTCGTTCATAGAGTGCATTCTTGCACTCTATCGCCTGAAGTGCAATATATGCCCCTTCGTCCTCTGCTCGTGCGCGCGGCCGGAATACTGGCACACTGATGCGCAGGGAGGGGTTCCATTGAGCAGCAGCGCGCACGCCGAAGGGTCCGAGCACCCGAAGAAGGCCCGTCGACCGTGGCGACGCACGAAGATCGCCGTCGGAATCGTGGTCGCCATCGCGGCCGTGGTCGCGATCATCGGGTCGCTCACCCCATGGCCGTCGGCGATGCTGATCCGCGCCGTGTTCACGAAGGGCGGCGATGAGACCGCCGCCGAGATGGAGAAACACGTCCCCGACACCGAGCTCACCGAGCAGCTCGACGTCGCATACGGCGATGCGGGCGCCGACACCACGATGGACGTCTTCGCTCCGGCATCCGCCACCGGCCCGCTGCCGACCGTCGTCTGGATCCACGGCGGCGCCTGGATCTCGGGAGCGAAGGAGAACGTCGACCCGTACCTGCGCATCCTCGCCGCCGAGGGGTACACGACCATTGCCGTGAACTACACGATCGGACCGGAGGGCGTGTATCCGCTCGCCGTGCATCAGCTCAATGACGCACTCGCGTACATCGACGCGCACGCCGAGGAGCTGGGCGTCGACCCGAACCAGATCGTGCTCGCGGGAGACTCGGCCGGCGCGCAGTTGGCCAGCCAGATGGCGACGCTCATCACGAGCACCGACTACGCCGAGATCATGGACATCGCGCCCGCGATCACCGCCGATCAGCTCGTCGCCACCGTGCTGAATTGCGGCGTGTACGACCTCGCCGCCCTCGCCAGGCTCGACGGCATCGCCGGCTGGGGCTTCAAGTCGGCGATGTGGGCGTACTCGGGCACCAAGACCTGGGCCGAGGACTCGACCGGCGCCACGATGTCGACGGTCGACTGGATCACGAAGGACTTCCCGACGACGTACATCTCGGGTGGCAACGGCGACGGCCTCACCTGGTTGCAGTCGATCCCGATGGCGCAGCGCCTCGATGAACTCGGCGTCGACGTGACCACCCAGTTCTGGCCGGCGCCGCACGAGCCGCAGCTGCCGCACGAATACCAGTTCCACCTCGACCTGCCGGATGCGCAGACCGCGCTGCAGCAGACGATCGAGTTCCTGAACGCGCACACCACGCGCTGACGGCACCCGTTCAGTCGGTCTGCCTGGCGTACTCTGTGCTCGCGCGACGTGCAGGAAGATGTGCGACCTGCAGGGAGAATCGGGGCGGATACTCCTGCAACCCGCACTTCTCCCTGCACGTCGCGCGAGCCTGCAGAACCGTCGCACCCGCGCCTGGCAGGCTCGCTGCCGAGAGGGAGACGATGATGACGCAGCCACTGACGAATTCGAGCCTGGTCGAGCGACTCGCCGGGTTCCTGCCGCCCGACGGTCCAGGCGCCGCGAACGTGATCGTCGGCATCGACGGCGTGGATGGCGCAGGCAAGACGATTCTGGCTGAGCGACTCGTCGAGCAACTTCGCAAGACGCGGGCCGCCGTGCGGGTCTCCATTGACGGGTTTCACCACACTCGGGACCGGCGATATCAGCGAGGCCGTTCATCACCCGAGGGATTCTGGCTCGACTCGTACGACTACGTCGCCTTCCACCGAGAGTTGACTGAGCCGTTCCGCGCCGGATCAGGCACCTACCTCGCAGCAACCCATGATGTCGACACGGATGCCGTTCTGCGGGCACCTCGCCACGACGTTCCTCGTCAGGCCGTGCTCGTCGTCGACGGAATCTTCCTGCACCGACCCGAGCTTCGAGACATCTGGGATCTCACGGTGTACCTCGATGTGCCATTCCACGAGTCAGCGCGCCGGATGAGTCGACGCGACGGGTCGCCGCCGGACCCAGACTCCCCTGAGAATGCGCGGTATGTCGGCGGCCAGCGCATCTACCTCGACGAATGCCGCCCGCGCGACTCGGCAACCATCCTGGTGGACTACGCGGACGTCACCAGCCCCGTGATCATGCGCTGGGGGCATGCTGATCCCCGACCCGCCGAGACTGTCAGATCGCCCTGAGCCGGACGCCCCGCCTACTTCATCGTGTCGAGGATGCCGACGAGGTCTTCGAAGGTGGTGAGCGGGTTCAGGATGGCGAAGCGCGTGTTCGGACGGCCCTGGTGCGAGCTCGGCACCACGAAGGCGTGCTGCGTGTCGAGCAGTGCGGCCGACCAGCGATCGTAGTCGGCACGCTCCCAGCCGTCGCGCTCGAACACGACCACCGACAGCTGCGGGTCGCGCACGAGACGCAGCTCGGGGCGGCGGGCGATCTCGTCGGCGATACGCGCGGTCAGGGCGATCGTGGCGCTGACCGCATCGCGGTACGCAGTGACGCCGTACGTCGCGAGCGAGAACCACATCGGCAGGCCGCGCGGGCGCCGCGTGAGCTGGATCGAGTAGTCCGAGGGGCTGAACTCGTCGACGTCGGTGAGGATGTCGAGATACTCGGCATGCTGCGTGTGCGCGCGACGCCCGTTCTCGGGGTCGCGGTAGATCAGGGCGCAGCAGTCGAACGGAGCGAACAGCCACTTGTGCGGGTCGACGATGACCGAGTCGGCGCGTTCGACACCGGCGAAGATGTGCCTCGCCTCCGGCGCCAGCATGGCGGTCAGACCGTACGCGCCATCGATGTGCAGCCAGAAGTCGAACTCGTCCTTCAGCGCGGCGATGCCTGCGATGTCGTCGACGATCCCGAAGTTCGTCGAGCCGCCGGTCGCGACCACAGCGCAGATCTCGTCACCATGCTCGGCGAGCGCCGCGCGCACGGCATCCGCTCGCAGCACACCGTCGTCGCCCGCCGGCACGAGCAGCACGTCGGCATCCATCACCCGCGCTGCCGACTTGTTCGAGGAGTGCGCCTCGACACTGCAGACGATCTTCCACCGCCGCGGCAACTCCTTCCCGGCCTCGAGCAGTCGCGCCTTCGCGGCCTCACGGGCGGCGACCAGCGCCGAGAGGTTGCCGATCGTGCCGCCCTGCACGAACACACCGCCGGCGGTCTCCGGGAGCCCGAACTCGGCGGCGAGGAACGACAGCACCTCGTTCTCGGCATGCACGGCCCCGGCGCCCTCGAGCCAGCTGCCGCCGTAGAGACCGGATGCCGACACGACCAGGTCGAACGCGATCGCCGCCATGGTGGGCGCGGTCGGGATGAACGACAGGTAGAGCGGATGGCTCGTCGTCAGACAGGCCGGGGCGAGCACGTGCTCGAACAGACTGAGCGCCCGGTTCGCCCCGAGTCCGGCATCCGTGATGGTGGCGCCGATGAGCCGGTTCAGCTCCGCCTCGGTCTGCGGTTTGTCGAGCGGCACGTCGGCGGCCAGCATCCGTCGCCGCGAGTAGTCGAGCACGGCGTCGATGATCGCGGTCGACTCGGCAGAGGCCGCGTGCATGCGCACAGCATCCATGATGCGTTCCTTAGGTTCTCGGAGGGGTGAGTGAATCGTCTGCGTGGTCGAGCGCGACCGAGAGCGCGCGGCGCGCGAGGTCGGCGCGGTCGTGCGGGGCCCACTTCACGAGCGAGTGAGCGTTCATGCCGTCGACCATCGCGAGCAGCAGCCAGGCGGCGGTGTCGGTGCGGGATGCCGCGAGCTCCCCGGTGGCGACGGCCGCGGCGAGGCGCTGCTCGATCGCGCTCTGCCACAGGTCCATCTCGGTGCGCACGCGTGCTGCGAGCGTCTCGTTGCGCACGCCGAGCGCCCAGGCCTGCACCCACACGAGCGTGACGTCGTCGCGGTCGCCGTCGAGCAGTGTCTCGACCATGTGCAAGAGGTTGTCGCGCACGCCGAGGTCGGGGTCGAAGTCGGCCATCACCTCGACGCGCTCGGCGCCCACGATCTCGCCGAACACGTCGCCGAGGAATGCGTCCATCACCGGGCGGTAGTGCGCGATCAACGCCGGCGTCACGCCCACTCGCTGGGCGACCGCGCGGACCGTCAGGCTCTCCAGACCGCTCTCGCGGGCGAGGCCGATCGCCCCGTCGAGGATCGATCGGTCGCGCTGCTCTGGCGACATGCGCCGGGGGCTCGGGACTCTTGACGTCGTGTTCATCACGGGCTACCGTAGCACCTGTTGATCGCATGTTCAATAACCGGATCCGTTGCGAGGAGACCACGATGGCCTGGCGAATGCCCGCAGAGACAGCACGTCACGAGCGCACCTGGATGGCGTTCCCCGCCGAGGGCCAGACGCTGGGCGAGACCGACGCCGAGCGCGAAGAGGGCTACGCCACCTGGACGGCCGTGGCACACGCGGTCGCCGAGTTCGAGCCGGTCACGATGGTCGTCGATCCGAGCGAGGTCGCTCGCGCCAGGCGGATGCTGGGCGGCGGGATCGAGATCGTCGAAGCGCCGGTCGACGAGTTCTGGATGCGCGACTCCGGACCCACCTTCGTGGTCGACGACGAGCGACCGGGAGTGCTCGGCGCCGTCGACTGGATCTTCAACGGCTGGGGCGCGCCCGACTGGGCAGAGTGGCAGAAGGCCGCGGAGCATGCGCGCGTCGTGGCAGGCGCCGTCGGCGCCGAGCTCGTCAGCTCCGTGCTCGTGAACGAGGGCGGAGGCATCCACGTCGATGGCGAGGGCACCGTGCTCCTGACCGAGACCGTGCAGCTCGACCCTCGGCGCAATCCCTTCGCCGACCGACAGCGCGTCGAAGCCGAGATGGCGCGAACGATCGGCGCGACGAAAGCGGTGTGGCTCCCCCGCGGACTCACCCGCGACTACGACGATTTCGGCACGAACGGGCACGTCGACATCGTCGCGACCTTCACCTCGCCCGGCACACTGCTGCTGCACGAGCAGCAGGACCCGGAGCACCCCGACCACGCGGTCACGCGCGACCTTCGCGCGCATCTGGAACAGCAGACGGATGCCGCCGGCCGCCGCCTCGAGGTGCTCGCGCTGCCCGCCCCAGCGACGCTGCGCGATGCCGAGGGCTTCGTCGACTGGAGCTACGTCAACCACCTCGTCACAAACGACGGCGTCGTCGCGTGCGGCTTCGGCGAGGAGCGGGCGGATGCCGCGGCGCGCGAGATCCTCGCGGCCGCGTATCCCGGGCGCCGGGTGGTCACGGTCGACGCCCGTCCGCTCTTCGACCGCGGCGGCGGCATCCATTGCATCACGCAGCAGCAGCCGGCCGTCGCATGACCGCCTTCGAGGTCGCGGAGGCATCGATCGCCGAGCTGCGCAGCGCACTCGAGCGTGGCGAGACGACCGCGGTCGAGTTGGTCGCCGCGTATCGGGCGCGCATCGCAGCCTTCGACGCGCCGGACACCGCGACCGCGCTCAACGCAGTCGTCGTCGCGAATCCCGAGGCGGAGGCGGAGGCCGCTGCATCCGATGCCCGACGTGCCAACGGCGAGACACTCGGTGCCCTCGACGGCATCCCGTACACCGCGAAGGACAGCTACCTCGTGCGCGGGCTCACCGCCGCAGCCGGCAGCCCAGCGTTCGCCGACCTCGTCGCGCAGCGCGACGCGTTCACGATCGAGCGGCTGCGCGCGGGCGGAGCGATCTGCCTCGGGCTGACGAACATGCCGCCGATGGCGAACGGCGGCATGCAGCGCGGGGTCTACGGCCGCGCCGAGAGCCCGTACAACGGCGACTTCCTCACCGCGCCCTTCGCGTCCGGCTCCTCGAACGGCTCCGGCACCGCGACTGCGGCGAGTTTCGCTGCCTTCGGTCTCGGCGAGGAGACCTGGTCGAGCGGCCGGGGCCCCGCCACGAACAACGCGCTCTGCGCCTACACACCCTCCCGCGGCGTGATCTCGGTGCGGGGCAACTGGCCGCTCGTGCCGACGATGGACGTGGTCGTGCCGCACACCCGTTCCATGGCCGACCTGCTCGAGGTGCTCGACGTGATCGTCGCAGACGACGCCGAGACCCGCGGCGACTTCTGGCGCGCGCAGCCGTGGGTGTCGCTGCCGCGCTCCTCGTCAGTGCGGCCGGAGTCGTACCGGGCGCTGGCAGCGGATGCGTCCCTCGACGGCGCCCGCATCGGCATCCCCAGGATGTACATCAACGCCGATCCGGATGCCGGGGCCGCCCCGACCCCTGGGATCGGCGGCCCGACCGGGCAGCGGATCGAGACGCGAGCATCGATCATGGAACGCTGGGAGTCGGCACGACGCGACCTCGAAGCAGCCGGCGCGACCGTCGTGGAGGTCGACTTCCCTGTGGTCTCCAACTACGAGGGCGACCGCCCAGGCGCGCCGACGATCGCGAACCGAGGACTCGCGTCGCCCGAGTACCTGCACCGCGAGATCGTCGACCTGTCGGCATGGGCGTGGGAGGACTTCCTGCAGGCGAACGGCGACCCGGCCCTGTCGACGCTGGCCGAGGTCGACGGCCTCGCGATCTTCCCGCATCCGGACGGAGCACTCCCCGACCGCTACACCGGGTTCGATGACGACATCGCGGAGTACCCGGACTGGGTGCGCACGCATCCGGACGCCTCCTTCACCGAGATGCCCGAGCTGGCTGATGGGCTGCGCGGCCTGGAGGAGACCCGGCGACGAGACCTCGAGGAGTGGATGGACGGGCTCGGGCTCGACGCGGTCGTGTTCCCCGCGGTGGCCGACGTCGGCCCGGCCGACATGGACGTGCACGAGGCATCGGCTGACCTCGGCTGGCGGAACGGTGTGTGGATCGCGAACGGCAACCTCGCCGTGCGGCACCTCGGCATCCCGACCGTGACGGTCCCGATGGGGACGATGAGTGACATCGAGATGCCGATCGGGCTCACCTTCGCCGGGCGCGCATATGACGACACGGCGCTGCTCCGGCTCGCCGCCGCATTCGAGGCGGCCGGCGCCCCCGGCGAACGCCGCACTCCTCCCCCGCGCACCCCTCCGCTGGCATAGCCCCTGGGGCCCCTGAATCCCCCGGGTCCCCGAGCCTGTCGAAGGGACAACCAAGCCACCCCCACCATGGGTCCCTGAGCCCGTCGAAGGGACAACCAAGCCACCCCACCCATGGGTCTCTGAGCTTGTCGAAGGGCCAACCAAGCCACCCCCACGCCCTGGGTCCCTGAGCCTGTCGAAGGCCAATCCACCCCCACCCCTTGGGTCCCTGAGCCTGTCGAAGGGCCAGAGGTGTCACAGATGGCCGCATCCTTCCCAACGAGGCGACCATTCGCGGCACCTGCCTCTGCGGAGGTGTCACAGATGGCCGCATCACGGCTCCTGATGCGACCACATGCGACACCCCCGCACCCGATGCACCCCAAGCCCCGCCGCACCCCGCCGCGCAGGGTCAGCGTGTCAGTGCGTCCAGGTGTGCACGGGCTCGCCGGCCTGCATCCGCTCCAGGTAGTCCGCGAGCATGCCGTGTAGAGCCTCGGGTCGTGACGCGCCTGATCGCTCGCGGGCCGCCACGTTCTCCCGCTGCCAGACCGCGCCGTTGCGACCGGTGAGGCACCGCTGCTCGATGATGCCGAGATACCGATCGCGCACCTCAGGGTCGACGCCGTACGCATCCAGTCCCTCGGCGGCCGCGGGCAGCAGCCGCCGCAGCACGAGCTCTCTCGGGCTGATCCAGCCGACCTCCGGCCAGTACAGCCGAGAGTCGATGCCGCCGCGTGCAGCCGCGCGAAGGTTCTCGGCGGCTGCGTCGAACGTCATCTGGGTCCAGATCGGACGCTCCGCCTCGGCCATGCTGCGCACCAGCCCGTAGTAGAACGCGGCGTCCGCCACCACATCGACGACGCTCGGTCCCGCCGGCAGCACCCGGTTCTCGAGGCGCAGATGCGCGGTGCCATCCGAGACGTCGTAGATCGGACGGTTCCAGCGATAGAGGGTGCCGTTGTGCATGCGCAGCTCGGCGAGTTGCGGGGCGCGTCCTTCCTCGAGCGCCTCGAAGGGATCCTCGTCAGCGCACACGGGCAGCAGCGCAGGGAAGTAGCGCGAGTTCTCTTCGAACAGATCGAAGATCGACGTGACCCACCGCTCGCCGAACCAGACGCGAGGCCGCACACCCTGATTCTTCAGTTCCTGCGGACGGGTGTCGGTCGCCTGCTCGAACATCGGGATCCGCGTCTCGTGCCACAACGCCTTGCCGGCGAAGAACGGCGAGTTCGCTGCCAGTGCCACCTGCACACCGGCGATCGCCTGCGCCGCGTTCCAGTACGCGGCGAACGACTCCGGGGCGACCTGCAGGTGCAACTGCACGGAGGTGCAGGCGGCCTCGGGCAGGATCGTGTCGCAGACCATCGCGAGCTGCTCGTCCTGCTGATCGTCGCTCAGAGCGACCCCGTCGAGCTGCAGCTCGATGTCTTCGCCCCGCGCCGAGAGGATCTGCTGACCGAGCAGGCTGTATCGGGGATCGGCCGAGAACCAGCGCTCGGTGAAGTGCGTCTCGTCGAGCGTCGGGAGCATCCCGATCATGGCCAGGCCGCTGCCGGCCGACCGGGCCCGGCGATCGGCGACCTCGAGCGAGCCGCGCAGCACGGTCTCGAGCTCCTGAAGGTGCCTGCCTCCGATCGGTCGCGGCGCCACATTGATCTCGACGTTGAAACGCGCGAGTTCCGTCTGGAACGCCGGCGAAGCGATCGCATCGAGCACCGCATCGTTCCCTCGGGCCGGAGCACCATGCTCGTCGACCAGATTCAACTCGATCTCCAGACCGAGCTGCGAGTCCGGGGCGTCCACGGCTGCGAATCGACCATCAGCCAGCATGGCTGCCAGGGCGTCGAGGCACCGCTCGGCCTTGGCGCGGAACTGCGTGCGGTCCTGGCGCGTGAACGTCTGCGCCTCGATGCTGTCACCCATAGCCCGACGGTATCCACCCGACGCCACCTCGTCGAGGAAGGCTTCCCATATTTCACCATTGTGACGGTCGGCAGATTTGTTATATGTTCTATCTGCCCGTCACGACAGGAAGCGACCCATGAGCACCGAGAACGAGCGCGCACTCGAAGCCGGCATCGTCACCGATATGTCGGGGCGGATGAGCTACGGCTCGTACCTGTCCCTCGACCAGCTGCTCACGGCGCAGCATCCGGTCAGCGTCCCGGAGCACCACGACGAGCTGCTGTTCATCATCCAGCACCAGACCACCGAGTTGTGGCTCAAGCAGCTGTTGCACGAGCTGTCGTCGGCGCGCGAACTGCTCGCGAGCGACGACCTGCGCGAAGCGCTGAAGCGCGTGGCACGCGTGAAGAAGATCCAGGACGTGATGACGCAGCAGTGGGCGATCCTCGCGACGCTCACCCCCACCGAATACGCGCAGTTCCGCGGCTCGCTCGGCAGTTCGTCGGGGTTCCAATCCGTGCAGTACCGCGCGGTGGAATTCGCACTCGGGAACAAGAACGCGAAGATGCTCAGCGTCTTCAGCGACCACCCGGCGAACCTCGCGTTGCTCACCGCCGAGTGGGAGAAGCCGACCCTGTACGACGAGTTCCTGCGCTACGCCTCGCGCCGCGGACTCCCGATCCCGGCATCCGTCCTCGACCGCGACGTGCGCGAGCCCTACCGCGAGACGCCCGACCTGGTGCCGGCGATCCGCGAGATCTACCAGCACCACCAGGAGCACTGGGACCTCTACGAAGCCTGCGAAGACCTCGTCGACCTCGAGGACAACTTCCAGTTCTGGCGCTTCCGCCACCTGAAGACCGTCGCCCGCACGATCGGCATGAAAGTCGGCACCGGCGGATCCAGCGGCGTCGGCTTCCTGCAGCGCGCCCTCGATCTCACGTTCTTCCCCGAGCTCTACACGGTGCGGACGGAGATCGGCGGCTGATGCACGCCATCACGTTCTTCGACGGCGATGCCTGGCGCGAGGGCGCAGTCAACCTCGTCGATGGGCAGGTCCGCCTGCACGACCTCGCGCCGACGGCCGATCTGCCGCGCCTCGATGGCGTGATCACCGGCGGATTCGCCGACCACCACGTGCACCTGCAGCTCGTCGATCACACGTTGCTGACCGGTTCGGCGCTCGGGCGGGTGGTCGACCTGGGGGCGAACCCCGAGGAGGTCGCCCGCCTGTCGGTGCAGTATTCAGCAAGAACGCGATCGGACACGGCCTCGAAGGCCGATTCGGGCGGCGGCGACGGCGTTCTTGCTGAATTGCGAACGCCGGCCGCGGTCGACATCGCGTTCGCCGGGGCGTTCCTGACGCCGGTGGGCGGCTATCCGTCCGATCGGGAGTGGGCGCCCGATGGCTCGGTGCGGGAGATCGCGGATGCGGATGCCGCAGCGGCCGCCGTGACCGAGATGGCGGATGCCGGTGCGAGCCGCATCAAGATCGCGAGCAACGCGCACGCGGGGCCGGTGTTCGACGACGCACTCTTCCGCACCATCGTCGAGCTCGCCGCGGCACGCGGTCTGCCGGTGGTCGCCCACGCGGAGGGCCGCGGCGAGGCACAGCGCGCAGCGCGGCTCGGCGCTGCCCAGCTCGCCCATGCCCCGTTCACCGAACGGCTCGACGATGCGGAGATCGCCGCACAGGCGGCATCCGTCTCCTGGATCTCGACGCTCGCGATCCACAGCGGCGCCGACCTGACGATCGCCCTCGACAATGTGCGGCGCTTCCATGCCGCTGGCGGCATACTCCACTACGGCACCGACATGGGCAACGGCCCGACGCCGGTCGACCTGAACGCGAACGAGCTCACAGCCCTCCGCGACGCGGGTCTCGACCATGCAGCGCTGCTGCGCGCCCTCGCCCCGGTCGACCCGCTCGATCCGGCATCCGTCCTGCTGTTCTTCCCAGGCTCGACGCCCGAGACCGCCGATCCACTGCACGCCCGCCCCCTCATCGCCGACGACCTGAAGGTGTGACATGACCGATCTCCTCGACCGCGCCCGCGAACTTGACGCCGCCGACCCGCTGCACGCGCACCTGGATGCCTTCGTCGACGCGCCCGGCGTCAGCGCCTACCTCGACGGGAACTCGCTCGGGCGTCCGCTGCGAGACATCCCCGAGAAGATCGCGCAGTTCGTGCGCGAGGACTGGGGCACCAGGCTCATCCGTTCCTGGGACGAGCAGTGGATGGCACTGCCCATGGAGCTCGGCGACCGCATCGGCGCGCTCGCCCTCGGCGCCGCCCCCGGACAGACCGTCGTCGCCGACTCGACGAGCGTGCTCATCTACAAGCTGCTGCGCGCGGCCCTTCGACAGGCTCAGGGACCCAGTGGTGCGGCTCAGGGGAGCAGGGGGGCGGCCCTTCGACAGGCTCAGGGACCCAGTGGGGCGGCTCAGGGGACCAGTGGGACGGGTCAGGGGAGCAGGGGGGCGGCCCTTCGACAGGCTCAGGGACCCAGTGGGGCGGCTCAGGGACCCAGTGGCGCGGTTCAGGGGACCAGCGGGGCGGCTCAGGGGACCAGCGGTGAGACGCGGCGCGACGAGATCGTGATGGAGGCGGGCAACTTCCCGACCGACCGCTTCCTGGTCGCCGGAGTCGCCGCCGAGACCGGCATGACGGTCCGCTGGATCGAGCCCGATCCGGTGCACGGCGTCACGGTCGCCGACGTGCAGGCCGTGGTCTCCGATCGCACCGCCCTCGTCTCGCTGAGCCACGTCGACTACCGCTCCGGCGCCCTGGCCGACATGCCGGCGATCACGGATGCCGTGCACGCCGCCGGCGCGCTCATGATGTGGGACCTCTGCCACTCGGTCGGCGTCGTGCCGATGCAGCTGGACGCCTGGGGTGTCGACCTCGCCGTCGGGTGCACGTACAAATACCTGAACGGCGGTCCTGGCTCGCCCGCGTTCGCGTACCTCCGCCGTGGCCTGCAGGGAGTGCTCCAGCAGCCGATCCACGGGTGGTGGAGTGCGTCCGACATCTTCGCGATGGGGCCGGAGTACGTGCCGTCCGACGACATCCGACAGCTGCTGAGCGGCACGCCGCCGGTCACCTCGATGCTCGCGATGCAGGGCATGCTCGATCTGATCGAGGACGCGTCGATCGGTGCGGTGCGTGCCAAATCGATCGCGCTGACGGACTTCGCCGTGCAGGCGTACGACGAGGTGCTCGCCCCGCTCGGCGTGCGGCTGCTGAGTCCCCGAGACGCCGCGGTGCGCGGCGGTCACGTCACGATCGGGCACCCCGACTTCCGTGCCGTGGCCGCACGGCTGTGGGACGACGGCATCATCCCCGACTTCCGGTTCCCCGACGGCATCCGTCTCGGACTGTCGCCGCTGAGCACCTCATTCGCGGAGACCGCCGTCGGGGTGCTGGCGATCCGCGACGCGCTGCGGGCATGACGACCGATCCGCGCGGGGCGGATGCGGTGCTCGACGACATCGATGCCCGCCCCGGCAGCACGGCGTCGCTGCTGCGCACGGTGGTCGGGCTGTTCCTGCGTCCGCTCGGCGGCTGGATCTCGACCGCCGATCTGGTGACGCTGTCGGAGGATCTCGGCATCCCGACCGCGCAGGCCCGAACCGGGATCACGCGCCTGAAGCAGAAGGGGCTGCTGCTCGCCGAACGCGACGGCGTCGCCGGGTACCGACTCAACCCGGCGGCCGCACGGATGCTGGAACGCGGCGACCGTCGCATCTTCGAGATGCGCGAGATGCACGACGACGACCCGTGGTGCCTGGTGTCGTTCTCGATCCCGGAGAGCGCCCGCAGCGTTCGTCATCGGCTGCGCACACGACTGCAGTGGATCGGCGCCGGCATCGTGTCGCCGGCGCTCTGGATCTGCCCTGGGCACCTGCAGGACGAGGTCGCCCAGATCGTCGACGAGCTCGACGCCCGCGCCTGGGTCACGCTGTTCCAGGCCTCGACGCCGCAGACCGCGTTGCCGCTGGTCGACGCTGCGGCGACGTGGTGGGACCTCGATGCGCTGCGGGCCGAGCACCGGGCGTTCCAGGAGTCGCTCGCCACCCTGCCGGCCGAGCCCTTCGCCGCCTACGTGCAGCTGATCGACAGCTGGCGCGTGCTGCCGTACGTCGACCCGGGCCTGCCGCCCACGATGCTGCCTGCCGACTGGCCTGGACGACGAAGCTTCGACGAGTTCGCACGCCTGTCCGCCGCGCTCGAGGGTCCGGCGCTCGCGCACGTGCGGGCGGTGGCCGTCACTCCGCGCCGGGCCTGAGCGGCGCCGTGGTCGCGCGCACCACGAGGCGCGTCGGCAGCGTCACGTGCATCTCCTCGACCGGCCGCCCTTCGAGCAGCTCGAAGACCATCTCGGCCGCGACCGCACCGAGCCGGCGCATCGGCTGCTGGATCGTGGTCAGCGGCAGTGCCCGCCGCGATGCCTCCGGGACGTCGTCGAAGCCGATCACCGAGAGGTCGTCCGGCACCCGGAGACCGAGCTCATGCGCGACCTCGATCACCGCGATGGCCGACAGGTCGTTCGCAGCGAACACGGCGGTCGGGCGAGACGGACCGGCGAGCAGGATCCGCGCGGAATCCCTGGTGGTGCCGAGCTCGTAGCGTCCGGCACGGATCAGCTCCGGATCGACCGCGATGCCGGCATCCGCGAGTGCACGTCGATAGCCGGCGTCGCGCAGACCCGCCGAACGCAGATCGGGGCGACCGCCGAGGAAGCTGATCCGGCGGTGGCCGAGCTCGAGCAGATGCCGGGTGGCCGTCAGCGCCCCGCCGAAGCTGTCGGACTCGACGGTCGGCAGATCGGCGCGGCCGGTGTGCGGGTCGATCGCGACCACGGGGATGTCGGCCGATGTGCCGACGACCGTCGGGGTGACCATGATGGCGGCGTCGATCAGGGTGCCGGAGAGGCGGCTCAACGACCGCCGCTCCCAGCCCTCGCCCGCGCGATGCCGAGAGCCGCTGTAGGCGAGCAGGTCGAAGGCGGTGTCGTGCACGGTGGCGCCGACGCCCTTGAGGATCTCGGCGCTGAACGGCTCGAAATCGGCGAGCAGCACCCCGATCACACCGGTGCGACGGGCCCGCATGCTGCTCGCGACCAGGCTCGATTCGTACCCGAGACGCTGCACCACATCGAGGACGCGGGTGACCGTGGCATCCGCGATCCCGTACCGGCCGTTGACCGCCTTCGAGACCGTCGACACCGAGACGCCCGCGGCCTTCGCGACGTCGTGGATCGTGGTTCTCCCGCTCATGATTGCTCAGCGTAACCGCACGGAACCGGTGGATGGAAACTGTTTTCGAAAACGTTTGACGAGCTTCCGGATCGACAGCAGACTGCATCCCGAAGCGGCTCGCCCCAGCCGCGGCGCCCGCATCGACGCGGAGCGCACCGTCTCGATGAGGAGAACGATCACATGAACAGCACACGGCGTTCCTTTGCCTCCGTGGCCGCGATCGCGGCCGTCGGAGCTCTCGCACTCAGTGGGTGCACGGCCAGTACTCCGGATGAAGGCGGAGACTCGGCGATGACGCTCTGGCACAACTCGACCACCGGCCCTGGCGTGAAGTTCTGGGAGCAGACCGTCGCCGACTTCGAGAAGGCCAACCCCGGCGTCACGATCGACATCCAGTCGGTGCAGAACGAAGACCTCGACGGCAAGCTCCAGACGGCGCTGAACTCCGGCGACGCCCCCGACATCTTCCTGCAGCGCGGCGGCGGCAAGATGGCGGCGATGGTGAAGGCCGGCCAGCTGAAGGACATCACGGATTCGATCGCCGGTGGTGCCGCCGAGGAGATCTCGGATGCCGCGTACTCCGCGAGCAGCCTCGACGGGAAGATCTACGCGATGCCCGTCGCAGTGCTCCCCGGCGGTCTCTTCTACAGCCAGGACCTCTTCGACCAGGCCGGGATCACCGAGAACCCGACCACCATCGACGAGTTGGAGACGGCGACCGAGGCGCTCAAGACCGCCGGCATCGACCCGATCGCGCTCGGCGCGAAGGATGCGTGGCCGGCGGCCCACTGGTACTACTGGTTCGCGCTGCGCGAGTGCAGCTCCGACACCCTCGCCAAGGCGGCGGACGAGATGAGCTTCGACGACGACTGCTGGGTGCGCGCCGGCGAGGATCTGCAGGACTTCGCGGCCACCGAGCCGTTCAATGCCGGCTTCCTGACGACCACCGCCCAGCAGGGCGCAGCAAGCTCGGCCGGTCTCATCGCCAACCACCAGGCCGCGATGGAGCTCATGGGCGCGTGGGACCCGGGTGTGATCGGCTCGCTGACCCCCGAGAAGAAGCCGCTCGCCGACCTCTCCTGGTTCCCGTTCCCCGAGGTCGAGGGCGGCGAGGGCGAGCCGGGATCGATGATGGGCGGCGTCGACGGCTACTCCTGCTCGGTGGATGCACCTGCAGCCTGCGTCGACTTCCTGAACTACCTCGGCACCTCCGACGTGCAGACCGCCTACTACAAGGCGTTCAACGCCCCTCCGGTCAACACGGTCGCCCAGGAGGGCGTGACCGAGCCGTACCTGCAGGACATCCTCACGGCCTACAACGCAGCCCCCTACGCCACCCAATGGCTCGACACGGTCTACGGCCAGAACGTCGGCAACGCGCTGAACGTCGCCGTGGTCACGATGCTCGCCGGCCAGGGAACGCCGGAGGACCTCGTCAAGGCCGTCCAGGATGCCGCAGCCAAGGCATAAGGCGGCCGCCCGGCTGGAAGTGATCCTTCTGGCCGGGCCCGCCCTCCTCGTCTTCCTCGCCTTCGTCATCTTCCCCGTGCTGATGGCCGCGTACTACGGCTTCTTCAGCTGGCAGGGATACGGTCCGCCGACGGACTTCGTCGGACTGAAGAACTACCTCACGATCCTGCAGGACCCGCTGTTCCACGACGCGCTGGCGCACAACGGCGTCATCCTGGTGCTCTCCCTCGTGCTCCAGGGCCCCGCGGCGATCCTGCTCGCCCTGCTGCTGAACCGGCGGATGCGGGGGCAGTCACTGATCCGCGTCCTGATCTTCATCCCCTACGTGATCTCCGAGGTCGTCGTCGGCACCGGGTGGAGCCTGATGCTGCAGACCAGCGGCGCCTTCAACGATCTGCTGCAGAACATCGGACTCGGCTTCCTGGCGAACGACTGGCTCTCCGACCCAGGCATCGCCATCTGGACCCTGATGGCGATCATCACCTGGAAGTACGTCGGGTTCGCCGTGATCCTCTTCCTCGCAGGGCTCCAGGGCATCCCGGAAGAGCTGCACGAAGCGGCGGCGATCGACGGAGCCTCATACTGGCAGATCCAGTGGCGCATCACCCTGCCGCTGCTCGCACCGACCGTGCGCATCTGGGCGTTCCTGTCGATCATCGGCTCGCTGCAGCTGTTCGATCTCGTCTACATCATCTGGGGGCAGTACATCGCCTCGACAGCCGGCACCTCCACGATGGCGACCTACATGGTCTCGGAGGGCCGCAATGCCGGCAACTTCGGCTACGGCAACGCGGTCGCAGTCGTGCTGTTCCTGATCTCGCTCGTGGTCGCCCTGATCTATCAGCGCGCGGTGCTGAAGCGCGACACCGATGGAGCCATCACCGGCACCCCTGCACGGAAGAAGAGGATCACGCGATGACCGCCACCTCGTTGCTCGTCACGCAGCGGCCGGGTCGACCGGCCAAGGCGCGACTGCCCTGGGCCAACCCGACCGTGTACTTCGTCGCCCTGATCGTCGTCGGACTCATGCTCGCGCCGATCGCGTACATCATCATCGGCGGGTTCCGCACGAACTCGCAGATCACGACCGACCCCTCAGGGTTGCCGCAGCCGTGGGTGATCTCGAACTACCTCGACGTGATCACCGGCGGCATCTTCTGGCGGCAGGTGCTGAACTCCACGATCGTCGCCCTCGCCACCACGATCGGTGTGGTCGCACTCGGGCTGATGGCGGCATACGTGCTCGCCCGCTACCGATTCGCGGGACGCGGAGTGCTCTACGCCTTCTTCGCCGCAGGCCTGATGTTCCCGCTGACGGTCGCGATCACGCCGCTGTACATCGTGGTCCGCAGCCTCGGGCTCATGAACTCGCTCGGCGGCGTCATCCTCCCTCAGATCGCGTTCGCCCTGCCGACGACGATCATCATCCTGGTCCCGTTCCTGCGGGCCATCCCCGACGAGATCCAGGAAGCGGCCTTCATCGACGGATGCAGCCGGATCGGCTTCTTCTGGCGGATGGTGCTCCCGCTGTCGCTGCCAGGGGTGATCACGACCGGCATCCTGGCGTTCATCGGCAGTTGGAACGGTTACCTGCTCCCCCTGTTCGTGCTCAACGACGCCTCGGCGTTCACGCTTCCGCTCGGGGTGCAGTCGTTCGCCTCGCAGTATTCGGTCGACACCGCGAAGGTCCTGGCGTTCACGTCGCTCTCGATGATCCCAGCACTGATCTTCTTCAGCCTCTTCGAGCGTCGCATCGTCGGCGGACTCACCGGCGCGGTCAAGGGCTGACCATGTCCGTCGCATCCCCACAGAAAGAGACCACCGTGTCGCAGTCCCCGTCCCGCACCCGCTTCTCACCCCGCGTCGAGGCGCTCCTGGCGCAGATGACGCTCGAGGAGAAGCAGTCGCAGCTCGTCGGGTTCTGGGTCGATCAGGGCGACGAGGTGGTCGCGCCGATGTCCGGCGAGAAGCAGACGTCGACCCGGTACGACCAGGCGAGCGCCCACGGGATCGGGCACCTCACCCGGGTGTACGGCACGCGGCCCGTCGACCCCGTCGAGCGGGCGCGATGGCTGTGGGCGGAGCAGGCCCGCCTGCAACGCGAGACGCGTCTCGGCATCCCGGCGATCGTGCACGAGGAGTGCCTGACCGGGCTGGCGGCGTGGCAGGCAGCCACCTTCCCCACCCCGCTCGCGTGGGGCGCATCGTTCGACCCTGAGCTCGTGCACGAGATGGGCGTCGCGATCGGCTCCTCGATGCGCGCACTCGGCATCCACCAGGGCCTGGCGCCGGTGCTCGACGTGATCCGCGACCCGCGCTGGGGGCGCGTCGACGAGTGCATCGCCGAAGACCCCCTGGTGGTCGGGACGCTCGGCACGGCCTACGTCCGCGGCATGCAGTCGCAGGGCGTCCACGCCACCCTGAAGCACTTCGTCGGGTACTCGGCGTCACGAGCAGGGCGCAATCACGCACCGGTGCATGCGGGACGACGCGAGATCGAAGACATCCTGCTCCCGCCCTTCGAGATGGCGGTGCGTGAGGGCGGCGCCCGTAGCGTGATGAACTCGTACACCGACATCGACGGCGTGCCCGTCGGGGCCGATCCGCACTACCTCGACGAGGTGCTCCGCCAGCGCTGGGGATTCGACGGCGTGGTGGTCTCGGACTACTTCGCGGTCGACTTCCTGCGCACCATGCACCGTGTCGCCGCCGACTCCGCACAGGCCGCGACGCTGGCGATCAGCGCCGGGATCGACGTCGAGCTGCCCTCCCCCGACGCGTACACGACGCTCGCCGGCCTCGTGCGCGACGGGGTGGTGTCCGCAGACATCCTCGACCGAGCCGTCGGGCGCGTGCTGACCGAGAAAGACGACCTGGGGCTGCTGGACGCCGACTTCTCCAGCCCGCCGGAGTCGATCGACCTCGATCCCGATGGACACCGTGCGATCGCCCGCCGTCTCGCCGAGGAATCGATCGTGCTCCTGAGCAACGACGGCGGTGTGCTCCCGCTCGACCCCGCAGGGGCGCAGCGCATCGCGGTGATCGGCCCGAACGCGCACAGCTCGGAAGCCCTGATGGGCTGCTACTCGTTCGTGAACCACGTGCTCGCGCATCACCCGGAGGTTCCGGCGGCCATCGAACTCCCGACGGTGCTCGACGGGCTTCGCAGGGAGCTTCCCGCTGCAACCTTCACGCACAGCGTCGGCTGCGATGCGGAGGGCGACGACCGTCATGGATTCCCGGCTGCGGTCGCGGATGCCGCTGCGGCCGACCTGGCCATCGTCGTGGTCGGCGATCGTGCAGGCCTCTTCGGGCGAGGCACAGTCGGCGAAGGGAACGACGTCGACACCCTCGACCTGCCAGGTGTGCAGCGCGAACTCGTCGAGGCCGTGATCGCCACCGGCACACCCGTCGTCCTGGTCGCGATCACCGGGCGACCGTACGCCCTCGACTGGGCGTTGCCGGAGCGTGCGACCCCGGGCGGCGCGACCGCCGGCATCGGGTCCGTGAACTCGCCGGCGGCGGTATCCGTGCCGCGACCGGCCGAGCGTTCACTCCCTGCGGCAGTGCTGCAGTCGTTCTTCCCCGGCGAGGAGGGCGGCCCCGCCATCGCCGCGGTGCTGACCGGTCTGGCCGCTCCGTCCGGACGGCTGCCCGTCTCGCTGCCGAGATCCGCCGGCGCGCAGCCGTACTCGTATCTGCATCCGATCCTCGGCGGACGCACCGACGTGACCAGTGTCGACCCGACTCCCGTGCGGCCGTTCGGCTTCGGGCTCGGCTACACCTCGTTCGCGCACGCCGACCTGGAGGCGGACCCCTCCGTCGAGGCCGGCGCGACGTTCCGGGTCTCGGTCGTCGTGCGGAACACCGGCGCTCGCGAAGGGACAGACGTCGTGCAGCTCTACGCCAACGACGAGGTCGCGAGCGTTGCGCGACCGGTCGCCCAGCTGATCGGGTTCCGTCGCGTGGCGCTCGCGCCTGGTGCTGAGCAGCGAGTCGAGTTCGACATTCCGTCGGACTGCCTGGCGTTCACCGGAATCGACGGCGTTCGTCGCGTGGAGCCGGGGCGGATCCGGCTGTGGGTCGGCGAGGCGTGCGACCACGAGGAGACCGTGACGACGATCGAGATCGTGCCGTCGGTCTGACCCGGCCGGGGTGCCGGGGGTCGGGCGTTCACAATTCAGCAAGAGTGCGCCGCGAAGCGACCGATCCGGAGCGTTTCGGCCCGTTGTCGGACGTTCTTGCTGAATTGTGGACGTGCGGTGGCGGGTGCAGGCCCGTGTGGGGGCCCGCACCCGCAGGCGTCAGGCGTCAGGCGTCAGGCGTCGAGACCGTCGATGAACGCCCTGACGTGCTCGCCGAGACGCAGGATGCGCAGGTCGCGCGCGAGCTCGCGGTCGAAGCCCTCGTACGCGAGCGGCGGGAGCCGGCGCACATTCGTGGAGCAGTCGAAGTTCGCGCACACGAGGGTGCCGACGGTGTCGCCCTTTCGTCCGGCCGGGCCGGTCTTGCGGGCGGTGAACAGCTGCACGTCGTTGCGGAGCGTGACGTCATCGCACCACGAGCACTGGGCACGTGTCGCGAAACGCTGCTCGGCCTGCTGCAGCAGCACGCCAGCGAAACCGTCATCGACCTCGACGACCACATAGGCGCGACGTGGCGACTTCGGATCGGACCAACCGAGGTAGTCGAGCTTCCCGAAGTCGATGTCGCCGAAGCCGGCAGGGAGGTTCATGTCGGAGACCTCTTTGCGGGAGGCATTGCGGAAGGATGCGCGGATGGCGCGCTCGTCGATGGGACGCATGATGAAGAGTGCTTTCTTGGGTGCTCGCCGCGACGGCGAGTCGATGAGGGAAGGAGAGTCGGCGCCCGAGCGGGTCACCGGATGTGACGGAACCCCGGAGACGGCATCCGCCTCCGGCTGGTCGTCAGCCTCTGCCACCGACGCAGAACGCGCCGGTGCCTCCGCTCTGCGCCCCACGGGCGCTCCTCGATTTCAGCACCCGGCGAGTGTACACCCGGTGCACCTCCTGGGTCGCTGGACCGTCCTGGGTCGCTGCACCCACCTGGGTCGCTGAGCCCACCTGGGTCGCTGAGCCTGTCGAAGCGCATCCCAACCCTTCGACAGGCTCAGGGACCCAACGGAGACCGTGCACCCTGGGTCGCTGAGCCTGTCGAAGCGTCCCGCCCACGCGCCTTCGACAATTCGGGCAGGTCATGACCGCGCTCCTCGATCAACGCGATCTTCTTCGCCCGGCTCCAGCCCTGCAGCTGCTTCTCACGGAAGAACGCGGCATCCACCGTGTCGAAGCGCTCGGCGCACACGAGAACGACCGGGCGCCGCTTGCGGGTGAAGTTCGCTGCGAAGGCGTCGTCGTGATTGTGCTGCCACACGCGGGAGTCGAGCTCACCGTTCGTGCTGCCCGTGTAGAAGGAGCCGTCACTGCATCGGAGAATGTACGTCCACGCCATCAGCCATGGTCCCTCGAGATCGAGGTGTGAGACGGGGGTGTGGACAACTCGCAGAGGGCAGGGCCCTTCGACGGGCTCAGGGACCCACGGGGCAGGGCCCTTCGACAGGCTCAGGGACCCACGGGGCCGGGCCCTTCGACAAGCTCAGGGACCCACGGGGCCGGGCCCTTCGACAGGCTCAGGGACCCAGGGGGCAGGGCTCAGGGAGCGGGGGTCAGCCGCGGGCGAGGCGCCGCCAGGCGAGCTCGGCGAGCACCGTCGCCTGTAGCCCGAGCACGCCGTCGTCGAAGATCGCGTCGTCGGAGTGCAGCGGCTTCGGGCCATCGGCGGATGCTGCGCCGAGGAAGATCATCGCCCCCGGCACCTCGTCGAGCACATAGGAGAAGTCCTCGGACGCCATGTACGGAGCCTCGCGGCGGACGACCCGCTCGGCACCGACGATCTCGTCCAGCACCGCGAGCACCTCACGCGTCTCGGCCGGATCATTCACCGTGACCGGGTACGCAGCGATGAAGTCGGTGTCGAGCGTGCATCCGTTCGCCTCTGCGATGCCCGTCAGCATCTCAGGAAGCTCGGTGCTCACCACCTCGAGCGTCGCGGCGGAGAGCGTGCGGATGTTCGCCTCCATGCTCACGGATGCCGCAAGGATATTGCCGGCCTCGGCGTCGCTCGACAGCGTCGTGACCGAGATCACGGCCTGATCCGTGGCCGGCAGCCGCCGCGCTGCGAACGTCTGCATCGCCAGGATCAGCTGCGCAGCCACCGGCACCGGATCGATCGCCAGATGCGGGAAGGCGGCGTGCCCGCCTGTGCCGCGAACGACGAGTTCGAGCGCGTTGGCACTCGCCATCATCGCTCCCTCGCGCGTGACGAGCTGCCCTGACGGCACGGCGCTGTCGACATGGATCGCGTACGCCGCGACAGGGCGCTCGCCCGCGGCATCCAGCACGCCCTCCGCGAGCATCGGCTCAGCCCCGCCCGGCCCTTCCTCGGCCGGCTGGAACATGAAGATCACGCTGCCGGGGAGGTCGTCGCGCTGCGCAGCGAGCAGTCGGGCAGCACCGACGAGCCCGGCCATGTGCAGGTCGTGACCGCAGGCGTGCATCGCTCCGGAGACAGCGGCGAAATCGAGACCGGATGCCTCGGTGACCGGCAGCCCGTCCATGTCGCCGCGCAGCAGCACGACCGGTCCCGGCCGACCCCCGCGCAGCACAGCCGTGATCGAGGACAACGACTCCCCCACCGAGACCTCGAGCCCGAGGTCGGCGAGTTCGCGCAGCAGGATCCGCTGCGTCTCCGGCAGGTAGAGTCCGACCTCGACGGCCCCGTGCAACTCGCGCCGCAGGGTGATCAGGCCGTCGAGAAGCTCGGCGGCATGGGCGTCGAAGCGGGTCATGCGGTGATCCTTCGCGTGGGGATGGGGCCCTTCGACAAGCTCAGGGACCCAGGACGGTCTCTTATACCACATCT
>NZ_JYIW01000023.1 GCF_000956525.1 Microbacterium oxydans
CCCCAACCCCCCTGGTGCCGACCGGCCCCCTTGTCTGCGAGCCACCCCTCTGAGGGACGCATGCAAGGGGGTCGCTCGCATGCAAGGGGGTGGCTCGGCGGATCGGGGGAGCGCGCATCCTGTCGCCTGGCGACAACCGCGAGCGGGGATGTGCCGGGCGCCGGTTGGAGGAAGGGCACAGGCGAGTTCGCCAGGGTTTGTCGCAGACCTACCATGAGAGCATCCCTACTTCTCTTCGAGAGGAATGCTCATGGTCGACGCCGCCGTCCGCTCTTCGACGCCATCCGTCGAGCCGAACACCGCTCAGCGCACCCCGCAGATCGATGTCTCCCAGCTCACCGACAAGCTGCTCGGCACCTGGGGCGACACCCGCCGCCAGGCGCGCGAGATGATCAAGGACTCGGCGTTCTGGCGCCAGGACGAACTCGGCAAGGACGAGCACCGCGAGCGCGTGCTGAGCCAGCTGCACCTGCTCGTCGACAACAAGGCCGTGCACCGCGCCTTCCCGAAGTCGCTCGGCGGCGAGGACGACAACGGCGCCAACATCGCCGGCTTCGAGGAGCTCGTCGTCGCCGACCCGAGCCTGCAGATCAAGTCGGGTGTGCAGTGGGGCCTCTTCGGCTCGGCGATCCTGCAGCTCGGCACGAAGGAGCACCACGAGCAGTGGCTGCCCGGCGTCATGGACCTCTCGATCCCCGGCGCGTTCGCGATGACCGAGATCGGCCACGGTTCTGATGTCGCGGCTGTCGGCACCACCGCGACGTACGACGCAGAGACGCAGGAGTTCGTCATCAACACGCCGTTCCGCGGCGCGACGAAGGAGTACCTCGGCAACGCAGCCCTGCACGGCGTCGCGGCGACGGTGTTCGCGCAGCTCATCACGAACGGTGTGAACCACGGCGTGCACTGCTTCTATGTGCCGCTGCGCGGCGAGGACGGCGTCGACCTTCCCGGCATCGGTCGTGAGGACGACGGCCTCAAGGGCGGACTGAACGGCATCGACAACGGACGCCTGTCGTTCGACCACGTCCGCATCCCGCGTACCAACCTGCTGAACCGCTACGGCGACGTCGCGGCAGACGGCACGTACTCCAGCGCGATCGACAGCCCTGGCCGCCGCTTCTTCACGATGCTCGGCACCCTGGTGCAGGGCCGCGTGTCGCTCGACGGTGCAGCCTCCTGGGCATCTGCGCTCGGACTGCAGATCGCGATCACCTACGCCACGCAGCGCCGCCAGTTCGACGGCGTCGACGGGCACGAGGTGGTGCTGCTCGACTACGGCAAGCACCAGCGCCGCCTGCTGCCTCGTCTCGCGACGACGTACGCGCAGATCTTCGCGCACGACGAGTTCCTGCAGAAGTTCGACGGCGTCTTCTCCGGCCGCATCGACACCCCCGCCGACCGCGAGGACCTCGAGACCCTGGCGGCCGCGCTCAAGCCGCTCTCGACCTGGCATGCGCTCGACACCCTGCAGGAGGCCCGTGAGGCCTGCGGCGGTGCCGGGTTCATGTTCGAGAACCGCCTCGTCGGCCTCCGCGCCGATCTCGACATCTACGTCACCTTCGAGGGCGACAACAACGTGCTGCTGCAGCTCGTCGGCAAGCGTCTGCTCACCGACTACGCCAAGCAGTTCACCGGGAAGGATGCCGCGGCACTCGCGAAGTTCGCCGTCGGGATGACGGCCGGCAAGGTGTTCCACGGCGCGGGTCTGCGTCAGCTGGGTCAGGCGTTCGCCGACCTCGGCCAGGTGTCGCGCTCGGTCGAGAACGGTCTGCGCGAGGAGCAGCAGCATGCGCTCCTCGCCGGTCGCGTGCAGCAGATGGTGTCGGACATCGCCGGTCGTCTCCGCCCCGGAGCGAAGGACAAGGCCCTCGGCTCCCGGCTGTTCAACGAGAACCAGGCCGAGCTCATCGAGGCCGCCCGTGCGCACGGCGAGCTGCTGCAGTGGGAGGCGTTCACCGACGCCGTGCACACGATCACGGATGCCGACACCAAGCAGGTACTCACCTGGCTCCGTGACCTGTTCGGTCTGCAGCTGATCGAGAAGCACCTCGCCTGGCACCTGATCAACGGTCGCCTGTCGACGCAGCGCGCCGCAGCCGTGTCGCGCTACATCGACCGCCTGTGCGCGCGGCTGCGTCCGCACGCGCTCGACCTGGTCGAGGCGTTCGGCTACGAGCCGGAGCACGTGCGCGCACCCATCGCCTCGGGTATCGAGCAGCAGCGCCAGGACGAGGCGCGGGCGTACTACGCCGACCTCGCGGCATCCGGCTCCGCACCGATCCAGGAGAAGGTGCTGAAGGCCAAGAAGCGCTGACCTCGGCGTTCACGATTCAGCAATCCCGCCCCGAACCGCTGCGTTCGGGGCGGGATTCGTGTGCGGGGCGGACGTTCTTGCTGAATCGTGCACATGAACTCCCCGTGTAGCGTCGATCCGGCGCCGGCCGCGGCGCATGATCGAGAGCAGGGAGCACCCGCATGACCACCGTCACCGCTTACGCCGCACCGAGCGAGGCAGCACCGCTCGAGAAGACGACGATCGAACGCCGCGAGCTCGGGCCGCACGACGTGCTGATCGACGTCGCCTACGCCGGCATCTGCCACTCCGACATCCACACCGTGCGCGGTGACTGGGGTCCGCAGCACTATCCGCTCGCGCCTGGTCACGAGATCGCCGGTACCGTCGCGGCGCTCGGCACCGAGGTGACGAAGCATGCTGTCGGCGACCGGGTCGGCGTCGGCTGCATGGTGAACTCCTGCGGCGAGTGCCGCAACTGCCTGCGTGGTGACGAGCAGTTCTGCACCCGCGGTGCGGTCATGACCTACGGCGGCACCGACCGCGACGGCACGATCACCCAGGGCGGCTACTCGCAGCAGGTCGTGGTCACCGAGAGCTTCGCGCTGCGCATCCCCGATGGGCTCGCGCTCGATGTCGCGGCGCCGCTGCTGTGCGCCGGCATCACCACGTACTCGCCGCTGCGGCATTGGAACGTCGGACCCGGCACCAGGGTGGCCGTCGTCGGACTCGGCGGACTCGGTCACATGGGCGTGCAGATCGCGCACGCGATGGGCGCCGAGGTCACGGTGCTCTCGCAGACCCTGAACAAGAAGGACGACGGGCTGCGGCTCGGCGCCGATCACTACTTCGCGACGGGCGACGCGGAGACGTTCCGCGAGCTGCGTTCGTCGTTCGACGTGATCCTCAACACGGTCAGCGCCGTCGTCGACCTGCGTGCGTACCTCGGGCTGCTCGACGTGGACGGCACGATGGTGTGCGTCGGCGCCCCTGCCGAGCCGCTGCCGGTGCAGGTCATGTCGCTGATCGGCGGACGTCGTTCACTGGCCGGTTCGAACATCGGCGGCATCCGGGAGACCCAGGAGATGCTCGACTTCTGCGCCGAGCACGGCATCGGCGCCGAGATCGAGGTCATCCCGGCTTCCGAGATCAACGCCGCCTACGAGCGCGTGCTCGCATCCGACGTGCGGTACCGCTTCGTGATCGACGCCTCGACGTTCGAGGACTGAGACGTCGATCGGATGCTGCGGGGGTGCCGACCGCGACCCCGCAGCATCCGCTCCGTCAGCCGACGAGGACCTCGGCGCCGGTCATGCGTGCCACGAGGTGCGGCGCGAGCGGAGCATCCGTGTCGAGCACGACGCGGACCGTCGCGCCTGGCTGATCCACCGGTCCGCGGCGCTGGCCTCGGAGGTCGCAGATCACCTGGCCGCGTGCCGGTCCCTGTGAGGTGTCGACCACGACGTCGACGGCCGGCGCGTTCGTGGCGGTGATCCCACCGACCGCGATCGCCGCGGCGAGGGGATCGTGCAGAGCGCTGCAGCGATCGCCGTAGGTCTCGACGTAGAAGTCGAAATAGAAGTCGAGCATCGCGCCGACGGTCTTCGCCAGCGGCACATCCGAGGTCAGCAACGCGGCGCGATCCTGCTCGTCGAACACGTTCTCCATCGTCACGTCCAGCGGCACCAGCGTGACCGGCCAGCCCGCGGCGAGCGTCGCGGACGCGGCTTCCGGGTCATTGCCGATGTTCGCCTCGGCGACCGGCGTGATGTTGCCCGGTACCAGCGCGGCGCCGCCCATCGCCGTGACGCGCAGCACCCTGGACGGCAGGGACGGGTCGAGCTCGAGCGCGGTCGCGATGTTCGTGAGCGGGCCGACCGTGATCACCTCGAGTGCGCCCCGGTGCTCATGCGAGAGCCGGATCAGCATCTGCGCCGCGCTCTCCTGCTCGGCCGGGCGCTCGGCGAAGGGCAGGTCGACCTCGCCGATGCCGTTGTCGCCGTGCACGTGCGGGGCGCCGCCGTCGAAGGGGTGCGAGAGGAAGTCGTGCGCGCCGATGGCGACCGGCACCTCGGTGCGACCGGCGAGCTCGAGCAGGGCGAGCGTGTTGACGGCTGCCTGCGCGGCGCTGGTGTTCCCGCTGACGGTGCCGATGCCGACCAGCTCGATCTCAGGGGAGGCGAGGAGGTAGGCCAGGGCGAGCGAGTCGTCGATGCCGGTGTCGCAGTCGAAGTAGACGGGACGGGCTGGGGTGGGGGTCATGAAATGCTCCGGTGGTCGGGAGGGCGGCCGCGGTTGCGGCCGCCCGATGGGTCAGTCCGCTGCGGTGGGCCGCGGCGTGATGAGGAAGCTGGTGATGAGCGCGAGGGCGGTGATCCCGACCGAGATCCACAGTGCCGTCGCGTAGCCGCCGGGCGTGCCCTGCGCGGCGAACGGGGCGACGATGCCGATGCCGAGCCCGGCGCCGATGCCGAATGCGCTGCCGTTGAGACCCGGGAGTGCTGCGGGTGCCTCGGCGGGGGACTGCACGACGCCGAGTCCGTTGATCGTCGTCAGCACGATGCCGTTGTAGGTGACGCCGAGGAGCGCGATCATCGCGAACACGACCCAGAAGCTCTGCGGCATGACCGCGATCACGATGAGCAGGGCGAGGCACGCGATCATCCCGATGCGGAGGATCGGGATCCAGCCCGTGCGGCCTGCGAGCCATCCGGACAGCGGTGCTGCGAACACGCCGATCAGCGCGGGCGGTGCGAGGAAGAGCAGCGCCGAGGTCGCGGCATCCAGGCCGAAGCCGTTCGTGGCGTCCTGGCTGAGCAGCACGACCGTGAAGTTGATGACGGCGAACACGCTCGACAATGTCAGGACGGTGGTGGCGACCACCGGCCAGACCTGACGCGAGCGCAGGTGTTCGACGGCGATGAGGGGAGTGGCGCGGCTCTTCTCGACGAACCAGAAGACCACGAGCGCCACGATGGTGCCGGCGAGGTAGAGGAGCGTGATCGGGGCCAGCCATCCAGCGCTCGGACCGGAGGAGACGAAGTACGTCACGCTGATCAGGGCGATCGACAGCACGGCGGCACCCCACCAGTCCATCTTCCCGGTCGACGCCCCGCGAGCGGATGCCGGGATGACCAGCGCAACGCAGACGATCGCGATGAGGCCGACCACGAAGATGACGACGAAGATCGAGCGGAAGCCGAAGGTCTGGCTGAGCAGGCCGCCGATGTAGCCGTCGACCCCGCCGACGCCGCCGTTGATCGCGGTGATGATGCCGAGCGTCGTGCCGAAGACCTTGGTGCTCAGCGACTCGCTGAGGATGACATAGGCGAGCTGGAACGCGGCGCTCGATGCGCCCTGCAGCACGCGGCCGATGAGCAGCACGGTCAGATTCGGGGCGAACAGGCACAGCAGTGTGCCGACGGAGAGGAGTCCGAGGACGACGAACAGGGCGCGCTTGCGCCCGATGAAGTCGCTCCAGCGTCCGAGCACGACCCCGCCGACGGCGCCGGCGACGAAGAAGAGCGAGGAGACCTGCGACACCTGGCCGATGTCCTCGCCGAGCTGCGCGGCGATGTCCGGCAGCGCGGGTGTGATCATGCTGGCGTTCAGCTGGAACGAGAGCACCCCGAGGATCAGGGTCGCGACCAGCCCGACGGCTCGGCCTCCGCGGACGGGCTCGCGGGCGGCGAGGCCCGGAGATGCGGTGATGGTCTGGGATTGCACGGAGACTCCTTCGTCATGGATGCCCTCGGGTGAGGCCTGTCTGATGTTATACCTCTCCGGTCTAACATCGTCAACATGGTCGTTCTCGTGCTTGAATACGAAGGGCGCTCACGCCGGAGCGACCATGGAAGGGGTGGCGGCATGACGAAGGAGATCGACCAGTTCCTCGGTCGGAGTCTGACGAGCACGGTCGGGCAGCCGCTGCGCGTTGCCGTCTACTCGCGCATCGCCGACGGCATCCGCTCCGGTGTCTTCGAACTCGGCTCCGCCCTGCCTCGGGAGACCGAGCTAGGCACCGCGCTCGGCGTGAGCCGCACCGTCGTCCGCGAGGCGCTGATGCTGTTGGAAGAGGACGGGCTCATCATCACGCGACGTGGCATCGGTCGATTCGTCGCCGACGATCTCCCTCGCGTGGGGCTGGAAGAGCTGCGGCCGATCGAGCAGGCGCTGTCCGATGGAGACGACGATGTCGTCGTCCGCACGGTCAGCTTCGAGCTCCAGTCCACCACCGACTTCACGTCCAGCAAGCTCGCCCTCGACCCTGCCGCGAACACCTGGTTCCGTGAAGCCGTCGTCGAGCGGCACGGTGAGCCCGTCGCGATCCTGCAGGAGCATCTGCCTGCCGGGCGATATCTGAGCGACATCAGCCAGGAGCTCGCCGACGCCCTGGACGCTGCGGCTGCGTCGTCATCGAGCGTGCTGGCGGCGCTGCGGGAGCAGACGAGCGTCGTCTTCGACTCGGCCGTGTGCGAGATCACCGTCAACGTCGTCGGTGCCTCCCGCGGTGCGCTGCTCGGACTCGGCGCCTCCGACCCCGTGCTCATCCTCACCCAGACCGTGACGACCGGCGGCACGCCCGTCTACCTCGCCAAGTGCATCGTCTCCCCGCGAGTCGGTCACCTCTCCGTCGTCCAGACCACCACCTGATTGCGAGCTGCCGTGCAGACCCCTCTCTCCCTCACCATCGTCGGCAGCATCAACGTCGACCTCACGGCGCGCGCCGATCGTCTTCCGGAGGCCGGTGAGACCGTCGGCGGCGGCCGACTGGTCCGCGAAGCGGGCGGGAAGGGTGCCAATCAGGCCGCAGCGGCCGCCAGGCTCGGCGCCACCGTCCGGATGATCGGCGCTGTCGGCACCGACGGCGACGGCGCGTGGATGCGGTCGGAGCTCGACCAGGCCGGCGTCGACACGACCGGCATCAGGGTCAGCGAGGAGCCGACGGGTGTCGCGCTGATCGTGGTCGATCGAGCGGGCGAGAACCAGATCGCCGTGTGCGAGGGGGCGAACGGCGACATCGATCTCGACGGCGTCGTCTTCGCGCCTGGAGAGGCCGTGCTCGCGCAGCTCGAGATCTCGATCGACCTCGTGGCCGAGCTCGCCGAGCGCGTGCAGGGCTACCTCGCCGTGAACGCCGCCCCTGCGCAGGATCTGCCCGAGGTCGTGCTCGAGCGCGCTGATCTCATCATCGTGAACGAGACCGAGTATGCGCTGATCCCGGCGCTCCGCGAGGCGAAGCGCGTTGCCGTGACCTACGGGGCGGATGGGGCTCGGCTGTTCGAATCCGGTGTCGAGATCGCTGCGGCGCCCGCTGTCAGGACCACGGTCGAGAACACGGTCGGGGCGGGCGATGCGTTCTGCGCGGCGCTCACGATCGGTCTCGCTTCAGGGGTGGCACCGGCGGATGCGCTCGCCGCAGCCTGCGCGGTGGGCGCCGCCGCCGTGGCCGATCCGCGGTCGCAGCCGCTGCTCTCCTCCTACTCCAGCTACCTCGCCGGCTGAGCGGGCGCGGCGATGTCCGCCGCTCCGGTTAGCCTTGGCGCATGACCTCCCTGATCACCGGTCCTGACGGCCGCGCCCGCTGCGCCTGGGTCGGTGACGACGTCGAGTACCGCCGGTATCACGACGAGGAATGGGGAACGCCGCTGCACGGCGACCGGGCGCTGTTCGAGAAGATGGCGCTCGAGGGCTTCCAGGCGGGGCTGTCGTGGATCACGATCCTGCGCAAGCGGCCGAGGTTCCGCGAGGTGTTCGCCGGGTTCGCTCCCGAGCTGGTCGCCGAGTTCGACGATGCGGACGTCGAGCGGTTGATGGCGGATGCCGGGATCATCCGGAACCGAGCCAAGATCCTGGCCACGATCGGCAACGCGAACATCGTCCGGGAGATGGCCGACGGCGAGCTCGATGCGCTGATGTGGTCGTTCGCTCCGGCGGCATCCGATTCCCGACCCGGCTCGTTCGCCGAGGTGCCCGCGGTCACGGTCGAGTCGGCCGCGATGAGCAAGGAGCTCCGTCGCCGCGGCTTCCGTTTCGTCGGGCCGACCACGATGTACGCGCTGATGCAGTCTGCCGGGATGGTCGATGACCACATCGCGGGGTGCTGGCGTGCCTGAGGCATGGGCATATCTGCCCATGCGGTGAGAGAACGCTGCGCGGTTAGGATGATCACGTGCGCCGTAGGCCTGAGGGCACCGGCACGAAGTCGAGCACGGACCTGTGGGGGGAACACGGTATGAAGGCGCTGTCATGGATGCGCGCGCGGCCGAAGACGCTGGCGTCCGCTGCGGGTGTCACCGTCGGGGTGATCGCGATCACGACGATGGCATTCACCTATGAGGGCTTTCCGACCACCAAGGTCGATCTGAACGACGGCGGCGTCTGGATCACCAAGACCTCGAGCCTGCTCGTCGGACACTTCAACCACGAGTCCACGGTGCTCGACGGCGGCCTTCGCACGACGGGCGAGAACTACGACATCCTGCAGGCCGCCTCGAACATCCTCGTCGTCGACGAGAGCGCCTCGACGATCACCGGCGTCGACCCCGCTCGCGTGTCGCTCGGCGACTCCGCTGCGATCCCCTCCTCCGCGAAGGTCGCCCTCGGCCGCAACACGGCCGCGATCCTCGACCAGAAGACCGGCGAGCTGTGGGTCGTGCCGGTGCAGGGCGTCTCGTCGTTCGAAGCCGAGGTCAAGGACCCGGTCGCCGAGCTCGGCGCGGACGCCGACGTCGTGGTCGCCGATGACGGCACCGTCTTCGGGCTCTCCGCCGAGCGCGGCGAGGTCGTGACCGTGCCGGTCGACACCGAGGGCGAGCCGCTCGAATCGTCGACGGCGTCGGTCGGCGAGATCGACACATCGGCGAAGCCGACCATCACTGCGGTCGGCCGCACGCCCGTCGTGCTCGACGCCGCTGCAGGCGTCGTGACCTCGCCCGGAGGATTCAGGGAGGAGATCGCCGATGCCGCCGACGCCGTCCTGCAGCAGGCCTCGGCGACGACGGATGCCGTCGCGATCGCGACCCCGACCGCACTGCTGAGCATCCCGTTCGACGGCGGAGACCCGACCGAGGTCGCCACCGGTGCGAACGGCGCGGCGGCTGCACCGGTCTGGCTGCGCGGATGCACCTACGGCGCGTGGGCCGGATCCGCCACGTTCATCCGAGAGTGCCCTGGCACCGGGAACGACGTCAATGCGACCGTGGACGGTGCCGAGGACTCGAAGAGCCTGGTCTTCCGCGTCAACCGCGACGTGATCATCCTCAACGACGCCATCGGCGGCGCCGCCTGGCTGGCCGACGAGAGCCTCCAGCGCGTCGACAACTGGAACGACCTCACCCCGCCGGAGGGCGAGACCGAGAACGAGGACGACTCGACCGAGGAGACCGTCGAGACGACGCTCCCCGAGCGCAAGGAGGAGAACACGCCGCCGATCGCGGAGGACGACTCCTTCGGCGTGCGCCCCGGTGTCACGACCATGCTGCCGGTGCTCGACAACGACAACGACCCGGACGGCGATGTGCTCGTCGCCACGCTCGCCGAATCGCAGCCGGCGATCGGCACCATCCAGCAGGTGCAGAACGGCGGATCGCTGCAGATCGCGGTCGCCGAGGACGCATCCGGTTCGGCCTCGTTCACCTATGAGGCCGATGACGGTCGTGGCGGCAAGGACACGGCATCCGTCGTGCTGACCGTCTACGACACGAGCATCAACAGTGCACCGGTGCCGAAGCGGAGGACCAGTCTCACGGTCGAGACCGGCGGCACGATCTCGTACAACATCCTCCCGGACTGGATCGACCCCGAGGGCGACGACGTCTATCTGAAGGACGTCGTTCCCGCCCCCGGCGACGAGGTCGACTTCACCACCGACGGACAGATCACCTACAAGGCGACGGCGAGCCTGCAGGGCCGCAAGGAGATCCAGGTCTCGGTCGCCGACGCCAACGGTGAGACGGCGACCGCAAGTGTCACGCTCGACGTTCGCCCCGAGGGTTCGACGCAGCCCAAGACCAACGCCGATCATGTCGTGACCCGTGTCGGCGAGCAGGCCACCGTGTTGCCGCTGGCGAACGACACGAGCTCCGGCCGCGAGTCGCTGCGACTCGGACGTGTCAGCGAGGTCCCCGGCGCGACCGTGCTGCCGGACTACCCGAACAAGGCCTTCACGTTCACCGCCGACGCACCGGGCACGTACTACGTGCTGTATCTCGCGACCGCCGGACCGGAGAACGGCGAGGGCATCGTGCGCGTCGACGTGCTCGAGGCGACGGAGACCGACCTTCCGCCGGTCGCCGTGCGCGACGTCGCGCTGCTGCCGACCGGCGGTGACGTGCTCATCGGCGTGCTCGCGAACGACGTCGACCCGGCCGGCGGCATCCTCGTCGTGCAGTCCGTCTCGATCGAGGAGAACTCCGGCATCTCGGTGTCGGTCATCAACCACGAGACCCTCCGCATCACCGACCAGGGTGCGCTCACCGATCAGGCCCGCATCAAGTACCGCATCTCGAACGGCTCGAAGTCGGCCGAGGGCGAGGTCGTGGTGATCCCGATCCCGGCGCCGGACAAGATCCTCCAGCCCGATGTGAACGACGACACGGCGACCGTGCGTGCCGGCGACGTCGTCACGATCCCCGTGCTCGACAACGACACGCACCCCAACGACGACGTGCTGCACCTCTCGCCCGAGCTGATCGAGCCCTTCGTCGACCCCGAGGACGGCGAGGCGTTCGTCTCGCAGGACGTGGTGCGCTTCAAGGCCGGACCGGTCGCGAAGACCGTCTACCTCACCTACGAGGCGGTCGACTCGAGGCAGCAGAAGGCAGCCGGGTACGTCACGATCCAGATCCTGCCGGTCGACGTGGAGAAGAACGCCGCGCCGCGCCCACAGGATCTCGTCGCCCGCGTGCTCGCCGGATCCACGGCGAACATCGCAGTGCCGCTCGACGGCATCGACGCCGACGGCGACTCGGTCGAGCTGATCGACATCGCGTCCAGCCCGAAGAAGGGCCGCATCACCGAGACCGCTTCGAACTACTTCTCCTATGAGGCGTTCGACGATTCCTCCGGTGTCGACGTCTTCGAGTACCGGGTGCGCGATCGCCTCGGCAAGGAGGGCATCGCGACCATCCGCGTCGGCATCGCGCCGGGCGAGGAGACCAACCAGGCTCCGTACGCCGTGAAGGATGCCGTCGTCGTGCGCCCAGGCCGGGAGATCGCCGTGCCGGTGTTGGAGAACGACTCCGACCCCGAGGGCGACGAGATCTCACTGGTGAAGGACGGGCTCGAGGTGCCGACCGACACGGGCATCACGGCTCGCGTCTCAGGGGACCGTGTGCTCGTGCAGGCGCCGGACAAATCGCTCGAGACCTCGCTGCAGTACACGATCCGCGACACCAGGGGCGCGACGGCGACCGCAGCGCTGCAGATCACGGTCGACGAGGATGTGCCGCTGCAAGCGCCTGTCGCTCGCGATGATCGGGTGCGTCCGACCGACCTCACCGACGGCACCCTGAACGCCGACATCGAGATCCTCAAGAACGACGAGGACCCCGACGGCACGACCGACCGACTGAAGGTGACCCTCGGCGACGGCGCACGGCAGCTCGAGAACGGCAAGGTGCGGGTGACCGTCACGAAGGAGCTCCAGCTCATCCGCTACACGATCACGGATCAGGATGAGCTGTCGGCATCCGCGTTCATCTTCGTGCCTGCCGAATCCGATCTCCGCCCCATCCTCGACTCGACCAAGCCGATCGAGGTCATGAGCGGGGAGACGAAGGAGATCCCGCTCTCGAAGTACGTCACCGTCGCAGGTGGCGGCACCGCGCGCATCACCGAGCACGCGAAGGTGAGTGCCGTGTACGCCAACGGCGCCGACCTCGTGAAGGACGAATCGACCCTGGTCTACACCTCGGCCGACGGCTACTTCGGTCAGGACGCCATCACCTTCGAGGTGACCGACGGTACGGGTCCTGACGATCCCGACGGCCGCACGGCGACGCTCACGATCCCCGTCAACGTGCTGCCCCCGGAGAACCAGCAGCCGACCTTCATCGGCACCGAGATGGTGGTCGCCGCAGGAGAAGAAGCAACGAGCCTGGATCTCGTGCCGCTCACGACCGATCCGGACCCGGAGGACGAGGGCAAGCACTCGTACAAGTACATCAGCGGCGCAGGGCGAGGCATCACCGCGAAGATCGAGGACGGCAAGCTGCTCGTCGCCGCTTCGTCGGATGTCGAGAAGGGCACCGTCGCATCGCTGAAGCTCGAGATCACGGACGGCACGACCAAGCCGGTCGATGGCACCGTGACGGTGCGTGTCGGCGCATCCACCAGGCCGCTGCCGACCGCGAACACCGACACGGTCTCCGAAGCCGATCAGGGCAAGACCATCACGGTCCCCGTGCTGGCGAACGACTTCAACCCGTTCCCCGAGACGCCGCTGAAGCTGCTGAGCGCATCGACCGAGTCTGGTGCCGGTGGCGCGAGCGTCAAGGGCGATGAGGTCGTCGTGACCCCGGACGCGAACTTCGTCGGCACCATGGTCGTGCGCTACCGCATCCAGGACGCGACGAAGGACCCGGACCGCGAGGCCAACGGCCAGGTCGTCGTCGTCGTGCAGGGCGTGCCGGAGGCACCGGGCACTCCGACCGTGTCGAGTGTGCAGGACCGCCTCGTGGTCGTCTCCTTCGGGGCACCGTCGAACAACGGTGCCGAGATCACGAAGTACACGGTCAGGTCGGTCGGCGGCACCCCCTACACGAGGGAGTGCCAGTCGACGACATGCACGCTCGACGGGCTCACGAACAACGTCGAGTACACATTCCAGGTCACGGCGACGAACCGCGTCGGCGAGTCGAAGCCGTCCGGCACATCGGCGGTCGCTCGTCCGGATGCCCGCCCCGACACCCCGGCACCGCCGACCCTCGTCTTCGGCGACAAGTCGCTCAAGGTGAGCTGGCTGACCCCGACGACTCCGGGATCGCCGGTCGAGAGCTACACGCTCGAGATCTCGCCGGCGCCGCCGTCGGGTGTGTCGCAGAAGCAGGCGACCGGCAACTCGATGACCTGGGAGGGTCTCGAGAACGGTGGCAACTACCAGGTCCGCGTCCAGGCGCACAACCGCGCGCCCGAGCCGTCGAGCTGGAGCGGCTGGTCGGCGTCGGAGGTGCCGGCTGGTCCGCCGCTCGCGCCCGCCGCCCCGACGACCTCGGAGATCCAGGGCGTCGGCAACCAGGCGCAGATGCAGGTCTCATGGGTGCCGCCGAACTCCAACGGTGACGCCATCGACTCCTACGAGCTGCAGGTGTGGGAGGGATCGACGCTGCGCAGCACGATCACTCCCGGTGCATCCGCGAAGACGCAGGCGGTCACCGTGCAGACCTCCGAGACGGCGTACACCTACCGCATCCGTGCCACGAACAAGGCCGGCTTCGGTGAGTGGAGCCCGATGTCGGCGCCGCGCCGCGGCGTCAACAAGCCGGGAACGCCGACACTCTCGGCGGTCACCCCTGGCGACCGGTCGCTCACGCTCACGTGGAACGCCGGTGCGAAGAACGGTGCCAAGGACAGCGAGGTGCAGCACCAGTACTCGCTCAACGGCGGAGGCAGCTGGGCCGCGATGCCTGGCAACAGCGTCGTCACCGGCCTCAGCAACGGCACGAACTACAACGTCCGCGTCCGGTCCGTCTCCACCGTCGACGGCACGACGTACGCCAGCGATGCATCGAACCAGGTCACCGGCAACCCGTACGGGCCGCTGAAGCAACCTGGCATCAGTTCGCAGCAGAACGCCAAGAGCGTGACGTTCAACTGGAACGCGAACAACTCGGAGAACGGCCGGAGCATCTCGCGCGTGCGGATCCGCATCGACGGGGGCGGGTGGCAGAACGCGGGCGTGACCGGCAGCACCACGGTCGGGAACGGGTACAGCGAGCGGCACACGATCGACGTCGAGGTGACCGACTCCGCGGGGCAGCAGATCGTCGGATCGGATGCCGGCACCTCCGGCAAGAAGCCGGACCCGCAAGCCTGGGTCACCTCGACCGGCGACGCGAACGGCCAGCCGAACTGCAGCGACGGCACCTGCGCCTACTTCTACCTGAACGCGCGGGGCTTCGATCCCGGCCAGACGATCTCGGTGCGTTGCAACAACAACGACGCGACGTACGGCGGGGAGTGGGGTGGCCCCTACTCGATCACGATGGACGGCTCCGGCAACTACGGCGGACGCCTGAGCTGCTACCTGGGCAACCGTCGTGGCGTGATCGAAGCGTGGGTCATGATCAACGGTCAAGCGTACGAACACCGCGTCTGGCAATGACGCGCCGATCAGTTTCAGCACGAGAACAGGGAACGACACACTCATGACAATGACTCCCGAGCAGGCGGCCTGGTTCCAGGGGACCTTCCACCGCCTCGTCGAGAACATCGACAAGGCCGTGCAGGGCAAGCAGGAGATCGTCAGCCTCGTGCTGTCGGCGATGCTCGCCGAGGGGCACGTGCTCCTCGAGGATGCACCGGGCACCGGCAAGACGAGCCTCGCGAAGGCGCTCGCCGCGACGGTGCAGGGCACGAGTGCGCGCATCCAGTTCACGCCTGACCTGCTGCCCTCCGATGTGACGGGTGTCACGATCTACGACCAGCAGTCGCACCGGTTCGAATTCCACAAGGGCCCGATCTTCGCATCGATCGTGCTGGCGGATGAGATCAACCGCGCGTCCCCCAAGACGCAGTCGGCGCTGCTGGAGGTCATGGAGGAGTCGCGCGTCACGGTCGACGGCGTCACGCACGAGACGGGTCGTCCGTTCCTCGTGATCGCGACGCAGAACCCGATCGAGCAGGCGGGAACCTACAAGCTCCCCGAGGCGCAGCTCGACCGCTTCCTCATCAAGACCTCGATCGGCTACCCCGACCTCGCTGTGACCGAGAGCATCCTTGCCGGCGCATCCGATCGTAATCCTTCGTCGGGGCTCTCGGCGATCATCACCACGAGCGCCGTCGCCGACATGGCCGACCTCGGGGCGACGGTGCACGTCGAGCCCGCGGTGCTCCGCTACGTCGCCCAGCTCGCCGAGGCGACGCGTGCCGATTCGGCCACGCGACTCGGCGTCTCAGTGCGAGGTGCGATCGCGATGATCCGCATGGCGAAGATCTGGGCGGCCGCGCACGGGCGCCACTTCGTGCTCCCTGACGACATCAAGACGCTCGCCCGTCCCGTGTGGCAGCACCGTCTGCTGCTCGACGCCGAAGCCGAGTTCGCCGGCACGACCGGCGATGCCGTGATCGCCCGCGTGCTCGACGACGTCGCGGCTCCGCAGGCGCGAACGGCGGCCTGATGACCGCGGAGGCACTCCAGACGACGCAGGACCCGATCGAACGCGACGCCGGATGGCGCGACGTCGCGGCGGTGCTCGGCGTCCGTGTTCTGGCGCGCCTCCGACTCATCACCAAGGCCATCCGGCCGCTCGCCTGGGTGTCGATGGCGCTGGCCGTCGGCTTCTGGATCCTCGGACAGATCGCCGGATGGTCGGAGTTCACGATCGCCGCGCTGGTCATCGCCATCACCGTGGTGCTCTGCGCGCTGTTCCTGATCGGGCGCACCGCCTACGACGTGTCGCTCGATCTCGCCCGCACCCGTGTCGTCGTCGGCGAACGAGCGGTCGGCGCGCTGACCCTCGCCAACCGCGGCACCAGGGCGATCCTGCCCTCGCGCGTGGTGCTGCCGGTCGGGTCGGGGCGTGGTGAGTTCGGCATCCAGCGTCTCGCGCCGGGCGACGAAGCCGAGGAGCTGTTCGCGATCCCCACGCAGAAGCGAGGTGTGGTGAAGGTCGGGCCGGTGAGCGTGGTGCGAGGCGACCCGCTCGGGCTCTTCGAACGAGCACACCGGCGCGACGATCCGGTCGACCTCTTCGTGCATCCGCGCACCATCCTCTTCGACGGCCAGTCGCTCGGCTTCCTGCGGGACCTCGAGGGCATGCCTGCAGCAGACCTGTCTCGCGACGACGTGTCGTTCCATGCGCTGCTGGAGTATCAGCCCGGCGATGATCTGCGTCATGTGCACTGGAAGTCGACCGCGCGCACCGGCACCATGATGGTGCGCCAGTACGAGGAGACCCGGCGCTCGCACTTCGTGATCGGCCTCTCGCGTTCGAGCGGCGACTATGCGCTCGCCGACGACTTCGAGCTCGCCGTGTCGGCTGCAGGATCGATCGGGCTGCGCGCACTGCGCGACTCCCAGCGCGTCGACATGCGCGTGCAGGGCAGGGAACTCCCCTCCGGCACCGGGAAGCAGCTGCTCGACTCGTTGTCGGCCGTGGAGAACAGCAAGCCGCGCGACGGCGGCATCGCAGAACTCGCCGGTGTGCTGGCGGCGACGATGCCGCTGGCCAGTGTGGTCGTGCTCGTGTGCGGGTCGAGAGTGAGCGCCGACGAGCTGCGGCTCGCCTGCGCGCGGCTGCCGTTCGGCGCGCGCGTGCTGGCGGTCGTGACCGACACCAGCATCGACGCCCCGGCGCTGCGCCGCATCGGCGAGGCCGACGTGCTGACCGTCGGCACACTCGAACACGTTCCCCTCGCGCTGCAGAAGGTGCTGGCATGACCGCTCTCGCTCCCACGCCGACGGCGCTGCCGCTGCGCCGGTGGGTCCTCGACCTCGTCGCGACCGCCCTCCTCATCGGCGTCGCGCTCATCGGCTTCTGGCCGACCTTCGCCGGGCCGTCGTTCCTGCCCGGCGCGATCGGCGGCATGCTGCTCGGGCTGGCCGTCGCCGCGGTCTGCGCATGGCGTCGTTGGGGCATCCTCATCATCGCCGGGTTCACCGTGGTGGCGTACTTCGTCTTCGGCGGTGCCCTCGCGCTGCCGCAGACCGCCATCGCCGGCGTGATCCCCACCCTCGAGACCCTCGAGAAGCTCGCCGTCGGCACCGTCACCTCGTGGAAGCAGATGCTCACGACGGTCGCCCCGGTCGCGGCATCCGACGGGCATGCACTGGTGCCGTTCCTGCTGGCCCTGGTGGCGAGTGCGACCACCGCGTCGCTCGCGCTCCGGCTGTCGAACGCGGCATGGGCGCTCATCCCAGCCGGCGTGCTGCTGATGGCGGTGATCGCGCTCGGTACCCCCGAGCCGGCGTTCCCGCTCGTGCAGGGGCTGCTGTTCGCCGTCGGCGCGATCGCGTGGCTCGCGCTCCGTCAGCTCTGGGCACCGCAGAACTCTGCGATCTCGGTCGGTGACGTCGATCCCTCCCGCGCCTCGAGCATGCGCATGCGCCGTCTCATCGCCGGCGCGGCGGTGCTCGCGATCGCCGGTGGCGCCGGTATCGCGTCCTCCGCGATCGCTGCCCCGACCGAGACCAGGCACGTCTTCCGTGACGTCATCATCCCCCCGTTCGACATCCGCGACTATCCGAGCCCGCTGCAGGCGTTCCGCAAGAACGTGCGCGACGAGAAGGAGAAGACGCTGTTCACGGTGCGCGGTCTGCCCGAGAACGCACGCATCCGCATCGCCGTGATGGACCAGTTCGACGGCATGGTCTACAACGTCACCGATGGTGGACCGGAGTCGTCGAGCGCGTTCACCCCGATCCGGTCGAACATGTCGCCGGATGCCGAGGGCATCCCGGTGACGCTGCAGGTCGAAGTCGGCGACTACCGCGGCGTCTGGGTGCCGGATGCCGGGTCGGTGACCGAGATCTCGTACACCGGCGACCGGGCGGAGGAACTCCGTCGCGGCACCTTCTACAACACCGAGACCGGCACCGCGGTGGTGACGTCGAAGCTGACGGCCGGTGACACGTACACGGTCGACACCGTGATCCCCGGTGAGATCGACGACGATCGACTCGCCGATGTCGGCTTCGGCAAGGTCTCGCTGCCCAAGCAGAGCAACGTGCCGGAGGAGCTCACCTCGCTGGCGGCCGAGACGGTGTCGGATGCCGAGTCGCCGATCGAGCAGGTGCGAGCACTCGAGACCATGCTCGCCGACGGCGGCTTCTTCAGTCACGGGCTCGAGGGCGAGGTGCTCTCACGAGCAGGCCACACCTCCGAGCGCATCTCGACCCTGATCGGCGGCGATCAGATGATCGGCGACGATGAGCAGTACGCCGTCGCCATGGCGCTGCTGGCCCGTGAGGTCGGCATCCCGGCGCGTGTCGTCATGGGCTACTACCCGGATGCCGAGAACGCGAAGGAAGCCACGTTCACGGCGACCGGCGACGATGTGCACGCCTGGGTCGAGGTCAACTTCGAAGGCATCGGTTGGCTGCCGTTCAACCCGACCCCGCCTGAGGATCAGGTGCCGAACGACCAGAACACGAAGCCGCGCGTCGACCCGAAGCCGCAGGTGCTGCAGCCGCCGCCCCCGCCGCAGGAGCCGGTGGATCTGCCACCGACGCTGCCCGACGACCGCAAGTCGGAGGACGAGACCCTCAACATCGCCGGCATCATCGGAGCGATCCTGGTGATCGGCGGCATCTCGCTCGCCGTGATCGCGCTGCTCGCTTCGCCGTTCATCGTGATCGGCGCCTGGAAGGCCTCGAAGCGTCGGGCCCGTCGCGCCGCAGCGCGCACCGCCGACCGCATCAGCGGCGGCTGGGACGAGCTCACCGACCGCGCGGTCGACTACGGCGCGAGAGTGCCGGCCGGTGGCACCCGCTCCGAAGACGCCGCGGTCGTGATCGAGACGCTGCCGGTGCCGCAGGTGGTCGCCCTGGCCGATCGCGCGGATGCAGAGGTGTTCGGTCCCAGCGACCCGACGCCTGAGCAGGTCGATGCGTTCTGGAGCGAGGTCGACGCGATCGTCGGCGGCCTCGGCAAGGATGCCGGCTTCTGGAAGCGCACGAAGGCGCGACTGAGCCTGCGTTCGCTCATGAGCGGTTCCGCCATCTCGAACGGGCTGCAGGGGCTGCGCGACGCCGCGACCGCGCGCGTTCGGCGTGAACCTGGCACGATCGACAAGAGCAGCACGAGTACACCCGCCCCGTCCGAGAGCGAGACCCAATGACGCAGCCAGCGTTCGCACACATCGCGCCGATCTCCCGCCGCGCGATCGGCTACCTCATCGATGCGCTCATCGCTTCCGGACTCGGGATCGTGCTCGGCGGCGGACTCCTCGTCGCCGCGGCGATGTCCGGAGGGGTGGAGCGCTCGCTCACCACGCTCGCGATCGGGGGACCGATCGTCGGGCTGCTCCTGCTGGGCTGGTTCGTCGTCTACACGGTCATGCAGTCCGGTGCCGGATCGATCGGCATGCGGGCGCAGGGGCTCCGTCTGGTCGCAGCGCAGGGCGAGGGTCCGCTCGGTTTCGGCAAGACGCTGCTGCGCAACATCATCTTCGGCTTGGCCGGATCGATCGTGGTCGGCTACTTCACCCCGCTGTTCGACGGCTCCGGCCGGTTCCAGGGCTGGCATGACAAGGTCGCCGGCTCCCTGATGCTGGATGCGCGGATGGCTTCGACGGATGCTCCGCCAGCACAGCACTCGGCCGGAGGTCAGGCCGCGGTCACACCGGGGTATCCGTCCGCGCCTGCTCGTCAGCCAGAGCAGTACGCGGCGCCGGGCATTCCAGGTATCCCGCACCCAGGTGCGCCCGCGGTGCCGCAGGGCCAGCCGGCCTGGCCCGCCGCGCCGGCTCCTGCCGCACCAGCACCGGCACCGGCAGCAGCGCCCCAGGGCTACCCGGCGGCTCCGGCGTTCGGATCGGCGCCGGCGCAGCCTGCGGCTCCTTCCGCGCCGGTCGTCCATGCCCAGCCCGCTGCGCCCGCGGCGGATGCGGATTCGCTGATCGCCTTCGTGCCAGGCATCACGCAGGATGCTCCGCCGCCGCGGACCACCCCGGCCCCGGAGCCGACGATCGATGAGACGGTCCGCCCGCAGCCCGTGCCCCCGGCGCCTGCACCTGCGCCGGCCCCGGAGCCCCCGGCAGCCGCGCCGGCACCGGCCGCTCCCTTCGACGACGACTCGTCGGACGACATCGAGCACACGCGCATCAGCATCCCCGGTCACCGCCTCGTCTTCACCTGGGACGACGGCACCCGCATCTCGGTCTCGCGTCGCACGATCTTCGGCCGCAACCCGGCACCGGAAGACGGCGCAGTGATCGTGCCGGTGCGCGACGAGACGCTGTCGCTCTCGAAGACCCACTTCGAAGCGGCAGCCGAGACCTCGGGCGGATGGGTGCTCGACCGTCACTCCACGAACGGCATGACCCTCGTCCGCGACGGCCAGCGCATCGCATGCCCCGCCGGTCAGCGCGTGCCGGTGCGCCTCGGCGACGCGCTCGAGATCGGCGATCGCATCGTCACGATCGGCGGCTACGCGTGAAGCCGGCGCTGGTCGTCTCGACCGGATCGGCGACGCATCCTGGGCTTCGTCGTGCACTGAACGAGGACGCCCATCTCGCGAGCGCCCCGGTGTTCGTGGTCGCCGACGGCATGGGCGGACACGAGGGCGGCGAGCTCGCGAGCGCAGCGGTGATCGCCGAGTTCTCGAGCTCGGTCGGTCGGGCCTCGCTCGAGCTCGACGATGTGCGCCTCGCCCTCGCCCGTGCCAGGACCAACGTCGAGGAGCTCTCCACCAGCGGCAACGGCCGGGCCGGAACGACGCTGAGCGGTGTGGTCATCGCCCAGGTCGACGGCATGGGGTACTGGCTGGCGGTCAACATCGGCGACTCCCGCACGTACCGGTTCGCCGACGGCGAGCTCGAACAGATCAGCGTCGACCACTCGGTCGTGCAGGAGCTGATCGAATCCGGCGAGCTCTCGGTCGAGGATGCGGCGACCGATCGGCGGCGCAACATCATCACGCGCGCGATCGGGGCCAGCAGCACCGGAGACGCCGACTACTGGCTGTTCCCCGCCGAGCTCGGCGACCGCATCATGGTGTGCTCCGACGGCCTGACCTCGGAAGTGCCCGACGCGCGCATCAGCGAGGTGCTCGGCAGCACGCCCGACCCGCAGCGCGCCGCCGACGTGCTCGTCGACGAGGCCGTCGCCGCCGGTGGCAGGGACAACATCACCGTGGTGATCGTGGATGCCGTGCTGGTCGCCTCCCGACCCGGCACGCTGCTCGAGACCGATTCAGACATCGATATGGACACGCGTCCGCGTGAAGCAGCAGGAGGGGTTCGCTGATGCAGACGACCTACCGACCGGGGCAGTGGTACCTGATCGTCATCCCCGGCGCCCTCGTGGCGCTGCCGCCCGACGTTCCCGGTGATGTCGTCGCCGGCCTCTGGGAGCGGCTGCCGGGGCAGAAGACGCTCGCGACGGTGGTCGACGTGCTGACCACGCACGCCGGCGGGTCGTTCGCAGCGCTGCCATCGTTCGCGGCGGCCGTGGCGGAGGGTTCCGATGTGCGTCTCGCGCTGCGGGGCGATGTGAGCGCGCAGGTGCTCGACGCAGCAGGTGACACGCACGACCTCACCGGAGTCGACGTCACCACGTGGAGCGAGCGCTTCATCAGTGGGGCGTCGAGGATCGAACTGACCGTCGAGCCTGCAGACTCCGACGCCGCGCTGCCGGTGCAGAGCGGCGTCGTGCGCAGCGCCGGCGCGAGTGCAGAGCTGGAGTCCGGCGATGCCGACCCGCTCGGCGGTGCGCTGGGGCCGACCCCGGTGGTCGCGGCGGCGACGGCAGCCGATGAGAGCCTCCCGGAGGCGATCGCAGCCGTGCCGGTGCCGGTCGATGCCTCGCAGCGCGAACTCGAGTCGCAGATCGAATCGGTGCTCGCGGCCGAGGTCATGAGCGGTGTCGAGCCCGACGTGCCGGAGCAGCCTGACGAGATCGCAGACCAGGACGCGACGGATATCGAGCAGCCCGAGCCGGATGCTGCGCCGGTGCCGGCCCCAGACGCCGCCACCGAGGCCATCGACGTGCCGGACGCCTCGGATGACGAGCCTGCCCTCGCGCCTGAGGCGACCCTCGGCGCGAACGGCGAGACGCTCGTGTCGGAGGACGACGACTTCGACCAGCTGTGGGGTGCCACCGTGCATTCTGTCCCTGGCCCGCCGGCCCCGCCCGCCCCGCCGGCGCCGGTGGTCGCCCCTGCGGCGCTCTCCGGCGACCACGACGGCGCCACGATCTCGGCGGCCGAGCTGCGTGCGCTCCGCCAGCAGCCGCCGGCCGGCGACGACGCGCCGACTGCGGTGCTCCCGGTGTCGGATGCCGCGAGCGCCGGCCGCATCCGCGTCTCGACGGGCCAGGTCGTCGCGCTCGACCGCACGGTGATCATCGGGCGTCGGCCACGTTCGACCCGCGCGAGCGGCGCGAACCTGCCGCACCTGGTCGCAGTCGAGAGCCCGCAGCAGGACATCTCCCGCAGCCACCTGGAGGTGCGCCCCGAAGGCGACACGGTCGTCGTGATCGATCTGCACACGACGAACGGCTCGACGCTGCTGCGCCCCGGTGCCGACCCCATGCGGCTGCACCCCGGCGAGCAGACGCTGGTGCTGTCCGGCGACGTGGTCGACCTCGGCGACGGCGTGACGGTCGCCTTCGAGGATCTGCCGTGAGTCGTCGGCCGTCCCCGCCACCCGATCTGCCCGGCTTCACGTATGTGGAGCCGTTGGGGACCGGCGGGTTCGCCGATGTCTTCCTCTACGAGCAGGAGCTGCCGAGACGCCGCGTCGCGGTGAAGGTGCTGCTCGCCGATCGCATCTCGAGCGGCGCAGCGCAGGAGTTCACCGATGAGGCGAACGTCATGGCGATGCTGTCGACGCATCCCGCGATCGTCACGATCTACCAGGCGGGGGTCGCCGGAGACGGTCGCCCGTATCTCGTGATGGAGTACTGCCCGCGGCCGAATCTGCAGTTGCGCGCGCGCAAGGAGCCGTTCTCGGTCGCCGAGGCGCTCAGAGTCGGCGTGCAGGTCGCCGGTGCCGTCGAGACCGCGCATCGGGCCGGCGTGCTGCACCGCGACATCAAGCCGGCGAACATCCTCGTCACGGAGTACAACCGGCCGGCGCTCACCGACTTCGGCATCGCGTCGACGACGGGCGCGACGGGCGAGGCATCCGGCATGTCGATCCCGTGGTCGCCCCCGGAGTCCTTCGCCGAGCCTCCTCGCAGCGGTCCCCGCACCGATGTCTGGGCGCTCGGCGCCACGCTGTACACGCTGCTCGCCGGTCGCTCGCCCTTCGAGCGTCCTGGGGAGCGCAACTCGAGCGCCGACCTGATCGAGCGGATCGAGCGCGCTGCGCTGCAGCCGCTGAACCGCCCCGATTCGCCCGACAGCCTGCAGCGGGTGCTGAACCGCGCGATGGCGAAGAACGCCGACGATCGTTTCCCGAGCGCCGTCGCATTCGCCCGAGCGCTGCAGAAGGTGCAGATCGAGCTGTCCCACTCCGTGACGCCGATCGACATCGTCGATGAGCACCCTTCGCCGGAGGAGCTCGACGACGACGGAGACGGTCTGACCAGGGTCCGCGAGATCGTCAGCATCGATCCGGATGCCGCGTCGTTCACGCGTCCGTCGGCGACGACGCAGCCTCGTGGTCAGGAATGGGCTCCCGAGGTGCCACGGTTCGACGCGCCTGCCGCCTCGACCGCAGCGGCGCCGGAGGTCGAGGCGACCCTGATCCGTCCGCCGCAGGTGATCCCCGCGGCACGCGATGTCGATGAGCGCACCATCCTGCGAGCGCCGATGGTGCTCTCTCCCGATGCCGCACCGGCGACCCCGACATCGACCATGACGCCGGTGCAGGTTCCGCCGCCTGCCGCGCAGCCTGCCGCGCCGTCGGCGCCGCGCAGCCGGCGAGGGCTCTGGATCGGGCTGATCGCCGCCGCTGTGGTGCTCGTCGTCGGCGGCATCATCGGCCTGAACGCGCTCGTCGCAGGGCTCGAACCCGAACCGAATCCGCAAGCATCGGAAGAGACGGTCGACCCGCAGAACCCGATCTCCGAAGCCGTGCCGAAGGTGACCGACCTCCAGGCCGCCCGCGCGGGCGATCAGGTGACCTTCACCTGGACGAATCCGGACCCGCTCGAAGGAGACACCTATCTCTGGACCGATCTCGACCCGTCGAGCGACGGCGCGGTGAACAAGGCGGAACAGCCGACGGCCACCGTCACGGCAGCAGGTCAGGTGTGCATCGAGGTGATGCTGCGTCGGAATGACGGGCGCGCCTCCGACACGGTCAGGACCTGCGGATGAGCGCCGCGGCCGGCGTGACGGTCGAGTTCGCCGGGGAGTACTTCCCGGTGAACGCCGGTGGGCGGTTCATCGTGGGGCGCGAGGGAGACCTCGAACTCGACGACAACCTGTTCCTGCACCGGCACTTCCTCGAGATCACGGATGCCGACGGGCTCTGGTGGCTGTCGAACGTCGGCAGCCGCCTGACGGCGACGGTCACCGACTCCGCAGGAGGGGTGCAGGCCTGGCTCGCGCCGGGTGCGCGTCTGCCGCTCGTGTTCGAGAAGACCACCGTGGTCTTCAGCGCAGGGCCGACGACGTACGAGCTGACCGTGCACGCCGCGGAGCCGACGTTCAGCTCGACCAAGCGCGAGCACGACGACGGCGGTGCGTCGACGATCGGCGACATGCCGTTGACGCTCAGTCAGAAGCTGCTGATCCTCGCCCTTGCCGAACCGCAGCTCCGCCGCGACGGCACCGGGATGAGCTCGATCCCGACCTCGGCGAAGGCAGCCGAGCGGCTGGGATGGACCGTCACCCGCTTCAACCGCAAGCTCGACAACGTCTGCGACAAGTTCGACCGCATCGGCGTGCCGGGCATGCGCGGCGGGCAGCGCAGCTTCGCCACGAACCGTCGGGCGCGTCTCGTCGAGCACGTGATCGCTTCGCGGCTCGTCTCGAGAGCGGATCTGCCGCTGCTGGATGCCGCCCATGATGAAGACGCAGAGGGAGAGCAGGAGTGATCTGGGAGATCGACGATCACGCTCCTGAGATCGAGGGACTCGACGAGCACGGACGACCGGATCCGGCGTACGCCGAATCGCTCGGGCTGCTGCCCGCACGGCGTGGTGCTCGCGTGGGCGCCGCGCTGGTGGAGTGGCTCGTCGCCGTGCTGATCACGCTGCCTGCGGTCATCGCATTGACCCCGGTGCTGATGCAGATCGTGGCCGAAGGCTTCGACGCTGACGCGTTCTTCGGACGCCCCGATCTGGTGTGGCTCATCGTCGCAGCAGCGGTGTCGCAGGGCCTGATAATCGCGTACGTCGTGGTGCAGCTGGTGCTGCACGGACGCAAGGGCATCACGCTCGGCAAGGCCATGTTCGGCATCCGCTCGATCAACGTGCGCACCCTCGAGCGTCCAGGGTTCTGGCGCGGTGCGGTGGTGCGGTATCTCGTCGCCGGCGCTTCGTTCCTGATTCCCGTGATCGGTCCGGTGCTCGTCATCGCGCTCTCGCCGCTGTTCGACATCGAGCGACGTGGGCGCGGCTGGCTCGACCTCGTGGCGGCGACCTGGTTCATCGACACACGGCGCGGACTCAACCCGTACGACCAGAAGCGGATGCGCATCGCACGCAAGCGCGTGAAGACGCCGGAGCACGAGGAGCGGGCACCGCTGCCGTCGCTCGCGACACCCGTCGATCGAGATGCGCGCGCCGAGTACGTGCCGAGCGCGCGCTTCTCCGGAGGTGTGATCGGCGCGCATCGTGGCAGCGCGGCCACGCCCCCTGCCGTGCAGGCTGAAGACGCCGGCGGGTCGATGGTCTCGTCGGTGCCGCCGTCGCTCGCGACAGGAGCAGCGCCGCAGCCGGCATTCGCCGCGCCTGCGCCTGCGCCTGCTCCCGCACCTGCTCCCGCGCCGGTCGAGGCCTTCGCCCCGCCGTCGGCGTCGGCTCCGCAGGCCCAGCCGGCGGCGGTACTGCGCCCTGCCGCGACCCCGCCTGCCGCGACCCCGCCTGCCGCGACCCCGCCGGCATCGCCGGCGCCGTCCGGCCCCCGTGCCGTGCTGATCCTCGACACGGGCGAACGCATCGAGGTGCGCGGCACGACCCTGTTCGGACGCGCGCCAGGCGCTGCCGCCGGCGAGGGCGAAGCACAGCTGGTGCGCGTCGCCGACGACACCCGCTCGGTCTCCAAGACGCACCTCGCCGTGATGCCGGCGCGACGCGGCGTGTTCGCCGTCGACCGCGCATCGACGAACGGCAGCGCGATCATCCGCGACGGCTCGGAGACGGCGCTCGCGGCCGGGCATCCGGTCGAGCTGCAGGTCGGCGATACCGTGCGCTTCGGCGACCGGACGCTGTCGGTGGAATGGGTATGAAGGCACACGAAGACACGCGCCTCCGGCGCGGTGAGGATGCACGATGAGAGTCAAGCTGACCCTGCGTCGCCCCGCGGCTCCGTTGACCGATGTGGTGGTGATGGCCGATTCGACGGCCACGATCGCCGATGTCGCACGCCAGATCGCGTCGACCGATCCGCTGCGCAGCATCGCGGCGGCGCCCGCTGATGTGCTCACGCTGTCGGTGGCGCCCCCGACGAGCGACCAGACCACCATGCTCAACCCCGACCTGCTCGTCGGCGATGCCCCCATCGGATCCGGGTTCCTCGCCGAGGTGATCAACGTCGGCCCGAACCGTGCGTCCGTCGGCACACTCGGCGCGCGCCCGGCCGCCGTCCTGAGCGTCGTGTCCGGTCCTGCCGCCGGCCAGGAGTTCCCGCTGCCGATCGGGCATTTCCTGATCGGACGGGATGCCGCGAACGACGTGACCGTCCACGATCCCCTCGTGTCGAAGCGGCACGCCAGGATCGAGGTCGCGCCCACCTTCGTCGAACTCGTCGACCTGAACTCCGCCAACGGCATCCTCGTCGACGGCGGTCTCGTGCAGCGTCTCAGGGTCATCCCCGGCCAGCGGTTCATGCTCGGCGACTGCGAGTTCGTGATGCACCTGGTCAGCGACTTCGACGGCTCGGCCGACGGCGACCCGGTGCTCGAGCGCGGCGGCGCCCTCATGTTCAACCGCAGCCCCAGGGTCGAGGAGCGGTTCAGCGGCCAGGAGCTCGATGAGCCGCGGTATCCGCGTGATCAGGCATCTCGGCTGTTCCCCTGGCCGATGCTGGTGGCGCCCATCCTGCTCGCGATGACCATGTTCAGCCTGACCGGCCGACCGGCGTCGCTGCTCATGGCCGCGGCCTCGCCCATGATGATGTTCGGAAACTTCATCTCGCAGAAGACGAACATCGGGCAGCGCCGCCGCAAGGAGGTCGAGTCGTTCGAGGAGCAGTTCGAGCGCCTCGAGGAGAAGCTGTACCACTCGCACCCGAAGGAGCGGGAGGTGCGGCAGAACGAGGTGCCGGCGGTCGCCGTCGTGTTCGACGAGGCCATGCGCCTCGGTCCGCTCCTGTGGACGCGCCGCCCTGAGCACTGGAACTTCCTGTCCGTGCGGCTCGGCGTGTGCGATGACGTCGCCAGGACGCACATCAAGCGCACGGAGACCCCGGAGGCGCTGGTCGAGTACGTCGAGCGCGTCGACCGCCTCGAGGAGCGGTATCGGATGATCACCGACGTCCCGATCCTCGAGTCGCTGCAGAGCGTCGGGTCGATCGGCGTCGCCGGTCCGACCTCGCTCGCGAGCGACGCCCTCCGCGGGATCGCCGTGCAGCTGTTCGGCACGCACTCCCCGAACGAACTCGTCACGGTGGCGCTCACCGAGCCCGGTTGGGCGAACGAGCTCGACTGGCTCAAGTGGCTGCCGCACACGTCGAGCGAGCGCAACCCGTTCAAGGACATGCCGCTGGCCGACTCCGCCTCCACCGGCAACGCGCTGCTCAGCGGTCTCGAGGAGATCGTGCTCCGGCGCTCGCGCGAATCGAAGTCGGCTCGGCCGCCGTACGGCGCCGACTGGGACCCGATGCGCTACGGCACCGACGTGAAGCGCGCGGCCGAGGACGCCACGTTCCCCGGTCAGACCGCCGTCGTGGTGATCGTGACCAACGATGCACCGGTCGACCGCGCAAGGTTGACGCAGATCCTCGAGCGCGGCGCCGATGTCGGCGTGTACGCGCTCTTCGTCGCGCCGGTGGTCGAGGCGCTGCCGGCGGCCTGTCGCACCTTCGTCGACGTCGGTGCCGGACTCGACGACGCGGTCGTCGGCACCGTCCGCAGCGGCGTCGACTACCGCGGCGTGCGCGTCGAGGGCGTCTCGCACGCGTACATGATGATGTTCGCCAAGCGCCTCGCGCCTGTCGTCGACTCCAGCACCGTGATCGAGGACTCCTCCGACATCCCGAACTCCGTCAGCTTCCTCTCGCTCGTCGGCACCGAGATCGCGGAGGACGCGAACGCCGTCATCGACCGGTGGCGTCAGAACAACACGATCATCGACCGTTCGGGCGCACCGCAGTCACGGCTCAAGAAGGCCGGCAACCTGCGCGCGATCATCGGGCAGTCGCAGACGGATGCGATGACCCTCGATCTGCGCCTGCAGGGCCCGCATGCCCTCGTCGGCGGTACCACCGGAGCCGGCAAGAGCGAGTTCCTGCAGGCGTGGGTGCTCGGCATGGCTGCGGCCCACAGCCCCGACCGCGTGACGTTCCTGTTCGTCGACTACAAGGGCGGTTCCGCGTTCGCCGACTGCGTCGATCTGCCGCACACGGTCGGACTCGTCACCGACCTCAGCCCGCACCTGGTCAGACGCGCGCTCACGAGCCTGCGCGCAGAGCTGCATCATCGCGAGCATCTCTTCAATCGCAAGAAGGCGAAGGACCTGCTCGAGCTCGAGAAGCGGCGCGACCCGGAGACGCCGCCGGCGCTCGTGCTCGTGATCGACGAGTTCGCCGCGCTCGCCGGCGAGGTCCCTGAGTTCGTCGACGGCGTCGTCGACATCGCCCAGCGCGGCCGCTCGCTCGGCATCCACCTGATCATGGCGACGCAGCGTCCTGCCGGTGTGATCAAGGACAACCTGCGTGCGAACACGAACCTCCGCGTCGCGCTGCGCATGGCGGACGAGTCCGATTCGAAGGACGTCGTCGACGATCCGGTGGCCGCCACCTTCTCGCCGTCGCTGCCCGGTCGCGGCATCGCGAAGACCGGACCGGGACGACTCGTGCCGTTCCAGTCGGCGTACGCCGGCGGATGGACGAACGACGAGGAGCAGGTCGCCGAGGTCAAGGTCGCCGAGCTCCGCTTCGGTTCGATCCAGACGTGGGAGGCCGAGCAGGCGCCGGAGTCCGATTCGCACGACGAGGACCTCGGACCCAACGACCAGAAGCGCATCGTCGCGACGCTCGTGACGGCTGCACGCCAGGCCCGCATCCCCGCGCCGCGTCGGCCGTGGCTCGATGATCTCGAGGGTGCGGTCGACATCCGTGACCTTCCAGTCCTCGGCGACGGTCAGGTACTGCTCGGCAAGATGGATGTGCCCGAGCGACAGCTGCAGGAGCCGGCGTACTTCCACCCCGACAAGGACGGCTCGCTGCTCGTCTACGGCACGAGCGGTTCGGGCAAGTCGACCGTGCTGCGGACCATCGCGATCGCCGCCGGATTCGACCCCGCCCATTCGAACGTCGAGGTGTACGGTCTCGACTTCGGTTCGGGGTCGCTGAAGAGCCTCGAGGTGCTGCCGCATGTGGGTTCCGTCATCTCCGGCGACGATTCCGAGCGCGTGCAGCGGGTGCTGCGCTCGCTCGCGAAGGTGCTCGACGACCGGGGCAAGCGCTTCAGCGCCGCCAACGCGTCGAGCCTCACCGAGTACCGTGAGATCACCGGCAAGGACGAGGCACGCATCCTCTTCCTCATCGACGGCTTCCCGCAGTTCCGCGCCGAGTGGGAGTCGACGACCGCGCGCATGCCGTTCTACCAGACCTTCATGCGCATCCTCGGCGAGGGTCGTCCGCTCGGCGTGCACGTGATCGCGAGCGCCGACCGGTCGGGCTCCGTCCCCACCGCAGTCAGCGCGAACGTGTCGCGCCGCGTCGTGCTCCGGCTCTCCGACGAGTCAGGGTACGCGATGCTGAACGCGCCGAAGGATGTGCTCGACGAGCGTTCCGCTCCTGGTCGAGCGATCGTCGACGGTCGGGAGACGCAGATCGCGACGCTCGGCGGTACGCCGAACGTCGCGGAACAGACGAAGCTGCTCGAACAGCTCGCCGAGAGCCTTCGCGCTGCCGGTGCGCGGGAGGTGCCGGAGATCGGCGCACTCCCCACGCGGCTGTCGCTGCGGGAGCTGCCAGACCGGATCGGCGAGTTCCCGGTGCTCGGCGTCGCAGAGGACACGCTCGCCGCTCGCGACTTCGACCCCGTCGGGACGTTCGTCGTGGCCGGTCCGCCCGCATCGGGCAAGACCAACGCGCTCAAGGCTCTCATCACCTCGATGCGACGTCTCGACCCGCAGATCAAGCTCTTCCACTTCGGCGGTCGGCGTGCACAGCTCAAGGACTACGTCGAGTGGACACGCAGCGCAGTGACCCCGGAGGATGCCAAGGAGCTCGCGAAGGAGATCACCGAGATCGCGGGTGACGAGACGATGGGCATCCGATTGCTGATCGTGGTCGAAGACGTGCCTCAGTTCGCCGACAGCCCTGCTGAGCGCGAGATGAAGGCACTGTTCCAGGCCGTCAACCGCAGCGACCACCTGCTGATCGGCGATGCCGATGTGACCCAGGTGACCAGCGGATTCGGCTTCATCGGAGACTTCAAGGCCGGTCGCAAGGGCATAATCCTCAAGCCGGATGCCTTCGACGGCGATGCGGTGTTCAAGGTGCCGTTCCCGAAGGTCAAGCGCACCGACTTCCCCGAGGGTCGGGGTATCTTCGTGCAGGCCGGGCGCCAGGTCACGGTGCAGCTGCCGCTCGTCGAGGGGTAGTCGATGGGATGGGGAGTTGTGCCCATGGAAACACCGGGGCACTTCTCTCTAGGGTTGGACGAGGTCCGAGCGGATCGCTCGAAATCGAGGAGGTCACGTCATGGGTACTGACATCAACATCCCCATGTCGCAGCTGGAACGGCTGAACACGTCGTTGGGGAACATCGTCGCGGAGTTCGAGAACGCTTCCTCGCGAAGCGATGCGCTGGAGTCCGACATCGGCACGCCGCACGGCGAGACGGCGCTGCGCAGCGAGGTCGGACGGTTCGAGAGCGACTGGAACGACAAGCGCGACACCTTGAAGTCGAAGCTCGAGAGCGCGAAGGAACGCGTCGTCGATTTCGTCACGGCGTGGACGGACTTCGACCTCGAGGCCGCGAACAACCTCGACACGACCGAGAATCCGCCGCAGGTCGGGCAACAGCCGGAGGCACGCTGACATGGATCGCACACCCACCGCAGGCAAGGGCTACGAGATCATCGCGATCACCGGTGATGCCGCTGCGATCGAGCGCCGCGGCATCGAGATCGAGAGCCTCGGCGACCAGATGCTCGGCGCCGCCGACCTTCTCGACACGATCGACCTCGGAGCGGAGTGCCGAGGCAAGAGCCTGGACGCCCTGCAGGGCGATGTCACCGACGTCAAGGACGATCTCCGGAAGGCGGGAGAGCGGTACCAGCCGAGCGGCACCCACATCGTCGAGTACGCCCGCTCACTCGACGACGTGCAGACGACGCTGTCGACATTGATCCCCGACCTCGAAGACCTCTGGAATGCGTACCAGACGACGGCCGGCCAGTTCGAGGACGACTCGCAGCTGCCCGAACCCGAAGCGGGCGAGTCGGCCGACGATCGCACCTCTGCAGCAGACGTCGAAGGAGACCTCGACGCGTGGAAGGCACGTGCCATCGAGTACGAGACCACGTATGACTCGTGGTGGGAAGCCTACGAGCGCGCACGCACCGGAATCCAGGCCGCGAACGACGACGGTGTGCACGACTCCTGGTGGGACGACCAGCTGCCCTGGTTGGAGACACTCGGCACGATCCTCTCGTACGCCGGAATCGTTCTGGCGGTCGCGGCCTGCATCCTCGGCGGGCCGTTCATCCTGATCGCTGCGATCGTCGGCCTTGCCGCGCTCGCTGTCACGGTGTGGAAGGTCAGCTGCGGTCGAGGCAACGGCTGGGACATCGCGATGGCCGCGGTGGGTGTCTTCCCCTTCGGGAAGGCCTTCGCGCTGGCGAAAGGGCTCAGGGCGGCACCGACGCTCTCGACGCTCGGCCGGGGTCTGCTCGGCATGGGCGGCGATGTGGTCGGTGCTGGATGGCGCAGCGGATCCCGTCTCACGGGTGTGCTCGCCGACGGCACCACGGGGCAGGTCTTCCACGCCGCAGGCGCGGTCAACCGTCACGGCACGGCGGTCATGCGCAACTTCTTCAACGGACTCGAGTCTCCGTCGATGCTCAGCCGCCTGCTGCGCGGTGGCGACGGTGCATGGTCGGCCTCGATCGGTGATGCTGCCGGCGCGCTGTCGAACCGTGCGACCAGCAACCTCAACTCGTTCCTCGCGAACACGCCGAACGGCTCGGTCATGAGCAACATGCTGTCAGGCGGCAGCAGCGCGGCGCTCGACTTCCTCGACAACCTGGGCAAGGCCGGCACCGGCTTCGCATACGACCGGTCACAGAGCGGATGGTCGTGATGCGGCGTATCGAGGTCGATCTCGACGATCGCTGGCTGCTCCCGGTGCCGACCGATGTCGACCTGCACGCGTGGGCACGCGAACAGGTCGCCACCCTGCAGTCCGAGCCGGATCGCGAGGTCGAGGAGACGATCGAGTCCCTCGTGTCGGTCGCTGCGAGCGCCGACCCCACGGCGTTCGCCACCCTGCTGTTCTGTCCCGAAGGTCTGCCGGGGCGTGCGCTCGTCGCGGTCTATGCCGCCGAGACCGACCTGGCGACCCTCGATGATCTCGCCGAACTCGCACCGGCGGCGCTGCCGCGACAGGTGCTGCCTCTGGGTGAGCACCCGCTGACGACGGGTCGGGTGATCTCCACGGTCACGCAGATGCCGGACGCCGGTGTGCTCGGCACGCTCCAGTACGAGCTGCTGCGCGACGGTGCGCTGCTCGAGGTGGTCGCGACGAGTCCGAGCCTGCCGCACCTCGGCCTGGGGATGCCGCTGTTCGAAGAGCTGATCGAGCGGATCGTCGTCGTGTCGGCGGAAACGGGAGAGCATGTCACTGCGTGAAGAGCTGCTGGGTCTGTCGACGGAGATCCCACGATTCAGGATCCTGTTGCCCTCGGAGTGGGCGAGCTTCGCGGTGACCGCGGAATTGGGCGGACAGCTCGAGCAACGGACACGAGAGGTGTTCGCGCGGGCCGGCAGGCCAGACCTCGACGGCGTCTTCAGCGCGCAGCTCGCGAGCGCGATGCGAGGGCTCTCCGAAGGGGGCGCGAAGTACGTGTTCCTGCCGTCCGAGCGGACTCCGGGCAAGGACCCGCTCGCGCTGTCGATGATCGCGACCTACATCGATTCGCCGGAGGGTCCGCTCGACGCGTGGATCACGTCCCGCATCCGCGATGGTGCCGAGATGCTCGACCCAGAGGGGCGCATCGTGTACTGGCGCGACCGGAGGGAAGGCCTCGACGAGGAGACCCATCGTTCGCAGAGCATCTACGTCATCGCCGTTCCAGGAACGCGACGTCGCAAGGTGCTCATGCTGACGGGCAGCACCATCGTCGGTGCGGACAGTCGTGACGATGACGACTACGCTGTCGCCGTGCAGATGATCTTCGATGCCATGGCATCCACCGTGACCTGGGTCGCCGACGATGCGGGTGCTGTCGCGTGAAGCCGGTGATCCGTCTCTCCGGAGACGATGCCGCCGTTCGCGCTGTCGGTGTCGAGGCTGCCGCGGCTGTCCGGGCCGCCGATCCGCAGGCAGCCTCCGCGTTGTTCAGCAGGCTCTGGGATCTGCACCTCCGCCGGCGGCGATTCGTGGCGGAGGCCGGTGTGCCGAGGTCGTCGGTGCCCGTGAGCGGAGCACAGCGGCCACAGGCAGGCACGGCATATCGAGCGGTGTGGGGGACTCTGCTCGGTCTCGGGCTCGCCGCTGCGCTGACGTCTGCTGTGATGCTCGGACCGGCCGACCGCAGGAACGCGTTCACCGAGCCCGGCCTCGCCCTCTCGGTGGCGTTCGTCGCCGGCCTGGTCGCGATCCCCGCAGTGCTGGTCGTGCTCCTGCTGCGCGTACCGGACGCGAAGAGTGCGCGCACCGGAGAGACCTTGACCGTGCTGGTCGGGCTGATCTGCGTCGGCATGTTCGTGTACCGCCTCGTGGTCGGCACCGACGACGACCGCGGCTTCGAGTCGCAGGGGCTCGCGATCTGGATTCCGATGACCGCCGTCAGTCTGCTGCTTCTCGTGGGCGTGGCGATCCGCACCGATCTGGTACGCCGTGCCGCAGTCGGTCCTGCGTCATCGCGCGCGTCCTCGTCGCGGACTGACGGGGCGCGCGAGATGCGCCGCGAGGCGGAGTGGGCTGCGGCATCCGGCACGCGGGATGCCGCAGGCACGGCCGAGTGGCTGCGGCGACTCGATGCGCTCGAGGGCGGTGTCGACGCATCCAGCATCGCCCAGGCTCGCACGCTGTCACCGGCGGCGTGGTTGACCTGGCTCGCCTATGACGGCGAGATCGATGTTGCGGGCGTGCTGCCTCGTCCATGACGACAGCGGTCGTGGGGTGGGGAGTTGTCCCCATCGACAGGGTCGTCGCAGGTTCCGTAGTGTTGTGTCATCGGGCCGGAGGGGTCCGGTTCAATTGATTTCCGGAGGTGTTGACGATGGCCGATTTCGGTGCGTCTTATGCAGAGATGGAGCAGGTGGCGTCGTCGCTGTCGCAGGCTCGTGATGACATTCAGGGGCAGCTGGACACGCTGAAGGGTCAGGTCGACACGTTGCTCGGCGATGACTTCAAGACGCAGCATGCGTCCGGCAAGTTCGGTGAGGGGTACACGGAGCTGACCACGGGTCTGAAGACCGCGGTGGATGGCATCAACGACATGTCCGAGTCGCTGCTCGGCATGATGCGTGCGATCCAGGACCTCGACCAGCAGCTCGCCGGCAGCTGACACGGCGTCGCAGACGAAGAGGGTCGACCATGATGGTCGGCCCTCTTCGTCGTGTGTCGGCCGTGTCCCGGCGTCTACGCTGGGAGCATGAGTGCGTCTGATGCTGTCGACGAGTTCGAACGCGGTGTTCTCGACGCGGACGCCGCGCTGGCGGCCGTGCACGAGACCTGGGTGTCGGCGGGTGATGCGCGCATGCGGGAGTTGAGTGCGCGGATCGCCTTCCCTTCCTGGCCGAGCGCCACCTCGGCGTCGGCGCTGAAGAGCGCGGCGCAGGAGGCCGAGATCACCGCTGTGCTCGACGAGTACGCGGCGGAGGCACGCGCCCTGATTCGGCCGGCCGACCAGGAGCGCTGGTCGGCGCTCGTGGCGGAGATGCAGCGCAGGAGCGGCGAAGGCCTGCTCGCTGACGAGCTCGGGCGCAGTGTCGTCGGCGCTTCGCTGCTGCGGGAGAAGCTCGGCGGACGTCCGCACCGCGGCGCTGCTCGGCGAGGGGTCGTCTGCGACTGCGGGTTCGCCCGCACCGGGGAGCTGCCGAAGGTCTTGTGCGACGAGTGCGAGGAGCTGCTGCTGCGGCGCTGGGTCGCCGAGGAGCGGCGACTGCTGCGAGGGATGCCGGCATATGCCGAAGAGGTCGCCCACGTGATCGACGAGGTCGCCCAGCAGCAGACCAAGGTCTTCCAGTCCCGCGGCGAGTACCTCCGCTCCGAGGCGTTCGGCAAGCGCAAGGCGGGCGGTCGTCGCCTCGGCCGGCTGACACGTGCCCACCGCGCCGAGCTCGCGCAGGTCGATCTCGGCCGTTGGCGCAGCTTCGTCGAGCCGCTGTCGCGTGCCTCGACCACGAGCGTGCGTTCCACGGTGCAGAAGGTGCACTCGCGGGGGCTCGGCGCCGCAGCCCTCACGGAGCTCGGGGTTCGCGGCGACGCCGAGAGCGTGAAGGCGTTCGTGAAGGATTCCGAGCAGCGCAAGAGCAGCGGCTGGAGGGTGTGACCACCGCGCCGGGATGGGGAGTAGTCCCCATCCCGGAATTCGGCTCGTGCCGGTAACGTCGAAGCATCCGGGAACGAAGGAGGGGGCCATGGCAGGCGATCGAATGCTCGTGCCGATCAGTGATCTGAGCGTCACCAGCGAGAAGCTCACGGCGATCGTTGCTGAGCTGGAGGCTGCGGGTGCGCGGCAGGACGACGTCGAGGAAGCCGTGGGTCGTCCGTACGGCGACGGTCGGCTGAAGGACCGCTGCCACGACTTCGAGGGCAGCTGGAACGACAGTCGCGACAAGCTGCTGACCAAGCTCAAAGAGGTGGCTGACCGTGTCAAGGGCACGGTCGACGAGGTCACCAGCTTGGACAACGAGATCGCGTCGTCGATGGAGCAGTCCGGTTCAGGGTCCGCACCGGCGGCCGGCAATCAGCCGGCCGCGGTCTAGGGGGAGAAGCACATGCAGACCGACAAGGGACGCGATGTCGAGGTCGTCGCCGGTGATGCCGCAGCGATCGCCGACCGCGGAGCGAAGATCAAGGAGCTCGGCGACAGCATGGTCAGTGCCGCCGCGACCTTGAAGGACATCAAGGATGGGTCCATCGACGGCGAAGGCTACGCGATGGACAAGATCAAGGACGTCGTCGGCGATGTCCACAAGGATCTCGACGAGGCCGGTCGCCGGTACAAGCCTGCCGGCACGACGCTGAGCAACTACGCCACAGCGCTCGAGACCGCGCAGAGCCGGATGCGCACCATCGTCGCCGACTGCCAGGCGAGCCTCACGGAGCTGCAGGCGGCCCAGTCGGACGCTGCGGATGCTGCCGAGGCGCTGCAGGCGCACAACACGTCGACGCGGTTGAACCCGCCGGAGCCCGACGCCGCCTCGGCGAACACGGCGGCAGGGACGAACCTCGCCAATGCGGCCTCCGGCGCCGCATCCACGCTGTCGACCGCAGAGACCACGCACTCCGAGAACCTCGACGCGTTCGACGGCGAGTACGACACCTGGCACACCGCCTACGAGACCGCGGTGTCGGGGCTGAGCGACGCCAACGAGATCGGTGAGGACTCGACCTGGGAGAACATCGCCGGCGTCCTCGCCGTGATCGCGGAGTGGGTGAGCTGGATCGGTCTCGCGATCGCCGTGCTCGGACTCATCATCGGCGGACCGTTCTTCGCGATCGCCGCGCTGGTGGTCGGCGTGATCGCGCTCGCGCTGACCGTGGCGCTGATGTTCGACGGCCGGAAGGGCTGGGGCGATCTCGCGATGTCGATCATCGGCATCCTCCCGATCGGCAAACTCGGCCAGGGATTCGGCAAGTTCTTCAAGGCCATCCCGAAGCAGCTCACCGGCCCGCTCGGCCAGATCCGCAACCTCCGCAACATCTCGGCCGCGCCGAAGAGCGGTTGGGGCGTGATGAGCAAGGCGAACTTCGCGAGCTTCGTGCAGAACGCCTCCAGGACGCGCATGACCGGGCCGTTCACGCTCGCCGGACTCGGCCAGCGCTTCCTCGGCGGCTCCAACCGGTCGTTCACGGTCGCCTTCCAGGACGCGGTCGCGGCGGGCACCGGATACGGCAACCGTCTCGTCAACCAGATGCCGGACGCCCTCGCGAGCCTGGCCACCGGCAAGGGGCCCGATCTCTTCGAGCAGGCGTACAACGTCTACAAGTGGGCCGACAAGGGCGTGGCACTCACCAACGGCAGTCCGTCCGGCGGGCTGTCGCCGGCGGGCCTCGTCAACGGCCTGTTCCGATGACGTCGCTGCCGATCTCCGGGGGGACCGCCCGCTGGGACTTCGCCTACGACTCGGAGTGGTACATCCCGCTCCCCTCGCCGGCGCTGCTCGAGCGGGAACCACTCGCCCGAGACCGATGGGTCACCGCCGCCGTCGACCACTACGCCCAGCGATCCGCCATCACCGACGGTGACCGCGAAGCGCTCGCCTTCACGGCAGATGGACTGCTCGGCCTCGTCGGCAACGCCGCGGTGCAGCTGTGGTTCGTGCCGCGGGGCGTGTACAGCGACGTGCTGATCGAGGTGACGGTCTCGTCCGTCGACGATCTCGACGTCGACGCCATCCTCCGCGAGATCGCCACGCTCCCCGACTCGACCGCATCCGAGCTGGCGGCCTTCGAGACCGACACGCACGGCAACGGCTTCCTCCTGCGCCGCACCTCTGCCGTGCAGGTCGACGACGAGGCTCGACCGATCGCGAATTGGACGGTGATGCTCCGCACGGGAGAATGGGCGATCATGATCGAGGCGATGGGTTCGACCCTCGAGCCCTTCGCCCTGATGGAAGAGCAGATCCCCAAGATCATCGCCGGCATCACCCTGCCGAGCGGTGTGCCTGCGTGATCGGGGACCGCACGATCGACATGAGGAGTGCTGCCTGATGAGTGAGATGAACGATCTCGGCGTGGAGCTGCGCTTCGGCATCCCCCCGTTCCGCCTGGTGCTCCCTCCCGGCTGGAAGACGCACCTGCCCACGAACGCCGGTCAGCAGGAGGACGTGCGCAAGGCGAGCGCGATCTTCATGCAGGCCGGTCGCCCTGACCTCGATGCGGAGTTCCGCAGCATGATGGCGCAGGCCAACCAGGGGATGCGCCGCACCAAGGTGTTCGCGATCTACCGGCAGGAAGACGTGCCGATGGAGGAGCTGCTGCCGCTGTCGATCACGGCATCGGCGCTCGATGCCCCCGACGGCGAGAATCTCGACGCCTGGGTGACCGAGGCTTTCCGGGTCAGGGGCGCGATCTTCCTCGACGAGAACCTGAAGCACATCGTGCGCTGGTCCGCCGAGAGCAAGCGCCCTGACGGCGCGAGGGCGATCGACGGTGTCGGCGGCCGCACGCTCACCTACATCATCCCGGTGCCCGGCACCCTTCGTCGCAAGGCGCTGGTCTTCACGTCGACCATCGTGATCCCTGACGGCGATGTCATCCCTGGCGACGTGCTCGACGGCATCGAGCTGCTCAGCGACGCCATGATCTCGACCTTCGCCTGGGAGCAGCTCGCCGAGGAGCCCGCTGTTCCCGCGGCCGCGGATCAGGCTGCCGTCACCGAGGGGTAGCGGCCGATGATCGATGGGGAGTTGTGCCCATCGACAGGGTCGTCGCGGGTTCCGTAGTGTTGTGTCATCGGGCCGGAGCGGTTCGGTTCAATTGATTTCCGGAGGTGTTGACGATGGCCGATTTCGGTGCGTCTTATGCAGAGATGGAGCAGGTGGCGTCGTCGCTGTCGCAGGCTCGTGATGACATTCAGGGGCAGCTGGACACGCTGAAGGGTCAGGTCGATACGTTGCTCGGCGATGACTTCAAGACGCAGCATGCGTCCGGCAAGTTCGGTGAGGGGTACACGGAGCTGACCACGGGTCTGAAGACCGCGGTGGATGGCATCAATGACATGTCCGAGTCGCTGCTCGGCATGATGCGTGCGATCCAGGACCTCGACCAGCAGCTCGCCGGCAGCTGACACCGAGCACTGCTTCGAACGGGGCCGGCGGATGACCGCCGGCCCCGTTCATCTTCACAGTTCCAGCATTCGTCGGGGGGGCGAACGATGAGCGACGTCGAGATCTTCTACGCCGAGTTGAACGACGCATCGAGCGCGCTCACGTCGGCGACGTACGAGGTGCTGATGGAGGCCGCGAGCCTCGTCGGCGAAGACACCGGCGTCGAGAATCCTGCGCAGCGCAGCGGTCTGCGGCTCGAGCTGCACCGCCGGTTGACCGCTCTGCACGACGCAGCCTACGACCGCATCGAGGCCGGTGATGCGCTGGCATCCTCGATCTCCGACATCGCGAGCGAGTACACCGGGCTCGATGCCGAGCTCAGCGGAGGCGATCGCTGATGGCGCTCACCTCCCCGAACCGGGGCTATCCGCTCGAACGTCTCGAGGGCAACAGCGGATCGATGTCGTTCTGGAGCAGTCTGTTCACCAGGGTGGGCGACCGTCTCGGCGATCTGCGGACCGCGGTGCAGTCGGCGAACGACCTGCCAGGCCTCGGTCGTGCGGTGACCGCGGTGCGGGTCGAGGCGAGTGACCTCTCCGCGCTGCTGCCGGCAGACATCGCCGAGGCCGAGCTGCTCGCCGGCGTCATGCAGCGCTACGCCGACGCGTTCGACGCCAACGCGAAACCGGCGAACGACCTCATCGACGACATCGAGACGGCGCACGCGGAGTGGTCGCGACTGAATCTCGCAGCCGATCACGCCGGTCGTGCAGCCATGGCGGCGGCGTCCGGCGACGATCAGTCCGAGATCGACGACACGAACGACGCGGTCACAGACGCGATCGGCGACCGCGACGCCGCGAAGGACGCACTCGACGAGCTCTGGACCCAGTACGAGAAGTACTACGGCGACTGGGATGCCGCATACGGCGCAGCGTTGGCCGAGCTCGCCGGCGGGGGCGGGACGGTGCTGACCACTGCAGCGCGCGACCTGCTCGACGAACTCCTCGCTGCCTCCAGCCCGGAGGACGTCCTGCGCCTGTGGTTGGAGAACCCTGAGCTGCAGCAGGAGATCATCGATTCCCATCCGGACATCATCGGCAACCTCGACGGCATCCCCTGGGACGTGCGGGCGACCGTCAACGCCGCGCGACTGAACGAGCTCCTCGAAACCGAGCCGGAGGGGCCGCACCGCGACGAGCTCGAAGCGATCGTCCGAGCCCTGAACGCGGGTGGGGTGCCTGCGCCCAACCTGATCAGCTTCGATCCGGATGGCTCGGAGCAGGTGACCGCAGCGCTCGCCTACGGCGATCTGTCGACGGCTTCCGAGATCAACACCCTCATCCCGGGGATGAAGGGCAACGTCGAGGACCTCCTCTCCTGGGGCGAGTCCGCGAAGGCGTTGAACCTCTCGGTGGGCGAGGGGTCCGCGACGGTCGTCTGGTTCGGCTACGACACGCCGGAGCTCCTCGAGGAGCCGTCGATGGACCGTGCGGAAGACGGCGCAGCGGCATTGCGTTCGTACCTGCTCGCGCTTCGAGCGCTGTCACCTGATGCCGACGTCAACGTGATCGCCCATTCGTACGGTTCCACCACCGCGGCGCTCGCGATCGGCTCGCAGCCCGACGGGCTCGGCGTCACCTCGTTCATCGCCGTCGGTTCCGCTGGCTTCCCGAACGATCCCACCGTGGTCGAGAACCTGACCAACGGCAGCCCGCCGCAGATCTACGCCACGATCTCGGAAGACGATGCCGTCGCGCGGGTGGGCAGGGCCACGGCTCCCGGGCATCCGGTCAGCCCGGAGCGCCTGCCCGGGACGACCGTGTTCGACAGCGATGGTGGTGTGGATGCCTCCGGGGGAACCCTCCCTTCGGCGACCGGACATGACGCGCTGGGACCCGGCGCCTACCTGGAGCCGGGGTCCGAGTCGTTCTACAACGTGTCGGAGATCATCCAGACCGGTCAGCCGGGCACCGAGCGCGGTGGCGAAGGCAGCACGCAGGGATTCTGGGACGAGAACAACTGGTGGATCAGTGATGAGTACGCGCTCATCGACTTCTGAGCGGATGGTGACGGATGCGCGGTGAGTGGAAGCGCGGACTGATGGCGGCAGCTGCCGTCGGATTGGTGATGACGATGACGAGCTGCGGTTCTGCGACAGCCCCCGAGGGCGACGAGCTGTATCGCGACGGGGAGAAGAACTACGTCGCCTATGCCACGGTCATGCACTCCGTGATCATGGCGATCCACGAGGGTGACTGGGTCGTGGATCAGGGAGCGTTCGGGGCGACACCGATTCCCTGCCGCATCGGAGGCGAGGTCTCGGGGTACACGTTCTCCTGGGTACGCGTGCTCGAGCCCGCTGAGGAGATCGACGTCGACGCGGTCGTCGCTGCCGCGACGTCAGCCTTCGAGGACGCGGGTGTGGAGACCGAGACGGCCCGGTTCGGAGAGGGCGAACGGCAGGAGGTGAATGTCATCGGCACCGGCGGAGACGTCGGTCGGGGTGTCGTGACGATCCGTCCTGGTCGCAACCAGATCTCGGCATCGGCGACCCCTGGGTGCATGCCCGGTGACGCGGCCGATCTCTCCGACATGGTCTTCGGCGAGCTCGCCTACGAGGGGGCGTCGCTCCGTTTTCCCGCGTTCGAGGGACCGGGGTGGCAGCCGCGGTTCTACTTCCCGAAGGAGGGGAGCCCGGTGTACTTCAACGCAGACGGCACGCCGATCGAGCCGCAGCCGACGACGACCGAGTACCCCGTGGCGCCGTACGGGGAGTCGACGCCCTGACCCGAGGTCAGCGGATCGCGTCGGCGAGGTGCCGCGCGTTGTGATTCAGCACCTTCACCATCACGCCCTGGCGGCGGAGGTCGGAGACCGTGCGGGCGCCTTCTTCGGCATCCCGACCCAGCGCGTTGATGTTCGCGACGACGAGCACGTCGCCTCGACCGAGCGTCGAGATGAGGCGCGTGAGTCGGTCGCTCCAGGACTCGAGGATGTCGGGTGCCGGGTGACGGAACCCCGCGATCGGCACGCCGAAGCGGGTCAGGTCGTCGCGCTGCTCGACCACGGACGGCATGCCCTCGCGGGAGACCACGAGACCGACCAGCCGTGACCCGTCAGGGCGGGCGAGCCACCAGTCGCGATTCTGCTGCAGCTCGGTGAAGCACTTCGGGCACTCGGCCGCCGCGTGCGGCAGGTGCAACGGGCTCGTCAGGGCATCATCGACGGATGCCGTCGCCTTCATCGGATCGATCGTCTCGCTCATCGCGCACCTCCGTCTCCATTGTGCCCTGTGCGGAGCCGTGCTGCGAGCGATCTCACAGCAGGCCGAGCCCCCGCACGGTGTCGCGCTCCTCGAGCAGCTCCGCCACCGAGGCATCGATGCGCTGACGCGCCCAGTCACTGACCTCGAGGCCTTCGACGATGCGCCACTCGCCGTCGACCGAGGTCACCGGGAATGAGGAGATCAGGCCCTCAGGCACGCCGTACTCGCCATGGGAGGCGACGGCTGCAGAGGTCCAGTCGTCGGTGCCGCGCACCCAGTCGCGCACGTGCTCGATCGTCGCGTTCGCGGCCGATGCCACGGACGACGACCCTCGGACCTGGATGATCTCGGCGCCGCGTTTGGCGACCCGCGGGATGAAGATGCTGTCGAGCCAGTCCGGCACGTCGTCGACGAACGCGCGCAGTGCCTCCATGACCGGCGCCCCGCCGACGGTCGCGTGCGAGACGTCGGGGAACTGCGTCGCGGAGTGATTGCCCCAGATCGGCACCCGGCTGATCGTGGACACGGGCGCACCGAGGATCTGCGCGAGCTGCGCCCGAGCCCGGTTCTCGTCGAGCCGCGTGAGCGCGCTGAAGCGCTCGGCGGGGACGCCGTCAGCGGATGCCGCCGCGATCAGCGCGTTCGTGTTCGCCGGGTTGCCGACCACGGTGACCCGCACGCCGGGTGCGGCGTTCGCCGCGATCGCGGCGCCCTGCGGTCCGAAGATCCCCGCGTTGGCTGCGAGCAGGTCGCCGCGCTCCATGCCGGGGCCGCGGGGCCGCGCGCCGACGAGGAGGGCGAGGTCCGTGCCGTCGAAGCCCACCGCCGGGTCGTCCGTCACCTCCACGTGCTCCAGCAGATCGAAGGCGCCGTCCTGCAGCTCGAGGGCCGCACCCTCCGCGGCGCCGAGTCCCTGCGGGATCTCCAGCAGCCGCAGCCGCACCTTCTCGTCTGGGCCGAGCATGTCTCCTGCCGCGATCCGGAAGAGCAGGGCGTAGCCGATCTGTCCGCCGGCACCGGTGAGGGTGATCGTGGTCGTCATGCCCCGAGCCTACGACCGATCGGGGGTCCTGGTCCGGAGTACTCTCTGTCTCATGACCTTCAATCCCGACGCCGACCTCTCAGGCAACACGACGCGTCGTCGCGGACGCACCGCCGCGATCGCCGGCGGCGGCGCCGTCGGCGTGCTCGGCATCATCGCACTGATCGCAGGACCGCTGCTCGGCATCGACCTGACGCCCCTGCTCGGCGGCGGCACGCAGCCGGGCGACGCGGGATCGAACGGCGGCTCGGTGATCGAGGGATGCGCGACCGGTCAGGACGCGAATGAAGACGTCGACTGCCGCATGGCGGGCGCGCAGGTCGCGCTCGACGCCTTCTGGGCCGACAACGTCGAGGGCTACCGCAAGCCGCAGATGGTCGTCGTCGACCAGGCGACTTCGACCCAGTGCGGCACGGCGTCGAATGCGGTGGGTCCGTTCTACTGCCCGCCCGACGAGGGCGTGTACGTCGATCCCACGTTCTTCTCCCTCATGCAGCAGCAGTTCGGAGCATCCGCCGGCAACCTCGCCCAGCTCTACATCGTCGGGCATGAGTGGGGCCACCACATCCAGAACATCACCGGCACCATGGCGGACTACCCGAACAACGGCACCGGCCCCGGCAGCAACGGCGTGCGGATGGAGCTGCAGGCCGACTGCTACGCGGGTGCATGGATCGGGCGGATCTCGGAACAGACGGATGCCGACGGCGACCCGTACCTGGTGAAGCCGACCGAGGCCGAACTCCGGGATGCGCTGAACGCGGCTGCCGCGGTCGGCGACGACCACATCCAGGCGCAGTCCGGCATGGTGAACCCGGAGAGCTGGACGCACGGCTCCAGCGACCAGCGTCAGTACTGGTTCGCGAACGGGTTCCAGAACGGTCTCGACGTGTGCGCGCAGGCGTTCACGCTCAGCGAGGACCAGCTGGGCTGAGCACTGCCGGGCTGCGCGCAGGGCTCAGGCGCGCAGCGCCCTGGTCAGCGTGCGGATGAGCCCGAGCACTCCGCCGGTCGCACGGAACCGCGTCAGCCCCTCGCTCACGACCGCGCCGGTGCGTGCTGAGACGAACCACGGCGGCTTCGGCAGGATCGTGAATCGGCCACCGCCGTTCAGGATCGGCAGCGAGCGGGGGAGCGGGCGGAACGGTCCGCGGATCACCGAGCGCTCGACGTCGTCGAGCAGGAGCGCGTTGTGCACCACGCCGATCCCGCTGCCGACATCCTCGATCGTGCTGCCGGGGAACGCGCCCCAGGTGAGGGTCGGGGTGATGAACCCGAACGCGGTCCAGCCGTTGATCGCGATCGAGCCGTACCGGAGCGCGGCGATCGCACGGTCGAAGCCGGCGCCGAGGGAGCGCTCCGTGGCCGGGTGGATCAGCAGGTTCGCGCCGAGCGTTCCCTGCAGCCGGTCGTTGGCGTACGCGACGGCGGCATCGAGGAACACCTGTCCGGTGCCCGCGACCGTGACCACGCCGAGCACCGGCGCGAAGTACTCGGTGTTCTGCAGCGCGGTGGCGTCGTCGTCGCTGTCGAGCTCGACCAGCACGCGGTCACCGAGCACGAGGGCATCGGGGTAGTCGTCGGTGGCGCCGTGCACGCGCGCCGGGGCCCCCGGGTACCAGGTCGGCCGTTCCGGGGCGTTGGCGTAGGCGCGACGGAGCTCCGCCCGGAAGGCATCGGCCTGCGCCCAGTCGGAGGACAGGATCACGACCTGCCCCGCGATGCAGTTGTGCCCGCTGTTCTGCAGCCGCATCGTGGCGATGTGCTCCGCGTGGTACGTGAGGTCGGCGGCCGACCACTCGCCGGGCACCACGATGATCGGCGAGACGCCACCCAGCTCCGCCGTGATCGGCTTCTGCAGCAGCGGCCGACGCCCATCTGCTCCCTCCTTGGTCGCTGAGTCCGCCCCCTGGGTCGCTGAGCCTGCCCCCTGGGTCGCTGAGCCCGCCCCCTGGGTCGCTGAGTCCGCCCCCTGGGTCGCTGAGCTTGTCGAAGCGCCCCAGACGATCGTGTCGAAGGTCGCCGCTGAGCCGGTGATGTGCACGTGGGCGATGTCCGGATGCCCTGTGAGGTAGCTGCCGACGGCCGGTCCGCCGCGCACGATGCGCACGAAGCCGGGCTCGATCAGTGGTGCGAACGCACGCTTGTAGATGGGCACGAGCGAGTCCTGCGTCGGATTGACCTTGAGCAGCGCAGTGCGGTTGTGCGCGAGCAGCTCGTAGAGCACGTCGAGCACCGGGATCGAGGTGATGTTGCCGGCACCGAGCACGAGGCCGACGCCGCCGGACTCGGTCGGAGTGCGCTGGGCGAGGCCCGCCTTGGCTCGCGCCTGGTTCGGGGTGACGCCGGGTCGGAGCCAGACCTCGCCGGTGTATCCGGAGAGCAGGAAGCTGTCGATGCCCGTCAGCGGGAATGCGTGCACGCGGGTGCGGCCGCCCTGGCCGCGCTCGACCGTGATCCCGTCGAGCGGGTTGGCGCCGCGGGCCAGACGCGCCAGCGTCTCGATGGATGCGTCGAGCGCGCCGAGCACGCTGTATGGGCCGCTGAGCCACTCCTCACCCCGGAGCGGATGCCGCGCATCGAGCCCCTTCGATGCGGCGGCGGTGTTCGCCCAGTCCTCTGCGGCCGCTGCGACACTCGTGCGCACGGCACGAAGCAGGGTGACCCGCTGCGCGAGCGTGAGCGCCGCCCAGGTGCGGGCGCCGACGTGCAGGTCGGCGATCGCGGCGTCGAGGCGGCCGGTTTCGGCATCCTCGAGTTCCGTGGATGCGGCCGGCGTGGTCACGGAAGTCATCTGCTCTCCTTCGGGCGGGGCCCCAGCTTATGCCGCCCCTCTCCACGCGCCACCTGCACCCCTGCCGAGCGGCCCCCTTGTGTGCGAACCACCCCTCTTTCGACGGCACTCAAGGGGGTGGCTCGCGCAAAAAGGGGCCGCTCGGCGAGGGGGGCGAGGGGGTCACGGGAAGTCGGAGCGTCGGAGCCGGTAGTGGTGCAGCGGAAGCAGGCTCGCGAGCATCAGCAGGGCAGGAAGGATGCTGAAGCTGAGCACGATCCCGGTGACCGCGGTGCCTGGCTGCGTGACCGTCGTGCCTGCGACCGTGGAGATGTACCCCGTCGCCGCGAGCATGAGCGACACCGCTGTGGCACCGAGCGCGAACCCCACGGTCTCGCCGGCCGTCCAGACGCCGGTGAAGGTGCCGGCCTGTCCTCGGCTGCTCGTCCGCTCATCGTGCGAGATGACATCGGGCAGCATCGCCATCGGCAGTGACTGGAGGCCGGCGTAGGCGATGCCGGCGACCGCGATCGAGGCGTACATCCAGGCGCCGGGCTGCCAGACGGCGAGCGTGAGCGACGCCGCGGCGACCGCGAAGATGATGCTCGCGATCGTGAACGCCCGTTCCTTGCCCAGGCGTCGGGCGATGAGGGTCCAGCCCGGCGTGGCGAGCAGCGCGGGACCGACCAGCGCTACGAACACGAGCGTCACCGCATCCTCAGAGCGCAGCACCCAGGTCGCGACGTACTGCGCACCGGCGAGCATGGTGCCCGTCGCGAGTGCCTGCAGCAGGAAGGTGCCCAGCAGCGCCCGGAACGGCTGACTGCGGCGCAGCGCGCGGAATCCGGAGAGGTACTGCTCACGGATGCCGACCGGTGCCGCCGCCGACATCGATGGCGCGGTGGCTGCGGCATCCGCTGTCCTGGCGGAGATCAGCATGCCGATCCCGATCGCGACTCCGGCGAGCACGCCCATCAGCAGATACCCGGTCACCTGATCGGATCCGGCCTCGCGGAGCGCCGGTCCGCCGGCTCCGAACAGCAGGATCGCAGCCGTGAGCACGACCACTCGCCAGCCGAGCAGCCTGGTGCGCTGGTCGTAGCTGGCGGTCAGTTCGGCGGGCAGCGCCACATACGGCACCTGGAACAGGCTGAACGCGGTCGCCGTGCCGAGGAACGCCAGCAGGACGCAGGCCGCCCCGGCGACCGGCCCCCAGGTCGGGGGGACGGCGAACGTCAGAGCGAAGAACACCGGCAGGGCGAACGCGCCGGTGACCATGAAGCCACGGCGGGAGGCGGTGCGCGCGAGCTGCCGGTCGGAGGCTGCACCGATCAGGGGATCGATCACGACATCCCAGATCTTCGCCGCGGTCACGATCAGGCCGGCGGCGAGCGCCGCGACACCGAGGTTGTCGGTGAGGAAGTACGTCAGCACCAGCCCGGGCAGGGTCGCATAGCCGCCGGTGCCGACCGAACCGACCGCGTACAGCGCGATCGTCCGTGCAGGAAGGCGGACTGCTGCCCGCTCGGGGCGAGCCTCGGTGCTCATCGCGCCAGTGTAGCGACGCGATGCCGTCTCAGATGAGGGAGAGTTCGCGCAGCTTCGACTCGACGTCGGCGTTGGACGGCTCGACGTGGTGCGAGGAATCGGGGTAGACGACCACGGGGATGTTCGTGCGGCCCGAGATGTCCTTGGCGACATCGGCGGCGTCGGGCTCGGCCACGAGGTCGACGTAGGTGTACTCGACACCGAGTTCGTCGAGCTGCTTCTTGGTGCGGATGCAGTCGCGGCACCAGTCGGCGCCGAACATCGTGATGGTGGATGCGTCGAGAGAGGTCATGCATCAAGGGTATGCCCGCTGACCGGGAGTGGCGTCGAGGTGACGGCGGCGCAGCATCCGGGTGGTGGAACGGATTCAAGGATTGAAGATAAGGGTAGCCTTACCTATACTGGTCCCATGAGCGCGTGCGAGCATCTGAGTGACCCGGACTGGGACAGCATCGAAGGACCGTTCCTGATCGCAGGAGATGCGGCGGATGCTGCGGCGATCGCCGGTATCGCTGCTCGACTGCCGTGGGACGCGCAGGGGACGATCGTCTTCGAGGCTGCGGCGCGGATCCAGTTCCGGCACATCGACGTCCCGGACGGCGTCGAGGTGCGGTGGCTGGTGCGCGGAGACGGCATCCGCGCGCACACCAAGGGGGAGCGGCTGGCCAACGCCGTGCACGCGTGGTGCGTCGAATGGACCTGCACCGAGCCGCCGGCGCATTGGACCGTCTGGCTCGGGCCACACACGCCGCCCCATGTGGCGCGTATGGCCCGAAGCCTGCTCGGCGTCGCGACGTGATCGCGACGCCCGCGTTCAGCGGCTCGCGACCAGTGCCGGCGGGTTCGCCGCAGCGGTGATCGCATCGAGGGCGCGACGCAACGACGAGCTCGACGTGTGCGCGGTGTACGGGAAGTACACGACCTCGACGCCCACCTCTGCGAAATCGCGCTCGAGGCGGAGGCCCTTGTCGGTGCCTCGCCAGTCGTCGCCCTTGAAGAAGTGCGTGAAACGCACGTCTTCCCAGGCATCCATCTTCGACGGACTCGTCTCCACGTAGACGTCATCGACGAAGGAGATGTGACTCACGATCTCCGCGCGCTCAGACGTCGGGATGACGGGCTCGATGCCCTTCACCTGACGCAGCATCTCGTCGCTCACGACACCGGCGATCAGAACGTCGCAGTGCTGCTTGGCATGACGGAGCAGGTTCAGGTGTCCCACATGGAACAGGTCGAATGCCCCAGCGGCATAGCCGATACGCGTAGCCATGATCTCCCCAGATCAGTACTTCCCCAGAAGGCGGATCCCCATCCACCCAGCGACTCCCACAGCCGCATCGGCCCAGCCTAGCGGATCCGGCACGCCCTGCGCGAGTCCTTCCTCGGCGGGCGCTGCCGCTGGCGGATGGTTTCTCAGGCACAGGATCCCGTGCGACGATGGTGCCGCGGACTGATGCACAGGGGAGGGCGGCGCGTGGGGACAGCGGTCACGGTCATCGTGCCGACCTTCAACGAACGCGACAACGTCGCGGAGCTCGTGGCGCGCACAGCCGCCGCGCTGCACGGCCGTGATGCCGAGATCCTGTTCGTCGACGACAGCACCGACGATACGGCGAGCGAGGTGGCTCGCGTCGCCGTGGGCGCTGCGGTGCCGGTCCGCGTGATCCATCGCGACGACAACGTCGGCGGACTCGGCGGCGCGGTCGTGGTCGGCCTGAGGGCCGCGGCATCCGACGTCTGCATCGTGATGGACGGCGATCTGCAGCATCCGCCGGAGCTGCTCCCCGCGCTCCTCGAACGCTACGAGGCGGGGGATGCCGATGTCGTCGCCGCCTCGCGGTATGTCGGCGGCGGGGACACGAGCGGGCTCGGCACTGCAGTGCGCTTCGGGGTCTCCCGTGCGGCGACCTGGCTGACCAGGGCCATGTTCCCGATCCGGCTCGCGAACAGCACCGACCCGATGACCGGCTTCTTCCTGGTGGACAGCGCGCGACTCGACGTCGAGTCGCTCAAGCCGCAGGGGTTCAAGATCCTGCTCGAGATCCTCGCCCGCACCGATCTGCGCATCGCCGAGATCCCGATGGAGTTCGGCGAGCGACGCCACGGCACGTCGAAGGCGAGCCTGCGGCAGGGCGGCACCTTCATCGCCCACCTGGCGCGGCTGCGGTTCGGGAAGATGTCGCTCTTCGCGATGATCGGCGTGATCGGCGCCGTGGCCAACCTCGGCATCATGTGGGTGCTGACCCTGGTCGGTGTGCCCTACGTCTGGGCTGCGATCATCGGCGCCGAGGTCACCATCATCGGCAACTTCCTGCTGCAGGAACGATTCGTGTTCGCCGACATGCGCACCGATGCCCGCGGACTCGGCGCCCGATTCGCGACCTCGTTCACGTTCAACAACGTCGAGGCGGCTGTGCGCATCCCCGTGATGGCGCTCATGGTCGAGACCTGGCACATCTCCAGCGTGCTGGCCACCGGCGTCACGCTGGTCGTGGCGTTCTTCGCCCGATTCCTGTTCCATTCGCTGGTGGTCTACGCGCCCAAGCGGCGCCGAGGACCTGCCGGTGAGCCGCCCGTCGACACGGCCACGCTGCGTGTGATCCGGGCGATCGACGCCGAGGCGATGCGGCCGGGCGAGCTGTAACGAATCTGGAGCGTTTCCAGCTTCATGGGGTATGGTGCCCAGCGGGGAGGGACCAGAACTCGAGTGGTTCCCGCAAGAACACGGTCGCATCGGTGACGCCGACGCGACGGTGACGGATCGCCCGAGCTCGCTGTCAGAAGCACGATCCCCCACGAAAAGGCCCGGGCTCCCCCACATGACTTCGTTCCACAAGGTCGCGCTCCAGCGATCGTCGAACCGTCCGCACACCCCTCGATCGATCTGGACCGCGATGACCGTCGCGCTCGTGGCCGGCGCACTCGCCGTCCCGTCGGCCGCAGCCGCTGCCGTCGATGCATCGGTCCCCGAACCCGCCAGCGCACTCGCTTCCGCGGCGGCGCAGACCACGACGGATGCCGATGGCTCCGAGACCTGGACGGACACGTTCACCCGCTCGACGACCGGAGGGTGGGGCGACGGCTACGTCTCCTCACCAGCGGCCGACGCCTCCGTGAGCGACGACGCCGGCGTGATCGCCACCAGCGGCGGACACCGGAGCATCCACGTCGCGACGACCGCGACGGCGACGGACGCGACCGTCGGTGCGACGATCCGTTACTCCGCGGTGCCGACCTCCGGGTACGGCGCGACGACCATCGTGACCACGCGCAACAGCGACTCCGGCTACTACGGTGCCCGATTCCGGCTCGACACCCAGTCGCGCGGCGTGCTCTCGATCGGCCGCTACGACGCGAACGACACCCAGACCGTGATCCGGCAGGACCTCCTCCTGATCGGCGAGGTGCCTGAGGGCGCCGCGGTTCGGGTGGAGATCGAGGCCGACGGAACCGACGATGTCACCGTGCGAGCGCGTGCCTGGATCGTCGGCACGGAGACCCCGGACTGGCAGATGACGGTGACGGACGGATCTGCGGATGCGGTGCGGACCGCGGGGACGCCCGGTATCCAGACGTACATGTCGCCGGGCAACCAGCCCCTCGCCGTGAATGTCGATGAGCTCAGCGTGAGCTCCGACGACCTGCAGCCCGCCCCCGAGCCGGTCCCGACGCCCGTGCCGGAGCCCACCACGGCCCCGGAGCCGACGCCGGTGCCGACCCAGGAGCCCACGCCGACCGCGACTCCCACCCCGACCCCGAAGCCGACCGTCACTCCGACGCCAACTCCGACGCCGAACCCGACGCCAACGCCGAACCCGACGCCAACGCCGACGCCGACGCCGACCCCGACGCCGACCCCGACTCCCACCCCGACCCCTGAGCCGGAACCGACGACGCCCCCGGTCATGCCGCCGGTGACTCCTCCGACGACGCCGCCGACGACGCCGCCGGTCACGCCGCCGACGACGCCGCCGGTCACGCCCCCGGCGTCAGGCAGCGGCACGGCCGGGTCGATTCCGGTCGGTCAGACGTCGTACGCCGCGCCCGCCGACGCGATCTACGTCGTGCCGGACGGCACGCGCAGCTCGGGCAGCGGGACCAAGGCGAACCCGGTGGCGGGTGCGCAGCGAGCGATCGATGCGGCCCCCAGCGGTTCGACGATCGTGCTGCGCGCAGGTGTGTACCGCGAGAGCGTCTCGGTGCCGTTCCACAAGAAGCTGACGATCCAGTCGGCACCCGGCGAGGCGGTGTGGCTCGACGGTTCCAAGCCGGTCACCGGCTGGTCGCAGTCAGGCAATACCTGGGCCGCGGCGTGGGGCACCTTCTTCGACAGTCGTGTGTCGTTCAGCGCCGGTCAGGATGAGACGAGCTGGTGGGTCAACGGCTCGAACCCGCTGGCCGGTCACCCGGATCAGGTCTGGTTCGACGGTGCGCCGCTGACGCAGGTCGGCAGCCGTTCGGACGTCACCGCCGGCACCTTCTTCGTCGATCAGGGCGCGAAGCAGATCATCGTCGGCAACGACCCCGCTGGTCACACGGTCGAAGCGAGCGCACTCGCCAAGGCCCTGAAGATCCAGGGCGAGGGGACCACCGTCCGTGGCATCGGCGTGCAGCGCTACGCCACCACCGTGGCGATGCTGGGCGCTGTGAGCGCCGAGGTCGACGGGCTCACCCTCGAGAACATGGTGATCCGCGACAACGCGACGGTGGGACTCTTCGTCTGGAACGACGACAAGACGCTTCGCAACCTCACCGTCACCGGCAACGGACTGCTCGGCATCGCCGTCAACGACTCCGACAACCTCACGCTCGAGAGCTCGCTCGTGACGGATAACAATGCCGCGAAGTTCAACTACACGCCGGTCGCGGGCGGGGTGAAGATGTCGCGGGCGTCGAACGTGACCGTCACGGACAGCATCATCTCCGACAACGTGGGTTCAACCGGTCTGTGGTTCGACGTCTCGAGCTCGAAGCTGAACATCACGAACAACGTGTTCGAGGGCAACGGTCGTGAGGGGCTCGAGATCGAGCTCAGCCAGACCGCGACGGTCGCAGGCAACTACATCATCGGCAACGGCAACAGCGGGGTGTTCGTCTTCGACTCGGGCGACGTCGACATCTGGAACAACACGATCGTCGACAACGGACGGACGATCACCTACATGCAGGACGAACGCCGGCAGGAGGTCCGGAGCATCAGCTCGCTGATCCCGTGGATCACCAGCGATGTCGTCGTTCGGAACAACATCCTCTCGTACGGCGGCCAGGCGTGCCCGATGCTCGTGCAGGACCTGACCAACAGGTGGACCGGCAGCCAGTTCGGGATCACGCAGGATGCGAACCTGTATCACCGGTCATCCGCATCGTCGCCCGCGAACTTCGCGTGCTGGGCGGATGGAGCGAACGGCACCCGTGGCATCACCACGATCGAGGAGTTCCGGGCGCTGACCGGCAACGACACGAAGTCGGTGCTGTCGGAGGGAGCACCGATCGTGGATGCCGCGACGTGGCAGCTCACGAAGGCGATCCCCGGCGTGGGTGCATCGGCGCTGCCGGGGAAGCTCGCTGATCTGCTCGGCGTGTCCCTGCAGACCCGCGCCGTCGGTGCGCCGCACGCACCCGTGACCGCCCGCTGACCTCGTCGGCTGACGATGCCCGAGCGGCGTCGTCAGCCGACGAGCACCATCCGACGGCGCAGCCGACCCGAGCGCAACGCGTTCGCCAGTGAGACCGCCTGCAGTCCGCGTCGCTCGTACTCGTCGAGGACGTCGGAGATCAGCGCCACGCGGTCGAACCGTGCGATCTCGGGGTCGTCGACGCCGTCGGCTGCCCCGGCGCGGGAGTCGTGGGCGAGCACGATCGCTCCGGCTTCGATGCCAGAGGTCGCCCTGGCGAGACGCTCGGTATGCGGGGCGTCGCGCCCGTCGAGCACGCTGGTCGTCCAGAGCACCGGGGTCATGCCGGCGCGGCGGACTGCGCGCCAGGTCGAGGGGTTCAGCGCACCGTACGGGGGACGGTACCAGCGGACCGGTGCCGCAGCCAGCTGCTCGAGTTCTGTGCGGGACTTCTCGAGCATCCGCAGGGCATCGGCACCGGTGTACGACGTCAGTCGCCGGTGATCCGCCCCGTGCAGCGCGACCTCATGCCCCTCGGCGACGATCCGTCGGAGGAGGTCGGCGTGCGTGCCGGTGCGGGTGAGGAGGACGAAGAACGTCGCCGTCGCTCCTCGCCTGGCGAGCTCGTCGAGGATGCCGGGCGTCCACTCCGGGTCGGGGCCGTCGTCGAGCGTGAGGACGACGACCCTGTGTGTGGTGCCGACGCTGACGACGGAGCGGAAGACCGGGGAGATGCCGCGCACGACGCGGCGCAGCGCGGCGCGAGCACGACGCGCGCCACGACCGTGGACGGCATCGCGCGCGTATTCCGGTGCGGCAGCGCCGAGCGCGCCCTGCACGAGCCCGATGCCGCGCTGCACGTCACGCGCACCCCTGGCACGGCGCTCGAGCGAGCCTGAAAGCATCCCGACCACCCGTCGTACCGTGCCGCGGGCGGACCAGCCGACGCCCTTGATCAGGTTGCGCACCCGCGAGCGTGCTCGACCCACCGCACCGTGCGCCATGCGCAGCTCGATCACCGACTGTGTCTGCCCGTGATGCCGCGCTCGCGCGAGGGCGAAGCGCCGAGTCGCGCGCTCCACCTCGAGCTCGTCCTCGGCGACGGAGGCGGGGCAGGCGACGACACGCCCGCCTGCCCGGACGATCGCACGGGTGAACAGGGTGTCCTCGCCGCCGGAGAGACCGAGCGAGGTGTCGAAGGAGATCCCTGCGGCGCGCACCTGCTCCAGGTCGAGCAGGAGGTTGCCTGCGCCCGCGGCGGGAAGCGACTCGCCATCGCGGCGGAGCGGACGGGCGAAGAGCCCCGATGCGAGCACCCACGGATCGGTGCCGGCGGGGAACTCGGTGTGCACGTGCCCGGCCACGGCGGCTGCGCCGGTGCGACGCCAGGTGTCGACGAGTGCTCGGAGCCAGTTCGCGCGGGGGACCTCGTCGTCATCGATGAACGCGAGGAGGTCGTACTCGACTGCAACATCGAGCGCGTGCTGGCGGGCCGCCGCGATCCCCGGTGTCGGCTCCGGAGCATAGGTCACTCGGATGCCGGGCGACGGTGCCGTCGCGGCATCCTGCGCGCTGCCGTCCGGGTCATTGTCGATCACGAAGACGTCGACGCTGTCGCGCTCATCGAGTTCCGCGAAGCGCGCGGGGAGCACGGCGAGGAGGCTGCTGAGACGTTCGGGCCGCCGGTAGGTGGGGATCGCCACCGCGATCCGGATGCCACCGGTCATCGACGAGCCTTCCGCAACGCCGATGCGGCGTGGAACGCCCTGGAATGTTCAGCACCGACCGTCGACCAGTCGCGTTGCGAGAGGTCGGGGGAGCCGTCGATGCCGGCCGCGACCGCCGCGCGCACGCGCGCCAGATCGGCGTCGGTCAGCTCGCCGTCGAAGAGGTGCACCCAGCGCTCGCCGACCTCGATCGCCAGCGCCCGGTTGACCGTGTTGTCAGGGACGAGGATCGCGCGTCCGACCGAGAGGGCGGCCAGCGCGGTGCCGGAGTTGTGCATGTGCCGGTACGGCAGCACGATGAACTCCGCCTCCGAGATCCGCGCCACCAGCTCGGCGTCGTCGAGGAAGCGGAAGTGGAACTCCACCCTGGCGTCGTCGCCGGCGAGACCGATCAGCTCGGCCTCCAGGTCATCGGTCGATGGGCGTCCAGCGACCGAGAGGCTCGACCCATCGGCATCCAGCGCCCTGAACGCCTCGATCAGCTGCTCCACGCCCTTGTACCGTCGGATCAGGCCGACGTATCCCATCCGGCCGTCGATCGCCTCCGGCGTCGGGTACGACGCGAACCAGTCGCGGTAGTGCCCGTGCAGGATCGTCCGCCGGGCATGACCCTCCGGGAGGGGTGTGTCGTCGTTCAGTGTGATCGTGAGGGTCGTGAGGCGGTCGACGGCGTCGAGCAGCGCGAGGTCGATCTTCGCCATGTCGGACGGACGCTCGAGGTTGTGCAGCGTCCGCACGATCGCGACACCGGTCAGGCGTGCCCTGACGAGGAACACTGCGGTCAGGATCCGTCGGGCGATGCGACCGGAGAGGCGGTGGCCACCCACGAGCAGCTCGGGCCAGTGCACGTGCAGCACGTCGAGGCGGCCGAGGATGGCGCGCTTCCAGCTGAAGAAGGACAGGTCGATGCCCGGCGTGCGGTCGAGCGCCTCGCAGAGCTGCACGAGGTACGGGTTCGTGGTCGGGCGCAGTCGTGTGAGCGACTCCATGACCGCGAGCGGCCGTCGCCGTCCGCCCATCGCCGTCGCGTACCAGTCGCCGACGATCGCGGGCAGCCGGTCCTCCGCCCACCGTCGGTGCGGGCGCCCGGGTGCCGCTGCGGAGTCGCGGAGCGTCTCGGCGAGACGATCGGGGAGGTCCGGCGCATCCGCCTGCACGACACGTGCGTTGATATCTGCGAGCGTCGGCGGCCCGCCCAGGTCGAGGCACACCACCGGCAGCCCCATCGCGCTCGCTTCGCCGACGATCCATCCCGCCTGGTCGTGCATCGACGGGAAGAGCAGGGCATCGGATGCCGCGAGAGTGTCCAGCGTCTCCTCGCGGGGCAGGTGCCCGAGGAACTCGACGCGGTCGCCCACGCCCAGCGTCTTCGCGAGCCGCTGCAGGCGCGCGCGCTCGTAGCCCTCGCCGAGGATGAGCAGCCGCCATCCGTCCGCGGCCGGCCGTGAGATGGTCTCGATCGCGAGCGCTGCGCCCTTCCAGGCGAGGAGTCGCCCTGCGAAGACAGCCGTGCGGCCGGACTCGCTGCCGCGGTGCGGCGGGATCTCCTCGGCGAACGCCGCATTCGGCTCGACGACGACACGCTTCGCCCGGCGGAATCGATGCGCGACGTCGGGGTTCTGCGCGACGACCAGCGCTGCGCGCCGTGCGGTCGCGTCGCCCCAGATCGCGCGGGGGAGAGCGGTGAGCGCGGTGCGCGCGACCTCGGTCACGGTGCCGCGCACGCCGAGCCAGCGGCTGAGCGCCCTGATCGGCACGCGGCTGGCGCCGCCGACCGGGCCCCAGACGACGGGGACGTCGAGCTTCGAGATGCCGCACGGCAACCAGTCGTTCGCGAAGCTGACGTGATGCGCGACGTCGAAGGAGACATCTGCGTGCAGTCGGGCCGCGGTCCGGCCGGCCAGGCGCTGCCACAGCGCGTAGTACCAGTAGAGGTCCCAGCCCCGTCGCTTCAGCCGCATCACGCGGGCCGGCAGGTCGATGTGCACGACCGTCACCCGTGCCGCGAGCTCCGGCGACGCGGCGAGTGCCGTCGACAGCGACTCGCGGAACCGCTCGCGGGTGAGGATCCAGACGTCGCCCGTCTCTGCTGCAGCGCGTGCGAGTGCCCAGCCGGCGGTGGCTTCCGGTCCCTGATCGGGGCCGCAGGCATACGCACTGATGAGAACGCGTGGCCGAGCGGCTCCGTTCGGAGGGTCGACAAGGGTCATTGCAGTGGTCCTCCCCTTCGCCGAGACGTCAGCGACGCTCCCCAGATGCGTGCCCCCTCGGCAAGGCATACTCTATCTGGTGGATGAGGCCCCTTTTCTTCGGGGTTCGACGGAGGGGACACGCCGAATGGCCACGGAGAGTTTTGCTGATTCGATGCGGCGCCTGTCTTCCGCGCAGAAGGGCCGCGCGAAGGGCGCCCCCGCGTACAGCGTGTACGTGAACCGTCCGGTCGGGCGGGTGTTCGCGGCCATCGCCTATCGCATCGGGCTGTCGCCGAACGGTGTCACCGCGGTGAGCGCCGTGTTCACGTTCTCCGGCATCCTCGTCCTGGCTCTCGCGACGCCGACATGGTGGACCGGGTTCCTCGTCTGGCTGCTGCTGGCGATCGGCTACGCGCTCGACTCGGCCGACGGCCAGGTCGCGCGACTGCGCGGTGGCGGCTCGCTCGCCGGGGAGTGGTTGGACCACTTCATCGACGCGATCAAGATCGTGTCGCTGCCGATCGCCACTGCGATCGGTCTGTTCCGCTTCACCGATCTGCCGACTCCGTACCTGCTGGTACCGCTCGCCTTCGCGGTGGTCGCGACGGCGACCTTCTTCGGCATGATCCTGAACGACCTCCTGAAGTCGTCGAAGGGGATCGCCTCCTCCGCGCAGACCGGTGGCGGCGGCGCACTGCGCTCCGTGATCCTGCTGCCTGTCGATTACGGCGTGGTCTGCTTCGTCTACGTGCTGTGGGGCTGGGCGAGTGTCTTCGCGGTCGCCTACGCGTTCTTCTTCCTCGCAGCAGCCGCGTTCTGCCTGCTCGCGGCGGTCCGCTGGTTCCGTGCCATGCGGAGTCTCGGGAACGGCGCCCCGAATGCCGGATGAGTCCGCGCTGGCGATCATCGTCGTCAACTACGGGTCATCCGCGCTGCTCGAACTGAATCTCGTGGCGACGAGCCGAGCGCTCCCGGATGCAGCCGTGTACGTCGTCGACAACCGCACGACCGCCGAGGAGGCCCGCCGTGTCGGTGAGCTGGCCGAGCGCGAGGGATGGATCGCGCTGCCGCAGGGCGGCAACCTCGGATTCGGCGGAGGCGTGAACCGCGGCGTCGAGGCCGCGCTCGCCGATGGCAGGACTCGTTTCCTCCTGCTCAATCCGGATGCCTCGATCGGCGCCGAGGCGACGCATCTGCTGCTCGACGAGGTCGACGTCGCGGAATCGGTGGTCGCAGCGCCCCTGGTCGATGACGGCGCAGGGCGGGTGTGGTCGGCCGGCCACGTGCTCGATCTGCGCGACGGCGCCACGCACGGTCGGACCTGGGCTGAGCGGCATCCCGACGCCGACACGCGCCGGTGGCTCACCGGGGCGGCGCTGATGATCAACGACGCGGCGTGGACATCGGTCGACGGGTTCGACGAAGAGTACTTCCTCTACTGGGAGGACGTCGACTTCTCCCTGCGCATCGAGGATGCCGGTGGGCGGCTGGTGCTCGTTGAGCAGGCGAAGGCCATCCACGACGAGGGCGGGACCCAGGGGATCGGCGATCCCGACGTGCACGCCAAGTCGCCGCTCTACTACTACTACAACATCAGGAATCGGATGCTGTTGGCGCAGAAGCTGCTCGACGCGGAGACCGTGCGCCGGTGGGATGCCGGCTCGGCATCCGCTGCGCGAGAGGTGCTGCTCCGTGGTGGCAGGCGGCAGCTGCTTCGACCGTGGCGCCCGCTCAGTGCGGTCTGGCGCGGGTGGCGCGACGGCCGGCGCATCGCGCGACAGGCGTCCTGACAGCTCGATCCGTGGTCGAGGTCGTCCGATAGAATCTCGGCATCCGTCGACATCACGACGGCGTGGGGCGCGGAGGGGACGATCATGGTCGGAGAACCGGACGGATCAGTGCAGGGCACTCGTCGGAAGACCTGGCTCTGGATCGCGCTCGCCGCAGTCGTCGCGATCGTCATCGCCGTCATCGTGTACTTCGCCGTCACCGCAGGCTCCTCGGAAGGTGGCACGCCCACCGCGAGCCCATCGCCGTCGGCGTCCTCCTCGGCTCCCGCGGAAACGGCTGATCCGAGTGCGCAGCCGACGCCGGATCCCTCGGCGACGCCCGGCACCATGCCAGAGCTCGCCCCCGTCGCCCCCGACCAGCCCTCGGACAACGGCGAGGGCCTCGTCGCGCAGATCACCGCGATGAAGGCGGTCCAGGGTGAGGCTGTGCAGGCCGGCGAGATCGCGGGTCCGGCTGTGCAGTTCACGCTGCGTCTGACGAACGACACGGATGCGCCGATCGACCTCGGCCTCATCGCGGTCAACGCCTACATCGGTGAGGCGCTCACTCCGGCCGGCGGTCTCGTCAAGCCAGGAGCGGCCCCGTTCGAGGGCACACTGGCCGTCGGAGACTCGACCGACGGGGTCTACGTCTACAGCATCCCCGAGAAGCAGCGCGACGACGTGACCCTGACGGTCGACTACCGCGCAGGACAGCCCGCGTTCGTCTTCCGCGGCACGGTCGGCTGAGCGCCGCGGGCTGACCGCCTCGCGGTCCGTACATCGCACCTTGCCGATATGCCGGTATTACCCTAGGATCAGCCCAGGGGAAAGGTCGTCTATGGGGGACGGCCTTCATTTATGCGTCGCTTCTCATGCGCGCAGTGCAACTCTGGGGAGAAACAGTGCACATCTATTGGGGTGGCCGTTCTGAGACGGCCGACACGCGCGAGAACCGCGCTCATCGTGGCGTGAAGCTGCTGGGCGCCGTCGCCGCCGCCATGGCGCTCATCGTCGGCGCGTTGACCGTTCCGGTCGCCGCCGTCGCTGACACGACGCCAGCGGCAGGCACACCTGAGACGTTCGCCGCCGACGCGCTGCCGACCGTGCAGATCGACGGTGTCGTCTACGCGCAGGAAGTCGTCGGCAACACGGTCTACGTCGGCGGCAGCTTCGCGCAGGCGCGTCCTGCCGGATCGCCCGCTGGCTCGAACGAGACGCCTCGCGCGAACCTCCTCGCCTACGACCTGACGACCGGCAACCTGATCTCGTCATGGAACCCCGGCACGAACGGCACCGTCCTCGACATCAAGAAGTCCGCCGACGGATCGCGCATCTACGTCGCCGGCATGTTCTCGCAGGCGGCCGGCGCATGGCGCTACCGCGTCGCCGCGTTCGACACCGCGACCGGTGCACTCGTCACCAACTGGGCGCCGGAGGCCAACGGCCGCGTCGACTCGATCGCACTGACGAACTCCACGGTCTACCTCGCCGGCGAGTTCACCACGATCAACGGCACGCAGCGCACGAAGGTCGCTGCCGTCTCCACCTCGACCGGAGCGGTCACGCCGTTCACCGCAGACGTGCAGGGAGGGTACGGTGCGAAGGGCGTCGTCATCTCCCCTGACCAGTCCAAGGTCGTCATCGCCGGCTCCTTCACCTCGGTGAACGGCTCGACCAACCCCGGCCGCGGTATCACGGCGCTCGACGCGAGCGTCGGTTCGCTGCTGCCGTGGGCGATGAACAGCGTGCTGCGCAACGCCGGCACCGTGGCCGCGATGTACTCGCTGTCCTCCGACGGCGACAGCGTCTACGGCACCGGCTTCGACTACGGCGGAACCTCGCAGGACGGCTTCGAAGGTGCGTTCCGCGCCAACTGGAGCGACGGCAGCCTGCAGTGGATGGAAGACTGCCACGGCGACAGCTACGACGTCGCCCCCGTCGGCGACGCGATCTACGTGGTCGGCCACCCGCACTACTGCGGCAACGTCAACGGATTCCCCGAGACGAACCCGCGCTCGTACAAGCACTCGCTCGCCTTCGCGAAGGCTCCGAGCGGCAAGCTGATCACGAACGACACGCAGGGCTACCGCAACTTCGCAGGACAGCCCTCGGGCGATCTGCTGCAGTGGTACCCGGAGTACGTCCCCGGCACCTACACCGGCCAGTCCCAGGGACCGTGGCAGGTGAGCTCCGCCGGAGACTACCTGCTCGTCGGCGGCGAGTTCCTCAAGGTGAACGGCGCTTCGCAGCAGGGCATCGTCCGCTTCGCGAAGAAGAACGTGGCACCGAACAAGCAGGGACCGCAGGTGCAGGGCGGTGCGTGGACACTGAGCGCCACGTCGTTCCAGACCGGCGTGAACCGCCTCTCGTGGAGCGCGAACTACGATCGCGACAACCAGAGCCTGCACTACCAGGTCTTCCGTCAGGACAAGGGCATGACCACGCCCCTGTACGAGACCGACCAGCTCTCGAACTTCTGGACCAGGCCCGCGATGACCTACCGGGACTCGACGGCCGTGCCGGGAACGGCATACAACTACCGGATCAAGGCCATCGATTCGTTCGGCAACAGCACCCAGAGCGACTGGACGCCGGTGACGACCGCTGCTGCGGGCGTGTCGACCGCCTATGACGACGCCGTGCTCGCCAGCGGTGCAGTGGACTACTGGCCCCTGAACGAGCCGACAGGCACGACGAGCTACGACTGGGCAGGCAACAGCGACCTCGCCGTCGCCAATGCCACGCGCGGCGCGGCGGGTCCGGTCACGCCGGGCTCGGCGACCACCTTCAGCGGCAGCACCGGCTCCTCGGCCGGCACCACCACCCCGACATCCGGCCCGCAGACGTTCACCGTCGAGGCCTGGTTCAAGACGAACAGCACCCGCGGCGGCAAGATCGTCGGCTTCGGCTCCAACGCCACCGGCAACTCCGGCAGCTACGACCGTCAGGTGTACCTCGACAACTCGGGCCGCGTCACCTTCGGCGTCTACCCCGGGGCGAGTCGCACCGTCACCAGCGGCACCGGCTTCAACGACAACCAGTGGCACCACGTGGTGGCGTCGCTGAGCTCGAAGGGCCAGGTCCTCTGGGTCGACGGCGTCAAGATCGGTGAGCGCACCGACACGACCTCGGCACAGGACTACCAGGGGTACTGGCGCATCGGCGGCGACAACCTCGGCTCCTGGCCGAACGTCGGCACGAGCTCCTACCTGAGCGGTTCGATCGCGAACGTCGCCCTCTACGACCGGGCGCTGACCCGGAACGAGATCGACGCGCACCGCATCGCCAGCGGTCGCACGAGCGCGCTGCCGCCTGCGCCGGCCGACAACTACGGCAAGTCGGTCTTCACTCTCGACCCGACACTGTTCTGGCGTCTGAACGAGACCGGTACCGGCACGTCTGCCGCGGACTCCGGCATGAACGGCTCCACCGGCACCTACACGGGGAGCACCAGCGTCCTGGTCAAGAACCAGACCGGCGCGATCTCCGGCGTCACCAACAAGGCGATCCGCTGGGCACCGACGACGAGCTCGACCACCGTCCGGCTCGCCGGCACCAAGCAGTACGTGGCGCCGCAGGTCTTCTCGGTGGAGGCCTGGTTCAAGACCACCTCCACGGCCGGCGGCAAGATCGTCGGCTTCGGTGACAGCAACAGCGGGCTGAGCAGCAGCAACGACCGTCACATCTACATGACGACCGACGGCAAGCTCAACTTCGGCGTCTGGAACAACGCGCAGTACAACCTCACGACCACTGGCGCACTGAACGACGGTCAATGGCACCATGCGGTCGGTTCGCTCTCGGGCGACGGCATGGCGTTCTACGTCGACGGCGCACTGGTGGGGACGAACGCCAACACCGCCGCGCAGGACTACAGCGGATACTGGCGAGTCGGCAACGACAGCGGCTGGGCCGGCGCGACCACCTTCACCGGCACGATCGACGAGGTCGCCGTCTACGGCGCCCCGCTCACCGCGACGCAGGTGAGCGAGCACTACCAGCTCGGCGCCTTCGGCTCGGTGAACCAGGTTCCGACCGCTGCGTTCAGCAGTGTGCCGACCGACCTCGCCGTCGCCTTCGACGCATCGACCTCGGTCGACACCGACGGCGCGATCGCCTCGTACAAGTGGACCTTCGGCGACGGAGCCACCTCGACCGACGGACCGACGACCGCGCACACCTACGCGACCGGCGGCACCTACGACGTGAAGCTCACGGTCACGGATGATCGGGGCGCGACCGCCACGATCACGCAGCCGATCACGGTGCAGGCGGCGAACGTGCTGCCGACCGCCGCGTTCGACGCGGTGACGACGCACATGAGCGTCGCGGTCGATGCCTCGGCATCCACCGACTCCGATGGCACGCTCGCGACCTACTCGTGGTCGTTCGGTGACGGGGCACTCGCCACCGGCAAGACCGCGACCCACGCGTACACGACGCCGGGCGAGTACGCCGTGACGTTGACGGTGACCGACGACCGCGGCGGCAGCGCGACCACGACCCAGCAGGTGACGGCGGCGCTCGCGCCGAACGTCCTGCCGACCGCGGCGCTGACTGCGACGATCGCCAACCTCACGGCGTCGCTGGATGCTTCGGCATCCGCTGACTCCGACGGTCAGATCGTCTCCTACGCCTGGAACTTCGGCGACACCGTCACGGCGACGACGACCACGCCCACGACGACGCACGACTACGCCGCCGGTGGTGCGTACACCGTCACGGTGACCGTCACCGACAACCGTGGTGGCACGGCGACGGCGACGAAGCAGGTCACTGCGGTCGAGCCGCCGAAGTTCACGGTGCTCGCGAGCGACAAGTTCCAGCGCACCGTCGCCTCCGGGTGGGGAACCGCCGATCAGGGCGGGGCATGGACCACGTCCGGAGGGGCTGCGAGCTTCTCGGCCAATGGCACGTCGGGCCAGATCGTGACCAACATCTACGACACCCGTGGCGCGATGTTGAACTCGGTCTCGTCGAAGAACACCGACACGGTGGCCAAGTTCACCGTCGACCGGACGGGCGCCGGGTACTCCTGGACGATGTTCGGCCGCCAGGTCGGTGCCGACAACTACTCGGCTCGAGTGCGGTTCGAGGCAGGGAACACGATGCGGGTCTACATCCTGCGTGGTGAGACCGCGATCGGCGCCTCGTACGTGCTCCCGGGCACCTACACCGCGGGCACCGAGCTCTCGGTCCGTCTCCAGGTCACCGGCACCTCGCCGACGACCATCCGGGCGAAGGTCTGGCGCTCCGCCGATGCCGAGCCGACCGCATGGCAGCTGTCGGGCACCGACACCACCGCCGCGCTGCAGGCCGCCGGTTCCGTCGGCCTGACCGCGTACCTCGGTGGCACCTCGACCACGCCGACGGCGACCATGAACCTGCGTTCCTTCACCGTCGTGGATCCGACGGCACCGACGGCTGCCAACCAGCTTCCGACGGCGGCGTTCACGCCTACGGCCGCAGGCCTCAAGGTCTCGGTCGACGGATCGGCCTCCACCGATCCCGACGGCACGATCCAGTCCTACGCCTGGACCTTCGGCGACGGAGGCACTGCGACCGGCGCGACCGCGACGCACACCTACGCGGCGGCTGGCACCTACTCGGTGAAGCTCACCGTGACGGATGACCGCGGCGGCGTGGCGACGAAGACCTCTTCGGTCACCGTCGCTCCGGCACCGAACCAGGCACCGGTCGCAGCGTTCACGCCGACCGCCACCGGGCTCTCGGTCGCGGTCGACGGGTCGGCATCCACCGATCCCGACGGCACGATCCAGTCCTACGCCTGGACCTTCGGCGACGGAGGCACTGCGACCGGCGCGACCGCGACGCACGCCTACACGGCAGCCGGCACGTTCGACGTCATCCTCACGGTGACCGACAACACCGGAGCGGCCACGTCGATCACGAAGCAGGTCACGGTCACGGCGCCTCCGGTCGCCACCGCGCTGGCAGCCGACGCGTTCGCGCGGACGGCAGCAACCGGCAGCTGGGGCTCCGCAGACATCGGCGGTGCCTGGACGCTCCAGAACGGCGCAGCGGCGTACAGCGTGGCGGATGGCAAGGGCATCGCGACCCTCACGCCCTCCTCCACCAGGATCGCGCGGTTGGGCGTGACGGCGACCGATGCACTCGTGCGGGTCTCCATCTCGACCGATGCCTCCGTGGCCGGCGGTGCTGCGACGGCGACCGTGATCGGCCGTCAGGTCGGCGCATCCAACTACTCGACCCGCGTGCGGTTCGAGGTCGGCGGCGGCGTGCGGCTCTACCTGCTGCGCGACGAGGTGGCCTTGGGTTCGTACCTGATGCCCGGGTTCACCTACACGCCTGGCACCACGCTGAACGTGGCGCTCTCGGTCACCGGGACCAACCCGACGACCCTCGGTGCGAAGGTCTGGGTGGCGACGGATGCCGAGCCCGCGACCTGGCAGGTCACCGCGACCGACACCACCGCGGCCATGCAGGCGACCGGAACGGTCGGCCTGATGAACACGGTGTCCTCGGCGTCGACGCTGGCTTCGACGGTCTTCCGCTGGGATGACCTGAGCGTCACCAAGCCCTGAGTCTGATCGATCAGACGACGAAGCCGGGAGTCCGCAGCTGCGGGCTCCCGGCTTCGTCGTTCCCGGGTCTCCCGTTGTTCCGGGATCCTCGGCATGAGCGGATCAGCTGATCAGCGTGCGAAGCTCACGAACTCCGGGTCGGAGATGGCGGAGGTGTCTTTGCGGGTGCGCGGCACCATCGCGAGCGCGACCCCCAGCACGAGCGTCGAGATCGACGTGGAGAAGAACGGTGCGAACAGCGAATCCCAGAACACCTGGATCGCGAGGTAGATCATCAGCCCGCTCGCGGCGCGCTTCGCCACCTGCCCTGCCGTGCCCAGCGTGATGATGACGAGCGCCACGACCAGCATGGCCGCGCCGAAGAGCCCGAAGCGGATCCACAGGTCGCCGAGCATCGAGTGCACTTCGAAGCCGTTGCCGAACATGTACTTCTCGACGTAGCCGTTGTTCGGGTCGTAGTTGAGCCGCGCCATCCCGGTCTTGGCGATGAGCAGATCGATGCCGTTCGCGAGCGTGCCGGAGCCGAGGCCGAGCGGATTCGCCGCGATGAGCTCGGTGGATGCACCCAGCTCAGGACGACCGCCGAGCAGCAGCGAGCCGGACTGCGCGATCTGCGCCTCGGAGCGCACTGCGGCTGCCTTGCCGAACCACCCCTCGAGGATGAACGCCTGCAGGGCGGCATAGCCGATCACAGCCGTGAACCCGAAGACGGCGAGCGTTCGCACCGTCGTCGAGCTCTTCGCCAATCGCGAGCCGAGAGACTGCCAGACCACGAGGGCTGCTGCCACCAGGAGCATGGAGCCGGCCGAGCGGGAGTCGTTCAGGGCGGAGACCACCGCGAGGAGCAGCAGGGCGATCATCTCGACCCACGGCCGGCGGCTCATCATGCACAAGGCCAGGACGATCACCGTCGCAGGAACAGACAGGTCGAACTTCCAGACGTTGTCCATGTCGAGACCGTGGAGGACCACCCCCACCATCAGCCCGACCCCGTACCAGAGCGCGGTCGCGGCATTGCCGAGCAGGCTGCGCACCCACACGACGACGCCGATGCCACCGATCACGCTGATCAGGGAGAAGGTGTTCTGCTGCATCATCGACTCGCTTGTCGGATGATCGCCTGCGAAGAAGTCCGTCAGCACGAGCCCGCTGACGATGGCCAGCCCGCCCAGCGTCACGATCGCCGAGCCGCCGCGGTGGCGCCAGAGCGTTACCACCCAGACCGGCAGTAGCAGGATGCTGATCAGGATGCCTGCGGTCACACCCTGGAGCAGCGTGATCCGTGCGGCCAGGATCACGCAGACGACTGCGGCGAGGACTTTCACGTCGCGCCGTCTTCAGGGCCCGGCGATGCGCCCATGAGACGATCGCGGTGTCGTGCGATGTAGATCGCGAACGGCACGACCTGGAAGACGAGCACGGATGCCGCGTTCGCGAGCACGGGGCCGCCGGCGCCGAGCGACGGGGTGATCAGCAGCGCGAGCACGATCGTGGAGATCGTCATCAGGGCGACCGGGATCATCTGGAAGCGGATGCCGGCCTCGTCCATGAGGAACATTCCGAGCGGGTAGAGCGCGGCCTGGCACACGACCATGAGCCCGAACGCGATCACCGTGGCACTCGAGACCTCGAGCGAGTCGTTGGTGATGAACCCGAACAGCCAGGGGGAGATCGCCCAGACGATGGCGCAGATCACTGCGGCACCTGCTGCGAAGAGCGCGGCGATCGCGTAGGGCCCGCGGGTCAGCGTGCCTCGAGCGCGGGAACGGGTGAACAGCGGCCACAGTGCGAGTCCGCCGGCTGCGACGACGCCGTTGATCGCGAAGAACACCTGGCCCACTGCGCCGTACTCGGCGACCTCGTGCGTCGTGCCCGACTGAGCGAGGATGTACCGCAGCAATGCGACCGAGAGCGGCGCCGAGATCAGCTGGACGAGCATCGGCCAGCCGATGTGCATGACCCGCACGCCCGGCACGCTGCGTACCCGGGGGATGTCGCGCATCGCACGGCGGAGCAGCGGCGAGAGTGCGCCGAGTGCGAAGCCGAACCCGGCGGCGGCGATCACGAATCCCGACACCATCGACGACAGCGCGAGGAAGGTCCCTGCCGACGGCGGGGCGAAGGACACCAGCACCCAGACCAGCAGCAGGTTGAGCGGCCCCTGAGCAGCCTGGATGAGGATGATCCAGTGGTTCTTGTGCAGGCCGAGCAGCACCCGCTGCCAGATGCCGAGCGGGATGCCGAGGCAGAAGATGGTCAACGAGACGAATGCGGCGAGATCGGCGCCGGGAAGCGTGCCGGCATCGCCGAGGATCGCCCGCCACGCGCCGGTGAGGAAGAGGATCGCGTTGAGGACCATGCCGGAACCGGCGAAGCCGACCATGATGCGGCCGACGGTGGTGAGCTGCGCTCGGATCACGCGATCTTCGCGAGGGGTGTCGCTCACCGCGATGCTGTTCACCAGCACCGCGCCCGACCCGAGGTCGGAGAAGGCGATGAGACCGGGTAGCGATGCGACCAGGGTGTACAGCGCGTAGTACTCGACTCCGGCGCCGCCGATGATGAGGCGGACGGTCAGGACGCCGCAGACGAGCGAGATGGCCATCGAGATGGCCCTCGCTGCGAGTGCGAGCAGGACGCTCATGCGCCGTGCGCTGCGCCGTCGCCCGGATTTCTCTCAGCGCTCACGTTCGCGTTCGCTCGCTTGGCCTCTCGCGACCACCGGCGAGGCGGCGCCTCTGGCACGTAGTACGGGCCGCGCTCGTTGCGCTTGACCGCATTGAGCACGATGCCGACGACGTCCTTGTGCGTGGACTTGAGCGCCGAGAGCACTGCACTGACCTGCTTGCGGCGGGTCTTGCCGGAGCGAGTGACGACGAGGACGCCGTCTGACAGGTCTGCGAGCCACAGCGCGTCCGACACCACGAGGGCGGGAGCGCTGTCGATGATCACGTACTCGTAGCGTTCGCGTGCGACTGCCACGAGCTCGCGCAGTCGGTGCGAGGTGATCAGCTGGCCAGGGTTCGGCGCCGGCGAGCCGCCGGCGATGATGTCGATGTTCATCGACTGGGCGTGCTGCACGGCCTCGTCGAACGTCGCATCGCCGACGAGGATCGAGGTGACGCCGACCGAACCCTCGAGCTGCAGCTGAGTGGCGACGGACGAGCGTCGCAGGTCCGCGTCGATGACCAGGACATCGTGGTTCGATTCGGCGAGTGCGGCGGCCAAGCCGATGCTGACGGAGGACTTCCCCTCGTGTGGGGCCGATGACGTCATCATGACGACCTGCAGCTCACGGTCGACCGCGACGTACTTGAGATTCGCGGCGAGGGCGCGGAACGACTCGGCCGCACGGCTGTCGCGGCTGCGGAGCATGGTCGACAGGACCGTGTAGTTACGGCGCCAGGCCACGATCTCGCCGATGACCGGAGCATCCGTCACCGAGGCGATGTCGCCCCGCTCGGCGATCCTGGTGCCGAGTGCACGTCGGATGAGCGCGTAGGCGACGCTGAGCGCGAGTCCGAGCGCTGCGCCGATGAGCGTGATGAGGCGGGTGTTGGGGCCGATCGGTGCCTGCGGCATGCGGGCGGGGGCGATCGTCTCCAGGCGAACCGCCGGCTGGCCGTTCGCATCGCTCGGGGACACATCGGCGACGGCGGAGACGAGGGAGTCCGTGATGGCCGCGGTGATCTCCTGGGCCCGGTCCTTGTCGCTGTCCGTGACCGAGATCTCGATCACGACCGTATTGAGCGTGTTCACCACCGACACGCGCTTCGCGAGCTGGGTCGCCGTCTCATCGAGCCCGAGGTCGTCGATGACCGGGGTGAGGACAAGTGGGGAAGACGCCAGCACGGCGTAGGTCTGCACCAGGCTCTGGACGTAGCTCGAGCCCTGCACGAGCTCGTTCGTGCTGTCGCCGCGCTGGGGGATCACCATGACGGCGGCCGTCGAGCTGTACTCAGGAGGCAGGGTCCTCGAATAGCCGAATGCCGCACCGGCGCCGATGATCGTGAGCGCGATGATGACGATCCACTGTCGACGCAGGGCGTCGAGGTAGTCCTGCAGTGACATGTTGTTCCTCCCCAGTGTTCGAGCGTCCGGCCTCGGAGTCGGGATGCTCGCCCACTGACTATTCTCCCCTGTGCACGGCCGTCAATCCGCCGTGAACTCCGAGTGTGTCACTCCGACGGAGCTCTCCACTGTTTTCGTCACGATTCGTCGATATCCAGCGACCGAGTGACGGTCGGCTGCGGCAGCTGCGGCGGCCGCCGTGTGCGAGACGACATCCGCCCAGGTGTCCGTGAGCTCCTGGATCGCGTCGGCAACGGCGACGGCGTCGCCGGGGGGAACGACACGCGACGTCGGATACTCGGCGACAGCCTCGCGCAGCCCGGTGAGGTCGCTGACGATCACCGGCCGCTCGGCGAGGATCGACTCGACCGCGGTGTTGCCGAACGACTCGTCGGTGCGGGACGGGACGATCATGACGTCGCAGGCGGCGACGTGCGGCCAGATGTCGGCGGCGTAGCCGTGCGAGGTCACCGTGTCGCTCAGCCCTTCCGCTGTGATCTGCGCCGCGAGCTCGGCCGCGTACCACTCGTAGCCGCGGAAGACATCGCCCACGATCTCGAGCCGGGCGGTCCGCCCGCGGTCGCGCAGCACGGCGAGCGCGCTGATGACCACGTCGGGTGCCTTCCGCGGCGACAGTCGGCCGACGTAGCCGATGCGGATCGGGTCGAGATGCTCGCGCGGCGGCGAGATCGTCGCAGGACCGGGGACCGGGTTGAGCACGACCGTGATCTTCCTGCGGAGTCCTGGCAGGGTGCGACGCATGAGGTTCGCCGTGAATCGGCTGTTCGCGATGACGGTGTGCGCCCAGAGCTGGGGGCTGTAGAGGAAGGCGCGCATCGCCCAGGGGGAGCCGGCCTCGGCCTCGTGCACGTGGGTGATGGTGCGCACGCGCCGCACGCGCAGCAGCATCGGCCAGTGCGGGAGGACGACGGTGCTCACATATGCGGCATCCGGACGGTACCGGGAGACCAGCCGCCAGGAGTCGACGAAGCCGCCGACGGCCGATGCGAGCAGCTTCGGCCAGTTGCGCGGCCGCAGCAGCTGTTTGCGGAGCACGAACATCCGCTGCACCACGACGCGCACGCCGTGGGACTCGAGGGCGGCCACGAGCGGCCCGTGTTCGGGAAGAGCGGCGACGACATCGTGGCCGGCCGCGGCGAGACCGGCCGCGGACTCGAGCGTCACGCGGTCGGCGCCGTACAGTTCAGCGCCGGGGTGGACGATGAGGACGAGCAAGAGGTTCCCCGTTCCGTTCGTGTCGAGGCCCCGCCGGAAGCCGATCGGCGGCAGATAGGATCATTCTTACCGTGTCGACGCGGCTGAGGGGAAACCTTCGAAGCCCGCGCCCGCGCCGATCAGTGCGGGGGAGGGGAATCGGGATGACTGGACGGGTGCTCTTCGTCTGTGCACAGAACATCTGCCGTTCGCCGCTCATGGCTGCCGCATTCGAAGACGAGCTCGGCGCCGATGCGAGTCGGTGGGTCGTCGGTTCAGCCGGGACGGAGGCGTCGCCTGGGCGGCGAGCCTGCCGGTACTCCGTGGAGGTCGTCGTCACCGCTCTCGGCCATCTCTCCACGCCGTTGACCATGGCGGACCTCGACGCGGCGGACCTGGTGATCGCCGCGTCCCTCGCCGAGCGCTCGCTGATCGTGCGGAAGAGCCCGAGCGCTCGCTCTCGCACCTTCACGCTCCGCGAAGCCCTGCTGCTGGGAGAGCAGCAGGTGTCTGCCGCATCCCTCGCCGAGTACGCCGACGTCCTGGACTCCCGTCGCGGCACGCTCGATCTCCCGACGCAGCGGTCGCTGCCGTGGCGACGCGAGACAGGACACCCGCTCGACGTGGTCGACGTGCATCATCTCGGTATCCGCACGCACAGGAGGGGCCTCCAGAAGGCTGCCGCGGATACGCGCACACTCGCTCGCCGCCTGCAGCAGGGGATCGCTCCGCGGTCCTGACCCGGGGTCTGCGAGCGCTGCTCACCATTCCTGGGTGCGCCGTGTGGCCCGCCGCGCTGTGCGGTGGATGCTGACCCGTTCCGCGAGCGAGCGAGCCAGGTGCTCATAGGCGTCGGCGACGTCTTCCCAGCGGAACGCGGTGCGGGCACGCTCCTGCCCTCGGACGCCCAGGTCTCGCGTGCGGTCAGGGTCTGCCTCCGACTGCTCGAATGCGGTCGCGACGTCATCCGGCGTGGAGAAGAACCAGCCCTCGTCGTCGAGGACCTCACGGTTGAACGCGACGTCAAACGCGATGACCGCCGTCGAGGCGCCGAGTGCACGAAGAAGCGAGGGGTTCGTGCCGCCGACGGAGTGCCCGTGGTCGTAGGTGAACGCGTGGAAGTAGAGGGCGTCGAGCAGCTCCTGGTCGTAGACGCCGCCGACGAGGCGGATGCGCTCGTCTCCGGCGGCGGCCTGCTGGATCCGCTGCGTGTACTCGCTGCTGTAGGGGGCTGACCCGACGACGACCAGCGGCAGCGTCGCGGCGCTGCGGCGGTAGCCCTCGACGATCTCGAGCACATGGTTCTCCGGCTCGAATCGGGCGACCACGAGGTGATAGCCGGCCGGTGTCAGTCCGAGTGCTTCGATCCGTCCGTCATCCACGGACTCGAGGATCGGTGCCCCGTAGCGGATCATCTCCGTCGGCACGTCGAACTGGTGACGGTAGTAGTCGGCGATCCCAGGAGCATCCGCGATCAGTGCGTCGGCCGTCCGCACGCCGAACTGCTCCGCCCAACGGTAGTAGGCCTTGCCGCGTGGTCCCCATTTCGACCGACGCCATTCGAGTCCGTCCATGTGCAGCGCGACGGGAGCACGGCGGAGACGAAGCAGCGGCAGGAAGGGGGAGTTCGCTGCGTTGAAGACGAAGGTCGCGTCCGGACGTCGACGGAACATGAGATGCAACGTCGAGAGGCCGGTGTGGCTCAGCGTCTCGATCTGCTTCACCGGGACGGCTGGAAGATGCACGATGCGCATGCCCAGGTAGCTCTTCTCGCGGTGTGCGGACCCGCGGGTGTACACGACGACGTCGTGGCCGCGCTCAGCGAGACGGCGACCGACTTCCTCGATCGCCGTCTCGAAGCCGCCGTAGGCAGCGGGCACTCCTCGTGTCCCCACCATCGCGATGGTGAGGGGCTGCGAATCGCTCATCCGATCAGTATGCCCCGCTGGGCTGCACCATGACCTTCGCAGTACGCCACATGATCTGGAGATCGTTCATGACCGACCAGTTCTCGACGTACCGGAGGTCGAGGCGGACGCTCTCGTCCCAGGAGAGGTCGCTGCGTCCGGAGACCTGCCACAGGCCGGTGATGCCGGGCTTGATGTAGAGGCGGCGGAAGACGGTGCCGTCGTACGCCGTGACCTCGCTGGGCAGCGGGGGGCGCGGGCCGACGACGCTCATGTCGCCGATCAGGACGTTCCAGAACTGCGGCAGCTCGTCGAGGGACAGCTTGCGAAGCACACGACCGACGCGGGTGACGCGAGGATCGTTCTTCATCTTGAACAGGAGGCCTGCTCCCTGGTTCTCCGCCTTCAGCGCCGCGAGCTGCTGCTCGGCGTCCGTCTTCATGGAGCGGAACTTCACCATCTTGAACCGGCGGCCATCGCGGCCGACGCGCTCCTGGAAGAAGAAGATGGAACCGGGCGAGTCGAGCTTGATGAGCAGCGCGAGCAACGGAGCGATCAGGGCGATCGGGATCAGCGCCAGCGTCGCGACAGCGATGTCGAGTGCGCGCTTCAGCAGGTGCTGGCCGCCCTCGTAGGTCGGGATCTGCACCTGGATGAGGGGGAGTCCCTCGACAGGAGCGAACGAGATGCGCGGGCCGGCGACGTCGGTGAGCCGGCTCGAAAGGACGAGCTCGGCGGCGGTGCCCTCGAGCTGCCAGCTCAGCTGCTTGACGAACTCAGGGTCGCCCTCCGGGCGGCTCGCGACGATGATCGTGTCGGCGCCGAGCTCGGCGGCGACCGTGGAGACGGTGTTGACGTTGCCGAGCACGGGGAACGTCGCCGCACCGATCTCGACCTCGCGGGCGTTGCCGTCGAGCAGGGTCGCACCGACCACCTGGTACCCGGATGCGCCGATCGGGTGCAGCTTGCTCACGACGTACTCGACGTCGTCCCTGTTCCCGACGACCAGCGTGCGCGATGCGAATCGTCCGTGGCTCCGCTGGGCCTGGAGCCAGTGGCGCCAGGCCCAGCGGGTCACGAGGAGAGTGAGCACTCCGAGCGGCAGCCCCAGCAGCAGCGTCAGTTGCATCGACTCCCAGTTCAGGAGCACCGCGACGATCGCGATGATCCCGAACGCGAGACCGCTGGCGTGCACGACGCCGCGGTACTCGGTTGCGCTCGCACGGAACAACGCGGCGTCCCGCGTGTGCAGTGCACTGAGCATGAGGTACCACACGGCGGCGAGGGGGATGCCGCCACGAAGGACCTCGGTCGGAGCGACGTCGAAGATCAGCTGGACAGCGGCAGTCAGACCGACCGCGAACAGGATGACTGCAGCATCCGTGATTCGCAGGCGCATCCGATAGCGGCGTTCCCACTGACGGCGTCGTTCCAACGTTGCGGATGCGCGCGGCGTGACCACGGTGCGCGTCACCGACTTGGTGGCTCTCGGTGCGGCGACCGGCAAGAAACCGGTTCCGGTGCGAGCGATGCTCAGGGCATCCTCGACGGAGGTCATGCCCAGGCCCCGAAAGCCGTTGATGTACGCAGAATTCCCCAGTGCGACATGTGTTCCCCAGTTTTTTCCCCAGACCGCGAACAAACGCTCGCGGCGTTCGTCTGCATTCCCGACCCCTCGGGTTTCCGCTGCACCCTCCGTGATCCCACACCACGGATTTGCGATCGCCGTCCCACACGGCTTGCTGACAGCGGACACTGCAGACATCCGACAGCATAGCGGAAGTGGCCCGTGGAGGGAAGATAACTTCGGCGAATGGAGCAACGGGTTCTGCACCGGGGGTCCGAGGCCGCGAGGCGAGGGTTATCCTGACCCCGTGAACGACCTCCCAGCGCCCTCGCGCTTCCAGCTCAACCGCATGCTGCCGCGGGATCCGGCGCAGCCGCACCGGACCGCCAGCACGCTCGAGCTCTTCTTCGACCTCGTGTTCGTGGTCGCGGTGAGCATCGTCTCCGCGCAGCTGCATCATGCGCTGAGCCATGGCGACTTCGCGCATGGGGTCACCTCGTACCTGATGGTGTTCTTCGCCATCTGGTGGGCATGGATGAACTTCACGTGGTTCGCCACCTCGTTCGACACCGACGACTGGCTCTACCGCATCACGACGATCGTGCAGATGGGCGGGGTGCTGGTGCTGGCGGCCGGCGTGCCGAACGCCTTCGAGCACGGCGACTTCACGGTGCCGGTCCTCGGGTACGTGGTGATGCGGGTGGCGATGATCGCGCAGTGGCTGCGCGCATCGCGCTCGGCTGGCGCGCTGCGCGCAGCGACGCGACGTTATGCCATCGGCATCGCCGGTGTGCAGGTGCTGTGGATCCTCTTCCTGCTCATCCCCTCCGGACCGATGCAGATCGCCGCCTTCGCAATCTTCGCGCTCATCGAGATCAGCGTCCCGGTGTTCGCCGAGTACCGGCAGCAGACGCCGTGGCATCCACACCACATCACCGAGCGCTATGGCCTGTTCACGCTGATCGTGCTGGGCGAGAGCCTGCTCGCCTCTGCCAACGCGATCATCGACGCCCTCAGCGAGGTCGAGTCGCTCGGACCACTGATCGCTATCGCCGTGCTCACCCTCGTGGTGACCGCGTCGCTGTGGTGGATCTACTTCTGGCCGCCGCACCACCGAGCGATCACGAGCTTCACCCGGTCGCTCCGCTACGGCTACACCCACTACTTCGTCTTCGCCGCAGCGGCGGCGTTCTCGGCCGGCATCGAGGTCGAGATCGACGTCCTCACCGGCGAGAGCCACCTGTCGAACATCGCCGCATCGTTCACCGTCACGATCCCGATCGCGGTCTTCCTGCTCGGCGTCTGGTGGATCGCGATCCGAGAGAACGCCGACCGCGTGGTGAACGCCGTCGTGCCGGTCGGGGCGCTGCTGGTGCTGCTGGACCCCGTCCTGCCGATCCCCGTGACGCTGACCGCGGTGATCCTGGTGATCATCGTGGTGGTGCTCGTGCTGCGCCCTCCCGTGGTGCGCGACGACCGGACCGGGCCGCGCGCCGAGGTTCAGGCTTCATAGGTCGCGCACAGGCGTCGCATACGCTCCTGCTCGGTGGGCCGTGGAGAGTCGGGGGACACCCGACGAGAGGAGTCCCTCATGAAGATCCCGCAGCCGACACAGACCCCGGACGGCCCCGCCTACGAGGGGCGTCTCCTCGATCGAGCCGATGAGGAGGTCGTCGATCAGGGCGTCGCGTTCGACATCCGCACCGTCATGAGCCGACGAGGCGTGCTCGGTCTCGCGGGTCTCGGCCTCGGCGCCGCCGTCCTCGCCGCATGCGCCCCAGCGGCGTCCGGCGGCGCCGGATCGAAGGCCACGCCGTCGGCATCCGCGACGCCCTCAGCGACAGGGAGCGTGAGCGCGAGCGGCGAGATCCCCGACGAGACAGCAGGTCCCTACCCCGGGGACGGCTCGAACGGGCCGGATGTGCTGAGCGACTCCGGCATCGTGCGCTCCGACATCCGATCGTCGATCGACGGCGGCGCCACGGCAGACGGCGTTCCCCTGGCATTCGAGCTGCAGATCATCGACATGGCGAACGGCGGCATCCCCTTCGCCGGTGCCGCCGTCTACGCCTGGCACTGCACGGCGCAGGGGGAGTACTCGATGTACTCCCAGGGGCTGGAGGACGTCACGTACCTGCGCGGAGTGCAGGTCGCGGATGCCGAGGGGCGGGTCTCCTTCACCTCGATCTTCCCCGGCTGCTACTCCGGACGCTGGCCGCATATCCACTTCGAGGTGTTCCCCGATGTGGCGTCGATCACCGATGCGAGCAACGCGATCTCGACGTCGCAGCTGGCGCTCCCAGAGGCGGTCTGCGCGACCGTCTACGCCGAGTCGGCCTACGACGGCTCCACGCGCAACCTGAGCGGTGTCACGCTCGCCGGCGACAACGTGTTCGGAGACGACTCGGCTGAGCTCCAGCTCGCCACGGTCACCGGAGACGTCGCGAGCGGCTACACCGCCACGCTGGTCGTCGGCGTCGACACCACCACGGTGCCGACCGCCGGTGCTGCTCCGGGCGGAGGCGGCGAGCCGCCAGCGAGCTGAGTGACGGCGGCCCCAGGGCCCGCCGTCGGAGGCGTCTGTTAGACTGATGATGCAGCGTGAGTGTTTTGCCCCTCTCGGCCTTCACGTCGCCACTGATCAGGGCCATCACGGACCACGCACATCGATGCGCGCGGCATCCGCCTTCGATCTCACATCTTGCGGAGCGCAGACGCGTGCCCGCCACACAGCAATGAGCACCACCATGAATATCACCACCTTTCCCCCTTCCGATCTCCTGACCTGGAAACAGGCGGACACCGACGTGCACGTCGCCACCCGTGGCGGCGAGTTCGCCGGCTTCGTCGAGTTCGACGGTGACACGCACGTCGTCCGCGACGAACGTGGCACCGACCTCGGTTCCTTCCGCTCGCTCGACGACGCCCAGGGTGCGCTCGAGACAGCCCAACGTGCCCGCGCTCCGCGTCCTCGGGCGTCCGCGACACGCCGCAGCCTTCCTCGTCGTCACAGGCGTCCGGCCCGAGTCTGAGGGTGTGTCAGAGGGGCGGCATGAATAGTGATACGTATTCCGTTCAGCGCATGTGGCCAGGGTTACTCTGAATCAAGCGTTGGGCGGCCGCCTCGGGCTTACAGCAGGCTCAAGGGCTCCGATCGACGGGAGAAGCATCATCTCTACGACACAGTTCGACACCACCAGCGCGACGCTCGGCCGAGTGCGCCAGACATATTCAGGCAACGCAGACTTCCCTCCGATGGCACAGGCGTACAAGCAGGTGTCGCAGGTGGTCAAGGAGACCGGCCTCCTCCGCAGGGCGACGTGGTTCTACATCGCCGTCGCCGCCGGCATCGCCGTCGCTCTCGGCGGCCTCATCACCGGATTCATCCTGCTCGGCGACAGCTGGTTCCAGCTGCTCATCGCCGCAGGCCTCGGCATCGTCCTGACGCAGATCGCGTTCCTCGGACACGAGGCGGCGCACCGTCAGATCCTCACCACGGGACCCGCGAACTTCAAGCTCGCCCGCATCGTGATCGCCAGCATCGGCATGAGCTACTCGTGGTGGGACTCGAAGCACACCAAGCACCACGGCAACCCGAACCAGGTCGGCAAGGACCCCGACATCGAGGTCGACACGATCTCGTTCCTCGAAGAGGACGCCGCGAAGGCCAAGGGCCTGATCAAGCTGATCACCCGCAAGCAGGGGTGGCTCTTCTTCCCGCTGCTCACGCTCGAGGGACTGAACCTGCACTTCCTCGGCCTGAAGTACCTCCTGACGACGAAGAAGGTCAAGGGACGCTGGATCGAGCTCAGCATCATCGCGCTGCGGTTCGCCCTGATCCTCGTGCCGGTGTTCATGATGCTCCCGCTCGGGATGGCGTTCGCCTTCATGGGCGTGCAGTTCGCCGTCTTCGGTGTGTACATGGGAGCCGCGTTCGCGCCGAACCACAAGGGCATGCCGATCGTCGACCCGAACGCTCGCCTCGACTTCTTCACCAAGCAGGTCCGCACCTCCCGCAACATCAGCGGTGGATGGTGGACGACCTGGCTCATGGGCGGCCTGAACTACCAGGTGGAGCACCACCTGTTCCCGAACATGCCGCGGCCGCACCTGGCCAAGGCGCGTGAGATCGTCCGCGACTACTGCGCGGCGAACAACGTGCCGTACACCGAGACGAGCCTCGGCCGGTCCTACCTGATCGTGATCGAGTACCTCAACCGCGTCGGACTCTCCGCCGGTGCCGACCCCTTCGACTGCCCGGCAGTCGCACAGTTCGGCCGCGCGTAGTCCGCAGCTGCAACGAGATCGCCCCGGCCCTCCGTGAGGAGGACCGGGGCGATTCGCGTATCAGGCTCAGCGCTTGGACGACTTGCCGGTCTCGACCACGTCGATCGTGATCTTCTCCAGGGGGCTGTCATCGTCGACGAGTTCATCGTCGAGCACCTCGTCGCCGAGGAACTCCTCGACGGGAGCTGCGTCGTCTGCCTGCGCTGCCGCGTCGGCTGCTGCCGCCGACCCGGTCGGCGTCTCGTGGGTGTAGACGCCGTCGGGGCGGATGAGCTCGCGCACCTCCGACATGAAGCTCGTGAGCTGCTGCTGCTGCCAGCGCAGCTGACGCGTACGGTCCTCGGCATCGCGCACCACGGCCGCGGTGTGGTTGGTGACCGAGTCGACGATCTTCTGGGCCTTCACGCGTGCGCGCTCGAGGGTCTCCCTGGAACGCACCTGCGCCTCGGCCTCGATCGCCTGGGACTGGCTGCGCATCAGGCGCTCGTAGTCCTCGGCCTTCGCCGAGATCCGCTGTGCATGCTCGAGCGACGCCGCGACCTGCTCGTTCGCGTCTGAGGTGATGCGCTCGGCGTGGGCGACTGCCTGGTTGTGCAGCACCAGGAACTCCTGCTGCGCGTCGTCCTGACGGCGAGTGAGTGTCTCCTCGAACTCCAGCACCCTGGTGTTCATGTCGCGCACGTCGCGCTCGGCGTCGGCGCGCAGCTGCGTCGTCTCGCGGGTGACGAGCGAGCGCAGCGCTGCTGCACCCTTCTCGGCCTCGGTGCGGATGGCGGATGCCTCCTGCGCGGCCTGGTTCACCTTCTCGGCCGCGTGGCTCGCCTCGCGCTCGAGGTGGGCCTCATGCGCGGTGTACTCGGTGTCCATCTTGAGGCGCACCTGGTCGGCGTCGCGCTGCGCCTGTGAGGTGATGCGCTCCGCGTCGGCGTTCGCCTCGGCGCGCTGCGCCTCGACCTCTTCACGGGCAGCGGCCATCAGCCGATCCGCCTGCACCGCCGCGTTCTGGATGAGCACGTTCGCCTGCTCCTCGGCGACCCGGAGGATCGCCTCGAACTGCTGGCGCGACGGCGTCTCCTTGCCATCGGGCGTCGGTGCGTCGACGAGCTCGGACGTGAGCGTCGCGATCTGCTGCTCGGCGTCGGCGATCTGCGCCTTGGCGGCGATCAGCTCGCTCTCCAACGCCTCGCGCGAGCTGCGCTCCTCGTCGCGGATGCTCTCGACCGAGGTCGTGTGCTGCTCGTCGGCATCGGTGAGCTGATCGGTGGCCTGCTGGAGTCGCGTGCGGAGCGCGGCGAGCGCGGCGTCGACCTCGGCCTTGTCGTAGCCGCGGAATCCCACGGTGAACGTGGACGACTCCTGCGGCGTGGTCTCGATCAGCTGGTCGAAGAAATCGGGCGAACGCTGATCGTCGCGATCGGACGTTCCGGAGGTTTCGCTCATGCTTCATGCCTTTCTGGCGTGGCCACGTCGCGAAGCAGCGGCTCCCTCGCGTTGCGGGCGAGGAGCACGTGGACCGAGGAGATGTCGTGAAGGGTGGCGCATCATGGCCGCGGCCTGCGGCAGGCCTGGGCACGCGTGATGCGGTCTCAGCCTAGTTGCCGAGCCTGAGAGATGCGCCCCTGATTCTGCGGGCTCCGATCGGTGGAATGATCCGCCGACGCGGCGGTCAGACGGGGCTGATCAGGTGGTCGAGCACCAGCTCGCCGGAGGCGTTGAGCGCGCGCATCATCTCGGCGATGAGCTTCGCATCGATGGGGGGCGGCTCGGCGACGTCGTATCCGAACTGGAGGGGGATCGCGGGATGGATCCAGACGGTGGCCCGGCGGTCAGGTCCGTCGCCGACCGGGAGCCACGTCATCATGAAGCTCTCCTGGCGGCGCAGCTTCGTCGAGATCACGATCTTGAGGTGCGCGAGCGTCCCATCCTCGATGAGGATCGGATCTGAAGTGCCGTCGTAGCGGAGCCTGCCCATGGTCAAAAATCTACACCCGAGCCGTGTCCGCGCTGATGCGTCTGCCCTTTTTCGGAGCGCCGCGCAATCCCCTCCCTGAGTGGGGGCCCCAGGGCTATCGTCGCCGGAACGAGCAGAGATCGACATCCGGGAGTGGCGGAGGAGAACGATGAGCGACCTGGAGGAAACCCCGACGACGGTACGAACGCACGTTTCGGTGGACGACGTCGGCTTCCTTCTTGCGCACGGGCAGTCCGTCGACGACGTCAAAGCTCACGTGGAGCAGGCGTTGCGTGCGGGCGGAGCGTTCGTGGATTTCATCGCTGCCGGCGACCGCACCGTCAGCGTGCTGATCACTCCTTCGAGCCGAGTGGTCGTCTCCGTCACGGCCGTGCGTCCGGATCCTGGTGCCGCAGAGGATGATGTCGCTCTGTACGGCGGCGAGTTCGACCTGCTCTGAGCAGTATCGAGTCGGCTGGACGCGCTGATACGGTGACAGCGGACGGACGAGTGTCCCTGGGGCCCACCGAGTGAGAGAGAACTCGATACATGAAGCGAACGTCACGGTCGCGGCGTGTGCGCTTCGGCGTCGTCGCCGCCGTGCTGGCGGTCCTCGTCGGTGCGCTCGCGCCAGCGGTGACATCGGGCGCTCCGGCCGTTGCGGCGACCGACGGACAGATGATCTATCCCGCCTCCGGCAACATCCAGTCGAAGGTGAACGACGGATGCCGAAGCAACTTCCGCGCGCACGAGGGCATCGACATCACGGGTCCCGGCGGCACGCCGATCCTGGCCGCCTATGACGGCGTGATCAAGACGCGCACCGCGAACAGCGGTTACGGCAACTACACCGACATCGAGCACCCCGGCGGGTACGTCACCCGGTATGCGCACATGGCGTCTGCCGGCACCTACGCGCCAGGTACGCGCGTCACGCGAGGGCAGCAGATCGGCGTGATCGGGATGACCGGAGCGACCTCCGCGAATCATCTGCACTTCGAGGTCCGTCGAAATGGAGCGGTGTACACCGCCATCAACAACGGCTTCACGTGCCTCGCCAACGTCGCGCGCGGGAACTTCATCCCGATGTCGTTCCCGGGGCTCGGAATTCCGCGGAAGCCTGCCGTCGTGTCCGCCGATTACGATGGCGACGGAAACGCAGATCTCCTCGCTGTCGCAGGTGACAGCGATCTGCTGCACTACGGCGGAGGCGGCAACGGCGGTTTCTACCCGCCGACCGTCGTGACCTCCGCGTGGGGGCTCTACAAGCACCTCACGCACGCGGATCTCAACGATGACGGCATCGGCGACATGCTCGCCGTACGCAGTGACGGTGCACTCGAGTTCTACGGCGGCAGCGCCACCGGAGGGTTCGGCACCCACGAGCTCATCGCGTCGGGATGGTACGACATGCTGCATGTGACGTCGGGGGCGGACTACACCGGAGACGGCAAGCAGGACGTGCTCGCCGTCTCACCCGATGGCACGCTCACCGTGTTCCGCGGCAATGGCGCTGGCGGGCTCACCGGTCCGAACACGACGCGCGGTGGCGGATGGCAGAACGTGCGCTTCATCGTCGGCGGCGACTTCAACAACGACGGCGTCGGTGACCTCATGGCGCTCGACAACAGCGGAGTGCTGTACTTCTACCCGGGCCAGAGCGGGGCGTTCGGCGCGCGGCAGACCGTCGCGGGGAATTGGTCCGGGATCACGGCGCTCACCGGCGGTGTCGATTACAACAGCGACGGCCTGCCCGACCTGATCGGCCGCACCGCTTCAGGAGACCTGTACCGGTATCTGGGCAACGGCAACGGCACGCTGCGCTCTGGTGTTGCCATCGGTGCAGGATGGGGAGCATTCATCCAGATCGAGTGAGCGATCCCATGTGCGCCGTCGATGGATCCGGCACGCATGTCGATCGTCATTCGAGCGCATCGATGCCCGAGTGGTCGTCGTCACCGGCCTCGATGCGGGTTGCGCGGGCTTCGAGCAGGTCCGCGAGCAGGCGGTTGAGTTCGGGTTCGACGCCGGACGCCGCAGTGCGGCGGAAGCCCTCGGCGGCGTCGCGGAGGGCATGGGCCTTGACCTCGCGCAGCTCATCATCGTTCATGCTGTACCCGTCCCCAGGTCTCGCCTCCTCCATCACCCACATTCGCCGAATGCCGAGGTCCCCACCCCTGATTCGTCCGGTTATCCGCAATCGAACGGTACATCCTGCGCAATTCTTTGCCTAGGGGTTGATGAGCGGTGTCCAGATATGAAACGCAGCGACGGCCGCTCCGGCAGCCAGGGAATACACCGTGACCCCGCGGGCTTAGGTCCCACTGTGAGTCTTTACGAATCGGCCGTCTTCGGCGCCCTGCAGCTGTCCAACCGTGTGGTCATGGCGCCACTGACCCGAACCAGGGCCGACGATGACGGCGTCCCGACCGACGTGATGGTGGAGTACTACCGGCAGCGTGCTGGTCAGGGGCTCATCATCAGTGAGGGCACGTGGCCGGCGGCCGAGGGCAAGTCGTACCCGGGGCAGCCCGGAATCGTCACGCCGGCGCAGATCGAGGGATGGCGCAGCGTCACCGAGGCCGTGCACGCGAGCGGCGGCACGATCGTGATGCAGCTCATGCACGGCGGCCGCGTCTCGCACCCCGCGATCTCGGGCGAGCCGCGCGTGGTCGCACCGAGCGCGCTCGCCGCGCCCGGCCAGACGCGGACCCCTGCAGGCAAGGCCGATCTGCCGGTGGCGCATGCCCTGACCGCCGAAGAGATCCCCCTCGTGGTGGAGCAGTTCGCCCAGGCCGCGCGCAACGCGATCGAGGCCGGCTTCGACGGCGTGGAGGTGCACGGCGCGAACGGCTACCTCGTGCACGAGTTCCTGTCCCCGGTGTCGAACATCCGCGAGGACCAGTACGGCGGATCTCCCGAGAACCGCGCCCGCTTCGCGATCGAGGTGACGGGTGCCGTCGCTGCCGCGGTCGGCGCGGAGCGCACCGGCATCCGTCTCTCGCCGCAGCACAACATCCAGGGTGTCCTGGAGGAGGATGACGCGGATGTCCGCGACACCTACACCGCCGTCGCCGAGAGGCTCGCGCCACTCGGGCTCGCGTTCGTCGACGTGCTGAACGCATCGCCGACAGGCGAACTCGTGCAGCACATCCGCGCCACGCTGGGCGCACCGCTGATCGTCAACTCCGGCTTCGCCACCCCGACGAGCCGCGAAGAGGCCGAGGCGCTCGTCGCCGACGGGTGGGCGGATGCCGTCGCCGCCGGCCGTCCGGTGATCGCGAACCCCGACCTCGTCGAGCGGTGGCAGTCGGGCGCAGAGCTCAACGAACCCCGTCCCGAGCTGTTCTACGGGTCCACGGCCGAGGGGTACACGGACTACCCGTCGCTCGAGTCAGTGCGCGCCTGAGTTCGGTCTCTGCCACGCCGCATCGTCGGCGTAGAGTCCGGCCACGTGCGTCGAGGCGAATCGGGTGAGCTGTCCGACCACCCCACGGATGTCGTCGCGGGCGTAGTGCGTGCGCTCCCAGCCCGCGTAGAGCGCGCACTGCATCGGTTCGCCTCGGTGGTGCAATGGCCGAGACACCAGGCCGAACCGTGGCGGCTCGACGACCACGCACGGCCCGTGCCCCGCAGCGGCCCGTGCCTGGATGATCGGCGCATCCGCTCCGAAGCTCGCCATCTCCATCGACCATGCCTCGCTCTCGGCGGCCTGCTGGATCTGAGCCCAGGCCGCCGAGCCCGTTCCCGAGGTGAGGAAGGGGCCGGCGAGGAGATCGGCGAGTTCGACGCGGTCAGTCGACGCGAGCGGGTGCGAGGCGGGCAGCTGGCACAGCAGCGGCAAGGTGAGGATGCGCACACTGCTCAGCCTCGAGTCCGGGGGACTGGTCGTGACGGCGAGGTCCGCGCCGGTGCGCAACCGGTCATAGGTCGCGGCCGGGGTCGCGACGACGACATCCGAGATCGGTCCGCCACCGGCGATGAACGGCGCGAGCACGAGGACGCTCGTCATCTCGGGCGCGGCGGCCACGAACGACCGCTCCTCCTGCACGATGCCGGTCATCACCTCGCGCGCCCGTCTGCCGCGGCGGACGAGATCCCTGGCCATCGGCTCGAGGCGCTCGCCGGCGTACGTCGTCACCATGCCGTGCGGCATCCGGCGGAACAGCGGTGCGCCCACCTGGCGCTCGAGCGACGCGATCTGACGGGACACCGATGGCTGCGTCCTGATCAGCCGTTCCGCGGCCAGACTCACCGAGCCGCTGTCGATGACCGCGACGAAGGCTTCCAGCTCTCGCTCCCCGTACATACGCAAAGCGTATACCTCTACCCGCTTTTCTCATTGGACGAGTATGGGGTGGCCCCGTCAGGATGGGCTGATCCCGAGTCACCTGACAGAGAGGGCCTCCCCGATGGCCGCTTTGCACACTGAGATCACCCCTGCCCGGCAGCGTCGCTCGATGATCGGTGCGTTCGTCGGCACTGCGATCGAGTGGTACGACTTCTACATCTTCGGCACGGCCGCAGCGCTCGTGTTCGGTCGCGTCTTCTACCCCGACGTGGCACCAGGTGCCGCGCTCCTCGCGTCGTTCGCGACCTTCTGGGTCGGCTTCCTGATGCGTCCGGTCGGCGGACTCGTGTTCGGACACTTCGGCGACAAGCTCGGACGCAAGAACGTCCTCGTGATCACGCTGATGATGATGGGCATCGCCACGACCCTCATCGGTCTCCTGCCCACCTACGCCCAGATCGGCATCCTCGCGCCGGTGCTTCTCGTGGTCCTTCGCGGACTGCAGGGCTTCGCGGTCGGCGGCGAGTGGGGCGGCGCTGTGCTGCTGTCGACCGAGAACGCCACGGAGAAGAAGAAGGGGCTCGCTGGCGCCTGGGTGCAGCAGGGCTCGCCTGCGGGTTCCATCCTCGCCACACTCATGTTCCTGCTCGTCGGTCTGCTGCCGGACGAGCAGTTCATCACCTGGGGCTGGCGCATCCCGTTCCTGATGTCGGCCGTCCTGGTGATCATCGGCCTCGTGATCCGCGTGAAGGTCGAGGAGTCACCGGACTTCGTCGCCGCGAAGGCGTCGAAGGAGGTCGTGAGCGCTCCGGTGCTCGTCGCATTGCGCACTGCGCCGGTCCTGATCGGTCTCGGCGTCCTCGCCTCGGTGATGGGCATCTCGAACGCCTACTTCTCGAACACCTTCCTGCTCGCCTGGACGACCGGTCCGCTCGGCATCGACCGTCAGCTGATGCTCAACATCCTGCTCGGCATGGCGGTGCTGCAGTTCATCTGGCAGCCGATCGCCGCGAAGATCGCCGAGCGCCTCGGCATCGCCAGGGTCATGCTCGGCGGCCTTGTACTCAGCGTGCTGCTCACGGTGCCGTACTTCCTCGCCATCCAGGCGGCTTCGCCCCTGTGGATCACGGTCACGCTGTACGCCACGATCCTCGGCAGCACGGCGTACTACGCGCTGCTCGCGACGCTGCTCGCCTCGGCGTTCCCCGCCCGCATCCGCTACTCGGGTGTCTCGCTCGCGTACCAGCTGTGCGCGACCGTGTTCGGCGGATCGACGCCGCTCGTCGCGCAGTGGATCCTGAACTCGACCGGGGGCAGCGTGTGGGGAGTCGCGGTGTTCTACGCGGCGATGATCCTGCTCACGATCGCCGGCGTCTGGGCGCTACAGCGTCGGATGACGCGGGATCTGGCCGCAGCTCGGACCGAGGCCGCGGTCTGACCGCCGGATCGAACGCAGGAGAAGGAACATGCGCGTCGACACGATCTTCACCAACGCCCGCATCCGCACGCTCGACGCCGCACGGCCGAGCGCGCACACGATCGGGACGCTCAACGGCCGGATCGTCGGCCTCGATGACGACCTGCACGGCGTCGATGCCGATCGCATCGTCGACCTCGGCGGTCAGCCGGTGCTGCCAGGGTTCCACGATGCCCACCACCACCTGTCGCTCACGGGCTTCCGACTTGCGTCGCTGAACCTCAGGCCGGGGGCGGTGAACTCGCTCGCCGAGTTGTACGAAGCCGTGCGGAAGCATGCGGAAGGGCTGGCGCCGGACGCCTGGGTGCGGGGCTCCGGCTACGACCAGAACTTCCTCGAGGCGCATCCGACGGCCGAAGGCCTCGACCGGGTCGCCGGTGGCCGTCCGGTGATCCTCGAGCATGTCTCCGGGCACATGATGGTCGCGAACACCCCGGCGTTCGAGCTGGCGGGATACGCCGGACGCGAGGACTTCCCGGAGATCGCCGGCGGTGGCATCCCGCGCGAGGCGGACGGACGGCCGCAGGGGCTGCTGCAGGAGTCGGCGATGGCTCCGATCTTCGCGCTCGTCCGGCCGGTCGACCTCGGCGAGGTGCAGCGCAACCTGCAGCTCGCGAGCGACCAGGCGCTCCGATACGGCCTCACGTCGGTGACCGAGCCGGGGATCGGCGAGATCCGGATGGTCGGCAACAGCCCGCTCGATTATCACGCGTACCAGACCGCCGTCGAGCAGCGGCAGCTGCGGGTGCGGACCACACTGATGCCGTACATCACCGTCCTGCACCCGTTCGCCGATCTTCCGGACAAGGATGTGCTCGGGCTGGACCTCGGTATCCGCACCGGTCTCGGCGATGACATGCTGCGGGTCGGTCCCGTCAAGATCGTCGCCGACGGCTCGTTCATCGGGCGGTCAGCGGCCATGCACGCCTGCTTCCACGGTGAGGCCGACAACTTCGGCGTGCTGCTGCATCAGCCGGAGCAGCTGCACGACTACATCGTCGGCGCACATCGAGCCGGATGGACCGTGGCCACGCACGCCATCGGCGACCGGGCGATCACGCACGTGCTCGACGCGGTCGAGGAGGCGCAGCGCATCGCTCCGCGTCCTGGTGTGCGGCATCGCATCGAGCACTTCGCGCTCGCGAGTGACGCCGACATCGCGCGGGCCGCGAGGCTCGGAGTCATCCCGGTGCCGCAGGGCGTGTTCGTCTCGGACTTCGGCGACGGCATGGCTGCCGCCGTCGCCGCCGACCGCCGCGACGACATCTACCGGGTGAAGTCGTTGGCGGATGCCGGCATCGTGCTCAACGGATCGACGGACTCGCCCATCTCCGACGCCAACCCGCTCGTGTCGCTCCGCGACATGGTGCTCCGGCGCACGAGCGGCGGCCACGTGCTGGGGGAGCGTGAACGAGTGAGCGTCGACGAGGCCATTCGTGCGTACACGTACGGCTCGGCGTACGCGGTGAGCCAGGAGCACGCCACAGGCACGCTGCGGGTGGGCATGCTCGCCGACTTCATCGCGCTCAGCGACGACCTGTACGCGATCGATCCGGAGCGGATCGCGGAGCAGCAGGTGACAGCGACGGTGGTCGGGGGAGAGCTGGTGTTCGGCGAGGAGGCCTGAGTCTGCTCAGGCAGTCTGGCCGAGCCGGAATCGTCCTCGCATGAACGGCAGCGTGGGTGCGCGGTACACGATCGTGGGCGGGTGGCCCGGTTCGAGCGTGAACTCCGCCTGACCGAAGCGCCACATCCGGTTGAAGAGGAACACGCCGATCGTCGTCGCCTCGGTGGACGATACCTGCCACGTTCCGAGCCCCCACTGCGCCGGCTGACCGCGCCCTGCGATCACGACCGTCGGACGGATGCCGGCGTACAGCGCGAACCACGGCTTGTGCAGCGTCAGCTCGATGCGACGGGATGCTTCTTCGGTCACCGGGGTCCTTCCGTGGGCGTGGACTGCCAGCGTATTGGAGGGAGGGGCGCCGGGCCGCACTGCTCCCTGACCCGCCCGCTTCGGCTCGCCCGTTCCGCGAATGTGTCAAGCGCGGAGATGCTGGCGCATACTGCTACCCGTCGAGTTCTGCGGTCGTCAGGGTCGGGGGCAGCGAGTCGCCGCTCTCGACGTCCACACGCGCGTAGCTGACGTCGCTCCCACGAGCTTCGCTGGCGCTTTCCGTCCGGTACAACCCCAGCGGAGCCGCCGGTGACGTAGAACTGCGAGGCTGCGTCCCCCGGCAGCTGCGTCGAGGTCACGAAGAGCAGGTACCGTCCCCCGACTTCCAGGAGCGGTGCCGGCACCGTCTCCTCCGCGCTCGAACCGAGTTGACGGATGACGATCTGTTGCTCCGGGGTGACGGCTGCATCCGCGTTCGCCGCGAGTCCCGTCGGCTGGAGCGGCGCGATGACCGTCACGGTCGACAGCGTGTACGGCATGTCCTCCTGCACGATCTCCTGCCTGTCCACGACGACGTCGACGACGGCCTCGCTGTCAGCGGCGAGACCGGCCACATCGGAGTACAGCGTGTGTCGTGAATCTTCGATCGACGTCGTCGTCGGGGTGCACGCTGTCATCACGAGAGAAGCGGAGAACAGCGCTGCCAGTGCGACTGTGCCGCGTTGCATGGTTCGCATGTCCAGCTCTCCTTCAGTCGCAGACGTTCATGCCGTTGCTGGCTTCACAGATCGGACGGCATCCATCAGGGCAAAGCAAAACCCCCACCATGTTAGAAGCTAGGTGGGGGTTTCTGAGGTGACTGTAATGATCACCCTGTGGCTCCGACGGGCGTCGATCCCGTGACCTCACGATTTTCAGTTGTGTACGGCGGGGTAGTGGGTACTCGTTGGTCGCCGTTTGCCGCGGGATTCCGCGGAAATCGTGATGGTTGGTTGCGGCTGGTTGAGGGTGGTTTCAACGGAGCTACCGGCACAGAACCGGCACCGTCAAGGTTTCCGTCTGATGACCTCGGGAAGTGAACTGGTTGTCCGCGCCCACTGCGCGGCGTCAGAGGATACCCAACCGAGCAATTCGAGCGCACGTGCGAAGTCCCGTGCCAGATCGCGACTATGGATCGGTTCGTGGTGGGCCGCTCTGTTCCGCACAAAGTGAAGTTGCTGGAGGCTCGACTTAACCTCTCGTTGGCGCTGCCGCAGATCCTGAGCCCCATGCGGGAATGCACTGTGAGTCGCCGGGATCCAGAGTGAGGTGAGGTAGCGAGACTCTACGAGGTACCGCCAGAATCCCAAGGTGAGTTCGGCGATCACTCTGCCGTGCACTTCGGCGCGGCGACCCTTCTGGGTTGCACGGCTTCGGGCCTTAACGACGTCAGCGCGTCCCTGTGGGTCCAGCGGCACTCTGTCGAACCAAACGCTCCCGGGGTGCTTGGTTTTCACCCATTGCTGGAGCTCTCTATCAAGCGCATTCCGGACCACGACTTCGACGATCCCAGTGAGTTCCATGACGCTGGCCGCCGCGGCCATGTTCCACTCGTACAGCCCGATCGCGTCGTTGACACTGTTAGACACCCTGAGATAGGAGTCGAGCCTCTCGGCAGTCAGCAGCGGTAGCAGTCTCGAGCGATCAAGTGGCTCCGGCATGCGATCCCTCTAGGTTGACATCGGAAGGAGAATCCGTATGCTTGTATGCGAAGACCCCGGAACGATCCCTGACTCACGTCACATCGCCGGGGTTTCGTCTTTGCACCCGCGGACTAGACTCCCGGCCCTTGGGCGCTTCGCGTGACGGAGTCACCGGGAGTCTAGTCCGCGGGTGCCGGAACCGGGTCAGGCGCGCCGACCATCAGCGAATTCGTGGTGCATGAATGAATGCCCGCCCTCGAAGAGCGATTGCACCCCAGTTGACTCCCGCGTGGATCTATAGGCCGAGATGCTTCGCGACAGTGTGTATGTGGTGCGAAACCTGCTGACGCTTGTTTCCGGAGAGATTCGTGTAGTTCCCCGAAGCGCGCTGCGTTTCGTAGCTACTAAGTCCTGGAGAGAGCTCAAAGCGAGAAGGCGTCACCGCTCGCTGCCGCTGGATGTCCCCCAGAACTTCCTTGAATTTGGTTGCTTGCGGATCAGTCTGCTCATCAGTAGTCGAAATAAAGTGCTGAATCCAGAGATCGGAACCGAGCGCATATGTTAGATGAATCGCGATGGCTCCAACCGGTCCGCCTCCGTCTTTGTAGGTCCCGGGGAGCATGGTGAAGTCGGAGAAGCCGCGGCGACCCGCTGCACTCCATGACGTGTGATTGTTTCCGAGCCACTCCTCACCGGAGTAGTCCTTGTTCCGGGCTTCGCTGCGGAAGTTGTCACTCACGTCGACTGTTCGGGCGGGCCCCAGCGCGGCGAGATAGTTCGCAGAGCTCGCAGTCGCGAGGAAAAAGACGGTGTAGTCCGAACCGGAAAGAGCCTTCGCAAGATCCCCGGGGGCGAGCTTGCTCGTTGCCAGCACGATGCCGATCTTGCGCCCTGGGTATGCGGCGACGAAACTCGCAATGTCCTTGAGGGTCGTGGCTGCCGTCTCCTTGAACGTCGGGTAGACCACCGCCGAATCGGCCAGCATTGCGGCGAAGTCGCTCTGCCAAGCCGTTGCGACCGCCGACTTTGAGAGCTTGCCCTGGTGCGGGTTCACAATGACGTACGCGGCCTTAGCCTTTGACTTCAGGTCGGTCAGGGTGGATATCAGTTTTGCAGCTGGCTCGACCGGCTCGATGAGTGGAAAGATGCGCTGAGGGGAGCCGAAATTGGAAGAGACGTCAGAAACCGCGTTCAGTTCGGCCTGACGACTGTACAAGTACGGGAAGTACATAAGGGCTCCATTGCTCGACTGGCCTCATGATGACCTAGCCGGGCCTCCGCGTCAAATCGCGGAGAGCACTGCCTCCACAGGCAGTGACAGTCGTTGCTCAAGGCGTGCAGTGCCGATCGCCGAAAGCTCACTTCCATATGCCAGCGCCCGAAGACTTGGCGGGAAAGCACTGCTGGTAACCAGCCTTCGAGCGCTGAGACCGCGCCCCTTGAGTTCTGCGACGGTCGCAGCATGTGCTTGTTCACGAGGGAGTGTGGTGAAGATCTCGTACATCTCTGCACGCGCAAGGCCAGAGGCGATTCCTGACCTATATCCCGTCAACCTAAAGATAAGCGACTTTGCTTCACCCGTTCGTAGGAGACGGAAGAGGTCAGCGTGGAGCAGATTCGGTAGGTTCGATACGGCCGGGCGAACAACAGATAGGGAGCCGCGTCGACGGAGCGCTAGAACCCCGACAGTTCCTGGGATGATGCGTTCTGCTGACTCCGCCCGTCGTTCGGAAACAACTACGTACACATATTCGGCGTGACGGCTGTAGTCCGCGAGTTGCACCGGCAACCGAGCGAAGGAATCCAGATCGGTCTTCACCTCGTAAACAGTCGATGTTCCGTTGAGGATCAGCACATCGGCGACCGATGAACCCATCGGCTGCTCGAGCAGGGCTGAGGCTGTGGATGGCGAGTGCTTACCGATGATGATTTTTGAAACTATCTCGTTCTTAAACGCATACTCACTCGGATAGGTGGAGAGAAGGCGAGCGTGCGCTGCCTCAAAAGCATCAGCGAGCACAGTCGAAGCTGGCTCATCGGGCCCAAGCAGCCGAGCCACCCGCCCAGCCGCGCTGCCGATTTCTGCCCCCGCCAGCGCTTTGAACACTGCAGGGGAGAATGCTGCAGCCAGAGCGCGCAGATCGGAGGTGGGCACGGGGAGAGTCTAAGGCAGTCGATGGCAAGCGCGGCTGAGGAGCGCCCGGACCGCAGCGGAGCGAGGACCGGACGCACCGCAAGCCGTGCTCGCCATCCGGCCGAAGGCCGGCCTTGAATGAGTAAAGAAAGTTCTCACACCTTAGGTCGAGGTCGAACGCTGCAGCCGATGCGCCTGATGTCGTTCGCTGACTTGGCGCGGCGCTGATGCGGGCTCGGCGACCGGATGCTAGATCGAGCTCGTCTGGAGCACGCTCGTCTGGAGCACGCTCGTCTGGAGCACGCTCGTCTGGAGCACGCTCGTCTGGAGCACGCTCGTCTGGAGCGCACCGACTACCGAGATGATCTCGAGCCGATGTGCGGCGGATTTTTGCACTCTGAACTGGAACGTTCTTTGCTTGTTGGTCGAGACCTTGGAGCGCGTGTTCGTCTCCTTTGGTGCTGAGCGCCGAAAACCGCGGCAGGTATGTCGGGGTGCCTTCGCAGTCTTGAGCTGTACCCGCAACTGCGGGAACACAACTCAAATAGGAGGACTCCATGGCAATCCAGACATCCATCCCGGTTAACTTCGAGGCGTACTTCCCGCGCGGGGCTTTCATGGTCGGCGAAGTCGAGCCCGTCGTGAAGTGGTCGGATGACGGACAGCGTCAGGGGCAGGATCTCGACAAGAACACCGGCCACCCTCTGTGGCAGGTTCGCGTAATCGACGCCGATCCCGACGCTCGCAAGGGGCAGAACGAGGTCACCGTCAAGCTCGCGAGCATCGCGGAGCCAACTGCGCCGCCGGAGGCCAACGGCCTCCCGTTCCGCCCGGTTTTCTTTGAGGGGCTGTCTGTCACTCCCTACGTCAAGGAGACCGGTGGCCGCCCTCGTGTGGCGTACTCACTCCGCGCAGCAGAAATGAAGCCCGCTCCGAAGTCTCGCGGCGGCGAGTGATGGCCTATCCGCGCTCCGTGCTTCGCCAGTACTGGGCAGGGGAGAGGGCCCGGCTGTGGCGCATTGGTCGGTGGATGCTCGGAATCGCATTGATTCTGACGCCGTTCGCCTTCTTCCTCCAAACCTCGCGAAACGTGATCGCGCTCCTGATTGTCGCCATGATCGTCATCGTCGTCGGACGGCGGTTGCTGGCTGGTCGCGACATGCATGCAGTCCTGTTGCGTCGGTGGCAGAGAGAGATGTCCTTGCACGTGCAGGCAGCGTGGCCGGCTCTCGCGCACACGCTGCGCTTGCAGATCCGAACCCTCGACGGGCGGACGATCTTTGCCGGTCTCGGGACTCCTCGTTGGGAAGGAATGACACTGGTTGCCTCTGTCTCTCTTCCGCAGGGGCTCGTGCGTGAGGAACTTGTGTCCGCCAGCGACCGGATTGCGCAGGCCTTCTCCGCGCTCCGAGCCTCCGTGCACGGACAGCAGATCAGCGCTCTCCAGTTGCACCTCGAGTTCGTCGACGCCCTCGGGCAAACGTTCACAGCGCCTTTGGGCGGCAGCTGGGACGGCGGGTCAGTCGCGATGGGGATCGCCGATGGTGGGCATGAGTGGCGGCTGCGGGTGGGACCGCACACTCTCGTGGCCGGTTCGTCGGGCAGCGGCAAAGCATCGCTCGTCTGGGGGCTTCTCATGGGCCTGGTCCGACCGATCCACGAGGGCACGGTTCAGGTATGGGGGATCGATCGAAAGGGCGGCATGGAGCTCGCCATGGGCCGCGCGCTGCTCACGCGATTCGCTGACGATGCGCCCCTCGCTGTTGCCCTGCTCGAGGATGCGGTTGCGACCATGCAAACCCGAGCGCGAGAGCTGGCGGGCCACACCCGTCAGCACGTTGCGAGCGTTGATAGTCCGCTGGTCATCATCCTGATCGACGAACTCGCGGCGCTCACCGCGTACGAGACGGACCGCGATCTTCTGCGTCGAGCCAACGCCGCCTTGGCAACTCTCGCGTCTCAGGGCCGGGCAGTTGGCTTCGTCGTCTTCGCATGCTTGCAGGATCCCCGAAAGGAGACGCTGCCAGCGCGCGGGTTGTTCACACAAACGATCGGGCTTCGCCTTCGCGACCGCACAGAGACAGCCATGGTCTTGGGCGATGGGGCGGTCGAGGGTGGTGCACGGTGCCACGAGATCTCGCCAGCTACACCGGGTGTCGCCTACATCGTGCCCGAGGACGGGACGCCACCAGTGCGTGTTCGTGCTGCTCACGTCCCTGACGAGCAGATTCGCGATGCGGCGCTGTCGTATTTCGCGCTTACTCAGATCCCGATCGTCATCCCAGAAGCTCCGCGCGAGCCTAAGCGCGCACCCAGGACGAGGCAGTCGCGTCGTTCTTCAGACACCCAGGAGGAATCATGAATCTTCAGCACTCGGCCATCGCACTCCTCGGCCTAGTTGCCGTCATTACTGCGGCAGGATGCACGTCAGGTACGGGTCCGGGAACGGCGGAGAGCTCCGTGAAGACGGAACTGAGCGCTTGGTCTGCGCCCTGCAACCTCGGGGTTGAGCGCGAAGGGAGCGGTCCTGGTTGGACGGCGGTCTACGACCTGCCCACTCTGGCAGAGCAGACTGACCTCGATCTCTACGGGGGAACCCTTGCCAACGACGCTTGCTCTGATGCCCAGATCCTTCGGTGGCAGGACGTACGGCGACAGTCTGGCCAGAGCGACGCTATCTGTCGCGTGATTTGGAGTCATGACTCCGACGGTTTGATTCGCGACCTCGGGTGTGCAGTTCCCGTAGTGGTGGTTGAGCGATGAACCTCGGAGTCTCCGTTGCTCGGCGTCTCCGGAGTCCGGAGTTCGATCAGTGGCTCCAGGGTGCTTCTCGCACCGGCTACTGCTCGAACCCGGTGAGGCTGTCGGGCGAGTCCACAACGCTGGCGGGGGAGAGTGGCGAGGTTCTCGTTCAGTTTTCCTCGGCCACGCAACCTGACGGGCTCACCTATGTGCGGTGTGGAAATCGGCGTGCTCGTCGATGTGCCTCCTGCAGCCACGAGTACAAGGGCGATACCTGGCACATGATCATGGCCGGTGCGGCTGGTGGGATGAAGGGTGTGCCGGAGACTATCTCGGCGCACCCAATGGTGTTCCTCACTCTTACGGCGCCTTCGTTCGGGGCTGTGCACACGCTCGGACGGACTCGGAGAAGTGGTGTTTGTGAGCATGGCAAGGTTCGAGCTTGCGAGTGCAATCACGCGGCCGATGACCCCATGCTGGGGGAGCCCGTCTGCGCAGACTGCTATGACTATTCGGGTCAGATCGCGTGGCAGTTTCATGCGCCCGAACTCTGGCGGCGCTTCACAATCATGCTGCGTCGTCGGCTTGCGCGCGAGCTGGGGATGACGAACCGCGCGGCTTCCGAGATCGTGCGCTTGCAATTCGCGAAGGTCGCGGAGTTCCAGCGACGTGGTGCGGTTCACTTCCATGCGATCGTGCGGCTGGATGGCGTGGATGACATCGACCCTTTCCCGACACCGCCGCTCGACGCGACGGAGTCCGTGCTTGTGAGGGCAATTCGCAGCGCAGCTTGTGACGTCGTGCTCCCAGCGCCCCGGCTGCCCGGTGAGGTGGACGAGCGTGAGCTCCGTTGGGGCACGCAGATGGACGTGCAGGCAATCGTGCAGCGCGAAGGCCTCGATGGGAGCTTGTCTGACCGTGCGGTTGCTGCCTACATCGCGAAGTACGCGACGAAAGCAACTGAAGACATCGGAGGTGCAGGACGGCGTGTGCACCTTGATCGACTCAAAGCGGTGGCATCCGAAATCGCCGAAGGTGCGGAGTCGGACAGTGCATATCTGCTCCTCGGAAAGTGGGCGCACATGCTCGGGTTTCGTGGGCACTTCTCCACAAAGTCTCGCCGCTACTCCGTGACCCTCGGATCGCTACGTGGTGCACGACGGCGGTGGCGGCTGGAGCGGCTGATCGAGCGCGCCAGCGTTGACGAAAACGTGCGTTCCGAGGACGTGCTCGTCATCGGTGCTTGGAGCTTTGCGGGCATGGGGTGGCTCACTGATGGAGACCGAGCACTCGCGCTCGAGGCGTCCCGTGCGGCGCGTGATTGGCACGACAGCCGACGAGAACGGCCCATTCAACGAGAAGGGAACGATCATGCGTGAAGAGCTGGAACTGGAAGACAGGCAGATCGACACGAACATGCGCACGGACGAGTACTTGACCCGTCGTGAGGTTGCAGCCCGATGCCGAGTACCCCTGTCGACTTTCGACTCGTTGCGTCGTCAAGCACGTGTGCCTTTCCCTGATGCCCGCATGGGCAAGCACATGCTCTGGAAGGCCTCGACGATCGATGTGTTTCTCGCAGGGGGTGGCACCGGTGTCTTCTGACGGTCGGTTGGATCCGAAGACGGGACGCCAGCTGCCGGATGGTATTCGCTATCGCGCTGATCGCAACAAGTACCAAGTGCGTGTGTGGGCTGTCGGTATCGGCGGCGAGCGGCGAGAACGTAGCTTTCTCGTCGGATCTCTCGCGGAAGCGAAACGCCTGCGCGCGGAGGTGCAATCGAGCGTTCGGCCCGACGGAGCCATGACCCTTGACGCCTGGCACGCCCGATATTGGCCGACCATCGACGCCGGTGTGCGACCCGCGACAGCACGTGCCTATGACGTTGCCTGGCGTAAGCGCGTGAAGCCGTGGCTCGGGCATCGAAAGATCGAAACGATCACAGTCGGTGATATCGAGCAAGCGGTCAACGGCTGGGACGGCTCCGCTTCGACGCGAAATGACGCGTTGTCGATGCTTAGCAGGCTGCTGGATGGTGCGGCACGTGCGCATGTCATCGCAGCCAACTCGGCTCGGCTTGTGCGTCGGCCTCGCGACGAGCGTGCTCAAAGTGTGCGATCGCGAGCACTCTCAGTGTCCGAGGTTCGGATCATGCTCGATGCTGTGGAAGCTGGACCGTATCGCGCCTATCTCGCAGCCCTCGTGTACACAGGAATGCGAGCGGGAGAAGCCGGCGCTCTTCGCGTCGAGGATATCGAGGTCCCCGGACGAGTAATCCACGTACGCCGCAACTTCTCGATGGGGCGCTCGGGGACGATGATCGAGCAAAGTCCGAAGAGTCACAAGGAGCGGACCGTACCCCTGCCTCAGGCGCTCCTCCCATACGTCGAAGATGCCATCAACGGCAAGCGCCGAAGCGACCTGGCGTTCTCGGGACCACGAGGCGGAGCGCTCAACCCATCGAACGTGCGTCGAGCCGTGGATTGGGATGCCCTGCGGCGGAAGCTCGATCGCCCGGAGCTACGTATTCACGATCTCCGCCACACCTTGGCAACCCTCCTGTTTGACGCCGGAGCCGCAGCCAACGATGTGCAGGCGATTCTCGGGCACTCGTCACTGCAGATCACCGAACGCTACAGCCGGGCGCGGGCGGACGTGGCGCTTCGAGCGAACGCTGCACTCGATTCACTTACATGGACGGAGGAATCATGAGCATTGTGTGGCAGCGATTCAAGGAAGGGACGATGCTCGCATTGCGCGCAGATCGCCTCCCTCGCACCGTATGGGGATCGAACCTGCGAGCCTTCTTCCCCGCGTCCCGATGGCAGGAGCTGAGCCGCGGCACTGCCGAACGCGCGGGGCAGGAGTGCGAGGTTTGTGGACGCGTCCGGGACGGCCGATCGGGGCTCGATTGCCACGAGATGTGGGAGTTTCTCGACTCGGACGGTGTGCGTGTGCAGCGTCTGGTGGGCGTCATCGCGACGTGCAATTGGTGTCACCTCACGCAGCACTCCGGTCGCGCGGACATGATCGGACGGTACGACGATGTGGTGGCCGTGCTGATGGGTGTGAACCGCTGGACACAGCTGCGGGCCGTGCGGGACATCACAGCATCAGAAATGGAGTTCAGGGAGAGATCTCGATTCGATTGGGCCTTGGACTTGAGCGTGCTTGCTGGATGGCTCGAACTTCCGGACAAGGCGAGTTTGCTGGTCCCGGCGGATTGTCGCGAGCTGTTGGGCAACGCGGACACCAACGTTGTTCCCGAGATCCGCCCCGTGTTCGATGGCGATGTCCCTGCCGGCGTCTGGGAGTGGGACGACCGGCTCCCGCTGAGGCCGAAGGATGAGCGATGAGTGGTTCCACGGATCCATCCGACAACAGCGAGTGGAGACTGCTCCGTGTGCAGGCAGGGGAGAGGCTTCTCTGGCTCTGCGTGGTGAATCCAGAGCTGTGGACGTACGTGTACATCCCCGACTCCGGACGCTTCCATCTCAACAAGGGCGTGTTCGTCGACTACGTGTGGGACGGTGAACTGACCTACGTGCCCATCGACGTCCAGGAAGCGCGAGACCTGATCGCAGCCAGAGTCGGGGCCTTGCCTCCTGCGATAACGAGTGACCAGCGCAGACGCTATCTGAGCGACGAGCAACTCGATACCGAGGTCGCATTTACCCATGTTGAGCGAGCCAGCCGAGAGCGCGACGCTAAGCCGGAGTCATAGCGGCCCACGATATCCTTGGGCTGCGGACCCGCCCAGTGAACACTGGTCAACGGGTTCAGCTTCTTTTTCGTGCGGATGTCGCAGCTATGTCCGAGCCACTCGCTACGGTCACCCTATGGAACTAGCAACCGTGAGAAGCACGAACCAGTCCTATCTGGCCAGAGACTTCGCGGAGCTCGATGACGCGTGTCGTTTCTCACGAAACCTGTCGCATTCTCACGAAACCTGTCGCTGTTCTCATGAAAGGTGGCGGATTCTCGCGGATGTTGTCACACGGTCTTCCGGGATCGACACCTGTGTCAGCAACGCCGAGGTCGCCTACGCATCAACTAGCTCTGGAGAGGCGTCGGAAGCGGCACGCGATTTCGACAGTGCGGTGGCGTGGTTCGGCGGACGCATAGGGGATCTGCGTACAGTGCGAATGTGCCTCGAGACCCACGCTTTCGTACCGTTCGTGGTGCGGCGGGAATCATGCTCGCTGCGGTGTTCGCCATCGGTCTGAGCGGGTGTGCGCCGGATCCGGTCAGCGATTCCTTCCTCAAGGGTGAGAACACCGGGTATGTGGCGGCCGACGGCGCGATCGTCGAGATCCCGATCGCCGAGCGGAGCGAACCGGTCGCCTTCAGCGGCATCACTGAAACTGGTGATGATTTCGACAGTGCGGACAACGCCGGCAAGGTCACGGTGGTGAACTTCTGGTACGCGGGGTGCGCGCCGTGCCGCATCGAGGCGAAGGATCTCGAAAGCGTCTGGCAGGAATACGGCGGCGAGGATGTAGCTTTCATCGGCATCAATACGCGCGACCAGGCCGACACTGCCCAGGCTTTCTCTGACGAGTTCGGCATCACCTACCCGAGCCTGATCGACGTGAACACGGCCGAGGCGAAACTCGCTTTCTCCGAGGCTGTGCCGATCCAGGCGACGCCGACGACTCTCGTGCTCGACAGACAGGGCCGTGTCGCCGCCCGCATCATCGGACCTATCGACGGCACCTCGATCCTTTCGACGCTCGTCAAGGACGCCCTAGCGGAGACACCGTGAACGCCGACACCATCATCGGGTCCGGTGCGCTTTGGCTCGCAGTCCCCGTGGCGATGCTCGCTGGCCTCGTGTCGTTCTTGTCGCCCTGCGTGCTCCCACTGGTCCCCGGCTACCTCGGCTTCCTCGGTGGAGCGGTCGCGCCGCGGACGAAGGGTGACGCGACGAACGCAGTCGCGCCTGAGCGCCGTCAGCTCGTGGTCGGCGTGCTTCTGTTCATCCTCGGCTTCAGTGTCGTCTTTGTTCTCATCACTGCGCTGGGCGGCACGGCTGGCGTGTTCTTCCTGCGCTGGGGTGACCTGGTCACGCGCATCCTCGGCGCCGTCATCATCCTGATGGGGCTTGTCTTCCTCGGGTTGTTCAGTTTCGCCCAGCGGGAGGTCCGCTTCCACGTCGGCTCCCGGGCCGGAGTCGTCGGGGCGCCGCTACTTGGAGTGGCACTCGGTATCGGCTGGGCACCGTGTATGGGTCCGACGCTTGCCGCGATCATCGCGCTTTCGTTCAACGCCGGCGACCCTGTCCGGGCCGGCTTCCTCGGACTCGCGTATTCGCTCGGCCTGGGCATCCCGTTTCTGTTGGTCGCGTTCGGGTTCGGTTGGGCGGCGAAGACGGTCGAGTTCCTCCGCCGTCACATCCGGGTGCTGAATGTCTGCGGCGGTATCCTCCTAATCGTCCTCGGCCTCCTGATGGTGACCGGGCTGTGGACCGACATCATGTCGCGGCTGACGGCGGTGATGGGCAGCGTCATCCTCCCGCTCTGAGATCCCTAGCAGGGATGTCGGGAGTGACGACTGGAGCAGCCCTCTCCACCCAACTGCTCATGTCGACGGCGCCACTTCGTGATCCTGTTTCGGAGCCTTAGATATAAACGCCGCGGTCTTCCATGAATCGGACGGGGTTGGTGTAACCACCGTTGATGTAGACCTCGAAATGCAGATGGCAACCGAAGGATCGTCCAGTGTCACCCGCGTAGGCGATGACCTGGCCGGAATTGACCCACTGCCCCCGACCGACGGCGATGCCACCGGGTTTGATGTGCGCGTAACCGGTGCTGACGCCCCCGCCGTGTTGGATGCGGACGTAATTGCCGTAGTTGCCGTTGGCGCCGGCGTAGTCCACGGTTCCGGAGTTGGCGGCGTAGATCGCCGCCCCGCAGCCGTTGGCCATGTCCGCGCCGTAGTGGTAGCTCGAGGAGCAGCCCTGCGAACCACAGATCGGGGTCCGCGGACCGTAGCTTGAACTGCGCCCGCCTCCGTGGGGCCGAACCCAACCGCCGCTCCCGGCGGAGCCTCCGCCGCCACCGTTGCCGCCTCCGTTGGCTGCCGCTTCGGCGGCTTCGCGTTCGCGACGGGCTCGCTCTTCGGCCTCGCGTGCGGCTACACCCGCCTGGTAGCCAGCGACAGTCTGCGTGGTGGTGTCTTTCAGCGCGGCGAGCTGCGCCTGCATCGTGTCGAGGTTCGCGGCTTGCTCGTCGAGCGCGGCCTGTGCGGCGTCGGCCGCTTCTTGTGCGGCAATCATCTTCTGCTCTGCAACCTGCTGCAGCCGGTCCCGTTCGTCGCGGGCGACCGTGGCCCGATCGGTCAGCGATTGGGCGGTATTTCGCGCCGAGATTGCGTCATCGTAGACCGACCGGTTGTACTCGAGCAGCTTGTCCATTGTGCCCAGCCGGGACAGGAGCTCATCGGCGTTGTCCGCGGAACCGGAGAAGAACAGTTGCAGTGCTGAATCGTCTCCACCGTTGCGGTACAGCTGTGCCGCAACTTGACCGGCCCTTCGCGCAGAGGTTTCGGCAATCGCTGATCGTTCGTCGGCCTGCGCCTGCAGGCTCTCGGCTTCCGTGATCGCAGCGAAGTATTCCTGTTGTGCGGCGTAGAACTCGTCGGAGGCGGTATCGGCGGCAGCCTGGGTCTCGGCGACTTTCTGCGTCAAGGACTGGATCAGCCCTTCGATCCGGGTGATCTCGGCGGCCTTGGCAGCTTCGTTGTTCTTGGCGCGTTGGACATCGTCCCAGCTCGGGTAGGACGCAGCGTACGCAGCTGAGACGCCGGAGCCGATACCGAAGGCAGCGAATGCCGCGACGCCGAGGGCGCCGAGTCCGAAAGCGCCACGTCGAGTAACACTCAGCTTCCAGAACGAGTCGCGTTCGGCGGGCGTGGGTGCACACCCGCATTCTTCAGCCGCCTCCGTAGCAGCGGCGGAGACGCGTCGTTCGTTCACTGTGCCCTCTCCTCGAGCTCGGCTTCGTGGATTCTGCTGCCATGAGCGTGCAGATTGGCCATGCTCGCGTTGCCCGCTGTCTGGTCTATCGTCCGTTCGTGGGGGCCGAAGTCGCGCCGACTCGCCCGTGATCTCTGATCTGTGGCCCATATCTGACGCACCGAACTTGAGTTCGACGGCCCTGACACGAAGCTCACTCTTTCGTATCCGTGTGGACGTCGGCGCTCAACCTGTCGTGTTTTTTCGTCTTCACTTGCCGTACAACAACGGTGGCGGTGATCACCGCGGCACCGATGACAGCCACGGCGATGATGAGCGGGATCGCGATCGAAGCCACCTCGTTCTCGCCTGCGGATACCGCCGGGGGAGGAGTGTCCGCTGCGGGAGGTTCGGTGGTTGGCGCGGCGGAGGGCGACGCCTTTGCCGGTTGGATCCGTGATTGTTCGTTCCCGCATGCTGGTTTGTCCCATCCCAGTCCTGGCTCGATACCGGTGGGAGCGTACGTGAACGTGAAGCTCTCCGAGATGGGGTGACCGTCGCTGGAGACGGCGTTCCACAGCACGGTGTAGACGCCCGGTTCTCCGAGTGCGACCGGGGTGGTGAGGATGTTGCGGTCGATGGTGGAGCAGCTGGATTCGTAGAAGAGGCCGTCGGGTCCTTGCACTTGGGCGAAGCTGGCTTGGCTGAAGTCAATGAGTTCCCCGCTGAAGGTGAGAGCGACGTCGTCAAGTTGGGTGACCGTTTCGTCTGCCCCGGGCACGGTGTCCAGGAGGTTGTCGTGCGCGAGAGCTGCGGGGGCAGGTGTAGCCACGATTCCCAGTGTGATGAGGGCTAGAAGTGTGCTGGCGAGCCAGCGGGTGCGGTGGGTGGAGGTCACAGGTGCGGGTCCTTTCGTACGGCGGGCACGGGGGTGCTACCGGTAGGTCGGTTGTTGCGTTTCGTGTGTAGGACGGAGATGCCGGTGAGGATTGCGAGCGTTCCCGCGATCATCAAGGTGGCGGCTCCGGCGAGGGCCTGGTCCCGGAGGGGGGTGGGTCCCCATGTCCGCCCCATGGCGCCAAACCATTCCGCGACGATGAGGTCGGAGCGAGTGATCGTGGCGATGCCGAAGAACGCTGCCACGCCTGTGAGTGCAGTGAGTGAGGCCAAACGCCACCGCCCCTCGGGAGTCGTGGACGCGTTCGGGGAAAGCGATCGCACGAAGAGGCACCCGGTGACGAGGAGCTGGCTGATCATCCATTCCGCTCCGAGCTGGTCGTAGAGCGACCAGCGGAACAGGTCGGAGTAGTGGAATAGCCACAGCGACGTGGCGAAAAGAGCCGCGGAGACGACGGGGCGCAGAGTAAATCTGGCCAGGGGGCTGTGGGCGGCCCAGAGGAGCCATTCCCGCGGTCCTCGGCTTCCATCGTCCCGTGGATGGGTGACCAAGGTTGCGAGGGTGACGGGCGCCGCGAAGACAAGGAGCAAGGGGATCGCGAGACTGAGGAGAGCGAAGGAGAGGAATCGCATACTGATGAGCGAGTCGTCGTAGGCGGCGATCGGCCCACTGGTCGTCCACAGAAGCGCCCCCATCCCCGCAATCCAGCTGATCGTGCGCTGGGCTGGCCACGGATACCCGCGGCGCCGTGCGCGTCGGACGCCGACGAGGTAGAAGACGATTCCGAAACCCGCGACGAGCACCCAGAGGAGGTCGGGGCTCCACGCCGTGAACCATCTCTGCAGGGTGAGTGCGACCGGGACGGGTGCGTCGGTGAGGATCTCTGCGGCGGTGGTCTGCGGGAGTGTGATCGTGTCGGCGGGGGCGGCGGTGCGGGCGAGGGCGGCGGCGGCACCGCTCGCGATACCCATGAAACCGAGTTCGACGCTCACGATCATCCAGAAGGCGCCACGGCCCTCGTTGGCCTTTGCGATGAGTCGACGGCGGTAGGCGGCACCCAGGACGCCCATGACCAGAAGAGCGCCGATCTTTGTGAGAAGGATGATGCCGTACGGTGAGGCCAACTCCTCCCACCGGCCGAGGGCAGTGAGCGCCCGCACATATCCCGAGACGGCGACGCCGATGAACGCGATGAGTGCCACCGTCGAGTATCGGCGGAGCAGGTTCTCGAGTTCGTGCGGAGAGCTGATCGGTCGCGCGGCGACGAGCAGGATGAGACCTCCGAGCCATATTGCCGCTGAAATGACGTGCAGGACGAGGGACATGACCGCGGGATCGTGGTTGGCGAGCTCACCCGAATGACCTTGGGTGGCCATGGGTATCAGGCTGATGATCGCAAGCACGGTTGTGATCAGCACCGCCCCATAGCTGCGCACAGCGAATGCGAGGACTGTCACGACCGAGGCGAGGATCGCGGTGATGAGCCATGATCGTCCCAGCTCGGTGTCGAGGAGGAAGCGGCCGAGCTGCGTGCCGAACTCGGCGCTCAGGCTCACTTGCGGATTGAATGAGGACAGGAAGGTGAGGAAAGCCACCACCCCGCTTGTGATGGTGAGGGTTGCGGCGCCGGCGGAGGCTATATCGAGTGCGACGGTGAAGGGTTTCCCCCCCGAGGGGAGAGCGAACACCGCCAGTACCAGTGGCCCGAGCATCGCCGCACCGGAAAGATTGACGAACAGCTTCGCGGCCGGGAGTCCCCATCGCACGAGGGCTCCAGGGTCACTGGTGATTCTCGGTGCAGCTCCTCCACCGATCACGAGCCCGACCACTACAGCGATGAGTGCGGCGACAACGAGAATCGTTGGTCCAACGATCCGGAGAACAACGGGATTCATGGAGCGGTATCCCCCGTCCCAGTGCCAGGAGCGTCCGGGTCTTCCGTCACAGGTGCCGTGCATTCACCGGTCTTGGGGAGCTGCTGGATCGCCCCGGCGAGAGATTCAAGAACCGCGTCCGCCGACAGGGTGGTGGTGTCTACGTACACCTGGGCAGCCGGCTCCCGGCCGTAGGTTGTGAGCCGCAGATTCGGGGTCTCCTCCTCGTCGACGATCCAGTCGACGCCCCCCAAGCTGACACATTGCAGCGTGGTGGGGGCCGGTGGCTCCAACCCGCAGGTGAGGAGCACGCTACTGGGGGTGCCCCATGCTGCGGTGGCCTGAGCGTCCGTCCACACGCGAGCCTGGTCGCCAATCGAGTCCGGTAGTCGCACGGTGACCTCTGCGCACAGCGGGTCATTCGCGTTTGCTGCGGGCTCGAGGTGGACGGTGGGTGCGCAGCTGCTGAGTAGAAGCAGTGCGCAGAGTGCCGCGACAGAGGTCAGAATCTTGAGCTTCACAACTTCATCCATCCGTCTTCTTGGGCGTCAGCATGCGACCGCCGCTGTCGGATCGACATGATGAGCAGCGCTAGTACGGTTCCGATACTGAGTGTCCAGTCGAGCCACGGCATCAGCACAACGGCGAGGGTCGTGCCGGTGCGGAGAGGGACCTCGGTGATCTTCGCCGCGGTCGTGTCCACCGCAACCTGCGCCAACACTTTTCCATCGCGGCCGATGACTTGACTGGTCCCGGTGGTGGAGACGTTCACGGCAGTTCTTCCTGTTTCGATCGCGCGCATGCGGGCGATGGCCAGCTGTTGGAGGTTCTCGTCGGTGCCTCTGAAGTCCGCGTTGTTGGTTTGAAACACGAACATCTGCGCGCCAGAGGCCGCGCTTTGGTGGATGACGTCGTCGTAGATGACGTCGAAACAGATCGCCAGACCGATGGGCACATTGCCAACGTTCACGAGGGGTGTGTTGGAGCCGGGCGTGTACTCGCGTTGTATCAATCCGATGAGGTCGGGGGCGATCGCTTCGTAAAACCAACGGTCCGGGACGTATTCGCCGAAAGGGACGGGGTTGGCCTTGTCGTGGAGCTTCTGCGGCCCGGCGCTGGTCCACAGCATCGAGGTGTTGAACGTGTCGGCTCCACGAGTGGTCGCCGCATTCACCAGTGCCGGAGCGCCAGCACCCTGCACGAGTCGATCAAGGCGTCCTGCGACGGCGACATCGCGCAGGGGATCGGCGTCGACGGCCCCTTCTGGCCAGACGAGAAGGTCCATTTCACGGTCCAGGAGAGGAGCGGTCGCTTCTTCCTGCGCGCGCATGATGTCACCTGTTGTCCTGGTGTCGAAGTAGCCGCTAGGGCCGTTGCCCTGCACCCATCCGACGCGCATCATTCCCGCTTGCTCGGTGGGGAACAGAGGGACGGCTATCGCGGCAACGACGATGACCGCTGCTGCTGCTGCTGGCTCCCATCGGCGGAGGATGAGGGCCTCCACGACGCTCGCGCAGACGAGGACTGTCAGGAAGGACAGCCCGGTGGTCCCCACCCATGAAGCGGCCTCCGCGAGCGGGCTCTCGGCGAGGCTGAAACCGACGCGCGCCCAAGGGAAACCGGTGTACGGCGTACTCCCCATCAGCGTTTCTCGCAGCACCCACACACCGGCGACGAGCACGGGAGTGATCGCGCGATACCCGTGTCGCGCCCGGGTTGTGGCGACACGATAGGCGAGTGCGATCAGCACGCCGCCGGCACCGAATAGCAGGGATTCCAAGCCAGCCAGCGCGACCCACGGGATGGGCCCCAGAAACCGTGACACCCATACCAGGTGGGTGAAGTAGAAGGTCGCGCCGTAGACGAGGGAGATCAGGAACGCCCGGGGGAGAGAACGTCCGCGGAGCGTCCACAGCCCGATGGTTACGCTCACGAGCGTTGCAGGCCACCACCCGTATGCGGGGTAGCCGAGATCCAGCATTCCTCCTGCGATGGCGGACGCGACAATTGCTACGGGAAACGGCACCGCAACAGGCAGGCGCGCATCGTGCTCTCTGGGATTGCCGCGCCTCGATCGAACGGAGAGGGCGCGTCTCGCCAACGGGTCAGCGGTCACGGTCATGAGAGCTCAGTTTTTTGAGGTAGGCGTTGTACGTGTCGAGGTCGGCGTTCCCGTGCACGTCGGCGTACCGGTCGGCCGCGGCAGCACGAGCGGTGTCGCTGCGGAACCAACGATGCATCACGTAGATCAACATCAGCACGGTCGGGGCTTCACCGTAGGACCATGCCAGAGCGCCGGCTAGCTGCTGATCGGCGAGGGGATCGATGCCCAGCGCCTCTGTGGGGGCGACGAATGAGCCGACAAGGATCGTGCTGGCCATCATGAGGAACACGCCGAAGAACGCGTGCAGGGCGGCTTCAGCAAACACGTCCAGTGCGCGCGCACCATGGCCCAACCTGATCGGCAGAGGATCGGAGGACAAGATGGGGATGGTGAACAGCATGCCGGCGAGGAGGAATCCGACCTCGAGCGCGACGTGACCCCCGGGGAAAATGAGGATGGCATCGGCAGCACCCGCAAGGTAGATGCCGTAGAACGCGAACAGGTAGAGCGGGACAGTGGCCCACGGGCTGAGTACCCATCTCGCGGCCGGGCTTCGAAGAGCACCGTGGGCTGCTGTGAGGACTACCCGTCCCGCTCCGTGATGCGGTGTTGCTCGCAGAAGAAGGGTTCCGGGTGAGCCGAGGACCAGTAGCGGCGGCACCATCATCATCAGAGTGAGCTGCTGGAACATGAAAACGGACACCAGCGCCTGGCCGTAGGTTTCAACGCCCAGACCGGTGACCGCCGCGAGGAGAACGCACCCGAGCAGGAAGCTGATCGTCCGCCACACGGGCCAACGACGCCCGTGCGTCCACAATCGGATCGCTCCGACGAGATACAGCGCAGCGAGGATCCCCGCGACGATGGGTAGCACTGGAAGCGTAATGTCGGCCGGTGCGAGGAATGTCTGCAGAGACGGGGGACTGCTGGGGATCTCGCCGCTCACACGCATGGTCGTGACACGAAGCTCACGAAGCTCACGCCGCTCACTTCCGGATCACCTTGATCGTCGCACCCGCTGCCAGGAACACCACGGCCGCGATGGGCTGTGCTGTGGTCCACACAACTCCGGAGAAGGGGAAGGGCATCACCGGATTCCAGAGCACGGCGATCGCGAGGAAGACCGGGATCCACCACCAGTGGCGTGCCTGCAGCGCAAACCACGCGACGATCAGCCCGAAAATTGAGGCGATGAAGAGGACGAGGGGTGCCCAGTTCGCCTGGAAGAGCGCCGGGGCCAGGAACAGGATCGCGGCGGCGACGAGGCTGGGGGCCAGGGCGTTCCGCTGGTACGTGGAGGGGACGCGTTCTTTGGGACTCATGGGTGAACCGTTTCTTCGGCGGGGACAGGGTCGACGGGATCGGGGCGGGACGCGGGGTCTGGCCGGCGACGGCTTGTGCGCAGACCCGCGACGATGAGGAATACGGCACCGATGCCGAGAGCGACATCGGCGAGGTTGCCGATGAACAGGTTTCCGTAGGCGAGGAAGTCGGTGACGTGCCCGATCCCGAACGCGGGCGGCGAGAATAAGCGATCGATGAGGTTTCCGATCGCACCGCCCACGATGAAACCGAAACCAACCGCCGACCACACGTTCCGGGCTCGGGTGGCGGCACCGATGAGGACTGCGGTGACAGCGACCCCGATGACGGTGATGACCCATGTGGAGCCTTCCCCGAGCGAGAAGATCGCCCCGGGGTTGAAGGCCAGTTGAAGACCGAGCCAGTCACCGATCAGCGGTATACGCGCATCTTGCCGCAACGTGTTCAGAGCAAGAGTCTTGGTGCCTTGATCGATCAGGATGACGATGGCGGCGACGATGAGCATCACGGCCGACCGGCGGACTCGATCACGCATCGGCGTCTTTCTCCGTAGCTGCGGCATCCTTGGCGGCCTGTGCGCGGTCGCGCTGGTGACGCCGGCGCCCGGCCATAACTACTCCCACGACGCCGATCCCCAGAATCAGTGCCAGACCCGAGAGGAAGAACAGGGGCAGCAGTTCGAAAGCACCGCCGCCGGATGCCGTGCCACCGTATGTTTGCGCGGGTCGGGCCGGTTCCGGCTCCTCGGTTGGGGAGGTTTCAGGGGTGGGGCTTGTGGTCGGAGTGCTGGGTTCCGTGTCCGTCGCGGGCGTGACGGTGTACACATACTCTCCGTTGATCGGGTGGCCGTCGGCGGAGACGGTCTTCCAGCGGACGGTGAAGATGCCGGTTGCGGCGTCGGGGGAGAGGTGTTGGGTGATCGAGTCACCGCTCACCGTTGGCGGGTCGATGGCGACGTTTGCTCCGCTTTCATCGAGAACCTCGACGACCGTTGCGTCGTCACCACCGGTGAGGGTCCCGGTGAACATCAGAGAGATCTCGTCGGGGGAGCCGTTGATGGTCGAGTCGGCGGTGGGGTACGACGAAACGAAGTCGTCATGAGCGGCGGCCGGAGATGCAGTCCCAAGTACGACGGATGCCGACAACAACAGGGTGGTGAGGACGGCAGTGGTGCGTGCCGAGAGGCGTTTATGCATGGGTGTCGTGCTCTCCGGGGTGGGATTCGGGTTCGATCTGAAAGGTGGAGTGTTCGATGCTCACGGCGAAATGTTCGCTGACGCATTGCTGAAGTGATGTCAGCAATGCGGCGGAAGCTTCCATCGTGACGGTGTCATCGACCACGACGTGGGCGGTGAGCGTGGGGAGGTCGGTCGAGACCTGGGTCGCGTGGAGGTCGTGCACAGCGACCACGTGCGGAAGGGCAAGGATGTGGCGGCGGACGTCCTCGAGGTCGAGGCCGGCAGGTGTGGACTCCATCAACACTCGGCCGGATGCTCGCAACAGGATGAGGGTGCGGGGAATGATGAGCAGCGCGATCAGGACGCCCGCGACGGCGTCCGCCTGATACCAACCGAAAACGGCGATGAGGATGGCGCTGGCGATGACGCCGACGGAACCGAGGGCATCGTTGACGACCTCGAGGAACGCGGCGCGCATGTTGAGATTGCGTCCGCGGCCGCTGAACAATACGAGCATGGAGGCGATGTTGGCGACGAGACCAACGATGCCGAAGAACAGCAGACTTCCCGAAGCGATCTCAGGGGGCTCGAACAGCCGCCGTACGCCTTCCACGAGCGCGAAGATGCCCACTCCGAGCAGCAGAGCTGCTTGGGCGAGCGCACCGAGCACCTCCGTGCGTTGAAGACCGAAGGTGTATTTGGGAGTCGGGGGACGGTTCATCAGATGCGCAGCGGTGACGGCCATCGCCAACCCGATGACATCGGTGAGCATGTGTGCAGCATCAACGAGCAGTGCGAGGCTGCCTGTGATGATCGCGCCGATCACTTCGACGATGAAGACCGAGGAGGTGATCGCGAACGCGATGACCAGGCGATTGCGGGGAGTGGCGTCACCAATACCGTGACTGTGCCCTGTTTCTGTCATGGTGCTCCTTTAGGGTCGTCCAACGATGAGCCGGGCGACGGTCGCCGCATCGCGACTCGTCCCAGCGAGGGTGTCCGCGTCCGCGCGGGAGTATCGCGGCATGCCAACAGTGAACAGTCCGGGGATGCGTGCACTGACGTGCAATGGCTGCCCGGGCGGCTCCGAATCGGGCAGCCATGTGTCTGCCGGCCTGTATCCGGTCGCAAGGATCACGGAATGCGGCTTCATGGACGCCCCATCGGCGAACATCACGGTGTCTCCGTAAATCTCCGTTACGGCGGCGGCATGAGTGACGTCTGTCGAAGCTACGCGGGGGCGTGCCTCGGACATCGGACCCTTACGTCGCAGCCTTGACCAGATGGGCCGCTCTGATACTCGTGAGGGTGCCGCTCGAGTGGAGAGGGTGACGTCGTGGGAGGACGCGAGTTCCTCAGCAATCTCCACTCCGCTGTATCCGCCGCCACCGACTAACACGCGGCCGGGGGGTATCTGCGCGGGGTAGAGGTACTGGCTGGAATGCAGCACAACACCGGGTACTGCCAGTTCCTGGCGCCACCCCGGTATGCGCGGCACGGCGGCAGCTCCCGTTGCGCAGACCACATTTCGGGTTTGCACTTCCCCGGCGGAGGTCGACAGATGCAGCGTGGATCCGTCGCCCAACCGGTTGACTCCAAGAGCTCGTGTGCTCCACACGGTTTTCACACCGAGGGCTTTCTCCACCGAAGACAGGTAGTCGGACATCTCGTCCGCACTCGGATGACGGTCTTCATCGCCCGGGAAAGGGAACCCGCGGACGAAACTGTGGCGTGCCAGACTGCGTAGTTTCATCGACTGCCGCCGTGTGGCCCAGCTTCGTTGACCGGGGGGTGCAGAATCGATGATCACGAAGTCTTTCTGTGGCTCAAACCCGGAGGACCTGAGCGCGGCGGCTGTCGCCAATCCGGAGTGCCCGGCGCCGACGATGATGACGCGACGGTGCGATAGCGTATGCGCCATCATTCAGCACCGTTCACAGCGGCTTCAATGCTGTCTTCCAGGTCAGTCCACGTCTCCAATACGACAGGCTCCCCATCGATGAAGAACGAGGGGGTGCTGCTGACACCGAGCTGTTCACCCTCGTCGAGATCGAATTGGACCCGTTCTGCTGTCGCAGGATCAGCGACAGCATCATCGAACGCGGCCATGTCCAATCCGAGTTCCTCCGCAAACCCCCGGAACAGGTCCGCACGCGACTCTTGAGCCTCACCCCATTGAGGCTGCGTTTCGAACAGGCGGTGATACATGTCTTCCAGGCGTCCCTGCTGCGCTGCGGCTTCGGCAGCGATTGCGGCGTTCTTTGAGTTGAGGTGACCCGGCAGCGGGAAGTAGCGGATCACGTAGGTGATCTCGCCATCGAACTTGCCGCGGAGATCCTCGACGAGGGGATAGAAAGCACCGCAGGCCTCGCACTCGAAATCGAGGAATTCGACGACCGTCACCGCCCCTTCTCCTCCGTCATCGAGGACGTGCGAGTTCTCACGGACGACTTGTGGACCGTCAGCGGTCCCCGTCTCGGGTGCGGCAGCTTGATTCTGATTGATCAGGACGAAGACCAGCGCGATGATCAGCAACACCACGGCGAGAGCCACGGTGACAAGTACCGCTTTCACGGAAGATTTCATAGACACTCCAAACACACACAACGAACGAGGACGACCAGTGGAGCGCCATCGAAGAGATGGCGCCGCCAGGGTCAGGTCCGCGACAGAGAAAGCTGTGTGAGAGAAGGAGGCAATGCGAACAGGCGCCCCGTCATGGCCGCCAGTGATGGTGCGCGCGGCAAACGTTCGCGAATGTGAGAAGAGGGGACGTGCCGGCGGAAGGTCCGCGTGATGATGAGCACCAAGAAGCAGCAGATGATACCCAAGAGGCACCCGGCAACACCGATCATGATGTCGTTGGCTGCGTCCCCGGTCACGAATTGTTCGGCGGCCGCGCCGGCAACGCTTTCACTCGAACCCGCCGAGACATGGCCAGTCGAAGTCGTCCCTAGTGACGACGAGGATGTCGCGCTCAGATACGGAGTCGCGTCCGTCGCGTCACGGTGGCCGCCCGGCCATGCTCCGACTACGAGAAGAAGAGCAAGTCCGAGGGCTGTAATGATCTTCGTTATCAGGAATTCGTCGGCGCGGCTGGCGCAGTTGCGAGTGCGAGCGTGGACGACCATGACCTCAGGATGGTACCAGCCCCACCAATCGAGATTATTTGCGAACTCGAGAGCCACGCGCCCGTTCTACCGGCGAAACAAAGAGGTCTTGGGACGTCCGCTGAGCCAGCCCATAACCCATTCAACGGGGCCAGTCCCGACGAACCGCCACCACAGCCAACCCGCCACGATCATGCCCGGAACGATCACCAGCCAGCCCAAATAGAAGTTCTCGGCAGGGCGGCCATACGCGTTACTCCAGAGTGCGATGAGACCGCCGTGCAGCAAGTACAGGGACAGCGCCACCCGACCGCACGCGCACAGGGGAACAAAAGGGGTCTGCTGCTCGGCGCGCAGCTCGTCGGCACCCGCGGTGCGGAGATCTCCAAGCGCGTCGACACCTACGCCACGGCTCTGCACCACGGCATGACCGTCGCAACGATGAGTGACCTCGACCTCTCCTGCACGCCCCCGCTCGGCTCCCCATGGGACGCCGTGCAGCTCGCAACGCAGGCATGGGAGCGCCAAACTCGGACGAGCACTTTGGTGTAAGTAACCCCTGGGATCGGCTACCTCAGCCCAAGTCGTTGCTGCGATCCGAACCCGGGAAAGATTGTGACCGTTCGGGGCGGCCTAGCGGGGCAGCGCAGTGAGTCCGCTCTGATCGAAGACCAAGATGTCGCCGCCGTTCGTGATGGTGATCGCTTGTGCGGAGCCGTGGGTTGTGCCGGCGGGAACCCACTCCGCGCCTGATGCGGGTCTGACCCAGATCTGTCCGCCGTTGCCGACACCGACGAGGCGCTTGCTATCGGGTGAAGCGGCGAGGAGGTAGAGCAGCGGTGCATCGTTCACGGTGGTGAACGTGGCGCCCTCATCCGCGCTGACTTGCAGCCCGTCGGGTGTGGCGGCGAACAGTTGCCCTGCGGCGTCGATGGCGAGGTTGACCGCGACGACTTCCCCGGCGGGCGACCATGTCTGTCCGGTGTCGTCGCTGCGGAGCAGTTCGATGGAGTCTGACGCAAGCCCGTACAGGCTCTCGTCCGGGCCGGCGGCGAGAGCGTGGAAGTCCTTCTCTCCGGTGAGCGAGACCGGTGACCAGGATCGGGCGCTGTCGTCGCTTCGGATGATTCCGAGGTTGGGGGAACCGAGTTCGGGGGCAGTCGTTCGCCCGGGGTGTCCAGACGCGATGAGGGTATCCCCGATGGCGGTGAGGCCCATCGCGTCAAAGTCGGTGTTCTGGACGCGGTCGCCAATTTCGCCGTCAAGCGTGGCCGTGTAGATCCCGTCGTGGGCGCCCAGTAGGTAGCCGTCTCCTGAGGGGTCAGGCACGATCGCGTGGACGTGTTCGATGGTGGTGGCGTGGTCGTGTCCGGTGGTCGGCTCGGCAGGTGCTGTGCACCCGGCGAGCACGATGCTGGCCGCGATTGTCGTAGCGATCGTGAGTGCTCCGCGACGTCGCAGGCGGGAAGTAGGCAGGGTGAAGTTCTTGAGGGTTCGCATGATGGTGTCCGCAAACAGATCTATGGGTGGGGTGCGGGAGTCCCGCACCCCACCCGTGGATCACGGAGTTGCGAGGATCTCCTTCATGGTGGCGATCTCTTCCGTTTGCGTGTCGATGATGGTCTCGGCCAGTGCGACGGCGTCGCTGTTCTGACCGTTGTCGACTTCGTCTTGCGCCATGTCGACGGCACCCTCGTGGTGCTGGATCATCTGCTCGAGGAACAGACGCCCCGCATCGGGACCGGCGGCATCTTCGAGGGCCTGCATGTCCTCTTCGGACATCATGCCGCTGCCGTGATCCATGCCCTCCATGCTGTCCATCTCCGCGCCCCAGTCTTCGAGCCACTGGTCCATCTGCTGGATCTCGGGCTCCTGAGCGGCTTTGATTTCTTCGGCGAGAGAGACGACGCGCTCGTCAACGCCGTCCTTGCTGAGGAGGACGTCGGACATCTCGATGGCCTGTGCGTGGTGTTCCTTCATCATGCTGGCGAACATGATGTCGGCGTCATTCGCATCTGCTGTCTCTGCGGGCGCGGACGAGCTGCCGCCGTGGTCCATGCCTTCCATGCCGTTGTCGGATCCGGTGGTTCCCGCGCAGCCGGCGAGGGCGAGCAGTGCGGTGAGGGTGAGTGCGGCGATCGCCGCGGGTCGAATCTTCATGAGGGTTCTCCAAGGGTCAGTGATGGGGCCCGGCGGCTGCCGGTGCCCGAGGGTGCGTTGCCCGCCAGAGCGGGCTAGCGCGTGATCACGTGCGACTGATGCAGAGAACCGTGAGAGATGGAGGCGGGGGAAGGGCGTGAGCGCGGGCGGGCCCGCGTGTTGTCGCGGGCGCGCGGGTCGCAACCAAGAGGGTGTGCCGCCAGCCGAGCCCGATCCGCCTGAGAAGGATGGTGGCCACCAGGAGCGCGAGGACGCACGCCATCCACGTCATCGAATCTCCGGCCCCACACGTCGCGCATCCCGCCTCCTGTGTCGGCGCGGCTGGCACGAGGGCGGTCGCGGAGGCGTCGGGGTGATGGGCGGATACTTCGGCCTGAGTGCTGACGGTGACGGTGTCATGGTGACCGGCGGCCGTCGCATGCGAGTTGAAGGAGTGCATCGCCAGTAGGCCGGCGATAATGCCCACGGCGATCGCGAGGACGGCCAGGGCGGTGTGGGTGAGCGTGCGCGGTCCGCGCACCTGTTGTGAGACCTTGATCAGCGACATACTCACCTCCCGTTCGCCCCAGCCTACGTCCGTCGACCTAACTGTTTCTCGCTACTTACCGGCCACGGCGTCCGGGCGCAGATCCAGTCGGCGCAGCAGCTGCGCGTTGAGCGCGACGACGATGGTTGACAGGGACATCAGCAGCGCGCCCACGGACATCGGGAGCACGAACCCGATCGGGGCGAGCACTCCGGCGGCGAGGGGGACGGAGAGCAGGTTGTAGCCGGCGGCCCACCAGAGGTTCTGCTTCATCTTCCGGTAGCTGGCCCGCGACAGTTCGATCACCGAGAGCACCGACCGGGGGTCGTCGCTGGCGAGGATGACGCCCGCGGACGCGATCGCAACATCCGTCCCGGCGCCGATGGCGATGCCGACGTCGGCCTGCGCGAGCGCGGGGGCGTCGTTGACACCGTCTCCGACCATCGCGACCTTGCGCCCTTCGCCTTGCAGCTCTTTCACCTTCGAGGCCTTGTCTTCGGGTCGGACCCCGGCGAAGTACCGGTCGATGCCGAGCTCGCCCGCGACGGAGGCTGCGACCGCGTCGGCGTCACCGGTGATCATGACCACCTGCACGCCACGCTCGTGGAGGGCCTCGACGGCGTGACGCGACTCCGAGCGGATCTCATCCGCCAAGCGCAGGGCACCCGCGACCTGTCCGTCGACGAGCACGTGGAGGATGATCGCACCCTCACGGCGCCACTCGTCGGCGACCGGTAGCTCGGAGGCGTGTTCCTGCTCGAGCATGTACGGGCCACCGACCTGCACCCCGCGCCCATCGACACGTGCACGGACCCCGACCGCCGGGGACGATTCGAAATCGGCTGACGAGGGGACCGTGAGGGTCTTCTCTTTCGCCGCGTTGACGATCGCGCGGGCGAGGGGGTGTTCGGAGTCTGCTTCCGCGGCCGCGGCCCAGGCCAGCAGCTGGTCAGGGTCGGTCCCGGAGACGGGGTCGATCGCGGTCACGGCGGGGGTGCCCTTGGTGAGCGTGCCGGTCTTGTCGAACAGGACGGTGTCGACGGTGCGCATGCTCTCCAGCGCGAGACGGTCCTTGATCAGCACGCCTCCGCGAGCGGCACGCTCGGTGGCGATCGACACGACGAGCGGGATCGCCAGACCGAGCGCGTGCGGGCAGGCGATCACCAGCACGGTGATCGTGCGGATCACGGCGGCGTCGGGCATGCCGACGATCGTCCAGACGATGGCGGTGATCGCGGCGGCGCCGAGCGCGAACCAGAACAGCCACCCGGCGGCCTTGTCTGCGAGCCGCTGCGCGCGCGAGGATGAATTCTGCGCTTCGGTCACCAGCTTTTGGATCCCCGCGAGAGCGGTGTCGTCGCCGATCGCGGTGATCTCGACCCGCACCCCGGAATCGGTGGCGACGGTGCCGGCGATGACCTGGTCGCCGTCGCTGCGGCGCACGGGCCGGGACTCGCCGGTGATCATCGACTCGTCCATGCTGGCCGAGCCCTGCACGATCCGCCCGTCAGCGGGCACCCGCCCGCCTGGGCGCACCACCACCACGTCACCCACCAGCAGATCGGACGGGGCGACCGTCACGGTCGTGTCGCCTTCGATCTTTTCCGCCTCGTCGGGCAGCAGTGCAGCGAGGGAATCCAGTGCTGAGGTGGTCTGTGCGAGGGAGCGCATCTCGATCCAGTGGCCGAGCAGCATGATCACGATCAGCAGCGCCAGCTCCCACCAGAAGTCCAGCTCATGATGGAGGAGGCCGAGGCTCGCGCCCCAGGATGCGAGGAACGCGACCGTGATCGCGAGGGCGATCAGGAGCATCATTCCGGGCTTGCGGGCACGAAGTTCACTCACCGCGCCGGTGAGGAACGGGGCCCCACCCCAGATGTACATGACCGTCCCGAGAACCGGGGACACCCACCCAACCCAGGCGGCTTCCGGCAACGGGTACGCGAGCAGCATCGAGAACATCCCCGAGAACCCGACAACCGGGACCGCAAGGACCAGCATGATCCAGAACAACCGCCGGAACTGGCCCACGTGATCGCCGTGGCCCGCGTGACCGCCGTGGCCCGCGTGACCTTGAGGAGCGCCGTGGTCGTGGCTCATCGCCGCGTGGTCATGCTGCGCCGTCGGCGCGGTGCCGGGATTCTCGTGTGCGATGTGATGGGTGTGCTCGTCGTGCTGGCTCATCAGAACTCCTTGTTCGATGCGCCCGGGGTCGAGCCGGGTGCGGACGGATAAGTGAATCAGGCCTGGCTGGTCGCGAGGCTGTAACCGGCCTCTTCGACCGCAGCCCTCACGGCAGCGGGATCGACAGGGGCTGCGCTGTGGATCGTCACGCGGGACGAGCCGCCGGCGTTCAGGTCGACAGCGACGAACGCGACACCGTCAAGCGCGCTCAGTTCCTCACTGACGCTCGACACACAGTGCGAGCACGTCATTCCCGTGACCAGTACCTCTTCCGAGACCGGGGCCGCCACAGGAGCGGATGCCTCGATGTTCGATGGGGCTGCGCAGCATGCGCAACCAGCGTTTGCGTCCTTCAGTCCGAGTTCGATGCGGTCAGTCATAGTGAGTTTCTCCAGATCGTTAGACGTGTGGTTATGAACGGACCAGGCGAGCGATGGCGTCGTTAGCTTCGCGGACCTTCTCCGCCGCAACCTCGCCACCCTCAGCGCTTGCCTGAGCGACGCAATGGCTCAGATGGTCACCCAGGAGCGACAAGGCCACCGTTTCGAGCGCCTTCGTGGCCGCAGCGACCTGCGTCAGGATGTCGATGCAGTACTTGTCCTCATCGACCATCCGCGAGATACCTCGCACCTGACCCTCAACCCGACTCAATCGCTTGCGCAGATCCGCCTTGTTGTCGGTGTAACCGTTCATACCCACAACATACCCCCTGGGGGTATGTAACTCAACAGGCACCGGCCTATTCCCGAACGACAGCCTCCGGCTGCAGTTTCGCGGGACGATCGCTATCGAGCGCCCGGCGGCATGCGGCGTCGTCCACCACAGCAGGATCGCGCACCTCACGACTGGTTGACGCGGCGACGAACAGAACGCCATAACATTCGATCGAATTGATAACCAGTCAGCGGTCACTGTATAGTTCAGTGCATGCTGACCATTGCTTCCCGTCTTGATGTGATGAACCGACTCGGCCGGGCCATGGCTGATCCGACCCGTTCCCGGATCTTAATGACGTTGCTCGACGGACCGAGCTATCCCGCTGTGCTCTCGCGCGAACTGGAGCTGACGCGCTCGAACGTGTCGAACCACCTCACCTGCCTGCGCGATTGCGGCATCGTCGTTGCCGAGCCGGAGGGCCGTCAGACCCGATACGAAATCGCCGACCCGCACCTAGCTGCTGCCCTCGTCGCACTGGTGGACGTGACGCTGGCTGTCGACGTGCACGCCCCGTGCGTGGACTCGGCGTGCACGGTGGCGGGCTGCTGCGGAGCGGGGGCTGGCGCGTGAGCGAGGCGTGTGGTTGCGAGCATGAGCCTGCCGCCACGGCGGGAGAGGAACACGAAGAGGCTGAGCGGCCCTGGTGGAAAGACCGCGGGATCATGGTGCCGATCTTCTCGGGTGTCGCGTTCCTGGGGGGTCTGATCCTCGAGTGGTCCGGCTTAGAGATCCCGGCGTTGGTGCTGTTCTGGGTCGGACTACTGCTGGGCGCGTCGACGTTCACGCCGGGCGCGATCCGGAAACTATTCAAGGGCAAGCTCGGCATCGGGTTGCTGATGACGATCAGCGCGATCGGCGCAGTCATCCTCGGGTACGTGGAGGAGGCTGCAGCTCTGGCGTTCTTGTACTCGATCGCTGAGGCGCTCGAGGACAAGGCGATGGACCGCGCCCGCGGCGGGCTAAGGGCACTGCTGAAGCTCGTGCCGGAGACAGCGACGGTGCTGCAGGGCGGTGTCTCCGCGCAGGTACCGGCGAGAGAGTTGACGGTTGGCCAGGTCATGGTGGTCCGCCCGGGTGAGCGGATCGCGACCGATGGGATCGTCCGATCCGGGCGCTCCAGCCTGGACACATCGGCGATCACCGGGGAGTCGATCCCGGTCGAGGTCGAGCCTGGCGATGTTGTGTCGGCCGGTGCGATCAACAGTGCCGGCGCGCTGGAGGTTGAGGCGACGGCTGCGGGCACCGATAACTCGCTCACGACGATCGTGGAGCTGGTCGAGAAAGCGCAGACCGACAAGGGCGAGCGTGCCCGTCTGGCGGACAGGATCGCCCGCCCACTGGTGCCCGGCGTTCTGATCCTCGCGGCGCTCGTCGCGATCATCGGTTCGCTGCTGGGTGACCCGGAGGTGTGGATCACCCGCGCGCTCGTCGTGCTGGTCGCGGCGTCTCCGTGTGCGCTGGCGATCTCGGTCCCGCTGACGGTCGTCGCTGCGATCGGCGCCGCGAGCAAGTTCGGTGTGATCATCAAGTCCGGCGCCGTTTTCGAGCGCTTCGGTACGGTCCGGCACGTCGCCGTCGACAAGACCGGAACCCTTACCCGCAACGAACCCGTGGTCACCGCCGTACTCACCGCGAACGGTGTAACCGAGGTCCAGGCGCTGGCCTGGGCGGCTGCGCTGGAGCAGCACAGCACACATCCTCTTGCCTCAGCAATCACCGCCGCAGCCTCGGGGATACCGGCAGCTGCAGATGTGACCGAGCAGGCCGGCCACGGCATCGACGGCACCGTCGACGGATCGACAATCACCGTCGGCAGCCCCCGCTGGCTGGACGCCGGCGACCTCGTCGAGCGGGTCGCATCGCTGGAAGAGCAGGGCATGACCGTCGTCATCGTGCACCGCGACGGGTCACCGGTCGCCGCGATCGGCGTCCGTGACGAGCTGCGCCCTGAAGTCCCTGACGTAGTCCGGACACTCACCGGCCAGGGCGTCGGCGTGACTATGCTCACCGGCGACAACGCCCGTACCGCTCGTGCACTGGCTGCGCAGGCCGGGATCAGCGACGTGCGAGCGGAGCTGCGCCCGGAGGACAAGGCGACCGCGATCGCAGAACTGTCGAAGGCAGGACCGGTCGCGATGATCGGCGACGGCATCAACGATGCCCCGGCCCTCGCTAGCGCAGACATCGGCATCGCGATGGGCGCGACAGGCTCCGACGCAGCAATCGAATCCGCCGACGTGGCCTTCACCGGCCATGATCTGCGCCTCATTCCGCGGGCATTCGACCACGCACGTCGCGGTCGACGGATCATCAACCAGAACATCATCCTGTCCCTGCTGATCATCACCGCCCTGCTCCCGCTCGCGCTCTTCGGCGTCCTGGGACTCGCGGCCGTCGTCCTGGTCCACGAGGTCGCGGAAGTCATCGTGATCCTCAACGGCCTGCGCGCCGCCCGCGCCCGCACGCCACAACTGGAAAACTGATGCTCGCCACCATCGGTTCAGCGATCGGCCTGTTCGCGGCAACGAACATCGACGACATCGTCGTGCTCACCGTGCTGTTCCTCGCCTCCAGTCGAGGGAAACCCCGCCCGTGGCAGATCGTCGCAGGCCAGTATCTCGGGTTCATCACCCTGGTCGTGATCAGTGTGATAGCCGCGCTCGGGCTCACGATCGTTCCGGACGAATGGGTCGGGTTCCTGGGTCTGATCCCGCTCGGTATCGGCGTGTGGACGCTCATTCGCGGCTTGCGCCGCAACGGCGACGATGACGACGACGACTCCAAGATCACCGCGGTCGGACTATGGGGCGTCGCAGGGATCACGATCGCCAACGGGGCCGACAATATCTCCCTCTACACGCCGATCTTCCGCACCAGCGCCCCCGGCGACGTCGCGATCATGATCGTCGTATTCCTCATCCTCGTCGCGGTCTGGTGCGCGGCCGGTCGGCTCATCGGCACCAACAAGGCCGTCACCGAAGCGCTGGAACGCGTCGAGCACTGGCTCGTACCCGCCGTGTTCATCGGTCTCGGCCTGTTCATCCTGATCGAATCCGGCGTCATCGTCCGTCTGATCGAGGCCCTCGCATGACCTCCTCCCAGACAGAGGCTCACCCGCCCCCTTTGCGCAAGCTGTCGTCGGCACGGCGGTGGCAGCTCACTGGTGGAGCGCTCTTGATCGCCGTGGTTGTCGTGCTGATTGATCAGGGAACCAAGGTGTGGGCCGAAGCGACCCTCACCGAGCGTGAGCGCATCCCGCTGATCGGTGACCTGCTGGGTTTGCAACTCGCCTATAACCCGGGAGCGGCATTCTCTTTCGGTGAAGGCTTCACCTGGGTGTTCGCGCTGCTCGCTGTCGTCGCCGCCGTCACAGCGATCGTGTTCGCGTTCCGAGTGCGACGCCTGGGGTGGGCGATCGTTGTCGGTGCGCTCGGTGGAGCTGCTGCCTCACATGCAGGCGACCGCCTTTTCCGCGATCCTGGGTTCGCCCGGGGTCACGTCGTGGACTTCCTTGCCTACGGGAACTGGTTCATCGGGAACGTCGCTGACATCGTGATCTTCGCCGCAGCGATCGCCGGAGCAGTTTTCATGATCCGCGCAGATGATGAGAGCACCGAGTGAGATTCGTTGTCCGGTGGTGGGACACTCATCAACTCGCCCTCTACATCGGCGCAATCGCCGTGGGTGCGGCCATCGGGTTGATAGCGCCGCAGACCGCTCCGAGCCTCGAGCACTCGATCGAACCGGCACTGATGCTGCTGTTGTTCGCCACTTTCCTCGGCGTCCCGCTCATCGAGGTAAAGCGCGCGTTCCGTGACATCAGGTTTCTCGGCACGGTGCTGGTGGCGAACTTTGTCATTGTGCCGATGCTCGCCTGGGGTCTTTCCCGCTTCGTGGTCGATGACCGGGGACTGCTCCTCGGGGTGTTGTTCGTCCTGCTGACCCCGTGCATCGATTACGTCATCGTGTTCGCCGGTCTCGCGGGTGGTGCTGGCGCGCGACTGCTCGCAGCCGCACCGCTGCTGATGTTGGTCCAGATCTTGCTGTTGCCGGTGTTCCTGTTCCTCTTCGCCGGTGGCGCTGTGCTCGATGTGGTCGACATCGGCCCATTCATCCGGGCATTCCTGTTGCTGATCGTGGTCCCACTCTCTGCAGCAGCGGTTGTGCAGGCTCTTGCGCGTCGTTACCGGGGAGGGCGGTTTATCGTGAAGATCATGGCGGGTGCAATGGTGCCGCTGATGATGGTGACCCTCGCCGTGGTCATCGGTTCCCAGATCGCCGCCGTTGGATCGCAAATCACCGCGCTCCTGCGCGTAGTGCCGCTGTACATCGCATTTGTCGTCCTCGCCGTCGCGATCGGGAAGCTCGCCAGCCGCGTCGCACAACTAGACGTTTCCGCCACCCGCGCGGTGATGTTCTCCACCGCGACGCGCAACTCGCTCGTCGTCCTACCGCTCGCTCTCGCCCTTCCCGCCTCGATGCGCATTGCCCCGCTCGCGATAGTCACGCAAACCCTTGTCGAGCTGGTCGCGATGCTCGTCCTCGTCCGCGTGGTCCCCCTCTTCACGCGCGAACCACGGCCGAGCCTCGCCTAGCCACAGCACTGGACTATAAATCGGAGCGGTCGTCCCACCGAAATCGATCGTTTGCGGCTCGGGCGTCTGGAGGGCCACCGCTAACGTTCACCCCAACCCCGATACGGCAGGCGTTTTCGGCGTGTCTCATCTCCGCTGCCCGAAGTGTCGCGCAACAAGATGACGGCTCTACTGGTGACCGGGCGTAATTAAGACCGGCGTATTCGGAGGGAACCTGCGCGGCTGTTTCACGAGCTCAGCGAGCGGGATGCCTGTTCGAGTGTGTCCGTGACGACTCGGTAGTACGCCCAGCGGCCTCGCTGTTCGCGTGTCGCGAGTCCGGCATCGACGAGCAGCTTCATGTGATGCGAGACGGTGGGCTGGGAGAGTCCCACCGGGTCGGTGAGGTCGCAGATGCAGGCCTCGCCGCCGTCTGATGCCGCGATGAGCGAGAGCAGCCGCACGCGCGTCGGGTCACCCAACGCTTTGAACGTGTGGGCGATTCGCTCAGCTTCAGCGGCCGTGAGCACCCCGCCGGTAACCGGCGAGCAGCAGACTGCGACATCGGCCGGCAGGAGGGTCAGAGGGGAGGGCATGGTGGAATTCTCTCACGTCGTATTGACATTTATCGATACATCGACAAGTCTCGATGCATCGAGGTTCGTCGATGCGTATTGGAGAAGGCTGATGGAGAGCACGTTGCCCGTCGTTGTTATTGGTGCTGGTCCGCAAGGGCTGGCCGCGGCTGCGCATCTGGTGGAGCGCAACGTTCCGGTCGTGGTGTTGGAAGCAGGCGACGGCCCCGCCGCAGCTGTGCGCGAGTGGGGGCACGTGCGGTTGTTCTCTGAGTGGCCGGAACTGGTTGATGCGGCCGGGGTTCGCATTCTCGAGCCCACGGGCTGGAGCGCCCCCACGACGGGATATCCCACCGGGGAGCAGTGGATTACCGGATATCTCGCACCCCTCGCCGCCGAGCTGGGCGATCACATCCGCTTCGGTTCCCGAGTCGTCGGAGTATCTCGCCTTGGGCGTGACCGACTTGTGGATGCGGGTCGCGGAGAGCAGCCGTTCACCGTGCACGTGCAGCCCGTGGAAGGCGACGAGTACCGGTTGCAGGCTCGGGCGGTCATAGACGCATCGGGCACCTGGGATACTCCGAACCCCGCTGGTGCTGACGGCCTGCCGGCTCTCGGAGAACATGCATCCGCGGATCTGCTGTCCTACCGCATCCCTGATTTCCGTGATCGTGAGCAGTTCGGCGGCAAGCACACCGTGGTCATCGGGTCCGGGCACTCAGCGGTCACCGCCGTTCTGGCGCTGGGGCAGATGGCGCGCCGCGACCCGAACACGACAGTGACCTGGGCGCTGCGGCGTGCTGCCGCGGGCAATGCTTTCGGAGGCGGCGAGGCCGACGAGCTGCCCGCCCGCGGAGCGCTCGGCATCAGGGCGAAGGAGTTCGTCGACGCCGGCCTGGTCTCTCTCGTCACGGGGTTCCGCGTGGAGCGGGTCACCCGCGACGGCGAACGGCCGGTGCTGGTCGCCGAAGACGGCCGCACCCTCACCGCCGATCGGGTGGTGGTCTTGACCGGTTTCCGACCGGATCTATCGTTCCTGTCGGAGCTGCGCCTGGAGCTGGACGCGACGCTGCAAGCTCCGGTGCGTATCGCCGCGGAAGTGGATCCCAACGTGCACTCGTGCGGCTCCGTCGCTGCCACGGGCGCGGTCGACCTGGCTCAGCCGGAATCGGACTTCTACTTGGTCGGCGCGAAGTCGTATGGCCGAGCACCCACTTTCCTCGCCCTGACCGGGTATGAGCAGGTCCGCAGTGTCGTCGCTGAGCTGGCCGGCGATCACGAGGCCGCGCGCCGAGTCGAGCTTGTGCTGCCGGACACGGGAGTGTGCGGTGGGGCGGGACTGTTCGACGCATCCGGGGCATCGCTGGGCGGTTCGTGCTGCGCGCCGCCCGCTCAGGTCCTCCAGATCGGCCGCATGGCGGCATCCGTCTGACGAGAGGGAGTCGACGATGGACCCGCATTTCGCTTTCGAGGTTTACAAGCGGAGGGAAATCGAACTAACGCGGCGGCTGGAGCTTCAGCGTGTGGCGCGGGAGAGAATCGACGGGATACGTGGGACTCGGCGAGAAGGCTGGCGCTCCCGCGTGCAGCAGTGGTGGAAGGTGTCGTTGGGCGGCCGTGTGGATCGCCCGTCGCCCGTCGCCTGCTGCGCCACCGCCGTAGCCTGCTGAGCCGCCGCACCGGGGCCGCGTCCGTACGGCGCTTCTCAGGTGAGAATCGCCGTACGAATCTTCTCGGCCACCGCTTCGCGCAGCGGGCGAACAGCGTCAGCGTCCCACGATTCCGGGTTGGGGAACGACCACTCCAGAAGTTCCCCGCGAGGCGTCGACGGCAGGGTGAGCCCGGGCTTCATCAGGATCACGATGTCGGCGGCATCCAGGTCGTCGACTGTGACGGCGCGCGGCACGCGATCGGTGATGTTCATTCCGAGTTCTGCCACGGTGGCGGCTACGGCCGGATTCACTTCGTCGGCGGGGGAGAGACCTGCCGACGTCGCGGTGAACCGGTCGCCGGCCAGGTGCTCTAGGAGCGCTGCGCCGAGCTGCGAGCGGCCGGCGTTGTGCTGGCAGATGAAAAGGACGGTTGGGGGAGCGTCAGTCACGGGTTCTCTTCCGGGTTGGGTTTCAGCTGGCGGCGAGACGGGGAGCGAGTTCCGCGATGCGGCGCTCCAGCTCGTCGTAAGCGGTATCGAAGGCGTCATCGGTGCCGATCCGCACGGGGTCGGGGATCGACCAGTGCAGGTGCCCCGTGACGCCGATTTCTTCGTGAGCGTTATCGCACACCGTCACCACGAAATCCGAATCGGTCAGTACCGAAGTCAGGGCGCGCGGTGATTCCGTTGGCAGCGCGAGGGCGTGGCGCTCGGCTGTGTCAACCGCGCCCGGATCTATCCGCTCGGCCGGGTGTGTTCCTCCCGATAACGCCGGGATGCTGCTGCGGGTAGACCACAATGCCGCAGCAAGTTGCGACCGGGCGGAGTTCGCCGTACAGACGAACACGATGCGATCCGCGCGCTCCACTCGGCCGGGAGTGAGCCCGCGAAGTGCGGTTTCGGTGAGGTGAACGTAGCTGCGTCGTTTGTCAGCCTCCGAGCGGGAACGCGAGACCATCCCCACGGACTCCAGCACATTCAGATGGTGTGTGACGAGGTTGGAGGGAAGGCCCAACGCCACCCCGATTTCGGTGGGGGAGAGGTCGCCCAGCGTGAGACGGTCGACGATCCGCAGGCGTGAGGGGTCTCCCAGCGCGGCGTGCTTCGCTGCGCGCGCCTCCACCTGATCGGTTCGTTCAGTGTTCATTGTTTCAATCTTGACTGAACTACCCCTCTCGGGTCAAGATAAGCCGACATGAACATTGCTACCCGCTCCCAGCCCGCGCCCGCGCGACCTCACATGCTGCGCCGAGCCGCCGCCGAGTTCCTTGGAACCGGCCTGCTCGTCACGACCGTTGTGGGTTCCGGCATCGCGGCGCAGCGCCTCTCGCCAGATGACGTCGGCCTCCAACTACTGGAGAACAGCCTGACCACCGCGCTCGGTCTGACGGTCCTGATCCTCATGCTGGGCCCCGTGTCCGGTGCGCACTTCAACCCCGTGGTGTCGATCGCGGATTGGCTGCTCGGACGCCGGTCCGGCACGGGACTCCCGCTGCGCGACCTCGCCCCGTACGTGCTCACCCAAGTTCTCGGCGGGATCGCCGGAACGTTCTTGGCGGGAGTGATGTTCGACACCGCCCCCGCGCTCTCATCGAACGACCGCGCGACCGGTGGACACCTGGTCGGGGAAGTTGTCGCCACGGCGGGACTCGTGCTGTTGATCTTCGCGCTCGCACGCACGGGCAAGGGATCGACCACGGCGGCCGCGGTCGGCGCGTACATCGGCTCGGCGTACTGGTTCACAAGCTCTACATCGTTCGCGAATCCCGCGGTGACGATCGCCCGCATGTTCACCGACACCTTTGCGGGCATTGCGCCCGCCTCTGTCATGCCGTTCATCGCTGCGCAGCTCGTCGGGGCCGCGGTCGGCCTCGCTGTGCTGCTCGCCCTCTACCCGACCGCCGCCCGCACGGCCGGCGACGTCGTGGTCCCTCAGCAACTCGAAAACCAGCCCTGAAAGGCACCCTCATGCATCTTGTAGCGATCGGCGGAAGCGACGCTGGAATCTCCACCGCCCTCCGGGCCCGCGAACTTGACCCGTCTGTTGATGTCACTGTCGTCGTGGCTGACGCCTACCCGAACTTCTCGATCTGCGGCATCCCGTACTACTTCTCCCGCGAGGTGCAGCCCTGGCAGTCCCTCGCCCACCGCACCCACGCGGACCTCGAAGCCACTGGCATGAACCTCCGACTTGACACCCTCGCTACCGGCATCGACGTCAACGGCCGCCGCCTCACCGTCCGCGATGCCGACGGCAGCGAATCGGTGATCGCGTACGACGAGCTCATGGTCGGCACCGGAGCATCCCCGTCAACCGCCGGCATCGCAGGTCTTGACCAGCTCGGGCCCGACGACGGCGTGCACCTGTTGCACTCGATGGGCGACACCTTCGCGCTCGAGAAGTACCTCGACGAACATCAGCCCGAGACGGCAATCATCGTCGGAGCCGGCTACGTCGGCCTCGAAATGGCCGAAGCGCTCACCGTGCGGGGCCTCCAGGTCACCCAGCTGCAGCGCGGCCCCGAAGTTCTCTCCACCCTCGATCCCGAACTCGGCTCCCTCGTTCACGACGAACTCACCCGACACGGCGTCGACGTCCTCACCGGTACGCGCGTCGAAGCCGTCGCCCGTGACGGTGGCAGGATCACCGTCACCGGCACCCACGACGGTGAAGCCTTCTCCCGCACTGCTGACGTGGTGCTCGTCGTCGTCGGCGTGCGACCCAACACCACCCTTCTCACTGCGGCCGGCGCAACCACGGGCGCGGGCGGCGCTGTCGTCGTCGACGAACGGATGCGCACCGGCCTGCCGAACGTGTGGGCGGCTGGCGACGGGGTGGTCACCCACCATCGCCTGCTCGGCGTCACATACCTTCCTCTCGGCACCACGGCGCATAAGCAGGGACGAGTCGCGGGGGAAAACGCGATCGGTGGGGATACGCGGTTCGCAGGGAGCCTCGGCACGCAGGTCGTGAAGGTCTTCGACGTCGTGGCCGCACGCACAGGGCTCCGCGACCACGAAGCCACGGCCGCCGGCCTTGCCCCGCACAGTCACACCGCGATCGCGGACGACCACAAGCGGTACTACCCGGGCGCCACGCCCATCAGCATCCGCATCACCGGAGACGCCAACGACGGCCGTCTGCTCGGCGCGCAGCTCGTCGGCACCCGCGGCGCAGAAATCTCCAAGCGCGTCGACACTTACGCCACGGCTCTGCACCACGGCATGACCGTCGCAACGATGAGTGACCTCGACCTCTCCTACACGCCGCCTCTCGGCTCCCCCTGGGATGCTGTGCAGATGGCTACGCAGGCGTGGGAACGCGACCTGCGAAGCCTCGCAACAGTGTGACTCCGGACGCGCCGATCGAACCCTCGGTGCAGGTCACGCGTTCGGGCGGTCGCGGCGGAGACGAAGCGCCACCCACCATCCGCAGCGACGGCAGATGAACGCACGATCGTTCCCGAGGGAATGCAGTTTCCTTCGGGGCAGGGATCGGCCGCAACAGGTGCATTCCACCTCAGAGTCAGTCCCCATGAGTGGTGATGGCCTGTCGAATTTGTTCGGTGGTCGGCATCCCGGCCAACCCCGCAGGCGTTCGGTAGATTCGGCAGGCTAAGTCGACTGTGCGGTCCGAACCAGGGAACAGATCGTTTCCATTCAACGTGATTGTGGGCGAGCCGGCGAAGGCGACTTCCGCGGCGTCTTCCTCGGTTCGCACGAGTCGAAAGGTCAGCGTCGAGTCAACGTCGTGACCCGTTTCTCGGAGCGCCTCGGAAACGCGGCGCCCCGTCTCGACCCAACTGGGGCACTCTGCGATATGTAGCAACTCGATCTTCACGACTTCAATCATCCTCCCTCCGGGGCCGGTCAACGATGGTTGCCATCGCTGAATGTGAGATGACGCATGAGTAGTCCGCATCGTCTGACCGGCGGTGTGGCGCACCCGGGTAGGGCACGCCACACCGTTCGTGGTCAGAGGATCGCGAGAATCTCCTCCATCGTGGTGATCTCCGCCGTCTGAGTGTCGACGATCGTCTGAGCGAGGTTCACGGCGTCGCTGTTCTGGCCGTTGTCGATCTCGTCCTGGGCCATGTCGATGGCCCCATTGTGGTGCTCGATCATCTGCTCGAGGAACAAGCGGGACGCCTCGACACCGGTGGCGTCGTCAAGGGCTTGCATATCCTCTTCGGTCATCATGCCACCGCCGTGATCCATTTCGCCCGTGTCGGTGTCGGCGGCGTCCCAGTCTTGGAGCCAGCTCTCCATCTTCTCGATCTCGGGCTGCTGAGCTGCCTTGATGTCTTCGGCGAGGGCGGTGACCTGCTCGTCGATGCCTTCTTTGCCCAGGATGGTGTCGGACATGTCGACGGCCTGGGTGTGGTGCTCGATCATCATGCGGGCGAACATGATGTCGGCCTCGTTCGCGTCCGCTGTCTCTGCGGGTGCGGAGGAGCTGCCGCCGTGGTCCATTCCGTCCATATCGTCGCCGGAACCAGTGCCTCCGGCGCAGCCGGTGAACGTGAGTACTGCGGTGAGGGTGAGTGCGGCGATTGCCGCGGGTCGGATCTTCATCAGTGTTCTCCAAGGGTCGGTGATGAGGCCCGACTGTTGCCGGGCCAAGGGATGCGTTGCCTGCGGAGCGGGCTAGCGCGTCATCACGTGCGACTGATGCAGAGAACCGTGAGAGACGGGGGCGGGGGCGGTAGGGGTGCGTGAGCCCGGGCGGGCCGGTCGATCGTCGCGAGCATCGCGGCCAGCGGTGTACGCCGCCAACCGAGCCCGATCCGCTGAAGCAAGATGGTGGCGACCAGGAGAGCGAGCACACACGCCATCCACGTCATCGCATCCTGACCGCCACACGTAGTGCACCCCGCGTCCTGCGCAGCTGCGGCCGGTAAGGGGGCTGCTGCTGGAGCATCATGGTGGTGCGCCGGCGCTGCGGCCTGCGCGCCGACAGCCACCGTGTCATGGTGACCGGCTGCCGTCGCGTGCGAGTTGAAGGAGTGCATCGCCAACAACCCGGCGATGATGCCCACGGTGACCGCGATCACGGCCAGGACGGTGTGGGTGAGCGTGCGCGGTGCCCGCACTCGTTGTGCGACATTGATCAGCAACATTCTCACCTCCCGTTCTCCTCAGCCTACGTCCACGCGGTCGGCTCTCCTCGGCTACGTGCCCGTCACCGCGTCGGGGCGGAGATCCAGTCGTCGCAGCAATTGAGCGTTGAGCGCGACCACGATGGTCGACAGGGACATCAGCACTGCACCGACGGACATCGGCAACACGAACCCGATGGGGGCGAGCACACCGGCCGCGAGCGGGACGGAGAGGAGGTTGTAGCCGGCGGCCCACCAGAGGTTCTGCTTCATCTTCCGGTAGCTGGCCCGTGACAGCTCGATCACGGAGAGCACTGACCGGGGGTCGTCGCTGGCGAGGATAACTCCGGCCGATGCGATCGCGACATCCGTTCCCGCGCCGATAGCGATACCGACGTCGGCCTGGGCGAGGGCCGGGGCATCGTTCACACCGTCCCCGACCATTGCGACCCTGCGGCCTTCGCTTTGCAGTTCTTTCACCTTGGAAGCCTTGTCCTCCGGGCGCACCCCGGCGAAGTACCGGTCGATGCCCAGCTCACCCGCTACGGACGCAGCCACCGCATCAGCGTCACCGGTGATCATGACCACTTGCACGCCACGCTCATGGAGCGCGTCGACCGCGTGACGCGACTCGGAGCGAATCTCATCCGCCAGGCGCAGCGCACCCGAGACCTGTCCGTCGACGAGCACGTGGAGGATGATTGCACCCTCACCGCGCCACTGGTCGGCCACGGGCAGCTCCTGCGCGTGTTCCTGCTCGAGCATGTACGGGCCGCCGACCTGCACAATGCGTCCGTCGACGCGCGCACGCACCCCAACAGCGGGGGAGGATTCAAAGTCCGACGATGCGCGGACCGAGAGGCTCTTCTCTTTTGCCGCGTTGACTATCGCACGGGCAAGGGGGTGCTCAGAGTCGGCTTCCGCGGCAGCGGCCCAGGCCAGCAGCTGGTCAGAGTCGGCCCCAGGGACGGGATCGATGGCGGTAACGGCGGGGGTGCCCTTGGTGAGAGTGCCAGTCTTGTCGAACAGGACCGTATCGACCGTGCGCATGCTCTCCAACGCGAGACGATCCTTGATCAGCACACCGCCGCGGGCGGCGCGTTCGGTCGCGATCGACACAACAAGCGGGATCGCAAGACCCAGAGCATGCGGGCACGCGATCACCAGCACGGTGATCGTGCGAATCACCGCAGCGTCAGGCTGTCCGACGAGAGTCCAGACGATGGCGGTGATCGCAGCGGCGCCGAGTGCAAACCAGAACAGCCACCCCGCCGCCTTATCCGCGAGCCGTTGCGCCCGCGACGATGAACTCTGCGCCTCAGTCACCAACTTCTGGATACCCGCAAGTGCGGTATCGTCGCCGATCGCCGTGATCTCCACCCGCACCCCGGAGTCGGTCGCGACCGTGCCGGCAATCACCGAGTCACCATCACTGCGGCGCACCGGCCGAGACTCTCCCGTGATCATCGACTCATCCATGCTGGCCGAGCCCTGCACGATCCGCCCGTCAGCGGGGACCCGCCCACCCGGGCGCACCACCACCACATCACCCACCTGCAGGTCAGAGGGGGCGACTGTGACGGTGGCGTCTCCTTCTACCTTCTCCGCCTCGTCGGGCAGCAACGCGGCGAGGGAATCCAGTGCCGACGTCGTCTGCGCGAGGGAACGCATCTCGATCCAGTGACCGAGCAGCATGATCACGATGAGCAGCGCCAGCTCCCACCAGAAGTCCAGCTCATGATGCAACAGGCCCAGGCTCGCACCCCATGACGCGAGGAATGCCACGGTGATTGCCAGGGCGATCAGCAGCATCATCCCGGGCTTGCGCGCACGGAGCTCGCTCACTGCACCAGTCAGGAATGGTGCCCCGCCCCACACGTACATGACAGTTCCGAGAACCGGTGACACCCACGCGACCCACGCCGCGTCGGGCAGCGGGTAGCGGGTAGCCCAGAATCATTGAGAACATCATCGAGAACCCGACTACCGGGATCGCGAGGAGCAGCATGATCCAGAACAACCGCCGAAACTGGCCCACATGATCGCCATGGCCACCGTGCCCGCCGTGGTCACCATGGCCGCCGTGACCGTGTGGTGCAGCGGGGTCGTGGCTCATCGCCGCGTGGTCATGATCCATCGCAGCCGCTCCCGCGTGACTATCGTTCGCGGTGTGATCGGTGTGTTCGTCGGGCTGGCTCATCGGAACTCCTTGCTTAATGCGCCCGGGGCGAGCCGGAAGCCGTCAGATGCGACTCAAACGTTGCTGGTCGCGAGGGTGTAGCCGGCCTCTTCCACCGCGGCCTTCACAGCAGCCGAATCAACCGGGACAGCGCTGTGGATGGTCACCCGGGAAGTGCCGCCCGCGTTGAGATCCACGGTGACCGAATCGACGCCGTCAACAGCGCTCAGCTCCTCAGTGACACTCGATGCACAATGCGAGCACGTCATCCCGTCAACAAGCACCTCCGCTGTCACTGCAGCATCATCAGGCTCAGATGTCTCCGTGTTCGATGACGCAGCGCAGCATGCGCAACCAACATTCGCGTCCTTCAGCCCAAGCTCGATGCGATCAGACATGGTGTTCCCTTTCAACTAGACAGACGTGTGATCATGAACGAACCAGGCGGGCTATCGCTTAGTTGGCCTCACGGACCTTCTCGGCCGCAACCTCGCCACCCTCCGCACTTGCCTCGGCGACGCAGTGACTCAGATGGTCACTGAGCAGCGACAACGCCATGGTCTCCAGGGCCCTCGTCGCCGCGGAGACCTGCGTGAGGATGTCGATGCAGTACTTGTCCTCATCAACCATCCGGGCGATCCCACGCACCTGACCCTCAACACGGCTCAGCCGCTTGCGCAGATCCGCTTTGTTGTCGTCGTAGCCGTTCATTCTGACATGATACCCCCTGGGGGTATACAACACAATCGAGAGATCTTCATTCCGGAACCGCGGCACAACCATGAGGCCAGCCCTGTTGCACCCTCCGATAACGATCGTTTCCGGCGGGCGCACCGAGGTAGCCAGCCGACTGCACGACACGCCGATCGCGCATCTGCCGAAACCCCCTCCCGGGACCTGCTGCACCGAAACGGTCCGCCCGACCTTTTAGGCAGGGTGAGAGCGAACGCGACCATTGACAAGCGTCGTGAGACAACTGGAAGTTTCGGCAGCGCACCACTCGCCCGTCTTTCCGGGGATTCTCTATTTCAGTAACCGACAACTCTCGTGAGATCGGACAACTCGCTCCGCGAAGAGCTGAGACGGGATTTGATCTGCGCAGGCTGCGGCGCGGACGTATACTACGTTCGACCATCCCGAAACGGACGACCTGCCTGCTTCGGGGCACGTCCGCACAATGAGCCCTGCGACTTAGCCTCCCAGGCGACCGATACGTCGACGGTCGAGAATCTCACGACAGAAGAGGAGCGTGCTGCCAAGAAGGATGGCTTCACGCTACGCGGCGCTGATGCGTCAGCGATTGGACACATCGCCCTCGATACTCCGCCTGCTGACTCCGACCGTCCCGGACGCAGCTACACCGATCGCGACGGTGCCGCCCGTGGCTCGTATCCGGGCCTCAAACTGAACCGGCTCCTGCGGCTACTCGTTACGGTGCCGTCCTTTGGTGAGGAGAGGACAGCGCTCCACCTAGCCAACGGAACCCGCACGACGGTGCGCGACTACTGTGCGCACATGTCTCGCGTCGATCTTGAGTACCGGGATCGCGAGCGGGTGTACTGGGGCACGATTCGCTACGCGAAGGCAGTCGACGACGGAGCCTGGTTGAACACCGGCAGCAAGACAGAACCCAGCATTCGCATCAGCAATGAGATGCTCGGACGGTTGCTCGATCCCTGGGAACTCGACTCCGTAGAGGATCTTGCCGGAGCTGCGTTCGCGCTGTGGGGAAAGATCAGGCGAGGCCGCAAAGCACCCGACAAGATGCTCCGGTTCGTGGAGTCGTTGACGACATTCGCGATCATCCCGGATGAACGAATCTGAGGGCGAACCGGCACAAAACCGGCACAAGCGCCCGGAGAGCGCGTTTCGTCTCGCTTCGCTCGCCCAACGATCGGGAGTTCTGCTCGTTCAGTGCCGGGGCCGGAACAGTTCAGGGGAGCGGCTCGGAAACCGCTTCTGATCAGGGCAAAGCAAAACCCCCACCATGTTAGAAGCTAGGTGGGGGTTTCTGAGGTGACTGTAATGATCACCCTGTGGCTCCGACGGGCGTCGATCCCGTGACCTCACGATTTTCAGTCGTGCGCTCTACCAACTGAGCTACAGAGCCGTGGTGCGACCGGCGAACCTGTCGCGTCCTAGACGAAGGGCCCTCTCCGAAGAAAGAGCCCGACGAACCGGAGCGACCCTGACGGGACTTGAACCCGCGACCTCCGCCGTGACAGGGCGGCACGCTAACCAACTGCGCTACAGGGCCATACTTGTTTTCAATTGTATCGGAAGAGTGACCCCAACGGGATTCGAACCCGTGCTACCGCCGTGAAAGGGCGGCGTCCTAGGCCGCTAAACGATGGGGCCGGAGTCCGTCCCCTGGGGGACTTCCTTGCCGACGCTCAAGCATAAGGGATGTCTGACGCAAATCGCGAATCGAGGGCGGAGTACCGTTCCGCCGGGCGTGTTCCGGGCGTGTTCCGGGCGTGTTCCGGGCGTGTTTCGGCCGGCGACGGGGGCCCCGCGGGGCCGCTTGCAGTGCAATCCACCCTGTTGCTCATGTGAATGTTGTTGTTAGTGTGGCATTTGTGAAACTGCCGGAAGGGGCCGTGTGAACGACCAGATCGCGTCGGATGCAGCTGCAGCGGCATCCGCGGAGTGCGGGTGCGCACCGACCCCGACCGAGAGCCGTGCCTTCCAGAGGAGTGGCATCACCCGTCGTGGAGCCCTCGGGCTCGGCGCCCTGAGCGTCGTCGCGCTGAGTGCCTTCGGCGTCAGTTCCGGCGTCTCCGCCGCCTACGCAGCCTCGTACCCCAGCTGGGACGACGTGCAGCGGGCGAAGGGCAACGAAGCGGCGAAGGCCGCAGAGGTCACCCGCATCGAGGGCCTCATCCAGTCGCTGACCCAGAAGGTCGCCGAGACCCAGGCAGCCGCCGAGGTCGCCTCCAACGAGTTCTACGAAGCGCAGCAGACGTTCTTCGCAGCCATCGCGCGTGCTGACGACCTGCAGGCCAAGGCAGATGAGCAGGCCGGCCTCGCCACCGAGTCGGCGCGCAAGGCGGGCCAGGTCGCAGCCCAGCTCTATCGCAACGGTGGCGACGACACCTCGCTCGAGCTGTTCTTCGCCGGTTCCGCGAACAATGCCGACGAGCTGCTCTCGCGCCTCGGCACGATGGACAAGCTCTTCGAGTACAACCAGTCGGTCTACGACGACGCGGTCGCCGCCCGCAACTCCGCGCAGTCGCTCAGCGATCAGGCCGTCGTCGCACGCGCCGAGCGCGACCGTCTGCAGCAGATCGCGGAGCAGAAGATGGTCGCCGCGCAGCAGGCAGCGGATGCCGCGCAGGCAGCGCTCGACGAGCAGTCGGCCAACCTCGCCACCATGCAGGCGCAGCTCGCCGCCCTCAAGGACACCACCGCGACCACGGTCGCCGGCTACCAGGAGGGCGTGCGCGTCGCTGAAGAGGAGCGCAAGCGCCGGGAGGCAGCCGCCGCAGCCGAGGCAGCGCGCGCAGCCGCGGCCGCAGCAGCAGCCAACAACAACAACAACGGCGGCGGAGGTGGTGGCGGCGGCGGCGGCGGCGGTTCAGCCGGATCCGACGGTTGGGTGCGTCCGCACGGCGGCTCGCGCAGCTCCGGCTACGGCCCCCGCTCGCAGCAGTGCAACTCGAACGGATGCTCGTCGAGCTGGCACTACGGCATCGACCTCGCCAACGGATGCGGTGCGGCGATCTACGCCGCGCACTCCGGCACGGTGGACGCAGCGTTCTACAACGGCGGCTACGGCAACTATGTCCGCATCCAGCACGGCGGGGGCATCGCCACCGGGTACGCGCACATCAAGCAGGGCGGGTTCGCCGTGCGCAGCGGCCAGTGGGTCAACGCCGGACAGGTCATCGCGTACGCGGGCAACACCGGCGGATCGTTCGGCTGCCACCTCCACTACGAGGTGTACATCAACGGGCGGTACACCAACCCCGCAGACTTCATGGCTGCGCGCGGCATCTCCATCTGAGCATCCGTCCCCTGAGACGAAGAAGACCCCCGGGCCCGCTGAGCGGCACCGGGGGTCTTTCGCTTCGACAGGCTCAGCGACCCAGGAGGGGCGGCTCAGCGACCCAGAGGGGGGCTGACCCGCGCCCAGGAGGGGGCGTGTCAGTGAGGGAGAGGGGTCAGTGGCCCTGCTCGGTCGCGCGGACGATCGCCTCGTCGAGGATGCGCTGCGCTTCGGCGGCGTTGCCCCACTCGTCGACCTTGACCCACTTGTTGGGCTCGAGGTCCTTGTAGTGCTCGAAGAAGTGCGAGATCTCCTTCTTCGTGTACTCGGCGATGTCGTCGATGTCCTGGATGTGGGCCCAACGCGGGTCCTTCGCGAGCACGGCGACGAGCTTGTCGTCTCCGCCGGCCTCGTCGCTCATCTTCAGCACTGCGACCGGACGCACCTCGACGACGACGCCGGGGTAGATGGCCTGGTCGAGCAGCACGAGCACGTCGAGCGGGTCGCCGTCCTCGCCGAGCGTGTTGTCGAAGTAGCCGTAGTCGGCCGGGTAGCCGAAGGTCGTGTAGAGCACGCGGTCGAGGTGCACTCGTCCGGTCTCGTGGTCGACCTCGTACTTCACGCGGCTGCCGCGCGGGATCTCGATGACGGCGTCGTGTGCGCCCATGCGTGTGCTCCTCAGGAAAAGTTCGGTTGGATGCCGCGGACTAGCCTACTCGGCGGTGCAGCACCCGATTCAGCAGGCGGCTGAGCGGATCGCTCAGGAGCAGCAGGAGCAGAGCAGAGTAGCCGTGCGGCGATGTCAGCGCGGCAATCGCCAACGCGATCAGGAACAGGAGGATGGCGGCGAGGTCACCGATCGCACCGGCGCGAATCGTGTCCGCCGAGGTGGTGGAGAGGTCGGGATGCCGCGACAGATACAACCACCCGGCGAGGGTCGTCACCTGCGTCATGATGAGCGTGCCGATGTAGACGACCGGCTGCAGCGCATCCGTGTCCATCTGACCGATCATCGCCGTGGGCACCGGCAGCCAGACGATCGTGGCCATCCACGCGACGTTGATCCACAGCAGCCACGGCGTGATCCACTCCACATCGCGGTACTGCCGGTGGTGCCCCATCCAGAAGGTCGCGATGAGCAGGAAGCTGAGTCCGAAGCTGAGCAGCTGTCCTGCATGCTCCGCCAGGAAGTCGGCTGTGCTGATCCTGCTGGATGCCGCCTCCGACACCGATTCCATCAGCGGCAGGATGAGCAGCGTCATCGCGATCGCCACCACCGCATCGACGAACGCCTTGAAGCGTTCGGGCTTGAAGTGCTGGGGACTCTTCGGATCTGCCACGGCGCAAGACTAAGGCGCGTCGGCACCCGCGCGCGAGCGGTCCGCGGGAACGCGGCGGGTGTTCTAGCGTGGGACCGTGCCATCGCTCTCACCCGCCATCGCCGAGATCCGCCTCGCAGTGCGCACCGCGCTCGCCGACCTGCCGGAGGGATCGACGGTCATCGTCGCCCTGTCAGGGGGAGCGGACTCGCTCGCGCTCGCCGCAGCGACCGCGTTCGAGGCATCTCGGCTCGGCTTGACCGTGGCATCCGTCACGATCGATCACGGCCTGCAGGAAGCATCGGCCGAGGTGGCAGCCCGCGCGGCCGACAGTGCGAAGGCGCTCGGGCTCGACGCGCTCGTGGTGCGGGTCGACGTCGACGGCGCGGGTGGTCCGGAGGCCGCCGCCAGGGAAGCCAGATACCGGGTGCTTCGGGATGCCGCTGCGGATGCCGGAGCATCCGCTGTGCTGCTCGGGCACACGCTCGACGATCAGGCGGAGACCGTGCTCCTCGGACTCGCCCGCGGGTCGGGGGCGGCGAGCCTGCAGGGCATGTCGCCGGCGCGGGAGGACGAAGAAGGCACCCGATGGCTGCGCCCCCTGCTCGGTGTGCGCCGCGAGACCACGAGGGCGTTCTGCGCAGCATCCGATCTCCAGCCCTGGGAGGACCCGCACAATCAGGACGCCCGCTTCGCCAGGGTCCGTGCGCGCAACTCCGTGCTGCCGGTGCTGGAGGCCGAGCTCGGCCCCGGCATCGCCGAGGCACTCGCTCGCACGGCTGAGCAGCTCCGAGAGGACACCGAGGCGTTCGACGAGATGATCCACGAGACGATCGAGGACATCGTCGAGCACGCCGAAGCCGGCATCTCGGTCAGCGTCGCCGCGCTCGCCGCGAACCCGGCCGCACTCCGCAACCGGATCATCCGACTCGTGGTCGACAGCGAGTTCGGGGTCAGCCTCACCCGCACCCAGACGGTGGAGGTCGCACGCCTCGTCACCGACTGGTCAGGGCAGGGGCCGATCGACCTGCCGGGATGCTCAGCCGTCCGCCGAGGCGGGCAGCTCGTGTTCGCGGCGCGCGACTGACCGGGGCCGCGCGTTCTTGCGCGGCGACCCGGTGTGCGCCGCGGCTACTTCTTGCCGCCGAGGAGCCCGCCGAGCAGTCCGCCGAGGTCGATGCCGCCGCCCTTGCCGCCGCCGAGCAGACCGCCGAGCACGTCGCCGATCCCGCCACCGCCAGAACCGCTGCTGTTCCCGCCGCCGAGGATGCCGCCGATCAGGTCGCCGATGCCGCCCGACTCCTGCTGCGATCCGGCATCCGCCTTCTCGGTCTTGCCCTTGTTCGCGTTCGCGATCAGACCCATCACGATGGGGGCGAGAATGGGGAGGAGCTTGCCGAAGTCGATGCCCGCTGTCGCCTTCGACTCCGTGAGCGTGGCCGTGACCTCCTTCTCCTTCGCCCCGAGGATGTGCGAGACGATCTTGCCGCCGTCGGCCTGATCGATGTCGTCGACCTTCGCCGCCCCGGTCTTTCCCTCGTGCTTCTTCAGCGCGTTCTGGATCGCGGCGGAACCCGACTCGGTCTCGGCGTTCTTGGCGAGTCCGCCCAGCAGCACCGCACCGCCCTGCTCGACCGCAGCCTTGGCGACGTCATGGGAGACGCCGAGCTTCGCTGCGATGTCATCGATCGGCACCTGCGTGAGGATGTCGTCAAGAGCCATGGTGTTTCCTTCCGTCGGTGGGCGCGAGCCCGTGTCACCGCTCAGAGTAGTGCGGATGCCGCGGTGCGGGGAGTGCGCCTCGGCGATGCACGGCACCTGGGACGGAGCATCCGATCGCGTCGCCTAAAATCGGTCTATGCGCGCCTCGGAAATCCAGGATGACCTTGCCCAGATCCTCGTCACCGAGGAGGAGATCCTCGCCAAGCTCGATGAGCTGGCGACGCAGGTCGCCGCGGACTACGAGGGCAAGGACCTGCTCCTGGTCGGCGTGCTCAAGGGGGCGGTCATGGTGATGGCCGACTTCGCTCGCGCGCTGCCCTTCCACGCCCCGATGGACTGGATGGCTGTATCGAGCTACGGCGCGAGCACGAAGTCCAGCGGTGTCGTGCAGATCCGCAAAGACCTCGACAGCGACCTGAACGGCAAGCACGTGCTGATCGTCGAGGACATCATCGACTCCGGTCTGACGCTCAGCTGGCTGCTGGAGAACTTCGGAACCCGCGGCGCCGAGTCCGTCGAGGTGCTGGCGCTGCTGCGCAAGCCCGAGGCGGCCAAGGTCGAGATCGACTGCCGCTACGTCGGCTTCGACATCCCGACCGACTTCGTGGTCGGCTACGGCCTCGACTACAACGAGCGCTACCGCAACCTGCGCGACGTCGCGGTGCTCGCGCCGCACGTCTACTCCTGACGCTTCGACAGGCTCAGCGACCCAGGGTTCGGCTCAGCGACCCAAGGGTTGGGCTCAGAGGCCCAGGGGTTGGGCTCAGTGACCCGAGGGTTGGGATCATGGGCTCAGGGTGGGGCTCAGTGACCCGAGGGTTGGGATCAGGGAGCCCCGGGCGAGCGATACGCCGTGGGTGAACGCACAGCGCCCCCCTAGGACGCTCGCGATACGCTGATCCGATCATGGATGTGAAGAAGATCACCAGGAACCCCCTGATCTACGTGGCGCTGATCGGACTGCTGCTGTTCGGCGGCTTCCTGCTGATCTCGAACCTCGGTGCCCCGAAGCAGATCACCACGCAAGAGGGTCTGAAACTGCTCGCCGGCACCACGGTCTCCGAGGTCGTCACGACCGACGGCGATCAGCGCGTCGACATGACGCTGTCGAAGGCCTTCAAGGGGTCGGAGAACGTCCAGTTCTACTACGTCGACGCCCGTGCCGACGAGGTCGTCACCGCGATCAACGACGCCGACCCGAAGGACGGCTTCAACGACGCAGTGCCGCGCGCGACCTGGTTCGACGGATTCATCTCGCTGCTGCTCCCGCTCGTCCTGCTCGGTCTCCTGTTCTGGTGGCTGCTGTCGTCGATGCAGGGCGGTGGCGGCAAGGTCATGCAGTTCGGCAAGTCCAAGGCCAAGCTCGTGAACAAGGAGACGCCGACCGTCACCTTCGCGGACGTCGCCGGTGCAGACGAGGCGATCGAGGAGCTCCACGAGATCAAGGAGTTCCTGCAGGACCCGGCGAAGTTCCAGGCCATCGGCGCCCGCATCCCGAAGGGCGTGCTGCTGTACGGCCCTCCAGGAACCGGCAAGACGCTGCTCGCCCGCGCGGTCGCCGGCGAAGCAGGCGCTCCGTTCTACTCGATCTCGGGATCCGACTTCGTCGAGATGTTCGTCGGTGTCGGTGCGTCGCGTGTTCGCGACCTGTTCAACGTCGCCAAGGAGAACTCGCCGGCGATCATCTTCATCGATGAGATCGACGCCGTCGGTCGTCACCGCGGCGCCGGTATGGGCGGCGGCAACGACGAGCGCGAGCAGACCCTGAACCAGATGCTCGTCGAGATGGACGGCTTCGACCCGAACGCGAACGTCATCGTGATCGCGGCGACGAACCGACCCGACATCCTCGATCCCGCACTGCTGCGTCCGGGTCGCTTCGACCGTCAGATCGGCGTGGACGCCCCCGACCTCAAGGGCCGCCAGAAGATCCTCGAGGTGCACAGCAAGGGCAAGCCCCTCGCGAAGAGTGTCGACCTCGAGGTCGTCGCCCGCAAGACACCGGGCTTCACCGGTGCCGATCTCGCGAACGTCCTCAACGAGGCAGCGCTGCTCACCGCTCGCTCGAACGCGCAGCTGGTCGACAACCGCGCACTCGACGAGGCCATCGATCGTGTGATCGCCGGTCCGCAGCGTCGTACCCGCGTCATGAAGGACAAGGAGAAGCTCATCACGGCTTACCACGAGGGCGGACACGCACTCGCGGCAGCGGCGATGAACTACACCGACCCCGTCACCAAGATCACGATCCTGCCCCGCGGCAAGGCCCTCGGGTACACGATGGTGCTGCCGCTGGACGACAAGTACTCCATCACCCGCAACGAGCTGCAGGACCAGCTGACGTACGCGATGGGCGGCCGCGTCGCCGAGGAGATCATCTTCCACGACCCGACCACCGGCGCCTCGAACGACATCGAGAAGGCGACCTCGATCGCCCGCAAGATGGTCATCGAGTACGGCATGACGACGCAGGTCGGTCCGGTCAAGCTCGGCACCGAAGGCGGCGACATGTTCGTGGCCCGCGACATGGGTCGTGGCCGCGAGTACTCCGAGAAGGTCGCCGAGCGCGTCGACGCAGAGGTGCGCGCGCTCATCGAGCAGGCCCACAACGAGGCCTACGAGGTGATCAGCGCGAACCGCGACATCCTCGACAAGCTCGCCCTGGCGCTGCTCGAGGAGGAGACCCTCGACCACAACCAGATCGCGGAGATCTTCACCGAGATCAAGAAGCTCCCCGAGCGTCCGCTCTGGCTGTCGAGCGAGGATCGCCCCGTCTCGGAGCGTCCCCCGATCGAGGTGCCGAAGAAGGACGTGTCGCTTGCCGCGTCCGTCGAGGCTCCGGCCGCGACCGCGCGGACGCAGACCGGATCGGCGGGTGCCGGTCAGGCGCGACCTGCGACGGCCTGAGCGTGGCCGTCGACAGAGCGCGCGTCGAGAGGCTCACGCGTGAGCTGCTCGAGGCGATCGGCGAGGATCCGGATCGGCCGGGGCTGAAGCAGACCCCGACCAGGATGGGCGAGCTGTACTCCGAATTCTTCTCCGGAGTCGGAGCGGATGCCGCCGAACCCCTCGCTCGCACGATCAGCGTGACCAGGGGCCCCGCGCCGGACACGCTGCCCTCCGGGGCCGTGCTGCTGCGCGACATCCGTTTCCGCTCGGTGTGCGAGCATCACCTGCTGCCGTTCGCCGGTCGCGCACACCTCGCATATCTTCCGGGTGAGCAGGTGGTCGGTCTCGGCGCGCTCGTGAAGGTCGTCGAGATCCTCGCCTCCCGCCCGCAGGTGCAGGAGCGGCTGGGAGAGCAGATCGCGGACACGATCGCCGGGCACCTCGACACCCGCGGCGTGCTCGTCGTCCTCGACGCCAGCCACGGCTGCGTCACCATGCGCGGCGGGCGTCAGCCCGAGGCGTCCACCCTCACGATCGCCGCCCGAGGGGAGTACACCGACCCGGTGGCGCGTGCCGAGCTGATCACGCTCATCGGCGCTTCGACAGGCTCAGCGACCCAAGGGGGCGGCGCAGCGACCCAAGGGGCCGGCGCTTCGACAGGCTCAGCGACCCAATGGGTTGGCTCAGCGACCCAAGGGGTTGGCTCAGCTGCCCAGGGGGCGGGAGCCCAGGGGTGACCGGGATCTGGGGTATCGTCAACGTCACTCCTGACTCGTTCAGCGACGGCGGGCGCTATCTCGATGTCGACAGCGCGGTCGCGCGCGGACTGCTGCTGCGCGCGCAGGGCGCGACCGTGCTCGACGTCGGCGGTGAATCGACGAGACCCGGCGCTGAGCGTGTCGGCGCAGAGGTCGAGCAGCAGCGCGTGATCCCCGTGATCGAGCAGCTGGTCGCGGCAGGTGCTCCGGTCAGCATCGACACCCTCAACGCTTCGACGGCAGCCGCTGCCGTTCGTGCAGGGGCACGGATCGTGAACGACGTCTCCGGCGGTCTCGCGGACCCCGAGATGCGGGCAGCCGTCGCCGAATCGGGTGCGGACTTCGCGATCGGCCACTGGCGAGGATTCTCCGACGACATGTACGCGCACGCCGAGTACCGCCGCGTCGCGCGCGAGGTCGCCGGTGAGCTGCAGGAGCGCATGGGCGAAGCCGCGGCATCCGGGATCGCACCCTCCCGGATCATCCTCGACCCGGGCATCGGGTTCGCGAAGGCGGGGGCGCAGAACTGGGACGTGCTGCGCGGGCTCGACGAGATCGTCGCCCTCGGCCCACGGGTGCTGATCGGCACCTCGCGCAAACGGTTCCTCGCGGAGACGCTGCAGCACGCCGACGACTCCGCCGAGGTGACCGAGCAGCGCCGAGACCTCGCGACCGCGGTCACGAGCGCCCTCGCGCTGCGTGCGGGGGTCTGGGCCGTTCGCGTGCACGACGTCGCCACCACGCGCGACGCATTGGCGATCGCACATGCTTGGGACGGGCGCTGAGCGAACAGTCCGGCACCGACAGGTCGTGCGCCGTACGCTAGGTGGCATGGACACCCTCGACGAGATCGCGCTGACCGGCCTCACCGTGTTCGGGCGCCACGGCGTCTACGATCACGAGCGCGAGAACGGGCAGGAGTTCACGATCGATCTGCGGCTCTCGATGTCTCTGGCGCAGGCAGCGGCGTCGGATGACGTCGCCGACACCGTGCACTACGGCGAGCTGGCGGAGAAGGTCGCAGCCGTCGTCGCCGGGGAACCCGTCGACCTGATCGAGACGCTCGCATCGCGCATCGCCGACGTCGCGCTGGAAGACCGACGGGTGCAGCACACGACCGTGACGGTGCACAAGCCGCATGCTCCGATCGCCCTGACCTTCTCCGACGTCGCGGTCACCGTGCGTCGATCGCGCCGCGCCGCCGAACCCGAGGACATCACCGCATGAGCCGCAATCTGGCCAATCCGCCGCACATCCCGCCGTCCCGGCCGGGACGACCCGAAGCGCTCGCCGTCGTCGCACTCGGCGCGAACCTCGGCGATCGGGAGCAGACGATCCGTGCCGCGGCCGAACGCATCGCGCGCCTGCCGCTGGTCAGCGATGTGCGTCTCTCCGCGCTGTTCGAGACGGTCGCCGTGCGAGTCGACGGTCCGGACCCGGATGCTCCGGGCTACGTGAACGCCGTCGCTCACGTCACCACCCGACTCGCACCGGAGATCCTCCTCGGCATGCTGCACGCGATCGAAGACGAGAACGGCCGGGAGCGCCACGAGCGCTGGGGTGACCGCACCCTCGACCTCGACCTGATCTCCTACGGCGACGTCGTCTCCGACGACCCGCGGGTGCAGCTGCCGCACCCGCGTGCATCCGAGCGGCTGTTCGTCCTCGAGCCGTGGCTCGACCTCGACCCGGACGCCGAGCTGATCGGTCATGGACGCATCGACGCCCTCGCCGATGAACTGCGTGCCCGAGGCGAGGCATGAGGCGCACGTCGCTGGGCGTCCTCGTCCTCCTCGTGCTGCTCGGGGCCGGTGTCGGGTACCTGCTCGACCACATGCTCACCGCGGGCGGGCGCTCGACGTTCACCCCGTCGCTGCTGCTGCCGGTGCTGCTGCTCCTGATCGCCGTCGCCGCACTCGGTGTCGCGTGGCCGGTGCGGCACAGCGTGCGCACGGGCACGAGGATCGACCCGTTCCGCGCCCTGCGGGCCGCGACCCTCGCCCGCGCGTCCAGCCTGGTCGGCGCGATCATGGCCGGCGTCGGGGCAGGGCTGCTCGTGTTCCTGCTGTCACGTCCGATCGATCCGCCGGTAGGGTCGACAGTGGCCATGCTGGCATTGATCGCGAGCGCGGTCGTGCTCGTGATCGCCGCACTCATCGCGGAACAGTTCTGCACTCTGCCTAAGGATCCTGATGACTCAGAACCCCGAGACCTCACCCCTGAACCCGGCGGAGGGCACTGACCTCCCAGCGCTCGACCAGGGGACGTACACAGCGCTGCGCGCGCCGAAGCGTGAGGGGCGGCTGGAGCTCGACGGCGTCTGGCACCAGATCTCGCCGCGCTATGTCGTGTCGCAGTTCGTGCAGAACGCGATCTTCCTCGCCGTGGTCATCGCCGCCGCGGTGGTGCTGAACATCGTCCTCGAACAGGACTGGGTCTGGATCCCCGCCGGCGTGATCATCCTGATCACCGTCATCACGCTGATCATCCTGCCGCGCCAAGCCAGGGCGCTCGGCTACATGCTCCGCGCCGACGACATCGTGTTCCGCAAGGGCATCCTGTGGCAGCGCATGATCGCCGTGCCGTACGGGCGCATGCAGCTCGTCGACATCACGCAGGGTCCGCTCGACCGTGCCTTCGGCGTCTCGCAGCTGAAGATGGTCACGGCTGCGGCGACCACCGGGGTGCAGATCCCTGGCCTCACGCAGCGTGCTGCCGAGGCGCTGCGCGACACCCTCATCGAGGTCGCCGAGAACCGCCGGACCGGCCTGTGAGCGAGCAGCAGTTCCCCGCGACGCCGCAGCCTCCGCAGAATCCGGCGCCGCGCGGACAGGACTCGACCTCGCTCGCCGACGGCGAGTGGCATCGGATGCATCCGCTCACGCCGCTCTTCAAGGGCGGCCTGGCGCTGATCGTCATCGCCGGCATCGTGGTCGCCAACATGCGCGACCGGGTCATCGCGTGGGTGGTCGACATCTTCAGTCCGGAGTCGCACTACAGCGACTACACCAGTGGTGACCCCGTCGATTGGGTGCTGCAGAACAACCTGATCCTCATCGCACTCGTCAGCGTGCTCGCGCTGGTCGTCGTGCTGATCCTGATCTTCTGGGTCGTGTGGCGATTCCAGCAGTTCCGCATCACCGGAGACCACGTCGAGGTGCGCAAGGGCATCATCTTCCGCTCGCACCGACGTGCGCCCCTCGACCGGGTGCAGGGCGTGAACCTGACGCGCCCGTTCCCGGCTCGCATCATCGGCCTCGCCAAGCTCGAGGTCGTCGGCGCCGGCAACGACGCGAACGTCGAACTCGAATACCTCGCGACCGCTCGCGCAGAGTCAGTGCGGTCATCGATCCTGCGGCTCGCCTCCGGCGCACGCGCTGCCCGACAGAGCGCGGCGGACCCGGCATCCGCGAATCCGGCCGCGCCGGCATCCGTCCGGGCTCAGCTCGTCGGCTCGATGAACGACGGCGTCACCGGGCTGATCGCGGGCGTCGACCTCGAGGATGTCGCTCCGGAGAGTGTCGTCAAGATCCCTGCGGGTCGCCTCGTCGGATCGCAGGTGATCTCCGGGCTGATCTGGCTCGTGTTCTTCGGCGTGATCTTCGCGATCGCGATCGGCAGCGCGGCCATCGGCATCCTCTCCGACGGCGATCCGGAGGGCGGCCTGGTCCTCCTCGGGATCGGTCTCGGCATGGGCATCCCGTTCGTGATCGCCACCGTCGGTATCACCTGGGCGCAGATCTCGAAGTCGTTGCGATACTCCATCGCGCCCACGCCGGACGGCGTGCGCATCACCTACGGCCTGTTCACGACCGTCACCGAGACGCTCCCACCAGGGCGCATCTTCGCGGTCGAGGTGTCGCAGTCGCTGCTGTGGCGTCCGTTCGGCTGGTGGACCATCAAGATCAACCGCATGAGCGGCAAGAGCATCTCGCAGCAGCAGTCGGGCAGCGCGCAGCAGTTCAACATCGTGCTGCCGGTCGGCAAGCGCGCCGACGTGGAGCGCGTGCTCGGACTGATCCTGCCGGATGTGCCTGCCGCAGAGATCCCCTTCATCTGGGAGCACGGCGTGCTCGGCCCGGTCGAGGGAGATCCGTACCGCAGGATGCCGCGTCGCGCCTGGTGGCGACGGCCGTTCTCGTGGAAGCGTCACGGCTTCATGGTCACGGACTTCGGATTGCTGCTGCGCCGGGGCATCGTGTGGCGCAAGCTCGCGGTGTTCCCGCTCGCGCGTCTGCAGGGCGTCTCGCTCAACCAGGGACCGATCGATCGGATGCAGCGCGTCTCGGGTGCGCAGGTGCACACCGCTCCTGGTCCGATCACCGGGCTGCTCACCGGACTCGAGCGCGACGACGCGCTCTCGCTGCTCGACGGCGTCAGCCGTGCTGCGGCTGCCGCAGCGTCGCGCGACACGACGCATCGCTGGAGCGAGCACGCCGCCGCTGCGCAGCCGATGGCCCAACCCGTTCCGCCGCCCGGATATCCAGCAGCACCGAACCCGCCGGCTCCAGCGTGGCCGACGGCTCCTCCCGTCGGGCAGCCCGTCTGGCCGGCTCCTCCTGCTCCTCCCGTCGGACAGCCCGCTTGGCCTGCGCCACCGGTGAGCCGTCCGGCACCGCCTGCCGCACCCCCGGCACCGCCTCCTGCGCCGCCGGTCGCACCCGCTGTGCCGCCCGTCTCGCTGCCTCCGGCTCCTCCGGTCGCCCCGCCGGCGCCTCCCGCGACGCGTCGATCGGCTCGGTCGGCGACGCCACCGACCGAGGACTGACCCGGTGGTGCGTGACGGGCGCCTCGGCGTCGGCATCATCGGCGCGGGCCGTGTCGGACCGGTGATCGGCGCTGCGCTCGGCGGGGCAGGGCACGCGGTCGTCGGGATCACCAGCGGGTCGGATGATGAGCGCGCCTCTGCGGTGCTCCCTGACGTCCCGGTGCTGGACGCGCTCGAGATCGTGCGCCGAGCAGAGCTCATCGTGCTCGCGGTGCCGCACGACGAACTGCCGTCGCTCGTGGCCGGGATCGCCGAGGTCGGCGGGTGGCAGGTCGGACAGCTCGTGCTGCACACCGACCCCGCATTCGGCATCGAGGTGCTGCGCCCTGCCGCCGAGCGCGGCGCGATTCCGTTGGCCGTGCACCCGGCGATCACCTTCACCGGAACCTCGATCGACCTCCGACAGCTGCCGGCCAGCTTCGCCGCGGTGACGGCACCGGCGGCGGTGCTGCCCATCGCCCAGGCGCTCGCGGTCGAGATGGGCTGCGAGCCGGTGGTCATCGCCGAGGAGGACCGCGCGGTCTACGCCGACGCGATCCAGGCCGCTGCTGACTTCTCCAAGTCGATCATCGGCCAGTCAACGGCGCGACTCCGCGAGATCGGCGTCGAGAATCCCGGCGGCTACCTCTCGGCGCTGGTGCAGTCCACGGTCGAGCGCGCGCTGCGCGAAGCATCCGATCCGCCGCCCCTGCTCTGACTTTCGATCGCGATCTGCGCTCTCGACCTCTGCTCATCCCGCGGAGGGGTCGCAGACGGCCGCGTCGCTCGTGCCGAAGCGGCCAGCTGCGACACCTGCGGGGGCGCAGAACCGCGCGTCGCGGGACGGATGCTCCGCCTCAGCGACCGCCCGAGAAGCCACCGCCACCGCCGCCACCGGAGAAACCGCCACCGAAGGATCCGCCGGCGCTCGACGAGCTGCCCGTCGACGGCGCGGTGTACGTCGCCGCTGCGTGCGATGAGACGGCGAAGACCGTGAGCTGCGTCCGCAGGAAGGGCGACGTCGGGTCGCCGATCCACCCTGCGCCGTGCTGCTCGTGCGAGTACACGAACTCGAGCACTCGGCCCCACTCGTCCTCCATGCCGAACAGCATCGCGTAGGGGAGCAGCCGCTCGTACAGCACGATCACGTTCGCGCTGCCGTCCTGGCGTCGTTCGGCGCCGCTGTACGACTGCAGCATCTGCAGCCGGTCGGCTTCGGCGACGCGGATGAACTCCTTCACGCCGAGCAGGTATTCGAGCTCGCGCGCGCCATCGACGGTCAGCACGCTGTGCTTGGAGAAGACGTAGAAACTCGAGATCATCACCAGCACGGCGCCGAACGAGACGGCGACGAGGCCAGGGATCGCCGAGTCGCGTCCGCTGATCACGCCCCAGAGCGCGAGGCCGAGACCGACGACGGCGACGCCGATCGCGCACCACTGCAGGATCATCGCGCCTCGGGACCGCGCGGTGGTGATGAACCCCTGCGACTTCGCCGCTTCGCCGCCGCTGCTGACGAGGCCGCCCATGCGAGCAGCGAACGTCTCGCTCTCGGCTGGGAGGTCGATCACGCCGTCCGCATCTGCGCCGACGAACAGCGCATCGAGCGCCTGGACATCGAGCTGGTCGGGGATGCGGGTGCCCGGCAGTCGCCGGAGGCGTGGGCGTTCGGTGTCGGCGGTCTCCTCGATGCGCAGCGTGCCGCGGACGGCGAGATGCACGATCTCGGCAGGCACCGGATCCTTCGCGCCGGGAATGAGCGCTGCGGCGAGCAGCGGGGGCATCCGGTCCGGCACGTCGTACTGTGCAACGATGATCCCGTCGGCGACCCGGCGGCGCCGCGTGAACATCGAGACCGCGACCCAGCCGGCGACCGAGAGGCCGGCGGCTCCGGCCGCTCCGACCACGGGCACGACGTCGGCCAGCGGGTTCGGTTGCCGTGCTGGGGAGGGTGCCGCGGTGCCGGATTCGAAGCCGATCGCGACTGTGACGCCGTCGCCGGCCGGACGCTGGCCGGACTCGACGCGGAAGACGGCCGCGCCGTTCTCCATCTCCGGTCCCTGCAGATCGCACTCGTCGGTCGAGCCCGCCGCCCCCGTGTAGCACCGCGCTGATCCGCTGAGCCGCGCGCTCATCGCCGGGTCGACAGCGATCGATGCGCTGAATCGCTCGATCGCCTGCGTGCTGTCGAGGGGGAGGATGTCCCAGTAGAACTCGTCGACGCCGGTGTCTGCTGCGAGTACGACATCGCGCATCGTGTACTCGATCACGTACGTCGTGAGGCCCTGCACGAAGTCGTCGTCGCCGGTCGACACGTACAGCACGCCGTCGTCGGTCTCGGTCTCGTATGGGACCGCTGCCCCGTCCTCATCCGTGACCGAGACGACGGTGGTGTCGATGCGGGCGCCCTCGTAGCTTGTCGGGAGTCCGCGGACGATGCCCCGGTTCTGGTCGAAGTCGGGGAAACGCGCGACGAGGGTCTCGGTCACGTGCAGCCATGAGCGGCCCTCGCTGTCGAGGCTCAGCTCGTACTCCGCATCCCAGGACGCGTAGGAGAAGTCGTTCACATCGGCGGAGACCGCGGACTCCGCCGATGGCACGGATGCCGCGGTGGCGGCGGTCGGCGCCGCGAGTGCGGCGGCGGCGAGAGCGAGGACGGCGAGCAGGCGGATGATCCGTGTGGAGGCCATTCTTCGAGGCTACCCACCGGGCGCTCACTGGCCGGCACCCCACCTCGGTAAACTGGGAACGACTTTTCAAGGAGCCCCGCACATGACTGACGCGTCCGCCGCGCCCGAGCCGACCCCGACCGACCCTGCAGCGGTCGGCGACGATGACATCCACGAGCAGAAGGCCGTGCGCCTCGCGAAGCGCGAGCGTCTGATCGAGAAGCGCGCGGATGCCGGTGGCGGTGCGTTCCCGGTGAGCGTTCCCGTGACACATGCGATCCCCGCGCTGCGCGCCGAGTACGGCGACCTCGAGGCCGGCGCCGAGACCGGTGTGCAGGTCGGCGTCGCTGGCCGCGTGGTGTTCAGCCGCAACACCGGCAAGCTGTGCTTCGCCACCCTGCAGGCGGGTGACGGTTCGCGCATCCAGGCGATGATCTCGCTCGCGAACGTCGGCGAGGAGTCGCTGGCGGACTGGAAGGAGTACGTCGACCTCGGCGACCACGTGTTCGTGCACGGCGAGGTGATCTCCAGCCGCCGCGGCGAGCTGTCGATCATGGCCGATGCGTGGGCGATCGCCGCGAAGGCGATCCTGCCTCTGCCCAACGCCTACGCCGAGCTCAGCGAAGAGGGCCGCGTGCGCAGCCGGTACCTCGATCTGATCGTGCGCGAACAGGCCCGCACCACCGTGCGCGCCCGCGCCGCCGTCAACGCCAGCCTCCGCGCGACGTTCACCTCGCACGAGTACCTCGAGGTCGAGACGCCCATGCTGCAGGTGCAGCACGGCGGCGCCTCGGCTCGACCGTTCATCACGCACTCCAACGCCTTCGACACCGAGCTCTACCTGCGCATCGCGCCCGAGCTGTACCTGAAGCGCGCGGTGGTCGGCGGCATCGAGCGCGTGTACGAGATCAACCGCAACTTCCGCAACGAGGGCGCCGACTCCACGCACAGCCCTGAGTTCGCGATGCTCGAGGCCTACCAGGCGTACGGCGACTACAACCAGATGGCCGGACTGACGCAGGAGCTCGTGCAGCAGGCCGCGATCGCTGTCGCCGGCTCCACCACCGTCACCTGGGCGGACGGCACCGAGTACGATCTCGGCGGCGAGTGGGACCGTATCTCGATGTACGAGTCGCTGTCGGCAGCATCCGGCCGCACCGTCACCCCGCAGGACTCGGTCGACGACCTCATCGCGTTCGCCGAGGCGAATGGTGTCGACCTGCCTCCGCAGGCCACCCACGGCAAGCTCGTCGAAGAGCTGTGGGAGCACTTCGTGAAGGGCGACCTGGTGCGTCCGACGTTCGTGATGGACTTCCCTGTCGACACCTCGCCGCTCGTGCGCGAGCACCGTTCGATCGCAGGCGTCGTCGAGAAGTGGGATCTGTACATCCGCGGATTCGAGCTGGCGACCGGATACTCCGAGCTCGTCGACCCGGTGATCCAGCGTGAGCGCTTCGTCGAGCAGGCGAAGCTCGCTGCTCGAGGAGATGTCGAGGCCATGCCCGTGGATGAGGAGTTCCTGCGCGCGCTCGAGCACGGCATGCCGCCGTCCGGTGGCATGGGCATGGGCATCGACCGCCTGATCATGGCGATCACCGGGCTCGGCATCCGCGAGACGATCCTCTTCCCGCTGGTCAAGTAGCGTCACCGTCGGCGAGCTGGGTGTTCCCTCGGCGGAACGCCCACTCCGGCAGCATCGCCGCATCGACCATGGTCTGCAGCAGCGCGGCGAGCCCGTACTCCGGGTCTATCGCTCGCACCAGATCGAGGTAGTGCGCCGCATGGCTGGAGCGGCCCAGCGCCCATGAGAGCCATGCCGCCGCGGTGAGGGGTCCTGGCCGCGCCGAGCGAGGTGCGGTTGCCGCCGCATGACGGACCACGGTGAGCGCGAGCCGCAGGCGGTCCCGGTCGGGCGCCGGCCCCATGCCCAGGAACACTGCCCCGAGATCATCGGTGAGTGCTCGTCCGTGGTGGGCGAACGCGAGCTGCGCTTCCAGCGTGCGCGCGCCTCCGTGCAGATCGGTGGCCCACTGCGCGATCGCGACGTCGCGGAAGACGGGTCGCTCCAGACACCAGAGCAGCGCTGCGATCGCGGACGTGGGGTTGGTGTCCGGGCGCTCGAGCAGAGTCTCGAAGAATGCAGGGATGTCGTCGAGCGATACCAACGCCGCGAGCGCCTGCGGGTTCTCCCGCCCGGTGAATCCGCCGCCGGCATCGTGGTCGATCACCTCCGCGATGTCGCGCAGCGCGCGGGCGACCCCTTCCTTCGCGGCGAGGTCGGCGCGGGGGAGGTCGAGCCCGCTCAGCTGATCGCCGGCGACGTCGCCCACCCCTGGCACCTCTGGCGTCGGCGGCAGCGAATCCAAGGCGCCCAGCCGGGGGTCGTCGACCAGATAGCTCGACCAGCCGGCGGGCGTCACGCACAGCGCGTCGACGACGCGCAGACCCGTGTCCTCGGCGCATCCGAGCACCGCGTCGACGGCGACCGCGAACGGCAGCACCAGGCCGTCCGGCGTGGCTTCCGGGTGCTCGTCGGTGTACACGACCAGCGCCACGGCGTCCGTTCCGTCCAGGCGGGCGATCAGACCGACCGCGGCATCCGCGTACCGCGTGAGGTCTGTCTCGTCTGCCGGCAGGTCGAGCCGCATGGCCCCGTGCGAGCGACTGCCGTGGAACGGGAGCAGGACGATGCTGCGGCGCGGGGTGAAGCCGGCCAGTGCAGGGACGATGCCGAGGAAGTCGGCGGAATCTGAGGCGTGGAGAACCGTGGTCATGCTGCGAGTGTGGTCGTGCCGGGGTGTTCCGGAGGGCGGATCGAGGGGCTGTGGATGCGTTCCGCGTCGATCCGTGATTGGGGACGAGAAGTCGAGGCCACGGCGGGCGCGTACGATAGGGGGATGGAGAACTTCTGGCTCGCGGTCGCCTGGTCGCTGCTGCCGACCGTCGGCGTCAGCATCGTCTTCTTCATGGTCGTCCGCGGCATCCTCCGCTTCGACCGCACCGAACGCAAGGTGCACGCCGAGATCGAGGCCGAGGAGCGCGCAGCGCGAGGCCTCCCTCCCCGCTCCTGAGCGACGTCGCCGCCATCGGCTACTGTGTAGCCAACGCGCAGGCGTGGGCGCGGACCCGCGGTGATCGACACCGCATCAGTGAGGGGACACCATGACGCCAGAGGCCTGGGCATGGTGGATCGCCGCGTTCCTCCTGGTGCTGGATCTCACCATCCGCATCACGGCCATCATCGTCATCCCGCGCAACCGGCGTCCGACCGCGGCGATGGCGTGGCTGCTCGCCGTCTTCTTCATCCCATTCGTCGGCGTCTTCCTCTTCCTGCTGATCGGCAACCCGCGGCTCCCGCGAGCGCGTCGCCGCAAGCAGGATCAGATCAACGAGTACATCGCCGAGACCAGTGAGCATCTGCACTTCGGTACGCTGCGTCCGCACGCTCCCGACTGGTTCGGACCGATCGTGCAGATGAACCAGACGCTGGGCGCGCTTCCGCTCTCGGGCGACAACGGCGCGCACCTCATCTCCGATTACCAGGAGTCGCTCGACGACATGGCCGACGCGATCCGCGCGGCTGAGGACTACGTGCACGTCGAGTTCTACATCCTGCAGTCGGACCAGTCCACCGACAACTTCTTCCGTGCCCTCGAAGAGGTCTCGGCCAGAGGTGTCGAGGTGCGCGTGCTGCTCGATCACTGGGCGAACCGCTGGAAGCCTCGGTACAAGGCGACGGTCCGGCGGCTGAACGCCATGAAGGCCGACTGGCATCTGATGCTGCCGGTGCAGCCGCTGAAGGGACGGATGCAGCGTCCCGACCTGCGCAACCACCGCAAGCTCCTCGTGGTCGACGGCAAGATCGCGTACCTCGGCTCGCAGAACATCACCGACTCGACCTATAACCTGCCGAAGAACATCAAGCGCGGCCTGCACTGGGTCGATCTCATGGTGCGGCTCGACGGCCCGGTCGTGCTGAGCGTGAACGCCATCTTCGTGGCCGACTGGTACAGCGAGACCGACACCGTGCTGGAGGGCATCGACATCAGTCATGCCGACATCGGATCCGGCGACCTCGACTGTCAGGTGGTGCCGTCGGGGCCGGGGTTCGAGGTCGAGAACAACTTGCGCCTGTTCCTCGCCCTGCTGTATTCCGCGAAGAAGCGGATCATGATCGTCAGTCCGTATTTCGTGCCTGACGAGGCCCTGCTGCTCGCGGTGACCGCCGCGGTCGACCGTGGCGTCGAGGTCGAGCTCTTCGTGTCGGAAGAGGGCGACCAGGCGATGGTCTACCACGCCCAGCGCAGCTACTACGAGGTGCTGCTCAAGTCGGGCGTGCGCATCTGGATGTACCGCAAGCCGTACATCCTGCACACCAAGAGCCTCACGATCGACGACGAGGTCGCGGTGATCGGGTCGAGCAACATGGACATGCGATCCTTCGGTCTGAACCTCGAGGTGTCGATGCTCGTGCGGGGCCAGGAGTTCGTCGCCGAGATGCGCGAGGTGGAGGACAAGTACCGCTCGCTGAGCCGCGAGCTGACGCTCGACGAGTGGATGCAGCAGCCGTTGCGGTCCACGGTCCTCGACAACCTGGCTCGCCTGACCTCGGCGCTGCAGTAGCCCCCCCCGGCGTCCTGAACGCCGGGATGTATCCGGAATACCGGACGAGTACCCTGTGAGCATGGCCACACGCACGCGTCTCGCAGCCGTCCTCTCATCTCTCGCCGCCGTCCTGCTGGTCACCGCCGGCTGCACCGCGACCCCTGGTGCGGAGTCGCCGACGAGCTCGCCGACGCCCAGCTCGGGAGCGAGCGGCGAAGACGTCAACGACATCGAGGCGACGCTGCTGGACGACGGTCGCATGTTCGCGGTCGTCACCTGGGGTTCGTCGGGCTGCGTGCCGCAGGTCGATGAGGTCTCGGCAGCTGGACAGACCGTCACGGTGACGCTGGTGGAGCTCGAGAGCGAAGACGGCGGAGAGAAGGCGTGCACCACCGACTTCACGCCGCGAGCGAGCATCGGCGCGCTGCCGGAAGGCGTCGATCCCACGCAGGACATCACGCTGCAGGTCACCTATGGCGAGATCGCGGACGACGTCGACCTCGATGGCAGCGCCGAGTTCACTGGCACACCCGGCACATCGACCGAGTACCAGCCGACCGCCGGCTGGTTCGACGACGGCAGCCTGGTGCTGCTCACCTGGGGCTCCTCGTCGTGCGCTCCCGTGGTCGAGTCGGTCGAGGGATCCGGCAACGCCGGCACCGTGACCTTCGTCACCGACGACGGCAAGATGTGCACGATGGACATGGCGCCGAGGGCGACGATCATCGCGTTCGCCGATGATGCTGTCGACGACGACGGCTTCATGCTCACGCTCGTCGGCGGTGGGCTCGAGGGAAACGTCGCGGTCCTGAACAGCTGACCGCGCCGACGGCGACGGTGCTCGTCAGAGCGAGTCGATCGGGTGCCCTGCCGGCAGCGCGAGCAGGAGTGCCGACGGGTCGACGCGGCACGTGATGCGCACGGCCTCACCGAACTCGTCGCCATCGAGTTCGATCGGCGTGGGGCCGGGAGCCGCGGCTTCGGCGGCGAGCCCTCGGAAGTAGTGCACCGAGGCATCCTTCCCGCGGCGTTCGAGCACGAGGCGGCCGGCGCGGAATCGTCGGAGCACCGAGTTGTCCCACCAGATCTTGCGCCACACGCCGAGCCAGCCGAGCACCCCGGTCGGCTGGATCACGGCGACGTCGAGCGTCGCGTCCGTGACCGAGGCATCGGGGATCAGCGCGATGCCTGCCGGCAGCGTGCCGCAGTTCGCGAACAGGATGCTGTACACCTTCGTCGAATGCAGGCGACCCTCGTCGACCTGATACACCGTTCTGAACGGCTTCGCGGTCGCGAGTGACCGGGCCGCGCCGTCGACGTAGGCGATCCAACCGACCGACTTCTTGAGGTCGGGTCGGGTGTTCGCGATCATGTCGGCGTCGAGCCCGATCCCGGCGAGCACCACGAAGGCGTGCTCCGATTCCGTGGCATCGGCGCGGGTGAGCTTCGCCCAGCCGATGTCGATCGGATGCCGGAAGTCGCCGAGCGCCGCACGGATCATCTCGGCCGGATCGCCCAGCGGCAGCCCGAGGTTGCGCGCGAGCAGGTTGCCGGTGCCGCTGGGGAGGATCGCGAGCGGCACGCCCGTGTTCGCGATCGCCTCCGATACGGCGCGCACGGTGCCGTCGCCGCCGGCCACGAGCACGACGTCGACGCCGCGTGCGAGCGCAGCGGCCGTCGCGGCCTGCCCTGCGTCTTCGATCGTGGTCGTGTAGAAGGCCGGATGCTCCCACCCGGCGTCGCGACTCAGGTCCTTCACGGACGCCCGCAGTCGCTTCTCGTCGACTTTGATCGGGTTGTAGATGAGCGCTGCCTGGCGTCGAACTGCAGGCATCGTCATGGCGCTACTCTAAACCCGGCGTCGACTGGTCGACTCGATCTCTTCCGCCCCTGACCCGATCGGACACCCATGACGCACACTGCCCTGACCCCGAGCGCTCTGCTGGCCGGACTCCCCGTCCGCCAGGGCTTCGGCGACGCGACGCTCATCCGACTCGCGCCCGGCTCCATCGACCTCGGCGGCGGCAACCCTGCCACTGATCTGCTTCCGCTCGACCTCTATCGAGTCGCCTTCCGCGAGGTCACCGAGGGAGACGGATTCGGCGCCCTGCTGAAGTACACGCCGGCGCCCGGCCTGGCCTCACTGCGCGCGGCGATCGCGGCGCGAGACGGCGTCGACGCCGAGCGGGTGCTCATCACGAACGGCGGCGCCCACGGGCTCGCGCTCGCCGTGCTCAGCGTGCTCGACCCTGGCGACACGATCGTCGTGGACGACCCGGTGTATCCGCTCTTCCTGCGGGTGCTCGACCTGATCGGCGTGAATGTCGTGCCGCTTCGGGTCGGCGCAGCGGGCATCGACACCGACGAGCTCGAGCAGCGTCTGCGCGACGGCCTCCGCCCGAAGGCGCTGTTCACGGTGCCGACGTTCCAGAACCCCTCGGGCGTGACGCTGAGCGCCGAGCGGGAGTCCGCGCTCGTCGCGCTCGCCGAGCAGTACGGCTTCGTCGTGATCGCCGACGACCCGTACCGGGCCATCGCGTTCCCCGGAACCACCGTGCCGACGCGCACAGCGTTCCGCGGCTCCGACCACGTGCTCGCCGTGAACACCTTCTCTAAGACGCTCGGTCCCGGCCTGCGGCTCGGGTGGATCGTGGTGCCGACCGCGCTGACCGAACGCGTCACCTGGCTGCGCAACCGCCTCGACGGTCAGACCAGTGGCATTCTGCAGGCGGTCGTCGAGCGGATGCTGGCCGACGATCGGCTCGACCCTTCGATCACCGCCGCCGGCGCCGGCTATGCCCGCAAGGCGACGGTGCTGACCGGGGCCCTGCGCTCGGAGTTCGGCGATGCGGTCGAGGTCGCCGACCCGCAGGGCGGCTTCTTCGCCTGGGCACGGCTCGACGGCGACATCGACTTCACGCAGCTGTTCGAGCGAGCGCAGGACCTCGGCGTCACCTATCAGCGCGGGGAGTGGTTCGCGGCATCCGGTGAGGCGTTCCGGGGATTCGCCCGGCTGTCGTTCTCGGAGGTGAGCGAGCACGACCTGACCGAGGGCGTCGCCCGTCTCGCACAGGCATGGCGGGAGCTGACCGGGCGGGGATCAGGGTCGGACGCGCGCTCTAGACTTGGGTCATGATCGACCTCGCACTGCTCCGCGAAAATCCGGAGCTCGTCCGCCGTTCACAGGCTGCCCGTGGTAACGACCAGGCAACCGTCGACGTCGCACTCGAGGCAGATCGATCGCGTCGAGCCGCGCTCACCGCGTTCGAGGAGCTGCGGGCCGAGCAGAACGCCTTCGGCAAGCTGGTCGCGAAGGCTCCCAAGGAGGAGAAGGCCGCCCTCGTCGCGCAGGTGAAGGAGCTCGCGGAGCGGGTCAAGCAGGCGCAGCAGGCGGCCGGCGAGGCATCGGATGCCGCAGCCGCCGCGCTCGCCCGCATCGAGAACGTCGTGATCGACGGCGTCCCCGCCGGTGGCGAGGCGAACTTCGTCGAGCTGCGCCGCGTCGGCGAGGTGCCCACGTTCGACTTCGAGCCGCGCGACCACCTGGAGATCGGCGAGATCCTCGGCGCGATCGACATGGAGCGCGGGGCGAAGGTCTCCGGCGCACGCTTCTACTTCCTCCGTGGCATCGGCGCCCGTCTCGAGATCGCGCTCATGAACCTCGCACTCGACAAGGCGCTGCAGAACGACTTCGTGCCGCTGATCACCCCGACCCTCGTGCGTCCTGAGATCATGCAGGGCACCGGCTTCCTCGGCGAGCACGCCGATGAGGTGTACCACCTCGACAAGGACGACGACCTCTACCTGGTCGGCACGAGCGAGGTCGCGCTCGCCGGATACCACAAGGACGAGATCGTCGACCTGTCGCGCGGTGCACTGCGCTACGCCGGCTGGTCGACCTGCTACCGGCGCGAGGCGGGCTCGCACGGCAAGGACACCCGCGGCATCATCCGCGTGCACCAGTTCAACAAGCTGGAGATGTTCGTCTACACGAACCCAGAGGATGCCGAGGCGGAGCACCTGCGTCTGGTCGCCCTGCAGGAGGAGATGCTGACCTCGTTGGGTCTCTCCTACCGTGTGATCGATGTGGCCGCCGGGGATCTCGGATCCAGCGCCGCCCGCAAGTACGACATCGAGGCCTGGGTGCCGACGCAGGGAGCGTTCCGCGAGCTCACCTCGACCTCGAACTGCACGACCTATCAGGCTCGGCGGCTCGACGTGCGGCACCGCCCCGGTGGGGACCCTTCGACAGGCTCAGGGACCCAGGGTGGCGGCGCAGGGACCCAGGCTGGCGGCTCAGGGGGCCAGGACAAGAAGACCCAGCACGTGGCGACCCTGAACGGCACGCTCGCCACCACCCGGTGGATCGTCGCGCTGCTCGAGACGCACCAGCAGGCCGACGGATCCGTGCGCGTGCCCGAGGTGCTTCGCCCGTACCTCGGCGGCCTCGACGTGCTGCGCCCGGAGGGGTGGGTCGCAGAGCCCGCCGAGGAGCAGGAGTCGACAGCATGAGTTCCACCTGGCTCGTCGGACTCGACGTCGACGGCACGATCCTGCTGCAGGACGAGACCATGAGCCCCGGTGTGCCCGAGGCCGTGGAGCGCGTCCGCGACGCAGGACACGTCGTCACGATCGCCACCGGCCGCAGCTGGATGGCCACGCGCCGCTACGTGGAGGAGCTCGGCATGACCGCCGAGTACGTGGTGTGCTCGAACGGCGCGGTGACGATGCGTCGGGTCGGCGACGAGTGGGAGCGGTGGAACGTCGAGACCTTCGACCCCCGCCCCGTGCTCGCGCTGCTGCAGGAGCGCCTGCCCGACGCGCGGTACATGGTCGAACTGGCCTCAGGGCAGCGGCTGTACACCGAGCAGCTCGACGACTGGACGCTCGACGGCGGTCGGCGCGTCACCTTCGACGAACTCGGAGCCGAGCCGGTGTCGCGCGTCGTGGTGGTCTCGCCAGGGCACGACGAAGAGGACTTCCACCGGCTGGTGGCTGATGCCGGTCTCAACGAGGTCTCCTATGCGATCGGGTGGACCGCCTGGCTCGACATCGCACCGCAGGGCGTCGACAAGGGCACGGCGCTCGAGCAGGTGCGCACCGAGCTCGGGCTCGCCGGGGAGCAGGTGTTCGTCGCCGGCGACGGCCGCAATGACATCGGCATGTTCGGCTGGGCGAGTTCGCTCGGCGGGCGTGCGGTCGCGATGGGGCAGGCGCCCGATGTGGTGAAGGATGCTGCGACGGAAGTGACGGCGGATGTCGTCGACGGCGGTCTCGCGCTGGCGCTGAACACGCTTCCAGCACCCGCCCAGGTGCACGCGGGAGAATAGAACTCGGCTAGACTCACGCGTTGTCGGCAGATTCGTCTGTCGGGAGGGTTGTCCGAGCGGCCGATGGAGCTGGTCTTGAAAACCAGTGGGCAGAGATGTCTCGTGGGTTCGAATCCCACACCCTCCGCAGTGTGAGCACGGTGGCCCCGCACCGGATGCTGAATCGAAAGGTCCCCGAGTGAGCGAGAAGACCCGACGCCGCACGATCGCGCGCCACGGCCAGCTGCCCACCCCGAGTTCCGTCAGCCAACTGCTGAAGTTCATCGCGATCGGCCTCGCGGTCGTCCTGGTGAGCGGGTTCGGTGTCGCCTCATACGTCCTGTACGACCTGTCGAGCACGGTCGCGGCGAACGCCGTCGAACTCGAGGGCCAGAAAGCCGTGCCGCCGGACATCGCCGAGTACAAGGGCGGCTTCAACATGGTCCTCGCCGGTGTCGACACCTGCGAGGAGAAGTACGCCTCGCTGTTCGGCGACCGTTGCAGCGGCAGTGACTCCGAGGGCTCGCTCAACGACGTGAACCTGCTGGTGCATGTCTCCGAGGCGCCGCGTCGCATCACGGTGGTCAGCTTCCCGCGTGACCTGATGGTGCCGATCCCGGAGTGCACCGACGAGCAGGGGAATGTCCACTCTTCGATGAGCAAGCAGCCGCTCAACGTCGCGTACTCCGATGCAGGGCTCAACTGCGTGGTGAAGACGATCTCGGCGATCAGCGGACAGGATGTCCAGTTCGCGGCATCCGTCACCTTCGGCGGCGTGATCGAGATCACGAACGCGATCGGCGGCGTCGACGTATGCCTGGCGAGTCCGATCAAGGACCGCTACACCGGCCTCGACATGGCCGCGGGCACACACACGGTCGAGGGGCTGCAGGCGCTCCAGTTCCTCCGGACGCGACACGGAGTCGGAGACGGCAGCGACCTCGGCCGTATCGGCAATCAGCAGCAGTACATGTCGAGCCTTGCCCGCAAGCTCATCAGCGGCGAGGTGCTCGGCAACGTTCCGGTCATGCTCAAGCTGGCCAACACGGCGCTCAGCAACCTCGAGCCGAGCACCTCGCTCGCGAACAACCCGATGACGATCGTGCAGATAGCTCTCGCGGTCAAGGAAGTCCCGTTCGAAGACATCGTCTTCGTGCAGTATCCGACCGGCACGGATTCGGCGAACCCCAACAAGGTGGTCCCGAACTACAACGCCGCCGAGGCCCTGTGGGACGCGCTGGAGGCGAACGCGCAACTGCAGATCACGCACGAGAACACCAAGAGCGACGGTGTCGTCGTCGAGGAAGCGGCTCCGGTCGACCCCGGTACGACGCCGACCGAGGGTGCAGTGCCGGATCCTTCGGCCACGCCCGACAACGTCGTTGCGCTGCCGAACGCGATCAAGGGCAACTCCGCGGCCCAGCAGACCTGCTCGAACGGCAATGTCCGCTAGACGCTCTGGTCATCAGGGGAGCCGCACCACTCCGCCTCCGTACAGCTCCTCCTTCCGTCGTCGGATGAGTGTGCTGTTCTCGCCGCTCCGGGCGATCCTGTTCGGAGGAGCGATCATCTTCGCCATCGTTCTGAACATCGTCTTCATCGGCAACGGCGGAGCCCCGGAGTGGATCGGCGTGCTCTCTGCGGTTCCACTGCTCGCATTCGCGGGATGGACGCTCGCGACTGACGCTTCACACCGTCGCGACGAGAAGGCCCGCGCGCGGTAGCGGACGAGTACTCCGGCGGCGCCCCTCACGGATGCGGATGGCTCAGCGACTGGCCTCGGGTGCTGCGGACTGGAGGGCGTCGATCAGCGCCTCCATGATGGCGGGCATGTCGATGCTCGGATCGATCATCCACTGCAGCTGCAGCCCGTCCGATGCGGCCTGGATGATGCGAGCCAGCGTCTCGGGGTCGAGTGTCGGCTGTCCGAGGCGCCCGGCGCCGAAGCTCTCCGCGAAGGTCTCCCGCATGTGCTCGCTGCGGTCGAGGAAGTACCGGTGGGCCGGATGCTCCGGGTCGGCCGCGTCGACCGCGAGGCGTGAGAACAGTGCGACGAGGCCTGGAACCTCGGTGTTGTGGCGGATGACGTCGACGAACCCGGCCTTCGCCTCAGCCGCATCCCGGAAGCTCAGATCCATGCCGTCGTGCTCATCGCGCTTGCGGAGCACCTCGGTGAAGAGCTCCTCCTTCGACCCGAAGTAGTGCAGGAGCGCTGCCGGTGTCACGCCGACGACCTCGGCGATCTCCTTGAGCGAGGCGTTCTGGTAGCCCTTCCGGCCGATCACCTCGAGCGCGCTCTCGAGGATCTCCTCGCGTCGTGCGACGCCTTTCGCATATGAACCTCGTCGTGCCATGGTGTCAGCCTAATCCTGAACGTCGTTTGGAATCTAAAACTGAAAGGCATATAGTTTTCGCAGGGACACCGCCGTCGCCCGCGAAAGGAAGACCATGACCGACATCTCGGCATCCGATCTCACCCTCGAGGAGAAGGCATCGCTCACCAGCGGCGCCGACTTCTGGACCACCAAGGCCATCGAACGTGCTGGCATCCCCGCGGTCATGATGACCGACGGCCCGCACGGGCTGCGCAAGCAGGCCGGCGGCACCGACCACCTCGGCCTCGCCAGCAGCGTTCCGGCGACCTGCTTCCCGCCAGCGGTCGGCATCGGCTCGTCGTGGGACCCGGAGATCATCGAGCGGGTGGGCGCCGCGATCGGCGTGGAAGCCGCGATCGAAGACGTCGCCGTCGTGCTCGGCCCCGGCATCAACATCAAGCGCTCGCCGCTGTGCGGGCGCAACTTCGAGTACTTCTCCGAAGACCCGATCGTCTCCGGCATCCTCGGCGCGGCATCGGTTCGCGGCGTGCAGTCGCAGGGCGTCGGTACCTCGCTCAAGCACTTCGCCGCCAACAACCAGGAGTTCGACCGCATGCGGGCGAGCTCCGACGTCGACCCTCGTCCGCTGCGTGAGATCTACCTGCGCGGCTTCGAGCGCGTGGTGAAGGATGCATCGCCGTGGACCGTCATGTGCTCGTACAACAAGCTCAACGGCGTCTGGACCTCTGAAGACCCGTGGCTGCTCACGAGCGTGCTGCGCGACGACTGGGGCTTCGATGGCCTCGTCGTGTCCGACTGGGGTGCGGTCAACGACCGCGTCGCCGGCGTCGCGGCCGGTCTCGACCTCGAGATGCCGGCCTCCGGTGGACGGACGGATGCGCAGCTGGTCGCCGCAGTGCGGGCCGGCGAGCTCGACGAGAGCGTGCTCGACACCGCGGCATCACGCGCGATCGACCTCGTGCGCAAGGCAGGGGAGCGCCCGGCAGTGAGCGGTCCGCTCGATGTGGACGCGCATCATGCCCTCGCCCGCGAGGCAGCCGGTCGCTCGATCGTGCTGCTGAAGAACGAAGCCCTTCGCGGGGCTCAGAGACCCGATGCGGGACGGGAGCAGCGCGCGGTGCTGCCGCTCACGGCCGACCAGAAGGTCGCGGTGATCGGTGCGTTCGCGACCGAACCGCGCTTCCAGGGCGCCGGTTCCTCGCTCATCAACCCGACGCGTGTCGACACCGCGCTCGACGAGCTGCGCGCCATCGGCGGCGACACCGTGTCGTACGCACCAGGCTTCGCCGTGACCGGTGGCGTCGTCGCAGCATCCGGACGCTCCGCCGACGATCTTCGGGCAGAAGCGGTCGAGGTGGCCGCTGCCGCCGACGTCGCCGTCGTGCTGCTCGGGCTCCCGGCCGCCGAGGAGTCCGAGGGCTTCGACCGCGACCACATCGATCTTCCCGCCGATCAGCTCGCGCTGCTCGACGCCGTCATCGACGTGAACCCGAACACGGTCGTGGTGCTCTCCAACGGCGGTGTCGTCGCCCTGCCCTTCGCAGACCGGGTGCCGGCGATCGTCGAGGGCTGGCTGCTCGGCCAGGCCGGCGGCGGTGCCGTCGCCGATGTGCTGTACGGAGTCGTCAACCCCTCGGGGAAGCTCACCGAGACGGTTCCCGTCCGCCTGGAGGACAACCCCTCGTTCGGCAACTTCCCCGGCGAGTTCGGGCACGTGCGCTACGGCGAGGGCCTGCTGGTCGGGTACCGGTGGTACGACGCCAAGGGGCTCGAGGTCACCTATCCGTTCGGGCACGGGCTCTCGTACACGACGTTCGAGTACGGCGCCACGACGGCATCCGTGCGTGCGGACGGCGACATCGCCGTGCAGGTCGAGCTCACGAACACGGGAGACCGCGACGGTCGAGAGGTCGTGCAGGTCTACGTCGCTCCGGAGGCGTCGAGCGTGCAGCGCGCGCCGCGCGAGCTCAAGGCGTTCTCCTCGGTCGCCCTCGCCGCGGGTGAGAGCCGAACGGTCGAGCTGGTCGTCCGACGCGAAGACCTGGCCTACTGGGACGTGCGGGTCGACCGCTGGGTCGTCGAGGGCGGCGACTACACGATCGACGTCGCAGCCTCCAGCCGTGACATCCGTTCGTCCGTCTCGGTCGCTGTCGCGGGCGACGATGTGCAGATCGCGCTGACGATGAACTCCTCGGTCGGTGACGTGCTCGCGCACCCGGTCGCCGGTCCCATCGTGATGGGTGCGCTCGGCGGCTTCATGGAGGAGCTCAGCGGCGCCGACTCGTCGGCGGCATCCATGATCCCGAACGACGAGGCGATGCAGAAGATGATGGCGTCATTCCCGATCGGCCGTCTCGTCGGCTTCCCCGGTGTCGATGTGACGTACGACCAGGTCGAGCAGCTGATCGCCGCTGCGAACGCGGGCTGACCACCTGCGCGCACCACGACGCCCCCTCCCGCTGCGCAGCGCGAGGGGGCGTCGTCGCGGAATGTGCGACTCAGGCGCGCGGGTCGAAGCGCTGCGGCTCGTGCGTCGCGGCGACGAGGGCGCGCAACGCCTCGAGAGACGCGGGCGCCGCGCCGCGGGCGCGAGCCTGCACCAGCACGTTGCCCAGCGCCGTGGCCTCGACCGGTCCAGCCAGCACCGGCAGCCCGGTGCGGTCTGCGGTGGCCTGGCAGAGCAGCCGGTTCAGCGAACCGCCGCCGACGAGGTGGATGCTGTCGACGTCACGACCGGAGAGGTCGGCGGCGGTGCGCACGGCCTGCGCGAACGCGGCCGTGATCGACTCGACGATCGATCGGGTGAACGCCGGCCGTGATGCGGGTGCGTTCGCGCCGAGGAGCGCCGCGATCCGCGCCGGCATGTCGCCTGGCGCGCTGAGCGAGGAGTGATCGGCATCGAAGAGGGCGACGTCGCCGGAGACGGCGGATGCGGCGGCGAGGAGCTCCGGCAGATCGATCGGCGATCCGTCCTCCGCCTCCCACGCGCGCACGGTCTCGCTCAGGAGCCAGAGCCCCGTGACGTTGTGCAGGAAACGGTAGCGGCCGTCGACCCCGAGCTCGTGCGTGAAGTTCGCCTCGCGCGCGGCATCCGTCAGCACCGGCTCGGTCAGCTCGACCCCGACGAGTCCCCAGGTGCCGCAGGAGATGTACGCCGAGTTCGGTGTGCTCATCGGTACGGCGACGACGGCGGAGGCGGTGTCGTGCGAGCCCACCGCGATCACCGGCAGGTCCGCGCCGATGCGGGCGGCGACGTCGGGACGCAGCCGACCGATCACGGTGCCGGGGTCGACGAGCGGCGGGAGCACGGCGGTCGGGATGCCGAGGCGCGCGGCGAGCTCGGTGTCCCACTCGCCGTCGCGCACGCCGAGCAACCCGGTCGTCGACGCGTTCGTGCGCTCGGCGACGCGGACTCCCGTGAGCAGGAAGGCGAGCAGGTCGGGGATCAGCAGTGCGGTGTCGGCATCCGTCAGTCGCGCGTCGACGCGGTACTGGTAGAGCGTGTTGAACGGCAGGAACTGCAGACCGTTGCGTCCGTAGAGCTCGGCGAACGGCGCCAGCTCGTGCACTTCGTCGACGCCGCGCGCGGTTCTGTCGTCGCGGTAGTGGAAGGGCTCGGCGAGCAGGTCGTCGCCGTCGAGCAGGCCGTAGTCGACCGCCCACGAGTCGATCCCGATGCTCTCGATCGCCGGCTCACGGCGTACGGCCTCGGCGAGCCCGTCGAGCACGTGCTCGACCAGCGCCGCGAAGTCCCAGTGCAGTCCGTCTTCGCGTTCGACGGGGCCGTTCGGGAACCGCGTGACCAGTTCCAGGTCGAGCGATGCGTCGCCGACCCGCCCGATCATGACGCGTCCGCTGGTCGCCCCCAGATCGACTGCGGCGACCGCGCGCACGCTCACTTCACCTCTCCCTCGCCGACCGGCCCCTCTGTGTGCGAGCCACCCCGGTACGTGCTGCCCGGATGGGGGCCGCTCGCACACAAGGGGGTGGGTCGGCGACGGGGGGTCATCGGAGGAACGCGGCGGCGACGCCGGAGTCGACCGGGATGTGCAGGCCGGTCGTGCGGGTGAGCTCGGGGCCCGTCAGCACGTACACGGCATCGGCCACGTTCTCGGGCACGACCTCGCGCTTGAGGATCGTGCGGTTCGCGTAGAACTGGCCGAGATCCTCTTCCGCGACGCCGTAGGTCGCCGCACGGTTGGCGCCCCAGCCCGAGGCGAAGATGCCCGAGCCGCGCACGACGCCGTCGGGGTTGATGCCGTTGACCCGGATGCCGAACTCGCCGAGTTCGACCGCGAGCAGCCGCACCTGGTGGGCCTGGTCGGCCTTGGTCGCGGAGTAGGCGATGTTGTTCGGGCCGGCGAACACGGAGTTCTTCGACGAGATGTAGATGATGTCGCCGCCGAGCTTCTGGTCGATCAGCACGCGCGCCGCGGCCTTCGACACCAGGAACGAGCCCTTCGCCATGACGTCGTGCTGCAGGTCCCAGTCCTTCTCGGTGGTCTCGAGCAGCGGCTTCGACAGCGAGAGTCCAGCATTGTTGACGATCAGGTCGACCCCGCCGAATGCGAGCACCGCCTCGTTCAGCGCGGCCTGGATCGCGTCGGCGTCTGCCACGTTCGCGGCGACGCCGATCGCGACATCGGTGTTCCCGAGCTCGGCCGCGGCGGCCTGAGCCTTCTCGAGGTCGAGGTCGGCGATGACGATGCAGGCGCCCTCGGCGGCGAGACGCGTGGCGATGGCCTTCCCGATGCCGGAGGCGGCGCCGGTGACGAAGGCGATGCGGCCCTGGTGGGACTTCGGCTTCGGCATGCGCTGCAGCTTCGCCTCCTCCAGTGCCCAGTACTCGATGGCGAACTTCTCGGCATCCGAGATGGGGGAGTATGTCGACAGCGCCTCGGCGCCGCGCATCACGTTGATCGCGTTCACGTAGAACTCGCCGGCCACCCGGGCGGTCTGCTTGTTCGCGCCGTAGGAGAACATGCCGACACCGGGAACGAGCACGATGAGCGGGTCTGCGCCGCGGATCACGGGAGACTCGGCCGAAGCATGGGCGTCGTAGTAGGCCTGGTAGTCGGCGCGGTACTCGGCGTGCAGCTCGTGCAGGCGTGCGACCTGCTCGTCGAGGGATGCCGCGGCCGGCAGGTCGAGGATCAGCGGCTTCACCTTGGTGCGCAGGAAGTGGTCTGGGCAGCTGGTGCCGAGGGCCGCGAGCTCCGGCGCCTTCTCGGATGCCAGGAAGTCGAGCACCTCGGGGGCATCCGTGAAGTGTCCGACCATGGCGCGGTCCTGCGAGGCGATCCCGCGGATCGTGCCGGCGAGGGCTGCGGCGCGATCACGACGCTCGGCCTCGGGCAATGCCTCGAACCCTGCGCGGACCCCGCCGAACGGCTCGGGCGCACCGTGCTCGGCGATGTACGAGGCTGCGGTGTCGATGATCCACAGCGAGTTCGCCTCTGCCTCGTCAGACGTGTCGCCCCAGGCGGTGATGCCGTGCCCGCCGAGGATGCAGCCGATCGCCTGCGGGTTCTGCTTCTTGATCGCGGCGATGTCGAGTCCGAGCTGGAACCCTGGGCGGCGCCACGGCACCCAGACGACCTTCTCTCCGAAGATCGTCGAGGTCAGCGCCTCGCCGTCGGCAGCGGTCGCGATCGCGATGCCGGAGTCGGGGTGCAGGTGATCGACGTGCGCGGCATCCACGAGCCCGTGCATGGCCGTGTCGATCGAAGGCGCGGCTCCCCCCTTGCCGTGCAGGCAGTAATCGAAGGCCGCGACCATCTCGTCTTCGCGCTCGATGCCGGGGTACACGTCGACGAGCGCACGCATGCGGTCGAGGCGCAGCACAGCGAGGCCCTGCTCCTGCAGCGTGCCGAGGTCGCCGCCGGACCCCTTGACCCACAGCAACTCGACGGGCTGCCCGGTGACCGGATCGATCTCGGTGCCCTTCGCGGAGGTGTTGCCCCCGGCGTAGTTCGTGTTCTTCGGGTCGGCGCCCAGGCGGTTGCTCCGCGCGATCAGGGCGGCGGCTGTGGGGTTCGTCATGCGTGTCGTGTCCTTGGTTCGAAGTCGCGAGAGAGGTAAAGGAGCAGCGCGCTCAGGCGCCCCAGCCGGCCTGCACGCCGCCGACGCGGTCTGCGGCGATCTGCTGCTGGTAGCCGGATGCCGCGTACGCAGCCATCGGGTCGCCGGCGAGCCCGCGCGACTCCCGCCATTCCGCGAGTGCAGGGCGAACGTCGGTGTAGAAGGCGTCCATGAAGACGGCATTCGCGGCCAGCACGTCGCCGGACTTCTGGGCGGCGGTGAGTGCGTCGCGGTCGACGAGCAGCGCGCGCGCCGTCATCTCCTGCACGTTCAGCACCGAACGGATCTGGCCGGGGATCTTGTCTTCGACGTTGTGGCACTGGTCGAGCATGAACGCCACGTCGGGGTTGTTCAGCCCGCCGCCGCGGATGACCTCGAACAGGATGCGGAAGAGCTGGAACGGGTCGGCCGCACCGACGATCAGGTCGTCGTCGGCGTAGAAGCGCGAGTTGAAGTCGAACGAGCCGAGCTTGCCGAGGCGCAGCAGCTGCATCACGATGAACTCGATGTTCGTGCCAGGAGCATGGTGGCCGGTGTCGAGGCAGACCATCGCCTTGTCGCCGAGTGCGCTCACCTGGGCGTACGACGTGCCCCAGTCGGGAACGTCGGTGTGATAGAACGCCGGCTCGAAGAACTTGTACTCGAGCACGAGGCGCTGGTCGTCGCCGAGGCGGGCGTAGATCTGCTGGAGCGACTCCTGCAGGCGGTCCTGGCGCCCGCGCAGGTCGGCCTGGCCGGGGTAGTTCGAGCCTTCGGCCAGCCAGATCTTCAGGTCGCGGCTGCCCGTGGCATCCATCACGTCGATGCACGCGAGGTGGTGGTCGATGGCCTTCTGCCGGACTCCGGCGTCTTCGTGCGTGAGTGCGCCGAACTTGTAGTCGTCGTCCTGGAAGGTGTTGGAGTTGACGGTGCCGAGCTGCACGCCAAGGTCCTCGGCGTGCGCGCGCAGGTCGGAGTACGAGTCGACGACGTCCCACGGGATGTGCAGCGCGACGCTCGGGGCGAGGGCGGTGTAGGCGTGCACCTGCGCGGCATCCGCGATCTTCTCCCACGGGTCGCGCGGCGTGCCCGGCGTGCCGAACACCTTGAAGCGGGTGCCGGAGTTGCCGAACGCCCAGCTCGGGAGTTCGATGGCCTGCTGTTCCAGCACGGCGAGGTGATCGGGGGTGAGGACGGACATTGTCACTCGCTTTCTGTAAATATGAATCGTTTCATATCTTAGGGTCGACCGCACGGATCCGTCAACCGTCGAGGCGTCCGCTCCCGACTCGGATCGACTCGAAGAGGTCGTCGTCGCCGACCTGGCCACCCTTGAGCAGCAGCTCGATGCCATCGACCGCCGCATCGTCGCTGCGCGCGCGAAGCACCACGACATTCGCACCGGGGTTCGCCGCGATCGACACGCTCGCGATGCCCAGCGTGCGCACGACCCGGCTCGACGTGTCTCCGCCGCAGATGATCAAGCGGCGAGTCGCCGAGGCGGCCAGGGCGGCGTGGGCCACGGCTGTGGTCGCCGCAGCGATATCGGCGAGGACCTCGGTCGAATCCGCGAAGGCCGCCGCGCCTTCGGAGGAGAGGACGACACTGCGCCCGGCACGCAGCAGCTCGATGACCTCGGGATGCAGCGCCGGATCGGGCGACAGCGGCAGCACCGCCCAGCCGGCGGACCTCGCTGCATCGACCTGTCGGCGGGTCTGCGGCGAGCGGCTGCCCGAGATCGCCAGGACCGGGCCCGCCGGCGCCGGCACCGCGGGCAGTGGTGTCGGGGTGTGTCCGAGCGCGAACGCCCTGCTGAGTCCGCCGGACCCGATGGCGAAGAGCGGATGCTGTTCGGCGGCCAGCCGCGTCAAGGCATCGCCGATCAGCGCGAGGTGGGTGTCGTCGAGCGCGTCGAGCACGACCGCGGCATCCGTCGAGCCGTCGATGGCGGTCGCGAGCGCACCCGCCGAGCTGTAGCCGGTGAGCGGCAGCCCGCCGATCGGCAGCCGAGTCTGGCGCGCGAGGTGGGCGACGAGATCGGAGTCGTCCATCGGGGTGGACGGATGCTGCGACATGGTCGGCTGCCGATCGAGACGGTGCACGACGCCGCCCTCGGCCGCGAAGTGATGCCCGAACACGGTGTACCGACCGAAGTCCGGCTGCGCGAACAGCACCGGCACCGTGCGTTCGCCGAAGATGTCGCGGGCGACCTCGATCACGCGTCCGATGCTGCCGATCGTGGGCGACGAGTCGGCGGTCGAGCAGGCCTTGTACTGGACGATCGCAGGGTGCAGCGTGCGCAGCGCCTCGAGCGCCGGTCGTACCTCGGCGTCGAGCGCATCCGGCGTGAGCGAGCGGGCGATGCCTGCGATGCCGATCACGGCATATGTCTCTGCGGCGCGATCGAGCGCCGCCTGCGACGGCGTGCCGATGAAGAGGCATCCGCGCACGCCGTGGCGGGCGAACTGCAGCAGCACGTCGACGCTCCCGGTGACGTCATCGCCGTAGTAGCCGACGCTCGGCCCCGCCGATGCGGCCGTCGCCGACTGCTCAGTCACGGACGGCCCCGAACCGCTCCGTCGCCCGACGGAGCTCCGGCGATGCGGCCAGGGCCTGGGCTGTGGACTCGCCGCGCTCTGCAGACGCCCACGCGGCGCGCATGCTCTCGACACCGGCGGCGGCGCCGTCGGGGTGCCCGTGGATGCCGCCGCCGGCGAGCACGAGCAGATCCGACGACCCGACCGCGCGATAGGTGGCGTGGGCGAGGCCGCCCCATTGTCCCGATGACAGCACCGGGACCGTCTCCGCGATGCCATCGAGCGGCGTGCGCACGTCGGCGATCGAGGCGAGCACCTCGTCGTCCGACTCGTAGAACTTGTTCGAGATGCCGTTCGTGTGCAGATGATCGGCACCGCTCAACCGCGCGAGCTGCTGCCAGGCGCGGAACGAGAACCCGACCTGCGGCGAACGGCTGATCGCGCCGAACATCGCCCGGTGGCCGTGGATCGGCACCTGCGTGAAACGGCGGACGTGCGCGAGCCCGGCGAGACCGACCATGTTGATGCACACCATGACGCAGGTGCCGCCGGCGGCGACGACCAGGTCATGGTTCGCTTCGAGCAGGTGGATGTCGTCGGTGATGTTGAACGCGTACATCGGCATCCGGCCGGTGCGGTCGGCATACCGATGCAGCACCGGCATCACCGCAGCCACACGATCGGCGAGTGGCGCGGACGGGCCGTTGCCCTGCAGCTCGTCGTCCTTGATGAAGTCGACGCCAGCCTCGGCGAGCTCGCCCACCACCTCGGCGAGCTCGGCGGGGGAGAGCCCGATGCTCGGCTTGACGATCGTGCCGATCATCGCGCCATCGGGTCGACCCATCCGCTCGCGAGTGCCGGCGAGGCCGAACTTCGGACCGCCGTAGCGCGCGGCGAACGCCGGTGGCAGGTCGAGGTCGGTGAGCTTGACGGCGGCGAGCTCCTTGATCTCGAAGAGGTTGCCGGCGACGGCCGCCTGCAGGTTCGGGATCGATGGCCCGAAGTTGTCGAGGGGGAATCGCAGACGCATCCGCGCCCGTCGTCGAAGGGCGGGGTCGCCGACGGTGCCGGGCAGCGCGCTGTCGCCGGTGAGCGGAAGCTCTTCCAGGTCGACGACCTGGGCGGCGAAGCGGGCACGGACGGCATCCGATTCCCGCTCGACCCGCACGAAGGTACCTGTGGACTGCTCGCCGGCGAGCGTCTCGGCAGCCTGCATGAGGGGGAGAGACGTCTCGATGACATACGTGGCGGTGACGTGTTCGCTCATCGGATCACCAGACGATCGGGAGCCAGACCGACATCTCGCCGGGGCCGCGGTTGCCCCAGGCGAAGTACGGCACCAGTCGAGCGGTGATCTCGGTCAGCGGCTGCGCGTCGAGGTCGGCGTAGAGGGCGTCGTCGGTCGTGCCGGGGAGCACGGCGAGCGTCGTCGTCAGCGCGATGAGCCGCTGGCCCTCGATCTCCGTGGTCTCGGTGCCGAACGCGGTGCCGCGGCGGAGTGCCGCCTGTTCGAGCAGCACATCGCCGGGCAGATCGGCCTCCTCGATGCAGTACACGATGGGTCCGCGCTGCACGGCGACCTGGTTCGCGGCCTCCTCGGCGAGACGGTGGGCGCGCAGCATCCGCACCGGCATCGGCAGGTCGAGCACGATCACGTCGCCCACTGCGAGCGGTCGATCGATCGTCGTGTACTCGCCGGCTGCGGCGACCGACACGACCTCCCCGGCGACCGTCAGGGCGGCGCCGGACGTCCAGCCTGGGATGCGCAGGTGCAGCGGCATGCCGCCGGACTGCGCCTCGGTCACGGTGAATTCGATACGCCCGTCCCACGGGTAGTCGCTGTGCTCACGGAGCCCGAGCACACGGCCGTCGTCGAGGGCGCCGCGCAGCTCGCTGCCGCCGTAGAGATGCACGTACAACCCGTCGGCGGCGACGGATGCCGCGCGCTCGTGCAGTCGCGACAGCGTCCGCGCCGTGTTCGGCGGGCAGCAGAAGCAGCTCAGGTACCGCTCGCGCAGCCGCTCGTCGGACTTCGGCGGTGCGGGCACCGGATGCAGTCCCGTGTCGCCAGCCCGGCGCAGCTCGAACGGCAGCTCGCGCACCTGGCGCAACGGGTTCGTGTAGAAGTACGCAGAGCCGTCGAGGCTGATACCGGCGAGCAGTGCGTTGAAGGAGATCTGCTCGATCACGTCGGCGAACCGCGCCGCACCGGTGAGCGCCAGCATCCGCTCCGCCCACAGGATCATGCCGATGTTCGCGCACGACTCTGCATGCGCTGTCGTGTGCGGCAGCTGGTAGGCGCGGCCGTAGGCCTGATGCACTCGGCTGATCTGCTCCTGCCACGGGTGGCCGTCCGGCGAGGCCCCGTCGTACAGTGCGCCGCATCCGCCGGTGATGTAGAGCTTCGTGTCGATCACGTCGTCCCACAGCCGCTCGAGCACCTCGATGAGGTCGGCGTCGCCGGTCTCGAGCGCGAGGTCGGCGAGGCCCGCATAGAGGTAGTTGGCGCGGACCGCGTGCCCGGCGACCACGTACTGGTCGCGCACGGGGAGGCGGTCCTGGTTGTCGTCGCCGCCCTCGAACTCGTCGCGGACGCGAAGGAACGCCTGGGCGAGTGCGAGCCAGCGGCGGTCATCCGTCGTGCGGTACAGCTCGATCACGGCCATGTAGTGCGAAGGGCAGATCGCGCTGCGAGCGAGCTCGACCGGCTTGTGCTCGGCGAGACCCTCGAGGTAGCCCGCAGCGCGCACGGCGACATCGAGCAGCAGCGTCGAGCCGGTGACCTCGTGGTGCCGCACGCACATCGTGATGAGGTGTCCGAGGTTGTAGGTCTCGAAGTGGAAGCGGTCGGCGAGCTCGGTGGCCGTGGCGGGGCCGAGCGCGGCGATCAGGGTCGGCGTGTGCAGGTATCCGTCGGCGCGCTGCACCGAGGCGATGAGCTCGGCGAGCGTCTCGACGGTCTCGGCCAGCCAGGGTTCCGGCTGGAGTTCGAGCTGCGCGATCGCAGCTTCCATCCATTTGTAGACATCGCCGTCCATGAACGGCGGACCGACGTGCTCGCCCGGTTCGAGTCCAGCCGCGATGCGGAAGTTGCGCAGACCGTTGCTGACCGCGGGGTCGCTCAGCGACTGCCACATGGTCGGCACGGTCGTCGAGCGCGTGCGCTCCTGCACACCGCCCCAGAACCCGCTGGCCCATCGAGCGGCGTCCGCGGTCAGCGGGGTCAGTGCGCGCTGTCGCGTGTCCGTGGTCATCGGAGGTCTCCCTCTGTCGTCGTCGCGGCTCGTGCGGCGATCAGCTCGCCCAGCCGAGCGATGCCCGGCTCGATGCTGGTGAGCACCGGGACGTCGACGCGGACGCGCTCGGCGGCAGAGGCCATCGACGCCTGCGCCAGCACCACGACATCGGCTCCGGCTGCGAGTCGTTCGATGGCCGAGGCGACGAGCCGGTCGTGCAGCGGACGGTCGCCACCCGAGACGGCGGCGAACGCGCCGTCGACGACCTCCTCGACGATGATCGGCTCGACGCCGGTCAGGGCAGCCCGCTCGCGCAGCAGCGCGACGGTCGGGGTGAGCGTGGTCGGCAGCGTCGCGATCACGGCGATCCGCGCTCCGATGTGCACGGCCTGATCGGCCATCGCCTCGTCGATGCGCAGCACCGGGATGCCTGCACGTGCTGCGGTCTGCGCGGCGTAGCCCGAGATCGACGAGCACGTCAGCATCAGCACGTCGGCGCCCGCGTCGCGGGCCGCCTCGGCCAGATGCGCGAGTCGATCGGCGACGGATGCCGCGAGCTCGGCGTCGCCGAGATCGGCGACGATGCGGTCGTCGAGGTAGTTCACGACGGTCGCGTCGGGCAGGACCGCGCGTGCGCGCTCGGTGACCGGCGGGATCACGACCGCGCCGGTGTGCAGGAAGGCGATGCGGGTCATGCCGACACCTCCTCGGCGAGGGTGAGGGAACGCGTGTGGATGCCGTGCCCCACCGTCTCCTCCGGCTGCCCCGGCAGGGAGAGGATGCCGGTGGTGCCGACCGGGAGCTCGGCCGTCACGTGCAGCGCACCGTCGCGGATCAGCCACGAGACCGAGGCCTCGCCGTACGGCGTGCGGTGCCTGGCCGAGGCCGAGGTGAGTCCGCCACCGGGGCGCGGCGCGACGCGGATGCGGCGGTACCCGGGCGAGTCAGGGGCGAGCCCTGCGACGACGCGGTGCATCCAGTCGACCACCGCACCGAGGGCGTAGTGGTTGAACGAGGTCATCGAGCCTGGGTTGACCGAGCCGTCCGGCCGCATCGAATCCCAGCGCTCCCAGACCGTGGTCGCTCCCATGCCGACCTGGTAGAGCCACGACGGGCACTCCTTCTCGAGCAGCAGGTCGTACGCGGCGTCGAGCTGGCCGTTGGCGCTCAGCGCATCGGTCACGAGCGGGGTGCCGACGAACCCGGTGCCGATGCGGTTGCCGCCCGCGTGCACGAGTTCGGCGAGCCGTGCGGCTGCCGGTGCGCGCAGCTCATCGGGCAGCAGGTCGAACTGCAGTGCGACCGCGTAGGCGGTCTGCGCATCCGATGTCATCCGACCGCCGGGGAGCACGTAGGCGCCGATGAACGCCGCCTTCGCCTCCGCCGCGATGGTGCCGTAGGTCTCGGCATCCGCGGTCCTGCCCAAGGTCGCCGCCATCTCGGCGACCAGTCGGGCGGAGTACGCGAAATACCCGGAGGCGACGAGGAATCGATCGGTCTTCGCGCGGGACGGATGCTGCGGGGGAGCATCCGGGTCGAGCCAGTCGCCGAGCTGGAACCCGGTGTCCCAGAGGCGCGACGGCCCTGCGATCTCGGCCTGCAGATCGACCCAGGCACTGGCGCTGTCGAACTGCGCCCGCAGCACGCCCTCGTCGCCGAAGCGCTGGTGCAGCGTCCACGGCACGATCGTCGCCGCGTCGCCCCAGGCCGCCCCTGGGCGCTGCGGGTTCCACATCGAGTCGGCCGGGATCACCGGTACGTACCAGGGCACGGTGCCGTCGGGCAGCTGCTCGGCGGCGAGGTCGCGGAGCCAGCCCGCCAGCATGCCGGAGGAGTCGTAGAGGAAGGATGCCGCCGGCGTGAACACCTGGATGTCACCGGTCCACCCGAGGCGCTCGTCGCGCTGCGGGCAGTCCGAGGGGATGTCGACGAAGTTGCCGCGCATGCCCCACACCACGTTCTCGTGCAGGCGGTCGAGCTGAGGGTTCGACGAGGCGAACCAGCCGGTGCGCTCCATGTCGGTGTGCAGCACCCGCGCGATCAGGGCGCCGTTCGCGGCATCCGTATCGAGATCGCCGGGCCAGCCGTCCACCTCGACGTAGCGGAAGCCGTGATATGTGAAGCGCGGCTCCCACTCCTCGCCGCCGTCGCGGCCGGCGAAGGTGTAGACGTCGGTCGAGATCGCGTCGCGCAGCGGACGGGTGTAGAGCTCGTCGTCCTGCAGCACCTCCGCGGTGCGCAGGGTGACGGTGGTGCCGGCCGGGGCGGTGGCGCGAAGCCGCACGACGCCGACGAGATTCTGGCCGAAGTCGAGCACGCGCTTGCCGGAGGGGGCGCGCAGCACGGCGATCGGCTGCACCTCCTCGGTCACCCGCACGGGAGGGCCGGTCGGGGCGACGAGCGTTGAGCGATCGCGTCGACGCAGCTGCACGCGGCTCCACGCGCTGTCGTCGTAGCCGGCGCTGCTCCAGCCCGGAAGCTCCTCGCGGGCGTCGTAGACCTCGCCGTCGTAGAGGCCGGACCGGATGATCGGGCTCCGCGCCGCCTTCCACCGGGTGTCGGTCGCGATGGTCTCCGTCGAGCCGTCGGCGTAGCGCAGTTCGAGCTGACCGATGAAGGAGAGGTCGTCGCCGAACACGTTGCGGAAGCCGCCGCGCCAACCCAGACGCCCGCGGTACCAGCCGTCGCCGAGCCAGGCGCCGATCGCGTTGTCGCCCTCGGCGAGCAGCTCGGTCACGTCGTACGTGGTGTAGCGCAGGCGCTCGCGGTACACCGTCCAGCCGGGGGCGAGCACGTCGGAGCCGACCCGCTCGCCGTTGATCTCGGCCTGGAAGAGACCGTGGGCCGAGGCGTAGAGCCGTGCGCTGACGAGCCCTGGACGCACGGCGAAGTCGCGACGGACGAGCGAGGGGCGACGGTCGTCGCGCATCGGGTTCTCGTTCCAGATTGCGCCGATGGGGCCGGCTGACCAGTCCTCCGGATGCAGCAGACCGGTCTCGACCGTCGACCACGGGCCGGGTTCGCTCCAGCCGCCGTCATCGCCGCGCACCTGCACCCGCACGGATGCAGTGGCTCGCGAGGGGAGGGCCGGCGCTGGCCACGGCACGAGGACCTGCTCGTCGGATTCGACCTCGAAGGTCGAGGTCGATCCTGTGGCGGCCACCTCGACGCGGTATGCCGTCTGCGACCATCCGATCGGAGCGCTCTCGACGAACCAGGAGAGGCGCGGGGCCGGCTCGCCGATGCCGATGGGCTCGCGGTGGTGCTCGAAGCGAGCGGCGGATACGGTGGCCGGCATTGGACACTCCCAAGATTTCGAAACGTTTCAGAGTCGCCCGCAAGGCGATTGCGGGACGAAGCAGGATAGAATTGTGACGTTTCAATACTAGGGCATCGAGCTCGCATCGGTCGATGCTCGTGCCAGACTCGGACACGGAGGTCCACATGGTGATCGCAGTCACTGGAAGCAACGGCACGCTCGGTCGCGCCACGGTCGAGCGGCTGCGCGCCACCGGCGCCGAGGTGCTCGGCTTCGACCTCGCCGGCACGCCGGGCGTCGGCTTCACACGCGTCGACCTGGCGGACTACGGGCAGACGCTCGACGCGTTCCTCGGCGTGACCGCACGGCACGAGGGCATCGAGGCGCTCGTGCATCTCGCGGCGGTCCCGGTGAACGGGCTCATCCCCGACGCTGCGACCTTCGAGAACAACATGCTCGCCTCCTCGCACGTGCTGCTCGCCGCGCACCGCGCCGGCATCCGCACGGTCATCCTCGCCTCGAGCATCACGGCCATGGGCTTCCCGTTCGACGTCGCACCGCCAGCGCTCCCCGTCGACGAGACCTACACCCGCGCGTTCAACACCTACGGCCTCGGCAAGGTGGTGGAGGAGGCCATGGCCGCGCAACTGGCCGGCTGGCGCCCCGACACCTCGATCACTGCGCTGCGGTTCACGAACGTCGTGGCCCCGGACGCATACGGCACGTTCGAGTCCGCGGCCGAGCCCGACTACCGCCGCGACCTCATCGGATCCTGGATCGACGCACGAGATGGCGCCCGCGCCGTCGAACTCGCACTCGCCGGCGCGACGCCCGGGTTCCGCGTGTACAACGTCGCGGCGCCCGGATCCGGCAATGCCGCTCCCAGTCGCGAACTCGCCGCGCGGTGGTTCCCCGGTGTTCCGGTGGCCGACGACCTCGGCGAGTTCGAGTCGCTCATGTCGACCCGCCGCATCCAGGACGAGCTCGGCTTCCGCGCCGAGCACGACTGGCGCTGACGTCCCGCGCCTCCCCCGCGGGTCCCGGGTCCGCGAGGGGTCAGAACACGCCGCGCGTCCGAGGACGGGCGCGGCGTGTTTCGGCCCCTCGCACGAAGGGCGCGCGCGTGAAGTGCGTCACGGGGCGCGGTGCGAAGCGCGGGGTGCGAGCGGCGTGCGAGGTGGGAGCGGCGGTGCGAGGTGCACGGCGCTGGGGGTGCCCACTCCCGGGTGAGGGGCCAGAACGCGCCGCGTGTGTGAGGACGAACGCGGCGCGTCTTGACCCCTCGCGGGAAGATCACGCGCGATACGCGGCGCGGGGTGGGTGTGAGGCGCGAACGGCGGTGCGCGATGTGGCGTGCGGTGCGAGATGTGGCGCGCGACGCTTGGGTACCCACTTCCGGGTGAGGGGTCAGAACGCGCCGCGCGTTCGCGGACGAGCGCGGCGTGTTCTGACCCCTCGCGGGGGAGGGCAAGGGCGCGCGTCAGCCCTTGACCGCGCCGGCGGCGAGGCCCTTCATGATGCGCTGGTTCAGGAAGAGGTACATGATCAGGATGCCGAACACGGTGACGCAGATCGCGGCGAACAGCGGTCCGTAGTTGATCGCTCCGTACTCGCCGGAGAAGTTCAGCAGCCCCACCTGGATCGTGTTCAGGCTCTTCTTGCCGCCGAACACCAGGGCGATGAGCAGGTCGTTCCAGATGAGGAAGAACTGCACGATCGCGACCGTGAAGATCGCGTTCTTCATCATCGGCAGACCGATCAGGAAGAAGGAACGGAGCATCGAGGCGCCGTCGATGGTCGCGGCCTCGAAGATCTCGCGGGGGATCGCCCGGAAGTACGTCGCGGTCATGAACACGGTCAGGGGGAGTCCGCCGGCGATGTAGATCAGGATCATCGGCAGGTACGAGCCGCTGATGCCCATCTTCGAGAACGCGTTGAACAGGGGGAGGATGATCATCTGCCCCGGGATCATGATGCCCGCGAGGAACAGCAGCAGCACCGAGGCTCGACCCTTGAACACCATGATCTCGAGCGCGTAGCCGGCTGCCGTGCCGAGCAGCACGATGAACACCAGCGACGGGACCGTCACGATCAGCGAGTTCGAGATCGTCGCCCCGAGGTTGCCGGTCTCCCACGCTGTGGCGTAGTTGTCCCAGCGCCAGATCTCGGGGAGCGTGTACGAGGGGTTGTTCAGGAAGTCGCTGTTCGACTTCAACGAGTTGATGAACATCCAGAACAGCGGATACGCGGTCACCACGATCAGCAGTGCGATGGTCAGCCAGGTCGGCACCTTGCGGAGGATGCCGAGGGCCACGGCCCCTGCGCCGCGGCGGTGCGGCACGAACGCGTGCGGGCTCGGGACGGCCGTCGTGTCGAGTGTGGTTGTCATTGGTCAGTCCTCAGACGGTGTTGTCGCGTCGCGACGAGCGGAAGATGACGAGTGTGACGAGCAGGCACATGATGGTCAGCACGAGGGCGACCGTCGAGCCGTAGCCGAAGTCGCTGAACTGGAATGCGGTGCGGTACATGTACATGGTCAGCGGCGTGGTCGAGTTGCCTGGACCGCCGCCGGTGAGCGCGAAGACCGAGTCGAAGACCTTGATCGTGCCGTTGATGCTGAAGATCATCGAGGCGAACAGGATGGGCAGCGACATGGGCAGGATGATGTAGCGGAAGAGGCTGAACGACTTCGCGCCGTCGAGACGGGCTGACTCGACGATCTCGTCCGGGATGTCGAGCAGTCCGGAGAACACGAGGATGCCGTAGAAGCCGGCGGAGCGCCAGACGTCCATGATCACGATGACGATGAACGCGGTCGACCCGTCGCCGAGCCAGTCGATGTTGGAGAGGCCGACGTTCACGAGCAGTTCGTTCACGAGGCCGTCGTTGGGGGCCGACTGGAAGAGCTTCTGGTACAGGATGCCGATCGCGACCGTGGGGAGCACGACGGGGAAGAACACGAGCGTGCGCACGATCACCGACGATCGGCGGAGCACGAAGTGGTACAGCAGGGCGAGGCCGAAGCCGAGCACGACCTGGAACAGGGTGGTCAGCAGGGCGTAGCGGATCGTGAACCAGAACGCGTCGGCGACGTAGCTGTCGCTGAACAGGCGCGTGAAGTTGGAGATGCCGGTGAACTCGAAGCCTTCGAGGATGCTGCCGGTGAAGAACGTGAGCCCGAACGACCAGAGCACGGGGACGATGGTGATGAGCGTGTAGATGACCAGGGCCGGCAGGAGCAGCAGCAGGATCGTCTTGCGGTCGCCGAGGACGGACTTCATGCGAGGCGGCCTTTCGGGTAAGAGGGGCAGTGGCGAGAGAACCGGTCCCGCGCGCTCCTGGTGGAGCGCGCGGGACCGGACGGGATCAGCCCTGGTCGAGGGCGTCCTGGACGAGGCCCATGAACTCCTCGGCGGAGAGGCCGCCGGTGACCAGCAGTGCCGCGTTGGTCGACGAGACGCTGCTCGCCTTGGCGTTGAAGAGCGCCTCGAACCACAGCACGCTGTCGGTGCTGGTCGCGATCTCATCCGCGACGGTCTGCGAGATCGCCGGCAGTTCGACCGCGTCATCGGCGATGAAGCCGGTGATCTGGCCCTGCTTGAGCGCCTCGTTGCCGTAGTTCTCTGCGATGCAGCCGAGCCAGGCATCCGTGCCCTCGTCGGAGGCCGCGGCGCTCATGGTCGCCGGCAGGCCGACGTTCGAGGGGTATGCGTCGGGCGTGCCCTTGCCGCCCTCGACCGCGGGGAAGTTGAAGAACCCGACATTGTCGGCGCCGATCTGGTTGCCGTCGCCGTTGATGTTGCCGAGGATCCAGCTGCCCATGTAGATCATGGCGGCCTTGCCGGTGAGGAACTCGTTGTACGAGCTGTCGATGTCGAGCGAGGTGACGTTCTGGTCGAAGTAGCCCTCGGCTCCGAGGTCGGCGATGGCCTGCGCGGCCGCGACGTATTCGGGGTCGGTCAGCTTGGCGTCGCCGGATGCGACCTTCTCGAGCGCGTCGTCGCCGACGCTGCGGAAGAGGTAGGTGCTGATCAGGCGGGTGATGGGCCAGCCCTGCTCACCGGATGCCGTGAACGGGGTGTAGCCGGCTGCCTTGGCCTCGCCGGCGATCGTGGTCAGGTCGTCCCAGGTCTCGGGGACGTCCCAGCCCTGCTCTTCGAAGATCTGCTTGTTGTACCAGATGCCTTCGATGTTGTACTGGTACGGCAGGAAGTTGAACTCGCCGCCGTAGAGCTTCTTGATCGTGGAGACCGCGCCTTCGGCGATCTTGTCCCGGACGCCGAGCTCGGTGAGCTTTGCGTCGAAGTCGACGAGGTAGCCGCCCTTGGCGAGCTTGGCGCCCTCCGAGGGGTTGCCGCCGGCGGAGAACATCTGCGGCAGTTCGTCCTGGGTGGCGAGGAGCTGCACCTGTGCGTCGAGGTCGGCCTGCGGCACCGAGTTGACCTCGAGCGGCATCGCCTTCTCCTCTGCGGCGCAGGCGTCGGCGCCGAGTGCCTCGAGGACGGGCTGCGTCGTGGTGTTCTCGGAGTTCTTCAGGAACTCGAAGCTCGAAGCGCTGGATCCGCCGCCGCCGTCGCTCGTGCAACCGGAAAGGACGAGAACCCCGGCGCTGGCCAGAGCGGCAACGCTGAGGAGCGGCTTGCGAAGGCGCCGCCGTTCTGCTGTGAACACATTTCCTCCTTGAAAGTGGCATCCCGTTATTGAGACGTTTCAAAACTGATGGTAGAGCGTGATGGGTGGGGTGTCAAACGGATACTGCCAAGAATATCTGCGCACAGGCGAGGCGCGGGGCGCCGAGATGGGCCAGGATGATCGCATGGCTATTGAAACGTCACAATCTCTCGCGGGCATCGTCGGCGACGCCGAGCCGCCGACCGCGGGAACGACGTCCCGGGGCGAGGCGCGATCGGGCGCGTGCGGCGAAGGCGGCCTGCCGGAGCGGAGCAGGTAAAGTGACAGATCGTCCACAGAATCGAAGGAGTCCGCGCATGGCCCGTGTCGGAATCCGCGATGTGGCGGTGCTCTCCGGCGTCGCAGTCGGCACCGTCTCGAACTTCCTGAACCACCCCGACCGGGTCTCCGACGACAAGGCGCAGCGCATCAGCGCCGCCATCGACTCGCTCGGCTTCGTCCCCAGCAACGCGGGCCGTCAGCTGCGGCTCGGCGTCAGCAGTGCGATCGGCTACATCGCGCCGGACGTCAGCAACCCCTACTTCGCCGAGATCGCCGAGAGCGTGGAGCTACGAGCGAGCGAGCTCGGCATCACGGTCTTCCTGGCGAACTCGCACCGCAACCGTGATCGCGAGAACACCTACATCGAGCTGTTCGAGCAGTACCGCGTGCAGGGTCTGCTGATGTCATCGCACGTACCCGTGGAAGACCGCCTCGCCCAGGTGCGGCGCCGTGGCACGCCATCGGTGCTGGTCGGCCAGCACGCCCAGTCCGATGAGCAGCCCTCGGTCTCGCTCGACGAGGTCTCCGGTGGTCGACAGGCCATGCGCCACCTGCTCGACGTGGGGAGTCGGCGCCTGCTGTTCGTGGGTGGTCCGCTCGACATCCCGCAGGTGTCCGCCCGTCTGGCCGGTGCCGGCGAGGTCGTCCGGGAGTTCGGTGCCGCGACGCTCGAAGTGATCGATGAACCCGACCGCACCGTTCGTGGTGGTCGGCGGGTCGGTGCCGCGCTGCTCTCCCGTCCGCCGGAGATGATGCCGGACGGCATCTTCGCCGCGAACGACCTGCTCGCGCTCGGCATCATGAACGCGCTCGTCGCCGGCGGCGTCGACGTGCCTGGCACGACCTCCATCGTCGGCTACGACGACATCGAGTTCGCGGAGGCCTCGCTGATCCCGCTCACCACGGTCAAGGGCCGCCACGAGGGCTTCGGCATCGCGGTCGTCGACCTGCTGTTCGACACGATCGGCGGCCGCGTGATCGACGAACCGCGTCGCGTCTTCGAGCCGGAGCTCGTCGTGCGCGCCAGCACCAGGCGGCGCTGACCGTGGCGGCGAGCATCCGCGACGTCGCCGACCGCGCCGGCGTCTCGGTCGGCACGGTGTCGAACGTGCTGAACCACGTCGACCGGGTCAAGGAGGACTCGGTGCGACGCGTGCACGAGGCGATCGCCGAGCTCGGCTACGTGCGCAACGACGCGGCCAGGCAGCTGCGAGCAGGGCGCAGCCTCATGGTCGGGCTGGTCGTGCTCGACGTGCGCAACCCGTTCTTCACGGAACTCGCGCGCGGGGCCGAGCGTGAGGCGGCCAGACACGGCCTCTCCGTCGTGCTCGCCAACAGTGACGAGGACATCGCGCAGGAGGCACGGCACATCGATCTGTTCGAGCAGCAGCGGGTGCGCGGCATCCTGCTCTCGCCGTACCAGGAGGTCGGCCCGAGGCTCCGGCAGATGAAGCAGCGCGGCATTCCGGCGGTCCTGGTCGACCGTCGCAGTGCCGACGAGCAGTTCAGCAGCGTCTCGGTCGATGACGAGCTCGGCGGGTATCTCGCCGCTCGGCACCTGCTCGACTCCGGTCACCGACGCCTGCTGTTCGTCGGCGGGCCGCTCGACATGCGCCAGGTCGACGATCGACGCAGGGGGGCGCGCCGCGCCGTCGGCGAGGTCACGGATGCCGAGCTGCAGACGCTGCCGTCAGCGGCATCCACGGTCGATGCGGGCCGGACCGCCGGCGACCAGGTCGCCGCGATGGCCGCAGCCGATCGACCGGACGCGATGTTCTGCGCGAACGACCTGGTCGCCCTCGGCGTGCTGCAGGGGCTGCTGACCCACGGCATCCGCGTGCCGCAGGATGTCGCACTGATCGGCTTCGACGACATCGACTTCGCGGCCGCCGCTGCCGTGCCGCTGTCATCGGTTCGCCAGCCGAGCGGGCTCATGGGTGAGACGGCGCTGCGACTCCTGCTCGAGCACAGTGCCGACCCGGAGCGAGAACCGGAGCACATCGTCTTCCAGCCGGAGCTCGTGGCCCGCGACTCCACGGCCTGATCCTGCTTCAGCGGCACCGTTGCGGCCGCTCCCGAACGATGCCGGCATCGTGCGGGGAAGGCATGCCGTAAACGATCGTCAACGGCGTGCGACAGATCAGGCTCGGTTTGGGTCTCCGAGACGCCGAGCGGAATCGGCTTTCGGCAGGCGTTTACGGAAGACCCATCACCCAACTGCTGCCTGCGAGTCCGGCGCTCGTCAACGAGATCGTACGAGTTCCTCGATCCACGGGTGACCAGGGTGGGCGGTCTCCAGTGCGCATCGAAGCCACGCCGAGGCTTCGTCACTCATGGATGAACGAGCGGCATCGAAGTCCAACCGATCCTGCGGCCGAAGTCCCGGAGCTTTATGGAGTAGCTGGATTTCCGGACGCAAGTACTCCACGCCTGCCTGCGACCAGAGAATTTTGTCGAAAGGGAGTGTGACCCTCGGGTCTCGCTTGTAGGTCCATAGCGCCGGGGTGGCATCCATCAGAATGACGTCGTACTCCCAAGGAGTCGCGCCGTTGGGCCGTAACCACAGATTGCTGCAGGTGTCCGGAACCGGCCTGTCCGGGTTGGCAAGAGGGAGCAGGTCGCCTTGGTTTGCCGCCCATACGTCCAGGCGGTCGACGACGTGCGCGCGCAGCCGGTTTGCGTCGGAACGAGGGATGCTCGGGTCAATATCGCTGTGAGGTCGAGACACGCCGGTGAACGCCTCGATAGCCCACCCACCAGCGATCCACCACCGGCCGGGGTAGCCCTCGAAAAGCTCAATCACGTCAATGACCGTGCGCGGATTCCACGGTCCGTAGAGTCGCACGATCTCGTTGTGGTCCACAGTGTCGATGCTACGCATTCCACAGCCGGAGCCTTCGAGAGCGTGTGGGGAGCATGGATCGCACGCCGAAACGAGTGGCTTCGGCAGTTGCGCCAACGCTGCCGGCTGACTGCACGACACGGGTCGCGCACCAGCCGAAACCGCGCCCCGACGTCTTCGACAGCGCGAGAGAGGGAACCGCGATCGCCGACGGCATGGTCAGACGACGGTGATCAGAACTCCGCGACCACCGGTCGGCCGTCGAGGAAGGCGATCATGTTCAGCACGAGGAAGTTCCAGTTCTGGAAGTTCCTGGTCATGATCGGCTCGCCCGTATCCGGGTTGTAGAACTCGTGCAGGCAGCCGGTCGTGGCGAGGTCGCGGCCGAACAGCTCGACCGTCTGCTCGGCGAGCTCGCGGGCGTCATCCGCGAAGCCGTACTTCTGCAGCCCGCGGAACACCAGATAGTTGCTGATGCCCCACACCGGTCCGAGCCAGTTCGAGGGGTTGTTCGAGGCCCGCAGGTTGTACGGCTTCTCGAGCCGCGACAGGGTGCGCACCCCGAAGTTCGCCCGGAACGTGCGGGTCTCCTGCAGCCGCTCGCGCATCCGTTCGGCCTGGTCCTGCGAGGCGATCCCCGCCCACAGCGGCAGGAAGCTCGACCAGTTGTCGACGCGCAGCAGCAGCGACGACCACGACCGCGGTGCGCCGCTGTGCAGCCAGTCCTCACCGTCGATCTCACGGAAGGCGAGGTCGGCGCTGTAGTAGGTGCCGTCGCGCTCGTCCCAGAGGTGCGTGTTGACGGCATCCGCCAGATCCTGCGCTCGTCCGCGCCAGACGTTCGCCTCGGCGAGGCGGTCGAGGTCTTCGAGCAGCGAGCCGAACGCCAGCAGCTCGCGGTACAGCAGCGAGTTCAGGTAGATCGAGGCGGTGCTGCGGTCGGGCCGGTAGTAGACGGACGGATCGTTGTCGACGCCGACCGCGAAGTCGGTCTGCCAGTAGGCCAACCCGGTCTCGGCGTGGAGGTGGCTCTCGAGGTAGCGCTCCAGGAAGCGCTGGAGCACGGGGATGCCGTCGCGGATCCACTCCGCGCTGCCCCGTCGACGGACCAGGAGTGCGGCCTGCTGCACGATCACCGGCTTGTGCATGTTCTGGGAGAACCCGGCGGCGCGGCTCGGGTCGCCGTGCAGCAGCGGTCCCTCGGGCTTCAGCAGCAGCGGCATCACGCCGTCCTCGTCGGTGTGCTCGAGGAAGTTGCGGATCGTCCCCTCCTCGTACGTGCCGAAGCGTCCGGTCTCGCCCGTCTCGAGCTCGACCTGGCCGAGCACGACGCTGATGAACCAGGAGTCCCAATCCCACAGCGCGTTGGAGTAGTAGGGGGAGTCGGGGGAGCTCGGCACCGTGTACGGATGCGTGAGCACCCCTGAGGGTTCACGGGTCATCTGCATCGCGTGCTCGATGACGTGCGTGCGGAGGTCGTTCTTCCAGGTGTCGATCACGGGGTCTGTTCCTCAGGCGGGGTGGTGAGACGGATGCGGGTGACGGAGTCGGCGGCGAGCGATACGGTCGCGCGTCCGGCCGGAGTGACGAGTGTCACCGAGCGGGGCGCCTCGTCGATGTTCGCGAGCAGGACGTCGTCGTGGGAGTCGGAGCGGGCGCCGATCGCCCAGACGAGCCCGTCCGGGCTCGGGCCGGTGAGCAGCACCGCGTCGTCGATGTCGGCGAGCGCGGCGAGCTGTCGGAGTGCGTCCGCCACCGGAAGCGGGGTGCCATCGGCGTCGCGGATGCCGCGGGGTCCCCATTCCTCGAACCACGCGATCGAGTCAACACCGGGCACGGCCAGTGCGGCAGCGCTCGCGACGGTCCAGGCGGCGAGCTCTGGCGCGGACTGTCGACTGTCGTCCATACCGGTGAACTCCGGGCCGTAGCCGTCGCGGAGATCGGGGTGCGGCGAGAGCGGCTGTGGCGCAGCGGCGACGTCGTTGAACCTCGGTCGAAGGGCGATCGGACCGATGTGCACCGGTCGGCCGGCGGCGCGTGCGACGGTCTCCTGGGCGACGAGCCGCTGCATCGCGACCGACTCCACGAGCTGTTCGGTGTCGGCGCTGTGGAACAGTGGCGTGACCGTGACCGCCAGGCCGTCGAGGTCGGCCGGAAGCCGATGCAGCTCGCGGTTCAGCTCGGTGAAGTGCGAACGGCTGCCACCGATCACCGGCAGCGAGCGTCCATGATCCGCGAGCGCTCGCCGCAACAGGTCGATCGCCTCGACGTCGGACACGTGCCTGGCGCCGCCGACCTGGTGGAACGCGCTGGCCCTGACGACCTCGACGCCGTCGAGTGCGGCGACGGCCTCGGCGACCTTCTCAGGGGCAGCGGGATCGAGCACGAAGCGCACATCGAGCGGCAGGCCGGAGGATACGGCCCGTTCGAGCGCCGCGCGCCAGTCGACACCGGCGAGGTCGGTTTCGACGAGCAGGCTCGAGCCGAGCGATTCGACGACCGGCGCGGGGTCCGGCGCCGATGACGCGGCGACCCCGATCGAGGGGAAGCGACCGGCGGGATGCAGGGTGATCGCGGTCTCGGCTGGAGCATCCGCTGCCACGTCGGCCTCGACCGGGACCGCGCTGATCCGCAGCGACTGCACGACGTGCTCGCCCGCCGCGACGCGATACGGGAACGGCAGCGAGAGCGGGCGGCTGTACGTCTTGAACGAGGCATCCGTCCAGTTGCGCTGGTCTTCCATCTCGAAGACGTCGCCGGTGAACTCGACGTGCACCTGCACGCCGTCGTCGGTCCAGCCCAGCGATGCGATGTCGAACACCGGCTGGTGCGCGCTGATCTCGGCGGTGAGCCGGGTCGTCTCGGTGGTCCCGTCAGGGTGCCCCACCGCCAGGTCGTGTCCTGCGAGCTGCGGCGGATGCAGCACGATCAGCCCGGTGCGGTTCGTGTCGACGTCGCGCGCTGCGACGAGGTCGAGCGTGACGAGCAGCGCGGCATCGTCGAGCTCGATGCGCAGGGTCCCAGCGAACACCTCCGACCGCACCGCGAGCTCAGTCGCAGTGCCATCGGCGGCCACCGAGTCGACGACGAGCGGAACCGTGTTCCAGTCGCCGTCGCGCACCACCGGACGGATGCTGCGCAGCACGCGCCGCCCGCCGAATCGCAGGTCGGCGATCTCGTCGTCCCGTCGCTCGAAGCTCCAGGTTCCGAGCATCCGCTGGTCGCGCTCCTGGCGCCTCCACGTCATCGCGGGTCCTCTCGGAGTCCTGCCATCTCAACGCTCGATGTGCTCGAGGTGCAGCATCCTGGCGAGGTTCTTGTCGAGCTCATCATCCTGGAAGATCTTCTTCCAGTCGTCTTTGATGATGCTCTCACGGCCATAGTCCATGGCGATCAGGCAGGCGTCCGAGAACGGGTTATCGCCGCGGAGGCCGTTCGCGAGGGCGACCTGCGTGTGGCCGTAGAGGATGCTGCGGGCAGCCGCCTCCGGCACGCCCATCGTGGTCACGGTCTCGTGCAACGCCTCGTTGAGCAGTGCGCCGATCATGCACGCGACCGTCTCGACGAGCGTGGGCTCGAGCTGCGCGAGCTGCTTGATCGTGACCCAGTGCACGTCGATGACCGGGGCGTAGATCGCTCGGACGGTCTCCTCGACGATCGCCCGCTTGGCCGGGTCGTCGCTCTCGATCGCGGCGATCGCGTCCTGCGGGGCAGCGATGCCCCCGAAGGTGTCCGCCCACTGCTCCGGCGTCTCGCGCTGCAGGAAGATCGACGGGTGGCACGGGTGGGCGACGGCCTGGATGACGTCGTCGCGGGTCGCGAGCAGTCCGGCGTAGGCGGCGGCAGGGTCGAGGGTCAGCACGATCGCGCCCGCACGCAGCTGCGGCACGAGCTCTGCGGTCACCGGGCCGAGGGCGAGGTCGGGCACGGCGAGCACGACGATGTCGGCATCCGCGACCGCGACTGCGGCATCCGTCAGTTCGCGTCCGGCGTCGATCGTGCGCTGCTGGCCGGCCGGCGAGTTCTCGACGTACCAGACCGTGTGATCGGTCTTCACGAGGTTGTTCGAGACGCGCATGCCCATCTTGCCGCCCGCGCCGATGACGGCGATCTTGTAGGCGGGTGCTGAGCCCGTCGAATGGGTTGCTGAGCCTGTCGAGTGGGTTGCTGAGCCTGTCGAGTGGGTTGCTGAGCTTGTCGAAGTATCGCTCATGGTGTGCTCCTCAGATGTTCCAGGGTGATGCGGGTCCATTCCCGCTCGGTTCGGATGGTGGTCTCGGCGTCGTCCTGCCAGGGCAGCCAGTGCTCGACGATCTCGTTGATGCCGCGCTCGCGCGGACGCACGGTCGCCAGCAGGTGGTCGTAGTCGTGCAATCCGCTGCCCATCGCGGTGCCGGAGTAGGTGAAGCCGACCCAGCCGGGCTGGCGGGCGAAGGCGAAGTCCTTCACGTGCACGTTCTTCGTGATCGTCGCCGTCTGCTCGATGCAGGTGCGGGGGTTCTCGAGGCGGGCGACGACGTTCGCCGGGTCGAGGCAGATGCCCAGGCTCGGACTGCCGACGCGCTCGATCACCTCGATGAGGTCGGCCGTCGCCACCTGCTCGTATGTCTCGAGGGCGAGCGTCACACCGGCGGACTCATAGGCACGGATGCCGCTGCGCAGCAAATGCTCCGACTCGGCGAGCGAAGGCCGGCTGTCCGGTCCGAACAGCATGCTCCGCACGAGCCGGGCGTCGAACACCTCGGCGAGATGCAGGAACCGGGTGAGGTGCTCGGGCACGATGCCCTTCGTGCCGAGCTCGATCGTGACGCCGAGGTCGCTGGCCGCGCTCGCCGCATCGCGCAGCTCGGCGTCGCTCATGGTCTCCAGCGGTGCGTAGTCGCAGATCTGGAAGAGTTGGACGCCCTGCTCGCGGGTGTCTTCGAAGGCGTCGATCAGACTCATCGGCGCGGGCGCCCGGTCGGAGTGCTGCCAGAAGTACGCATACGTGCCGAGCCCGATCACGCGGTCCCCCCACTGGATCCCTGAGCGGTCCCCTCGACGGTCCCCCGAATGGGTCCCTGAGCGGTTCCCTCGACGGTTCCCCGAATGGGTCCCTGAGCCTGTCGAAGGGCCGCCGCCGCCGCCTCGTCCAACACGCTCACCAGGGCATCCGGGTCGTGCGCGAACCGACCGAGGAACACGCCGTCGACGTCATCGCCGAGCGCCGTGATGAGTCCAGGACCGGCAGCCCCGCCGTAGATGACGGCCGAACCCGCACGGTCGGAGTCCGCATCGATCGCGGCGCGCAGTGCCAGGGCGACGACCCGGATGTGGTCGTGCCCTGCCGGCTCGGGGGCGCCGATCGCCCAGACCGGCTCGTAGGCCACGATGACGGCTCCGGGGCCGGCGCCTTCGAGGGCGGAGCGCAGCTGCGACACCGCGACGGCCGCGGCATCCGACGCGTCCTGCTGTTCGGTCTCGCCGATGCAGAGCAGGGGAGTGAGCCCGCTCGCGAGCGCTGTGCGGGTCTTGGCCGCGACGACGGCATCCGTCTCGGCGAAGAGTCGGCGGCGCTCGGCATGCCCGATCTCGGCGATCGATGCGCCGACCTCCGCGAGCTCGGCAGCGGAAACCTCACCCGTGAACGCGCCCGATACCTCGGCCGCGGCATCCTGCCCGCCGATGCGCACGGGGGTGCTGGCGAACGCCTGCAGCGCCGGGATGACCTGCAGATACGTCGGGGTGATGAACAGTTCGACTGCGCCCGACATGACGGCGTCGTGTGCGCGCACGCGGTCTGCGACGTCAGCGAACCACGCGATGGCGCGCTCGTGCCCGAAGTACATCTTCAGGCTCACCCCGACGGTGACGGTCATGCGTGTGGTCCTGTCATCAGCACTGGCCGGTGGTCTCGTACTCGTCGATCACGGCGACCTTCTCGGCGCTCGCGCTCGACTCGTCGAAGCGGTAGCCGAGCCACTCGCGCACCAGGCGTCGAGCGAGCTCGATGCCGACCACGCGCTGGCCCATCGTGAGCACCTGGGCGTTGTTCGACAGCACTGCGCGCTCGACCGAGAACGAGTCGTGCGCGGTGACGGCGCGGATACCGGCGACCTTGTTCGCGGCGATCGCAACGCCGAGGCCGGTGCCGCAGAACAGCAGTGCACGGTCGGCCTCGCCGCGGGCGACGAGCTCGGCTGCAGCGATCGCGACGCGGGGATAGGCGGTGTGTCCGTCACCGTCGACACCGACGTCGACGAGGCTCGCGACGGCGTCGCTTCCTTCGAGGTCCTTCTTCAGGATCTCCTTGTAGTCGAAGCCCGCGTCGTCGGATCCGATCACGAGACGGAGAGGTTCAGGCATGATGGCTCGCTTTCGGGGCGGTCGATGTCGAGGTGAGCAGGTCGCCGATGGCGGTCACGATGAGGGAGAGGCTGACGGCACCCGGGTCGGGGGTGCCGAGGCTGTGCGCGCCGTGCGTGCGGGCGCGGCCCAGACGCGGCAGCAGGTCGGAGGTGGCGGCAGCGGCACTGGTGGCGGCAGCGGCGGCGCGCGTCCAGGCATCCGTGAACGCGGCGCCGGCGTCGATCGCACCGGCGAGCTCGGTCGAGAACGGCACGAGTGCATCGACCAGCGTCTTGTCGCCGACCTCGGCCTTGCCGTAGTCGTGCACGCCCCGTGCGGCAGCGGTGACCCCGGCGGCGACGGCGCTCGCAGTCGGTCGCCCTGCGTCGCCGAGCTGCATCGCGAGTGCGTTCAGGATCACGCCCCAGAGCAGCCCCGAGGTGCCGCCGGCCTTGTCGGCCCAGGCATCCGCAGCGTGCGCGAGCACGGTCTGGGCGCCGGCGCCGGCATCCGCTGCAGCCGAGCCGGCGGCCAGCGCGGCGTGCGATCCGCGCTGCATCCCGATGCCGTGGTCGCCGTCGCCGGCGATCGCGTCGATCCGGCCGAGTTCGTCGACGTTCGCATCGACCACGTCGACGATCACCTGCAGGGCGGAGCGGATCAGTGCGGCCACCTCGACGGAGTCGTCGTCGCCCCGCTCGATCGCTTCGGCGGTGACGACGGATGACGCCGCCACCTCGGCGCGTGCGGCGGCTGCGACCGACCCACGGCGATACGCGGGGGTGTCGACCGGGGTCTCCCAGAGGGACTCGAGCTCGTCATCGAGCCAGAACAGCGTGAGCGAGGTGCCGGCCATGTCGAACGACGTGCAGTACTCACCCACGTGCGGGTCGACGAGCACGAGCCCTGCATCGGTCAGGCGCTCGGAGATCCGCCGGTAGACGACGAACATCTCCTCGTACTTGAGCGATCCGAGGCCGTTGAGGATCGGTACGACGCGCGCACCGGCGATGTCGACGGATTCCGGGATCTCGGCGAGCAGCTTCTCGACGAGCAGATCGGCGAGTTCATCCGCGGTCGGGATGTCTGTCTCCTCGATGCCCGGTTCGCCGTGGATGCCGAGGCCGATCGCCATGCGCCCGGCCGGAACCGTGAAGAGGGGCTGCCGTGCACCGGGCAGTGTGCAGCCGGTGAAGGCGACGCCGAAGGATCGTGTCCGTTCGTTGGCCAGCGACGCGATGCGTGTCACCCCGGCGAGGTCGTACCCGGCCTCTGCGGCGGCGGCCGCGATGCGGAAGACGGTGAGGTCGCCGGCGATGCCGCGGCGTCGATGCCGCTCGGACGGCGGTGCGCTGAAGATGTCGTCGGTCACGACGACCGTCTCGCAGGCGATGCCCTCGTCGCGGAGCCGCGCCTGGGCCGCGTCGAAGTTGAGCACGTCGCCGGCGTAGTTGCCGTAGCTCAGGAAGACGCCGGCGCCGCGGTCCACGGCCGTGGCGACCGAATGCACCTGCTGCGTCGAGGGCGAGGCGAAGAGGTTGCCCATGGCGGCGCCGTGCGCCAGGCCCTGGCCGACGAGTCCGCTGAACGCGGGGTAGTGACCGGACCCACCGCCGATCACGACGGCGACCTGCCCATCGGGGACGACGGTGCTGCGGATCACGCCGCCGGGTACGCGGCGCACGGATCGCTCGTTCGCGGCGACGAATCCGTCGATCATCTCGTCCGCGAAATCCGCGGGATCGTTCCACAGTCGAGTCATGAGACCTGCTCCTCCATCGGGGGTCGGTGTCTATATTGGCGAACCGGTTGACCAATTGCAAGCCGTGATCCGACGTTCGGGCCGGTAGGTTGGGACGCATGCCCGCTTTCTCCGGCGAACCGACAGACGACATCGCGGCCGCGCTCGGCGCGGTCCCGTCCGGTGCGCCCGCGTCGGAGGTCGCCCGCCGCCTGCTCGACCTCTTCACCGGAGGGTCGGTGCCCGCCGGCACGCGGCTTCCCCCGGAGCGACAGCTGTCAGCAGCCCTCGGCGTCGGGCGCTCCGCTGTGCGCGAAGCCCTCGCGGCGCTCGAGATCCTCGGGATCGTCGACGTTCGTCCCGGATCCGGGACCTACCTGCGAGGAGCGGCGAGCGAACTGCTGCCGCAGACGTTGCGGTGGGGCCTGCTGATCGGCGAACGGAACACCGCCCAACTGCTCGAGCTACGAGAAGGGCTGGAGATCTTCGTCGCCAGGCTGGCGGCGGCGCGCGCCGACGATGCGATCATCGCCAGACTCGAACGCAGCGTCGTGCGGATGCGTGACAGCATCGACGAGCTCGGGGCATTCGCGAAGGCCGACCTCGACTTCCACCACGCGCTGGCCGAGGCCGCAGGCAACGAGACGCTCACCGATCATGTGCACGTCGTGCGCTCGCTGCTGCAGGTGTACGCGGATCGTGCGGTGCACGACCCGGCGCACGCCGAGCAGGCGGTCGCAGAGCACGACGCCGTGCTGGCCGCGGTCCGAGCGGGCGATGCGGATGCCGCGGCATCCGCCATGGCCGTGCACATGGCCACCGCCACCGCGCGCCTCCTCGACGCCTGAGCCGGGTTCGAACGCCCAGTTCGTCGTTGCTCCCACGACCCGTTATGATGATCAGGTGCATCCGTGCTTTCGGGCCGGATGCCTGGAGACGTCGCATAGTCCGGCCGAGTGCACCACCCTGCTAAGGTGGAGTCCCCTCACGGGGACCAGGGGTTCAAATCCCCTCGTCTCCGCAGAAATCAGGCGCTTGATTCCTTCTTCTCGAAGGGAGCGGGCGCCTTTCTGTTGTGTGAGCGTCTTGAGAGAGGCCCGACCTCTCGTGGTTGTTGAGCAGAGCGAGGGACTCGCGGTCCTGCTGTTCGCCCATTACATGCGCATACACACGCAACACAGTGCGGGGGGCGTCTCCCAGCCAAGCAGCGACCTGGTTCAAAGAGATCCCTGCTCGAAGCCACTGCGATGCGGCGTAGTGGCGAAGCATGTGGACTCTGCGTCCGCCCGCAGTTGCCGCCCAGGATGTTGTATCGGCGGAATAGATTCATGCGGAGTCGGAGGCCGGTCACCGTGGTGAATAGATACTCCTCTGGTGCCTTGCCGGAGGCGAACCCCAGAGAGATCTCATGGGCATGGTCCGTGAGTGGCACATGAGCTTCATTGGGACCAACGCGGGAGCGATGATGTCGTCATGTCGCCCGATGCGCTGCACCCAGGATCGAGCGAGGCCTTCGTGGAACTGTGTGACACCGGGAGGAACGCTCGGCGGCAACCCGTCTCGAGCCGCCAGCGCGCTCACGATCGGCTCGCGGAGGCCAAACGGGTACCCGTCATAATCCAGGGTTAGCGCCAGGTTTCTCAGAAGCTCGTGCAGAACCTCGACTCGACGGAGGCCTGATGTCATGATGGCAAGAGCGCGGCACCCCGCAAGCACGCTTCAGACCATGACACGAATAGGCCTTCCCGCTAAAGCGCTGATCAACGCCCGCGAAGGTGGAGTCCCCTCACGGGGACCAGGGGGTCAAATCCCCTCGTGTCCGCGGAGAGTACCTGATCAGAAGCAAGGTTTCGGCCCGTGCTACTCAGCAACCTCCGCGAGGGCCGCAGCCGCGCGATCGCCGGCTTCGCGTCCGACTCGGATGGCGCCTTCGAGATGCAGGGGAGGGCTCGGATACAGCACGAGTCCCCTTGCTTCATGTGCGAACTCAGACACTGACTCAATCGCTTTCACGAGGCTTGCCCACCGCAGGTAAGCGACGTCATCGACTCGTCTCAGGCAATCCAGCACCGCCGATGCCAGCTGGCTGGTGAGAATGACGTCTTGTCCAACGAACCCCCACATCACCCATTCCGCGATCAGATCGACTTGGCGGTCGCGCTCCGGCTCAGGGAATCGTCCGACAATCGCGAGACGGATGCTCCGCTTGAACTGGTCGTAGTCGAAGGGGCGCTCCCGTCCGCGGGGCTTCTCCGTCCTGCTGCGCTTCAGTACCCGTCGAGGAAGCGGGGCTGCAGCTCCTGGATGTCGCCAGACCTGACCTTGCAGACCGGCGACGGCCACAGTGGGCATCTCAGGCAGAGTCGGATATCTGTCGGCGAGCCATGCGAGTACCTGGTGGGCGTCACTCCAGCCCTCTCTGCCGCGACGGTCGCGTCGACCGCGTGTAGAAAGCGCATAAAGAACGACGGCCATGCGATCGCGCTTTCGCAACTGCTGTTCGACTTGCTCGGCGATCTGGTGATCCCACAGCCAGCCGACCGCGCGCCGTTGCGTCAGTTCTTCATCCGGATTCAACGGGTGGAAGGAGCCTGCGCGCTCCAGGGCGGCCATGGTGTCCTCGACCACCTCGCTGACCTCGGTCATCGAGAGACGGCTCATGACCCCGCTTGCGATGTCGACTTGCAATCGCTGCGGATCGAACAGGCCCCTGGCGAGTGAACTATCTCCCGATCGTCGAACCGCCACACTCCGAAGGTCTTGGCTTACCGGTGCGCTTTCTTTCGTGTTGAACCGATGCTGCGGCCTGCCTTCGCACTCTCTGGTCCTCGTGATCCCGTATCCGTTGGCGATTTCTCGAGTTTTCACGACGCGGGTATCCGAGTCACAGTAGTAACACTTCATCGGTCCTCCTGGACTTTTCTTCGCCCCGGGGCGGATCGCCCGCGGTTGTGATGGGCAGTCTATGACTAAGTGAGTCTCTCAACACTCGCCAATGTCCATGTGGGTGACAGCAGAAGTCCTTGTGGCGGGTATCTGAAGGTTGACAGCCTCATTGGATGCCCGCATAGTCGATGCATCGGAGTTGGTTGCAGCACGCGAAGAGGAGTGTTCGATGGCACAGGAAATTGTGATCGCCGGCTCGATCCAGGCTGTCGGCACCGCGCTCGCCGCGGTGATCTCGACATACAGAGGATCGCGCGAGGTGCGGAAGTCCGAGATGGAGGTTCTCAGGACTCGCCTGGAAGAAGTTCATGCGCTCCTCCGGATTCAGGGGAACGCCAACCTCGCGCGCGCATCGATCGAAGAGATCATCGTCACCCAGCGCTTGGTTGATGGGGGCAGCCTGTCTGGGAAGGCGCTCGAATTCGCGCTGGAGCACATGTTCCGTCTCTCTCAGTACAACATCCGGGTGGTCGAGGCATATGCGCGACGCTAGCCGTTGGTCGTTCGGCCGCCCCGCGGCGCCCGACGAGAAAAGTCAGAGGAGTCTCGTCGGGCCCGGGGCGTCCGGAGATCACGCCCTGCCAGCGATGACGTCAGTGGAAAGCACTGGTGCGACTCAGATGGCGCTGAATGTGCTCGTGGCGCACGTTGATGAGGACCGAGCGCAGGCTCAGGATTCGTCCCCTGATCCTGTTCGCGATCTGATGGTTGGGTTGGGTGATGCGATCGACGCGTGGGTCATGCGCAATGGGTTGCAGGGCGTCCCGCGGGCAATCGTCCTGGACCAAGCGATCCTTGCTCTGAACCAGATGCGGCCGGTGGCGCAGATCCGGGATTCGTCGGATGTCAGAGCGTGAGCTCGTCCCTCTTGTTGCTGCCGCACGAGCGCGCCTGTTGGCCGCGCTCGTCCCCAATCTCGAATCGACGTACCTCCACGTCGCGCTGCTCCAGATCCGCGCGAGAGGGCACGTCGCGCGTGCGGCCATTCAGGTTGCGATCTGGTGGGATGGCCTCTGAGCCAGGCGCCTGAATGTTTGAGGCTGCCCTAGCGACTGCCGGATCGTCCACCGCGTGGATGGCTGAGGGACGTACTGGCACGAGCATCCGTCGCCATGGATTGGTTTACTGGTGGCATCCGTCCCCCGATCTCCGAGGTGAAGCATGACCATCACTGACTCCGCCGCCGCGCCCGCCACGGACTCGGCTCTTCCCGTCGTCTCGCACTGGATCGACGGCGCAGAGCGTCCGTCGACCAGCGGCCGCACCGCCCAGGTCTACAACCCGGCGACCGGCGCTGTCCAGGCGCACGTCGCGCTCGCGGATCAGGCTGAGATCGACGCGGCGATCGCTTCGGCCGACGCCGGTTTCCGGGTCTGGTCCGGCTACTCGATCGCGAAGCGCCAATCGGTGCTGTTCGCGTTCCGGGAGATCCTGAACGCACGCAAGGGTGAACTCGCCGAGCTCGTGACCTCTGAGCACGGCAAGGTCGTCTCCGATGCGATGGGTGAGATCCTGCGCGGCCAGGAGGTCGTCGAGCTCGCGACCGGGTTCCCGCACCTCATCAAGGGAGCGTTCAGCGAGAATGCCTCCTCTGGCATCGATGTCTACTCGCTGAAGCAGCCGCTCGGCGTGGTCGGCGTGATCTCGCCCTTCAACTTCCCGGTGATGGTGCCGCTGTGGTTCGTGCCGATCGCGATCGCCGCCGGCAATGCGGTCATCCTCAAGCCGTCCGAGAAGGATCCGTCTGCCGCGCTCTGGCTGGCCAGGGCGTGGCAGGATGCGGGTCTCCCCGATGGCGTCTTCACGGTGCTGCAGGGTGACAAGCTCGCGGTCGACGGGCTGCTCGAGTCGCCCGTCGTGCAGTCGATCTCGTTCGTCGGCTCAACGCCGATCGCGCAGTACATCTATGAGACCGCGTCGCGCAACGGCAAGCGCGTGCAGGCGCTCGGCGGCGCGAAGAACCACATGCTTGTTCTGCCGGATGCCGACCTCGATCTCGTCGCCGACCAGGCGGTCAACGCCGGCTTCGGTGCGGCCGGTGAGCGCTGCATGGCGATCTCGGTCGTGCTCGCGGTCGAGCCCGTCGCAGACGATCTGATCGCGAAAATCACCGATCGCATCGCAGCATTGAAGATCGGCAATGGTGCCGGCGTGGACGGTGTCGAGCCCGACATGGGGCCGCTCATCACCGACGTGCACCGCGACAAGGTGTCGGGTTACGTCGACATCGCCGAGGCCGACGGCGCGAAGATCGTCGTCGACGGCCGCGGCTTCACGGTCGACGGGCATGAGGACGGTTTCTTCTTCGGACCGACCCTGATCGACGGGCTGCCGACGACCTCACGCGCGTACACGGAGGAGATCTTCGGCCCGGTGCTCTCGGTCGTGCGGGTCGAGTCGTACGACGAGGGCCTCGCGTTGATCAACTCTGGCGAGTTCGGCAACGGCACCGCGATCTTCACGAACGACGGGGGAGCGGCTCGCCGCTTCCAGAACGAGGTGCAGGTCGGCATGATCGGCATCAACGTGCCGATCCCGGTGCCGGTCGCGTACCACTCGTTCGGCGGCTGGAAGAAGTCGCTCTTCGGCGATGCGAAGGCCTACGGTGTGCACGGCTTCGACTTCTTCACCCGCGAGAAGGCGGTCACGTCGCGGTGGATCGACCCCGCGACGCGCAATGACTCCTCGCACGGCGGCATCAACCTCGGGTTCCCGCAGAACAGCTGACCCTCTCTCCTTCCTGCCCCCCTCCTTCCTGCCCCCTCCTTCCTGCCGACCCGGCCCCTTGTGCGCGACCCGGCCCCTTGCGAACGCGCGCAAGGGGCCGGGTCGGCGAGAAGGGGGTGGCTCGACGGGGTGCGGTGGGACGGGGCGGAGCGAGGCGAGGCGGGATGCTCAGGCGCGCGTGAGCTGCAGCGCCGACCACACCTCGGCGCGCGCCGCGAACGTGTCGAGGTTCAGATCGAGCAGCGCGCTCGCGGCATCCACGCGGGCGCGGAGGGTGTGACGGTGGATGCCGAGGGCCTTCGCCGCCGGATCCCACGCCCCGTTGTGCTCCAGCCACACCTCCAGCGTGCGGCGCAGATCGACCGGCGCGGATGCCTCGTGCAGCGGCAGCAGCATCCGTCGTGCAATGTCATGCGCGCGCGTGCGCTCCAGATGTCCGAGCAGGCCCGCGTGTGCGAGTTCGTCGAAGTCGTTGACGGGCTGCGCCGGCGTCGCCCGTGCGAGCGTCGTCTGTGCCTCTGACATCGCCTCGGTGAAGTGCTCCCAGGTGGTGGCCGCCGAGAACCCGGCGAGGGCCCGATGTCGTGCGAGCAGGCCGAGGAGGTCGTCGCGGTCGTCGGCAGGCGTCACCGTGACGATCCGGTGCGCGTGCTCAGCGAAGAACAGCGCCCCCTGCCGTTCGCCGGCGATGAGCTCCAGCGCCGAATGCAGGGAATGCGCGCCGCCCTCGTCGTCCGGCGGCGCGATGAACCCGATGCGGATCGGGTCGGCGGGCAGCGGTCCCCACAGATGCTCGACCGTGCGCTGGGCGACGCCGGTGACCCCGGCGATCAGCAATTCGAGCACGCCCGATCGCAGCCGCCGCCTGGCGTCGTCGAGCGTGCGGCTCTGCTCGAGCGCGATGCTCGCCAGCGCGATGACGGCCTCGACCAGGTCGGCGCGGGCACGGTCGAGCGCGCCGGTCCCGGTGCCGACCGCGAGGATGCCGCGCAGGTCGCTCTGCTGCCCGAGGGTCTGCAGCGTGACCTCGCCTGCGGTCTCGCCCACAGCTGCGGCGAGGCTGATCCGCTCCGCCGCCGTGCGTCCTCTGGCCAGCATCCGCGCGACGGCGGCGTCGACCTCGGGGGCCAGCGCATCCGGGATCTCGCGCCGGGTCGGCACCCGCACGCGTGCACCCGAGGCGTCGAACAGCGCCACCCAGCACTCCAGGTTCCGCTCGAGTTCGCGCAGGATCTCCGAGAGCCCGTCAGGGCGCAGCGCCGCCCGCGCGACCGACCGTTGCGCGCGCAGCGAGGTCTCGAGCATCTGCCGGTCGTCGTCGGCGACCGCGTCGGAGACGAAGCGGATGATCCCCATGAACGGGGTGCGCCGCGGCACCTCGAACAGCGGAAGGCCGTGCAGCACCGCAGCATCCGACAGTGCAGCCGGGATGCGCTCGTGCACGATGCCGGTCGCGAAGCCGAGTGCGATGACGCCATGCTCGACGAGCCGCTGCACGTAGGGGGCTGCTGGTGTCGGGTCGTCTCCGCCGAACTGCACGCCGTCGGTGAGGAGCAGCCCATCAGCGCTGATCCAGGGCGTCGGATCCGGCAGGTCGGAGGAGTGCGCCCACAGCAGCGGATGCGCGAGCACTGCCTCGTCGACGTCGCTGACCGGGCGCAGATCGAACCGGTCGTCGTCGATCAGGGCGCGAAGGGTGGCAGGCATCCTCGCATCCTCGCCGACTGCCGTTCTGTCCGTCAAGCCGAGCGGCACTGTACGAACTGTCGCTTGGCTGCGGATGCAGGTGCTGAGAGGATCGGCATACGCCGCAGACCCGAAGGACCCCCATGACGACCACCACGCCCTCCGCTGCCTCCGCCCTCACCAACGCCGAGGTGTCGAACGCCGACCGCTCGCGCGTCTTCCACTCGTGGTCGGCGCAGGGTTCGCTCGCGCCGCTGCCGCTCGCCGGCGGATCCGGCACGACGGTGTGGGATGCCGAAGGCAACCGCTACCTCGACTTCTCGAGCCAGCTCGTCAACGTGAACATCGGGCACCAGCATCCGAAGGTCGTCGCCGCCATCCAGGCGCAGGCCGAGATCCTGACGACGGTGGCCCCCGCTCACGCGAATGCCGTGCGTGCCGAGGCGGCCCAGCTCATCGTCGACATCGCGCCGGATGGCTTCGAGAAGGTGTTCTTCACCAACGGCGGCGCCGACGCGAACGAGAACGCGATCCGCATGGCCCGCCTGTTCACTGGGCGGGACAAGGTGCTCTCGACCTACCGTTCGTACCATGGCAACACGGGTGCCGCCGTGGTCGCGACGGGCGACTGGCGCCGAGTGCCCAACGAATACTCGCGTGGCCACGTGCACTTCTTCGGCCCGTACCTCTACCGCTCCGAGTTCTGGGCGACGAGCCCGGAGGAGGAGTCCGCGCGCGCACTGCACCACCTCGAGCGCGTGGTGCAGGCCGAGGGTGCAGACAGTATCGCTGCGATCCTGCTCGAGACGATCCCGGGCACCGCCGGCATCCTGACCCCGCCGCCCGGCTACCTGGCCGGCGTGCGTGCGATCGCCGACCGCTACGGCATCCTGCTGATCCTCGACGAGGTGATGGCCGGCTTCGGTCGCACCGGGCAGTGGCTCGCGCTCGACGCGTTCGATGTGCGCCCCGACCTCATCACCTTCGCGAAGGGCGTGAACTCCGGCTACGTGCCGATCGGCGGTGTGATCATCTCGTCGGAAGTCGCGCACCACTTCGATGAGCGGGTCTTCCCCGGTGGCCTCACCTATTCAGGCCACCCGCTCGCGGCGGCCAGCGTGGTCGCGACGATCAACGCCATGCGTGAGGAAGGCATCGTCGAGAACGCCAAGCGCATCGGCGCCGAGGTCATCGGTCCGCGCCTCGAGCAGCTCGCCGCGCGGCATGAGCTGATCGGCGAGGTGCGGGGCAGCGGCGTGTTCTGGGCGGTCGAGCTCGTCGAGGACCGCGACACCAGGGCGCCCCTCGCCGCAGCGTCGATCGGTGCACTGAAGGGCGACCTGCTTTCGCGGGGTCTGCTGCCGTTCTTCGCCGACAACCGCATCCACGTGGTGCCGCCGTGCGTGATCACCGCCGAGGATGCGACCCGCGGGCTCGACATCATCGACGAAGCCCTCGGCGCCTTCCAGCGCTGAGCCGACGACGCAGCGAGGTCAGAGCGCGCCGACCCGGGCCGAGCGGGCGACGCCGACGACCTCGCAGTCGGTGTTCTGGTCGGCGATTCCGAAGCGGATGAGCTCTCGCGAATCGGCGCGGTAGTCGGGCGGTGCGGCGTCGAGCGTGCCCGCATCCAGCAGGATGAACTCCGCCGAGGTGCCGACGACGCGGAGCATGCCGGTGGGCAGGCACTGGACGGTCAGCTGGAATTCGGTCGGCGCGCTGTGCACCGTCGCGCCCGAGATCGACCAGGCGGTGAACTCGTTCGCGACCGAGGTGCAGATCCAGTTCTGCTGGGCGACACCGGTCACGCGGATCACCCCGGTGTTCGCTCGGAGGTGCGGAGTCTGGCGGAGTTCGAGCAGGATGCCGACGGTTCCAGCCAGCACGTCGACGACGACACGCGTGATCTGCGCGTCGTGCAACAGGCTCGGATCGAGGAACGGATCCTCCATGTCGGCGAGCGCCGGTGCGTGCAGCGGTGCTCCGACAATCACATCGTTGACCTTCATGATTCGCCCTCCCCAGAAGCGGTCCAGTCTTCGAGACTAAGTCTCCGCCGTTCACATACCTGGGATCGCGCTGTGATCAGGTGCTGACCCGATCGCATCGGGTCAGGATGATCGGATGGTGGGAGGCGCCCGCGCGGAGGATGGAGGGAAAAGGAGGACCGCATGATCGGCACGCTCAACGCACTGGTCGACCTCGTCGAGCGCGACGCGTCAGAGGAGATCGATGTCGTCGCATTCGCCTGCGACCACGGCACGACCGAGTATCACCTGCGCCGGATGTTCTCGTCGCTCGCTGGAATGCCGCTGTCGGAGTACGTGCGTCGTCGTCGGATGACGCTCGCTGCAGCCGAACTCGTCGGGGGAGCCCCGAACCTGCTCGACGTGGCAGTGCGCCATGGGTACGGCTCGGGTGAGGCGTTCGGCCGAGCGTTCCGTGCGGTGCACGGGATCAGTCCGGCTGACGCGCGTCGAGACGGTGGTCCTCTCCGAACACAACCCACGCTCCGGTTCCGCCTGAGCGTCGAAGGGAGCAGCCCGATGGACGTCACCATCATCCACCGCACCGAGCTGGTGCTCGCCGGCCACGCCGCCCGCGTCCCGCTCATCCACGCGGGCGTCAACCCGCACATCCAGCAGCACATCGCCGCGATCGCTCCGAAGGAGCACACGCGCCTGAAGGCGCTCAACGACACTGAACCTCGTGGCATCCTCGCCATCACGGATGACATCGATCCGGATGCGCCGGAGGGCACTGAGCTGACGTACCTGCACGGCGTAGCGGTGCAGCCGAGCACGCCGGTTCCAGACGACCTCGACACGATCCGGCTCGATGCCGGCTCGTGGGCGGTGTTCTCGTCGACGGGCCCGTTCCCCGACGCGCTGCAGACGCTGTGGGCGGCGACGGCGACGGAGTGGTTCCCATCGAACCCGTGGCGCCTGCGTCCTGGCCCATCGATCGTCCGATACCTGGACTTCACCGGCACGCACGCGACGTGCGAGCTGTGGCTCCCGGTCGAGGCGGCGTAGCGATGCTGTCCGAACCCTCTGGCACACTGAGACGCACGATCCGAGGAGGCACCGCGTGGCCATCGACCTGAAGAAGACGCTCGGTGCTTATCGGGCGAAACGCGACGAGTTCCGCATCGTCGAGGTGCCGCCGATGCAGTACCTGATGGTGGACGGTGCCGGGGATCCGAACACCGCCGCGGTCTTCGCGGATGCGGTGACGGCGTTGTATCCGGTGGCGTACGGCTTGAAGTTCGCCGCCCGCAGGGAACTGGGGATCGACACCGTCGTGATGCCCCTGGAGGGCCTGTGGCACGCGCCGGATATGGATGTCTTCACTGCTCGGCGCGACAAGCACGCGTGGCACTGGACGCTCATGATCATGGTGCCCGACCACATCACGCGGGAGATGTTCGAGCGGGCGCTCGCCGGAGCCGCCGCGAAGAAGGATGCTTCACCGAGCCTCGGCGCGGTGCGTCTGGAGACCCTCGATGAGGGACTCTGTGTGCAGTCGCTGCACCTCGGTTCGTTCGACGACGAGGGTCCGACGCTCGACGACCTGCATCACCGGTTCATCCCCGAGCACGGGCTCGCGATGCGCGGCATCCACCACGAGGTCTACTTCAGCGACGTCCGTCGCGTGGAGCCTGCGAAGCGGCGCACGATCCTGCGTCAGCCGGTGACCCGCCTGGCGTGAGGCCCAGACCGGTCAGGTGGCGGGCTTCTCGTTCCACAGCAGCAGGACGGCGCCGAGGCCGATCATCATGCCGCCTCCGGTGGCCGACATCGCGGAGAGTCGGCGCGGCGAGCGTCCGAACCAGCTCCGAGCGGCACTCGCGAGCAGCACCCACACCGCGTCGCAGGTGACGCCGATCACCACGACGATCGAGCCGAGCACGAACAGCTGCAGCGGCACGGATCCTGCGTGCAGGTCGACGAACTGGGGGAGGATCGCGAGGAAGAACGCGATCGACTTCGGGTTGGTGACACCCACGACGAAGCCCTCGAGCAGCAGTCGCCATCCAGGGCGTGCCTGGCCGGCGTGCGCGATCGTCGCGGCGGCGTCTTTCCGATGACGGATCGCCTGGATGCCGAGGAAGATCAGGTATCCGGCGCCGAGCACCTTCACCACCGTGAACAGGACCACCGATTGGGCGATGACCGTGCCGACGCCGAGGGCGACACCGAGGACGAGCACGACGGATCCGACCGCGGTGCCGATGATGCTGAGGAACCCGCCCAGGCGTCCGAGAGCGATCGAACGACCGATCGTGAACAGCACGGTCGGTCCGGGGATCACGACCATGATGAACGCCGCAGCGATGAACGCGAGCAACGTGGACGAGGCGATCATGGTGCGAGCTTAGGGGCAGGCGGCGCAGCAGCGTCAGGGGGCGGACGAACGAGTCATCCGCACCCCTGAAACCGTCAGGCTTCGCCCCAGAACCGGTCCTCTGCATCCTGGTCCTCGCTGATGAGCCAGACCTCGGCGATGCGGCCGTCGGCGATGCGGAACACATCGATACCGTGCTGGTCGAGGTCGACTCGCCCCTCACGCTGAGCGGAGAAGCGCACGGTGGTCGAGACGAGCTCGCCGGCCTCGGTCGCCGACTCGGTCTCGAGCGCGAAGGTGCCCCCGCTCGTCTGCATGAATCGGCCGAGGTGAGCGATGATCGCCTCCGGTCCCACGTGATCGCCCGAGAGCGGGTTCGTGCCGGGCTGGTGCCACACGGCATCCGCCCGGAAGGTCGCAGCGAGCGCCTCCATATCGCCGACGGCCATGGCCGCTCCGTACTGTCCAACGACGTCGATTGCCGACATGCTGTTCCTCCTCGATGACTCGATACTCTGAGCTTCCAGGTTCGCCAGCAGGTGCTGGTTACTTCAACGTCACCGAGAGGGCAGCGCATGTCGACCGAGTGGACCGTGTTCTCGGCCAAGTGCCCCTCGCGTGCCTCGCTCGCGCGGATCGCGAACAAGTGGACCGCCATGATCGTCGTGCTGCTGCACGAGCAGCCGATGCGCTTCGGCGAGCTGCACGGTCGTGTCGAGGGCATCACGAAGAAGGTGCTCGTCGACACGCTCCGGGCTCTGGAGCGTGACGGGATGCTGCAGCGCGAGACCGGCGATGACGGCCACGCCCGCTACGGGTTGACCCCGCTCGGCCGCACGTTGCACGAGCCACTGCAGGCGCTGCGGCTGTGGGCCGAGTTGCACGTGGACGATGTGCGCGAATCGCAGGAGCGGTACGACGACGCGGTGGATGAGCGGGTGCTCGGCGGGGCGTAGGTCGAAGCACGCAGAGCGGGTCTCCGTCTGAAGCGACTCGATAGTAGCCGTTGGATGTCGATTCTGGCAACGGCATTCCCATCTTGCGTATGCACGCATACCGTGAGGGGCATCAACAGAAAAAGGAGTCCGCATGTCTGCGAAAGCCCCCACCGCTCCTGAATTCGAATCTGCAGGCACTGACGCCACTCCCGAGGAGAACAGCGCTCCTGCCGAGGCTGTGTACGAGCGCGTCGACCTCGACCGCTACGTCGTGCTGAGCGACGGGCCTGTCGGCTACGTTGAATGGGTGTCGCCAGTCTTCGTCTGCTACTTCGGCAGCCCATATCTGAACTCCGAGGAGATCGCGCAGACGCACGATTTCCATGACGCCGTGCAGGTCGTGCTCGATCGCGCCGCTGCTGTGCGCCTGCGGAAGCGCGCCCTGTGAGCCACGAAGTGTGGCCCGGTTCGCCGTACCCCCTCGGGGCGACCTTCGACGGACAGGGCACGAACTTCGCCCTGTTCAGCGAAGGCGCCGAACGGGTCGAGCTCTGCCTCTTCGACGAGGACGGCTCCGAGGAACGGGTGCCCCTGACCGAGTTCGACGCGTTCGTCTGGCACGGCTTCCTGCCGTCTGTGCAGCCAGGACAGCTCTACGGCTACCGCGTGTACGGACCAGACAAGCCGACAGAGGGCAAGCGCTACAACCCGCACAAGCTGCTGCTCGACCCCTACGCCAAGGCGGTGTCCGGCCAGATCGAGTGGGGTCAGTCGCTGTTCGGCTACGACTTCGGCGACCCCGATTCCCGGAACGAAGAGGACTCCGCCGCCGCGATGGTGAAGGGCGTGGTGATCAACCCGTTCTTCGAGTGGGCCGGCGACCGACTGCCCAAGACCCCGTATGCGCAGACCGTGATCTACGAGTCGCACGTGAAGGGCCTCACCTTCCGGCATCCTGACATCCCCGAAGAGCTGCGCGGCACGTACGCCGGCATCGCGCACCCGGCGATCATCGAGCACCTCGTGCACCTGGGCATCACCGCGATCGAACTCATGCCGGTGCATCAGTTCGTGCATGACTCCACGCTCGAAGAGAAGGGGCTCTCGAACTACTGGGGCTACAACACCCTCGCCTTCTTCGCCCCGCACAGCGAGTACTCGTCGAGCGGCAAGCTCGGCCAGCAGGTGCAGGAGTTCAAGGCCATGGTTCGTGCCCTGCACGCGGCGGGCATCGAGGTCATCCTCGACGTCGTCTACAACCACACGGCAGAGGGCAACCACCTCGGCCCGACCCTCTCGATGCGCGGCATCGACAACGAGGCCTACTACCGCCTCGAAGAAGACCGCCGCTACTACACCGACTACACCGGCACCGGCAACAGTCTCAACGCCGGCAGCCCGCACGCGCTGCAGCTCATCATGGACTCGCTGCGCTACTGGGTGACCGAGATGCACGTCGACGGTTTCCGCTTCGACCTCGCCTCGACGCTGGCCCGCGAGTTCTACGACGTCGACAAGCTCTCGACGTTCTTCGAGCTCGTGCAGCAGGATCCGGTGGTCTCGCAGGTCAAGCTGATCGCCGAGCCGTGGGACGTCGGGCCCGGCGGCTACCAGGTGGGCAACTTCCCACCGCAGTGGACCGAGTGGAACGGCAAGTACCGCGACACCGTGCGCGACTTCTGGCGCGGAGAGCCGCAGGCGCTCGGCGAGTTCGCGTCGCGCCTCACCGGCTCGGCCGACCTGTACGAGCACTCCGGTCGCCGGCCGGTCGCCTCGATCAACTTCGTCACCGCGCACGACGGCTTCACGCTGCGTGACCTCGTGTCGTACAACGAGAAGCACAACGACGCGAACGGCGAAGACAACAACGACGGCGAATCGCACAACCGCTCCTCCAACATGGGGGTCGAGGGTCCGACCGACGACGAGTCCATCAACCGGGCGAGGGCTCGGCAACAGCGCAACTTCCTCGCGACGCTGCTGCTCTCGCAGGGCGTGCCGATGATCTCGCACGGTGACGAGCTGGGCCGCACACAGGGCGGCAACAACAACGGCTACGCGCAGGACAACGAGATCACCTGGGTCGACTGGGATGCCGCCGACCACCCGCTGATCGAGTTCACGGCGGCGGTCACCCGGCTGCGTCGCACGCATCCGACCTTCCGACGCAGTCGCTTCTTCGACGGTCGACCGGTGCGCGCCGAAGACGGCGAACGGATCCCCGACGTGGTCTGGCTGCGACCGGATGCGGTGCCGATGGCGCCGGAGGACTGGGACTCGGGCTTCGGGCTCTCCGTCGGCATGTTCCTGAACGGGCACGGCATCCGCGAGAAGGATCTGCGGGGCCGACCGGTCACCGATCAGAACTTCCTCGTGTACTTCAACAGCGGTGACGAGGCGGTCGACCTCACCCTGCCGGACGACCGCCACGGCGACAGCTGGCAGATCATGATCGACACGGCAGGCGAACGCGGCAACGAATCCGCGGTGCCGGCTGGCGACAGCATCGAACTGCAGGCCAAGTCGCTGCTGGTGCTGTGCGAGGCCGAACCCGTCGAGATCGTCGTCGACGACTCAGTGAACGCTTCGCTGCGGGTGCAGAGCGAGCAGTCCGTCCTGTCTGCGCCAGCGCCGACCGCGGAGCACCGCGCATGACCCGGCGACCCGTCTCGACCTATCGCCTGCAGATCCGCGCCGGATTCACGCTCGACGATGCGGCCGCAGTCACGCCGTACGTGCGCGAGCTGGGTGCGTCGTGGGCCTACCTCTCGCCGCTGCTCGCTGCGACGCCGGGATCGGACCACGGGTACGACGTGGTCGACCACTCGCGCATCGACGAGAGTCGCGGCGGCGGGGCGGGACTCCGGCGGTTCGCCGAGGCTGCGCGTGACGAAGACCTCGGCATCCTGATCGACACCGTCCCGAACCACGTCGGCGTCTCGGTGCCGCGCGAGAACCCGTGGTGGTGGGATGTGCTGCGCCTTGGCCGGGCATCTCGGCACGCCGTCGCATTCGACATCGACTGGCGACTCGGGGCTGGCAAAGTGCGGCTGCCGATCCTCGGGTCGGTTCCCAGCGCCGCGATCGACAACGGCGAATTCGTGGTCGACACGACCCCGGCTGCGGATGCTCCGGACGGCACGCTGTCGTACTTCGAGCACGTGCTGCCGCTCGCACCGGGCACCGGCGAGCTGGCCGGCGACGTGTCTGCGCTGCTCGCCGCCCAGAACTACGAGCTGCGCTTCTGGCAGGACCAGAACGCAGAGCTCAACTACCGCCGCTTCTTCGCGGTGTCTGAGCTCGCCGGCATCCGCGTCGAGCTGCCGGACGTCTTCGCCGAGTCGCACCACGAGATCGTCCGGTGGCTCACCGAGGGCCTTGCGGATGGCCTGCGCGTGGACCACCCGGACGGACTCGCCGACCCCGGCGCGTACCTCGACCAGCTCGCCGACGTCACCGCCGGCGCGTACACGCTGGTCGAGAAGATCCTCGAACCCGGCGAGGCGCTGCCCTCGTGGTGGCGCACCGACGGCACCACCGGCTACGACGCACTTGCCGAGCTGGACCGGCTGTTCGTCGATGCAGACGGCGTCGAGGCGCTCACGCAACTGGATGCTCGGCTCCGTGCCGACACCGGACTCGACGAGGCCCTGGCATGGCCCGACCTGATCCGCTCGACCAAGCGCATGATCGCCGACACGTTGCTGCAGTCCGAGGTGCGACGCCTCGTGCGCACGCTGCCGCACGGCGTGGTCGCTGCCGAAGACGCGCTCGCCGAGCTCGCAGCGTGCTTCCCCGTCTACCGCTCGTACCTGCCGGCCGGGCGCGAGCACCTGGATCACGCGTTCGCCGAGGCCCGGCGACGTCGCCCCGACCTCGCCTCGACCTTCGACGAGCTCGAGCCGCTGCTCGCCGATCCGGAGACCGAGGTGTCCGTGCGGTTCGAGCAGACCAGTGGTGCCGTGATGGCGAAGGGCGTCGAGGACACCGCGTTCTACCGCTTCACGCGCTTGGGCACGCTGACAGAGGTCGGTGCCGACCCGTCCATCACCTCGCTCTCGGTCGAGGAGTTCCACGCGGCGCAGGAGCGGCGCCTCGCAACCTGGCCGCACTCGATGACGACGCTCTCGACGCACGACACGAAGCGCTCGGAAGACGTGCGCGCTCGGCTCAGCGTGCTGTCGGAGATCCCCGAGCGGTGGTCCGAGGTGCTCGGCGAGCTGCGCGCGATCGCGACGACCGGCCACGGTCCGTTCGACGCCCTGCTCTGGCAGGCAGCGGTCGGCGCCTGGCCGATCGACCAGGACCGGCTGCTCGCCTACGGGCTCAAGGCCGCGAGGGAAGCCGCGGAGTCGACGACCTGGCAGCATCCGGATGCCGACTTCGAAGCCGGTGTCGAGGCGATCGCGGAGGCGTCGAACGGTGCGGCCCGCGAAGTGCTCGACCGCTTCGTCGCGGAGATCGTCGATGCCGGCCGCTCGAACTCGCTGTCGGCGAAGCTGCTGCAGATCGCCGGCCCCGGTGTGCCGGACGTCTATCAGGGCACCGAGCTGTGGGATCACTCCCTCGTCGACCCAGACAACCGCCGCCCGGTCGACTTCGCCGAGCGTGCTCGCATGCTGCGCCTCCTCGACCGGAATGCCGACCGTGGCGACCTGCCGCCGATCGACGACACCGGCCTCGCGAAGATGCTGGTGACCTCGCGCGCGCTGCGGCTGCGACGCGACAACCCCGAACTGTTCCAGGTGTACCGGCCGGCTGCCGCGATCGGTGCAGCATCCGATCACGTCGTCGCCGTCGACCGCGGCGGTGTGACCGCCGTGGCCACCCGCCTTCCCGTCGGGCTCGCGAGCCGGGGCGGATGGGGCGAGACGCAGCTGGTACGACCGGACGTCTCCGCGATCGACGTGCTGACCGGCCGTCGCATCGAGCCGGGCCCCGTGCGGCTCGCCGAACTGCTCGACAGGTACCCGGTCGCACTGCTGGTGGAGGTCCGATGATCGAGGTGTGGGCGCCACGCGCCGAACGTGTGCGGATTCGACGGCTGACGGATGCCGGGGCGACCGTCGAGGACCGCGAGCTCACCCGCTCGCCGGCGCACCCCGACGGCGACGGCTGGTGGCAGGCCGAGGTCGACCTCGCCGACGGCGAGCGATACGGATTCCTGCTGGACGACAGCGACGACCTGCGCCCCGACCCTCGGTCGCCGCGTCAGCCCGACGGCGTGCACGGAGCATCCGCCGCCTTCGACGCCTCGGTCCACGACTGGAACGACACCGCCTGGACCGGCCGCCCGCTCGCGGGGGCCGTCATCTACGAACTGCACATCGGCACCTACACGCCGGACGGCACGCTCGACTCGGCGATCGAGCGACTCGACCACCTGGTCGATCTCGGCGTCACGCACGTCGAACTGCTGCCGGTCAACGCCTTCAACGGCGAGTGGAACTGGGGCTACGACGGCGTGCTCTGGTACGCCGTGCAGGAGTCGTACGGGGGACCCGCCGCCTACCAGCGCTTCGTCGACGCGGCCCACGCCCGTGGGCTCGCCGTGATCCAGGACGTCGTGTACAACCACCTGGGCCCGAGCGGCAACTACCTGCCCGAGTTCGGACCGTACCTGCGTGACGGCGACCGCAACACCTGGGGCGACTCGATCAACCTCGACGAGCCCGCAGTGCGCGAGTACATCATCGAGAACGCGCTGCGCTGGATGCGTGACTTCCACGTCGACGGTCTGCGCCTCGACGCGGTGCACGCGCTGCGTGACGAACAGCCGAGCCACATCCTTCGCGAGCTGGCGCAGCGTTCCGACGCGCTGTCGGCGCAGCTGAACCGTCCGCTCAGCCTGATCGCCGAGTCCGACCTGAACGATCCGACGCTGATCCTGCCGCGCGAAGCCGGCGGGTTCGGTCTCACGGCGCAGTGGTCCGACGACTGGCACCACGCCGCGCACGTCGCGCTGACGGGCGAGGTCGAGGGATACTACGCAGACTTCGCGGCGGATGATGCCGTGGTCAAGGTGTCGGAGCGAGGGTTCTTCCACGACGGCTCGTACTCGTCGTTCCGCGGTCGTCGTCACGGCGGACCGATCCCGGCGACCGTGCCCGGCTGGCGCCTGGTGACGTTCGCGCAGGACCACGATCAGATCGGCAACCGGGCTGCGGGCGACCGGCTGTCGGCCACGTTGTCGCCCGAGCGCCTCGCCGTCGCGGCCGTGCTCACGCTGACCGCACCCGGCACCCCGATGCTGTTCATGGGGGAGGAGTGGGGAGCATCGACGCCCTGGCAGTTCTTCACCTCCCATCCGGAGCCCGAGCTCGGCCGTGCCACCGCCGAAGGGCGCATCGCCGAGTTCGCCAGGATGGGCTGGGACCCGGCGACCGTGCCGGACCCGCAGGACCCCGACGCGTTCGCGCGCTCGCACCTCGACTGGGCCGAGCTCGATGCCCCGGCGCATGCCGAGCTGCTGGCGCTGTATCGCTCGCTGACCGCGCTTCGGCGCGAGCGCCCTGAGCTCACCGATCCGGATATGACCCGCACGGTGGTCACAGTGACCCCGGCCGGCGCCGAACCCGATGCCCGCGCGTACCGGATCGACCGAGGCGCGTGCTCGGTGCTGGTCAACCTGACGGCTGCACCGGTCGAGTTCGACACGATCGCCGACGCCGTCGTGCTGCTCTCGACCGCCGAGGTGCAGCACACCGGGAAGCGCCTCACGCTGCCAGTGGACTCGGCCGCCGTGGTCGGGCCGCCGCTCGCCTGAGCACGGTCGCCGTGGCGGACACGGCGACCCGCGCACCGACGCCAGATGAGAAGCTAGAAGGATGAGCGTTTCCCCTGCCGTCGACGTGCTCGCCCCGCTGAGCGAGGACGAGGTGCGGCGCCTCCGTGCAGACTTCCCGATCCTGCAGACCGAGGTGAACGGGCATCCGCTCGTCTACCTCGACTCGGGAGCCACATCGCAGCGTCCCTTCGCCGTGCTCGACGCCGAACGCGAGTTCGCGAGCACCATGAACTCCGCCGTGCACCGCGGAGCGCACACGCTCGCTGCCGAGGCCACCGAACTGTTCGAAGACGCTCGCGCCACCGTCGCCCGTTTCATCGGCGCCGATGACGACGAGGTCGTCTGGACCTCGAACGCCACCGAGGCCATCAACCTCGTCGCGTATTCGCTGTCGAACGCCTCGGTCGGACGAGGGGGACCGGCCGCCGAGCGTCTCCGGCTGCATGAGGGCGACGAGATCGTCACGACCGAGATGGAGCACCACGCCAACCTCATCCCGTGGCAGGAGCTCGCCGCACGCACCGGTGCGACCCTGCGGGTGATCCCGCTCGACGACCACGGTGCCCTCCGCCTCGACGAGGCTGCGCGGTTCATCACCGAGCGCACCAAGCTCGTCGCCGTCACCCACGTCTCCAACGTGCTCGGCGTGATCAACCCGGTCGAGCAGATCGTCGCGCTCGCGCGGACCGCCGGCGCACTCGTGCTGCTCGACGCGTGCCAGTCGGCGCCGCACCTGCCGCTCGACGTGCGGGCGCTCGACGTCGACTTCGCCGTGCTCTCCGGCCACAAGATGCTCGGTCCGACCGGCATCGGCGCGCTCTACGGGCGCCGCGAACTGCTCGAGGCCATGCCCCCGTTCCTCACCGGCGGATCGATGATCACGACCGTCACCACCACCCATGCCGAGTACCTGCCGCCGCCGCAGCGCTTCGAGGCCGGCACGCAGCGCGTCTCGCAGGCGATCGCGCTCGCCGCCGCCATCGACTACCTGACGGCCGTCGGCATGCCGCGCATCGCGGCGCACGAGGCCGCCTTCGGGCACCGTCTGGTCGACGGACTCGGCGCGATCGACGGCGTCCACGTGCTCGGCGCCGGTATCGACCTGCCCAGGGCCGGGCTCGCGAGCTTCGACATCGCCGGCATCCACTCGCATGACGTCGGTCAGTTCCTCGACGACCGCGGCATCGCGGTGCGCGTCGGTCACCACTGCGCCCAGCCGCTGCACCGGCGGCTCGGCATCACCTCGTCCACCAGGGCGAGCACCTACCTCTACACGACTGAGGCCGAGGTGGATGCCGTGATCGACGGCGTCGCAGCGGCCATCGACTTCTTCGGAGTGCGAGCATGAGTTCCGGCGACCTGCAGAACCTGTACCAGGAGCTCATCCTCGACCACTCGCGCACCCCGCACGGCTTCGGTCTGCGCGACGAGATCGCCGCGCAGTCGCATCAGGTGAACCCCACCTGCGGCGATGAGGTCACCCTGCAGGTGCACCGCGCAGCCGACGGTTCCGTCGAGGCGATCGCCTGGGAGGGGCACGGCTGTGCGATCTCGCAGGCCTCTGCCTCGCTGCTGGCAGAGCTGGCCGAGGGGCTCACGGTGCCGGAGCTCGAAGTGCGGATCGACGCGTTCCGCGAGGCCATGCGCTCGCGCGGCAAGATCGAGCCCGATGAGGAGCTGCTCGGTGACGCTGCGGCCCTCGGCGGCGTCTCGCGGTATGTGGCCCGCGTGAAGTGCGCGATGCTCGCGTGGGTCGCGGCGGAAGACGCCCTGCGGAAGTCGGCCTGAGGGTTTCGAGTCGGTCGGCCGCAGGGCACGGATTCCGTGTCGGTTCGTGTCGTGTCGGGGAATACTCGCGAGCATGCGGCGTTGAGCCCAGACATGACTACTCTCGGAATCATCGGTGCAGGACACATCGGCTCGCAGGTCGCTCGCGCGGCCGTCGCGCAGGGCTACGACGTCGTGATCGCGAACTCGCGCGGGCCTGAGACGCTCGCAGCGCTCGTCGACGAACTCGGCGAGAAGGCGAAGGCGGCCACCGCGGCAGAGGCGGGTGCGGCAGGCGACGTGGTCGTGGTGACCGTGCCGCTGCGCGCACTCGACCAGGTGCCGGTCGAGCCGCTCGCGGGCAAGATCGTGCTCGACACCAACAACTACTACTTCGAGCGCGACGGCCACATCGAGGCGCTCGACAAGGGTGAGACGACCACGTCCGAGCTGTTGCAGCAGCACCTGCCGACATCGAAGATCGCCAAGGCGTTCAACCACATCAAGGCATCCGACATCACCACCGACGGCACCCCGGCCGGCACCGAGAACCGCCGCGCACTCGCGACCGCTGGCGACGATGCAGAGGCCGTCGCGTTCGTCACTCGGCTGTACGACGAGATCGGGTTCGACACCGTCAACATCGGACCGCTGAGCGAATCCTGGCGCGTCGAGCGCGACCGTCCGGCCTACGTGGTGCGGCAGAACGCGGCCGAGCTCGAGGCCAACCTCGCGATCGCGAACCGTCTGCCCTGATCGGCGGTGACGTTCGAGGGGGAGGATGCTTCGGCATCCTCCCCCTCGCCATGTCACGATCGGGTGCGCAGATGGCATACCAAATTGGCGAACGTTCACGCCGAGTGCAAGAATGCGTGCATGGCTGAGGCGGGGTTGGCCGGCGAACTCGAGTCGGTCAGAGTGACGCGCATTCTGCGAGATGACATCATCTTCGGCAGACGCGCGCCCGGTTCGCGACTCATCGAACGCGATCTCGCCGCCGAACTCAACGTGTCGAGGCTTCCGGTGCGTGAGGCCATCAGGGCGCTCGTCGGCGAAGGAGTGGTCGTCGCCCGACCGCGTACCTGGGCCGTCGTCCGACAGTTCACCCACCGTGACATCCAGGACTTCGCCGAAGTGCGCGAGGCGATCGAGACGCTCATGTTCGTGTTCGCCGCCGAGCGCCACGACGAGGCGGGGATCGCGCGGCTGCGTGCGGCATACCTGGCCGAGCTCGACGGGGCGACCGTCGGTGACGGAGACGCCGCCAGAGCCGCAGCGGCCGACTTCCATGCGATCGCCGGCGAACTCGCCGACAACGACATGCTGAGCGAGTTGCTCGGGGTGTTCTTCACACGCCTTCGCTGGTTGTTCGGGCAGCACGACGATCTGCTCGCCATGGCGGAAGAGCACCGCGTCATCTTCGAGGCGATGGAGGACCGCGACATCGAGCGCGTTCGGGCTCTGATTCCGCGGCACCTCGCACTCGGGCAGGCCGTCGCCGCACGCCGCCTGATCAGCAGCGATTATCAGATCTGACGCCTGGCGCGGGCGGCCGGAGTAGCGGTCGAGGCAGCGCGCGTATATATATTGGGCGTATCGGAATCGTTCCGGGTCTGACGCGATGTGCTGGGGAGCGAGATGCGAGGTCTTGCTGTCGCCGTGGGAAGCCTGCTGCTGATCGGCGGGGTGGTGCTCGTCGTGGTCGCCGACCAGGAGCGACTCGCCGCGATCGAGGCGGTCCGCGCGCAGGTCACGCAGGTCGAGCAGCGCCTCGACGTCGCGCGTGCGCAGAACCTCGATCTCGCCGGTTCCCTCACGGCCCTCCGTTCGAAGATCGCGCAGCAGGATGCCGAGATCGCCGACTCGACGGGATTCCTGCAGTGATGCGACGGGTGATGGCACTCACCGTGACCGCAGCCGTGCTGCTCTCGGCCGCTGTGGCCGCACGTGCCGAAGGCCTCGAGAGTGATCGCGTGGCCGTCATCGCCGAGTTCACAGCGCTCGCCGACACCACGCGAACCGCGCAGCAGCGCACCGACTACCTGCGCGGAGCGCTCGAGCGCGCAGAGGACGACACCGCGGACCGAGCGGCCGTGCTGGCGGTGCGCCCGGCGTTCCTCGCCGAGATCGAAGCACTCCGCACCGCGCTGACGACGGCCACCGGCAAGGTCGACACCGCCGCGCATCTCGCGGCGGCGCTCTCGGCGCAGCAGACCGTGCTGGCGGAGCAGGTCGATCCGCAGGTCGTGACCAATGCGACCGCCACGGTGCACGCCCTCACCGAGAAGGTGAACGAAGAGGTGACGACGTGGCAGGCCGCGCAGATCGCGCGCAGCGCCGGTCCCGGCGGTCCCGCGTACACGACGAGCGGACCGGATGGCTACGCCAGGGTCCGCGCCGCGCTCGATCTGGTGGGTGGCGGTGGGATCGGGCTCTACGAGTCGCCGTCCTGCCGCGGCGGCAACGCCGCAGCCTGCGCCAACAGCAACGGCTACATCAAATACCGCGCCGACATCGCCGGGTGGAGCTCCGACCGGCTGAACTGGGCGATGGCTCACGAGCTCGCGCACATCTACCAGTTCCGGGTCTGGGGTGCGCTGACGTCGTCAGGCACGTACTCGTCGATGTTCGGCGGTGACCCCGAGTTCCTCGCGAACTGCATGGCCGTGGTGCGCGGCTACCCCGGGAATCAGGGGTGCAATGGCGACCAGCAGGCCTGGGCATCCGGTATCTGGGTCGGCGCCGTCCGCTGATCCGGCCGTGCCTCAGCGAGTCGGTGTGGTCGTGTCGACGGCCTCGCGCAACGGTCCGCGCATCGCCCGCCAATAGGCGACGGGAGCGAGGCGCACGAGCACATCGACGAGCCGTGCCTCCCGCCCGACCATGGTCCTGGCGCGGCGGCGCTTCGTCGCGCGGACGATGCGTGCCGCGGCATCCGCCGGCTCCGTGTGGTACATCGCCGCCTGCGCCGATGCCGCCCGGGCGGCGACGGCCGGATCGATCGCCGCGGCGTAACGTCCGTGCAGGATGATGCCGGTGCGCACCCCGGCCGGGTAGATCGCGCCGACCGTGACCGACGAGCCCTCGAGCTCGTGCCGAAGGGCCTCGGAGAACGCGCGGACCGCGAACTTGCTCATGGCATAGGGGATGCGTCCGGCGGGGGCGGCGAGCGCGTAGATGCTCGCGAGATGGGTGATGTGCGCCCTCGGCGCCTGGCGCAGCGCCGGCAGCAACGCCTTCGTGATCGAGACCGTGCCCCACACGTTGACGTCGGTCAGCCAGCGCATCTCCTCCATCGTGAGCTGGTCGAGGCTGCCCAGCATGGATGAACCGGCGCAGGTGATGAGCGCGTTGATGCCGGGATGCGCGGCGACGATCTCGGATGCGGTCGCGAACACCGCCTCGTCGTCGCGGAGATCCACGACATGCGTGGTCACCGTCGTGCCCGCCTGGAGCTCTGCGGCGACGGCTGCGAGTGCTGTCGCGTTGTGGTCGACGAGCGCGAGATGCACCCCTTCGGCGGCGAGCTGGCGGGCGATGGCCGCGCCCATTCCACTCGCGGCTCCCGTGATCACGGTCGTGCTCCCGGTGAGGTCGAGGCGCATCGTTCCTCCTCCTGGCGCGCGTCGTCGCGCGCCGTCTCCGCAGTGTCGGGCCGGGTGCGGAGATCCCGGTTTCTCCTCCATTGTGACCCACGCCGGACGCGATTGATACCGGTACGCTCTCAGAGAGGGAGGTTTCGGTGGGACGGACTGCGGATGCCATTGCTGAAGGCGTTGCGATAGCGACCGCTGCCGCGCGCCTGGCCGTCAAGAACCACATCCTCATCGGCACGATCGCCGAGAACGGGGTGTTCGACACCGACAAGTACGTCGACGACGCGCGCGAGGCGCTGCGGGCGATGGCCGAGGAGTCGGAGGCCGCCGCCGAGAACGTCACCGCGCTCCGCAAGCGGGCCAGAGGCCGACACTCCGACCCATCGGGCACGCACGACTACCGCGACCGCGATGTGCGCAACCTCCGTCGCCGCGCCAAGCAGTCGGCCGGCGTCGCGGCGCGACTGCGCGACGTGATGCAGGACCCGAAGCAGCTCGGCGTGATCGTCGAAGAGGCGCGCGAGGCCGCGTGGGCCGACGTGCGCCACAACCTCGACCGTCGACTGCGTGTCGAGGGCATGCGTCCGGATCAGGACCCCGATTACGACCGCATGCGCGATGCGCGGATGCAGGCGCTGCGGCTCGTCGATCTGCAGGCGCTGTCGTCGCAGCAGCGCGCCAAAGCCAAGCGGACGAAGAAGCAGAAGGCCGCCGAGAAGGCCGACTGAGGCCTCGTTTCGCTTTCGCGTCTCGACTGTTGTAGGCTGTTCTACGGCCCGCTGAGCGGTCCAGGAGCGCCCGTAGCTCAATGGATAGAGCATCTGACTACGGATCAGAAGGTTAGGGGTTCGAGTCCCTTCGGGCGCACAGTAGTTGAAACGGCATCCACTTCGGTGGGTGCCGTTTCTGCGTTCGTGCCCTTCCTCCGCGAGGGGTCGATACACGCCGCGCCCGAGCCCGCTCGCGCGGCGTGTATCGACCCCTCACGGGAGGGGCGGGACGGGAGGGGGGGGAG